>CAYQCK010000001.1:0-775086 GCA_964415965.1 uncultured Gammaproteobacteria bacterium
GCATCAAGGTGAACGGCGTGGATGTCTGCCTGGATGACGGGACGAATTGCCCGACGTATTCTTCACCAGACATGATTTGGACTGATTCGACCTCAAGCAATACGGTGTATTTGACCACCTCGACTCGTGACCTGCTGCTCGGCGGAAACTCTTCTGCTACTGCCGGGTTAATATATGATTACGGTACAAATGGCGTGTCATCGGTCTTCCTGGGTTACGCGACAAGCGTAAATCTATATGTAGGTACTACTACCTATAGCGGTGGACTAAAATCCGGTTTTGCGATGGATGGAAATGATGTAATCGTCCAAGGTTACTTGGGTTCTATCGGTGGACTATATTCGGCCAGCGCGGTCAGAGTCGGCACGAATTCAACCGAATATGGCGATGGTTATATCCAGCGGGAATCAGGCGATTTCCTGGTCCATACCACGAGCGGCAATCTGACCCTGCAGACTTCGGTTACGGGTAGCATAGTATTGGGGCCATCGACTAATTGGATTTTGCCAACGGCGGATAACATGGTGACTTTAGGTATCCAATCTTTAAGGTTCAAAGGCGATTTTTCGACCGTTACCTCGACTGACCTCTTTACTACGAGTATTTCCGGACAGACTGCGTCATTTACAGATTTATCTGTGCAAACGGCGACGTTTACTCAAATTGTGGTTAACGGTGCTCAGCCGAATGGCTTTTCTAATCTTATCTGGACCAACGCCACCGGCACCAACACCACCTCGACCAACCTGTATGCCCAGAGCCTCACCTTCACGGGCGCCACCGGCACCTGGCTCTCCTCAGGGACCGTCACTTCCTCGAACGTCTTCGCCTCGAGCATCAAGGTGAACGGCGTGAACGTCTGTTTGGATGACGGGACCAACTGCCCGACCGGCACCATGGTTGACCTTCAGGCAGTCACGAATTTCGGAAATACGACGACCCGCGATATCGCATTCAATGGCGGCACTTCGACGTCCTCTTTCACGATTCAGGGTAGCCTCACCGTCACAGGCACGGCCGCTCTGCAAGGGTTGACCTTCGCAAATGCCACGGGGCATTACATCGATGTTGCCACCTCGACCGGCAATCCAGCGTACCTCGAAGGCAGGTTCTTTTACGACAGCGTCGATAAGGCTTTGGCCTATTACAATGATCATGACGGCATCACTGTGAACATCGGCCAGGAGACCATGACCCGGGTCTTCAACCAGACCGGTTCGCCGATTTCCAACGGCCAGGTGGTGTATGTCACTGGAGAAGACGGCGATGGCCACCCGACCGTCGCCTTGTCCAGGGCCGACAGCGAAGCCACCGCTAAGGTTCTTGGGATGGCGACGGAAAACATCCCGAGCGGGTCGCACGGTTACATTACCCGGTATGGCCTGGTGCATGATTTGAATACCTCGAGTTTTGCGGCGGGAGCACAGTTGTACCTGTCTGCAGTCACCTATGGTGCAGTGACCTCGGTCAGGCCGATTGCCCCGAACATCACCGTCCTCGTCGGCAATGTAGTCAAGGTGAATGCGACGACCGGAATAATCCTGTCTAATCCTTCATCCGCGAAAGACGGCAGAATCGAGAACGGCGGCGTGGCCTTCGGTTCGAATACGTTCATGACTGATGATTCCGCCAACTTCTACTGGGATGACTCGAATAACCGCCTGGGCATCGGCACTGATGCTCCGTCATCGACCCTGCATGTGGTTGGCATGTCGCAGTTCCAGGACATCAGCTTCACTAACGCCACCGGGAACCTGCTGGCTGCAACCCAGCTTTCGGTAACTGGGACGGCTGCTGTCTCGACTTTGCTCTGGACCAATGCTTCCGGCACCAATACGACCGGGACCAACCTGTATGTCACCGCGGCGGCTCGCCTGCCGTCAGACACCCTCGTGAACGGCGTGGCCGTCTGTCTCCTGGATGGCACCAACTGCCCGAGCAGTGCCTCGCCCAACCTGCAGACGGTCACGAATTCCGGTAACACCACGACCAAGGACATTGCCTTCGGTGGCGGCACCTCGACCAAAGCCTTCACGGTCCAGTCGGACCTCACCGTCACCGGCACGGCCGCGCTGCAAGGCCTGACCTTCATCTTCGCCACCGGCGCGACGGTCACCACGAATAACCTGTTCGCTTCGTTGGTCCAGCTGGGCATCGCCACGACTACTGATTTAGCCGTACTGAACGCAGTCAATTCGAATTTGAATCCATCAGTCGATTTGGCCTTCACCTTAGGAAACTCCGGCCTGCGTTGGAACGCTTGGTTTGGCAGCGTGACATCCACGAATGTCACTTCGACCAACGCCTACTTCACCAATCTGGCCTGGGCCAACGCTTCCGGCACCAACACTACCTCGACCAACCTGTTCGCGGTCAACGGTTCCATGACCAACGGGACAGTGACGAACCTGACTTTTGTGAACGGCACCTCGACTTCGTGGTTCGGCTTCAACGTGGCCTCGGGTACGCAGATTAACGCCCTCCAGATGAACGCTGCTACGCTGACCTGGACCAACGCCTCCGGTAGCAACCTGATGGCCGGTAACGTCACCGCAACCAATTTGGTCGTCACCGGCAACATCTCGGTGCCGAGCGGCAGCTTCCAGGTCGAGACCGAGGTCAAGATGACTTCTGCTGCCGCTGTCACCACGACTTACTGGACTTTCGGCAACAACCCGAACCTGTCGTATGAATCGGTCCGGTCCCTGCAGGTCTTCAACGGCCATCTATATTCCGGCATGGGCGATGGCGTGGGCGATGGCGATGTCTATGTTTGCGATCCGGAAAACGGTGGAAATACCCAGATTTGCGACAATGTCGCCGATTGGGCGACTTCAACCAACAGCGCGACCGCCTCGCGGGTCACGGCTATGACGGTTTTCAATAACAGGCTGTATATCGGCGAAGGCCAGGGCGCAGGCTTGGGTTATGTTAGGATGTGCGATCCGGCGCTGACCGGCGATTCCATGAAATGCGATAGCGGGGATTGGACCACGGCCTTCGGAGGGACTTATCAGGTAATCCGCCAGCTGGTCGTCTATGGCGGCACCCTATATGCCTCGGCCGATAACCAAGCCGTCAACGGGCAGAATGCTGTCTATTATTGCAATCCCGCAACCGCCGGTAGCGCGAACGACTGCGATAATACCCTTGATTGGGCCGCCGTCACTCTCGGTGCCTACAGCCAAATTCCGACTCTGGCGGTCTATCTGAACCGTTTGTATGCCTTCATGGGCGCGAACTCGTCCGGCGACAATGATGTCTATATTTGCGATCCGACGCTGGCCGGGGATGCCGAACGTTGCGATAACCTGACCGATTGGGGTGCAGCGGTCAATCGAGCAGGTTACGAATCTAACGAGGCTGCCGCCGTGTACAATAACCGATTGTTCGTGGGCCAAGGTACCGGAGCCGGTGACGCCGACCTCTATGCCTGCAACCCGGGCGTTGCCGGCAACGGCTTGTTGTGCGATGGAGCCACTGATTATTCGCAGGTGTTGAATAAGGCTGGTACCTGGACAAAACTTGGTGCTGTTGCGAGTTTGGACGGTGTCCTTATGCTGGGTTACGAAGGTACGGCCGCCGGCGACGGTGATATCGCCGAATTCCGCGCGTCATACGCGACGACCACGGAAAGCGGCGGCACCTTCGAAGGTACCTTCGCTTTCGCCTCCCTCAATAACATCGTCTATGCCGGACGCGGCAATACGGCCAACGAAGGCCAGGTCTGGTACTACCGCAAGTCGCGTATTGTCTCGAACCAATTCACTTTCGAAGCCGGTTCCTCGACCGGCAACATGTGGTTCGCCCAGGAGGCCTACAACTGGACCGGTGAAGGCGCGGTGGAGAACATTAACAGCGGCGTCTTCAAGCTGTCGCACGGCCTCATCACCGAAGCCGGCGCCTACGATCTGGCTGAAATGTATCCGGCGGCCGAGCCTGACCTGGTGTCGGGCGATCTGGTTTCGCTGGATATCGTCAACGGCGCCGTCAAACGTTCGACTGAGCCCTATGACAGCCGGGCAGTCGGCGTCATCTCGACCAAGCCGGGCTTCTTGCTCTCGGCCAAGGAAATCGAGGGCATGGTTCCGGTCGCTTTGGCCGGTCGCGTGCCGGTCAAGTTCTCGAGCGAGAATGGTCTGGTCAAGCCCGGCGATCCGCTGACCTCCGCCTCGACCACCGGCTATGCCATGAAAGCCACCCGGGCCGGCTTCATAATTGGTCGCGCCGCCGAAGCGTTTGCTTTGCCGGAGGGTGCTTCGACCTCGTCGGTCGTCACTGGTACGGTCGTTACATTGGTCCAACCTGGTTATTACTTCGGTTCAGGAGCGGCCGACTCAGCCGGCCAGCTTGACGGATTCCTGGGCGACACGACCAGCACCCAAATCATCGAACAAGCCGCTTCCGGCGACATCGGGGCGTTGCTGGAAGTCGCGGGCGGCACGGTCAATCCGCAGGTCGCCGAGGGTTTGCAGACGTTGTCGGATGTCCGCCTGGCCCAAATCGACGTCCTGGTCGTCCGCACGGCGGCGGTCATCGCCGGCGATCTGACGGTCGGCGGCACGGTCCGCCTGGCCGGCCATGTGGTCTTGGCCGAAGATTCGGCCGGCGTCATCGACATCCCGGTCGGCGAGTCTTACGTCGAGGTCAAGTTCAAGAAGCCTTACCAGACGGTCCCGGTCGTGGTCGTCACGCCGGAATCGGACGTCCAGGAATTCTTCGCCCCGTGGCACGGCCATTTCCACATCTCCAAGAAAACGGTCAATGGATTCAGGATAGATGTCGACGAAGGCGCTTGCCTCGATCCGTCGGTCTGCGGCCGCACCCTGCGCTTCAACTGGATCGCGGTCGGGACCTTGGGCAGCGCGACCAGCACGGCCGACGGCACTGCCGCGGCGTCGACCTCGACCCCGCCGACCGTGGATGAGGTCTCGACCACGACCGAAGCCGTCGCGGGCGCGACCGACCAGTCGTCCGAACCCGCGGATCCGCCGGCCGCTCAGACCGAAACCCAGCAACCGGCTCCGACCGACGAGACCCCGACACCGACGGCAGAGGCGGTGGCCCCGACAGACCCCGTCGCGCCGACCGAAACTCCCAGTGTCCAGGAAATCGTCCCTCCTCCGGAAACCGCGCCTCCGGTAAGCGAGACTGCTCTGGCTGAAACGCCGCCGCCCGCCGAACCGGTCGCGCCGGCTGAACCGCCGCCCGCTCCGGAAACCGCGACCCCGACCGAAACCGCGACCCCGACGCCCTGAGCGTCGGGGTTTTGGGAATTTCCAGATGGCGTGGAATATTGTATACTCACACCAACGATAATTTTTTTTATGCGCCGAACTTCCATCCAAAAACAACCGATCGTCGAAGACGTCGTCACCCCGCCTAAGCAAGCTGTCGGTGCGGTCCGGATACCGCCCTTCGGCCTCGTCTTGGCCGCCATCATCCTGCTCACCGCCGCCGTCCTTGGCGTCAAACAGGTTTGGTTCAAATCGCCGCCGAAGCCCGTGCAGACGTCTGTTTCCGCGGATGCCGGACAAGCCGGGACGCCCGAAAGCATCCGGGGACTCATCGACAAGGTCTCGAAGCACATCGTCCTGAAAGCCGGCGAGGATCCGACCGTGGCCACCATCCAGGACGTCGAGATCCTGAAGCGCCAAAATCCGGTTTTCTATAAGGATGCCCAAAACGGCGACCGGCTGCTTATCTGGTCCGACAAAGCCATCCTGTATTCCCAGGATAGGGATATCATCCTGGCGGTCTTGCCCATCAGCCTGCCGCCGACGGCCCTCGGAGAGAAGCCCGCCGATGCCGCCGCTTCAAGCACCCAAACCGCCGTCCAGGCAAAGGAAGAGGCGACGGTCGAGGTCAGGAACGGCACCGGCACGCCGGGCATGGCCAAAGCCTTGTCGGACAAGCTGGCGAAGCTCGGATTTGATGCCTTGAAGCCGACGGATGCCGAGAAGAAGGATTACGCGCAGACCATCGTGGTCAAGATGACGGACAAGGAATTGCCCCTGAGCCTCCAAACCATCAACTCCGTCGCCGGTACTTCCCAGCTCGGGCAATTGCCGGCCGATGAGAGCCCGAGCAAGGCCGATTTCCTCGTCATCGTCGGCGCGGACTTCAAGAAATGATTCCCCGATATGCCGAAACTGGATTCCATCAAAAAACCTCTCGCGTTGGGCCTCGGACTGTTCGTCGTCCTGGTCGCGGCGTCGCTCGCGGCTGATGCGCTCTGGCGGCTGGCCTCGATCCCTTCGCGCAGCGGTTATTACGGCATCTTCCTGTCGAACGGCCAGGCGTATTTCGGCAATATCTCCAAGGAAGACGATCGGCGGTTGGTCCTGAAGAACATCTTCTACATCCAGAAGAACGCCGATTCCGGCCAGACGGGCGGCGACGTCACCCTGCTCAAACTCGGCAACGAACTCCACGGCCCGGAAGACATGATGGAGATAAACAAAACGCAGATCATGTTCATCGAGCAGCTCAAACCTGACGGGAAAGTCGCCAAAGCCATCCAGGACTACAAGAAATGACGGAATATAGACGCCCCGGGCCAAGACCCGGGGTTTGCGTATCCCGCCAGCTCGACGTTTCCCCGGCCAAGCCTTAAGCTATGGGCGTTATGCGCCTCATCACCGACCTCCACATCCATTCGCGTTGGTCGCGCGGCTGCTCCAAGGAGCTGACCCTGCCGAACATCGCCGCGGCCTGCGTCCGCAAGGGCATCGCTTTGGTCGGCACCGGCGACTGCCTGCACCCGGCCTGGCGCGCCTCCATCGGCCAGGAGCTGACGGAGACCGGATCAGGCGTATTTTCCTTGGCCGGCAGCTCCTCCCCGACGCGTTTCCTGCTGACGACCGAGATTTCCTGCATCTATTCCCGCGCCGGCAAGGTCCGCCGCCAGCACCACGTGCTCCTGTTCCCGTCGCTTTCCGCGCTCGACCGTTTCACCGCTTCGCTGCTCGGCCGCGGCTGCAACCTCAAAAGCGACGGTCGGCCCATCGTCGGCCTCGATTCGGAGGAGTTGTTGAAGATATTGTCGGATGCGGATCCGGAATGCCTGCTCATCCCGGCCCACGCCTGGACGCCATGGTTCTCGATCTTCGGTTCCAAATCCGGCTTCGACTCCATCGAAGAATGTTTCGGGGAAATGGCGCCGCATATCCACGCCATCGAGACGGGCCTGTCGTCCGACCCGCCGATGAATTGGCGGCTCTCGATGTTGGACAAGGTCCTGCTCGTCTCGAACTCGGATGCCCACTCGCTCGACAACCTCGGCCGCGAAGCCAACGTGTTCGAGATGCCAGAGGCGTCATATCCCGAACTCCGCCGCATCCTCGTCGAGCGCGATACGGGAAAATTCGTCGAGACCATCGAGTTCTTCCCCGAAGAAGGCAAGTACCATGTCGATGGCCATCGCGATTGCGGATTCTGGTGCGAACCGGAGCAGACGAAACGCCTCAAGGGCGCATGTCCTAAGTGCGGCAAGCCGCTGACGGTCGGCGTCCTGAGCCGGGTCGAGGAATTGGCTGACCGCCCGGCCCGCCCGCCACGTCCGGCCGGCGCGGTCCCGTTCCGCTACTCCGTCCCGCTGGCCGAGCTCATCGCCGATGTTTATGGGGTAGGGAAGGCCTCAAAACGCGTAAAAACCGCTTTAGACGGGCTTTTGGCCTCGGGATACGGGGAATTCCCGATTCTGCTCGATTTACCGGCTCAGGAGCTGGTTGGATTGGCCGGCGCAGAGCTGGCTTCGGCCATCCTGAACATGCGCGCCGGCCAGGTCGAGATCCGGCCGGGGTATGACGGCGAATTCGGCGTGGTCAAGGCGAAAGGCGTCGCGGAAAAGCGTCAGGAAAAATTGCTGTAAAAAAATCGCCCGGAACGAAAACACCCCGACGATCGTCGCAGGGTGTTTCCTCCTAGGCAGGAGAAGGACTATTTCTTCTTCTTGGTCGCCTTCTTCTTGGTGGTCTTCTTGACCGCCTTCTTGGCCTTCTTCTTGGTTGCCATAATGTACGCCTCCTTTCTTTTTGGGTTCGTCCCGATTTTTTTCGGGTTCGATGTCGCTCTTTGCGCTACGACACGCAATAGACGAACATGACACCAGTATACCATACTTTTTTGCTGTCAAGCATTTTCGTAGACCGCATCAAGCTTCGCTGCCGAAAATGTCCAGCGCCGATTGCGGCACGGAATCGCGTAACCGGTTGCGGAATATTTTGCGTCAATGAAAATGAAAATCGCCATCCGTTTCCGGGCTGACGGATCCGTCGGCATCAAGGAAGCGCCATGTCCGCAGATTCCCGGGTGGCTATCGCGCAACATAGGTCGATGATTTATCCACACTCTATCAGGGTATTTACGTCTGTCCCGAGCTGCTTTATGTGTGGTTATGGATACGGGCGGAAGACCGAGGACGGAATCGTCCTTGCCCCGGCGGGTCATCCTAGGTCGAGGATGGGTCATGCGCCAACGTATGGAATCATTCTTAATCTTCATGAGATATGCCGAATAAATTGTTCGTCGGCGGAATCCCGTTCCGCATGGGCGAGTCAGAGTTGCGCGACATGTTTTCGCAGGCCGGTGAGGTCTTGTCGGTCTTCATCCCCAAGGACAAGGAGACCAAGCGTCCGCGCGGTTTCGCGTTCGTCGAGATGGCGGACGAGAAGCGCGGACAGAAAGCCATCCAGATGTTCGACAACAAGGACGTCGAAGGCCGCCTGGTCAAAGTCGATTTCGCCCGTCCCGCGGTGAGCGTCTGAGACTGGAAATAAAACTCCCCGCCGCCAGGCGGGGAGTTTTCGGTTATTTCCGTCAATCCTTGAAGTTCAGGGTCGACAGGACCTGCTGCAGGGTCTTGTCGCGCGGCGTCTTGCCGACTTCGCGCACCCAAATCAAGTGCGTCGTTTCGCCGAGCGAACTGACTTTCAGGACATAGGTTTCGCCGGCTTGGGTCAGGCCGCGTGTCCCTTTCAGCAGTCGGCCGCGGGCCGCCAACAGCACGGGCGTGGTCGAGGCCATGGCGCCGACCAGCTCGCTCTCCAGCCTTTGGCTGTAGGGGGTGATTTGGAGCCAGCGCAGTTCGGGCGTGGTGCTGGAGCTTCCGGCCTTGGGTTCGCC
This sequence comes from uncultured Gammaproteobacteria bacterium, assembly GCA_964415965.1. Classification (GTDB taxonomy): domain Bacteria; phylum Patescibacteriota; class Patescibacteriia; order 2-12-FULL-60-25; family 2-12-FULL-60-25; genus CAIKNB01. The sequence goes on from CAYQCK010000001.1 coordinate 9,127, forward strand.
CGCGATCGTCAGCGCCGTCTCGTCGTTTTCCTCGATGGCGTTCTTGGGCGGATAGCGCAGCGATACGCCGAGCGGCAGGCTGACCGCTTCCGGCCAGCCTTTGAGGGCTTCGGCCTTGGGCTCGGCCAGGACCTCGGCCTTGGCCAACAGGGCGCGTTCTTCTTCGACGGCCTTGAGCGTCGCTTGGGCTTTGGCGACTTCGTCGTTGGCCGCCTTCAGTTTGGCGTTGGCTTCCTGGATGGCCTGCTGGCTCCGGTCTTGGGCTTCCTTAGATTTGCCTTGCGCTTCGAGCGCGACCTGCTCCAACCGTTGCCTGTCCGTATTTGCCTTATGGAGGAAGATGCCCATGCCGATGCCGACCGCCACGGCACCCAGCAGGATGGAGAATATGACCGAGGTAAGGCGTTGCATGGTTGGAGTTTAGCCGATGGTTCCGGGCCAGGGAAGGGCTCTTACCGAACAAAAAAATCGAGGCGGCCGTGAGTCACGGTCGCCTCGTCGCTTCAGGCCGCTTGCTTGGTCCGATAGTCGTAAATGGCCAGTTCCCGATCCATGAGCCGCTCCCGGACCCAGGGTTCCAGGCTCCTGAAGTGCGTCGCTTCCTCGGATGTGAGCTTCGGGCCCTGGGGGAAGGCGAGATGCGTCTTGATCCAGGTGACGTCCAGGTCGTAACGCGGTTCCAGGATGGTCTTCTCGACCCGTCTGAACCAGTACAGGCGTTCGCCGACGGCCCCGATGTACCAGCCTTCGGCCAGGTGCGGCAGCTTGGAACGGTCGAGCTTGCGGTACTCGCGGATCGTCCTGCCGATCGGTCCGCTGGCGCGGTTCCTGCTGTGGAAGATGCCCTCACCGTCCAGCTCGCCGATGACCCAAGCTGACCAGAAGCCCACTTTCGATCCGTCAAAGACGCTGGGCGTGAAATCCTTGAGCAGGACTTTGGGGATTCCTTGCAGTTCCTGCCTCAATTCGCGCCGGATGTCGTCCCACGGCCGGAGATGCTGGGCTTCCAGCCAGCGTCGGACGGGCCCGACGGAGAACTTCACCAATCCGCGCTTGTTCCTGAATCCGCTGAAACGGTTGGTCAGGAATTCGTCGTCTCCCGCTTCCGGATCCCGGGCGATTTCCTTCAACCGAGCCCTGACGATGCTCGGGTTGGCGCGGTTGCCTTCGAATTCCTTGGGTCGGCGCGGGACGTTGGCTACGCCCGCCTTCATCTCGTCATACAGGGTCTTTTTCCCCATCAAGAGTCTCCTTGGTCAAAAGTGCGTCGCTCCTCCACAGAGGACGAAGATTCGCCATCTATGCCGGAGCCCCGAAGCGAAGTCGCTTCGGGGGAAGGGGGTCAGCGCCGCGTCGGCCGCCGGTGGCTGATCTGCAGGTCGCGCAGCGTGGCCCGGGAAACGAATCCGATGCGCCACTGCAGGCGCTGCCAGATGCCGACCGGGCCGGCGTCGAGCGCGATCGGGCCGCACGGCTCTTCGGGCCTCAGGCGGTAGCCGCCCAGGCTCCCGAACCAGCGCAGCGGCAGTCCGAGCCACATGCCGGTCTCCTCGTCCTTGGAGATGAGGAGCCAAGCCAAGTAGCCGTAACCGTCCGGGTCGTAGCCGGACCAGATGTCGCCGGGCTGGGGCGATTCGGCCTCGCGGCGACGCAGCTCCTCGCAGAGCTCGTCCGTCCGCTGGCCGAGGAACAGCTCGACGGCGTTGCGTTTCTCGCGCCGCAGCCCCGGCGTCTCGTGGCCCAAGAGCCAGGCCGGCGCCAGCTTCTCGCGGGGATCGCGCTGGCCGCGCTTGGCGAGCTTCAAGAGCCGCCGCGCCTTGTCTCGCTCGAGTCCGTGGATGCGCTCCACGGTGCGGTTGGGGTTACGGGTTTCGGACGCCCGGGTCGAAAGATCGGAATTGATCATCCATCCTCCATCCGATTCCGCGACGCATGTCGTGAGCTCGGATGGAATCCCGTCCGCAGATGCCAGACGGGCAAATCCATTATCCTTGACCATGCCTGCGTCTGGCGGCAATGCGATCTTGCCGTCGGACGCGGAGACAGCCTTGGGTCATGTAAAGTGCGATAGCTGCCTCGCTTCGACCTCGCGTCTGGCGCGACGTCTCCCGGAACCGCGACGCCCGTCGTCGTTTCGGGAGACGGGGCAAGGTCGAGGGCCTTGCCCGAGTCCATAGGGTTCCGCCTATGCGTCCTGTCCAGATTGGGGCCTGACAAGAAGGGCCCTGAACCGATTCGCCGTGATTTTGTCCGGGAGTTCATCCCCGGGCTTGGTGCCTGTCGCCGCCACGGCTGGCGGGTTCGGGTCTCTCAGCCGAACATTTATCTCCTTCGGCGTTGTCCGCCGGTGGGTGTCAGGACCGCGAAACGGTCCCGGCCGACGTTCGCGCTGCGCATCTCGCCCTTGAGATAGACGAACTTCTCGCGGGTGATGTTGCAGAGCTTCAGGGCGATCTCGAGGATTTCGTCCTCGGGGCGCCTGCCCTCGAACGCTGCGCAAACGACCTGCCGGGCTTCTGACGGAGACAGTGTAAGTGCCATGTCGGACACCAGGAGCTGCCCGGCGACGGAACCCTTTCCGCCGCCATCGTCCCCTCCGGAATCGGCCAGGCGATTCGGCCTATTCGAGAGGGGAGGTGTCCGATCCGGATTACCCGCGGACAAGCATTCCGCGCGTATCCCGAATTTTCACGGCCACTTCGGCTGACGTTGAATCGAGGAATCTACCACGAATCTATGATTTTGTCAATATGGTTATGTACAAAAATATAAACATTTCAAAATTCGGCTTGTTTAAGCCCAATAAATTGTAAGTAGTGATGATTGATTTTGACCGGAAAACGCCGTTGAACCAGGCCGGCAGAGGGGCTTCATCGGCTTGACAGAAGGCCTCGTCAGCGCTATTTTGCAGGTGCATACGGAAAGGGTGCCGTGTGCGGACCAAGGAAAGGTCATGGACCAAAAACCCAAACGGGAAAAAGGAGTAGGCGAAGTCAGCGTCAGGTCAGGTGTTTCCTGCAGGGAGGCAGCCAAGTCGGATTAAATGAGGGCTGACAACCCCAAAAAGGGCTTCCACTTGGCATGGCTTACTGCGGGTATTGCGTCGCAGCGAAAAAACAAAAATCGGAACCGATGGCGCAAGCCACGAACTCGTCCCACAGGCTTCTGTGGAACAGGCGCTGGTGTCGGGTGGGGAAGCAAGGCTTCGTGCCGGGAATGGCCTAGCGCCATCCTTCCTCCCTTGACCAGGCGGGCAAATAGCTCTTTGGTTCGCTGCATGCAAAGACCGACCAGGCGCGACCTAGCCGACACTCCGCGAGATCCAAAGGAGAACGCGGGAGGATGTGGAGCTGAACAAAAAGCAGGCCTAGCCTGCAACTCGACCGATGCCCCAAGGCACACTAGCTCTGGGGCCCTTTTTTTTGCGACAGGCCCTTGCCCGTCAAAGCCAGCCGGAAGAACTCCTTGAAGGTCTGGGCCAGTTCTTCGCTCTCGATGAGCACGCTGATGAGCTTGCCTTTGAAGGTATAGAGGGCGACCTTGTTGCCGTAGACCGTGACGTCTCCGGTGAATTGGTAGTCCTCGGGGAGATAGTGGACTTCGGCGAACGGCCGCGGCGTGAACTCGTTCTTCGAGATGTAGATGCTCTTCGACGAGACCCGGCGGCGGGTCAATTCCTGCTTATACGGCTTGATCACGTCCAGCTGCGGGAAGATGTTGTTGATGGCGTCGACGTTGCCCAGCTCGTAGATCATCGTCGAGTTGGTGGCCTTGATGTCGTCCAAGATGGCCTTGATGCCTTCCTGTCCCTCGAAGATCTTGACCACAGGTTTTTCGCCGCGTTGCAGGAGGCGCAGGTCCGAGATGCCGCTTTCGACTTCCTTCAGCGTACTTTCCATCTCCTGCATCCTGTTCTGGACGAACGAAACCAGCCGTTCCGGTGATTCGGCCGAATAATGCGTCTTTTTGCCCTTTTGGATCGAGCTCATCAGGCCGCGTTCGGTCAGGGATTCGATGACGGCGTAGGTCGTCACGCGCGACACTTTGGCTTTGCGGGCGATGTCCTGGACCGAAGCCGGGCCCATCTCGAGCGAGATGAGGTAGATGCGCGCTTCGCTGTCCGTGAAGCCGAGCGTTTTGAGCAGGCTGTTCCATTGGGTCATAACAAAACCAGTATAAACCGTATAGTTGGCTAAATCAACCCTGCCGGGGACCGGGTCCCCAGAGGCTTGTTGGGCCGTTATTTGCCCAGGATTTTGGCCAGCTCTTCCTTTACGACGAGACGGTCGTCCCACGGCGAGCTCTTGCCGCCGATGACGATGGATTGCTCGGCGCCCTTCCCGGTTATCAGGACGACGTCGCCGGGTTTGGCCGAAGCGAGCGCTTGGCGGATGCCTTCACGGCGGTCCAGGATGACCGAAAGGTCGCGGCCGCGGACCATGCCCGCTTGTTCGGCCGCCCGGGCGATGTCCTCGGCGATGGGCAGGGGATCGTCCTCGTACGGGTCGACGTTGCTCACGATGGCCAGGTCGGCCAGCTTGGCCGAGAGTTCGCCCATGATCGGCCGCTTGGCCGGGTCGCGGCCGCCGCCCTCGGCGCCCAGCAGGATGATGACTTTGCCGCCCGTGTTCTTAGCCAACTCCCGTCCCGTCTTCAGTACCGCCGTGATGCTTTCCTTCTCGTGCGCGTAGTCCACGAACAGGGTGAAGGGCTGGCCCAGGTCGATCTTCTCCATCCGTCCCGGGATGACCAGCAGGTCGTCGAAGCCCCGTTGGATAGCCTCGGGCTTCGCTCCCTCGAGTTTCGCGATGGCGATGGCCGGCAGGGCGTTCAGGATGTTGAATTCGCCGATGATGCGCAGGACATAGTGCTCGCCGTTGACGCTGAACGCCACGCCGGCCGGCGTCGTGAAGGTGTCCTGGGCCGGGAAGTCCGGGCCTTGCCCCAAGCCGTAGGTGACCTTCCTGTCCGCCGGGAAAGACAGGAAGAAGTCGGCGTGCTCGCTGTTGCGGTTGATGATCGCGGTCTTCGGCAGTTCGCGTCCGTCCGTTGTCTTGCGTTTGCCTTTCGCGAGCGCCGCGAAAAGCTTGCCCTTGGCCGCCTTGTACTTTTCGAAGCTCCCGCCGTGCGACGGCAAGTGTTCCGGCGTCAGGTTGGTGAAGACGGCGTAGTCGTAATTGATGCCCATGTGCCGCCATTGGTTGACGCCCTCGCTCGTCACCTCGAAGACCGCATGGGTGCAGCCGGCCTTGACCATCTCGGCCAGGTAGCGCTGGAGGATCATGGGCCCGGGCATGGTCATGTGGTGCTTGTTCATCTCCTCGCGCCCGCCGATGCGGATGTTGGCCGTGCCGATGAGCCCGGTCTTGAACCCGGCCCCCATCAAAGCCGCCCAGACGAAATTCGCGGTCGTAGTCTTACCCTTGGTGCCGGTGATGCCGATGACGACCAGCTTTTCCGACGGGAAGCCGTAGCGCGCCGCGGCCAGGTAGGCGAGCGAAAGATGGTAAGCCGAGAGCGCCCAGCGGGGAGTGAGTTTCTTGAGAAGTTTTTTGGGGTTCATATTAAGGATGCCATCCTGGGCGAGGGCCCGTTCGACGGGCCGAAGTCGAAGGATCTTTATAGGCCCCATGTTACGGTGAATGTCGGAAAAAGCAAAAATCCGGCGTCTCCCGGCGGGCTGTCCGCGATTGACTTGCTCCCCGCTGGCCTGTATATTCGCGGGGCTAAGGGCCGTTAGCTTAGTTGGTAGAGCGCCGCGTTTGCAACGCGGAGGTCGCCGGTTCGAATCCGGCACGGTCCACCATGTGAACCCCGACCATCAGGTCGGGTTTTGCGCTTCAGTGAGCGCCGTCGACGCCAGAGGAGTCGACGCCGTGGTGGCCTCGGAAGGCTTGGTGGCCATTAGGTGACCAACCGCGTCTGTGTTCCAGCGGTCGAAGACATGCGACACCCACCATCGGAGGTCGTCGGGAGTGGCGTGGGCGTAGCGGCTCGTCATCACGATGGTCGTGTGCCCCAACAGTTCCTGGACGTTCCGGAGCGGCACTCCGCCTTGGCAAAGCAGCGTCGCGAAAGTATGGCGAAGCCCGTGCCATCCGACTCGGGGGACACCAGCGCGATCGCAGTAGCGCTGCAGGACATCGCAGGTGTGTTCCGAGCGGGCGACACCGCCATCGAGCTTGGCGAAGACAAGCTCGCTGCGCTGACTCAGCGAGCGAAGCTCGCTGCAAGTCCGCCGCGTGAGGGGGACCGTGCGAACGCGGCCAGTCTTCGTCGGGCCGATGATGCCGCGAGCGGATCCGCGTACGATGCGCGCGCAAGGAGCGTCCGACTCAAGTTCGACATCCGACCAGCGCAGGGCCGCGGCTTCGCCGAATCGGACGCCTGTGTCCGCGATGAACGTCACCAGCGCTCGCCAGTATCCTGGGCGGGTGATGGAGATCAGGCGTTCGACCTCATCGCGCTTCAGGCACTTGTACGGCTGCTCCGCTACCCGGAGCCAGCGCACACGGGGGACCACGGAGAGGAGGCCCCATTCGTGCGCGACGGCGAGAGAGCAACGGAGGATTGTCAGGAGGTTGTTGATTGTCTTTGGCTTCAGCCCTGATGCCGTCTTTGCGCCTGAGAATGCGTCAATCCGTGCCGTCGTGATCTCATTCAGAAACAGCCGTCCGAATGTGGGCAGGAGGTGTAGCCGAAGCGCGGACCGCTTTTCGGCTTGTGCGCATGGCCTGTTGCGGACTTGGGCATATTCCCGCATCCACCGTTCCGCGAACTCCGCGAACGTCGGTGGAGGACCCTCGAATGGGTCCCGCCCAGCCTCGGCGTCGGCCGCGAAGTCGTTGCGGAGAGTGCGCTCGAACTGCTCTGCGCCGCGCCGCGTCTGCACGGGCGAACGTTTACGGATGCGCCGATGCTGGAACCGGAAATCGACCCACCACTCGTCGACCCGATCAGGCCTGCGGATAGCGGCCATAGCGGCGGCGGGGAGCGGACTCCACCCGGTTACGGTCCAAGAAGGCGGCCACGTCCGCTTCGCGGATGCGGATGAGGCGGCCGACCCGGTGGTATGCGATATCGCGACGCGCGACCCACTCGTAGACGGCGCTCTTCGCCACCCCGAGCCTCGATGCGACTTCCGCCGCCGTGATCAGGTCGCGCGGGACCGCGACTGCGCAGCCATGGTCCGCAGCGTCTTTGCGCTGTAGGGTTGCAGTTGATTCGGTCATAGGTTGTAAGGGGCGAGAGCGGGCGCTGCGGCTCGGGATTCTTCTCCCGTCAAGGCCGCAGCGCAGAGCACATGATGGACGGTAGCATTTGTCTCGAAGATCGGGGAAGCTCCCGATCCCGCGGATTTGGTTGGCATTTTCATACATCGCGAACGGTACCCGGACCCTCGCGGGGCCGCACGGGGACAAATGGCCCCATTGTGGACAAGGCGGTTATCCACATACGGGGCTATCTGTCCCCGTGTTTCCTTCGATGAGGCTCGGTATCGTGATCCCGCAACTGGTGCATGGAAACCGAAGAGGCGGACCGCTCTAAACGATCCGCCTCGGGCGCCCTTGCGGGCGATCCTCTCGGTGGGAGGTGTGCTCGTTGCCCACGAACTTCACCGAAAGGAGGTGTCACCTTACGTCATCCATTCCACCCGCGTCAAAGACGCTTGGGCGCCTTTCGAAGCGCGACAATTCACGCCCGATTCTGGGCTTCGCCGCGACCCGGCGATACCTCGGCTGCGCGGCGGTCGTGCATGGCGAGATCGTGGCCATGAAGACGCGCAGGATGGTCACCGTTGCCGCGGCCGATATGGACGCGGCCATCGCGTGGGCCGCCGACCTGTTGGAACGCTTCGGTCCCGCCGATGTGGTCTTGCTCGATGCCGCCGCTCCGACGGGTCCGGGTGCGCCCGATTTCGCGCAGTCGGTCCATCGAGCCGCGGCCCGCGCCAACCTTTCGCCGATCGAGACGAGCCGCTGCGAAGTGGCGACGGCCCTCGGCATCGGGGCCACGACGACGGTCGCGATCAGGCTCGAGCTCGCGGTGCGATACCCCTTCGTGGCGGCCCACGTCTCGACGCGGCGCCTGCGGTCCGAATCCGACCGGTACTGGGAACCCGCGGTCCTGGGCGCCGCGGTCCGCATGAGGTTGCGCCATCGCGCGTGATTCCGTCATGGCGCACCTCCCACCAGCGGCTTCTCCACGGCTTTGGGATTGCGGGGCCACACGCCTCGAGCCCGCGCGTACCGGACGAGATGTGCCAATGGTATCGCCGAGCACCACGCGGACAGGATGGACGCCAGGGGGCCGAAGACGGGCTCGCCGCGCACGTCATTCTGCTCGACGATCACCAAGGGGGGCGCGGCCCACCCCTCGGCGGGGATGATGAGCACAAGGCGCCCGCGCGTATCAGGGTGCTCCAGCACGATCTCGACACCACGCTCCGCGACGTTGGCGTTGACCCTGCATCCGGCGGCCTCCAAGTCTCGGATCTCGATCTCGAAGCGGCGGACCTCGTTGTCCGCGCCGAGCAGATGGCGAGGCAGCGTCGGCGTCTGCAGCGAGTTGACGCTGGCCCGGTCGCGGGCGCCCTTCGGATCGTCGACCTCGAACAGCTCGACGGGCACCAGCACATCGGGGGCCTTTGACAGCCAACCCCGCAGCAGCGGCGCGCCCGCCTCCCTCTTCACCGCGAGAACCGCCAGGATGCCGGACTTCGGCACGCGCGGGTTGTCGTGCAGACGCGCGAGCTGGGCGTGGTCGCCGGGGGATAACGACTCGTAGCCGAAATGGCTGTGCACGAATCCGATCCATCCGGAGCCGGGCTTCGATTCGCAGACGCGACGGAGGTCGGATTCCCAGTCTGCGCCGCGGAAAGTGATGTGCGAGCGCGAGCGCGAGACATTGGCGGGAGCGAACAGCACCGCCGCCACGTCGCAGGTGTCAGGCGAGCCGATCAGGGCACCGCCGTCCTCGACCTCGTGCGCTTCGCACCGGCTGCGGATGGCGTGCGCGACGCCCTTGTCGATGAAGACCACGGGGCTCATCGCAGATCCATCGATTGGTGGAAGGTGGCGTCGGGGATGGTCGAGAATGACACCGGATTGCCGTCCGCATCCCGCGGAACGGCCTGGCCCGGGGGCACGAGCTGCCCATCCTTCGTCACGCGCAGCCCTTGATTGTCCGGCGGTGGCGGAGCCGGCGGTGCCGCAGGCGCGGTCGCCCCGGAGTCGCCTTGCGCGTCAGCCAGCCGTCGCTGGATCTCCCTGGCAAGTCCGCCCACGCCCCCGTTGCTGTTGCGATTCGTCATGATCTTCTTCTCCTTCTGCTAGTGCGTGAGGCTCGGCCACACGCCGGTTCGCGAGTACTCAAGCAAGGCCGCAAGCCAACCGATCGCGCGGTTGCGGAGCCAGAGACCGGTCTGGCTCGGGTGCCACTCGTCGGGGCCGTGAAGGCACAGGCCGCCGTCGACGAATCGGTGGACCGCTGCCGTGACGGGCAAGCTCGGGAAGCGGAGGTGCGCTCGTGGCGGTTCGAACGGGAAATTGGCGGGGTATACCAGACGAAGGCCGAAGCGCGTCCCTTCGGCGACGACATCCTCGTCGTATGCGAGCGACCCCGAGACCCTGACGAAGCGGCCGTTCGCCGCGGTGCCCAAGAGCTTCATTTCGAGCTGTAGCCGCGCAGGATCCCGCTCTGCCCATCGCATCGACATCGCTCACCGCTCCTTGTATGTTCGAGCGTCGCAAGTGGTCTGCTCGTCACACTCCCAAGATGGGTCGGCATGAAATCGACATCACCCGTCGGGTTCCAGGAATTACACTCGGCACGACTGCGCCTAGATGTGCGCGCTCGAACTGTCACCTGGACCGTCGGCAAGACCACGAACGACTACCGCTCGCAGTCGCCGGGCTACTTGGGCTTCATCGCGTACCTAGTCGCAGCGAGGCTCGACGGAAGCGCCAGCGGCTACCGCACCGATGCCGATATCATGGCAGAAGCGCCTGGTTGGACGCGCGTCACTAAGCTTCCGAGCGTCGGCACCAAGGTCTGGAAGATCGTCACCGCCTTGCGCGATCGGGGCCTTTCGATCATCGACTGCCCCAACGGCCCAACCTCTTCTCCGTGGAGGATCTCGGTGGGGTCCGAGCAGATCGAAATCGTGGACCATGAGGCGTTGCACGTTCTTCTGAGCGAGCGCAGCGAGTTGCATCAGGCGCTCGAACCGTGTGCCCCCGGGCCGCCCGTCTTCGACGGCGAGCCGACTCCAGAGGCACTGGCCGCCGTCGAGGACCTGATAGAGCGAGGATCTGGCGGGGGGTGCTGGGTGAGCATCGCGGAGGAAGCCATGGACCGTGCCGCGCGTTCGCGGGACCCGAGGGTCCGCGCCGATTCGCAACGTGTCCGTGCCATGTGGTTTCGGCGCATGGGGCGCCTCGGTGAGGCCGAAAAGCGTGCGCAGGAGGCGTTGGACTATTTCGTGGACCGCGACACCGCCGACGCTCGGATCTGCGCCGCTGCGTGCCTGAATGAACTCGGGGCTGTCGCCTACCGGAGGGGCGCCCATGCGCTGGCGAACGAACGTTTCAAGCAGGAACTCGCCGTGCTGCAGGGGCTTGATGGTCAACGCGCGGCGTGTGGGCGTAGCCGTGCCTTGTACTGCCTGGCTCTTGCTGCTTGGCGAACCGACGATGTCGATCGAGGGATCGGTTGGGCGCGAGAGGCGCGCGCTGCGGCGGAGGCTGTTGGCGACGAGGTCGGGCGCTGGATAGCTCGAGCCGTCGAGCTGCGCCTCACGGTCCATCGCGGGCCGCACGAGCGGTCATCACATGCCCTGCGACGGCTCGAGGAGGCGTCCCAGCTCGTCCCGGCCACGGCGCCAGCAGCCGTGATCCTCACGCGCAGGCTGCTGTTGGAGGCACTCCTAGTATTCGGGGACGAACAGCGTGCAGACCGGCTGGCGCTCGCCATCATCCGGGATGCGGGTACGATGGGAAGCGCTCGGGACGTTGATGGGGTTGTCCGCCTGCTGAAGCTGTACGGTCGGCCGCTGCTGCAGGAACTGCCGAGAAGCCTAGCTGCGACCAGCCATGACCAGCTGCAAGACCACAAGCACGTCGACCGCACCTACGGTGCGACGGGTCGCCTCATCCGATGGGACGGCGAGGAGGAGTCTAGCGGCGGCACAGCAAGCCAAACCGCCAAGGTGCCACGACCGAGTACGGACGGTCCCCACGACTCGCGGACGGGAGCGGACGACGGAGTTCCGCGGGGATGAGTGCGGAGGTTGTTCCTCCCGAGGGAACGGCCGGCGGAAGCGCTCCGAAAGGACGGGGTCGCACGGGCGTTGTGCCCGCATGACTGCTGGTGCTCCGTCACGGGGTTGCAGCTCTGGATGCGCCGGTGGTAGTGGATCAGCGATCGAACCGTCTTGGTGACACTGGAGCCATGTTCATGGACCCGGCAGGACCCCTCAACGACTACCTGGAAGCACTTGACCGCACGCATGCCGAGCACATGACAGGCGGCCTCTCGGAGCGAGACTACCTCGCTCTGCTCGATCGTGCGCTTGGCCGGATGCCCGGCGATGTTCATCACGCGTTTCTTCTTGACCACCTGCCGCAGTCCCTGCTGCCGATCTGGCACGGCCTCCGATCGGTCACGTCGTATTCCGTCTTCGCGCTCACGCATGCCTTGACGGACGCGCGGGTGATTGCGGATCACGACGTACTAACCGCCGACGACGCTGAGCGACTGCGGGGCGTTGCTGACGTGCTTCGGTCGATTCAATTCGACAGATCTGGCGGGCTGGTCACCCGAAGTCGCAGTTGGATCGAACGCGAAGACGCAGAGCAGGCGTATCGCGACCTTGGCCGTCCCGTTGAGCCCCCAAGAATACCCGCTAGCCTCCTACAGAAAGCTATGGAACTGGCGTACACAAGACACGGGATCGCGCAGGAGCTCTTCGGTGCAATACAGGGGTGCCGCGAGTTGCCTGTCGCGTTCCGTGCGATCGAACTCCCCGAACTGCCACGCGCAGCGGAGTTCGCTGCGGCAATCGCTCACCCATATCTTAGTTTCGATCCACGAGCGGCGGCGACGCCGGCAGCTACTGCTCAATTCGCGATTGCGTTTCTTGCCTTGGATCTCACTCGTAACACCAACGACGTCGCCCAGAGAGGTCACCTCGGCAGGGCGTCAACGACCAGCCTGCCGCCGACCTCGGTCGTCCTGCGTTCCAGGAAGGAAACTGTGGCCTTCCTCCACGGTATGGCAGTAGGCATGGAGTACGGGATTCGGGGATCGTCCCTTGACAAAACAGGCGAATTCGTGATACGCATTAGTCATTCCGGCGTTGGCAGAACAGAACATGCTGCGTCGGACCGGGTCGGCGAAACCGAGTCGGACCCGTACCTTCCCAATGGGATTGCATTCCGACGCGCCCCTGCCGATTCGATATCAGGAGGAGGTGAAGGGCAGAGCGAGACTGGGAAGACCGAGCCGGATGGCGGCTCGTCAGGGCCGCCGGAAGCGGAAACGTCATCCGCACCTTCACTATTCCCAACACAAGCAGACACCGGTGCCCATCAGGATCAGATGAGGAACAGACCTGATGACGACTGGAGACTCGCAGTTCCCGAGGATCTACAAGCGATACTTGACAATGCGCCCTCTACAGTCCCGGAGATTGACGGTTACTTCGAACGCGTCGTCTCTCGAAGGTGGTTGGATCCAGCAGCAAGAGCGTTGGCTTTGGCCGTTTATCGAGACGAGCCGGTGGGATATTCTACTAGTCACTTGGGGGCTCAGGCGGAGCGAGATATTGGGTTCTTTTCTGCCGAAATGCGAGTGCTCAGGGAGAAATCCCGGGGGCGATAGTCCAGTGCTGACTTGCAGCGGGGTTCCTTCGAACCCCGCTTTTCTAAACCAGGAGTGGACGTGAAGACGAAATCACGACTAAGCATTCTCCTACCAGTGAAGGGCGCGAAGCAACGTCGCGCGGCAGACTTGGTACTGAGGGACCTTAAGGACAAGTTCGGAGAGAACGGCGGTTCTTGGTATGGGACCGAAAGCTTCGACCCTGTCGTCGCGGGGTGGTGGGATAATCCGGCGGTGAGGTCCAAGCGACGAGCTGCGATCGAGAGCGGCATGGCGGAATCTGAAGCTTGGATCGAATTCCCGCTTGATGAAGACACTCACGTTCTCGTTTCGATTGACGTGGACGCGAGTCCGGACTCGGAATCTCTATCATGTTCGGAGATCCTGAGTTGTTTTGCCCGCCGCTACCGTGGTCGACACGTCGCACAACGGGCGGTCTATATCTGCCGCCAGTCTGTGGTGGTGCATGAATTGCCCGGACGGATATCCAAGACAGATACTGGGCATCAGGCTCCCGGATAGCGCTTCGAATTCCTGGGCTCGGCCTTTGAGTCGCGTACAGGGATCCGCCATCCGCCGCCGCTCTCGCGAGCGTGCTCTCAGCGGGCTGGTTGGTGACCATTCTGGTGACCAGATTATGCAATGCGAGGCCGATCTAGATGGGCCCAACGGCTCGCAGCAAGGCAATGACTCCGCACGGTTGACAGCGTCTCAGCGTTTCTTGCCTGGCCAGTACCGCCGAGTAAGTGGGTAAGGGCGGGTTCGAATCCGGCACGGTCCACCAACGAAAAACTCCCGGACGACGGGAGTTTTTCGTTTTCAGTCCCTCATGCCGCATCCGGCCAGTAGACGCCGACCGGCATCATCTCGCCGGCTTGGCCGGTCTCGGCGATTTGCGGCGGCCGGCCGTCTTTCAGCAGCTTGCGCAGGCGGAGGATGAATTCCAACCCTTCGCGTTTGGCGATGGCGTTGTTTTCGTACTGCAGGCGGAAGAGCTTGGTCAGGTATTTGAATTCCCGCCCGCTTTCCTCGCGCTCCAGCTCCTCGTCGATCTCTTGGCCGATGCTTTCGACGGACAGCTGGCCGGACGCCGCCCGTTCTTGGGCGCGCTTGCCCAGCTCCTCGCGCCGCGCCAGGTAAGCCACGGCCATGTCGTGGAACCTCTGGAGGTTGGCCCGGGCTTCGTCGTCGAGCTGCCAGCCGGGATGCTTCATGATGACCGACAGCGGTATGGAACGCATCGGGTCGGTTTCCTGCGGCCGTCCTCCCGCCCGTTCTCCGCTGGACAACCCCATGCTCAAACCGTTGTCGATGGCCGAGAACTGGTTGGTCGCCGGGTCATAGAAGACGTTCTCGTTGTGCCGATCCAGGCTCTTCAGCAGGTAATCGAGCGCGGCGATCCGCATGAAGGATCTGGCGCCCGGATGGTTCGGGCCTTGGGTCATGATTTCACGGTAGGTCGTCACGTCCAGCGGTTTCCCCGGGGCCGCTTCCTGGGCCGAGACCAGGTCGACGTTCTCGAGCCCTTTGGTCGCATTGCCGGTTACGGGATCTACGCGCATCTCGTTTTCCGCGCGCAGGGCCGTCAGCGGGACCACGCCCAGGCCCAGGATCGCATCCACTCGGCTGGCCGTATATTCGCGGATGGCGCCTTTGCCGCTTTCGACGCCGAGCCGCGGAGAAAAAGTCTCCGGACTGTAGGGGACCTGTTCCGGTTTGATCCGGTAGAAATCGGCCATCTGTTGGACCATGTTGGCATGGTTCTCGGAGCGCCAACGGAAATTCGCCACGATGTTCTGCTCCATCGGGTCGCCGCTGGCGCCTGACGCCAACGCGCTTTCGGTGGTGATGATGCGGTGTTTGGCCTGATCCCAGTGCCGCGACACCTGGATGACGCTGTCGCTCGCCCGGTCGTAGCGATAGCCTGTTTCTCCGGCCTGCGGTTTCACGTAGGCGACGATGGGCGGTGTCCCTTCGTAGCGGCGCCGGGTGATGGCGTTGACTCCGCCGTCGCCGATGGTCTCGCGCGCGGCGACTTCCGTGCCGGAGTTCAAGGACTCGATGCGCCTCTGCTTTTCCGGATCGGTGAAGATCCGGCCGAACTCGTCATCCAAGCGACGGGATTCCAAAGCCAGGCGCCCGACCGCTTCGCGGCGGTTCTTTTCGCGCGCGTAATCCGGCGGCAGGATGCGCTCGGGTTTCTTTTTGGCCTCGGGTTTCGCGGCCGGGGTCTCTGCCGCTGGCGGTCGGGCCATCGCGTTGTCCGGGTTCAGCATATGGTCAGGGATTTCGGCGGATGCGCAGGTACGCATTCGAGTTATCCAACAACGAGCGCAGGAAATGCGCCCCGTCTTTGGGGAAAATCCGGCGATCGGAAAGCTTGTCGAATGTCCCGAAAGTCTCCAGGGTTTCCCTGATTTCCTGCGGCAGCTTGCCTAGGTCTGCCCGGCCGTCGTGATCCAGGGCGATGGGATAGGCCTTGCCCGTCTCGTTCCCCGCGACGTCCGTCTCGATCCAAAACACCAGCTTCAGCTGCTCTTTTTCGGCGATCCGGTTGTCGTTGGCCGGCATGATTTGCGGCTCTTTCGGCTTCAGCATATTGGAACAGCATATAGTACAGAAACCCGGCTTGTACAGCCGGGTTTCGGGTCGGAATATCTTGGGAACGGGATTATTTCGCCGGATTGAGCGGCGGCTTTCCCTCCAACACGGCGATGATGTTCTCGGCCGCGACCATGCCCATGGCCTCGCGCGCCTCGATAGTGGCGCTCGCGATGTGCGGCGTCAGGATGACGTTGGGGAACGAGCGGAGCTCCAGGTTGTCGGTCAGGTCGCAATCGATGGCCGGTTCGCATTCGAAGACGTCGATGCCGGCGCCGGCGATGCGCTTGGTCTTGAGCGCGCGGAGCAGGGCCTTCTCGTCGACCACCGGGCCGCGGGCCGTGTTCACCAGGAACGCCGTCTTTTTCATCATCGAGAATTCGGCGGTCGAGATCATGTGGCGGGTCGAGGGGAGGAGCGGTACGTGGAGCGAGATGAAGTCCGCCGTCTGGAGAAGCTTTTCCTTGGTCATGTATTGGGCCTTGAACTCGCGTTCGACCTCGACGTTCTGCCGCATGTCGGAATAGACGAGCTTCATCCCGAACCCGTTGACCCCGCGCCGCGCCACGGCCGAGCCGATGCGTCCGGCGCCGATGATGCCCAGCGTCTTGCCGTACAGGTCCGTGCCGATGAAGTGGGTCGGCGACCAGCCCGTGTATTTCTTGGCTTTGGAGAAGGCGTCGGCCTCGGGGATGCGCCGCGCCAGCGCGATCATGAGCGCGAAAGTGTGTTCCGCCACGGCCTCGTTGACCTTGTCCGACGGCGTGTTGGTGACCGGGATGCCGCGTTTCTTGGCCGCCGCCAGGTCCACGTTGTCGAACCCGACCGCGTAGTTGGCCACGATCTTGAGTTGTTTGCCGGCCGCCGCCAGCACTTCGTCGTCGATCTTGTCGGTCAGCAGGGAAAGGATGGCGTCCGCGCCTTTCGCCTTCTGCAGCAGGGTCTTGCGCGGGATGACTTTGTCCTCGGCGAAGACTTCGACCCTGTAGCCTTTGGCCTTCAGGGCTTTTATCCCGGAATCGGCGAACCGGCGGGTGACGTAGACGTATGGCTTTGGCATAGGTTTGGCGAACGGATTAGCTTTTGGCATAGGTCCTTTTTGGTTTGGCGATTTTGTCCTGCTTGATGACGCGCGTCGCGAGCCATTTGATTGGCGGCAGCAGGGCGTTGACTGCGGTCAGGATGATGATGAGCTTGGGCACGACGTTCTGTTCCGCGAAGAACCGGCCGCCGATGTAGAGCGCCACCGTGTTGTTCATGTAGACCAGGCAAAGCGCGATGGTGATGCGTTCGGCCGGTGTCCTCCAGTAGGTCGTGGCGTAGCCGAACCAGGCGATGCCGCCCATGAACGCCGTCATGACGATGATGATGCCCAGGTCGTACGGGTTGAAGGTGTAGTTGGAGCCGATGATGCC
This sequence comes from uncultured Gammaproteobacteria bacterium, assembly GCA_964415965.1. GTDB lineage: Bacteria > Patescibacteriota > Patescibacteriia > 2-12-FULL-60-25 > 2-12-FULL-60-25 > CAIKNB01. The sequence continues at coordinate 26,025 of CAYQCK010000001.1, forward strand.
GTCGGCCGTGACCCCGGCGACCAGGACGCCGAACAGGATGAGAGATATCTCGCGCCAGGCCAGGTCGTGGCGCGCCACGAATTTTTTGGCGCGGCGCTTGATGAGCATGGCGGCCCCGAAGGGCAGGACGATGGTCAGCAGGAGCGAGCCGAACATGCTCAGGACCGGGAAGTCGACGCTTTTGCCGATCACCAGCCAGAGCACGAGCGGCATGGTCAAGGGCGCGAGGAGCGAAGTCGTGACCGCGATGAGCATGGCCAGCGACTGCCGGCCGCCGAACAGGTCGGCCACGAGCGCGATGGTCAGGCCCGTCGGCGCCGCCCCGACGATGAGGAAGGCTAGGGCCCAATCCGGGGCGAAGAGCCAGCAGGGGAGCCACATGCCGAGCGGCATGAGCACGAGCATGTTCAGGTTCGTGACCGTCAGCATCTTCCAATCCTTCACGTAGGATTTGAGCTCCCCCAGGTCCAGCCGCAGGCTCGACACCAGGAAGATCATCATCAGGAGCAGGGTGGTGTAGGCGTTCAGGGGCCGGAGCTGTTCGGGGAAGATGACGCCGGCGAGCAGCGCGAACAGCACCAGCAGGATCTGGTTGTCGTTCAGGAAATCACGAAGGCGGTGGAGCGAGGTCATGCGTTGTACGGATGGACCCTGACCTTGGCCGCGGCTTTGCCGGGGAAGGCTTTCAGGATGCCGGCTTTGGCTCCCATGTGGGTCACGACGCCGTGGGCATTAAGCGTCGCGGCCTTGAGCGCGCTCATGGCGTCGCCCTGCTTGATGAGCGCGGCCACGAACGCCGAACCGAAGGCGTCTCCGGCGCCGGTCGTATTCAGCGCCTTGCCTTCGATGGCCGGCGCGTGCCAGGTCGAGCCGCGGAGATGGGCGTAGGCGCCATGCGCGCCGTCGGTCAGCACCAGGCATTGCCGGGGGATGGGCCCGAGCTTGTTCAGGATGCGCTGCAGGTCGCGCGGCGCCAGGTTTGCCAGATGCGCCGCTTCGTCCCGATTCAGGATGAGGACGTCGGTCTGCATGAGCCAGGGGAGCAGACGGTCGAAACCGAGGTCGAGTTCGGCGTTGCCTGGGTTCCAGGCGACGCGCATCAGGGACGTTTTGGCATGGCCGAAAACGGCGCGCAGCGTCTTGGCGTCGCCCGCGACGCTGGTCAGGTAGAGCCAGCCGCCGCGGAGCTTGTCCCACGGGATGCGCTTGGCATCCAGCCTGCGCGCGGCGCCGCGATGGACCAGGATGGCCCTATTGCCGGAGCCGGCCAATAGGATTACCGAATAAGCCGAATGCTCTTTGGGATCGATTTGGATGCCGGTTGCGTCGATCTTTTCGCGTTTGAGTTCGGTCAGGATCTCGCGGCCGCCGAGGTCGTCGCCGACGCGGCTCACGCACGCGGTCTTGAGGCCGAAACGCGCGAACGTCACGGCCGCGTTCGTGGCGCCGCCGCCGGTCTGGAAAGCGATTTCGTCGACCGGTATCTTGGCGCCCATCGGGAAGCAGGCGTCGAACCCGTCCGGGGCCCCCGGGTCGTTGCGCCGTTCGAAGGCCTTGCTCCTGATGAACACGTCGCGCGTCGCCGAACCTAAAGTGACGATGTCGAAGGCCGGCTTAGCCGACCGGGTTTTCCTGGCTTGTTTCATGCCCATATTCTACCATGTAGCCGCATTTGATACCTATATGAAAAAACTGGCTTTAATCCTGTCTTTGGCGCTGGCTTTCGCGGTCTTGCCTGGCCTGGCCTCGGCCGCCGAGGTCATCCGCGACTTCGCGGTCACGGTCAAGCCCGACGGCGGCCGCCGGCTCGTGTTCGAGGAATCCATCGAATACGACTTCGGCGACGCTGACCGCCACGGCATCTACCGCTACATCCCGGAGGCCTATGAACGCAACGGCGGCAACTATAACTACCATCTCCAGGTCATCGGCGTCTGGCGCGATGGCCAACCTGAACCGTACGAGGTGTCGCGCGGCGGCGGGAATGTCGACATTAAGATCGGCGACGCCAACAAAACCGTCACCGGAGCGCATACCTACGCCATCCGTTATGCCACCGACCGGGCCATCAACTTCTTCGATACCCACTCCGAGCTCTACTGGAACGTGACCGGCAACGGCTGGCAGGTGCCCATCGAGAAGGCGTCGATCGATTTCAGCTATCTCGACGCCATCCAGCCCGACGAGGTCCGGACCGAATGCTTCACCGGCGTGTACGGTTCGACCGAAAAGGATTGCGCCACCCGAGAACTTTACCAGTCCTCCGCCTCCAGCTTCGTGTCCAAGCGCGTGCTCCAACCGTCGGAAGGCCTGACCGTCGTCTGGGGATTCTACGGCGGCCGGAATTTCCCGGCCCCGACCTTCTGGGAAAAGGCCAAGATGCTCCTGGCCGACAATTTCGTCCTCTTCCTGCCGTTCATCGCCTTCGCCGTCATGTTCTGGCGCTGGTGGACCAAGGGCAAGGATGCCAAGCTCAACACCGTCATCCCCGAATACGAAGCGCCGCGCGGGATGACCCCGGCCTTGATGGGCGCGTCCATGACCGCCGGCACGGTGCCCGACCGCACGGTCACGGCCACCATCATCGACCTGGCGCGCCGCGGTTTCCTCAAGATAGAATTCGGCGAGAAGAAGGGCCTGTTCGGCAAGAGCCAGACCTTTACCTTCGTCCGGCAGAACCAAGGCGAGAACCTCGGCCTGCAGGATTACGAGCAGACGATCTTCACCGGGTTGTTCAAGAACGGCGACCGGCAATCGGTCGACGACCTTAAGGACGGCAAGTTCTACGCCACGGTCACGAACTTCAAATCGCAGGTCGCCAAGCAGGTCAATGCCCTTAAACTGTTCGACAAGAACCCGACCCTGGTCCGGACGGCCTATATCGCCATCGCGGCCGCCGTTGTGTTCGTCGGTTTTGTCCTGAGCGCGAACACCCTCGGTTCGTTCAGCGCCTTCGTAGCCGGCCTCATCGTCGCCGTCTTCGGCTGGGTCATGCCGCGGCGCACGGCCGAAGGCACCCAGGTCCTGACCGACATCGAGGGATTCAAGTGGTTCCTCTCGGTCACCGAAAAGGACCGGATGGATTTCCACAACGCCCCGGAGCGCACGCCCGAGCAGTTCCAGGATCTTCTGCCGTACGCCATCGTCTTCGGCGTCGAGAACAAATGGGCTGCCCAATTCGCATCGATGAATTTGCCGCCGCCGGACTGGGCCACGGGCAACGTCTCGTCGATGAATACCGTAATCCTGGCTTCAAGCCTAAGCTCCATGCATTCGGCCGCCTCGGCTGCGGCCTTTTCGCCGCCCAGTTCGGCCGGCTCCGGCGGCTCCGGATTTTCTGGTGGCGGTTCGGGTGGCGGAGGTGGTGGTGGCGGCGGCGGGAGCTGGTAGGGCGAATTACCTTCGCCTGTTCCGATGAAGATGTTTTCTAGGGGCGCGATTCATCGCGCCCTTTCGTAATAGAAAAAGCCCCGACAGCGAGTCGCTGTCGGGGCGGGTGTCACCTGCCTTTGCCGGATTTGCCGATGAGGCTTCCGGTCTTGGGCGGCGCATCGGGCCGGGGGATGGCTTGCTTGGGCAGGGGCGGGGGATCCCCGAAGTGCTTTCGCAGCCTGTCGGCCAACTGCTTGAGCTGGCCGCCTTTTTCGTACAGCTCGACGTAGAAGGCCGTGCGCAATTCAGCGAAGGTCGCCGCCATCCACTGCGTCCGCTTCTTGAGCCGCGGCTGCAGGATCTGGAGGACGTCGATGATGACGCGTTTGGCTTGGGCTTCGTTCTCGGGCCAAACCGCGAGCAGCATGACCTTGCGGAATAGCTCGGCGTCCTCGTCCGGCAGGTTCTCCAGCTCCTTGAAGCTCACGCCGGTCAGGCCTTCGAGCTGCAGGAGGGTCTGGATGGTCTTGAACGAGGAGGACGAGGCTTTCTCCGGCGGCGGCACGCTGGCCACGCCAGGGGCTTTCGGCACGTTGAACGCGTCGTCCCCGAGGTAGGCCGCATCGCGCGACTGGATCACTTGGTTGTCCGGGGGGTCGCCCAGGATGATCCCTTCGGCTTCCAGGTCCTCGATGGTGATTTCGGTCGAACTGACGGTCGGAGCGACGCCCTCGATGGGCGCTTGGGCCGAGGCGATGGCCGTCTCGACCAGCGCGTCGACTTCGGGGTCGACCTCGCGTTGGCTGGATGGCGTCCCCGCCTTCTGGTCGGGCTCGGCTTCCGCCGGGGTCCGTTCCGCATCAGGCTCGGGTCCGTCCGATTCCGTCGCGCCGGGGCGTTCCGTCTCGCGTTGTCCTTCTTCCCAGCCCGTCTCGTCGGCTTCGGTTTCGCGGTTCTTGGCGTCCGTCGGCTTGTCCGACTCGGGTGCGGCCGCAGCGGCCGCCTTCCCAGCCGTTTCAGCCGCGGGCGCCTCTACGCTTTTGGGGAGCTTCCGTCGAGGAAATCCCCCTCGTCCTTCTCGAACCCCATCTTCTTGAGGCCGAGCTGGATGACGCCGTGCAGGTCGGCCAGCAGGATGTTGGCCACCAGGATGCGCGGGGTCGCGATCTCGAGGCGCTGCTTGGCCGTGAAGATCTCGCGGGGCTTGGTCCGCTCCTGCTCGATCTCGGCGTCGCGGATCCTGTCGCGGATCTCGAGCGGCACCTTGGTGTTCCAGATGTTCGACGGGATGGCGCCCATGACATCGAGATGCGTGAGCACGGGCTTGAGCGGCTTGCCGCCGTGCAGCCCGCGTTCCTTGAGGAACGATTCGATGAGCGAGGCTACCGCGTCGCGCCGCGGGTCCGAATCCGCCTCCCAGCTGAACTCGCCGAGCAGGCCGTTGAGGATGTCGGACGCGTCGCAGTACGTCACGAGTTCGTCTGGATCGAACGCCTCGTCGAACTCCGTCGGCGTGCGGTCTTCCGAGTCGATCACCTGGTCGATGAGCGACGCCTGGAAGTTGGCTTCCATCTTGCGTGCCGCTTTGGCCGGCACGCCGGCCAGGGCCGTGGTCACGCGCTGCCGGATGTCCGGGCGCTGGGTCAGCGCCTGCAGCCGGTCAGTGGCCGTAAGCAGGGTGCGGCGCACGGGGGCGTTGAGCTCCTCGAGGTCGAGCCGGCGGATGACGCGGATGAACTCCGCCGTCACCTGCAACGGCACGCTTCCGGCCAGATGGTCCTTGGCTTCCTGGGCCAGCTGTTCGTCCGACTTTTTGTCTGCTTCTTTGTGCTGCAGGCGGGTGCTGTTCAGCTCCATGTCAGGCTTCTCCTCATGGTTGAGCCGAAAATTGGGTGTAATGTGCGATGGACCAACTTCCCATGTTTTGGCTTGTTTGTCAAGCCTAAACGGTCGATCGGCCTCGTCATCCAGTCTTATCCCGGAATCCGGGATTAGTGAAGTCTGGACCGAGGAATCTTATCGTTTTCGGCGCCCGGCGTTACCCGGATTTGGCCGCCCGCCGCCGTCTGGACGAAAAACCGACCGGTGAGTCCCGGTCGGCACGTTTCAGTTCAGGCTGTCACGTCCGTTTTCGGCCGCGTCGGCGTCCATGCCCCTCCTGAGGCATGACGGCTCGTTGATGAGTTGGCCTAGCGCCCGGCAGATGGTCTGGAGCGCCAGCCGGCGGAGCCCGAGGTCCAAGTCAGCTTGCCTGTCGGCGCCGAGACCGTTGAACTTTTCGGCCAGCCGGCGGCCGAGTTCGCCTCCGTTATCGCGCAAGGCCACGATCCCGCTGGTTTTCAGGTGGTCGAAGGCCGTGAGTTCCGCTCGGTAGTCGTCGGCTTCGAGATGCGACGTTATCTTGGCGAGCGCCGACCGGCAGGCTTTGATGCGGTCCTCGACGAGCGAAGCCTGGGCGAGCAGGGCGCCTTGGTGGAACTGGGGATGGACCGGCTGCCTGGTCTCGGTCCAGCGCCGGAGCGTCGGGCCGGATACCCCGGCCGCCAAACCGATCCGTTCCAGCGCCTCCTCTTCCGGCGAGCCGCAGGCGCGGTGGATCTCCAGGCCGCGCTCGAGGGCGGCCGCAAAATACTCGGCGCGTTCCCTTTCCGGCCCCTCGGCCGGATAGTCGCGATGCAGCTCGAGGAGCTCGTGCCACGCGTCCCACAAGGTCCATAGGTCAGGCTCGTCTTCCATCTGGGCACTCCTTATCTGAAAAGGGCTTTCCCAACATAGCAATCCTCAGCCTGATTGCCAAGCGTTGCGGACGCGTTCGCCGGATGTTAGCCTGGTCGCATGAAACGCGAACAGATCGAGTGCATCTCCCTCTACGGCAACAAAACCATGGTGCCGGTATCCAAGCTCCAGCTCCGCCCGGCGGCTTACGGCTTCGTGGTCCATGACGGTAAGCTTCTCGTGGTCCAGATGCGCCACACCGGCAAGTTCTGGTTCCCGGGCGGCGCGCTCGAGAAAGGCGAGACGCTCGAGGAGTGCGTCAAGCGCGAGGTCTGGGAGGAGACAGGCGTCGATATAGAGGTCATCGAACTCCTGCATTTCAAGGAAGTCTTCTTCTACTACGACCCCGAGGACAGCGCTTTCCATAATTTTTCCTTCTTCTACCTGTGCCGTCCGCTCACGCTCGAGACGACCGACGAGCACATCATGGACGACGAGGAGACGAACAACGCGCAATGGGTCGCCCTCGCTGAATTCGACCAGGGATTCCACGCGTCGGTCTCCGAGGTGCTGGAAATCTACCGCCAAAAGCAGGCATGCCTGCCGCCGCAATAACAAAGCCCCGAAGAATCTCGGGGCTGATCGTCAGAACTGCAGTAACCAGGGCTTGTGTCGTCGGCTTTTGCGGAGGAGCGGGGTAATCCGTCGTCGGAAGCTCCGTAAACCATAGGCGTCCTCGTCGAGCAGGCTGGCGATCCGCAGCCAGGCGGGACGGGCCCGTACATCGTCGCGTCGGTTCCCCATGAAACCGAGGACGAAGAAGTGCTCGGTCAGGTCATCGTGGACTTTGGCTTGGATGCCCATGCGGTATGCCGCTTTGGCGATCTTCTCGACGCAATCGTCGCAATGGAATCCGCATACCGCCAAGCGCGAGATGTCGCCTAGGCTCCGGACAAAACGACGGGCGTCAGGATAGACCTTCTCCGTGCAGTGACGTTTGAACGAGAGGGGAACGACCGCGATGCCGTCCTCCGGCCGCAGGTCGAACTGGGGCGCCAATAACGACACATCCGCCCTGGTCGGGTCGTCCTCGCAAGAGAACAGCGCCCAGACGATGCGCCAACCGCGTCGGCGATATCGTTGGTCCATGATGCGGCCCAGGGCTTCCGCCCGTTCATGTAGCCTCGCATGCCCTCCTTGGCCGAACATGTGGAGCGCGTCCAGGTAGGGGGTGATTGGGTAGAGGAAAAGGGCGACTTTCAAAATAACCTCCTGGCCGGAGGTTATTCGAGATTTGTCAGGCGGTCAATCGCGCCCGTCCGGCGCTGCCGAACAACTTCATCTTGCGCATGGCGACTTCGCGCATCAGGAGGTTGGCCGGTTCGAGCAGCTTGCGCGGGTCGATGACCTTGGGCAGGTCGTCCACCGCTTCGCGGATGCCGGCCGTGAACGCCAGCCGCAGGTCGGTGTCGATGTTTATCTTGGCGACCCCATGCTTGATGGCCTGTTTGATATCCGCATCCAATACTCCGCGCGCTTCGCCGAGTTTGGCTCCGTGGTGCTCCGCGATTTTGACCACGTCTTCCATCACGCCCGAGGCGCCATGGAGCACGAGCGGGACTTTAACGAGCTTGGCGATCTTCTTGAGCCGGTCGATGTCGAGATGTGTCTTGCCCTTGAACTTGTATGCCCCATGCGCCGTGCCGATGGCGATGGCCAGGGCGTCGCAGCCGGTCTCGGATGCGAACTCGAGCGCCTGTTGCGGATTGGTCAGGTGAGCGTCCGTCTCTTCGACGGAAACGAAGTCTTCGATGCCGGCAATGGCACCGATTTCGGCTTCCACGGACGCGCCTTTGGCCCGCGCCCATTTGACGACCTGTTTCGTCTTCTTCACATTCTCGGCATAGGGGAGCGACGAGCCGTCGAACATGGCCGAGGTGTAACCGGCGTCGAGCGCGGCCTTGATCGTCTTCAGGTCCTTGCCATGGTCCACATGCATGGCCACCGGGATCTTGCCCTTGGCCGCCACCCGGATCATGGCCACGAGATAGTCGAGGCCGGCATATTCAATGGCGCCTTCGGACGTCTGGACGATGACCGGCGATTTCATCTTCTCGGCCGCGGACATCACGGCCTTGAGGAACTCCAGGTCGTTGACGTTGAACGCCGGGACCGCGTACTTCTTGGCCCGCGCCGGCACGAGCAGTTTTTTGGTGGTGACCAACATAGGATTGTGTAGGGGCGAATAATCATTCGCCCATGTCAGACGCCATGATATCAGCCCGGCCACCATTGACAAAACCGGCGGTTTGGCGTAGGTTGGTCAATCATCAAACCTTACCGACCGCACCCTCAAAGGAGTCCGTAATGTCCGATTACGTCTTCACCGATTTTTGCAGGGAGTGCCTCAAGGAGTTCAAGGCTTCCGAAGGCATCGAAGCGCCGGAGCTCCTGAGCTTCGTCGATGACCCGGAGCTCCGAGGCAAGACGTTCGACGAGGAGGACTACCGGCTGGCTGCCGTCTCGCTCATCCGCTTCGTCCCGGGCGTCACGGCTGATGGCCTGGCGGACCCGGCCGCTTTCGTCGAGGACTACCCGGCGTTGCGCGCCTTGGCCGGCGGTCGGCCAGACCCGACCGCCATCTGTTCGCTCATCGGCCGCGTCACCGATTGGTCGGCTGCCGGCTATCAGCTGTTCGTCGGCTACGCTTGCATCTTTTTCAACTCGCTGTTGCGCCAAAAGCGCGTCCTGCAATCAAAGTAGGGGCACGGGGCGCCATGCCCCTACGAACACGCCGCGCGGCATCTCTGCCCGCGGCGTTTTTCATATCCCTAATAAGAATATCGTAGGGGCGAATAATCATTCGCCCCTACCTAATCGAAGGTCTCTCCGCTCCGCTTGCGCTCCGGTCGAGACGACGGATGGGTTAATGCCTGTGCGCCGTCGCTTTTATCTTGGCGAATTTCTTGAGCACGCGCTTCATCCCGGCGCTGTCCAACAAGCCTTTCTGCGGGCCTATCTGTTGGATGACGCTCCAGGCGTTGGCCGAACCCCAGCGCAGCGCCTCTTCCAGCTCCAGTCCTTTGAGCAACGCCACGGCCACGCCGCAGGCGAAGCTGTCGCCGGCGCCGGTGGTCTCGACGGGCGTGCCGTCGTAAGCAGGCATGTGCCAGTGCGCGGCGCCGTCATAGGCGTCGGCGCCGTTCTTGCCGTCCGTGACGATGGCGGTCTTGGCCCCCAACTTGTGGAACGCCTCGAGCAGGCTGCAGAGCGTGCGTTCGCCGTCGCCCAGGAGTTGTTGGGCTTCCTGCTTGTTAAGGATGAAGACGTCGCTGCGTGAGATGAACGCCTTCAGTGCGTCCAAGCCTGCGCGGATATGGGTCGTCCCGGGCTGGAACACGAAAAAAGTGTCCGGATGCGTCTTGAGGTGCGACCTGACGTGCGCGTCGCAGGCCGCATGCTTTATCCCGACCGCCGAGTAGTACAGGCAGCGCCCGCCGTCCATCTTGGGGAACGTGTGGACGCGCGGCTGGAAATACACGAGCTGCGTCTTTTCGCCCTGGTAGTTGATGATGGTCGCTTCGCTGGTCGGATGTTTCTTGTCCGTGACTAGGTAGCTCAGGTCGACCTTCTCCTTCTTCAGCGCCTCGCGCACGTGGCGGCCGGCGTAGTCGTTGCCGATCCAGGTCAGGAGCGCGGACTTGAGACCAAGGCGCGAGGCGCCGACGGCTGCGTTGGCCGAGTTGCCGGCGGCCGGCACCTTCACGACCTGCTTGACCGGGATTTTGTCGGCGTACTCCAGGCAGAGCAGGCAGCGTTCCTTGTTGATCTGGCAGCTCAGGGTCGCTTCGTCTATCTGGTAGAACACGTCCCGTAGGGATTCGCCCACGGCCAGGAAGTCGAATTTCTTGGGTTTTGTCGCCATATTGCACACAGGATACCAGGATTGACAAAATCAGCGTAAGGCGCTAGATTCTGATGTCCTTTCCAGACAAGGAGGCACGGATTTGGATAACTACGAATTCGCCAAGGGTTTGGCCCGGGTCCTCGACCGTAACTCCGAGATGGGTTTGCGGCAGCTCGTGGAAAGCCGGCAGAAGAGCTTGCGGCGTATCTCGGATCCGCATCGTCCGTACCGCACGCTCATGCATCTCGTCATCGACACGGTTCAGCCGGACTTCGTGCCGAAGCTGATGCCCAAGGGGATGGTCACGGTCCGCGAGGCGGCCCGTGTCTTGGCCGACATGGCCAGCCATTCCCACTTGACGCCGCACGGCGCGCCCGTGGTCATCGACCGCGACATGCACCTGTTCGTGTTCAAAGCCATCTTCCAGTACTTCCTCCATCTGCTGGCTTTCGACCGCTATTCGGAAGTCGCCGAAGGCCGTAAGGAAGAAGAGGATTACGTGGCGGACGTGCCGCAGGTCCGATTCACCGACGAGGGCGTGACCTTCAATGCCGCGGCGCATCGGCGCTGGAGCGCCATCATCGGCCAGCCCGGGCATTTCCAGGCGATCGGCGATTTCCTGCGGAATTGCGATCCGACGGAATACGGCCTCTGGTACTTCCGCGTCATGCAGGCGGTCGTCCGGCTCGACCATAACCCGGCGGAAGGCGAACTCCGCCTGCTTCTCGGCGAGTTGCGGCGCCCCCGCGTCATGAACTGAAGGTTTGGGCGCATGACCATGCGCCCCTACAACAACGGCAGCCCCTCGGCTGCCGTTGACTATTTTTCAGGTTTCTGATAGAAGGGAACGGCACATTTTCCAAGGAGATTGCCGATGACCGAAACCAAGTTCAAGGATTTCATCCCCGCTTGCCTCAAGGAGATCGAATCCCGCCTGGGACTGAAGTTCAAGACCGAGGGTCTGGAAGAGGATCTGGCCGCCCGCGGCCTCCAGGACAAGTCAGTCGGCCTGGATGAGTACCGCCGCGCCGTCGGGTTCCTCGGGCGCTACGCCAGGCCCGAGGAGCAGGCGTTGTTCGAGGAAGAGATTTCCGAAATCTCGCCGACCCATTTCGTCCGCGCCCTCACGGCCTGCGATTCGCACGGCGGCGACAAGGGGCATCTGGCAGAATGCACGGCGTGTAGCCAGAATCTCGCCTGCCTGGCGAACGCGGCCGTCTCGGTCTTGCTCGGCGCCGATCCCGAGAGCGCCGACGGCCTCGTGGAGAAGCAGCTCAATTCGGATCTTGCTTCTGCTCTGACCGAGGCCCTCGCCGGCAGCCTCGGCGCCCTGCAGCCGCTCCTCAACTAGAGCCAGCTGATGTTCGATCCGGCTTACCTGGCGCTGGCCTTCCGCGCCGTCGACGGTCTGGATCCGGAGCAAGGACGCAAGGTTCTGGCTATGGCGTCGAAGTTCGTCGGCGAGCAGAAAACGAAACCCGACGCCGACAAGTTCCAGGACATCCTCCGCAAGACCCGCGAGCTCGTCGAGATCGGTTCCCGCTGAACCGTTCCGGCGCGCCGCGCGCCTTCCATGAAAGCAGCCGCTCCGATGCACGGGGCGGCTGATTTTTATTCCGTCATTTTTTTTGGAATGGGCGAATGATTATTTGCCCCTACGTCATTTCTTCCTGCCGATTGCCCTCTTGGCCGCCGCCGCGATGTCCTTGGCGCGCATGCCGTATTTCGTCAGCAATTCGTCGGGTTCGCCTGATTCGCCGAAGCTGTCCGGCATGCCGACGGCTTCGCACGGCACGGTGTGGTGCGTGGCCAGCGATTCCGCGACCGCGCCGAACAGGCCGCCGGTCGTCTGGTGCTCCTCGACCGTGACGCAGCATCCGGTCTTTTTCACGCTCGCCTCCAGAGTCGCGTGGTCGAATGGTTTCAATGTGTGGCAATTGACGACCTCGGCCTCGATGCCCTCTGATTCGAGTTCGCGCGCCGCCAGCAGGGCTTCATGGAGCAGGGGGCCGCAAGCCGCGATGGTCACGTCCTTGCCCGTGGTGCAGAGGTACGCCTGGCCTATCTTGAACGGCGTCTCTTTGGTCGTGATGACCGGAGATTTCTCGCGGGCGAAACGGAAATATACCGGGCCCTTCATTTCGGCTGCAGCCAGCGTGCATTTGCGCGTCTCTTCAGCGTCGCACGGCGCGACCACGGCCAATCCCGGCAAAACCCGGGTGATGGCCAGGTCCTCCAAGGCCTGGTGCGTGGCGCCGTCCGGCCCGACCGACACCCCGGTATGCGCGCCGGCGATCTTGACGTTGGCTCCGGTGTAGCAGACCGAGACGCGCAGCTGGTCCCAATTCCGTCCCGGGGAAAACACGGCATACGACGAGACGAACGGGATCTTGCCGGCCAGCGCCAAACCCGCGGCCACGCCCATCAGGTTCTGTTCGGCCACGCCGCATTCGACGAAGCGGTCGGGGAACTTCTTCCAGAAGGGGAGGACGCGCGTAGACTCGGCCAAGTCGCCGGTCAGGACGAAGACGTCGGGGTTGGCGTCGCCCAATTCCATCAGCGCCGCGCCGTAGCCGTTGCGCGTCGGGATTTTTTCGACCTTCGGGTCGTGGATTTGGGGATTCAGCTTGGATGATGGGTTCAGCATACTCATTCGTGCTCGCTCGTGATTTGGCCCCCCAGGGTCCGCAGTTCGGCCAGCGCGATGCGGCCCTGGTCAGGATTGGGCGGGATGCCGTGCCATTCGTATTTATTTTCCATGAAGCTCACGCCTTTACCCGGGATGGTGTGGCAGATGATGACGGTCGGGTTCTCGGCAATGGCCCGCGCCTTGTCCGCGGCGTCGCAGACCTCGCGGATGTTATGGCCGTCGACTTCGATGACGCTCCAGTTGAACGTCCGGAACCTGTCCGCCAGCGGCTCGAGCGGCAGGATGTCCTCGGTGAAGCCGTCGATCTGGATGTTGTTGCGGTCCACGAAGACCGTCAGCTCGCGCAGGTTGAGTTTTCCGGCCAAGGCGAACGCCTCCCAGCACTGGCCTTCGTCCAACTCGCCGTCGCCCATCATGCACCAGGTGTGCCAGGTCGGGAGAGGAGGGCGACCATCCGCCTGTACGTCGTTTGATTTCTTGTTCTGCCGCGCCGCGATGGCCATGCCCACGGCCTGCGAGATGCCTTGGCCCAGCGGCCCGCCCGATGTCTCGATGGGCAGGTCAGGCGCGAAATGGCTGTTGGAGTGGCCCTGCAGCCGAGTCCCGAGCTTACGCAGCGTCTTCAGCTCCTCGCGCGGCAAGTAGCCGCGGTTGGCCAAGGCCGCGTAGAGCACCGGGCAGATGTGGGCATTCGAGAGCACGACCCGGTCGCGGTCCGGCGCGCCGCGCGACTCGGGCGTGATATTTGCGATCTCGAAATACAGCGCCGTGAACACGTCGGCCATGCCCAAAGGGCCGGCCGAATGGCCGCTCTTGGCCGCGAGGAGCATCTCGATTATGTCCTGACGGACTTGGTTGGCCGTCTTTTCGAGCTCTATCAAGCGTTTATCGGTGAGCATGGGGTTATTGTACACCAATAAAAAAAACCGGGCGCGGAAGATGCGCCCGAGGTTGGGTTGAGCGGCGCGAAGCGAGCTTCGTGCCTATGCGCTAGCGCCGGATGTATTTCCGGATGGCTTCCGGCAGGCCTTCCCAGCCGGCCGGTAATTCGAGGTCCCGGCAATCCTGGATCCCGCCTTCAGTCAGCCAAATGCGGCCGCGATCGATGCGGATGCGCTTCTGGTTATCGAGTTCGATGAGCGCCCCGGTCGTCCGGCCTGACAGCCGCTGGAGCTGCGGGTCGGCCTGTTCGAGCTTACGCGCCGCGCTATCGATCTGCTCGAGCATCACGTGGGGCTTGTCCAGGCCGGCGTAGGCCTTGACCAGGGAAAGGAGCAGGATATCTTGGATCGTCGTCGCGATCATGTTTTCCTCCGGCCCGCACCTTAGCCTAGCTTCCATGAAATGCCAAGGGGCCGACCTCACGGCCGACCCCTTTCGCCTTCGGATTCTTTTTTTCGGCTTATTGCACCACGTTGATCGTGCCCTGCATCACCGGGTGGCTGCCGCAGTGGTAGTCGAACGAGCCGACGGTGTTGAACTGTTTCTGGTAGCTCTCGCGGTATTTCAGGTCCTGCGACTGCCAGCCGCTGCCGACCACGGTGTGGACGGTGCTGTCCTGGTTGGTCCAGGTGACGGTCGTGCCTTTCTTGACCGTCAGGGTCGCCGGCACGTAACCGGTCGAGGCCGCGCCGATGGAGATGGTCGCCGCGGTCTCGTCCATCTGCTTGTCCTGGGCGATGGTCGTCGTCAGGGTCAGGACGTTCGCCGGCTGGTAGTCGGACGCGGTCTGGATCGGCGTGCCGACTTTATAGTTGATGAAGAACGCATCCGGGATATCGTCGATCTGGTTCTTCCACGAGATGCCGTACAGCGTCTGGGCGAGCTGTTCGGTCGCGATGCCGCGCAGGATGCCTCCCTGGTCGACGACATAGACCTTGGGGTCGGTCGTGATCTTCACCATCTTTTTGCCCGGGCGGTAGGTGATGTTCTGGCGGGCGAGCGGGATCGTACCGAGCAGGCCGTCGGGTATCTGCTTGACCTTGGAGAAGTCGTTGAACCAGGTGAAGTAGGTCTTCGAATTCGGGAACACGTAGCGCGCGCCGTCGTTGCCGTAATAGTAGACCGTATCGCCGGAACCCTTGATCAGGTCGCCGGGCGAGAAAATCGACGTCACGGCTGCGTTGGAGGCGAGCGGCAAGGCGGAGAGGGCGATAGAGCCCGTGACCACGGCCGCTTGGATGAGCTTGGAAAGCTTCATAGGCTTGGGGAAAATGGTGAATTAATGAGTGAGTCGTTCAAGTATGCCTAGCCGAGGACATCCAGTCAAAAAAGCCGCCCGACCTTCGCTTGCTGCGGTCCGGGCGGCTTTGGGCCTACGGCTGGGGGATGACGGTCGCGGCCGACGAGGTGGCGGTCCCGACCGCACCCTTCGGGTCGGTGGCGCGCCCCTGGAAGAGGAGCTGTTGGCCGAGCGTATTCCAGGGTCCGGTCGTGAGGCTGCAGGCGGCCGCGCCGGTGCAGTGTTTGAGCACGGTCCCGTCCTTGAGGATGTCCATGGAGGCGATGCCGTCATTGTCGCTCGCGGTCATCGTGACGACCAGTGTCTCGCCGGGATAGATGCCTGTCTTGGCAGGCGCGATGGTCACGGCCGGCGTATCGTTGTCGCTCACCGTGACGTTCAGGGTCTTGGATGTGTAGGTCCGGCCGATGCTGTCGGTGACCACGGCTTTGATCGGATGCGTCGATCCCAGCGTATTGTTGCCGAAGTAGCCGGACCAGGCGCAGTGGCGGGTGTCCGTCGGGCAGTTCTTGATGACGCTCCCGTCCACGTAGATCTCGGTCCGCCTGATGGCGACGGTGGTGTCGACGTCGACCGTCACGGTGACCAGCTGGCTCGGGATGATCTGCGCCGGATTGGCCAGGATGCTGATCTTGTCCGAACCGTCGGTTTGGATCGGCAGGGTCGCGGTCTTGCTCACGACCTGTTGGGTCATTTTCGTCAGTCGGACCTCGAACACGTACGAGGCTTTCGCCCCTGACAGCGGGATTTGCGCGCTGCCGTAGCAATAGTTGGAGACGCACGTCTGGACGAGCTGGCCGTCGAAGAGGAGTTCGATCTTCGACGCGTCGTTCACGGTCGGGGCCGAGGCGTTGATGTAGACGGTGTCGCCAGCTTGGGCTTGGGTTTGGCTCAACACCATGGCCAATTCGTCGGCCGTCGGCGTCGTCGGGGAAGTGGGCGTCGAGGTCGGGGAACTGGGGGTGGTCGTCGGCGTCGTCACTTGGCAGCTGGCGCAGGGCGTCGTGGTCAGCTTGAGGTCGGTGTTGATGTCCACCGCCGCGAGGCCGACGGCGCTCGGGCTGTAGTCGGCGCTCGAGGCGATGGGCGAACCGACCTTATAGTTGATGAAGAACGCGTCCGGGATGTCGTCGACCTTGGCGTTCCAGTCGGCGCCGTACAGGGCCGCCGCGACGGCTTCGGTCTGCACCCAGCGCAACGTCCCGTTCGCGGCCACGGCGTAGACTTTGGGGTCGGTCGTTATCTTGACCAGCTTGGCGCCCGGCTTGTAGGTCACGTTGCCGCCGAGCGGCAGGGTCTGGAGTTCGGCGAGCGTCACCGTCTTGACCGTCGAGAAGTCGGGATACCAGGTCTTGTAGGTCTTCTCGTTCGGGAAGACGAAACGCTTGCCGTTGCCGGCATAATAGTAGACGGCGCCCTGGGTCTCGGTCCCGGACGCGCGGATCAGTTCGCCGCTCGAGAGCGTCGCGGCCCGGGTGGTCGCCGCGAGCCCGACGGCGCTGGCCAGCGCGGCGCCCGCGATCAGGAAGTGTTTTATCTGCATATTTTGGGGATCAAAAATGATGGCCCTAGCATATCAATTCGGGCCATCATTGGCGATACCCGGCCTTCCGGGCCGGGCTTGCCGTCATCCGTCCAATTTTTCGTGCCACCACATGGATTCGATCCGCCTGGCCGGTTTGCCGTTTTTCGTCCCGAAGGTCCAATGGTGCTTTCCGGGCTCGCCTTTCCATGCCAGGTTGCTGACCGCCTTATCCCGGCCGGCGTAGAATCCGATGTGCCTGTGGCCGAAGGAATAGGCCTTGCTCCGCTTGTCGTCCTGGGGCCCCCACACGATGACGCAGCCGATCTTCGGCTTCCTGATTTTCGTCCAGCCCGAAGCCTCCATGTCGCGCAGCGTCCCGGCGACCGTCATGTGCGGCTCCTGTATAAGGTCGAAATATTTCAGGATGAACGCCACGAACCAGCCGCACGACAGGTTGCCGTTTTCGCTGACTTCCTTCTTTTTGCCGTCGACGAGCGCGTAGAACCTGCGGAACATGCGCGAACCCGGCGCGCCGTCTATCACGGCGAGGTAGTTGTCGAAGAGGAGGGGACGGATGTCGGGCATATCAGACGTTCGTCAGGTCGGCGTACGCCCTCCTTGGGTCATCCGCCCCGAAGATGGCACTGGCCGCGCAGAACCTCGTCACGCCGGCCTCGCGCAGCTGATCGATATTCTCCCGCGTCACGCCGCCGTCGAACCCTATGGCGGCATTTGGATACGATAATGAGAGTGCCTTTGCCCGTTTGACGGTTTCCGGCTCGAGCGTCTGGCCGGATTTTCCGGGCTCGACGCCCAGTACCAATATCTCGTCCACCATCTCGGCGAAAGGCTCGATTTCGTCGAGCGGCGTCCGGGGCGCGATGGCCAAACCGGTTTGGATCCCCAGGTCCTGGCAGAGCAGGATGAGCTCGGCGTGGTCGACGCGCGCTTCGATGTGCCAGATGGCGCGCTTGACCGCCGGCAGGTCACGCAGCCCGTCGAGCCAGCGTTTCGGGTTCGAGACCATCAGGTGGAGTTCGAGTTCGGCTTTAATGTCGAGAGCCCTCAGCTCCGCGAGGTCGCACCACGAGCCGAACGGATAGAGGGTGTTGTCCAGGACGTCGATCTGCACGCACGGCGCCAGCGCCTCCGCGGTCTTGAGCCGCGCGCGGAAAGTCTCTTCGTCCTGCGCCAGGATGGCGGGAATGATTTCGTTCATATCAGCCCAATTGCTTCACGCGGCGTTTGTGCCGTCCGGCGGCTGACGCTTTGGTCTCCAGGAATGTCTTGAGCAGTTTGGCCGCCTGGTCCGCATCCTGGTTCCAGCCCGAGAAGGCGATGACGTTGGCGTCGTTATGCTCGCGGGCGAGTTCGACCGTCTCCTCGTCGTAGGCCGCGAAAGCGCGGATCTTGGGCACGCGGTTGGCCGCGATGGTCACGCCCACCCCGCTGCCGCAGGCCAGGACGCCGCGCGCGTCTTTCGTCTTGGCGACTTTCTTGGCCAGCGTGGTCGCTATCTCGGGATAGTCGTCCTCGTCGGTGAAGACCGGCGTCAAATCTTTCGTTTCGGCGTTCGGCGCGAGCTTGGCCAAGCGCCGTTTGAGCTCCTCCTTGAGCCCGAAACCGGCATGGTCGGCCGCGATGAAGATGGTGTGTTTGGCCATAATTTCGCCTACAGCATACACGACCCTGGGCTTCGTCAACAAACCCCCCTTGATTCTTGACGTATCTGCCCATAAACCGCATGATAGACGCACTCAATATGGCGAACGAAACCGACAAACCGACGACAGGCGAGGGGCAGGGGGCGCCGACCCGGCCTGACTTCGCGAAGATGGAAGAGGAGACCTTGGCCTTCTGGCAGAAGGAGCGGATTTTCGAGCGCTCCATCGAAGAGCGGCCCGAGAACAAGACCTATGTCTTCTACGACGGCCCGCCGTTCGCCAACGGCCTGCCGCATTACGGCCACCTGCTCCAGTCCGTCATCAAGGACGCGGTGCCGCGCTTCTGGACGATGCAGGGCTACCGCGTGCCGCGGCGCTGGGGCTGGGATTGCCACGGCCTGCCCGCCGAGAACCTGGTCGAGAAGTCGCTCAAGCTGAATTCGCGCCGCGACATCGAGGCTTACGGCGTCGACAAGTTCAACCAGGCTTGCGCCAAGTCGGTCATGGAGTATTCCGGCGAATGGAAGAAATACGTCGACCGTATCGGCCGTTGGGTCGAATTCGACGGCGCCTACAAGACCATGGATGCGAGCTACACCGAATCGGTCTGGTGGGCCTTCGCCGAACTCTGGAACAAGAAGCTCGTCTACCGCGACGTCCGTGTCTCGCTCTACTGCCCGCGCTGCTCCACGCCGCTCTCGAACTTCGAGATCGCGATGCAGAACGCCTACATCGACGCCCAGGACCCGGCCGTCACCCTCAAATTCAAATCCAAATCCGAACCCGACACCTATTTCCTGGCCTGGACCACCACGCCCTGGACGCTCGTGGCCAACGTCGCCTTGGCTGTCCATCCGGAAGAGATGTACGTGAAGGTCAGGCTCGAGGACGTCGGCGAAACTTATATCTTCGCCGAGAAGCTGATGCCGCAGGTCTTGAAGCAGTTCTACCCGTTGACCGACGCGGCCCCGCATTTCGAGGTCCTCGAGAAGATGAACGGCAAGGACCTGGAAGGCCTGGAGTACGAGCCGCTCTTTCCGCTGTCGCCCGAAGATCTGGCCAAAGTCACGGCCCGCGCCGGCCAGACGCTCCATAAGGTCGTGGCCATGGGTTACGTCACCATGACCGACGGCACCGGCATCGTGCACACCGCCCCGGCGTTCGGCGAAGAGGACTTCCAGGCGTCCAAGGTCCATGACCTGCCGGTCGTGGTCACGGTCGACGACGAGGGTCGGCAGAAGCCCGAGACCGGCAAGTTCGCCGGCATGAATATCAAGGATTCGGACCCCGTCGTCCTCGACGACCTGCGCGGCCGCGGCCTCATTTATCGCGAGGAGAAAGTCGAGCACAGCGTGCCTGTCTGCTGGCGCTGCAACACCCTGCTGTTCTACAAGGCCCAGCCCGCCTATTTCGTCGACGTCACCAAGATCAAGCCCAAGATGCTCGAGACGGCCAAGAAGATCGACTGGCATCCCGAGACCTTCAAGACCGGCCGCTTCGGCAATGGGCTCGAGACCGCGCCGGATTGGTGCATCTCGCGCACCCGCTATTGGGGCGCGCCGTTGCCGGTCTGGAACTGCCCGGATTGCGAGAAGGCGCAGGTCTTCGCTTCGGTCGCCGATCTCGAGAAAGCCGCCGGCCGCAAGCTCGGCGCGGGCAAGACGCTCGACCTGCACAAGCCCATGATCGACGAGGTCACGGTGCCGTGCGCCTGCGGCGGCACGGCCAAGCGCATCCCCGAGGTGTTCGATTGCTGGTTCGAATCGGGCAGCATGCCTTTCGCCTCGGTCCACTATCCGCATGAGAACAAGGAATGGTTCGACGAGAACTTCCCGGCCGACTTCATCGCCGAGGCCCAGGACCAGACGCGCGGCTGGTTCTACACCCTGCACGTCCTGTCCACCGCGCTCTTCAACAAGCCGGCGTTCAAGAACGTGGTCGTGACCGGCATGATCCTGGCCGAGGACGGCAAGAAGATGTCCAAGAGCCTCAAGAACTATCCCGACCCGTGGATGCTGATGGAGAAGCTCGGCGCCGACACCCTCCGCTACTACCTCCTGTCTTCGCCGGTGCTCCAGGCCGACAGCCTGAATTTCTCCGAGAAGGACTGCAACGTCATCCAGCGCGGCCTGTTCGGCATCCTTTGGAACGTCCTGGCTTTCTACAAGATGTACGCCGCGGCCGACCAACCCGAGATCGTGAAGCCGCGGAGCATGCAGGTGCTCGATCGTTGGCTCATGGCCCGCCTCAACGAGGTGGAGCGCGAAGTGACCACGAATTTCGAGTCCTATGACCTGGCTGGCGCGGCCCGTCCGCTGCGCGCCTGGGTCGACGACCTCTCGACCTGGTGGCTCCGCCGTTCGCGCGAACGCATGAAAGCCGGCAATGAATACGAGAAGCTGGATGCGCTGCGCAGCCTGCGCGAAGCCTTGCTCGAGACGTCCAAGATCATGGCTCCGTTCACGCCGTTCTTCGCCGAGAAGCTGTACCAGGAAGTCGCCGGACCCAAGATGTCGGTCCATCTCGACAAATGGCCCAAGTCCGACGACCGCGCCGTCGACGAACAGCTGCTGAAAGACATGGATTGGGTCCGCGCCGTCGCCGCCTCGGGCCTTGAACTCCGCGCCCGCCACAAGCTTCCGGTCCGCCAGGCCCTGGCCAAGCTCACGGTGAACATGCGCGATGCCCAACTCGCCGCCCGCCTGGCCCAGCGCCACGAACTCCTGGGCTTGGTCCGAGACGAACTCAATGTCGAAGCGGTCGAAGTCAAAGGCGGCGCCGATACCGGCGACCAAGCCTGGACCTCGGAGCTCGACACGGTCATCACGCCGGAACTCAAGAAAAAGGGGATGGCCCGCGAACTCTCGCGCCAGGTCATGAACCTGCGCAAGGAGATTAGGCTGACGCCGCAGGACGCGGTCATGCTCAAGCTGGCTTCCCAGGACCAGGGCCTGCGCGACACGCTCGAAGAGCTCTTCGCCACGTTCCGCCAAGCGGTCAACGCCACCGTCGCCGACGTGGGCGACGCCCTGCCCGACGGCCTCGACGCCAAGGTGGATTTCGAGCTCGACGGCCAGCCCGTCTCGGTCGGCATCAAGCGAATCTGAAAATGGTGGGGTACAGCTTGCCGTGCCTCGACCGAAAACGGGACGTCTGACGTCCCGTTTTTGTATCAATGGACGCAAAATTTCGCCAGAACTTGGCCTGCATGCCTTGACAAAACCGCCTTTTTAGGCTAATTTCAGCTATTCCGACAATGGGGTCGGTGTCCTTTGGACAAGGAGAAAACAATGGGTTTACGTGACCATCTTCCCTGTGTCGTCAGGAGCGAGCTGCTCGTCAATGGCCAGACGCAAGTGCTGGAATGCCGGCTGCTCTCCCGGTTGGGCGAAGGCGGGATGGCCACGGTCTATCTCGCCGAACTCGACGGCCGCCGCGTGGCGGTCAAATACCTCAGCACCGAGCTCCTGCAGAGCCAGGCCTCGGCGCTCGACCGTTTCGTCCGCGAGGCCAGCCTCCTCAAGGGCTTGCGCCATCCGAACATCGTCCGGGTCTACAACCTGGGCGTGGACCAGGAGGATTGCCCGTTCCTGGTCATGGAGCTGGTCGAGGACGCCAAGACCTTGGCGACGCTCATCGACGTCTGGCGTTTCCGCCGGGCGCAGGCCGGGCTGTCGGGCACGGACGCCGGGCGCTATCGCACTTCGCTCCTGCCGCTGAACATCCTCCTGCCGCTCCTGCGGCAAGTGGTCGAGGCGCTGGCCGAGCTGCACGCCCAGGGCATCGTCCATCGGGACATCAAGCCGGACAACGTGCTGGTGACCGAAATCGGCGGCCGCCTGGTCGCGAAGCTGACCGACCTCGGCATCTCGAAGAGCTTGGTCTCCAAAGACCCGCAGCTCACGGCCGAGAACTGCGTGGTCGGCACGCCCTTCTACATGGCTCCCGAAGCCGTGCGGGGCTGCATCATCAATCTGGCTAGCGGCAAGGCCTATTACGTCGACAAGTGCTCGGACGTCTGGGGCATCGGCGTCGTCCTGTACGAGCTCATCACCGGCCGCAAGCCGTACGACGCCGAGCTCGAGGACCTGCCCTTGACGAACCGCCAGCGCAGCAGCCAGGAACAGGCCAACCTGCTCGCCGCTAACGTGGTCGGCAAGGTGGCGGACACCAACTTCCGGCACGCGCCGCTCGCCAAGTACGTCGAGGAGCCGAACAGGAATCTCGCCGAGCTGGTCGAGATCTGCCTGGTCAAGGAACCCTGGCTCAGGGCCCCTGACGCCAGCACGCTCCTCACCCTCATCGAGCTGGCGGAGCGCGAGGAGGAGGGCCGGGACAGGGTCAGCGAAGACTGCGGCACGGCCCTGCCTCCGGCGTCCATCAAGCTGGCGACCGGGACGCGGAGCGAGGATGTCGGCGAACTCAAGACCATCGCTTCAAGCCCGCCGCCCCGTCAGGCCTCGGGCGTCCGGGAGAAGGCCGAAGACGAGGCGCCGGAAGTGCGCATCGTCCCGGCTGTCACCCGAGCGCAGCCGGTCTTCCCGCGCGGTCTCGTGGCCGGATTTTTCCTGGTCGCGCTGGCGATCGCCGGACTCATCGGCTATCTCAACTGGCGGAGCGACTGGGTCGCGCCGCTTGTCGCCCTGACCGATTCGGGCCCGTCGGTCACGGTCGTCCCGACCTCGGCTCCCGCGCCCCTTCCGTCACCGTCGACGGTTTTGGCCAAACGCCGTTCCGATCCCGGGCCATTGCCGGGCACCCAGGCGCACCGGATCCTCAAGCAGGGTCAGGCGGCGTTCCAGGCGGGCGACTGCCGGACGGCGACCAAGAACATGCGCGCCATCCTGGCCGCGCACCCCGCTTTCCCCGACGCCTTCCGGATCCTCGGCGAGTGTGCCCGCCGCTCCGGCGACCTCGCTGCCGCGCGCGACAACTTCGAACGCTACCTCGACTTCGAAGGCGTGGCCCCGCTGCCGCCAGAATCCATGAAGGTCATGCATCCGTAAGGGCACGGCGCGCCGTGCCCCTCCAGCCCCCGTCGGTGTTCCGCCGGGGGTTTTCTTTTTGCCGTTGGACGCGCGGCCTCCGTTTCGTTACCCTGTCCGCGTATGATCGGTTCCCTCCGCGGCCGGGTGCTCGAGGTCCACGCCTCGTTTTTGCTGCTGGAAGTCGGTGGTGTCGGCTATGCGGTCAAGGCCTCGTCCGGCACCTTATCGGCCGTGAAAGCTGGGGAAGACCGCTTTTTCTACATCCACGATCACGTCCGCGAGGATGTCCGTGACATGTACGGCTTCGCCTCGTGGAGCGAACAGGAGTTCTTCGAGAAGCTCCTCGGCATCTCGGGCGTGGGCCCTAAGGTCGCGCTGACCTTGATGTCGGCCGGTTCCATCGGCCAGGTCAAAGCCGCGGTCATGCAGGGGGATTTGGCGCTGCTCACATCCGTCCCCGGGGTCGGCAAGAAGACGGCGCAGAAGATCGTGCTCGAGCTCAAGGGGCAGCTGGTCGACGTCGAGGACGCTGTCCCTGGCGACAGCGAAGTCGTGGAAGCGCTCGTGACCCTCGGGTATCCGGCCCAGCAGGCGCGCGAAGTCCTGAAATCGCTCCCGGCCTCGATCACCGGCATCCCGGACCGCATCCGCGAAGCATTGAAGTATCTGGGTAAATAATTATTTGTCGTCTCGAGCGAAGTCGCGTTTAACGCGACGAAGTCGAGAGACCTCTGAAAGAGATTTCTAGACTACGCTCGAAATGACGTCAAAGGTTAAATGAACCTCATCGAAATCACGAACCGCGAAGATTGGGACAGCTGGCAGGCGGCGCAGCCGTACAGCCAGTTTTTGCAGTCCTGGGCCTGGGGAGAGTTCCGCGAGACGCGCGGCTCCAAGGTCCGGCGTTTCGTCCTCGCGGACGAGTCAGGGGAGTGGCTGGCGGCCGTCCAGCTCGAATACCGCGCCAAGAGATTCGGCTTGGGGTATTGGAATGCGTCGCGCGGTCCGGTTTTTTTATCCAAACTCGTACCGGCCGAACGCCGTGATGTCATGATGTGGCTGTGCGAGGCGCTACTGAAGGCGAATGGCCTCAAACAGGGCGCCTTATTCTGGCGTTTCGAGCCGGTCTCCGAGCTTTCGAATCCGGAAGGCCTGGTCCCGTTGTCTTTCCGCCGGGCCAAAGCCGGCAACCCGTCCTCGACCATCTTGCTGGATCTCGATCGGCCCGAGGACGCCTTGCTCGGCGGGATGCACGAGAAGACGCGCTACAACATCCGCGTCGCGGCCAAGCACGGCGTCACGGTCAGGCTGGCCAAGGATCCGAAGGACGTCGAGGCCTTCCTCGACCTCGCCGAAGAGACGGCCAAGCGCGACGGTTTCGTCCAGTATCCGCGGCAGTACCTCAAAGACACCTACTCCATCCTGCACGCCAACGGCCAGGCCGAAATCCGGCTCGCCGAATACCAAGGCAAAATCCTTTCGGCCAACATGGAGATGCTCTTCGGCGATACGGTGACCTATCTCCACGGCGCCTCGTCGTCCGAGAGCCGCAACGTCATGGCGCCGTTCGCCCTGCACTGGGAAGCCATCCGCGACGCCAAGGCGCGCGGCTACCGCCTCTATGATTTCTGGGGCGCGAATCCCGAGTTCAAGTCGATGTACTACTACAAGCCGTCGTGGGAAGGCATCACGCGCTTCAAGCGCGGCTTCGGCGGCCGCCAGGTCGACTTGGTCGGGACGTGGGATCTGCCGTTTAACATCTACCTGTACCGTTTGGCGTTCATCAAGCAGTTCTTCAGGGGCTGAAAACAAAGCGACCCGGAATCCCCGGGTCGCTTCTTTAAATCTTCGGTTTAATGTTCGGCCGCTTCGGCCGCGTCCGCGTCAGCCTTGGTTTTGTGCACCGTGCCGACCGGGTGCTCGGTCGGGGCGTAGACGCTCACGATTTTCATATCCTCGGTGCCGGTGTTCACGAAGTTGTGCTTGGTCCCCATGGGGATGGCGTACAGGGAACCGGGTTCGATCGGCGACTCGACGCCGTCCAGGATCGCTTTGCCTGTCCCGGCGACGAACGTCAGGATCTGGTCGACGTCATGATGCGTCTCTTCACCCACCTCGCCGCCCGGCGGGATGCTCATCAATGTGACCTGGCAATGGGTTAAGGTCGTTTTTTCCTGGCGGAAAAACGTATTCGCCTTGGCTTCGGCCCAGGCGTTCATGTTGAAAGGTTGGGGCATAGTGGAGCCATGATATAAGTTTGGCCCTGATTGGGGAAGGACAGGGCCGGATATTGACGAAAGTCGCTGGTTTTGTTAAGCCATCCTATCGTCCTTTGCGTAACCAAAGAGGTGACAATGACCAATCAACCCCGCCAGCCAGGCTTCCACTGCTCGTCGAACCAGCCGCCCCATCTAGATTTAGTCGTCAAGCAGCTGGAACAGGCGACTGCCGGCCAAGGCTTCCTCCGCCGCAAGCAGGATATCCGCGGCGTGGCCGCCAAGGCCGATCCGCATTACCGGGACCGCGGCAAAGCCGACGACCTGATCGTCTTCTTGCTGGACACCGGCATCCTGCTCCAGCTCCCGCGCGACAAGTGCGTCTATTTCGACGCGGAGCGCGCGGCCTACATCTTGAGCTGCTGCAGGTCAAAGAAGAGGCCGACCCGGTTCGCCGACCCGACCCAGCGCGTTTTTGACATCCTGCGCGCGGCCGACAACCGGCCCCGACCCGGCCCCGACCCGGCCCCCGCAGTCCCGAAGGCTCCGGCCAAGGTGCCTGCGGCCGTCGTGCTTTCGAAGGTGCTCTACCTGACGCCTCCTGAAGAGGATGTGTGGAACACGCTCGCCCTGCTGGTCGAGGAGCGTCCCGACGGCCTCCGCCTGTCGCTGCCCTTCGGCGACGGTGATGCGCGCGTCGCCTGGGTCAAGGAGCATCTGAAGTGTGATCTCGTGTTCTTCTCCGAGATGATGCTCAGGCTCGAGTCTGCAGCGGTCATCAAGCCGCTCGCGGACGCGCCGTCCGGCACCCGGCATTGGAGGTTCGTCCTCCATCCCTTCGCCTATCACGTGGTGAGGATCAAGAAGCGGTTGGTCAGGCAGGTCAGGGAAATCGACGTCAAGGTCGCCGAGGCGCTGGTGTCCTATTTCGTGCCGCCCCAGGGCCCGTTCATGCCGGCTTTCCAGGCCTTCATCGAATCGCGGTTCCCGGGCGCCAACGCCAATACGTATTACACCAAGATGGTGTCATACATGCCCAAGTACCAGGACAAATACTGGGGCTACGTCATCCGTCACAAGGTCCCCGGCGGTTCGGTGATGCTGGTCTCGGTCCGTTCGTTCGAGGCGGTCACGCTTCAGAAGAAGACGGACGCCTCGCTGCCAGCTGCGGCTGCGGCCCCGGTGCCCGAAGTCAAGCCCGAGGCGCCTGGGACTGTCTCGCCGACTCCGGAAGCCGAGGTTCAGCCGGCTCCCGAACCGATCGCGTCCCCCAAGACGCGAACTGACGCTGGTCCTCCGGTCTCGGTCCGACAACTGTCGGCCGAGGATGAGGAGCGGCGCCGCCGCTTGCTCGAAAGCTCCGACGACGAACGTTTGGACAGGATCATCCAGGACACGAGCGTCCTCCTCGAGAACGCGAAGAAGTCCCTGGCCGACGCCGAAGCCGAGAAGCAGCGCCGCGACAATGCGCGCTGGGAAGCTCTCTTCAAGCGCCAAGGCGAACTGACCGTGGAGCGCGTCTCGTTGTCCGCGCGCCTGCGGGAGGTCGACCAGGAGCTGGCCGACATCGCCGGCAAGCTGCCGCCCGAAGGGCATCCTTTCTGGAAAAACGTCAGCTGAAACGAAAAGCCCGAACGACTCCGTTCGGGCCCTTTTTTATCCTCGGGAACCTCAACCCTGCTGTTGGGCCTGCTGTTCCGGCACGCGCTGGAGCTTGATGTCCTTGGCCAAAAGCGTCCCATCCTTCTTGATTTGCGGGAAATTCACGACCACGTTCTTATAGCCTTGACGCTTGACCCAGATGCGGAACGAGCCGCGGTTGACGATGATGGCGTAGCGCCCCTTGGGCGAGGTGATCTGCGTCTCGAGCAGCTTGTTGAACTTGGTGTCGAAGATGCGCACGATAGCCTGGTCCAGCGGCTTGCCTGTGACGGCGTCCCGGATGGTGCCGAACGGCGGTTCGGGCGGCTTGAACGAGAGGTAGCGCCCCAGCAGCACGGAGATGTAACAGACGAACAGGAGCCAGGCCGTGATGGAGGTGTATTGGAGCCACAGGAACCCGATGGCCACGAGCGGTCCGCCGTACAGCAGGGCGGACATCGCTTTTTTGCCCGGATGGAACCGGAACGACCAAAACGCCGGTTTGCGCACCCCTGCCGGCGGATCGATGGGGATGTTCTTGGTGATGGCGCCGTAGTCCTTGACGATGATATGGGCGCTCGGGAGGATGTTCTCGAAGGTCGTGTCGTTGCGTTCCTTGGTCACGAGTTTCGAGGGGAAGGCGTAGCCGTGCTTGGTGACCTCCACCGTGTATTCGCCCTTGGGCGCCAGCAGCCGATAGCGGCCGTCCTTGTCCGAGACGTTCGTCCTGACGACCAGTCCGTGCAGGTCTTTCAGGGCCACGGTCACGAGCGCTTCCGGTTTTTCGGTCACGCTGTTGAACACCATGCCGAAACCGCTGCGCCGCCTCCGGAAGGCCACGTACAGCGGCCAGGTCAGCTTGAGGTTGAGCAGCAGGAATAGTCCATAGGCCACGAAGCCCGCAACTTGCCCGGCGGTCGGGAATTGGATGGTCATACCTGGCTGAAGTGTACTGTTTCCAAGGCTTTTCCGCCACCCTCGACCATCCCGAAAAAAACACGCGCCCCTTCAGGGCACGTGTCCTTTTTTCTCGCCCACGATCATTGTGTCGAAGCCGCGTACTTGTCGGTCAGGTCTTCCGCGTCGTCATCCCGCGGCACGGTCGGGAAATCGGCCATGGACCATTCGGCGCAGCTGTATTTGTCCGCTCCGTCCAACATGCCGGTCGCTTCGAATTTTTGCCTCGTCTGGGCATCGATTTTGGTGAGGTTGGTCTTGTATGAGCTGCCTCCGACTTCGGCATAATGGTAGTCGCCGATTATGTAGGTCGTGGCTTCGCCCTGCATATCCAGGTAGACGAACCTACCCCCGTTGAAGATGAAGGTGGCGGTTTGGTCGTCTTGGGTCACTTTGCAGATCAGGGGCTTGGTCGAGGCGAGTATCTCGGCCTTCGAGGTTTGCGTCGATGAACCGTTCAGGAAGCCGTCGATCTTGTCCTGGAATTTTTCCCACAAGTCCCCCCTGTTCCAGTCTGCAGTCACATCTTCGAATTTCACGTTTTTGGGCAGAGTCGGCGAGAGTTCCGACATGGTCCATGGGGTGCAGCGATAAGGGATTTTTTCTGAAAGACCGGCATCCATGCCGTAGACTTCTTTTTCGGATGCCTTGCTCAGGTCGAGCTGCTGACCCGAATCGTTAGTCCAAACATAGCTTCGATTGCCGTATCTGTAAATGAAAAGGGGCTGTGAATTTCCATCGAGCATTTTCGAGTAACGATAAGCGAATCTCCCGTTGTCGATTATGAATGCATTGTCGTAGAACAGCTTTCCTTGCTTGTCGTACATCTTCTCGCTGCACAGCAGCGGCTGGGTTGAGGAAGCGACCTGCTGGGCCGTCATCTCGACGAGACCAGGTGACGTCAGTTTGGCTATGACCTTCTTGATGAACGAATCCCAGTCCGCGACCTTGATTTCCTTGGCCGCCGGAACGGTTTTTTGGGCCAAGGTCTTGATGAAGGCGAAGGACTTGTCGCTGCCGTCAAAATAGTACAGCTTCAGCGTGCCCGGCATCACGTACCAGAGCCACTTGCCGTCGTCCTTGTTCAGGAGCCAACAACCTTCGCATTTCCTCAGGAACGGTTCGTATCCCATCTGGTCTTCGGCGACCGTCACGGAGGCGCGGCTCAGGGTCTTGAACGCCTCGGCGGCATCTTTCAGGCTGTATGAATTCTTGGTGATTGGATCCGTATATTGGAAGCCCGCGTCTTGGTTCAGTCCGGCCGAGACGAAATACGGCCGCACGAGCGTGGTGGCGACGGCGAGCGTGGCCGTCACGACGGCGACGCTGACGAGGAATTTGTTCTTCATATTTCCGCCTCATTATACCACCAGACGGCCAAACCCCGGTCGTGATCCGGGGTTTGGGCTATTGCACGAGCAGCCCTAAGAGCAGTCCTGACTTCCTCAGCAGGTCCACCGTTTTCTCGACCGGCAGCCCCATGACGTTGGAATAGCTGCCCTTGATTTCTTTGATGAAAAGCCCGCCGATGCCCTGGATGGCGTACGAGCCGGCTTTGTCCATTGGCTCGCCGGTCTTCACGTACCAGGCGATTTCTTTGTCCGTCATCTTGCGGAAGACGACGTCGGTCGTGTCGGCCAGCGCGAACCTCTTATTCCCGTTCTGCAGGCAGATGGCCGTGTAGACCTGGTGCTTTTTGCCCTGGAGCCTCTTCAGCGTCCGCTTGGCGTCAGCGGCGTCCGTCGGTTTACCGATAGGTTTCCCGTTCAGTGCCACTGTCGTGTCCGAGGCTAGTACCCAGCGGCCAGGGTGTCCGCCCGCGACTTTCGCGGCCTTGTCTTTCGCCAGCCGCAGGACCATGGCTTTGGCGTGTTCCTTCTCGAGCGGCGTCTCGTCCACGTCCGCCGGATGGATCTCGATGGGAATGCGCAGGCGTTCCAGGAGCTCGCGTCGCCGCGGCGAGCCTGAGGCGAGGATGAGGGGTTGGTGTCTTTTCATATTACGCCAATTGGTCGAACATTATCTTGAACAGCGTGGCCTGGAACCTGGCGATGACTGGGTTCTCGATGATGGTCGCCGTGTCCGTGTTGTAGTCGATGAACGCTATCTTGTCGCCGTAGATGAGCTGGGTGATGCCGAAGTCGAACAGCCCGTATTTCGGCGGCACGACCTTGATGGCGCGTTCCAGGCGCGGCTTTTTCTTTTTCATGACCGCCGAGCTCGTGATTACGAAGCGCTGCAGGCCTTTGCCGTCGCGCCGCGCCCGGTAGTCAGGCGGCAGGTAGCGTTCGCCTTCGGCCAGCTCGTGCTGGGCGCTGTAGCGGTAGAAGATGTCGCCGCGCTTCAAGGTCCGCAGCAGGTCATCGTACACGAAGCGGATGCCTTGGATGCCGTCGAACGATTTGACCAGCGGCTTCTTGGCGTTGACCGCGTAGGCGCGTTCCAGCTCGGGCAGGACGCGCTCGAATTCGATCCGCGCCTCGTCGATGAGCGTCTGCAGCTTGTCCGGCGGTTCGGCCGCGTACCACTTTTGCTTGCCGTGCGGCACGAGCGAGATCAGGCCTTTCTCCGCGAGCACCGGCAGGACTTGGTAGACTCCGGGGCGGTGGAGCTTGGCGCGCCGCGCGATGTCCGAGACGTTGCCGGCCCCGTGCTCGAGCAGGGCCAGGTAGACCGCGCCTTCTTCGGCCGAGAGGCCGAGGGTCTGGAGGAGGTTGGTCTTTGGCATAAAGTTGAAGTGATTATTTACACCTGGATAATAACCATAAAACCCTTTGAATGTCAAGGATTTCGTCATTCTATGTGTAATGCGATTACACATTTTGTATAAATTACTGACAGATTGTTTTGGAGGGTGTAGCTTGTCCGGGCTGGACGGACATTACAACAGAAGAGGCGGAAGATGCGGTGTGATAAATGTAAGGGAACTGGGTTTAAGCCGGATGTATATGGAGATCCAGTAGGTAAAGAACCGGGTTATGAGGGCTTGTTATGCAATCGATGCGGAGGGGAGGGGCATTCTGAAACGGAGGGGGATCGTAGGACGTTGGAATGTCCAGTCTGCCACGGCCGAAAAGATATCGTACTCAACAAGCTGCACAACAACTTCCAACCCGTGCATTGGATCGACTTCGATTGCCCCATCTGTTTAGGGAAAGGTCAGATCGATCCGAAAAGCTATTCCCTCAGGAGTTGCCTTTCCGACGAAGATTCGCTGAAACTGAAGATATTGAAGCTTTTTGGTGGATGAAGAAGGAGGGTGGCATGGGAGCTTGGGAAGAACGCCATGGTTTTGCTTTTACCGTCGGGTGCCCTGACCCATCCGTCCTGACGGAGGGCTCAAGATGAGGTGCGAAGAATGCAACGGCCGAGGCTACCTTGAGCGGCGCTACTCGATCACCGACAATTTCGGTGACGATGATGGTATCGAAAGGCGCCATCGCTACCTCTGCCCGGCATGCAACGGGAACGGCGGCGAAGGGCCGCCCAAGTTCGAGGCTGTGCCGTGCGGATCCTGCCGGGGGACGGGCACGCAATCGTATAAGCCGCTCGATGAGCCGACCCGATTCTGGATCTGCCTCCAATGTTCCGGCGAAGGCAAGCGGATCATTTGTACCCGATGCCGCGGTTTCGGGGGCTACACAGACCCGACCTACGGTTTTTGGGTCGATTTCTGCGAGTGCTGCTCAGGCGGAGAAAAAATCTGGTTGAAGCCGCGTTGATCGGGCGGGTCCTGGTCCAAATCCAGAAATCCCTAGCTTAAGAGAAAGCGTCCACTTCCTTTCCCCGGCGGCGGGTCCGCCGGGGTCTTAGTTTTTCTTTAAAGCCATCTCGATGGCTTGCTGGATTTCGCCCCGGCCTTTGCCGGTCACGTTCGAATGCAGGATGACCGCGACGCTCGGGAAGTCGGTCTCGAATTTCCGTTTGAGCGCCGCGAGCTCGGATTGCGACAGCTTGTCTATCTTGTTGGCGATGATGGTGAAGGGGACGCCGCATTCGTCCAGGAAGTCGAACATCTGATGGTCGATCTCGGTCGGCCCGAGGCGGGCGTCGACTATCACCAGGGCGAGCTTCAGGTTCGGCGCATTGCGCAGGTAATCGTTGAGCATGCCCTCGAACGCCACGCGTTTCACTTTCGAGGCTCTGGCGAAGCCGTAACCCGGCAGGTCGACCAAGAGGAATTTTCCGTCCACGTCGAACAGGTTGATGGTCTGCGTCCGGCCGGGCGTCGAACTTACCCGGGCCAGTCCCTTCTGTCCCGTCAGGCGGTTGAGCAGGGATGATTTGCCGACGTTCGACCGGCCGACCATGACGATCTGTGGCCTGTCGTTTTTCGGCAAGTCTTCGATGCTGGCTGCGCTTTTGATGAATGTGGCGTTCATTTGTGTTGCAGAAGCTGATCCGCGCGGATACTCAGCTGGGGGATGCCGACAGCTCGTCGACCGCCTGGGCCAGTTCGTTTTCGGCCACGCTCCCGCAAAGCCGTTTATCGGCCAGCTTCCCGTCGCGGAAGAACAGGACGGTGGGGGAGCTCATGACGCTGAACTTCTCGGCCAGGTCGCGGTTGTCTTGCCGCATCATTTTCAGGAAAGCGACATTCGGATAACGGTCTGAGACCCTCTCGTAAATCGGGGCCAAGGCCGCGCACGGCGGACACTCGGTCGAGAAGAAATCCAGCACGACGTGCTTGTGGGAATCGAGGGCGGTCTGGAGCTCCGCGGCATTTCCGATGTGGGTGGATGGCATAACGTAACCATCAAGATAACCGTATGCGTGCGGTTAGTCAAAGGATGTCTGCCGCGGTCTGACCCTTCGTCCTTTCGGCATCAAAAGACCCGCGCCGATAGAGTTCGGTGCGGGTCGGTTTTCCGTGTCAGCTGGCTTTGCTGACGCAGGAAAATAGTTGCTGGCGGCACGACCGGTCGCCGGGCTGGGCGATCGCGATATCCTGGTCGTCGGCCAAGGAGCGGAAGGTCGGGGAGAGGCGGTACAGCTCCTCGAACGAATGGGCCACGGCTTCGACCTGGGGCGTGCCGTTCGTCAGTCCGTCGCTGTTGCGCAGGACCACGAACCTGGTGCACAGGTGGCGGATGGTGCTCAAGCGGTGGGCGATGATGAGCGCGCCCATGTCGCCCGACAGGACCTCGGCTAGGCCGCGTTGGACGTCCTTTTCCGTGCTCGAATCCAAGCTCGAGGTCGCCTCGTCGATGACCATGAAGCGCGGTCCGCGCATGGCCGCGGCGCCGATCATCAGCCGCTGGGCTTCGCCGCCCGAGAGCTTGATGCCGTTGCGGCCGACCTTGGTGTCCAAACCGTCGGTCAGCCGGCGTTTGCCGAAGTCGATGCGCAGCCGCCGCATCAGGGTCCAGAGCTCCTCGTCGGTCACCGTTCGGCGCTGCGCCTCCGGCAAGCCGTAGAGCAGGTTGGAGCGGATGGTGCCGTCGAGCACCTGGGCCTGCTGCGGGATGTAGGCCAAGGCCTTGTTCCAGGATGCGTGCCGATAGTCGCGCAGGTCGCGGCCGTCGACCAGGATCTCGCCCTGGTCCGGGTCCATGTAGCGCTGGAGTAGGCGGACGACGGTCGTCTTGCCGGCGCCGCTCGGGCCGATGAGCGCGGTCTTTTCGCCTGGCTCGATGGTGAAACTGACGTTCCGGAGCACGAGTTCCGACGGGTTGTCGGCCTGGGTCTCGGCCGCATCCAGGCAGCCGACGGCGTAGGCCTTGCTGACCCTCCGGAATTCGATCTTGAGCGGTCCGTCCGGCGCGATGTCGACGGCGTCCGGTTTGTCGAGGATATCCGGCTCGAGCGTCAAGGCGTCCTTCATGCCTTTGACCGCCGGCAGGGCCCAGTTGATCTCGCGCTCGATGGCGCTGATGCGCCACAGGTTGTTGGCGAACATGCTGCACCAGCTGAAGAGCGGGTAGAGCAGGCCGATGGTCCAGTCGCCACGCCACACGCGCCACACGCCGTAGCCGACGGTGGCGACGAGCACGAGCTTCTCGACCAGGCCGCGCCAGTTGCACATGCGGATGAACCAGGACCAGAACTTCAGGTCCTCGACGAAGATGCGCTTGGCCCAGCCGGTCGTGTGCTCGACCTCGGCCGTTTCCTGGCCGTTGGTCTTGACCCGTTCGACCTTGTCCCAGCGCTCCGCCTGGTAGCGGTTGTAGCGGCTGTAGTCGATCTCGATCGGGGTGCAGACCTCGACGCAGCGCTGGCTCAAGCCGAGCGCGCTCAGCACCATGACGGCCAGGAGGAACGTCATGGCCAGGGCCGCCACCGCCGAGAACGTCCAGATGAAGACGTAGACGATGGACAGGTCGAGCAGGGCCGAGACGCCGTTGAACAGCATCATGTCCTGCACATGGTTGACCTTGCCTTTGCCCTTCTCCATGCCGCCGACCGAGAGCACGCTGCCGTCGCGCATGTGCTGGCCGAGCGACTTGGCGAAGAACAGCTCGTTCATCTTGCGGTCGCGCTGGGTGATGTTCTCGCCGATCATGCGTTCGCGGCAGATCTGGAAAAGATACTGGAAGAGCTGGCTCAGCACGATGCAGGCCGCGTAGGCGGCCAGCGCAATCAGCGTCTTCCGCAAATCGCGGGCGACGATGCCGTTGATGACCCAGGCGAACGGCCAGGCCTGGCCGATGGCGAGCAGTGTCGCGACCAAGCCGGCCATGACCATCCAGAACGCGAGCTTCTTGCTCCGCCGGGTGATCAGGTCGCGCCACACCCAGGCGAAGACCTGCAGGCTCTCCTTCGTCTGCGCCAGGTATTCCTTCCAAGTCTTGGCGATGACCCTGTTCTCGAGCGGATCAGACATCTTGACCTCCGTGAAAAGGACGAAAAATCTTGCCTTTTGGGCAAGATTTTCGGAGTGTCGAGTAAGCGAATTACTTCAACATTTCTTGAAATCGTGCCCAAAATCGCCGTGCGCAGTCGCGATGAAACCGCGAGACACGGAGATGCGGAACTGCTGCGCCAAAAAAGCGCGGACCGCGTAGGTATCAAGGTTGAGGGTGGCGTTATTCATAGGGTTTCGGGCCGCGTTTTCCGTTGCGGGCTGCGGCTGATTAGGCAAGTTAGCAGGGATATGCGGCGTCGTCAAGTCCTGGAACGCAAAACCCGCCGTTGCGCGGCGGGTTCGTGCTGGTGCACCAAAATGTTCGATGTCCGAACCGGCAAAGTGCTTCTCGATATGGCGAGCGGATTCGTGTGATGGCCAGGATTGTCCGCAGACGATGTCCGTGCGCAATCCAGCCCACCCAACTTGCATTGGGTTGAACAATCGTCCGAGCGCGCAATCCCGCAAATCGAAGTTGCACTCACGATGACCGACGTTGAGACGGGATGTTGGGTTGTCACGGCGCCTCCGAGGTGGCCATTCCAGCAACCAACGGGTCACCTGGCTTGAACGATCGCCATACTGGAACCAAAGTGGAATCCGTGCCGAGGATCGCGATACCTCGGACAATATCAGTGTGTTCAGTCCAAAGCTTGTCGAGTTGTTCGATGGAAGTCCACGCGTTGATTGATCCTATGGACGGTGGTTCCTTCGACACTTCGCCCGAGAACGGGTCCGGGATGAGAGCGCTCTGCGTGAGAACCGCGTTTTGAAACGACGCCGGATCGCTCGCGGACGCAGGCAGTTGGATTCCGGCTATTCCATTTCGTGGACTGGAGATCTGAACAGACGCGCTCGGCCCTCCACGCAGTTGATATATGCCAAACAACGTAGCTACATCGCCTAGCGGGACGAAAGCACGGAAGAAGATATGGGCGAGCACTTGCGCTTGTGGCTGATCGAGTGCGGCTTGGTGCAGATGGTTGCGATAATTGGTAATGATCGCAGCCTCGGTTGTCCCTCGCGGGAATGCCCAAGGAGCCTTCGTCGGTAGAGAATTGGTCCTAGCTGCCGACATGCCGTCGTTCGCATCCCTCCCGCACCCCGCCCCGGCGAGCGCAACGAAGCCGACCATCGCTACGAGCGCGAGGCTCAGGCGCAGGGAACGGACCCACGGTGGACACACGAGTGACATCATGCGTCCATTATTAGACACTGCGTATCCAAGCGCGTCAAGCAATGGTGTACTTTGGGATTGTATCCCCAGAAAGGGGCTCAGCGTCCCCTTACGGCGGTAGTGCAGTAGGGCACAATTCATCTCATCGCACCCCGCTATGCCATCCATCATCCACGGACTTCCCGCCGACCTCATAGACGTGGCCGAGGCGAGCGAGGTCCTCCGCATCTCGAAGGGCACGCTGTACGGCTGGATCCAGCGCGGACACCTGCCGCACTACCGGCTCGGACGGCTCGTCCGCCTGAGCGCGCACGACCTCGTGCGATTCCTTGAACGGGAGCGGAGAACGTTGGGCGGAGGCCCGCAGGAACACATCGGATCGCCATAGGCCGCCCCGAGACGTATCCTCGGGGGACTATGTTCGCCATCCCTCAAGAGAAGCTCAACGCGCTTCGGTTAGCCCTTGGGACCCGTGGCCGCCACCTCACGGATGAAGAACTCCGAGAGGCGGGCCAGGCGCTCCTCGAGACCGTTGGCACCGCGCTCCTGATCGTTCACGGCCATTCCGCCAGTCAGCCCGGGCCACCTTCGAGCACGATAAGTTCGAGTCATGAGAGGTCTCATGTAGGTCGTCGCATCCGCAACGGCGTCCGTTCTGTTCAACAACGCTGAAAAACAAAACAACGCTTCGTGCAGGAAGTGTTGTTTCATGGTGCACCCCAGACGATTCGAACGTCTGACCTCTTCCTTCGGAGGGAAGCGCTCTATCCAGCTGAGCTAGGGGTGCTTGATTGTGGGCTAGCTCTGACGGATTCGAACGTCTGACCTTCCCGACGGAGTCGGGACGCTCTATCCAGCTGAGCTAGGGGTGCTTGATTGTGGGCTAGCTCTGACGGATTCGAACGTCTGACCTTCCCGACGGAGTCGGGACGCTCTATCCAGCTGAGCTAGGGGTGCTGGATTTCTTGGCGAGATTAGCAGGCTTTTGCCGTTCCATCAAGCCGTCCGTATCCGCGGGCGGAACTTGACGCTTTCTCCGTCTTTCGATATTATCTCGCCACATATTGCGACGGTAGCTCAGCCGGTAGAGCAGGGGCCTCTTAAGCCCAAGGTCCCGGGTTCGATCCCCGGCCGTCGCACCAGCATCAAAATCCCCTAAGAGGGGATTTTGTGTTGCCGGAAAGTCGGAACGGTTGACATCTTGGCGTTTCCATGCCCAAATCACAAGGGACTTTCGAAAGAGGGAGAGCATGTATACGTTGCTGTTGATGCGCCATGCGGAGAGCCGGTGGAATACCCTCAAGAACCGAGCCACGGGCGAAACGGAGAAGCCGTTGTTCCTGCCGAGTTTCACGGATACGCCTCTCACGCCGTACGGCCGACTGCAGTCGGTCGTCGCCAGACGCTTCCTGCGCCGGCGCTACGGGCAGATCGAATACGCCGAAGCCTCGGATACCCGCCGGGCGATGGAAAGCTTGGGCTTGATGCTGCCCGAAGTCATGGCTGGGAGCGGAAAAGCCTGCGCCTCCATCAATCCGCGTCATCAGGAAATGATGGTTTGCCAGGTCATGGATATCTTGGGCAGTTGCCGGAATGGTCTCATGATGGGTTACCCGCCTGAAGCCGCAGCCTATCTGAAGTTCACGTTCCAGGTCTACGACAGGTTCACCCAAGCGCTCCATGCCCAAGGCAGCGCCTGCCCCACACCCTTCAATTTTTCCGGGAATTTCCTGGTGTTCCTCCACTTCACCAAGCAGTATCCCAAGGAGTTCTGGAATATCCTGAAGGATCCGGGTTGGCATCCCGAACCGCACCATGGCCGCTACTGGGCAGCGGCGAAAGCAGAGGTCGAAAGGCTGTGGTCGGAGGATGGATATCGTCTGACAGGCGGTACTTTGGAGGTGCTTAGGGTGCATTTCGAGGACGGCCTGGACCTGCGCGTGCGAAAAGACGGCGACGGCTTCGATGTCGGAATCGAGCGAAGCCACATCGTCCCGACCATGGACAGGTTCATCCGTCTGGGCGGTTGGCTCGAGGAGAAGCTCGGCAGTCGCACCGCCCTGGTCATCATGCACGCCAAGAGGATCGTGGGCATGCGGATCGCGACCGAATTCTTCGATACCGACGAACTTGGCCTGCTGGAAGCGGCGGACCTGGATTTCCCACAGAACGCGAGCATCGTCGAATACGAGATCGACGGCACGTGTTTCTGGAAACGGGTCGGCGAGCCGTACTTCCTGCCCGACGGGCTGGTCTATTTGGGCGACCGCAAGGTCGGATTCAGGCTTGAACCGGATGAAGTCCCGGAGCTCTGTCGCGAAGCCGGAGTCGAACCCGAGGAGATCGCCGACCGTTTGCGTTGAACCTTTCGGTCCGGTCGAGTGCGCTTTACAGCCTGGGCCGGTCTGGTATCTTGGGATGCGGACCCATGATGCCCAGAGCAGGGGTGCCGCGGGCAGAGGAGGTGGCAAGATGAGCGATGGTGGACAGCCGGTCGGCAGGATCAAGTGGAAACAAGGGCAGTTCGATTTGACCCGGGCCAAGGCCTTCACGGCCAAGAAGCCTGACAGGGGCAAAGACTTGCCGATGCCGGCTGAGCCGCAGGACATCGAGACCGTCGATGTCGCCAATGTCACCGGCGGCCAGCTGACCGCCGGCTCGACCCTGGGCGAGGTCTCCGAGACTCCGCAGAAGCACAAGGGCAACAAGCTCGCCGGCCAGCGCTGCCAAGCGCCGAAGGGCGACGGCGTCTGCGGCGCGGTGCTTTCGCGGTACAATCCGCGCACTGTCCCGGTCTGCCAGCCGTGCGCTGGCCGCTTGGCCGAAGAGGCCATCCGCCGCGGCGATTCTCCGGACCTCGAGAAGATCTGGAGAAGGATCGAAGCCAAGCGGTTGTCCAAGGAGAAATCCGAAGAGCTGGCCTCGCGCCCCTCGGGCGTGCGTGAGACCGCATCGACCGCGCGACCCCAGTCCGGCGCCGAAAGCGGCGAAAAGCCCCCCAAGGCCTCCGTGGCCTGACCCGTCCTTTGTTCCGTCCCGGCTTTGGCGCTCTCCGTCGAAGCCGTTTTTTTATCCGACCGGATAGGCTAAAATGTTTCTGCATATGCGCAAAAGCGTTTTTGAGGAGAAGCTCGGGGAGTACGGCAAGCTCGGCTCGGATCTCGAGAAGCCGGAACTCTCGCCGGCGGAGAGGATGAAGCTGGAGAACGTCCTCGATTGGATGATCAGGCACAACGCCGAGAGGAGCGACACGACCGTCGACGCCCAGCGGCAGGTCTTCGAGCTCCAGTCGGCCAAACGCGACATCATGAAGCGTTTCCTCGAACGGTTGAAGAACCTGGACAACCCGTTCCACGAATCCCGGCAGCCGTCCCAAGTCCCGGTGGCGTTCGTCGACGGTAAATACCGCCTGGAGGACGGAAGCGAGATAACCGTCGGCCAGCTCATGACTGACGGGGAATGGGGCTTGGACTATTTCCCGGATCCGGTCTCCGTGCCGCGCCGCGTCAGGAAACGTTTTTATCTCGAGGAGGCGAAGCGCGAACTCATGCGCCGTCTGGATCTCCAGCTTATCGAGCACCAATCGGCCAAACGCAGTTTGCATTGGATGAAAAAAGAGGGCTACCAACGGATGAAGGAGGAATTGGGTTCGGTCGAGCGGAGCGGGTTGGCCGCCGAGAAGATGGTCTCGAATTTCCTGCGCAAGCTCGCCTTCGACCATGCCGCTCCTTTCCAGGTCCTCGAAGCCGATGCCTACGAGGATATGGAGCAGAAGGTCGATTTCATCATCAAATACAAACCAACGATGGTGTACCGCGGCGTCGGCGTCGAAGAGGATCCGAAGGCCGTCGGGATACAGTTCACCATCAATAACCAACCTGACGTTGAAGAGAAGAAAGCGCGGCAAGTCGCTTTAGCCCGTGAACAGCTCCGGCCGGAAGAGATGCTTAAGGACATCGTGCTGGTCGTCCTTCCGATGTCCGACGTCTCGCATAAGGTCTGGTCGTGGAAGAACGACAAGCATCCTGGCGGACCGGAAGAAGGCTGGGATCCGGAGACCAAAATCAAGGTCATCCGGGGCGTGCTCCAAGGTATAGTCCCGGACGAAGAGATCGATAGGCTGTGCCGGCTGTTCAAGCCGGATGAGCCGAAGCCTCCGGAGCCGGCAGGACCGAAACCTAAGGAGATGTCTTTGGCCGAATTGCGTGAAGCGCGACGGAGGCGCGCCGTCAGGCCCAACCTGCAGCCGCCGCAACCGCCTTCGCCGCCCGGTTTTACGCTTCGGGTAACCAGGCGCAAGAAGTGAACCGATAAGAATGGATCCATCCTGACCCGTCCTGGAGGCGCCTGTTTCGGGTCGTCTTCAGGTTTACAAAACCCCTCGGTTTAGCTACGCTTCCTGCGCCATATGAAACTCTCGAAACTCTTCACCAAGACCTCCAAGACCCCGCCGCATGACGCGGACACGGCCAACGCCAAATACCTGATCCAGGGCTCGTTCGTCCGCCAAGAGATGGCCGGCGTGTATTCCTGGCTGCCGCTCGGTCTGCGCGTACTCAATAAAGTCGTCGGAATCGTGCGCGAAGAGATCGACGCCGTCGGCGGACAGGAGATTTTGATGCCCGCGCTCCAGCCGAAAGACAACTGGGACACCACGGGCCGTTGGAATACGGTCGACGTCCTGTTCAAGCTCCAGAGCCAGACCGGCAAGGAATATGCGCTGGGGCCCACGCACGAAGAAATCGTGACGCCGCTCGTCGGTTCGTTCATCCGTTCCTATAAGGACCTGCCTGTCGCCGTCTACCAGATCCAGACCAAATACCGCGACGAATTGCGCGCCAAGTCAGGCATCCTGCGCGGCCGCGAATTCGGCATGAAGGACCTGTACTCCTTCCACGCCACTCAAGAGGATCTCGAGAAGTATTATCAGGAAGTCCTTCAGGCCTACGTCAGGATTTACCAGCGCTGCGGTCTGGACGTGAAGGTCGTCGAAGCCTCGGGCGGTTCGTTCACCAAGAAATTTTCGCACGAATTCCAGGTCGTGACCCCGGCCGGCGAGGACGTCATCCTGGCCTGCCCGGCCTGCACGTTCGCCCAGAACTCCGAGATCACGACCTACAAGGAAGGCGACAAATGCCCGAATTGCGGCGGCGTCCTCGCGACCGCCAAGGGCATCGAGGTCGGCAACATCTTCGACCTGAACAAGAAATTCTCCGAAGCGTTCAAGGTCGAATTCACGGCCGAGGACGGTACGCGCCAGACCTGTCTCATGGGCTGCTACGGCATCGGCACCACGCGCCTGGTCGGCACCATTGTCGAGGCTCTCCATGACGAGCGCGGCATCATGTGGCCCAAGTCGGTCGCGCCGTTCCATATCCACATCGTCAACCTGAATTCCAAGGACGTCGAAATCCAGGCCAAGATTCTCGAGACCGCTTCGGCGCTCTACGAAGACCTGAAGAAAGAGGGGATCGAAGTCATCTGGGACGACCGCGACGCCAGCCCCGGCGAAAAACTCGCCGACGCCGATCTGCTCGGCATGCCGCTGCGCATCCTCGTCTCGGAAAAGACGCTCAAGGAAGATTCTGTCGAATGGAAACCGCGCGCCGAGAAAGATGCGAGATTGGTGAAAATTCAAGACGTGATGGAAGATGTGCAGGCTTTCGTGAAGGAGTGACCGAAAGAGCGAAAAGAGCGCCCGCGGGCGCTCTTTTCTGTCCATTTTAGTTGATGCTCGCCAGGATGGCGCGGGCTTCTTTGGTCCAGCCGTCGGCCGTGGGCATGAAGCGGATGACCTTGCCGCCCTTCAGGATGATGGCCGAGGCGCCCGGCGTATCGCGATCGCCGGTTGCCTGGTAGAAGGTCACGGTGTTGTTGCCGACCTTCTCGACCCAGGCTTCATACGGTTGGAAGCTCGGTTTGAAGGTCGTGCCCGGCGTGACGGTCATGACGTACTGGCGGAAGGCGCCGCAATCGTCGAACGAGGTGGAGAAGGCGCGGCCGAAGGAATATGCCTTAGAGGCGCCGTAGACTTCCTTCTCGAAGACCGGCAGCTTGTTGGTCATGACCTTCCAGTCGGCGCTGTACGGGACTTTGACGTTGACGCCGCCCAAGTTGAGCCAGCGCCATTTGGCCGGGGCTTGCATCTTGAATGACGCGTCGTAGAATTGGGCGTCGCAAGCGGCGTCCGTCACCGAGCTCAGGCCCGGCGTATTGCCGGCCTGGGCCGGCATAGCGGTCGTCACGAGGACGGCCAGGAGCAGTAGAATGGCTGATTTTCGCATATGTTTGGTTGGTTATATCGTTAAAACGGCCGACGGGCCGTTTCGTTACAGTCTCAGGGCGTCAAAAAGCCGATTGATTCTAAAGTTTTTTGACCATGTAAGTCTCCTGCATTTTGTACCCCAGCATCTTGTAGTACTCGCGGACGCCGATGCCGCTGATGACCGCCATCTTGGCGTGACCTTCGCGTTTGGCGATCTTCTCGGCTTCGAGCATGAGCATCTTGCCGTAGCCTTTGTGCTGAGCCGCGTCGCTCCGCGTCTGCTTCAGGTCCAAGGCCGTGCCGTAGGTGTGGAGCTCGCGCACGATGGCGGCGTCGCGCAGGACGGGGAAGGAGGAGAGGATTTTTTCAGTTTCCGGATTCTGGATTCCGGCTTTCG
The DNA here is from genome assembly GCA_964415965.1 of uncultured Gammaproteobacteria bacterium. GTDB lineage: Bacteria > Patescibacteriota > Patescibacteriia > 2-12-FULL-60-25 > 2-12-FULL-60-25 > CAIKNB01. The sequence continues at coordinate 68,585 of CAYQCK010000001.1, forward strand.
CCGGAATGACGGAAAGGGTAGGCAACCTCAAACGCAGGAAAGCGAACACCGCCTTCCGCTCCTTGTCCTCGATCGACAGGAAGACTTCGCGGCCGCCGGCGTTGTCGTACCACTCCTCGAACAACCGGGTCTTCAGGTCGTAATCCGTGCCTTTCAGCTCGGCCACGTGGCCGACTTCGCGGCAGCGGAGGCAGACGCAGGCGAGGCCGCGCTTTCCCATCTCGCGCGAAATTTCGTCGCGCAAATTGGTGACTTTGGTGCCCGAGGAGATGTCCTTGGCCGGGAAATCGCGGATCATGCGCGAGATGCGGCAATAGCGCGGGACGAGCGTCTTCATCCCGATGAGCAAATCGCGCAGTCTCTTGCCTTCGAGCGGCTTGAAGTCGCCGCGTTCCGTCCACTCGTAGAGCTCCGAGCCCTTCATCACCACGCACGGATACAGCTTGACCATGTCCGGCCTGAAGTCCGGGTCAGCGAAGACGCGCCGGAAATCCTTCAGGTCGCGTTTGGGGGTGGAACCCGGCTGGCCGGGCAGGATGTGGTAGTCGACTTTGAAGCCGGCGGTCTTGAGCAGGGCCGTGGCGCGGATGACGTCCTCGACCGTGTGCCCGCGTTTCGTCAGTCTTAGGATGTCGTCGCTCAACGTCTGGACCCCGAGTTCGACGCGGGTGCAGCCGATTTCGCGCAGGCGCCTGACCTCTTCGGCGTTTATCCTATCCGGTCGCGTCTCGATGGTCAGCCCGATGATGCGGTAGCCGGCTTTTTCGTTGGCTTTCAACGATTCCTCGAGTGTCGAATACCGTTTCTTGCCGCGGCCGACGTGGTTGGCCGCGTCAAAACAACGTTTGATGAACCACCGGCGGTATTTCCAGGGATAAGCCGACCAGGTGCCGCCTTTGACGATTAGCTCGATCTTCTTGGCTTCATGGCCGTTGCGTTCCAGGGCGCCGACGCGCTGCGTCACCTGGCGGTACGGATCGAAGTCCAGGGGCAGGGCCCGCGCCGCCGCCGGTTCGCTCGAGATGTAGCTCTTCGGCATCCGCGCCTCGGTCGGGCAATAGACGCATTTGCCCGGGCAGGCCCAGGGCTTCGTCAGCACGGTGATGGGCGCGACGCCGGAGTCCGTACGCACGTCTTTGACGCGTAAAACGCGTTCTAGCAGGACATTGCGCTTGATAAATTTGCCTGTCAGGAGCTTGCGGTATGCAGTCCAAAGTTCCTGCGAATTCGGGAAACGGTAAACCGTGCCGCCGCACGCCTTGCGCAACGCATCCTGCAGGTCTTGCCGCGTCGGTTCCTTCAAAGCCGCCAGCTTCAGGATGGCGTCTTGCACGAGCTTGGCGGGAGGATTTGGTTGCATATGAAATTGTCGTCTTGAGCCCCGATGTCTATCGGGGTGAACTCCGCGGAGCGAAGTCGAAAGAACCTTATAAAGGTCCTTCGCGTTGCTCAGGACGACATTGTTTTTACCTGAGATGTCATGTTAACCTGCGCACAGCATGAAGCAAAACGAGGCAGCCGACAAGCTCGCGCGCTCCGTCGCCGAGTTTTACGAGGCGCAGGGCGCGGCCTTTTCGGCGACGCGCCATGCCCCGTGGGGAGTCATGAGGCTGGTCAAGGACGCGGCTAAGCCGGGCGATGTCCTGGTGGATTTCGGCGCCGGCAACGGGCGTCTCGGCCTCGAGATACCGGATTCCGTCAGGTACGTCGCGGTCGAGCCGTCGGCTGCGTTGCGTGAAGCGGCCGCAAAGATCCTCGCGGACAGGAAGAATACGGAAATCACGGAAGGCGGATTCTCGGTAGGGGCGATTCATGAATCGCCCCTACCGAGTCGGTCAGCCGACGTCGTGGCCTGCCTTGCGGTCCTGCACCATATTCCGACCCGCGAGGCGCAGGAGTCGGCGGTCGGGGAGCTTGCCCGCATCCTCAAGCCGGGAGGTGCGCTCGTCCTGACCGTCTGGAACCCGCGCAGCCCGAGGTTCTTCCGCAACAAACCGTGGGCCGAGCGCCTGAAGATCCTGGCGGCCGCCTGGTTGCGTTTGCCCCTGGTCAAAGGCGGCGCCGGCGGCGACGTCTGGGTCTCATGGAAGGCGGAAGGGGCCGACGCGAGGCGCTATGTCCACGCTTTCACGCTCGGCGAACTGGGATCCCTGTTCGACCGGCGGATTTGGGAAGTCGGGCTGTGCGAAGCTTGGGGCGACGAAGGGAAGTCGGACATCGTCCGCGCGAAGAATCTTGTCCTTAAGGCGAAGAAACTATGAATATCGATATCGCGAGAGCTGAAGAAGAAACGGCTGAGGGCAAGAACCCGACGCCGGAAGAGCTGGCCGTCTTGCTGGCGGAATTCGAGAATGGATTGTCTGTCCCAGCGGATAAGCGGACGCCGCGGATCCTGGTCTGTCCGGTGGGTTTGGTTGGTGCCGGTAAATCAACGGTCATAAAACCGCTGAGCGAGAAGCTGTCGTTGCTGCGCATCTCGAGCGATGAGTTCCGCCATCTCCTGAAGGACCGGGGTTTCGGCTACCGGGTCGTGAACCAAGCCATGCTTTCCCTGCTGAAGAAATATCTGGCCCTCGGTTACAGCATCGCTTTGGATGCGGATTGCGCCGGGTCGGCCAAGGAATTCATCGACCGGGTGCCGCAGACATATCCGGACCTGAAAGTCGTCTGGCTGCACATCGACCCGCCCGAGGGTTTCATCCTGGATAAGCTCAGGAGCTACAAGCACACCTGGCTGTTCGCCGACGCCGACGAGGCGGTCGCGAACTATTTCCGGCGCAAACCGCTGCATGCGCATCTGGACATGCCGTTCCTGTATACGTTCGATACCTCACGCTCCGACCTTGACCGGCAAATCGACGAAGCCGTGGGTCTGATCGGGAAGTTGCGGTGAAGTGAAAAATAAAGACCCGGTGTCCCGGGTCCCTGGCTCAGCGCCGTAAGTCGAAGGCTGCGAGGCAACGCAGCAGGTCACCCGATATTTCGGGTTCGCCGCGGCAAATCTCGGCGATTTGTTCTCGCGTCATCCAGACCGGACGCATCCCCGTTTCGGTATCGTCGAGCTTCTGCCCGACTCTCTCGAGTTTCCCGACGGTGCGGTAAATGTAGCAACGGCGGCGCGAGATGCCGACCGCCGCATACGGGGCGCATAAAAGTTCGACGTCCTCGGCGCGGTAGCCGGTCTCCTCTTCGAACTCCCGCAGGGCCGATGCCTTCGGGTCTTCAAGCGGGTTGATCCAGCCGCCCGGGAAGTCCAAGACCTTGGTCCCGGTGGTGAAACGGTCCTCCTCGACGAGCAGGAACTTGCCGCGGCGGAACGCGACGACAAGGTTGAACGGTTCGGCCTCGAGCACGAAATATTTTCCGCGCGTACCGTCAGGTTTGAGTATCTGGTGGCGCCGGATGCGGTACCAGGCGTTTTTATGCACGATTCTGCTTGATAAGGAGCGGATTTTCATGGCGCAGCTAACCTTAAAGCCGGTTCGGCCGAAAGTCAAAAGCGGGATCCCTCCCGCCTTTGCATCTTGGTGGCTGGCTACGGATCATAGAAGCCTATCCCTCCATGAACTTCTTCTTCGACCGGGCGTATTCGAAGGCCGTTTCGTTGGTGATCTTGCCCTCCTCGAGCAGCGATTGGAGGTCGTGGTCCAGGTCGACCATCTTGTCGGCTTGCGAGGAATAGATGACGTTCTGCAGCTGTTCGGTCTTGCCGTCGCGGATGATGTTGGCGATGGCGTTGGTGTTGACCATGACCTCGCGCGCCGCCACCCGCTTGCCGTCGGTCGTGGGCAGGAGGAGCTGCGAGATGACGCCTTTCAGGACGAGCGACAGCTGGAGCCGGATCTGCTGCTGCTGGATGGCCGGGAAGGAGTTGATGATGCGCTCGACGGTCGAGGCCGCGCCGTTCGTGTGGAGCGTGGCGAAGACCAAGTGGCCGGTCTCGGCCAGGGTCAGGGCCGAGATGATGGTCTCGGGGTCGCGCATCTCGCCGATGAGCACGATGTCCGGGTCCTGGCGGAAGACGTGCTTCAGGCCTTCGGCGAAGTTCGGGAAATCCAGGCCGAGCTCGCGTTGCGACACGAGGCACATCTTGGGTTCGTAGATGAACTCGATCGGGTCCTCGAGCGTGATGATGTGGTCGCTTTCCGTCTGGTTGAGGTGCTCGATGGCCGCGGCCAAAAGGGTTGATTTGCCGGCGCCCGTCGGTCCGGTCACGAGCACGATGCCGTAGGACGACGTCAGGAAATCGTAGATGGCGTCCGGGGCGTCGAGCTCCTCGAGCGTCGGGATGCGCGCCGGGATGTAGCGCGCGGCCATGCCCGGCTGGCCGAGCTTCCAGTAGATGTCGACGCGGAAGCGCTCTTTGGTCGGCAAGGAATAGGAGAAGTCCTGGTCGAGCTTGTTTTCGTACTGCTTGTAGGCCTCGTCGCGCATGACTTTCTTCAGTTCCTGCATCAGGATTTCGGCCGTGACCGGTTCGCGCTGCGTCTTCTGTAGGTTGCCCTGGATGCGGTAGACCGGCGCCGATCCGACGGCCAAATGGATATCCGAAGCGCCGAGCGCCACGGCATCGCCGAAGATGGCGTCCAAGAGCGGGGATTGTGGGAGTGGCATATGTTTGCCCACAGGATATCACGTAGAAAACATGTCGTCCTGAACGGAGCGTAGCGCAGTGAAGGACCATTATAGTCATGATATTCCTCTAAAGGTCCTTCGCCGTGCTCAGGACGACGGATTTATTGAGATGCATACAAAACACCCGGCAAAAGCCGGGGATTTGTTTGCGGATGGTTACATCTGCGGCTGGGCCGGGGGAGTGGCTGCGGCTGGGGCGCCGAGCTGGATGCGCTTGAGCGCGTCCTTGAGGCCTTTGCCGGCCTTGAACTTGGGCACCGTGACCGAGGGGATTTCGATCTTCTGCGCCGTGTTCTGCGGATTGACGCCGGTGCGGCCCTTGCGCGTCTTGGCCATGAACGTGCCGAAGCCCGCGATCGTGACCTCGCCGCCGCTCTTGAGCGTGTCCGTCACGACGTCGACGAACGCTTCGACCATGTCCTCGGCCTGCTTCTTGGTGATGCCGACCTTCTCGGACAGGTATGAAATGAGTTCTGCTTTGTTCATATAGTCATGAAGCATGGGGTTTGGTTCGCGCCGCGTCTATCGAGAGAAGCGGCGGATTCGCCTTGGCTCCAAAATATGATGAATGTTACCTGACCATCCTACATGAAAAGCGCTTAATTATCAAGAATTTTGCGGATATGGTCAAGTCTTACCGCCCGCCGGGTGTCAAGGTCTACGGTCAGGCTGGCTGCGTTGACCTCAATCCGACCCTTAGGCGTTGGTTCATAGGCCTTCTCCTCAGGGCCAAAAAAGCGCTTAACTGCGGCATTTTTCTCGAATCCGACCACCGAATCGTAGCCGCCGACCCGCCCGACGTCCGTGATGTAGGCCGTGCCTTGGTCCAGGATTTTGGCGTCCGCCGTCGGCACGTGGGTATGGGTTCCGAGGACAGCCGCCGCCCGGCCGTCGACATAGTGGCTGAAAGCTTCTTTTTCGCTCGAAGCCTCGGCATGGAGGTCGACGATGGTCGGTAAATCGGATGTTTCCTTGTGGATTTTGTCGAAAGTCTTGAACGGCGATTCGCCCTCTTCCTTCATGAAGAGCAGGCCGGACAGGTTCGCGAGCACGATGGTCTGGCCGTTCTTGGTTAACCGAGTGAACCCGATGCCGGGATAATTCGGGAAGATGTTGGCCGGCCTGACGAGCCGGTCTTTCCAGCGCGGGTCGGCGAAGCAGGCGAGACCGGTCTGGTTTTCCCACACATGGTTGCCCGAGGTGTAGGCGTCGACGCCGAGTTTGTCCAGCTCCTCGAGCGTCTTCGGCGAGATGCCGCGGCCGTGCGACAGGTTCTCGGCGTTCACGATGACGAAGTCGGGTTTCAGTTCCTCGCGCAGTCCAGGCAACGCCAAGACCAGGCCTTTCCGCCCGATGGCGCCGATGACATCGCCGAAAAACAGGATTTTGGTTTGGTTCATGGCGCCATTATGCCGGGTGCAGGGGATTTGGCAAATCAAAAGGACGGACCCAGCGGGTCCGTCCTGGCTGTCTTCTTCACTTCTTTACCTCGCGTACTCGATGATGCGCGTCTCGCGGATGAGCGTCACCTTCACTTCTCCCGGATATTTGAGTTCAGCCTCGATCTTGTGGGCGATGTCTCGCGCCAATTGCGACGCGGCGAAGTCGTCCATCTGGGTCGGGTTCACGAACACGCGGATCTCGCGGCCGGCCTGGATGGCGTAGACCTTGTCGATGCCGGGAAAACCCGAGGCCGCGGCCTCCAGTTCCTCGAGGCGCTTCACATACAGTTCGAACGAGTCCTTGCGCGCTCCGGGACGGGCGCCCGAGATGGCGTCGGCCGCCTTCACGATCACGGCTTCGAGCGTCTTGGGCTTGTCCTCGTGGTGGCCGATGGACTGGTAACAGATTTCCTCCGGCATCCCGAACTTCTTCAGGATCTGGTAGCCGAGTTCCGGATGGCCGCCCTGCAGGTCGTGGTCGACGGCCTTGCCGATGTCGTGGAACAGGCCGCCCTTCTTGCACACCGTGACGTTGGCTTTGAGCTCCTCGGCCATGAGCGCCGACAGGTTGGCGACCTCCATCGAGTGCTGGAGTCCGTTCTGGCCGTATGACGTGCGGTATTTCAGGCGTCCCAATATCTGGATGAGCTTGGGGTCGATGCCGGCCATGGAGATGCCGAGCTGGTAGAGCGCGTCCTCGCCGGCTTTCTTGATGTCGATGGCCAGTTCGCGTTTGGATTCGTCCACCATCTCCTCGATGCGTCCCGGGTGGATGCGGCCGTCCTGGATGAGCTTCTCGAGCGCGCGGCGGGCCACCTGGCGGCGGATGGGGGAGAAGCCCGAGACCGTGATCATGCCCGGCGTGTCGTCGACGATGAGTTCGCAGCCGGTCAAAAGCTCGATGGCCTTGATGTTCCGGCCTTCCTTGCCGATGATGCGGCCCTTCATGTCGTCGGACGGCAAAGCGACCCAGGTCGTGGTCGTCTCGGCCACGACCGTCTGGGCCAAGCGCTGGATGGCGACGCCGATGACGTTCTTGGCTTTGCGTTCGATCTCCTCCGTTTCCTGCTGCTCGAGCTTATGGACCCGGCTCATGAGCGCGTCCTGGCTCTGTTCCTCGACCAGTTTGAGCATCCTTTCGAGGGCCTGTTCCTTGGTCAGTCCGGCCACTTCCTCGAGTTTCTTCGTTTCTTCGACTTTAAGCTCCTCGATCCGTTTGGCATCCTCGGCGATCTTCGCCTTCGAGGCTTCGATCGTCTTGCGCTCCTCGTCCAACGACAAGAGCTTGGACGCGAATTCGTTCTCGCGTTTCACCAATTCGCCCTTCTGCTGCTTTATCTCCTCGGCCATCTTCTTCTCCTCGACGCGGGCGTCCTCGAGGATCTTGATGGCTTTGTCCTTGGCTTTGACCAGGATTTCCTGCTCCTTGGCCTGCGCTTGGCTGATGAGCTTGTGCGCCTCGGCTTCGGCGTCGGCTACCCGCTGCTTTATCTTCTTGGCCTTTTCGGTCGCGATGTAGTTGGCGGTGAGATACCCCAACACGGCGCCGACGGCCAAGCCCAAAAATACGTAGAGTGCCATATGCTAGCTACGTCCGGACGCGACAATCTTGCCGGTTATCTCGGTCTTCGTCTGTGGTTTTATCTAGCGGACCTGGTTATCTGGTGATGGTTAAGCCGAATTTGCAGGTCCTGGACTTACAGTGAAGGCCGACCAGTCGGATGTCATGCGCCCGGAACGGTTAAGGTTAAGGTCGGTATGCCGACTTTACCAGATGACGCCCCTTCCGTCCAGGGGTAAACAAAGGACGCACTTGCGTGCGTCCCGCCGTCTCCGGCTTCCATTCGCCTATTTGAGGTTTCCGATCTGCAGGCTCGGGAGGAACTCGCGGGCCTTGCCGCCGTGCTTCTCGACCGCGTTGAACATCTCGGTCGCGTCCTTGCCGCAACCTTTGAGGATGGCCGGGCCGCCCGGATGCTTGTCGACGGACTTGGTCACGTCGTAGACCTTGCCGTCGATGGCCATCCAGCAATCGGTCTCGCTGGCGTGTTTGGCCACATCATCGAGGGTAAAGGCAGCGCTCGCTTTTTCCGCTTCGCCCGTCGAGGTCGGCGGAGCGTCGCCGTTCTCATCCTTGCCGTAGGCGCCGTAGCCGTTCTCGGCGGCGGGCTCGACGGCCTTCTGCGCGTCGTCCGGGACGGTTGGCGTCTGGTTGGCCGGAGGGGCGCCCGAGGCGCAGCCGGCGCCCAAGGCAGCCAATAAACCCAAGGTAGCGAGGATCTTGTATTTCATAGTGTGCAGGCTTAGGTGATTAGATGATGGTTATACGAGTATAAAAAGGGTTTTGGTGCAGGGCAAGGGAAAAAGGTCAAGGGCGAAGAAAAATGCCGATTCTCGTCCGTCCTATGTCCTCAAGTCCTCGAGCCGGGTCGCGTCCTCGATGCGGAATTCGCCGATGCGCGTCCTCCGCAATTCGGTCAGGTAAGCCCCGCAGCCAAGCGCTTCGCCGATGTCGCGGGCCAAGGCGCGGATGTACGTCCCGCTGGAGCATGAGACTTCAAGATTCAGATAGGGCCAGGCGTAGTTCGTGGCGCGCAGTTCGGTGATGGCCACGGACTTCTTCGGCAGTTCGACGCCCTCGAGCTGGCCGCGCCGCGCCAGCTCGTAGAATTTTTTGCCGTTGATTTTTTTTGCGCTGTACGCCGATGCCGTCTGCTCATATCCGCCGCGGAATTTATCGAGGGCGGTTTCGATATCTTTGGCGCTGGGGACTGGGCACTGGGTGTTGGGGGTGATTTCGCCCTCCGGATCCTCGGTCGTGCTGGTCGCGCCCAGCTTCGCGGTCGCGACATAGGTCTTGTCCAGGCCGACGTATTTCGAGAGTTCCTTCGTGGCCGATCCGATGCCCAACAGGAGCAGTCCGGTCGCGAACGGGTCGAGCGTCCCGGCGTGTCCGACCTTGCGCGTCCCGAAGATGCGCCGCACGCGGTCCACCACGTCGTGCGAGGTCATGCCGGCCGGTTTGTCGACCAAGATGATTTTTCCGTCCATTGGCCAAGTTTACTGGTTCTGGCCGTTTTGTGAAGTATTGCGTCCCCGATGTTTGTGCTAATCTTGGGCCATTAAGGCCTAAAGCCAAACATATGACAGAGCAGCCAAAGCAAGCCGAATGCTGTCCGCGCTTCGACCCGGCCCCCTGGGACGGGAAAATCGTCGACTGGCAGGACAAGAAGTTCATCAAGGACAAGGTCTTCACCTTGTTCTACATGCCGCTGAATTTCGGCGCGGCCATGACGAGGCTGATCGGGAAAGTGGAGAAGTCGGGGGCGCAGGTCCAGGATTGGCTCTGCCTTTCTGACCACACGTCCAAGTGGAACATGGATCTGCTCCTGGCGGTCGATAAGGAAGTCCCGGGCGCGGAGAACGTCCAACTATCGGGGAAATACCTGTGCAAGGTCTATGAGGGCGAATTCAAGGACACAGGAAAATGGATGCAGGATTTCAAGGAGTACGCCAAAGGCCGGAATGTCGCGGTCAAGAAAACCTACATGTGGTATACGACCTGCCCGAAGTGCGCCAAGAAATACGGCAAGAATTACGTCGTGGTCGTGGCAGAAATCGCGGAGTAGGTCGCTGAAAATAAAAAACCGGCGGACGCGAGTCGCGTCCGCCGGAATAGTTTAAGGCTTCACTTCTTCACCGGGTCGCAGAAAGATTCCGCGATTGCCGCCAGGACGACGGCTTGGGCCTTGGGCTCGAGAGTCGCGTAGCAGAAGTTCGCTTCGTACAGGCCGTCGCAGCCGCTCAGCTTCACGCCTGTCAGGTCGGCGCTGTTGAAGTTCGCCCCTCTGACATAGGCACCGTCCAGGTTCGCGCCTTTGAGTCGCGCCGAAATCAGGTAAGCGCCCGTGAGCTGCGTCCTCTCAAGCGATGCATCGGTCAGGTCGGCTTCGGTCAGGTCGGCTTGTTCCAGCCGGCTTTCGGTGAGGCAGACGTGGTTCATCTTGGCCGAAGTCAGGTCGGCTTCGATCAGGACCGCTCTCTTCAGGTACGCTCCTGTGAGGTTGGCTCTATGAAGCCTAGCGTGCCGCAGATCGACCTCGGCCAAGTTTGCGTTGCTCAGGTCGATTTCTTCGTTTGGATGCTCGTCGCGGTAGGTGTTGAACTCCTGGGCCGACCGTTTAAGCATCTCGACGAATTTTTCGTCAGCCATCACGGCCTCCTTGTGTTTGTGAAAGGTCTTGTTGCGTTTGGCCATCAGCCGAAGATTTCGCTGATGAGCTTGTTCTGCTTCCTGACGGAGGCCTTTGGTCGAGGTGGTTCCTCGATTCCGCAGATCCGCTTGGCGAACTTCCCGAGCTCGCAGCAGCCCACGAACACCAGGGCGAGGCAGAGCGCCGGGTAATCCCGCCAGCCGTACGACAGCAACTTCGGCTCCTTCTTTTTCATGCGTCATCCCTCCGCAAAGGACCGGTAAATAAACCATATTTCAGCCAAAAAGTCAAGTATTAAGGCTCTGAGCCCTGGGTTCTGGGGGCTGGGCTTCGTGCCCCAGTCCCTAGACCCCAACCCCCAGCCCCTGATTAATTGACTTTTTAGCCAAAATTCCTTACTCTGCGCCACATGAACGTATCCGATTTGGCCCGTCGCCTTAAGACGACCCCGCACGAGCTCCTGGATAAACTCCCGGCTCTCGGCTTTGATGTCGGCGCCCGCGCCATCAAGATCGACGACGCGGTCGGGGAGCGCATCGTCAAGAAATGGTTCGAGAACGAGCGCCGCGAACGCCTGCGCGGAACGCTCATGTCATCGTCGGTCATCCGGCCGGGCGAAGCCCCGCGCGAGCTCAAGGAAGTCATCTTGCCGCACGTCATCGTGGTCCGCGACCTGGCCGGCAAGCTCAACCTGCCCGTCACTAAGGTCATCCAGCAGCTGATGAAGGCCGGCATCCTGGCGTCGCAGAACGAGCGGCTCGATTTCGAGACCGCGGCCATCATCTCGGAGGAGCTTGGCTTCAAGGCCAAGCCTGAGGAAGGCAAGAAAGAGGACGCCGTCGAGACGGTCCAGGCTTTGGACCGCGTCAAGGAGCTGTTCGAGGCCGAGAAGGACGAGGACCTCAAGCCCAAGCCGCCGGTCGTGGTCGTCATGGGCCACGTGGACCACGGCAAGACCAAGCTGCTCGACGCCATCCGCAAGACCAACGTCATGGACAAGGAGGCGGGCGGCATCACCCAGCACATCGGCGCCTACCAGGTCGTGAAGAAGGACCGCAAGCTGACTTTCATCGACACCCCGGGTCACGAGGCCTTCACGGTCATGCGCTCGCGCGGCGCCAAGGTGGCCGACATCGCCATTTTGGTCGTGGCCGCCGACGACGGCGTCCAGCCGCAGACCAAGGAAGCCATCAACATCATCAACGCCGCCCACCTGCCGTTCGTGGTCGCCCTTAACAAGATCGACAAACCCGAAGCCGACCCGGACCGCGTCCTGGCCCAGCTGGCCGACGCCGGCGTCACGACCGAGGCCTGGGGCGGCAACGTGCCCTTGGCCAAGATCTCGGCCAAGCAGGGCATCGGCATCGACGACATCTTGGATCTCATCCTGCTTGTGGCCGACCTGAACGCCGACAAGATCCGCGCCAACCCGGACCGCCTGGCCGTCGGCACCATCGTGGAATCGCATTTGGACAAGGGCGAGGGCCCGGTCGCGACCGTGCTCATCCAGGCCGGCAAACTGAAACGCAACGACCATCTCGGCATCGCCGGCGCCGCCTATGGACGCGTCCGCGCCATGCGCGACTGGACCGGCAAGCAGCTCGATGAGGCCTTGCCCGGCACGCCGGTCAAGATTTTGGGCTTCAAGGTCCTGCCCGCCGTCGGCGACATCCTGGAGGTCCCGTCCGACCCCAAACTGCTCGAGGTCAAGAAGATGAAGAGCACCTACCAGGTCGCCCAGCAGCTGACCGCCACCAAGTCCGCCCCGGCTGAAGGCGAAACACAGAAGAAGCTCACCCTGTCGGTCATCCTCAAATGCGACGTGCTCGGCTCGCTCGAGGCGCTCCTCGGCATGTTCGAGAAGATCCGCCACGAGGACGTGCAGATCGAGGTCATCCAGAAGGGCCTGGGCAACGTCAACGAAGGTGACGTCACGCGCGCCGAGAATTCGCAGCCGGCCGTGGTCTACGCCTTCAACGTGGTGCCGACCTCGCAGGCCTCGCTCCTGGCCCGCGACAAGGGCGTGGACATCAAGGAATTCAAGATCATCTACGAACTGTTCGACGACATGGTGGCGCGGCTGAACAAGCTGGTCCCGCCCGAGATCATCCGCACGCCGCTCGGCCAGTTCGAGACCGTGGCCATCTTCCGCACCGAGACCGGACGCATGGTGGTCGGCGGCAAGGTCAAGGAGGGTAAGGTCGTGGCCGGCGAAAAAGCGCGCGTCTGGCGCGGCGAGGAGCCCATCGGCGAAGGCGTCGTGGACACCGTCCAGATCGGCAAATCGACCATGAAGGAAGCCGCCGGCGGCCAGGAATGCGGCATCGGCTTCAAGGGCAAAACCAAGCTCCAGGTCGGCGACCGCCTCGAGATCTACCACGAGGAGATCAAGGAACGGAAAGTCATCATCCCGAGATAAAAAAGATGACGTAGGGGCGAATAACCATTCGCCCGCACCAATAAAGATTTGTAAGGGCGCACGGTCGTGCGCCCTTTCGGTAAGAAAAATCCCCCACGCCAATGTGAATCGGTGTGGGGGTACGGGACTGAGTTGTCCTCGTTCTGTTGAACGCAACTGCGGCCGTCCCGCGAGATTGGTGGCGGACAGCAACTTCATCGCGACATACGCCTCGAACTATGTGTCCGCCTAGGTTACGAGGGCGCTGAACAACTATCGCCTTCTGTCATGGAATCCATCGCGCCCTCTTCGCAGGTTCCGATCGGTCGGGACCTATGAAGAGGGCCCCACGCCGCCAGCCGAGGCTGACTTTGTGGGGCGGCGGGACATCGACTGCGACGCTCGTTACTGGAGCACAAGCTCTTACGTCCCGCGAGATTGGTGGCGGACATGTATCTCATCGTGAGATGTCACAACAAGGATATCGTCCGCCAAGATTGTGAGGGCGTAGGGCAACAATCGTCTTTCGACAACCTCGTTGACGCACCCTCTTCGCAGGCTCCGGTTCGTCGGAACCCATGAAGAAGGCCCCACGCCGTCAGCCGAAGCTGACTTCGTGGGGAGCGGGACGGTACCGGAAACGTTTGGCGAGAAACGCGGTCACCTTCGTCCCGCGAGATTGGCGGCGGACTCGCCTCCTGACGCGATTGTTCGCATCACGATGGTCGTCCGCCAAGATTGTGAGGGTGCACGACGTTCGTCGTCTTTCGACGCGACCGACATCGCACCCTCTCCCCAAGCCTCGTTTGTCGAGGCCTCGGAGCAAAGCGCGATGACCTAGCTAACCAAAAATCAGGCATTCTGTCAACCCTGGCGACCGGCCTGGATTCCGCTGAACATACACAAAAAATAAAGCCCCGCAGGCGGCGCGGGGCAGGTCAGGGCTTTCGGCGGTGGATCTCGTCATACAGCAGGAGGCTGACGACGAGCGACGAGAACAAGGCCAGGAAGGTGCAGCCGGCGAGCAAGCCGCCATACAGGCGGTACTCGCCGAGGACCGGGTCGAACAGCAGGAACCAGATGAGGACGCTGCTGAACAGGCTGGCGCCCTGGAGGATAGTGACGCTGAGGATCCAGGTCTGCCGCCGGCTGCGCGGCCGGGGCGGCAGGGTCCGGGGCAAAGCCGGGGCCGACATGGGCGGCAGGCTGTCGATGTGGGGAGGGTCTTGTCGGTCCATGTAACCTCCGCGTTGGATGTACGCGGCGACTTTAGCGGGCCAAGGCCGGGAAGTCAAAAGATGGTATCGTCATGCGGTAGGGGCACGGCGCGCCGTGCCCCGACTTGGTTGACGGTTATATTCGATTCCCATACATTTATCTGGATTCCCGCCTGCGCGGGAATGATGACCAATTATGAAACTCCTCGTGACCGGCGGCGCCGGATTCATCGGCTCCAACTTCATCCATTACTGGCTTGCAGGCCATCCTGACGATTCCGTCGTCAACCTCGACGCGCTGACCTACGCGGGCAATCTCGAGAACCTGCGCGACATCGAGAAAGACCCGCGCTACACCTTTGTCCACGGGGACATCTGCGACGCGGAGGCCGTGTCTCGTGCCATGGAAGGCATGGATGTTGTGGTCCATTTCGCGGCTGAGTCTCACGTCGACCGTTCCATCGCGGACAGCCAGGTCTTCCTCCGGACCAACATCATGGGCACGCACCGTCTGCTCGAGGAAGTCCGGAAACGCGCAGGGCAAATCAAGCGCTTCCATCATGTCTCGACCGACGAGGTGTTCGGCAGCTTGGCGCTCGACGATCCGAAGAAATTCAGCGAGACCACGCCGTACAGCCCCAAGAGCCCGTACTCCGCCTCCAAAGCTGCGACCGATCATCTGGTCCGCGCCTACTTCCACACCCACCAGCTGCCGGTCACCATCTCGAACTGCTCCAACAACTACGGGCCGTACATGTTCCCGGAGAAGCTTTTCCCGCTCATGACCGTGAACGCCATGCGCGACTTGCCGCTGCCCATCTATGGCGACGGCCTATACGTCCGCGACTGGATCCACGTCGACGACCACTGCCGCGGCATCGAGGCCATCCTCGAGAAGGGGAAAATCGGGGAGACGTATTGCCTCGGCGGGGATTCCGAGAAGCCGAACATCGAGGTCGCCAAGAAGATCCTCGACCTCCTCGGCAAGCCGCACTCGCTCCTCAAATTCGTCGAAGACCGCAAGGGCCACGACCGCCGCTACGCCATCGATTCGTCCAAGGCCAAAGCCGAGCTGGGTTGGGAGTCGCAGGTCGGCTTCGAGGACGGTTTGGCTAAGTTCGTCCAGTGGTACGTGGACAACCGCGCCTGGTGGGAGCCGCTCTTGACGCGCGGCTAAACGTCCTGACTGAAAAATGGTAAGACATAAGCCAAGAATCTTGGCTTATTTTCGTATGAAAATCCTCATTTTCGGCAACGGGTATCTCGGCAACCGGCTGCTCAAGGCCTGGCCTGAAGCGGTCATGTCGCTGGCCATGATTGACGACAAGGCTGCGGTGCTCAAGGCCCTCGACGAACACAAGCCCGACGCGGTCGTGAACTGCGCCGGAGCGACCGGCGTCCCGAACGTGGACTGGTGCGAGTCGCACCAGGCCGAGACGTTCCGTTCGAATGCCATCGGTCCGATGGTTTTGGCGGATGCCTGCCAGGAGAAGGGTGTCTACCTCCTGCATCTCGGTTCCGGCTGCATCTTCTACGGCCCGTCGCCTGACCCGGCCGGCTGGCGCGAGACCGATTTCGCCAATCCGTCCGCTTTCTATTCCCGGACTAAATACGCGGCCGACCTGGTGCTTTCCAAGATGCCGAACGTGGGCATTGCGCGGTTGCGCATGCCCATCGACAGCACGCCCGGGCCGCGCAACCTCATCAACAAGCTCGCGCAGTACAAGCAGATCGTCGACGTCGAGAACAGCGTGACCGTGGTCGATGATTTGGTCTCGGTCCTGCATCAGCTCGTCGAGAAGAAAGGCGTCGGCATCTTCCATGTCGTGAACCCGAGCACCATGCGCCACCGCGATCTGTTGGCGCTCTACCGGGAATTGGTCGACCCCAACCACACCTGCGAATGGATCAAGCCCGAGGAGCTCGTGACGCGTGGGCTGGCCGTCAAGGCGCGCTCCAACTGCATCCTGCAGTCCAAGCGCCTGGCCGATCTTGGTATCCAGATGCGGCCCATCGACGTCGCGCTGCGCGATACCATGGAAAAGTACGCGGCAGCCGTCAAAGCCCAAGCGCCCAAGCCCGAAGTCCGGGCCGCCGAACCGTCTTCCCAGTCTTCGGCCATCTCGTTCCCGCCGAAGTCCCGCCGCATGAAGGGTGTCATCCTGGCCGGCGGCAAGGGGACGCGCCTCGCGCCGCTGACCGACACGACCAACAAGCACCTCCTGCCCATCTTCAACAAGCCGATGGTCATGTATCCGCTCCAGACGCTGCTCGACGCCGGCATCAAGGACATCCTGCTCGTCACCGGGCCGGACTACGCCCACCAGTTCATGAAGCTCTTGGGCTCCGGCCACACCCTGGGCTGCCACCTGACCTACCGCATCCAGGACCAGGCTGGCGGCATCGCGCAGGCCCTGGGCCTCGCGGAGGATTATGTCGGCCAGGACAACTGCACGGTCATTTTGGGCGACAACATCTTCGAGGAGAATTTTTTCCCGCACATCTCGAATTTCCGCGAGGGCGCCTTGGCGTTCTACAAGCCGGTCGACAACCCGCGCGCCTACGGCGTGATGGAGCTCGACCAGTGGGGGAATGCGATCTCCATCGAGGAGAAACCGTCCGAACCCAAGTCCAACTACGCCCAGGTCGGCCTGTACGTCTACGACCCGGACGTGTTCGGTTTCATCCGCACCCTCAAGCCCTCGGGCCGCGGCGAGCTCGAGATAACCGACGTCAACAACCATTACCTCAAAGCCCACAAGCTCGTGGCCAAGCCGGTGCGCGGCATCTGGTGGGACGCCGGTTCGTTCGCCAACATCCAGGCCGCCGGCCAATATTTCGCCTCGAGGCCGTCGCCGAAGCAGGATTGACGCCGCGGCATAGCGCAAAGCGCCGCAAGAACGGGAGCCGATCCCGTTTTTGCTTGCCCGGAAGGGCGCACATTCTTTAGAATGGTGTTTCCATATGCCGGACATCCGCAAATGCCTTAAAGGCGCGTTCGTCTGCCTGATCGCGGCGTCTTTCGTCTTGCCGTTAGGCGTTCAAGCCGAAGCCCTGGACGTCGGTCCTGAAGATGCCGCGTCCGCCACGCCGGCCGTCATGCAGAACGGCGAGCCGGAATCGGAAGTCTTCGAGGCCCAGGTCGTCAAAGTCATCGAACAGCGCGAGGTGCCGCGTCCCGACGGCTCGCGCGACATCCAACAGCATTTGCGGCTCAAGGCCCTGACCGGCAAGATCGCCGGACGCGAATTCGAATTCGACGGCATCGGCGAGATCGACGCCGTCGCGGCCAACACCTACCGTCCCGGCGACCGCGTCATGGCCAACCGCCAGATCGAACCGGACGGCACCGAGGATTATTACGTCGTGGATTTCATCCGGCGTTGGCCGCTCTTCTGGCTTGCGGTCCTGTTCGTCGTCGCGGTCGTGGCCGTCTCGGCCGGCAAGGGCCTCCGCGCCCTGCTCGGGCTCGTCATCAGTTTCGCCGGCATCATGGGCATCGCCATCCCGCTCATATTCCGCGGCTGGAGCCCGCTCTGGGTCGGCGTCTGCACGGCCGGGGCCGTTTTCGTCATCCTGGTCTACCTGTCTGAAGGCATCAACCAAAAGTCCAACTTGGCCGTGGTCAGCGCCGTCGTCTGCCTGGTCCTGACTGCTGTCCTGGCTTCGCTGTTCACGCACTGGTCCCGCCTGACCGGCATGGCCCAGGAAGAGACCATGTTCCTCATCGGTTTGGGCAAGAAGAGCATCGATTTTTCCGGTCTGTTCCTCGCCGGCATCATGATCGGCACCTTGGGCGTGCTCGACGACATGATTTTGGGCCAGATCGAGGCCGTGTCGCAGATAAAAGCCGCTAACCCCTCCTTGTCCCCGGAGCGCGTCGCCGTGCTGGCCATGCACGTCGGCCGGACGCACATCGGCGCCATGGTCAACACGCTCTTCCTGGCTTACGCCGGAGCCTCTCTGCCCCTGCTTCTCTTGTTCAGCGTCAAGCAGCCGCCGTTCCTGACCTTTTCCCAGGTCGTGAACAACGAGACCGTCGCTTCCGAGATCGTCCGCACCCTGGTCGGGAGCATCGGCCTGGCGCTGGCCATGCCGATCGCCACCTATCTCGCCGCCTATCGCCTCAAGCCGACCGGTGGGGCCAAGGCCTGAACCCCGTACTTGTCAGTTCCGCGACCATGGCGTAGCCTTTTCTGACGAATATTTAACTCAGTGAATTCCCGCCTTCGCGGGAATGACGACAAAGATATGGAACACACCTTCACCGACGATAACTTCCAGAACGAAGTGCTCAAATCCGACGTGCCCGTGCTCGTGGATTTCTGGGCGCCGTGGTGCGGCCCGTGCCGCATGATGGCTCCGGTCATCGAGGAGCTGGCCAGCGAAATCGACGGCGCCAAGCTCAAGATCGGCAAGTGCAACGTGGACGAGAACCCGGGCACGGCCGGCCAGTTCAACATCATGTCCATCCCGACCTTCCTGGTCTTCCAGCACGGCAAGGTCGTGGAGCAGTTCGTGGGCGGCGTGGCCAAGACTGCCATGAAGGACAAGCTGGCGCGCTTCATTGGCTAAATCCGACCGAAGGTCTAGAATCCAGGGGCGCGAAATCGCGCCCCTCTGCATATCACTATGGAACCACGCAACGTCATCATCATCGGGTCCGGTCCGGCTGGCTGGACCGCGGCCATCTACGCGGCCCGCGCCGACCTCAAGCCCATCCTGTTCGAAGGCCCGCAGCCCGGCGGCCAGCTCACGACCACGACCGAGGTCGAGAATTTCCCCGGTTTCCCAGAAGGCGTCCTCGGCTCCGAGCTCATGGCCAAGATGCGCGAGCAAGCCTTGCGCTTCGGCACCGAGATAATCCCCGAGACCGTCACGGCCGTGGATTTTTCGTCCCGCCCGTTCAAGGTCACGGCCGGCGACAAGACGTATGATGCCGAGACCGTCATCGTCTCGACTGGCGCCACGGCGCGCCGCCTCGGACTCGAATCCGAGAAAGCGCTCTACGGCAAGGGCGTCTCGGCTTGCGCCACCTGCGACGGCTTCTTCTTCCGCGGCAAGACCGTCATCATCGTGGGCGGGGGAGACAGCGCCATGGAAGAGGCGAATTTCCTGACGCGCTTCGCGACCAAGGTCTATCTGGCGCATCGCCGCGATGCCTTCCGCGCCTCCAAGGTCATGCAGGACCGGACGTTCGCCAACCCGAAGATCGAAGTGCTCTGGAACACGGCCATCGACGAGATCCTCGGAGTCGATGTCGGCCATGTGACCGGCGTGCGGCTCAAGGATACGGTCACGGGCGAGACGCGCGAGCTCGCGCTCGACGGCGTGTTCGCGGCCATCGGTCACGAGCCTAATACGGCGCTGTTCAAAGGCGTCCTCGAACTCGACGAGAAGAATTACATCAAGACCGTGCCTGGCTCGGCGCGCACCAATGTCGACGGCGTATTCGCGGCCGGCGATGTCCAGGACGCCAAATACCGCCAGGCCATCTCGGCCGCGGGCTCCGGCTGCATGGCCGCGCTTGAGGCGGAGAAGTTTTTGGCCGAAAAATCCTGACCTGATCGCCATGCGGACCAGACGCCGGACTTCTGTCCGGCGTTTTCGTCAGCGTGCCAACGCTTAAGATGTGTGGTTTAATATGGGCGATATGCCCAAAGAACAGATGCCGGTTTCGCCGGAACGAGGACCGGTCGCGAAGCTGCGCGAGTCCGTCGCGCAGCGCAAAAGACTCTTCGACAGGCTGGCCGGTTCGCCCTGGGCTTGGGCCGCAGCCGCCGTCATGGCCCTCGAATCGCAGACCGGCTGCGCGACCGTGGTGCGCGGGGCGTGCTATGCCGCGGTCGAGCCTGGCTGTTCCGGCATCGACTACGATACGTCGGTCGGGAAGCGGCCCGCGGCCGCCGAGTCCGGCATCCGCAAATCCCAACGTGAAGGCCAGACGCTCGACGCCTCCCGTGACCCGAACGCGAGACAGGGCGGCGGAGTCGTCATGCCGGGCGGAGGATTGGAGGGGGTGAAGGTCGAGGTCAAGGCTTTGCCGCCGCGCGGTTCGGCCTCCATCCAGTCCATGCCCGAGGGTTTCTATGCGCCGTCCGTGGCCAGGGCCGTCAAGGAGAAGAAAATGAAGGCGCCGCCGTCGTTCATCAACCTCGAGGCCGCGAACTACCGTCCGGGCAGCGAGATATTTTCCGTCGCGCACGCCGAAGTCGAGGAGAACGTGGAACAGGAGCTGCGGTCCGTCCGCCACGATGTCTTCCGGCGGGGCTTGCGCTATGTGCTGCCGTATCTCGAATATGACCAGGGCATCCGGGCCGAGTGGCAAAGCAACCGGCGCGTGGGGCAGGATCGGACGTTCGTCTCTTGCCGCGTCACGGCTTCGAATGAACCGGCTTACCTGAGGCGGAACGCGCCGCTCCTGCGCGGAGAATCGCTGGAGCATTCCATCCTGACCGACCAGCGCAAGCTCGAAGGCGGCCGGTTGTACCTCACCGAGAACGGCATCCGCGTCGACGGCGGCCGCATCTATTTCTCGTCCGAAAAATCCGGCGCCTTTCCCGATAGGCCAGCCCAGGCGGCGAGCATGATGTGGATCGAATTGCCGTCCGAATTCTTCGAAGCCAAGGCCAAGAAGGACCAGGCCGTCTGGAGGGTCAAGGAAATCTCGGCCAAGATGGATGCCCTGAACAAGGAATGCCTGTACAAGAAATCAAGCGACCCGGCCTTCAGGCGGAAGTGCGCCGAACTGGATTCTTTGGACGCCGAATACATCAAGCTGAACGCCGAGATCGCACAGCTGACAAAGCAGATGGAACCACTGGCCAAGGGCATCCAGGGCGCCAAACTGACGGTCATGGAGCGGCTGGCGGTGGAGTTCGAGCCCCATTTCGGTTCGGGCAACCAGCTGAAGTATTTCGTCCGTTTCGATTGGGCCGGCCAGAAGCTCCAGGTCATCGCCCTGTTGGATAACCCCGTGCCGGCTTCCGGCAAATGAATTTATGCGCCAAGACCTGATAATCCAAGCCGTGCCCGAGGCAGATCCCGAGTTCGTCCGGACCCTGGAGAGGCTGCCCGATCCGCCTCCCGGGATCTACGAATCCGTCGTCGTCCTGTTGCCGCAGCTGCACGAGTTGTTCCTCCGCAAACGCCAGGCCTTCGCCGCCGACGACGCGGCGGCCCTGTCCGCCATCCTTGACGAGGAGACGGTCCTGCTCTGGAAGCTTTCGGGCCAAGCTTAACCTGGCGGCGCCGGCGTGGTAAAACAACCGCACAATCAAGTGCCGAGATGCCTCCTGGGCGTTTCGCTTTTCACCCAATTCCCCATATGTCCGCATTCTCGAATGCCATGCGCCAGCTCGACCTGGCCGCGACCGCCATGCATCTCGACGCCTTCACGCTCGACCGCTTGCGCCATCCGCAGCGCATCGTGGAGGTCGATTTCCCGGTCAAGATGGATGACGGGGCCGTCCGCCTGTTCCACGGCTACCGCGTCCAATGGAACGATGCCCGCGGCCCCTTCAAGGGCGGCATCCGTTACCATCAGCAGACCGACCTGGACGAGGTGAAGGCGCTGTCTTTCTGGATGACGGTCAAATGCGCCGTGGCCAATATCCCGTTCGGCGGGGGCAAGGGCGGCGTCACGGTCAACCCCAAGGAGCTGTCCAAGGCTGAACTCGAGGACCTTACCCGCTCGTTCACCCGCGCCATCGCCGACGTCATCGGGCCGGAAAAGGACGTGCCGGCTCCGGACGTCAATACCACGCCGCAGATCATGGACTGGCTGGCCGACGAATACGGCAAATACGTGGGCAAGGAGAGCTTGGCGGTCGTGACCGGCAAGTCGCTCGGCAAAGGCGGTTCCGAAGGCCGCGGCACGGCCACCGGCCAGGGGGCTTACTACGTCTTCGAAGCCTATCGCGAGAAGCTCGGGTTGGACCCCGAATCCTCGACCGTCGCGGTCCAGGGCTTCGGCAACGCCGGCCAAGAGATCGCCCGCCTCTTCCACCGTCACGGCTACAAGGTTGTGGCCGTGTCCGATTCGCAGGGCGGCGTGCACGACGAGAACGGCCTCGACATCCCGCAGCTCATCAGGCTCAAGGCCGAGACCGGCCGCGTGACCCGTTTGCCCGAAGCCCGCGACATCACCAACGACGAACTCCTGCGCATCCCGTGCGGCGTGCTCGTCCCGTCCGCGCTCGAGAACGCCATCACGGCCGAAGTGGCTCATGAGGTCAAAGCCCAGCTCGTGCTCGAGGTCGCCAACGGCCCGACCACGCCCGAGGCCGACGCCATCTTGGCCAAACGCGGCATCACCGTCATCCCCGACGTCCTGGCCAATTCGGGCGGCGTCACGACTTCGTTCCTCGAATGGCAGCAGAACATGACCGGCGAGCATTGGACCGAAGCCGAGGTCTTCGACCGCCTCAAGCCCATCATGGATGACGCCGCCGCCGGCGTCATGCGCACCGCCGAAGAATTCGGCGTCACCCAGCGCGAAGCGGCGTTCGTCTTGGCCCTGAAAAAGATTGACCTGGCCATCCGCAAGTCGGCTTGAAGGATCCGGATACCGAAAATCCCCCGTCACAGCGGGGGATTTTGTTGCGCGTCGTTCGTTACGCCAAGGCGATCAGGATTATGCCGGCCGTGGCCAGGAGGCTTCCCAGGCCGTGGAGCCAGGTCAATTTCTCCGACAGGACGGCGGCCGACAGGGCGACCACGAATATGAGCGACAGCCGGTCGACGGCCGCCACGTGCGTCGCCGTGCCGTCGCGCAAGGCCATGAAGTAGAACAGCCAGGAAAGCGCGCCGAACACGGCCGAGACCAGGATGGCGACCAGCGCTTTCTGGTCGAGGTGGGTGATGCCTTTGAGTTTGTTCCCGGCCAGGACGATGCCGACCATGAGCACGAACATGAAGAAGCTGCGGATGCCGGTCGCGAGCGTCGGGTCCACGCCCTTCAAACCGATTTTCCCGACCAGGGTCATGAGGGCCGCCGTGACGGCCGAGAGGATGGCGAAAATAAGCCACATATATTAGGATGGAGCTATTGTATGGCAAAACGGGCAAAACCAGAAATCGAAAAAAAGAAAACCGAGGCTATCCGCATCCTGGGCATCGAAACCAGCTGCGACGAGACTTCGGTCGCGCTGCTTGAGGCGCGCGGCCCTTCGGTCAGGCTGCTCCATCATGAGACCGCCACCCAAATCCCCATCCACGCGCGGTTCGGGGGAGTGGTGCCTGAGGTCGCGGCCCGGACGCACGTGGCCGAGCTGGTTTCGCTGCTCGAGCGCGCCGGGATCTTCAGGCGCGGCAAACCGAAATTCGACGCCATCGCCGTGACCAAGGGTCCGGGACTCGCGACGGCCTTGCGCGTCGGCGTCGAAGCGGCGCGGACGCTCGCCTGGTCGACGGATGCGCCGATCGTCGGCGTCAATCATCTCGAGGGCCACATGGCTTCGGCATGGCTCATGCCGCAGAACCGCAAGCGCTGGAAATTCCCCATCCTGGTCCTGCTCGTGTCCGGCGGCCACACCGAATTGGTCTTGATGCGCGATTACTGTTCGTACAAGGTCCTGGGCCGCACGCGCGACGACGCGGCTGGCGAAGCGTTCGACAAGACGGCTAAGCTCCTGGGCCTGGGCTATCCCGGCGGTCCGGCTTTGTCCAAACATGCCGAAACCGGCAGGCCTGACGCCTTCAAGCTCCCGCGCCCCATGCTCCACGACAAGACGCTCGATATGTCGTTCTCCGGCCTTAAGACCGCCGTCCGCGTTTTGGTCGGGTCGCTGCCGACCGATGATGTGCGGGCGAATGGTCATTCGCCCCTACTTCCTGACCTCTGCGCTTCCATCCAGGCCGCCATCGTCGACGTCCTGGTCGCCAAGACCGTGGCTGCGGCCCTCAAGGCCAAACCAAAAGTCGTCGCCGTCGTGGGCGGCGTTTCGGCCAACCGCGTCTTGCAGGCGGCCTTGGCGAAGGCCGTGAAGGCGGAGCTCCCGGGCGTCACGCTCCTCGCTCCACCCTCCGGTTTCTACACCGACAACTCGGCCATGATCGCCGCCGCCGGCCTGTGGCGCATCTCGCGCGATAAATTTGACACCTGGCAAAAGCTGGATGCCGAACCTGAATTGGATATATGAAAAAAGCCGCTGCAGGCAGGAGAGTCGTCATGAAGGTCGGCGGCAAGCCACGGCGTTTTTCCGTCCCGTCGGCCGCGGATTGGCCGAACGTCTCGTCCGAAGCGGTGCGCCTCATCCGTCCCGGCTCCATCCTGGCCGTCCAGGGCGACCTCGGAGCCGGCAAGACGACGTTCATCCAGTCCTTGGCTGCGGCGCTGGGCATCAAGCGCTTCGTGCCCAGTCCGACCTTCGCGCTCATGCGGACCTACAAGTTGCCGAAAGCCGTGAACGGTATCCGACGCCTGGTCCATGTCGACGCCTATCGCCTCAAGGACGAATCCGAACTGCAAGTCCTTGACCTGGACGAGGAGCTGGCTGATGGCCAAAGCCTGCTGGTGCTAGAATGGCCGGAGCGCGTGGCCAGTTGGCTCGAGGCGCGGCCAAGCGACATAATCCATCTTAATATCAGCTGATATATGTATCGAGAAAGCGGCGGAGGCGGTGGGACCATGGAGCAGAACCTGCGCAAACTGCAGTTGATGCTCAACGTGTCCTGGAAGAAGCGCCAAATCAGCCAGGAAGCGCTCAAGAGCAGGGGGTTGTCCTTCAGCCAGGCGGACGTCGACAGCTACACCGCGAAAAGGAAAAGGCACGACGCAATGAAGAACGTCGAGCACGGCGTGGACGCCGAGAATATGCTCCTGGAGGGCGCGGACATGGAGGGCGAAACCAAGCAGAAGAAGCCGTACCACTGGTTCGGCGACGGCGTCATGGCCTACCCAGCCAGCTCCATCGACGACGTCCTGCGCGGGGCCGATGCCATTCTCATGTTCATCGACCAGGAGGACGAACGCCTCGCGCATCCGGTGGTCATCGACGTCAAGACCAACCGCGAAGACGCGACGGCCAGGGTGACGGACGCGTTCGAAGACGCCATCCGGAGAGGCGGCCTATCGTCCGTCTATTGGGTCGATACGGCATCCGAGCCCGGCAGCTCATCGTTCGACGACCCGGAACCCGCGGACGGCAAGATCCAAGCCCTGAGGCTCGCTCTCCATATCCCGGGCGAATCGGCGAAAATATACAAGGACGAATCCGTGTCCGCGGCCGTCGCGGATCGCGAGATGCGGCGCTTGGGCGAATACGTCAGACGCCAGATGGCCAGCCAGCTCGAAGCCATCGCATTGCTCCTGGCCGGGAAAGTGTCGCTGGCTGACGTCGTGGGAGGAGAACTTAAGCTTTCCGAGTTGATGGACCAGGAAGAGCTCCTGGATGAGATAGGGAAGGGGATGGGAAAGGACAAGAACCGCGACCGGATACTTGCGACCATCGCCAGCAGCCTCCAGGCCATCTGGTCGGAACAGGCCGAAAACGGCGACGGCGAGGATCCGCTGCCGGAGCTCATGCCGCGGCTCATCCGGAAACTTGGTTGCGTCAGGCGGGCCGCTTGAATACCGACAAAAAAGGACGCCCCGATGGCCATCGGGGCGTTTTTTCAGATGCCGGCTTCCGCCAGCAGGTTTTCGAGCCTGGTCAGGTCGTAGCCGTCGAGGCGGTCACGGCCTTTGGTGCGCAGCCTCGCAAGGTACAGGTCGAGTCTGGTTTGCGGCGGCAGGTTGGCCGAAAACACGGCCATGGCCAAGGGACTGTCGACCGGGGGTACGACCATGAAGACGTTTTCCCTCCTTCGGAGCAGCGTCATGTCGCGGCGCTTCTCGAGGCGGGGGTAGGGATTGTCGAAAAGGGCAAGAAGTTCCTCTATGCTGGGTTTGACGAGCATGGCCTTGGCTCCAATCCAAGATGGGTGAATTTAGCCGATATCGGTCGTCTTGTCAAGGCAGCAAAATACGCCCCGGAGGGCGTATTTTTTGGCTTGGTTTAGGGACTTATCAGGCGGTCGGATTGGCGGGTGGCGGTGGCGGTACCGGCGGGAGCACTTCTTCCGGCTCTTCCTCCAGCGCCTGGAGTTCGGCCGCGCGCAACACCTCTTCGACCGTGGTCAGCCCGTCGAGCGCCTTGAGCAGGCCGTCCTGGGCCATGGTGATCATCCCGTTCTTGAGCGCGATGTCGATCATCTCGTATTCCGAGACCTTTCCCGAGAGGATGAGCGTCTCGATCTCTTTCGTCATGCTGAATATCTCGTAGATGCCGACGCGGCCTTTGTACGGCGTCTCGGCGCCTTCCTTGGGCCCGAAGAATTTCAGGTTCTCCAGGTCGACTTTGTATTCTTTCAGGATGTCCGGATGGAGCTTCGAAAGTTCGGCCTTGACCTGGGCCAGGATGCTCGGCGCCAGCTCGACCGGGGCTTTCGCGTCCGGGTTTATGCGTTTCACCAGGCGCTGGCCGATGACGCAGTTGATGGCCGGCGCAAGCAGGAACGGTTTGACGCCCATCGAGAGGAAGCGGGGGATGGCGCCGGCCGCGCTGTTGGTGTGGATGGTCGAGATGACCAGGTGGCCGGTCAGGGCCGCCTGGATGGCGATCTCGGCCGTGTCCAGGTCGCGGATTTCGCCGACCATCACCACGTCCGGGTCCTGGCGCAGGATGGAACGCAAGCCTTTGACGAAGGTGTAGTCGCGCGAATAGTCGATCTGGCTTTGGTTGATGCCTTGCAGCTTGTACTCGATCGGATCCTCCAGCGTGATGATTTTGACGTCAGGCGTGTTGAGGCGCTTGAGGACCGCGTACAAGGTCGTCGTCTTGCCTGAACCGGTCGGACCGGTGGTGATGATCATACCGTTCGGCCGCTCGATCTCGCGCTTGAGCATCTCCCAGGCGCGGCCGCGGATGCCCAACTGCTCGAACTCGAGGGCGATGGACTTCGGCCTCAAGAGGCGCATGACGACCGACTCGCCGAAGGCCGTAGGCAGGAAAGAGACGCGGATGTCGACCTTCTCGTTCGTCAGGTAGATGGTGATGCGGCCGTCCTGCGGGACGTTGTCGATGTTCATCTTGACCCCGGCCAGGAGCTTGAAGCGCGAGATGAGCTGTTTCCAGGCGTCGCGCGGCAGGATGGCGGCGTCGTTGAGTTCGCCGTCGATGCGATAGCGGATGCGCACGTCCTTTTCCTCGGCCTCGATGTGCACGTCCGAGGCGTTCAGCTTGAGCGCGCCGCCCAACACCAGGGCGACGATGTCGGAGGTCGAGACCTTGACGATGGTCTCTTGCAGTTTCTTCAGGTCGGTGATTTCGGTGGCGTATTTCTCGAGCGTGGCCTCCTCGATGCGGACGCCGTAGATGACTTCCTTGATCTCCGGCAAGGCGTCATAGATCTTGAGGGCGATGTCCAGGCTGGTCTGCGAGACCAGGTAGGTCACGACGGTCGAGGCGAAATCCTTGGCCAGCTTTTCCTTGAGCTGGTCAAGTTCCTTGGACGGTTCGACGGTCGCCAGGCGGAGCTGGTCGCCGCCCCGGAAGAAGACCACGGTCTTGAGCCGCTCGGCCTCGGCCCGCGGGATGCAGGCGATGGCCTCGGGCGGGATCGGATAGCCGTCCTGGAAATTCAGGTACGGCATCCCCAGTTCCTCGGCCTTTTCTTGGGCAATCCTCTCGATTTCCTTCAGGCGCACGTCGCTGATCTTTTCCTCCAGTTTCTCGACGGCGGAAAGGCCGGTCGGTTTGCCTTTGGCCGTTTTCGCCGGTTTGCCCGCGGCCGCGCCGCCCGTCGCTGCCGGCGCCGCGGATTTCTTAAACAGCTCCTCAATGGATTGGGCCCGAGGAGGATTTGTGTTCGCCGAGGATGCCATAGTTTAGCTTTGGGGGACCGAATAACGCCCGATGAACGAGCGCACCAAGCGATGGAGCTTGGGCACTACGCCGCCTTCGCCGAGCTTGCGGTAGAGGAAGGTCCAGGCCGCGTATTGGAGCTGGGCGAGGATAGCCGTGGCCAGGGCGAAGACCGCCAGCATGGCGACCACGCCGAGGACGATGGCGCCGAAATACATGATGGGCGACTTGACCACGACGGCCGTGACCATCAGCAGCATGAATGGCATGCCGGCCACGAACACCAGGTAGGTCAGGGCGGCGTTCAGCAGGATGGCGATGGCCGCCAGGATCACGGCCGTCTCGATGCTGACTACCCAGTGCCGTTTGAACTGGAGGTAGCCGCGCAAGATGCCGTCAGCGACCGACGCGCCCTGCAGGATCATGGCGTTGAGGGCGAAGATCTGGATGATGGTGATGACGAAAGCCAGGCCGACGAACATGACGAACGAGGCGACGAACAGCAGGCCGGCGGCCAGGGTGTCCGCGGTCAGGGCGTAGTCCATGAAGGCGGCCACCACGAACCTGACGAGCGCGAAAATCGCCAAAGCCATGACGTTCAGGGCGGCGATCGGCCAGAAGGCCCGGGCGCCGATGCCGAGGGCTTTGCGGAAATCCACCTTATCGCCCAGGCGCGACGCGCCGATCGAGTAGACCAAGGCCCCTTGGGCGATGCAGGAAGCGGCCAAGAAGCCGAGCATGACGATGCTCAGGCCGAGCGTCCATTGGAGGGCGGTCAAGGCTCCGAAAACGCCCCCGAAGCTGTCCCAAGACATGCCTGCGAACGGGCTGTTGCCGCCGAGGATGTCGGCTTGGCGGACGATCTTGAAATAGATGTTGCCGATCGCGTCATAGGTGCCGGCGGTCAGCAGGAATGAAGCGAAGAAAGCGAACGGCCACAGGCGCCACTCGCTCCAGGCGAGGTGCCAAGCCTGCATGAGCACGTGCCGGTAGACCGGCTCGTGGGAAGCCTTATGTTGCGATGTGTTGGAACGGAGCATAATGGCGCAATTATAGCACGAAAGGGCCCCGCGCGGGCTTCGGGCGGCGGCCATCGGTCTCCGGGAACAGAAAGGACGGCCGTGTCGGCCGTCCTTGATGGTTCGTGGCGCTTCTGCCTTACGCTTTGCCGTGGGCGGTTTTGTGTTTCTCGTTCGCCGCCGGCAAACCGACGGTCTCCCGGAATTCGTCCCGTTCAAGCGTTTCCTGGGCCAGGAGCTTGTCGCCGACCCGTTCCATGGCGTCTTTGTTCTCGTTGATGAGGCGTTCGGCGGTCTTCAGGCCTTCATGGATCAGGCGGTCGATCTCCTGGTCGATGGTGACGGCCTTGTCGTCCGAATAGTCGCGGTTCTCGTGGATCTCGCGTCCCAGGAAAATCATGTCCTCCTGCACGCCGTAGGTCCGCGGACCGAGCTTCTCGCTCATGCCCCACTGGGTGACCATGTTGCGGGCGATCTTGGTCGCGTTCTTCATGTCCATGGTGGCGCCGGTCGTGATGTCGCCGAAGAAGAATTTCTCCGCCGCGTAGCCGCCCATGGCCACCGCGATGTCTTCCTTGTATTCCTCGGAGGAGCGCGAGGTGCGGTCCTCGATGGGCATCTTGAGGGTGTAGCCGGCGGCGCGGCCGCGCGAGATGATCGAGACCTTCTGCACCGGGTCGGCGTGCGGCAACAGGTGGGCGACGAGCGCATGGCCGGCTTCGTGGTAGGCCGTGACCTTGCGTTCGTCCTCGTTCATGACGTGGCTCTTGCGCTCCGGGCCTAGCAAAACCTTCTCGATGGCGTCCAGCAGCAGCCGCATCGGGATTTGGGTCAGGTTCTGGCGGGCGGCCAGGATGGCGCCTTCGTTCATCAGGTTGGCCAGGTCGGCGCCGGAAAAGCCGGGCGTCCGCTCCGCCAGATGGCGGATCGAGGCGTCCTTGGCTAGCGGCTTCTTGGCCGCGTGGATCTTCAATATCTCTTCGCGTTCGGACAGGTCGGGCAGATCGAGCACCACCCGGCGGTCGAAGCGTCCGGGGCGGAGCAGGGCCGGGTCGAGCACGTCAGGCCGGTTGGTCGCGGCCATGACGATGACGCCGGAGTTGGGTTCGAAGCCGTCCATCTCGACCAGGATCTGGTTCAGGGTCTGCTCACGCTCGTCATGCGAACCGCCCAGGCCGGAACCGCGCTGGCGGCCGACCGCGTCGATCTCGTCGATGAAGATGATGCACGGCGCGCTCTTTTTGGCCTTGGCGAACAGGTCGCGCACGCGGCTGGCGCCGACGCCCACGAACATCTCGACGAACTCCGAGCCGGAGATGTGGAAGAACTGCACCCCGGCTTCGCCGGCCACGGCGCGCGCCAAGAGCGTCTTGCCCGTGCCCGGGGAGCCCATCAAAAGCACGCCCTTCGGTATCTTGGCCCCGAGCGCGGTGAACTTGGCTGGTTGCTTCAGGAACTCCACGATCTCGCCCAGTTCTTCCTTGGCTTCCTTTGCCCCGGCCACGTCCTTGAACGTGACCTGGTCCTTGTCGTCCTTCTTGGATTCGCGGGCGCCGGATTGGCCGAACATCATGGCTTTGCTGTTCTGCCCCTGCACCTGGCGGAAGAAGAACCACATCAGGACCACGATGAGCGCGAACGGGATGATGGTCGGCAGGATGAGACTGGCCCAATAGCCGGCGCCGGTCTGTTCCTTGACCTCGACTTTGAGGTCGCGCAGCTTCTCGGTCTCGACGCCGTAGTTCTTCATGAGTTCGGCGAAGGACTCACTGGCCTCTTTCGATGTCGTGACCTTCTTGTCGTCCTGCCGCACGGCTTCGATTTCGGCGCCGCGGACGACCACGGATTTGATTTGGCCGTTCTGGATGTCGCGCGCCAAAGTGGCCACATCGGTCTTGTCCGTGGTCTTGAGCGACACGAACGACAGCGCGACGCCGACCAGGATGATGGCGGCCAGGAAGGTCAGGATGGTTTTGGTGGTCTGGCTCATTCGAGGTGTTTGCATAATTGGTTTGACCCCGTCTTCCGGGGCCGTCCTAGATTAGCCCAAATTACGCCAAAAAGCGATATTTGTCGAGAGGCGTATCCATCAACCAAAACCCCCCGATTGCTCGGAGGGTTTTTCGGAATTCTCTTTGTTTTATTCCTCCTTCGGCTTGCGCAGCGAGAGGCCGAGGCGGTGGTTCTCCGGGTCGATGCTGACCACGCGGAACTCGAATTCGTCGCCGATGCGCGCTATCTCGTTGACGTCCTTGACCGGCTTGTTGGACAGCTCCGAGATGTGGGCCAGGCCGTGGATGTCCGGGTCGAGTTCGACGAACAGGCCGAACGGGTTGATCTTGATGACCTTGCCCTTGATCCACTGGCCGACCTTGAAGCGGTCGCCGACGCGCTTCCACGGGTCGTCCACGAGCTTCTTCATGGAGAGGAAGATCTTGGAGCCCTCGATGTTGATTATCTCGGCGCGCACATGGTCGCCGACCTTGAGCACGTCGCGCGGGTGGTCGATGCGCTGCCAGGCGATCTCCGAGATGTGGACCAGGCCCTCGAGGTTCTCGTCGAACCGGACGAAGGCGCCGAAGTCCGTGACCGCCGTGACGTCGCCGGCCACCTTGTCGCCGATCTTGTATTTGCTGATGACGCTCTCCTGCTTGGTCTCCCAGACGGCTTTCTCCGAGACGATGAGCTTGCCCGTCTCTTCGTTGGCGTCGATGACCTTGACCTCGAGGGCATTGCCGACGAGGCTCTTGAGCTTCTCCAGGATCTTGGCCTTTTCGCCGCCGGACACGCGCGGGTAGTTCTCCGGGCTGAGCTGCGACACCGGCAGGAAGCCGGCCACGCCCTCGACGCGCACGATGAGTCCGCCCTTGTTGGCGTCCAGGATCTTGACCGGGACCATGGAACCGTTCGCCTGCAGTTCGCGCAGCTTCTCCCACGACTTCTTCTTGTCCGCGCCCTTGAGCGAGAGCTCGAGTTCGCCGAACTCGTTGTCGAGTTCGACGACCGTGGCTTCGACCTCGTCGCCGACCGTCAGGTGGGCGTTAGGGTCGAGCTCCGGACCGCGCACGAGGCCGATGGCCAGGCCAGCGACGTCGATGCGCACTTCGTTGCGTCCGACCGCGATGACCTTGCCTTTGACGACCTCTCCGACCTTGGGGAAGGTGGTGTAGGCCGCCATGTTGACGTCCTGCAGCAGCTTGTCCTGTTCGACGGATTTGACTTCCTCCACGACTAGCTGTTTGGCTTTCGCCATAATGTTGGTTTCATTCGAAAGACCGTCCGTTTACGCCAGGAAACGCGCTTCGGATGAAGCGTCGGCTGGCTCTTCGGTTCCACCCCCGCCGTGAATTAGTCGTCTGGCGGTTTAAGATGGCAGGTTTTCGAGTGCCAGGACTATACCGGAAAGCCCGGATTTTGACAAGGGCTCCACGGATGGCGATAATTGGGTTGATTCGGATTGGTCAACAAAACTTATGCCTTTCGGAAATACGCCTCCTTGGTCCGCTGACAGTCCGCGTGCGCCCGAGCAGCGTCCGTCGCACCGGGAATCGGTTTTGGGCGATGATGTCGTCAGCCTGCTCAAGCTCGAGCGCGTCCGCCACCGGACCGAAGACCAGGAAAGGGTTTACCAAGCGTACAGAAAAATGGTGGCGCTGGACCCTGGGCGGATGGCTGAGTTGAGGAAGCGTTGGTGGGAGACCTTCGATCTGGATGAGTTGAGGTGGCCTGAGAGCGCAGCCGAACTGGAGCAGAGGTTCCCGGGCATCGAAGTGGCCGGTTCGGCCTACGGGAAAATCCTCATCCTGCCTGATGGGAAAATAATCCGCTACGAGGTGCGCCTGAATGAACGCCGGGGACAGGAGGTCGCATGCGGATATGTGACCTTGGCCAAAGCCAAAGAGTGGTTTGAGGATGAATCCGCTGCCTGTCGGAAAAAAATCCAAGAGCTGCAGGAAACGTTGAGGAGCTTGGAACAGGGTGAGAAGACGTTGTCGGAAAAAATCGAGCGGAACCAGTGATTGGCGCCTCGGACCCTTGCCGCTCGGGCCGAATTTTGGCATCCATCGCCCGGCGCGGTAAACTTATCGCATGTCCGACTTCTACCTCGACCTCAAAGACAAACCCGCGGTCATCGATTTCCTCGTCGACCACCTGGATTACTCACCGCCGGTCGCCCGGACCGCCGCGGAAAAGATCATCAAGCAATACGAAGACGGCGCCAAGCTGCCGACCGACCGGCTAGCCGAGGCTGCGCGCCAGTACGCCCGCGCCATTTATCCGGCGCGTTTCGCAGTCAAACGCTTCTTCGGCCACGAGGGCAAGGAAGATGAATGGCAGGCTATCCTGGCCGCCGTCCGACCCTCGACCGCCCACTTGCTCAAACGTTTCCGCAACGGCGTCAAAGCCGAATCGTTGGACGAGGTCCTGCGCCATTCCGAATCAGAGATAGCCCTGCGCCCCGAAGAACGCATCGAGATCGCCATGGTCCGCAAACAGCTCCATCACGGCTATTGGCGCGAGCACCACAAGGCCCTCGGGAGGATGGTGAAGGACGGGGAGCTGGAGCTCAAAGGTTATCTTGATCGTTTCGCCAAATTGCGCGAGTTGGCCATGGACCTGCCGCGCAACCTGCAGGACGAGATCATGTCGAAGCTCGCGCGCTACGAGGATCGGGTCTATTTCGAATGCGAACTCGTGCCGCTCGAGATCCTGGACGAGGAGATCAAATACTACGTCGAGCAGAAAGAGCTGGCGCCGGATGAATCCCAAGGCGGGACGATATAAGATAATGTAGGGGCGAATAATCATTCGCCCCACCGATCAACGAGCATGAAGAAAACAGCCCCGGGATTTTCCCGGGGCTGTTTCGTCTTATTGGTAGGTGATGGTGTCCGTCGGCGAGATGCTCATGATGGTCTTGCCTTTCTCCAGCCAGCTCAGCTTGGCATAGACCCTGATTTGGGACGGCGGCGGGTAGTACCAGTATGCCCCGCTATGGGAGCCGGCGTTGATGTACTTCGCGCCCGGCGCGTCCTTCTTGTCCAGCGAAGCGGCGCAGTGGCGGATCGTCAGGTTGGCCGAGATGTATTGCGCCTGGCGGGCGAGCGCCTGCCAGTAGGGCAGTAAGCGGTCGGCGGATTCGTCGGGACGGCAGGTCGCGGCGCTTTTGCCCTCGACGAAGATCTCGGCCTTGGCCTTGCCCCAATCGGCTGCGGCTTGGGCCAGGGACTTGGGGTTGCTCGGGTAGCTGTAGACGGTTTTGCCGGCGATCGTTTCGGTCTTCAGGGCGCCGCTCAGGACCAGCGCGTGGCTCAAGTCCAGGTGCCAGGCCGTCTTCTCGGATTCGGACGGGTTCAGGCTGTCGGGCTGGACCGTCGATTTGGCTTCCTGTCCGCCGTAAACGCCGAACCATGGGCGGACCTCCTGGACCGCGGCCGTGTCGCGCAAGACGATGGCGCGGCTGGTCAGTGGGCGCCCCAATTCGCCGTTGCGCCACTGGCCGTAGGCCTCGAAGATGTCGGCCGTGCCTTTGACGTCCACCGTGGCCGTGCACACCCGGCCGGCGCATTTCTTGATGCCGATGCCGTCCTTGAGCAGGCGGATGGACGTCACCTCGCTCCAGGCTTCGGCGCGGATGGAGTATTTGGATGTCGTGCCGGGGACCGGCGTGGCCGTCAGGCTGACTTCGCCCAGTTCGTCCTCGTCCAAGACGGGGTTGTTCACGGGCAGGAGCAGCACCAGGCGGAGTCCGTTGGTCCCATAACCCGCGAGCAAAGACGCACCGTCGGGCCGGCGGCTGGCCAGGTTGAACCGGTCGCGGCTGCCCTTGAGGGGATAAGCGTAGTTGATGTAGCGTTCGTCGCCCCAGCCGCGTGTCAGGAGCCCTCGGGCCCGGATGTAGTTCTGCGCCTGTTCATATGTCCAGGCATCTGGGATGTTTATGGGGCTCCAGGTTTGGCCATCGAACGCCGACCACTTTATGGTCCCTGCGTCATAGCCGTAGCCGATGAGCTTGCCCTGGTCGTAGGTGTAGCTGTAGCTGAAACTGTCCAAAGCGCCGTCCGGGATGGCGACTTCGGTCAAGGCGCCCGCGCCGTAAACGTACAGCCTGGACGGTTTGATGGAATAACCGGGGAACAGCACGAAAATCCTGCCGCCGACGCCGAACAGCGCCACCGAGTAGTAGCCCTCAGGCAGGTAAGCCGAGAGGTCGACCCGCGTGTTGCCGTTTTGGGTTAGCTCGGCGAACACCAGATTCTTGGAGGTCGCGGCCAGGCTGACGTATTCGGTGGTCCCGGCCGTGCCCGCGACGAGCCAGCGGTTGCCGTCGCCGGCAGCCGAAATGACCTGGCCCACGCCCAGGTAGCGCAAGGCCGGGCTCACGTTCTTGGTCTGGTAGGTCCGGCCGTCGATGAACAAGGCGTCGGCGCCGTTCGTCGCGAACCAATGGGTGCCGTCGGTCCACAGGCCGTCGAACGCGGCGCCGCTCTTGTGCGGGATGCCGGCCGACAGGTCGAAGAAGCCGTAGGCCGTGGCGGCCTCGGCCGTTTGCCCCAGTCCGAGGCAAAAACCCAGGACGAATGCGGTGATGATCAAGCGTTTCATATCTTTGGATACAGAGAGGCTCCGCGCATGGCGGAGCCTCCTGTTCGGTTATTTCTTGTAGATAGTCTTGTAGCCGGTGAAGTAGGCACGGCCTTTCAGGTCCACGAGGCGCGCGCCGTAGGTGACGCTCAAGCGGTCGGCGTACGGGCCGCCGGAGTAGCTGCAGCTGCCGGTGGAGCACGTCTTGACCAGCCGGCCGTTGACCATGAGCTCGAGGCGGTCGATGCCGTCCGCGTCCTGGCCGTTGGCGCTGAACTGGATGGTGTCGCTCGCGCCGTAACCGCCGTCATGGTCGCTCGTCATGCTGACCGTGCCGCCGACGTCGTTGGTCGTCGGGGTCGAGGCGTTGACGACCGTGAAGCTCTTGCTCTCCGAGCTGAAGGTGTTGCCGTAGCCGTCGGTGATGCGCCCGTAGTAGCTGCCGGTCGTGTAGACGGTGGCGCCACACTGCTGGTTGCCGTAGGCGCTGTAGCCGAAGTCGCAGATCTTCATCACGTTTCCGTTCCCGATGATCTCGATTTTGCGGATTCCGTTCTGGGCCCAGGCGCCGACGTAGAACGTGACGTTCTGGCTGCCGTAGATTTGGCTCTCGTTCGGGTCGCTCCAGATCCAGCTGGACTGGTTGCTGCCGCTCGAGCCCGAGCCGCCGGTGACGTTGTAGGTCCGGGAACTGGCCCAACTTTCGCGGCCCTGCGCATCCACGGCTTTGGCGTTCACGTACACCTGGTCGCCGTTCTTGTAGTTGCCGCCGTTCAGCGTGAATTGGCACGTTTGGTTGCCGTAGGCGGTGTACGTCCCGAAGTTGCAGTTGTGGGCCAAGATGCCGTTGACGTAAATCTCGATGCGGTTCAGGCCGTCATTGTCCCAGGCGCCGACATGGTAGACGGCGCTTTCCGAAGTCGTGACTTGGGATTTCTCCGGGTCTGACCAGCTCCAAGTGGCCGGGTAGTCGCCCGTGCCGCCGTTCGTGGAGCCTGAGCCCACGATGCGGTAGTTGCGGCTGTTGGTCTGGATGGTGTTGTAGGAGCTGTCCGTGACCTTGGCGTAGACGTTCAGGTTGCTGCCGACCGGATAGTTGCTGCCGTAGATCTGGTAGGTGCACTCCCGGTTGCCGTAAGCGTACGAGTAATTGCACGTCTGGACATTGTTGTCGTTGACGTAGACCTCGATGCGGTTCAGGCCGTCGGAGTCGCTGGCGTTGGCGGTGAAGGTGAAGTTCTCGTTGGTCTTGAGGTCGCGGTCCGACGGGCTGAGTGAGTACACGGTATTGCCGTAGGTGCCGGAGCCGCCGTTGTCCTGGACGGTCAGCGTCTTGCTGTCGCTCCAGGTTGTCTTGCCGTAGTAGTCGGTCGCCTTGGCGTTAAAGCTGTGTTGGGCGATCGAGTAGTCGTTGCCGTAGATATTCAGGTCGCATGACTGCGTCGAGTAGGCGCGCGAGAAGTCGCAAGTGCGCTTCAGGCTTCCGTCGGCGTAGACCTCGATGCGCTGCAGGCCCTGGGTCGCATTGGCCTGGACCTTGAAGGTCGTCGAGCTGCCGCGGTTAAGGTAAGAGGTGGACGGTTCGAACCAGCCCCAGGCCGAGACATCGCCCGAAGTGGAGCCGCCGTTGTAGCTCGAATCCTGCACCGTCAGGTACTGCATGGTCGGCCAGGCTTCGGCGTTGTTGTAGTCGGTGATCTTGGCGTTGACCGCGAGCTGCGAATTGACCGAGTAGTCGCTGCCGTAGATGGTCAGGCTGCAGGTCTGGTTGCCGTAAGCGCGGGAATAGTCGCAGGTCCGCTTCTGGTTGCCGTTGACGTAGATGACGATGCTCCGCAGGCCGTCGGCATCGCTCGCCCCGACGTTGAAGGTCAGGGTCTCGCCGCGCTTGAGGTAGGTCGCGTTGTTCGGTTCGGTCCAGGTCCAGAAATAGGTGTTGCCGGTCTGGCCCGAGATCTGGCCGTTGCCCGTGTTGGAGCTGTTGTCCGTGATGGTCAGGTATTTGGTGTCGCTCCAGGCGGTCTGTCCGTTGTAGTCGGTCGCCCGGGCGCTCAGGTTGACCGATTGGCCGCTCGTATAATCCGAACCGTAGACCGTCAGGTCGCAGGTCTGGTTGCCGTAGCTGCGGCTGAAGTCGCAGGTGCGCTTGAGGCTGCCGTTGACGTAAGCCTCGATGCGGTTCAGGCCCTGGCTGGCCGAAGCCTGCACCCGGTAGGTCGTGGAGCTGCCGCGGTAGAGCGAGTTGTTGCTCAGGTCGACCGTGGTCGTGAGCCAAATGCCGTTGCCGGACGTGTTGCCGTTGCTCGTGCCGTACTGGTCAACGGTCAGGTTTTCGCTGGAGCTCTCGGTCACGTTGCCGTAGCGGTCATACGCCTTGGCCGCCAACGGGATAGCGCGGGTCGAGAGGCCGTTGGTGTAATAGACGTTGGAATATTCGCAAGTGTCGGAGTAACAGGTCTGGACGCGCGCGCTGTTGGCGTAGAGCTCGATGCGGTCGATGCCGTTGGTGTCGCTGGCCACCGCGCGGTAGACGAAAGTCTCGCCGTTGCCGACCTGGTAATCCGAAGGATTGCCCGAGGTCGTCAGGTTCGGCCCGGAGTACGAGCTATAGGTCTTGCCCCCGCCGAACGTGCCGGACGGGTAGCTCGTGCCGTTGGTTGCGCTGCCGCTGGTCAATTTGACCAGCTTCAGGGTCAGGGGATAGGTGGGTTCGCTGCGTCCGAGCTCGGACACCGCGCCGCCCAGGATGATTGACCCGTTATTGTTTCCGGCGCCGGTGATGAAGAAATCGCGATTCTCGCCGATATCGGTTACTGTGTTGGACCCGGGGTCTATCTGATAAGCGTGTTTACCCGATACCAGCATCCAGCGCGAACCGTCGTGGAGCAGGGTTGAGTCTCCGTTCAGGGTCTGGATTTTCGGATCGCTGCACCGATAATCCGGGGTGCAGGGATTTTGGAAGTCATTGATCTCGCGGAAGGATACTCCGTCGTATTCAAGACCGTTGGTTTTCTGGACGTACGGCAGGCTGCTCCAGGAGAGGATGAAAAGCGCTTTCACGCCATTCGTGGCCGCGGCCCTGATTCCATTGTAGGTAGACGGGGACGATTCTTTGACTTTTGTGAAATTCGACCCGTCATACCTATACATGACATAGCCTTCGTAAAGGCCATGGCTGGAGTTGTAATTTCCCGTCTTCCCGAAGACGATCCATTGGTTGGCCCCGACGGGCAAGCTGCCCAGGACCGCCGACTTCCCTGAGGGTTTCCCTTGGGCGGTGCTGTAGAGCAGGGTGTTGCCGTAGTAGTTCCCGTTTTGCGAATCCTTGTCCAGATTCGAGCGGAATTCCGACGGCAGGAAGATTTCGGAAATCGTGCGGTCGATGGTATTGAGGCGGAACAGGCGGGCTTTTGTGGTTACGACGTGCCAGGTACCGTTGCGGCCGCTGATTTGGCTCAAGCCCTCGTTGTACTGCAGCGCGCCGCGCAGGAAACTTGTCAGGTCGGAATACGAACCGTCGCGGTTAACGACTGCCCTGAACTGATTATCCATCCGCACGACGTCCTGCAGGAACATGACCGTCTGCCCGTCGCTCACGATGTCGTCGACGCGGGAAATCCCGGCGTTGCGCACGTCGGTCGTGATGTCGGCCATGGCCGAACCTTCGGTCCGCCAGACATGGCCGCCGTTCCACAGCTCCTGGCCGTCGGTCAGGTACCAGTAGGGCGCGGCATAGGCCATGGCCCAGACCGGGCGATTGGTCCGTTCGGCGATCTTGTCCGAGATATCGGTCCAATCATAGCCGCCGCCGGCCAGGGCCGGGGCAGCCGAAAACGCCATCGAGGCCACCATGGCCAGGACAGCACTAAAACGATAGATGGAGCTCTTCATAGTTTTTTTGGCTGGGTTGTGATGAAATTCAGACTACCTTCGATTTGGTATCGAATGTATTTTTATACCAGAAATAGGGCTTTTTGTCAATATACCATCCCTGACCCGGCTGTAAATCCAGACGACAAAAAAGACAGTCCAAGGGACTGTCCATACGTCTCGAACTCTCATTCCACCTTGGCTTTCCAGTAGGTGGAGGCCTTGGCTTGCGCCTGAAGCTCGCGCGAGCCGAGCTTGAAGTGCTTGGCCAGGCGCTTCAGGATGTTCTTTCGCTCTTCGGCCGACTTGGCGCCGGAGATGAGGCGGGCGAACAGGTTCCCGCGATGCTTCGGGCTCAGGGCTGAAAGGGATATGACCGCCCTTCTGATCCCAGGCTCGGTCGAGCCGAGTTTGGCGACCGTTTGGTCGACCAATTTGCGGAAGTCATCGATACTCCGGGCCCGGGCCTCCATGAGGTCCAGGTGCAGGTTATCGACTTCCGCTTGGCTCATGTCCCTGAAGGCCGCGCTACGGCGTTGCCGGTCGCGATACTGCGGCTTGCGCCGCGACTGTTTCCCCGCCGTTTCGACGGTTTGCGGCGTTTCGGCAGGGGTTGCTTCGGGAGCCGAAACCGGATTGGCGGTTTCGGGCAGGGGGCCGTCGCTCAAGCTTTCGGCCAAGGTCTGGGCGACCGCTAGGCGGCGCCTTTTGACCGTTTGCAGGATGTCGTCATAGGCCTTGAGCTGGAGCGCCCTGTTCTTGCAGGCCAGGCGGTACAGCTCCTCGATGTCTTCCGCCAGCTGCGGATTGAGCAGGTGCAGGGTGATTTTTATCCTTCGCCAGACTGAGGGTAGGTCTTTCTTGAGCATTGCCGTTTCTTCCCTGAAGCTGAGGGTTTATGAAGGTCCGTCGGGTCCGGGAAAACCTTGGCAAAAGCAGGTCGGTTTGTCAATCGGATATGCTTGACAAAACCAGCTGATTTGTCTATGGTTCTCCATTCCCCGTTAAGGCGGGGATGGCCTTTGACAAACGAGGCAAGAGGCAGGAAAAACATGAAAAAACCCGAGTCTGAGCGCGTAAGCCTGCCGGAACAGCGCGCTCTGGTGGTCGAACTTTCCGGTCTGCAGAAACAGCTGCGCAAAGCGGTGGTTGCGCGCCAGGAGCGCGAAAAACTCACGATCGGTTCCCTGGCCGCCCGTCTCGGGCTCGGCTGGAACGAGGTGGAGGCGTTCGTCAACGGCCGTCGGGCCGTCTGCCGGGGCGCCATCCTGACCAAGTTGGCCGAATACGCCGAAGCCGAAAAGCTGGCCGCGAAGATCGGGGACTTGGCCGAGAAGCTCAACTTCTCGTCCAGGATCATCGGCGCTTCGATCCAATCGAAGCAGACGATCGAACTGGTCTTCGCGCTCCATGAGAAGTTCGGCCAAACCGAAGGGCTCAACCACGAGGATTTCGCCCAGGCCTTCGGCGACCTCCAGGAGCTGGTGGCTTCGGTCCTGATTTGGCGCAACGACGCCTTCATCCGGCTTGAGGATGAGGCGACATTCTCCAGAGTCATGGATCTGCTCACCAGCCAAGGGCTCGAGGACAGGATTTCCGAAGCCCGCTCCAAGCGGGCAGCCGAGCTCAAGACCGCGGTCGATGAGATGGAAGTCGCCGTCGAGGCGATCCGTTCGCGCTACGCGAACTTCGAAGACATGTGCAAGGCCCTGGGCGTCGATGCGTCGACCGTCTATCGGGCCCGCGGCTTCGATCCCCGGACTTCAGCCGAAACGGTCCGTCGCATCACCTCAGCCGCCCGACGGCTTCTGCCGTCCGAGAACGGCAAGCGCAGAGCCAAGCCGGAACCGGCCTCTGCGCCGGCGCCGCTGCCGGCGGATGCCGCGGAAGCGTCCCGTCCCAAGACCGCCGAGAGGCGGCCCGAAGCGAAGGGGTTTCTGCGCCCGACGACCGCCATGCTGCGCGATAACGCGGGCGGCGTGTCCGAGGACAATGTGAAGTTCGTCCTGACGAGCGAGACCTTCCAGGAGCTCGATTTCCATCCTGGGCCGCGCGGTATCCGGTTCGCCCGGAGCCAGCTGGCCCTGACCCGCGCCCTGCTGAACATGTTCTGCCAGATCAAGAGCCCCGAAACCAGGGCGACGGTCAGGCAGGCGCTGAGCGCTGAGGTCGAGGAATTGGAGTACGCCATCCGGATGTTCAGCGAAGAATATCCCAACAACCTGCTGGCGCTGCATGATGCGGCGCGCAAGACCATGGGCCGCATGCGGCTCGAGACCGACGGCAAGGGCAAGGGAGCGAAGAGATGACGAAAAAAGACACCACGCCGAAAGACATCCAGGCCAAGATCGGCCCAGGGTTCCTCCGCCGCATCTTCGGCGGCAAGTCGTACCTGCATTGCGTGATCGAACTCAAGAAGAACACCCGGGACTACGGCGCCAAGAACATCTGGATCCAGACCGTGCCCAAGGAGTACTTCAAGATCGTGGACGACGGCGACGGCATGGGCCACGAGAACCGTTGCGCCTTCTTCTCCATCAACACCACGACGGCGACCCGCGCCGACCAGGCCGGGTTGTTCTGCACCGGCACCAAGCAGTTCCTGTTCTCGTTCGCGTCGCACGTGACCGTGGTCACGGCGCCGCGCGAGGAGCCGGATGCGGTCTACCGCTTCAGCTTCAGCGCCGACGAGTACGAGAAGATTGTCTTGAGCGGCGGGACCCGGACGCCGGAAAGGGTGAAGAAGACGCCGGCGACCTGGCCCTACGACCACGACTTCGGCACCGAGATCGTCTATACCCTGGACGACCCGAAGAGCCGCAGCATCCTGCGCGGCAAGCAGTTGGCCGAAGCCTTGGCCGAGCGGCTGCCCAGCAAGTTCCACGACATCTCCCGGGTGGACGGGGAATACATCCCGCCCAAGGAGATCGTGGGCAAGAAGTTCGAGCTGGTGGAGGACCATCCGGCCCTCGGCCGCGTGTCCGTGGAGTTCTACCACCCGGCGAAGAAGTCGCGGGATGATGGGCTCCGCCTCACGTCGGTGGAGATCGGCGAGATCCCGATGCGGAACCTCTTCCGCGTCCTCGGCGACCTCCAGGAGAACTTCCCGT
The DNA here is from genome assembly GCA_964415965.1 of uncultured Gammaproteobacteria bacterium. Taxonomy (GTDB): domain Bacteria; phylum Patescibacteriota; class Patescibacteriia; order 2-12-FULL-60-25; family 2-12-FULL-60-25; genus CAIKNB01. The sequence goes on from CAYQCK010000001.1 coordinate 110,922, forward strand.
TCATGTACCTGCGCGACGACATCTACGGGATCATCTCCGCTTCGTTCCTCCGCGAATACTCCAACGAGGACCGGAATTCAGTGAGCGCCAAGATCGCGGACGACCCGCGGACTCTGCATCTGATCAGGTTCCTGAGGCAGATCGCCCCGCAGGTCCAGCGCGACCTCCAGCTCAAGATGACCGACGGGTCGTCGGTCGACGCCCTGCGCCAATCGGTCGACGAGCTCTGGGGCATCTTCGACAAGCGCTACAACCCGGACGGCAGGCGTCCGCCGCCCGAAGGACCTCCTGTCGGTCCGCCTCCTCCCCCTCCGCCCCCGCCCCCGACAGGGGAGAAGCGGACTCTCGTGCTCAGTGTGGGACGCGAGTTCGAGCTCGGCGAGAAGGTCGTGGTCCAGGTCGCTTTCCGCGAGGACCTGGCCAAGGCCAGCAAGGTCGAGGATATCCAGTGGCTGACCTCGAGGTCGCGCGGCAAGGATTTCCGCCGCACGTCCGAGGGCATCAACTACAAGGCGTCCGAAGTCGGGGAAGGCGTCATCCGGGCGGATTTGCCCGGCACGCCCTACGGCGCTTCCGCGACGTATTACGTGCTGGAGAGGCGGCGCTTCCGCCTGTCGCGCCAGGAAGCCACGCTGATCGTCTGTTCCTCGACCTCCATCGAAGGCGTGAACCTCGACAAGCTCAAGGGCGAGATCAAATGGTCGCTCGAGGGCGTCGGTTCGCTCGAGGTCCGCGGCACGCGCGTCGTCTACACCTCGGACCGCATCGGCACGGCCATCATCCGGGCCTTGGACTCCAAGGATCCGCGGAACGAGGCCATGTGCGACGTGACCGTGGTCGACATCCCCGAGAAGCTGTTCTGCATCCGGGGCGAGTACTTCCGCATCCGCTATGAACCGATCGAGGGTTCGACGGAGTACTCGAAGCCGGTCATCATGCTGCCCGGCGGCCGGACGCACAACCTGGTGTTCAACATCCAGGGACACGGCTACCAGGAAGCGGTCGCCTCGGGCGGCTCGACCGTGTTCTTGGCCCAGGCCATCGGCGTGGAGTTCGCGCGGTTCGTCCGCTTCGAACTCAAGCGCGAGCTGCCGGAGGATCCGCGCGACATGCGGACGCTGGTGGACGAGATCTTGAGCGACGGCTACAAGATCTTCGAAGAGGCCCTGGAAAGCTGCAAGAAACAGGGCCGCTAGCCGCCATTCTCAACGCCCGACAGGCTGACCTGCCGGGCGTTTTTCATACAAAAAAAGGCCGGGGAGCAAGTGCTTCCCGGCCCAAGGTTCAGTCCGTCTCGGTCTTCCGTCTGAATTCGATTTCCCGGTCGGCCTTCATCCGGGCATAGGCGTCGCGGACGGCGGCTTCGGTCAGGCCGTGCTTGGCCATCAATGAGCGGGCTTCCGGCCCGGATTTTTCGGTCAGCTTCAGGACCCAGGCACGGCCGTTGTGGTAGCGCAGCCAGCGGACTTTGCCGGCATGCCAGCGCGCCTTGTTCGGGATTCCGTCTTTCAGCGTCTCGGCCTCGGCCAAGAGCAGCTGTTTCATCCCGTCCTTGGCGCTCTGCGCCTGCGCCTCGGTGCAGGCCCCCAGATAGACCAGGATCCTGCTGGCCGAAACCAGGGTCGTGCAGGTCAGCGAATTCCACTTCATCGCGGTCAGGACATAGCCGACGCAGACCATCAGCTCGTACAGCTTCTCGGCGCTGGGCGCCGTAGCCTCGTCCGACATGGCCGTTGCCGGCCTCGTCGGCGCTACGGTGATGGGCCGCGGCAAGGCGGGCGGGGAGAGCGCCGGTATCGTCGGCGCTCCGGTCAGCAGTCCCATGGACGTGTTCGGGCCGGGGGGAGGATTCAGCGTCCTGCGCCGGTCGCGCTCGCGCCAGTCGGCCCTGATCTGTTCGATGGATTTTTCCGACATGCCGACGACCTCGCGGATGTCGGCCGGCAGCCGCGGCTTCTCGCCGCGCAAGCCGTCGATGCTTTCGATGAGGCCCAGCAAGCGCCTTTCGGCGGTCAGCTTGCCCCACTTCTGGTCCCGCATCCGGTCCACGGCGCAGTTATAGGCCTGGTCCGTCACCAGGGAGCCGAACGCCTCTTGCGGCCGCGGCGCCCCTTTGTGACTGTTGCATTCCTTGTCGTTCAGCATGGTCCAGGCTTCGCCCAATTCGCCGCACAGCCGCCGGATCTCGTCCCGGAGCGGGTAGACCTCCTTGAAGATCTTCCCGCCGTAGCGTTCCCAGGATTCGGCGGCCAAGGCCTCGAAACCTTTCAGGACCGAGATGTGTTTTTCGGCCTCCGCGATTGACTGCTCCATTTCGGTCCGTTTTTCGGGTTCGCCGCGGTACTGGCAGGCCTTCATCCAGAAGCCCTCGGTCGGGTGGTCCAGGTACTGGGTGGCGGCCGCGACATCGGGATGGGCGGAATCGAGCGTCGTCAGCCAGTCGCGTCGGGCCTTCTCGATCTCGCTGCGCCGTTCGCGGAGGTCGCTTTCGATGCCCTCCAGCGCTTCGACCGCCCGGTTCATGTTCTCGACCGCCACGGCCCAGTCCGTGTAATAGTCGTCGGTCGCGAGGCCAGCGCGGTCGATGACCGCGCTGACCCCGACCATGGCGTCGCATGCGCGCTCCGTCTTCTCTTTGCACTCCGCGAGCTCGCCGGCGAGTTCGCAGGCTTTGCCAAGGAAAGCATGGAGCGCCTCTTCGGCGACCTTCCGGGACTTCTGCACATCCTGAGCGGCCAGGTTCTTGACCAGCTCGCCCAACCTGAGCGCTTCCAGCAAGGCGGCGACTTTCTCGCCGGCCTCCCCGAATCCCGCCAGGCTGTCCGCGCACTTTTCCGAGACTTCGGCGATGGTCGCCGAAAGGTCCGAGATATCGAGCCCGGTGTTGACGAGGGCCTCGATGCCGTGGGACCGGATGTACCGGGCCTTGCCTGAGCCGAGGTCTTTCTCGTAGATTTCGGTGATCAGGCTGAGGCTCAATTGCTCCGGGACGACATCGACGAATTCCGCGCCGGTTGGCCGGGGAACGCGGATGAAATAAGTCTGTTTTTGCGCCTTTACGGCCATTTAACTCTCCATTTTAGGTTGTCGAATGACCTCCCGAACGTAATCCGTCGGGAATGGATGAAATTAGCAGCAATCTTGGGGATTGTCAACCTTGGACGCTGGCTTATGCAGGTAGTCGGCAGGATTGACAGCCGGGGCTGTTTTTGGTAGGGATAATCATCCGGTCGGACGGTTCGGTCCCCGGTGTTTCGCCCAACGAACGGAGGGATTTCATGACCAGGATCCTGTACGGTTGCGACGACGTCGTCCTCGCCCGCCAAGCCGTGCCTGACCTCGGGCAAGCCGATATCGAATTCGACGGTTCGTTCAGATCGGTCATCCGCCGGGCCAAGGCCGCCGAGCAGGACATCGTCGTCACGGGTCTGGATTATTCGCCCGGCGGCCGCGAGGGACTCCTTGTCTTGGGTGCGTTGCGCGGCACTCTGACCAGGCGGATACTCGTCACCTCCGAGGCGTATGACCCGGTCGTCCGCGCCAAAGCGGCCAAACTCGGGGCGGATGTCCTGGATGAGGACGAGTTGGGTACCTTGGCCGGATTGGCCGTGGCCAATGCGCCCCTCAAGAACGACGGCTTGGTGCTGGTCCATGTCGCGGATATGGTTTCCCGGCCCAATATCTCGCTGCACCGCATCATCAGTTCGGTGTTCAGCCCTGCCCAGGTCGCGGTCAACGCCGACCTTCGGGATGAGCTCATGTCCGGTATGTACGGATTGGTGATAGATGCGACGCCCCTTGAGGACTCGCGCGACGAACACCTGCACGGCAGGGTCGCCCGCGAGCTCGGCCATCTCGAGCTCGCGAGTGTGCCGCGGGTGGTCTGCCTGTACCGTCCGCGTTCCATCATCGAGGATGTCGCCAGGGTGGTCGGTCGATTCCTCGCGGCCCAAGGCAAACTCGAGACTTTTGGTTGAAAAACCCGCGGTCCGGCCGCAACCTAAAAACGCCAGCGTCATCCTCGACGCTGGCGTCTTTTATTCATTCCTTTCCTTCCAGCCTGAGGGCTGCCGCCAGCGCCGAAGCCGCGGGTTCCCAGGTTTGCGTCGCCGGACGCTGTCGGGTTCTGGGTCGGTCGAGCGCCAGCCTGAGGGCTTCCGTCCAATGGTGCGGTTTGGCCGGATTGGCGAAGAGCGTCCTGGGCGGAGCCGTTTCCGGCAAGGCTCCCGAGGTCGAGGCGACGCACGGGGTGCCGCAGGCGGCGGCTTCGTGGAGCGGCAGGCCGAAGCCTTCGTACCATGAGGGGTAGAGGAAGGCGGCGGCTCCGGCGAAGAGCGAGGCGAGATCTCCGTCCGCGGGTTGGGTGATTTGGGTGATCCAATCAGCCGAAGTGATGTTGGATTTTTCGCCGACCAGCACCAATCCCATATCCTCGTATCCTTTCTCCTTGCGCAATTCCCTGACCGCCGCGACGGCCGTCGCCGCGTTTTTCCGCGGATCGCGTGAACCCAAGGCTAAGCAGAAGCGGGCAGGGAAGTCCGTATTTCGTAGTACGGAGCTAAAGTCGTCTGAACCGATGGCGGTGAGCGTCGGGCCGAGGGGAATGGTCGAGATGTTTTCCGCGTCTATACCGAGCAGTCGTTCCGCGTCGCGCTTCGTCGTCGCGGAAACCGCGAGCAGCCGCGTGGCGCCGCGGATCAGCCGCGTCGCCTTGACGGCGCTGTGCCAAAGGCGCTGTTTGGGCTTGAACCAACGGGGTTCGATCAGGAAAGACAGGTCGTGCAGCAAGAGAACTGAGGGGATGCCTTTCGGTAGCCGTCCCACGAAGCCCAGGTTCGGCATGAAGAAAGCGTCGGCTCGGCCGCTGCGCTTCTCGGCCGCTGCGCAGAGCGAAACCAGACCGAGTATCGACGCCAGGCTCCAGAGCTTGTTCGGTATCTTGAGATGGACGCGTTTGACGTTCGGCCTCGCCAGGATGCGCCGCGGCAATTCCGGCGCCGCCGAACCGGTCGTGGCGCAGACGATGTCCGTGTCCGGGTTCGCCGCGGCGAAAGCGTCCACCAGATCGAAAGCCACGCGGCCCACTCCGCCGCGGATCGGTTCGGCCATCGGACGGGCGTCGACGATTATGCGCATACGCTGCTGCCTCAACCGGAAGCCGGGATCCGGCCTTCGGATATGGCTTGGATGTAGGCGAGCATCTTTTCCTTGAACCTGTCTTCGGAAAACTCTTCGGCCCGGGCCCGGATGCGCTGCGGGTCGTATTTCGTCGCGTCGAAGCGGATGACGGCGTCCGCGATGTTCTCCCAGGATTGCGTCTCGATGTGTTCGCCAGTCACGCCGTCGACGACGCTCTCCGCGCCGCCGCCCGCGCCGTAGGCGATGACCGGTTTGCCCGCGGCCATGGCTTCGACCGCCGTGATGCCGAAGTCTTCGATCTGCGGATACAGGAAGCCGATGGCGCCTTGGTAGAGCTCGACTTTTTTTTGCTCCGGGACATTGCCGAGGAATTCCGTTTCCGGTCCGGCCATGGCGCGGAGCCTGCGCAGTTCCGGTCCGCTGCCGAAGATTTTGAGCGGCAGGCGCAGCCTGGCGAACGCCCTGACGATCAGGTCGAAGCGTTTGTAGCCGACCAGCCGTCCGGCGGCCAGCCAATACGAACCCCGGTCGCGGGCCAAAGGGATGCGCGACACGTCCACCGGCGGATAGACCACCTCGGCTTCGCGGCCGTAGTAGCGCCGGATGCGCGCCTGGCTCGTCCGGCTGTTGGTCAGCAGGTGCGTCGGACGGTTGGCGGCTTGGAGGTCCCAGAGCCGCAGCTGATGGAGGATCGGCAAGAGCGCGATGCGGACTAGGCGCGGCTGGCGCAAGTCGTTCAGGTAGCCGATGCGGTCGTGCCACAGGAACCTGGTCGGCGTGTGCATGTAGCAGACATGCTTGGTCTCGGGTGCCGTGATGATGCCCTTGGCGAAAGAGCTCGACGAGGAGATGACCAGGTCGTACCCCGAGAGGTCGAGCTGCTCCACCGCCATGGGCATGAGCGGCATATACCACTGGTCGAGATGCCGCGAGAACGGGAATTTCTGCAGGAACGAACCGCGGACGGCTTTGCCGGCGGCCTGGGGATGCTTCGGGTCGTATAGGATGGTGTAGGTCGGCGCCTCGGGGAACAGCCTCTGCAGGCAGCCCAAAACCCGTTCGGCCCCGCCGTCTTGGATCAGGTAGTCATGGACTAAAGCGACCTTCGGACCCATGTCCGCCCATTTTAGACGGCGCTACGGATTCTGTCGGCAAAATATGTCAATGGCCGGGGCAGGGGGTTGACGGTCCGCCGGAAATCGGTTAAAGCGGTTAGGCTGGATCGATGAGGAGGTGCGGATGCTCGCCAAATCGAAGCGTTTGTTCCGAGGCCCGAAGATCAGCTGCAACCACCAGACCATGATCGAGGCCGCCAAGCCGATCGTCAAAAAAGCCAAGAGCCTGGAGTACGTCACGAAAGTCGTCATCGCCGAGCTGGTCAAAGTCGGCCCAGGCAAACAGCGCATCAAATTCGCCGACGTGCCGGCCGGTCTCAAGGTCACGGTCCGCGGCGGCATCCTGCAACAGGTCCTTTACGTCTACACCCAAGAGCGCCTGGCGGTGCAACAGACGCTCGAATCGGCGTGGCTCCAGTCCACGACCTGAAACCGAAGCCCCGGCCGCAAGGACCGGGGCGATTTTTTTCGTTTCCCGTCAATACGCCCCCTTCCGATACAGCACGGCGAACGGCGTCTTGAGCACGATATACAGGTCGAGCCAGAGCGACCAGTTTTCGATATACCAGGTGTCGAGCCGGACCTCATCCTCGAACTCCAGGTCGCTTCTTCCCGATATCTGCGCCATGCCGGTGATGCCCGGGCGGATGGCGAAGACCCGGCGGTGGTGCGGCGCGTAGCCCGCGACCTCGCGCGGCTGGTGCGGACGGGGACCGACGATGGACATGTCGCCCTTGAGCACGTTCCAGAACTGCGGCAACTCGTCGATGGACCAGCGACGCAGGAAGTTCCCGATGGGCGTGATGCGCGGGTCGGCCGCGATCTTGTAGACCGGACCTTCCTTGATGCTCTTCTGTTTGATGAGCTTCTTCTCGAGCTCCAAATTCTCTTTCGCCGACGCTTTGAACTGCGGGCCGATGGAGAATCTGCGCCACATGGTGCGCAGCTTGTAGAGCTTGAATTGGCGGCCGCCCTCGCCGACGCGCAGATTCTGGAAGATGACCGGGATGCCGTCCTCGATGATGAGCGCCAGGCAGGCGAGCAGGAGCAGGGGAGAGAACAAGACGAGGAAAAAGGAAGCACCCAGGATGTCGCAGGCTCTTTTCGCTATCCGGCCCCAGCCGTCCAGCGGCGTGCGTTTGACCTCGATGACCGGGATGCCGGAATCAGTCAGGACCTCGATGTTCGTGAATTTGGCCGCGAACAGGTCGGCCAGGTAGCGGAACGTCAGGTGCTGCTCGTCGGCGAAGGCGATGATGCCGAGGGCGTCCTCTTTGGCCATCTCCGGTTCGGCCAGGATCAAGCCGTCGAGCGCGTCCTTCTCCTTGAGCGCCTGGATGGCCTTGCGCGCTTCGTCGTTCCATTTCTTGAACTGCTTGACCACGGTCACGCCCATGACCGGATTGTCGCGGTACGACCTGGCCAGGTCCTGGGCCGCATCCGAATCGCCGATGATGACGTACAGCCGGTGTCCGACATGGAAGCGCAGCAGGAAGTGGCGGATGGTGCGCAGGACGAGGCGCCCGAGCCAGACATAGAGGACGGAAAAGCCGAGCACGGCCAGGATGATGAAGCGCGAGGTCGTTATCTCGCGGCGGAAGAACACGGTCGCGATGACGACCATCGTGCCGGCGCCGCAGGTCAGGATGATGCGCCCGAGTTCGTCCCAAGCCTTACGCGGCCGCGGGGAGTAGAGCCCGGCGACTGCGAAGAGAGCGATCCAGACGGCCACAAACAGCGTCGCGGCCGAGATGTATTCGGTGAAGTTCACGTTCTGCAGTATCGGCCTGACCTCGGTCACGAAACGCGAGAAGCGCAGGGAATACGCCGAAACCGCCGCCGCATACAGCGCCAGGGCGTCGAGCGGCAAGAGCAGGGCCGTGAAAGTCAGATCCATCCGTCGGATGCGCATAAGATGAGGGGATTATACCGCGAACAGCGGAGATTCTCGAATGGCGCGCGGCCGGCCCCGGGGTCCGGAACGAAAACGCCCCGGTAATCCCGGGACGTTCTCATGCTTGGACTGGACGATAAGCCGAATTTTGTCCCCGGTTTTCACCGGAGGATGGCCATCTATCTGGGACGATGATTGCTCATCGCCTCGTGCGAGCTACCAGTTCCTCATCCCGCTTGCGCGGAAATCGGTTCTTGCTCTTGCACCAGAGAGGGTTTGCCACGGACCGGCGTTGCCGTCGGCCGAGAAGCGTGGCAGTCCGGCGTTGCCGCCGAACCACGTCGCCTCACTTTTCACCTTTCGCCGTCTTGCGACGGTTAGTATCGTCTCTGTGGCACTTTCCCTAGGTTTGCGGAGGGACTTTGGACGCGGCTTCCTGCTTTTGGCAGGCAGCAACGATGTCATCATCCGCTCCGTTATATCCTGGCCGCCGTTAGCGGCTCTCGCTTTCGTCCCGCATTGCTGCGGGAGAGGTGTTCGGACTTTCCTCCCCGACTTCCGTCGGGGCGGCCATCTGTCCAGCCCAAACAGGGCGTAAAATAACAGGAAAAGCGCCTTTTGTCAAGCTGCGCGGCGTGCTATGCTAATGCCTGACTATGCGCAAATGGCTGATTCTATTGGCAATTTTGCTGGCCTTAGGCGGCGGAGGCTGGCTGTTCTGGTCCCTGGGGTCGCTGCCCAGGGCTCCGGCCGGCAAGGCCGTCCTGGGGGTCGACCGAGGCAATGTCGAACTCAAGCGCGCTACCGGCGACTCTTGGGCACTGGCCAAGAACGGCGATGAACTGCAGGTCGGCGACAGCATCCGGACGAATGCGGACGGACAGGCGACGCTGACTTTTTTTGACCTGACCCAAAGCCGCCTGGGGCCGGGCACCGAAATCCGGATATCCGAACTCCAGGCGCCCAGTCCGTCGTCATCCTTGTTGATTCGGCTCGACCTGCAGGCCGGACGGCTCTGGTCCCACATCCTGCGCCTGTTCGAGCTGGATGATACCTTCGCCGTAACCGCCCAAAACACGGTCGCGACGGTCCGCGGCACCACCTTTGATTTCGACCGCCGGGCCGACGGCATGTCGGTGGCGGTCACCGAATCCGCGGTCGAACTGAGCGGTGTCGCGGCGCCGGAGAACGGCCAAAAGCAGCCGATCATCGTCGGCGAAGGCTTCATGGTGTCGCTCGACGGCAAGGGCGGCCTCGGCCAGACGGTTTCCCTGCCCGACTCGGTCAAGGAAAACGACTGGTTCGACGGTAACGGCCATCGGGACGGCGCGTTCGCGGAGGAGTCCGGCCGCCGGCTGGTGGAGCGCTTGGACAGGATGGGCGGCACCTCGCCAGACAGCCTGTTCGATTACGTGACGCGCCTCTCGGAAAGGATGCATCTTTCGCTCGGCAAGGACCGCGCACCGGAGCTTTATGCCGGTTATGTCGAACGCCGGCTGTACGGGGCCAAAAAGCTCATCGAACGCGGCCGATCCGGCGCCGCCTTCGCGGCCCTGTCGCAGCTCGAGAACGAAGTCAACGCGAAAATCTCCGGTCAGGACGGCGCGGCCTACCGCCGTCCGCTGAACCGCGCGTTCTCCGAGATAACCCGCCTCTTCTCTGATGTCGGCCCGACTTCGCCGCTTTACCGCATGAAGCAACGGCTCGAGGACGTCCAAGTGTCTTTCGCCGGCGGCGACCAGGTCGAACAGGCGTATGCCCGGCTGCGCGCCATCGATGCGCGGTTGGACGAGGCTTCGATGCTCATCACCCAATCGTCGTTGGACGAGGCTAAGGTCGCCCTGGAAGCGGCGCGGCAAGGTTTGGCCAATGTCGAACGCGACATCGATCGCTTGCCGGATTCGGTCGCGGCCGAACGCCTGTCCGCCCTGCGCGGCAAGCTGAACGTGCTCAAGGCCCGCGAAGCCGCCTATCGCGTCCGTCTGGCTACGGCCATCGAGCCGCCGCAGAGCGAAACCATGCCGCTGGCCGGAGCCGTGACTTCCACGACCTCGACCGTCGACTCGGTCATCCCGACATCCACCGCCGCCACGGCCACCACCCCATACGAGAACATCATGCTTTCGGCTGCGCCCGGGAGCACGACCGTCGGCCAGACCGTCTCGATCAAGGTCCGCGCTCTCAAAGCCGACGGCCAATCCGTCGAGGTCACGGCCCTGTCGCGGTTCACGGCGACCGGACCGGCCAAGATGAACGGCCCCCTGCTCACGCCCACTGGCGTCGGCCAGGTCGCCGTCACCGCCAGGTTTGAGGACTTGGGCCAGCCCTTCGAGGCCCAGATCAAGATCGACGTTAAGCCGGCTCCGGTCACGCTCCAGACGCTCCGCGTCGAACCGGCTGAACCGCTGAATGTCACCTTCGGCCAGCGCGTGCCGCTCAAGGTCGTCGCCGTCTATAGCGATGGCTCGACCAAGGACGTGACGGCCTCGGCCAAATTCTCGACCTCCAACCTCATCCTCGGGTACATGGCCGGCAACATCTTCAACGCCGGACAGGAGACGACCGGCGTCGTCCGCATCTCGGCCGTCTACGAAGAGGGGACCAAGCGCATCACCGCGTTCCGCGACTTCAACGTCACCGGGCGCTGACCAATATGAAGATCAATATCGAAAGATACCGTCCGCTCTTGGTCGGCGCCGCCATCGGCTTGCTGGCGGCGCTCGGGTATTTTTCCGGCGTCAGCCGCAATTTCTCCAATCGCGCGACCGACCTGCTTTTCCTGCAGCACCGGCCTGACCCGACCGTTTCGATAGTCGCCATCGATGACGCTTCGCTGACCCAGGTCGGCCGCTGGCCTTGGCCGCGCACCGTGCACGCCGAAATCGTCCGCAAGCTCAAGGCCGCCGGCGCCGAGGTCATCGGTTACGACGTCACGTTCTCCGAACCTTCCGACCAAAAAGACGATGCTGAACTTGCGGCCGCCCTGAAGGAGGCGGGGAACGTCGTTTTGCCGCTGGAACTGAGCATGAAGGTCGGCAAAAACTGGATGCTCTATGACCCGCAGGCTGTGCTCCAACCGATCCCCGTCTTGGGCGCCGCCGTCGAATCCACCGGGCACGTCAACGCTCCGGCCGACACGGATAACGTATTCCGCCGTATCCCGTTGTCCGTCAGGGGAAACGACGCGAGCTACATCCCTTCGTTCGAATCCGAGATATTGCGCTTGGCCGGAAGGGACGGGCTCCTGAAGGAAGCGCCTCTCGACGGCGTCGGCCGGATGCGCCTGAATTTCGCGGGTCCGCCGAACGATCCCCAGGGTTTCCGCACGATCTCGGCCGTGAATGTCCTGCGCGATACGGTCGACCTCGCGCCGCTCAAGGGCGGCATCGTGCTGGTCGGGGCTACCGCTTCCAACCTCCACGACAGCATGTTGGTCCCGACCTCGCGGAACGTGCCCATGTCCGGCGTCGAGGTCCATGCCAACATCCTCGACACCCTGCTCGGCCGCCGCTGGCTGCGTGACGTGCCGGGCTACGTGACCGCGCTTTATCTCTTTGTCCTAGGTCTGCTCTTGGGTTTCATTGTCCCTAGGTTGCGCGCCCGTTACAGCCTTCCGGCCGCTGTAGTGCTGTGGTTGTTGACCCTTGTCGCGGCCTTCGTGTTGTTCGACCGCGGTTGGATCATGGATGTCCTCTGGCCCTCTTTCTGCATAGTCTTGGCCTATGCTGGCGTCACCCTCGAACGGCGCATCGCCTCTGACCGCCAACGCCGCGAGCTGAAGACGGCTTTTTCGCGCTATGTCTCGCCCGCCGTGGTCGAGACCATCCTGGCCGACCCCACCAAGCTCCGTCTTGGCGGCGAACGCAAGAACATGTCAGTGCTTTTCTCCGACATCTGCGGGTTCACATCCATTTCCGAGAAGCTCAGTCCGGACAAGCTGGTCGAGATCCTCAACAAGTACCTCTCGCGCATGACCGCCATCGTCTTCGAGGAGCGCGGCGTGCTCGACAAGTACATCGGCGACGCGGTCATGGCCTTCTGGAACGCACCGTTCGAGCAGCCCGACCACGCCTTCCGCGCCGTGTCCACGGCCCTCAAGATGCAACGCGTCCTGGACGACATGAATGCGCAGAAGGAATTCGGCGACATCGAGATCCGCATCGGCGTCGGCATCAACACCGGCGACATGGTCGTGGGCAACGTCGGCGGCGAAGCGCGTTTCGACTACACGGTCATCGGCGACAACGTCAACCTGGGCTCGCGCCTCGAGGCCCTGACCCGCCAATACAAGGTCGGCGCCATCGTGACCGAGGCGACGCGCCTGGCCTGCGGCGACCGTGTCCTGTTCCGCCATCTCGACAAGGTCGCGGTCAAGGGAAAAAAGGAACCGGCGCTCATCTACGAAGCCATGGTCGAAACCGAGCTCGCCACGCCGGAGCAGAAGAAGCTGGCCGAGCTGTTCGACGCGGCTTTCGCCAAGTATCTCGCGAAGCATTTTTCGGGATGCGTCACGGCCTGCGACGAGATCCTCAAGGTCAAGACCGACGACTTCGCCACGACTCAGCTCAAGGAGCGCGCCGCTCATTTCCTCGCCGAACCGCCACCGGCCGACTGGGACGGGACGTGGGTGTATACGAAGAAATGAAAAACCCCGCCATCCGGCGGGGTTTCGCTATCCCGGGTCCTTGACGGATTCGCCTGCGGATGGTAAACCGGCCCATCGGAACCAACCCAGGAGCTCTTTGGACAATGCCGAACGACACGACGAACGAAGTCCCGTCGCCCGACCTGCTGCAAGGCCCGTCACGTCATGAGTTTCTCTCCGACGAAGACGTCGAGACCATCCGGGAAGGCCTGCGGCTGATTGCCGATAAGTTGCGGGCAACGCGCCCTTGCGACCTGCCGAACGCCGTCCTCTTCACCGAGACGTCGGCCCGGCCGTTCGCTTACGCTTTCAAGCCGCTGGTCGAAAGGCTGTATGCCGAAAAAGGCATCCGGTCTCCGATGTTGCGGTTCATCCTGACCCAGCACCACACCGACCTGGCTTACGAAATCCTAAGACCGGATTTCGACTGGGTGAAGTCCTGGGAAAAGGCGACCGCCAAGACCCGGGGTCGGACCGAGCGCGGGTTGGCGTCAGACGAAAGGCGGTTGCGCGAAAACGATTTCGCGGGTCTCGACCCTGACCTCTCGGCAGACGAACATCGCGCCAGGCTCGAACTCCAGGTCATCGAAGACAGACGGTGGCTGCAGGCCACGCTCGTCAAACATGAGGATTATCGGCGGGCCTGGATGGGGATTGTCCGTACGATTCGGGAAACGGCGGAGATGCTTGCGGCCGCCAAACGCAAGCCTTACCTGCTGGTAGTCGATGAACAGGTCTATGGAGCCGGCACCTTGCGTTTTTTGGAGGCCGCCTATCGGAACGTCCGCCGCGACATGCCGAAGCTGCGCGTCAGGTACTTCACCTTCCTTGACGGTTATGTCGATCGCAGCGAAGATCGCGAGGGCGGTTTCCGTCGGAGTCTTGGCCAGAGGCTCGTCGCTTCCACGTCCCACGTTTACGACAGTTTTTGCTACATGGAAGATAAGGGAGTGAAGTCGGCGGCCATCGGCGTCGCCAAGTCGCTCGACCGCGATGCCGTGTTCCGCGCGCCGCAGCGCGACCTGGCCAAGATGCGCTTCCTGCGCCGCCTCCTGCGCCAGCTCGGCGAAGAAGCCGCGGCCAACCTCTGAAAACAAAGCCCTTACCGGTTCTCGGTGAGGGCTGTTTTTTATGTTCGGGTCTCAACGTCCCAATCCGACCTTACGCATCACGTCCTCCATCTTCTCGGCCGCCATTTCCTGCGCGGCATCGCGGCCCGCGTCCAGGATGTGCGCGAGCTCTCCAGGGTCCTGCTTGAACTCGTCGAGCTTCTTTTGGATGGGGGAGAGCATCTCGACGACCGCCTCGGCCAGGCCTTTCTTGAACGCGGCATAGCCCTGGCCGGCGTATTCGGCTTCGATTTCCTTGATGGGCTTGCCCGTGGCGTGGTGGAAGATGGTCAGGAGGTTGGAGATGGCCGGCCGCTCGATGGCGTCATACGACAGGTCGTTGCCCGAGTCGGTCACCGCCCGCGAGATCTTCTTGCGGATGGTGTCGGGGCTGTCCGTCAGCATGATGGTGCCGGCCGCGGATTCGTCGCTCTTGCTCATCTTCTTGGTCGGCTCCTGCAGGCTCATGATGCGCGCGCCGACCTTCTGGACGAGGGACTGCGGCACCACGAACGTCTCGCCGAAGGTCGAGTTGAAGCGCCGGGCCACGGTCCGCGTCAGCTCGACGTGCTGCATCTGGTCCTCGCCGACCGGCACGACGGTCGAATCGTAAAGCAGGATGTCCGCGGCCATGAGCGAGGGGTAATTGAACAGTCCCGAACCGACGTTTTCGCCCTTGGCCAGCGCCTTGTCCTTGTACTGCGTCATGCGCTCGAGCTCAGACATCTTGAGCAAGGTGCCCAGGATCCAGCCGAGTTCGGCGTGCTCATGGACTTCGCTCTGGACGAAGATGGTCGCGCGTTTCGGATCCAAGCCGATGGCCAGGTAGATGGCCGCGATTTCGAGCGTCCTTTCCCGCATCGTTTTCGGGTCCTGCGGCACGGTGATGGCGTGCAGGTCGACCACGCAAAAGAGGCAGCGGTAGCGGTGCTGGATCTCGGCCCACTGCTTGAGCGCGCCGATGTAGTTGCCGAGATGGGGCGTGGACGTCGGTTTGACGCCGGAGAAGAGGAGTTCGGTCATAGCCCCACTAGGGTAGAGAATCGTGGGGTAATCGGCAAGTTGGTGATGTATACTGGAGGCATAAGCACAACTTTATGCCCTTCTTCAAAAAGAAAACGCCAACCAGCCAAACTGCAGGCTTGCTCATCGCGCTTTCGATTCTTATCGCTGTCGGTTTCCTGGTCTTGTTCATTAAGACCGACCTTGACCGCGGCCTCATCCAAGCCGATCTCGCGTACTTGGCGGGCAAGCCTGGCGGTCCGGCGAAACTCGCGGCCGCCAAGCCGGCGACGCCTTCGGCGAACGCCACTGCCGCCAAGCAGCGTCTGTGGTTCGCTGGCCTGTCGTTCGAATATGACGCCGAAGGGGCCGAACTTACGACGACCGACAAATCGCTCCGCATCGAACATCCGATGACCGATGCCTTGACCATCGAGAAAATCGACAAGGCCAAATTGCCGAACGGGCTGGTCGACACCGGCGTCGCCAACGTCGGGGCATTGCTCAAGGATTGTGGAGAAGAGAAGTGCGTCGAAGCTGCTTATTACTTGGGCCAAAAAGGGACATATAAATTGAGTATACAGGGGGATTTCTTGCCCCAGACCCGCACGGTCTATCCCTGGCTTGATTCGCTCAAGCTTCGCGAGAGACCGGCGTTTTCCGAGAGCTTGAAGTGAACTGCAAACGGCGACCAGAAAAACGCAGATAATCAAAACCGCTCCGTTGAATCGGAGCGGTTTTATATCCCTTGTTTATACCTCCACGATCACCGGCAGGATCATCGGCCGGCGTTCGGTCTTGCGGAAGAGGAATTCGCCCAGGTCGTTGCGGACCTTCTCCTTGAGGTAGACGGCGTTGGCGCCGGAGCGCGGGTCGTCGTCGCGCAGGATTTCGGCGACTTTCTTGCGCGCTTGGCGCATCAGGTCGCCCTGGTCCTTCATGTAGATGAAGCCGCGCGAGATGAGTTCGGGCAGCGACACGAGTTTGCCGGTGCGGTCCGAGACGACCGCGAGCACGACCACGATGCCGTCGCCGGCCAGTTCCTGGCGGTCACGCAGCACGATATGGTTGGTGTCGCCGACGCCCAGGCCGTCCACGAACACGTATTCGGTCGGGACTTTCTTGTTCGTCAGCTGGCCGTTGCCGTGGCGGTCGAATTCCATGATCTGGCCGTTGTCGGCGATCAGGATGTTGTTCTGGTTGAACCCGCCGCGCACCGCCGCCTTGGCATGCTCGACCAGGAAGGAATAATGGCCTTCGATGGGGATGAGGTACTTCGGCCGGATCATGCGGTGCGCCTCGAGCAGGTCGTCCTGCTTGGCGTGGCCGCCGGCGTGGACGTCCATCATCTTGTAATGGACCACGTTGGCGCCTTCGCGGTAGAGCGTATCGGTGACGCGCTGGACCGAGCGCTCGTTGCCCGGGATGACGGACGACGAGAACACGACCGTGTCGCCCGGCTCGATCTCGATGATCGGATGCTCGCGGTTGGCGATGCGCATCAGCACGGCGCGTTCCTCGCCTTGGGCTCCGGTGCAGACCACGGCCACCTTGTTGCGCGGGTATTTATGGATTTCCTTGGTGTCGATGAGCGTCCCTTTCTGGACCTTCACGTAGCCCAGCTCCTGGGCGATCATCAGGTTCGACTTCATCGAGAAACCTTCGACCGCGACTTTGCGGCCCTGGCGTTCGCAGGCCAGGATGATCTGCTGGATGCGGGCGATCATGGACGCGAACGTGCCGATGATGACCTTGCCCTGGGCGTTGCTGATGATGTCGTCGATGTTGTGCTGGATCTCGTGCTCCGGCAGCTGGCGGCCGACGTGCGACGCGTTGGTCGAGTCGACCATGAGCGCGAGGACGTTGCGTTCGCCGAGCTTCAGGATCTTCTCGGTCTCCTGGAGCGATTGCGCTCCCGGGGCAGAATCCAGCTTGAAGTCGCCGGTGTGGACCACGATGCCGCACGGGGTGTCGATGATGACGCCCATCGAGGTCGGGATGGAGTGGGCCACGCCGAAGAATTCCACCTTGAAGCTGCCCAGCTGGAGCACGTCGTCGTATTTCACGACGTGCAGGTTGAGCGGCGGCTTGTCGCGGTGGTCGTCCTGGCGTTTCTTGATGACCGCGATGGACAGGTCCGTGCTGAAGATCGGCGGGTTGCCGAGCATGGGCGCGAGATGCGGGATGCCGCCGATGTGGTCGTAGTGGGCGTGGGTGATGATGACGCCGCGGATGTTTTTTTCGCGGCCCTTGAGGCACGAGACGTTCGGGATGATGTAGTCCACGCCCGGCATGTCCTCGTCAGGGAACTGGAGCCCCATGTCGACGAGGATGATGTCGTCGCCGTATTCGAGCATGGTCATGTTGCGGCCGACTTCCTCGTTGCCGCCCAGGACCGTTATCTTGAGGCGCTGCTTGGGGCTGACGGTCAGTTTGTCGACGTCCGTGCCGGTCTTGAGGTACGGCTTGTTCTTATAGGTATTCAAGCGCGGCGGCGTGGCTTGCCCGCCCATGCGCCCGCGCCCGCGCCCGCGTTTCTGCTTGGGGCGCTCTTCGCGCGCCAAACCCTGCTTGATCGAAGGTTCGCGGCTGTTTTTGGCGATGGCCTTCTCGATCAGGCTTTTGACCTGCTCGGTCTTGCCTTGGAGCGACTTCTGTCTGTTTTGGTTGGCGTTCGGTTTTGTGTCGAACTTCCGGAACGGCGCAACCGAAGGTCGCCCTGGTTGGGGCTGGGTTTGGCGCTGCGCGTTCGGGGCCGGTTGGTTTTGCGTGCCTTGCGGCTTGCGCTGGGGTTTCCGGTGGCCCCGGAAGGGGCGGAAACCGAATGGCTTGGACCCGTCGGACGGGCCCGTTCCGCCTGATCTGTGGAATGGTTCCATACTGTCTGTGGTTGTGTCCGCCTGACTGGAAAAGTGGCGTCCGGTCGACGCGCGGCTCAGTCTGCGGCGGAAAAAGTCATACCTAATGACCTTGCTGACAAACGAAAAACCTTAAAAGTTTGTTCGTTCAATCTTGATATAGTGATTTAGAACCGTCGGAATTGGCGTAAATCTACGCGAATCTGCGACGTTCCTCAATCCGAATGGAGATACTATACAGTAAAAACCTGAAAATGTCAAAAACAAAGCCCCGGAGTGTTCCAGGGCTGGTGGGTTCAGGCACCGCAGGTCCGCGTCGGATAAGTCCTGCATCCTGACTCCGCGGGGTCGACGGACACGAGGTATTCCCTTATTTCCGTCGAATGCAGGTGGTGCGGGATGCGGGCCAGTCGGCATTCCAAAGGTTCTTCCGAGTCTTCGGGCCGCACGGCCGCTATCCGGTATCCGGTCGGCATCCGTTCGAGCGCGGCTAGCGCCTTCTCCCGCTTCTTGTCTTCAGCCTTAGCCTTGCGGCTGGCGTTCACCGCGTGGGTGGAATAGACGAGGATGGAGATGACGCCGGCCGTCAGCGCGCCGTATCCCAGGAGGTGGAGCATGAACGTATCGATTTGCTCGCCCCGGGCAACCTGTTCCTTCCAAGTCAGCGGGATGCGCCTGGCGCTGAGGTCACGGATCAGCCACCAGAAGAGGCTGGTGCAATACAGCACGAATATGCCGCACATGACCAAGCCGCCGACCCTGTCGGCTTTCGCCTGGGATCGCCGGATGGCCTCGTAGGCCGCGAACGACTCTTCCGGCTGGCATCGGTGCTCGGCCGCAAGCTTCAGGGTATCCGGATCGGCAAGGGCTATTTCAGCGTCGCCTGACCTTCGGCAGCCTTGCGGGAATCGGCAGATGTCGGCTGCCAGGCGCTGCGGACGCCGATGATCCACCAGTAACGCATGGAACGTCAGCGTGGTGATCAGGGCGACCTCGAGGCCGAAGGCAATGAGGGCGAGGTCGATACCGTGGCCTGGTCGATGGCTCGCCATGGCGAAGAACGCCGCCCAGACGAACACGTTGAATGCCAGGGATACGAGTTTGTCGTTCCTGGTCAAGGTCCTGGACTGTTTGTGTCCGCTACAGGTTTTGAAGTCGAACGGGTAGGCGTTTCGGCAGGTCTTTTCGATTTCCTGGTCCATGGCTTTTCCTTTGAAGGTTCGGACCGATGGCTGAACATACCCTAAAATCGGCGGATTGTCAATGCTTCCCGCATAACAAAAAAAGCCCCGGTTCCCCGGGGCAATCCTTCGTCTACCCTAAAGAGTCAAATAATTTCCTTAATCTTTCTTTATATTCGGCCGATTTCTCCTTTCCTGGTGTCCTCATGTCCTTCGTGAACATCCGCCTGATATCTTCTAGGCCCGACGCCAGTTTCTCCCATTTTTCCGGGGTTTTATCGCTGAGTCCTAATTTGTCCAACCCGATAGGCTCGCCCAACCGTCGTTGGATTTCGTTGGCGGCGAAGCTGGCTTTCTTTTTCATTTCGGTTAAAATCCTTTTTCCTTCCCCATTCTCTGCGTTTTTGATCCTGGCGGAAATCTCTTCGACCCTCGAATGGCTTTCCGCGTCGTCTTTTTCTTTGAGTTTTCTTTTAAGGAAGTGCCGCATTGCATCCAGTTTGGCGCCATCCAGGCCCTGAGCCTCGTTCAGCCGACGTTGGTAGGCGGCTTGTTCGGCAGAATTGTATTTATACAGTCCTCTGCCGAGTTCTGCGGTTTCCTGGTTTATCGCTGACACGGTTTCGTGTAATTTTTCGACTTCGTCCAAAGCGGCTTGCAACGTTTCGGCGCTGGGATTTGAGACGAGGGCGCTTTCGATGCCCAGGAGCCTATTCGCCTCCTTGTCGCTTTGTGCGTCTTCGAATCTTTTTAACAGGAGATTGGCGACATCGCTGATTGAAGTTTTTTCGACAGTTTCCTTAAGTTTTTTTGCCGCTCCCTCGGAATAAAGGCCGTATTCGCTTGCGATGAATCGCTGTTTTCTTTCTGGACTCGAGGGTGTCTGTTTGGGCGCGGGATCTTTGAACATGGGTTCGGATATTATTTGGTTATTTTGGCCACGGATGTTTTTCCCGACCTTCCTTCAGCACCTCCGCGTACCAGAACAGTTCCTTGAAGAACGGCTCGAGACGCGCCGTGTATTGGTCTGGATCCTTGAGCTCGCCTTTCTCGTCCAGGAGCTGCCAGACCATTGGAAAGTAGAGCGCCTCGCGGATGGGGACCATGTGGAGCTCGACCGCCACCTGGCGCAGCTGTTCGACCATGCGGCCGCCGCCCAAGAACCCGGCCGCGCCCACGATGCCGACAGGTTTGTGGGCGTACTCCTCGTAGAGCGAATCGAGCATCTCTTTGAGCGGACCGGGGTAGCCGTGGTTGTATTCCGGGCTGACGATTATCAATCCATCCGCCTGCTCCATGATGGTTTTCCAGGGTTCTGGATGCTTACGCTCCAGCGGTTCCATCTCCTGGTATTTTTCCGGCGTCACATATTCGCTTTCGACGCCTTTTTTGACCAGCTCCGCGTGGATGAACTTGGCCACAGCCTCGCTCTTCCGCCCTTCGCGGATCGAACCGTATAAAACAGGGATTTTCATAATTCAACAGACAGTATTTTAGTATATAGGGGATAGAGACATTAAACGCTGAAAACCCTTAAAAAGCAAAAACCCGCTTGCGCGGGATTCTGCTGGTCGCGTTCAACGCGATGGTGGGCGGGGAGAGACTCGAACTCTCATGATCTTGCGATCGCTAGCTCCTGAAGCTAGTGCGTCTACCAATTCCGCCACTCGCCCACGGCTCTTCTTTTGTGCCAGGATATTGCCTCATTAGACCCACCGCGTCAAGTTGACGGTCAGGCTTGGAAAAGCTAAGACATACCTGCCTGGAAGGAAGTTCCTGAAAGGCTCGAAAAGGAGGAAGGACATGCCTGAATCCGTACTTTTGGACAAGATACTGGGTGGCAAGGAGCCCACGCGGGATGAAATGCTCGCGCTCATCGATGAACGTGCGGAGCTTGTCCGGTCCGCGATGGACCGCGTCCGGCTGACCAAGCTCTGCGAGTTCGGCTACGCCTCGAGCGGCCTTGGCGACGACCGCATGGTCACGATCGGTGGCCTGCGGGACCAAAGCACGTCCGTCGGGTGCGAAGGGGCTGACATCTATGTCGAGGGCATCTTCTGCACCTTGAATCGTCGGAGGGAAAGCTCCGATGGGACAGTTACTCATTGGGTCCTTGGTTTGACCCATGCCGGATGGGTTGTAGCGGAGATTTGTGAGAAATCGACGGACAGGATGCGCCGTATCGAGTCTGTTCGGGTTGAACGCACGATTCCCGCCACCGTGGTTGAAGATCCATACATGCTGCGCCGAGTCTTGGGTTTTCTCGCCGCCGAATACGCAGGTTGGATCGACAAGAAACGCAAGGTCCTGGAACGCATGCTGGCTATCCAAAACCAGATGGCGCGCGATGATCGCATACTCGACGCGCTCTTCGCCAAAAAGAAGTGAATCTCGGCCGCCCGCGCATCTTGCCGGGCGGTTTTTCTTTCCGGCGTCCGCGGATGGTACACTGTACGCCATGTTGGCCTATTCGGTGGTCATCCCGGCCTACAACGAGGAACAGACGATCGCCCGGGCGGTGCGCGAGACGCGCCGCGTTTTCCGGCTGTACCGCAAGCCGTTCGAGATCATCGTGGTGGATGACGGCTCGCGCGACGCCACGCGCGCGGTCGTCGGCGACCTGAAACCGAAAATCCCGGAACTAGTCCTGGTCCGCCATCGCGCCAACCTCGGCAAAGGCGCGGCGGTCCGTACCGGTAGTCTGGCGGCGCGCGGAGGGCATATCCTGTTTCTGGATGCCGATTTGGCGACCCATCCGTCAGAATTCACGAAATTCCGTCCGTATTTGGCCGACCATGACATTCTCATCGGCTCGCGCCGCGTGGCGGGTGCCGAGATCGCGGTCCGTCAGCCTATTTACCGGCACTGGTTAGGGCGGCTGTTCAATTTGGCGGTCCGCCGCTATGTCGGCCTGCCGTACCGCGACACGCAATGCGGCTTCAAAGTCGTCTCGCGCCCGGCCAAGGTTTTGTTCATCCTCCAGCGTTCCGGCGGCTGGGCGTTCGACGTCGAACTGCTGAAGCGCGCCCAGGAACGCGGCCTGCGCATAAAAGAAATCCCCGTCACCTGGAACCACGGCCGCGAAACGCGGGTGCGGCTCGGCCACGCCTGGCGCATCCTGCAGGACTTGCGACGCATCAAAACCGCCCGTTGAAGGGCGGCTTTCATTCTTCGAGGCGGCGCAAGAGCTCCGCTTCCTCATCCGTTGCCCGGTCAAAGGCTGCGGCATCGCCTTGACTCATAGTCTGCTTTTTGAGGCTGAACAACCGGTTGACCTCGGGCAAGATTTCCTTGATCCGGTCCTGGCTCCCGAAGGGAGGTTCCGGCATCTGGGACAGGATTTGCAGGAAGTCCGGTTCCGGATCCTGGACGATGTCGTTGAAGGGATTGGTGTCCATATTTCAGAAGCGGCGCTGCTTGCGCACTTCTACGTCGCGTTTGTCGTTTTTCTCCATGGTCTGTCTGCGCCGTGCTTCGCGGGACAGGTTATTGATGTCTTCCGGGTCGGCGTAAAGGAGAGGTCGCCTCCCGAATGCCGTGTCAGGCGACGTGAGATAGTCGTCCCAGGTGGGCGGCTGTTTGGGGTCTTCGGACGGGAGGCCTTTTGCGTGCCTCGGGTCTTCGGGTTTTTTGGCGGATTTCGGCGCTTCAGAAGCCGCCAACGGCGTCTCGGGACCCTGGCCTGTCAGTTGGAGTGAGGTACAGCCTTCGGATGTCAGCAGCAGCATGGCGGCCGCCAGCCAGCGGGCAGTCCGTCCCCGGAATCTTCCGAGCAGCTCGATTTCGCGTTGCCGCGCCAGCTCGAGGCTAGCCGGCCGTTCGCTGAACGGACTTGGTCCTTCGAAGTGCATGGCCATAAGTTAGCATTTTCGGGGCGACCGCGGAATTTTCACGCCGCCGGGACGAAGCTTTTCAGATGGCTGAAGGGAATCATGATCTCGTGTTCCCCTTCGGCGTAGGATGCGACCTGGTATGGCGGGAACAAGATATGCAGGCCGTCGTCGGCCAGCCAGAAGAGCTGGAAGTTCTCGGCCTGCGGGGCCGTGCCGTTTTTGTTCCAGGCCGCGTCGCCGATGCCGAGTTTCGCGATTTCGGCGAGCGTCGAACTTGAGAGTTCGGCCAGGTAATCGCTGCCGGGTGCGAACAGATCCTCGAGCTCGAGGAATTTCCCGTCCGCCAGGTCGAAGACATATGTCCGGTAGATGGCGGCCGGATGCGCTCCGCCTGAATATTCGCTGCCCGTCATGATGACGCTCAGGTAACGGCCGGAGGCCACGGTCTTGAAATCCATCTCGTAGAAGCTCTGGAAGTCCTTCAGGTAGGCCTGCCGGTCGACGTCTTCGAAGTAATCCTTGAACGCCTTCACGCTGGTTGTCGCGTCGGCGCGCATCCGGTCGTTGAACGTTTTTTGCGCGGCATCATCCGCCAAGCCGGCCAGCACCGGGAACTTCGCCGTGATTTCGTAGAGTCCGGTCTTCTCCTTCAGCTCTTCGGTCCCGATGGTGGGTTGCGGCTGAACGGTCTGGGCCGTCGAGGTGCCATAGACCATGCCCGGGACTTCCGGGGTCGAGGTCGGCGAGATGCCGGTTGCCGCCTCGCGAACGGTGCGGCCGTCGTCCGTCCCGGATGGGGGAGTGGCGGACGGCCCGGACGGGGCGCAGCCGACTCCGCACAGCAGGGCGGCCATTAAGAGCGTCATCAGATATGTCTTCATGCCCTTGATTCTACCTTACGTCGACCGGAAAGGCGACCTCGCGGTCGCCTTTCGTCGGATGTCTTTCATTTCCATTGCAAGCTCGTCTTGGCGTACCACTTCGGCAGGTCGTCGAAGCGGTTCGATGGTTCGGCTATCGGATAGCCTTCGCTCGTGCCCTTGATCCGGTTCGAGACGAGGTAATGCTGCACCGGCCTGACCAGGAAGAGCGCGGGGTTGGCATTGGCCAGGGCCGCGGTCAGCTTTTGGCGCGACGCCTCCAGGGCCGCGGTCGAAGTCGCGTTCCGCGTCAGCTCCAGGGCGTCGTCGACCGCGCGGTCAGACAGACCCGAGATGTTGAGGCCACGGATGGCCGCGTTGCCGCTCCACCAGAAGGGGAATAGGTCCTGTTCGTTGCCGAGGAACAGGTTGAGCAGCACGATTTGCGTCTGGCGTTCGCGTGTGGCCTGGCGCAGGAGCTCTTCCATGGGCACGGCTTCGATCTCGACCTTGGCGCCGATGAGCGACCATTGCCTCTTCAGGACTTCGGCGGCCGCCTGCAGGTCCGGGTCTTCGGGGATGAGGATTTTGAGGGTGAGTTCGGTCGAGCTGGCGGTAGCGACGGCGGCCGTGGTCGTGGCGGCCGTGGTCGTAGCCGAGGTCGTTTTGGTCGCGGTTTGGGTCTGGCTCCGCGATGTTTTTGCCGTGGCCGGAGGGACGACGGCCTTTTTCGGCGGTTCCCAGATGCGGACGTTGCCGGCGGCCGGCATCACCCAGCCGGTTTTCGTCAGCATCGAGCGGGCCAGCTCGACATCCGGTTTGGTCGAACTGGCGTCCCATGAGCCGAACGGGAACGGTCCCGAGACGGCCACCGCCGAACCGCGGAAGGCCTCGATTATCTCGCGGCGGTCCACGGCCAGCGCCAAGGCCTGGCGCAGGTCCTTGTTGGCCAATGTCTTGTCTTTGAGGTTGAAGAAAGCGACCGTCTCCTGCGGCAGGTCGAGCCGGACGCTGTGGGCGCGCGTCGTGGCGCCGCTCCGCTCCAGGTCGCTCATGTTGATGAAAGCCACGGCATCCACCAGATTGCCTTTGAACGCCTCAAGCGCCTGTTCGCGGTCAGGATAAAACTGGAAGACCAGGCTCTTGATGTTGGGCTTCTGTCCGTAAAAACGCGGATTGCGTTCCAGCGCGAAGGAATGGATGCTGCCGAGGCTGTCGCGGGTGAAAGCCTTGACCTGGTACGGACCGCTGCCGACCGGTTTCAGGTTCAGGTCGGACAGGCGGGCGCTGGTCGCGGGCAGGTCCTGCCAGAGATGCGAAGGCAGCAGGCCGACCGACAGCTTGCCTAAAAAGTTCGCGTCCGGTTTGTCCAAATCGAACACCACGGTCGTGTCGTCCTGTTTCGAGACCTTCACGCCCTTGAACAGGCCGGCTAGCGGACTCTTGCGTGCCGGATCGAGGATGGACTCGTAGGTGAAGACCGCATCGTCGGCCGTGACCGGCTGCTCGTCGTGGAAAAGTGCGTCCGGGCGGATTTTGACCGTCAGGGTCTTGCCGTCGTTGGACCAGTCGAATTTCTCGGCCAGGTCTGGAATGGCATTGAGGCCGTCGAGCCGGAAAAGTCCGGAATAGATCAGCTTCACCAGATCGCGGTCGGGGTCGTTGGCCAGGGCATCGAGAGGATTGATGAATTTCGGTTGGCCGAGCAAAGCCTCTGTCAGGGTCCCGCCCACCGCAGGCAGGCGCGCGGTATGGGTATAGAGGTAAGCTCCGCCGGCCGTGGCAAGCGATGACAGGAGGACCAGGCCGGCCACCAGGAGGACGCGTCGTTCCGAACGGGAAAGGAGTTGGAGGGAGTAGCGCAGTTGGCTGGCTCCCGGAATCCGCCGGGGTGACGTCACGGCCACGACCATGGCGTGATCCGGCCCGAGCTCCGGTCCCTTCTCTTCGTTTTTCGGCCTTGTACGCAAAATCAGCCGGCTGACGCCTTGCTTTATGCGGTTTAAGATGGATATTCGGGCCATGGGAAGCACGCCAAGCGTTCGGGATGCGGGAGAGTCCGGCCGAAAAACGGCGCCTGTCCCGAACCTACGCCAGCATGACGTTCAGGATGGCGGTGGCGAAAAACAGGACCGACAGGCCGATGGTCGCGTAAAACAGGCTCTTTTCGATGCCGCGCTTGGTCCGGAAAACGTCGCTCGCGCCGCCGAAAGCCGCGCCCAAGCCGGAGCCGCGCTGCTGCAGCAGGATGGCCGTGACGAGCAGGGCGGAGACGAGGATCTGGATGATGGGCAGGAGGATGGTTCGCATAAACTGATGTGTGGTGAGGGTAGCCCGGCGAGGCCTTATCGTCAAGCCGCGACAGCGCTTTCGGCCGCCCTTCTCCCTATACCAGGCCTGGCTCCAAGCGTGATACACTTGGCCCATGTCTGACATCAAACCTTGGTATAAACGCCCGTTACCGCTGGCCGCCGCGCTCTTGGGCGGCTTGGTCGCCCTCCTGGTCCTCTTCCTGATAGGGGAGACCGTGTACTTCATCTTCATGTTCAAGACCGGCAAGCGGCAGCCCGCCGAACCTTATCAGTCGACGGCCCTGCGGGCTAACATCGCGGCCGTCTTCAGCAAAACCGACGCCAAGCCGGAGGAGCTGCGGCGGCTTGAAGGCGTCGGGAATCCCGCTTTGGGCAACCCGGCGGCCAAGGTCAGGATCGTCGAGTTCGCGGATTTCGACTGTCCATATTCCAAGCAGATGGCGCCCATCCTCCGCGAGTATCTCCGCGACCACGCTTCCGAAGTCTATCTCGTCATCCGCGATTTTCCGGCCACCGAAATCCATCCGACCTCCGAGGACGCGGCCGTCGCCGCGCGTTGCGTGTTGGCCCAGGGGCAAGACCTGTATTGGCGCTATCACGACTGGCTGTACGAGAACCAGGGCAGCCGGACGCCGCAAGAGCTCACGGCCGGCGCCGGCGCCGCCGGGGCGGACATCAATGCTTTCGGCGACTGCCTGAAGAAGCGTTCCGGCTGGCAGGACATCCAGCTCGGCTTGACCGACGCGGTGGCGTTCGGCGTCGTGGGTACGCCGACCTTCTTCTTCAATGGCGCCATGATGCCCGAGGCGATGGAAAAGGACTTTTTCGAAATCATGGTGGATGAAGCCCGCAAAAAAGCCGAGTCCGCCAAGTGAGGCCTGCTCAGGATATGCGCGACCACCCGATCATCAGCCATAGCCGTCGTTTGTTGGGCGGTTGGCTGTTGGCGCAGGTCGTGGCCGGCCTGGTTTTACCGATGGCCGCCGGGGCCGCACCTTTGGATTGTTTTAAGCCGACGGGCTCTTCGTCCAATGTTGCCGCTTCTGCCGCGACCCAGAGCCTGTATCTCCAGAAGCATCCCATCGAATGCGCCCAGGCCTGTTATCTTGCGGTGACCCCGACTGCCGGGGCAGCCGCACTGGCTACCGTTTGCGCCCAGTGCCAGGGCATCGTCATGCTGCTGAACGGCATGACCCTCGATCCGTTCGCGAAACCCACGGCGGTCGGGCTCCAGGGGTATCTGCTGTATGCCTGCGGGACCGGCGCCAAGGAATTGGCTGCCCAGGAACTCAAGGAAGCGACCTGCGACAAGGGGCCGCAGAACTGCTGCATCAGCGTCGAGAAGCCGGGGGAGGATGGCAAGGGCAAAATCGAAAAAGAGGAATGCCGCGGACGCAAGCCGACGTATTACGGCGACTGCTACTGCATCGTCGGCCGCGCCGTGATGCCCCCGGACGAGAACAAGCGGGGCCGCTATACCTTCAACTCATGCGAAGTCGATTGCACCAAGAAGAACGGCCGGGTGGATGTGACCCAGGGCATCGGCCGGTATCAAGCCGAGACTGAGGGCGTCGAGACGGAAATCAACATCAATCCGCTCTGCTATAAGCCCGAGGACTGCAGCCTGGACGGCGGCGAATTCGCCGGCATGGACAGCGCCTGCCCCGCGGGCCAGGGCAAATGCATCGTCCCCGAGCCGACCATCAAGCTGAATTCGCCGGTCCTGGGGCAGGCCACGGTCACCGGCATCCGCGGCTTCGTCACGCTCATGTTCAGGTTCGCCATCCTGGCCGCCATCGTGGCTTGCGCCGTGATGTTCGTCTACGGCGGCTTCAAGTACATCCTGGGTTCCTCGTTCTTCCAGATAAGCACGGCCAAACAGACCATGACGAACGCCTTGGTCGGTCTGATCCTGACCCTGACGGCCGTAGCCCTGCTCAACACGGTCAACCCGGCCACGGCGCGTTATGACAAGCTGGTGCTCTATATGGTCAACCGGGTCCAGTTCGCGACTTTCAATTGGTGCACGGACTACAAACCCGCCCGGCAAGGCCAACCGCTGAAGTTCTCGGATTCCGGCGACCCGCCGGGCCAGTTCCTGTACGAGGAAAGCAAGTTCGACAAGAATGCCGACGAGACGCTGTGCGGCAAGGAATATTACATCGACGGCGTGGTCGGCCAGCGCTGCAACGGGCAGAAATGCGAGGAGAAGGGCAAGGCCTGCTTCCCCTGCACGAGCGGCGGCGCGAAAGAATGTGGCGACAGGACCAAGGGCTTCGCCTGCGTCAAAGGCGTCATCACCGGCAACCTCAGGTACAGCGAGGGCCGCTATCCGACCGCCATGTATGTCATGCCGGTCTGCAATTTCGTCGAGAGCATGCCGGACCAGCACCACGGCTACAAGAAAGTCGAGGCCAACCTGCCCGAGACCTACAAGATCCAGCTGGCCGGCGCGACCATGGGGAAGGCCGGAGCCATCGTCTATGCTTACGCCGGGGGCCAGCCCGATTTCGACGAGATGAAGGCGAAGTGCCAGAACAACGGCGGACTGCGGGGAGCAGTGCTGGGTGTCATCTACAAGGACACGCAGAAAGCGCCGGGCATCATCGCCGGTGCCATCGCCGGCGGGACCACGGGAGCGTTGGGCGGCGCGGCGGCCGGGCCGGTCGGCATCCTGGCTGGCGGCGGCGGCGGTGCCATCGTCGGCGGCGCGCTCGGCAGCGTCACTTTCGATGATGCCTTGATCGTCAGCAAGGCCGATTGCGGCAACAAGGGGACGACGCTGTTCAAGGGATATAACGACGGCGGCGTCTCGGATAAGACCGACGTCAAGGAGGCCTTCTACTGCGGCTCAGTCATCTGGCCGGGGCAGTCGATGAGCCCGAGGTTGACGGACCTGGTCAAGCAGTCGAGCATGTGGACCGCGGACGAACTGTCCAAGGCTTTCTCGGGAGACGCCCCGATAGTCTGCGATTTCATCCTGACCGACAAGAACGCCCCGAGCGATCCCGGGACGAAGCTGATGCAGAAATGCGATTCCGGTTACTGCGTGGCCACCGACCCCAAATGCAATGACTAGCCGTCCCCTCGGGGACGGGTCCGTCACGGAAGGGTGCCGGAGACAAAGCCGCCCGGCGGCTTATTTTCGTGCCGACCGGATAAACCTTCTTCTTTACGTTTCTGTCCGGGACTGACTCTTGCCATGCCCAAAGATATGTGATAGTCTCGCGCCAATCGTATCTACGAGATATCCCATCGAACCACATGCCAGCCCACAACCACATCTCGATCAAAGGCGCCCGCGTCCACAACCTCAAGAACGTCTCGCTCGACCTGCCCAAGAACAAGCTCATCGTCATGACGGGTTTGTCCGGCTCGGGCAAGTCGTCGCTCGCTTTCGACACCATCCACGCCGAGGGCCAGCGCCGCTACATGGAAAGCCTGTCGTCCTACGCCCGCCAGTTCCTGGAGCTCCAGGACAAGCCCGACGTGGACGAGATCCTGGGCCTCAGCCCGACCGTGGCCATCGACCAGAAATCCAGTTCGCACAACCCGCGCTCGACCGTCGGCACCGTGACCGAGGTCTACGACTTCCTGCGCCTCCTGTATTCCCGCGCCGGCCGCGCCCATTGCCCCAAGTGCGGCAAGGCCG
Organism: uncultured Gammaproteobacteria bacterium; assembly: GCA_964415965.1. Lineage (GTDB taxonomy): Bacteria > Patescibacteriota > Patescibacteriia > 2-12-FULL-60-25 > 2-12-FULL-60-25 > CAIKNB01. Next base: position 140,522 of record CAYQCK010000001.1, read on the forward strand.
TCTCCGAGCAGACCCCGCGCGAGATCGGCGAGAAGATATTGTGCATGGCCCAGCGCTCCAGCCTCGTGCTCCTCGCGCCCATGGTCCATGAGCAGAAGGGCGAGCACAAAGTCGTGCTCCAGGGCGCGAGCCGCGCCGGCTACCGCGAAGTCCGCTACGACGGCATGTTGGTCGACATCGACGAGCTCATGCATACCCGGATGGACAAAGCGGCCAACCACTCGATCGAGGTCGTGGTCTCGAAGGTCGAGCAGAAGACCAGCATGGTCATCGAATCGCTGCTCGAGATCCTCAAGCAGGCGCTTGACCTGGGCAACGGCCTGGTCACGGTCCTGAACGAGGACACGGGCGAAGAGGTCATGTTCTCGCAGTCGCTGTACTGCGCGGCGTGCGGCATCTCGCTCCCGACGCTCGAGCCGCGCCTGTTTTCGTTCAACTCGCCGCACGGTGCCTGTCCGGCCTGCACCGGCCTCGGCAACAAGCTTGTGCTGGATGCCGACCTGGTCATCCCGAACAAGCGCCTCACCATCGCCCAGGGCGCCATCAAGCCTTGGACCCGCATCGCCGGCAACCAGACGTCCTACCTGAAGCTACTCGAGATCGTGGCCAAGGCGAACGGCTTTTCGGTCCATGACGAAGTCGGCAAGCTCTCCAAGGACGCGCTCAAGGTGCTGCTCGAAGGCACCGGCGACAAGACCTACGAGGTCGAGGGCAAACCCCAGTCGTTCGGCGGCATCCTGGCCATGCTTGAGGAGAAGTACCGCCAGACCGATTCCGAATACGTCCAGAAGGAGATCGAGTCGTACATGCGCGTCCTCATCTGCCCGGAGTGCAACGGCCGCCGCCTGCGCAAGGAAGCGCTGCTCGTGACGGTCGCGGGCAAGGGCATCGCCGACATCGTCGGCCTGCCGCTGGACGAGTGTTACGCGTTCTTCGATTCCTTCGGCAAAGGCCCGCAGAAGGCCAAGGCGTCCAAGATCATGCGCCTCAAGAACGACTCCAAGATCGACCCCATGGGCTTCACCGAGCGCGAACGCCTCATCGCCGACCAGATATCCAACGAGGTCAAGCGCCGGCTCACTAACCTGCTCGACGTCGGCTTGGCGTACCTGACCTTGGACCGCAGCGCCATGTCGCTCTCGGGCGGCGAGGCCCAGCGCGTGCGCCTGGCGGTCCAGCTCGGCTCCGAGCTCTCGGGCGTCATCTACATCCTCGACGAGCCGTCCATCGGGCTGCATCAGCGCGATAACGACAAGCTCATCCTGACCATGAAGCGGCTGCGCGACCTGGGCAACACGGTCATCGTCGTCGAGCACGACCAGGCCGTCATGGAGGCCGCCGACTACATCATCGACGTCGGCCCCGGCGCCGGCGAATACGGCGGCGAGATCGTGGCCGAAGGCACCATGGCCGAGATCAAGCGCAACAAGGAGTCGCTGACCGGCGCCTATCTCCTCGGCAAGAAGCAGATTGAGAAACCGAAGGTCCGCCGCAAGGGAAATGGCAAATTCGTGACCGTGCGCGGCGCCTCGGAATTCAACCTCAAGAACCTCGATTGCAAGTTCCCGCTCGGCAAGTTCGTCTGCATGACTGGCGTCTCCGGCTCCGGCAAATCGACGCTGGTCCTCGACATCCTGGGGCGCTCGCTCTCGGCCCAGTTCTACGGCGCCAAGGACCTGCCCGGCGCGCACAAGAAGATCGAGGGCATCGAGCATCTCGACAAGGTCGTATCCGTGGACCAGTCGCCGATCGGCCGCACGCCGCGCTCCAATCCGGCCACCTACACCGGCGTCTTCACCCCCATCCGCGACCTGTTCACCGAGATTCCTGAGGCCAAGATGCGCGCCTACGACGCCGGCAAATTCTCGTTCAACGTCAAGGGCGGCGGCCGCTGCGAGACCTGCGGCGGCGACGGTTACGTCCAGATCCAGATGCAGTTCCTGCCCGACGTCTTCGTCGAGTGCGCCGAGTGCCACGGCAAGCGCTACAACAAGGAGGCGCTCGACATCCATTACCGCGGCAAGACCATCGCCGACGTCCTGGACATGACGGTCGAGGAGGGGCGGCGCTTCTTCGTCGACCAGCCGCTCATCTACGAGAAGCTCTCCGTCCTGCATGAGGTCGGGCTCGGCTATGTCCGCCTGGGCCAGCCGGCCACGACCCTCTCGGGCGGCGAAGCCCAGCGCGTCAAGCTCGCGACCGAGCTCTCGCGCCGCGCCACCGGCAAGACGCTGTATATCCTCGACGAACCCACGACCGGTCTGCATTTCGACGACATCAAGCGGTTGTTGGGGGTGCTGCAGGCCTTGGTCGACAAGGGTAATACGGTCCTCGTCATCGAACATAACCTGGACGTGGTCAAATGCGCGGACTGGGTCATCGACATGGGCCCGGAAGGCGGCATCCGCGGCGGCGAAATCGTCGCCGAAGGCACGCCGGAGGAGATCGCCAAGAACAAGAAATCGCTGACCGGGAAATACCTTAAGCAAGCGATGTAGCATGTGGGTGGGGGACGAAAAGGGCGCGCCGAAATCGCGCCCTTTTCGTTAGTCTGCTATCATCCTGGCCATATGCGACGTTTTCTCGTTTTGTCCGCCTTGCTCCTCGCCTTGCCGTCCGCGGCCCTGGCCGCCAGCCTGCCGGACGCTTTCCAAAGCCGGGTTTCGGCCGAAAAGACCGCGCTCAAGGCCGACGGCATCGACAACACCCGCATCACGGTCACGGTCCGCGACCTCAACTCCTTGCCGCTCGAGAATCTTGAGGTGACCTTGGTTTCGGACCGCGGGAGCCTCGATGAGATCCGCGTCGAGAACGGCAAGACCGACCTGCTCGGCAAGGCTTATTTCCGGGTCTTCTCGCTCAAGAACGGCACCGCGACATTCAGCGCCTCGGCCGCCGGCGTCACCTTCGACCGCCAGGCGACCATCGATTTTTCCGGCGGCATGAATTGGGACATCGAGGTCGGCGACCTGATCAAGATCCCGGACGACGGCGACACCAAGACCTTGAGCGATACCGCCGTCTACTATTTCGCCTCGAACGGCAAGCGCTACGTGTTCCCGAACGAGAAGGTCTACTTCACCTGGTACAAGGATTTCTCGGCCGTGAAGACCATCCCCATCGACCAGATGGCGCTCGTGCCCATCGGCGGCAACGTGACGTACAAAGCCGGTTCCAAGCTCGTCAAATTCCAGACCGACACCAAGACCTACCTGCCGACCAAGGGCGGCGTATTGCGCTGGATCAAGACCGAGGCCGTGGCCAAAGGCCTGTTCGGCACCGACTGGAACAAGCAGGTCGACGACATCACCGAGGCGTTCTACGTCAATTACCGCTTCGGCAATCCCGTCGAAAGCGCCCTCGACGCCCCGCTCGACATCCTCCGCGCCGGCGACGCGACGATCGATATCGACAAGGGTCTGGCGCAATAATCTCAACCCATTTGACGCCCCGGGCACAGACCCGGGGTCTCCGTGCCGGATCCCGGCTCGCGCTCGTCTGACTCGCTTGGTCGGGATGTCGGCAATTGATTAGTTTCGTGGATACCAAAAAAGAGGCTGGCGCCTCTTTTTCCGTTATTTCTTGATTTCCTTGAGCTTGCGCTTGAAGGTCTTGTCCTTGACGAAGTCGATGACCTTGCGGCGCGTCTTGAACTGGCGCACCAGCTCGAGTTTGGCGATGACCGGCGAGAAGATGGGGTAGATGCGCTCCACGCCCACGCCCTCGGTCACCTTGCGGACCGTCATGGTCTTGCTGACCCCGGCGCCGCCGACCTTAAGCACCAAGCCTTCGAAGACCTGGATGCGCTCTTTCTCTTCGCCTTTGGTGTTGAGCTCCTTGATTTTCTGGTGGACGCGGATCTGCATGCCGGTCTTCACGTCCTTGGGCTCCAAGGCCTGGTATTTTTGGGTTTCGGCCATATGTTTGCGATGTGGCGCTAGATTAAGGGATTTTTAGGATTTGGTCAAGCGCCTGGCCGAGGCGTTGACGAATTCGCCGAATTCTGCTTAAATAAGCTATTCCTATCGAGGGACCGCGTCCGGCGGAACCGGACTTGAGTCTTTTGCCCGGCGGCGAGGATGCGTCCCCGGCCGATATGTCGGTTGGGGCGCTAAGGGCCAAGGGGCGAAGGAGAATGCAGTCATGCGTACCTTCCCAACAGCACAGGATATCCAGCAGTTCATCGAACGCGGGTCATCCGGCCAGTTCTCGGCAGAAGACCTGGATGCGTTCTACAAGAAGCCGCAGCTTTGGCGGCCGCCGTCACTGTTGCCGACCCCGGAGGACGCGCAGACTTTCTGGCAGATGGTCTGGGACGAGTTGGCGCTCGAAATCGGCGGACGCATCATCGTGCCGCCGGTGCCGCGGCTCACAGACAAGCAGCGCAAGTCCATCGTCCAGCATAAGTTGCTGCTGGTCTACATTCCGGCACTGAGTGAAGATCGTTACCCTTCCTGTTTCTTGAAGCCGGACTGGGGCAAATTCATCGACGCATCGCAAATCGAGCGCAAGCCCCTCGAAGGAATTTGGATTGCGATTGAGGCGATCAAGAAGCCCGACCATGATGTTTCGGAGAGCTATCCCGATGATAGTCTAATGGCCGCAGTCAAGTACTCTGGGCGCTATTCGAGGAGCTACGAAGACCTTTCGAAATGGATGTTCGATAAGGTCGCCAAAACCACCGGCTTCCCTAGGAAGAGGGTCAGACTCCCGTCCCTCGAGGAGTGGAACCTTGTCGGCAACTTGTTTAATTGGCTTCGTGAGCGCCGCTCCATGGATCTGCCGGATCTCGGCACTACGCGTAGCAGGGAGTGGTGCGAAAATACATACAAATCCGAACAGCGCCTCTTCTCGGGCCACTCGCTACGTGGCGGTTTCGCGGAAGTAGATGCGTTAGGGCATGGCTTTCGCGATCGGAGCATCGCCTTCCGCGTCCTGTTCGAACTGTGACTGAAAGGGCGACCACGTCAGGTCGCCCCTCCCGCACCCCGTCTCGCAGACGTCATCCGACGTCTCGCGAGGCGGGAGTTTTTATTCGCCTAGGGCAAGGCCCGTCGGGTCGCCCACGCCGTCATTCCCGCGAAGGCGGGAATCCAGAAACAAAAAATGGATTCCAGCTTTCGCTGGAATGACGAATTAATGATGGATTCTCTTACGAATCACCGTCTCCACTTTCCGTATCGTCTCTTCCAATTTACCGTCCGGGTTCATGATGGCGATGTCGAACGATTTCTTGAGCTTCTTCTCCTTCTCCATCTTGGCGATACGGCGCTTGAGTTCGGCTGGATTCGGTTTACGGTTCTTGATGCGTTCGACCAGGCTCTTCTTCGGTGCGTCGATGAAGATGACGATGGCCTCGGGGTAGATCCTCTTCAACGTCTTGGCGCCTTGGACGTCGATGACGCCGATGAGCGGTGTCTTTCCTTTGAGCAATTTTTCCATCACCCGCCGTGACGATCCGTATAGGTTGCCATAGACCTCGGCGTGTTCGAAGAACCAGCCGGCCTTCAGGTCTTTTTCGAATTCCTGGCGCGACATGAAATGGTAGTCACGGCCGTCCTTTTCGCCGGGCCGCTTCGGTCTGGTCGTGCAGGTGATGAATTTCCGTAGGGGCGTACGCCGTACGCCCGGGCGCGTGGCACGCGCCCCTACATTTTCCAATATCGCATCCACGACCGTGGATTTGCCGGCGCCGGACGGGCCGGTGATGATGAAAAGAGGAGGGTGGGGGATCATTTCAGCATCTTTTCGACCTCCGCGAATTCCTTGACCGGCGGCAGTTCGTATTCGCGCAATTCGCCGTTCGACGGATCCTTGAATCCGAGTTTGATGCACTGCAGCATCAGCCGGGGCGCTTTGATGTTGCGGTCTTCGCTCTTGCGCCCGTACAGCACGTCGCCGATGACCGGGTGGTTTAGGGCCAAGAGATGCGCGCGGATCTGGTGGGTGCGGCCGGAGAAGATCGAGAGCTCGAGGAGCGATGCGTTCTTGAAGCGCTTGAGCGTGCGGTAATGCGTCCAGGCGGCCTTGCCTTCTTCCTCATGCGCCGGCCGGGCGGCCATGCGGCTTTTCGTCTTGGAGCGCGCGATGCGGAATTTTATGTCGCCTTCCTCGTTCTCCATTTCGCCGTGGACCAGCGCCAGGTAAGTCTTGTCGACCGAGTGTTCGGCGAACTGCGCCTTCAGGCTGTCGAACGCGTCCTGCGTCCGGGCCACGACCATGAGCCCGCTGACCTCCTTGTCCAGGCGGTGCATGATGCCGGGGCGCTCCGGATCCTCGCCGACCTTGGCGATCTTCGGGTCGTGCGCCAAGAGCGCGTCCACGAGCGTGCCCGTCAGCTGCTTCCCGTCCGGATGCACCAGGACGCCGGCCGGCTTGTCGAGCACGATGTAGCCCTTCGTCTCGTCGATGACCTTCAGCTCCGGCGCGGGCAACGCAGGCCTGTCCTCGGGCGCCACCTCGGTCTGGCCGACGGCCGAATCCACCGTCCCGAATTCGACGGTATCGCCGGGATTCAGGAAGCGGTGCACGCTGGCGCTCTTGCCGTTGACCTTGCCGGCCCCGGCCTTGAGGAGTTTCGCGACCTGGCTGCGGGTCATTTCCGGCAGTTTTTCGGCCAAAAAAACGTCCAATCGGGCGCCGGCTTCGTCCTGGCTGATGATCCATGTATTTGGCATAGCGGCATCATAACAGAGCCAAGCCCCAAGAGGGAAGCGCCTTGACAAAACGCCCTTTTCCTGCTTAGATGCGATATCCCGGAGGAGCTGATACATGACCAACGAGGATGTACATTCTTTCCAGAAGATGCTCGGACAGGAAGAGGTCGTGCGGCTGGCGCTGCGCGAGTTGGATGACGAGGATCCGGTCTACGGCCGCATCCGTGAAGCGCTCGAAGCGGCCTTGGCTGATCCCGCCTGTCCGCTCGGCGGGCTGAGCCATGACGACCTGGACCGGCTCGAAGCGGTCCTTCAGGAGCTCGACCAGAACGGCGATACGGCCGTGGACGAAGCCCTGCAGGTCTCCCTGCGCCGCCTCCGCTGCGAGACCGGCTGGGATCCCAAAGACCTGCCCGTCTCCCAGCCCCTGCTGGACGGCAACGGCCTGACCTACCTCCTCACCCGCAACGCCCTCGGCACCATCGCCTTGGCGTGGCAGGTGCAGGCCCATCCGCAGGACATGCTCCTGACGGCCGGACAGCTCGTCTTGGCCGTCAACTGAACGAAAGACCCTCGGTTCTCCACCGGGGGTCTGATTTTTTATCCGCGGGTCACTTCCGGCCGTCAAGCTTCCCGTTCGCGGTCGGCCGCGATGCGGCGGATGGCGTCGGTCGTGGCGTCGGCCACCAGGGCGTAGAGCTCGGCGCCGAAATCGGCGCTGAGCGGCTTTTGGGTCTTGGTCGCGGTCTCTTTGGCCCGCGCCACCAGGGCTTTCCATTCCGGTTTCTGCGACAGGACGTCGACCGCCTTTTGCGTCAGGTTCGAGAGGCCTGGCGTGTTCGGGTTGTTGAGGTCGACCGAGAACGGCGGCTCCTTGAGGACGCTCAAGTAGGGCTTGGGGCTGAACTTGAAGTGTTCGGCAACGGCCTGGAGCACGGCCCTTTCCATGAGCTTGCGCGTCTCTTGGCTGTCTCCGCCGATCACCAGGTTGACGAGCATTTCCTGGGCCAGGCGGGCGCCGGTCTGCTTCGGGGCCTGCTCGGGCTTAGGTTGCGGTGCGGGCTGCACCGGGGTGCGGTCGATGTTCATATGGTTTAAGGTTAGCATCAGACGGGGATTCCGCAAGTTCATTTGGCGGCGGCCCTCTTCTCCGGCTTGTGGAGCACGAGCAGGCGGTATATCTCGAGCAGCCCGTAGAGCAGGCTCAGGACGAGCGGGCCGAACAGGAAGCCGAGCGGGCCGAAATAATTGATGCCGCCCAAGACCGCGATGAGCACGAAGAACGGATGGATGCGCACGCCGCGGCCGATGAGGTACGGCCCGATGAGGTTGTCGATCATACCCACGGCCGTGGCGCTCCAGAGGAACAGGCCGACCGCGCCCCAGGTCTGGCCGGTGGCGTAGAGATAGATGATCGACGGGACGGATATCAAGGATGTGCCGATGCCCGGGATGAGCGAGGCGACCGCGGCGCAGCTGCCCCAGAGGGTCGGATCAGGCATCCCGAACAGCCAGAGGCCGAAACCGAATATCAGGCCTTGGACGATGGCGATGAGCAGCGAGCCGCGCAAGACCGAGTTGACCGCCCCGGACAGCCGCTCGAGGATTTTTTGGTCATAGGTGTCGGCCAAGGGGGACAGCTCGACGAGCGTCTTCACGAAGCGGTGGCCGTCGACGAGGAAATAGAACAGCGCGACGACGCCCACGAACAGGCCGAAGAGCGTCTGGACCGTGCCCGAGAAGACCGAACCCAGGTTCTTGGCGACCCAGCTCAGCAGCTGGCTGGCGAATGCCCCGAAGTCCAGTTGGACGCCGGGCAGGTATTGGTTGATGAACGCGGTCACCGAGGCGAACGCCCTGGTATACGTGTCGGTCTGGCTGCTCAGGCGCGCGTACAGGTCCAGGGACTCCTGCAGGATGCGGACACCGAAGAAGACGAGCGGCGCCAAGATGACGATGCCGGCGATGCCGATGGTCAGGAGCGCGGCGGCGCGGCGGAAGCCGCCGACGAATTTCACCATCCGGTCGTAGATCGGATGCAGGGCCACGGCCAGGGTCGCGGCCAAGACCAACGTCCCGAGGTAGGGGAGGAAGATCCAAGCGGTGAAGACCAAAACGGCGATGAGCAACGCCAGGAAAAAATAGAGCTGGAGTTTTTTCTTGTCCATGCGGCTAAGTATACCGCATCGGCCGGCGGTCCGTTGCATGTCGGCGCGCGTTGGCCTAGTTTCTGATGTTTTTCGTGGGACGGAAAAGGCGGGTCGAATTGATGAGCGGGAAAAAGTCGGAAATGAAGTTGTAGAGCGCGGCCAAGGTCGGGCCGATGACGCCGGTCAGGACGAGCGCGAAGCCGACGATGTTCGTCGCGACCCAGATGGCGACGTCGCCCTTTATCACCGATTCGGTCCGGCGGCCGAGCTCCACCATCTCGGGCAGGCGCCGCAGGTCGTCGGTCAGGATGACCACATCCGCCGCTTCGACGGTCACGGCCGTGCCCGTGCCGCCCATGGCGATACCCACGTCCACCCGCGCCAGGGCCGGCGCGTCGTTGATGCCGTCGCCCACCATGGCGACCACGCCGTCCCCGCCGCGTTCCTCGATGTGGCGCAGCTTCTGCTCCGGCGTCATCTCGGACAGGTGCTCGTCCAGCCTCAGGGTCCGCGCGATCGTTGATGCCGTCTGCTCGTTGTCGCCGGTCAGCATGGTGACCCGCCCGACACCGAGGGCTTTGAGCCGCTTGATGCTTTCGGCTGCCTCGGGGCGCGGGATGTCCGCGATGAGTACTGAACCGGCGAACCTCCGGTCGAAGAACGCCAGGAGATGGCTGTGGCTGTCGGCCGAAGTCTTGTCGAGGATGTGGGCCGCCGCCGCCTCCGGCAGCTCCAGGCCGAACTCGGCCAGGATGAGCTCGTTGCCCAGGATTATCTCGCTTCCGTCCGACAGGGCTTTGACGCCGATGCCCTCGACGACCTGGAATTTCTCGGGGTCGGGCACGTCCTTGGTCCTTTTGGCCGCCAGCCTGAAGATCGTCCGTCCGACCGAGTGCTCGGAGAATTTTTCGGCGATGGCGATCTTGCGCCAGAAATCCGCTTCGGTCACGCCCGCCTCGAGCCTGACCTCGCCGACGTCGAGCGAGCCGTATGTCAGGGTCCCGGTCTTGTCCAGGATGAGTTTCTTCACCCGGCCGAGCTGCAGGAGCCATTCGCCGCCTTTGATGATGACGCCGCGTTTGGCCGCTTGGCCGAGCGAGGCGGTCACGGCCAAGGGGATGGCCACGGCCATGTCGTCGGCGCAGGCCACGAGGAACAGGGCGGCCGTCATCTTGAGGTCGCGGGTCCACCAATAGGTCGCCAAACCGAGCAGGCCGACGAGCGGGAGGAAGAATCCGGCGAACCGGTCGGCCATCTTTTCCGATCGCGACTTGTTCTTGGACGCCTCCTGCATCAGGGCCGCCATGCGTTCGATGGTCGAGTCTTTGCCGACCTTGGTTGCCTTGATCTTCAGCAGGCCGGACTCGAGGAGGGTGGCGCTCACGACCGGGTCGCCGATCCGTTTTTCGACGGGCAAGGACTCTCCGGTCACGGAAGCTTCGTTGGCCGAACCGGTCCCGAACACGACCGTGCCGTCGACCGGGACGCGTGCTCCGGTGCGGATGACCAGGATGTCGCCGGCCTTCACGTTTTCGACCGGGATCTCTTCGAGTCTTCCGTCGGCCTCACGGGTCGCTCTCTGCGGTTTCAGCTTCAGCAGCTCTTCGATGGCCCGGTTGGCGCGCGCTTCGGTCCGTTGTTCCAGGATGCGCGCGCAAGCCAGCATAAGCACGATGAACACGGCCGACTCGACTTCGCCGCTGGCGAACGAGATGCCGAGGGCGAAGGCGTTGAAGACGTCGATGGATATCTTGAACCGGGCCAAGGCCTTGGCCGCCGTCCAGAGCGTGGGCACGGCCGCGATGAACGCGGCTAGCGGCAGAATCGCCTTCGCTTCAGGCCACAGGAACGGCAGAAGGTAGGCGAGGACCACCAGGCCGATCAGCAGGTAGTCGCGGGTCGGGGGCTTGAGCCAGCCTTTCGGATTCCGCATATTCCAAACATGATGGCTGACCAGCCGGGGTCCAGCAAGCATCCCGTCCCGGGTAACCCGAATGCTGGATATCTGTAAAGAAAGGGAAAGCGGCATTAAGCCGCGAAGCGTGTTATCCTGATATCAAAACATATGCGTAATCCCACAACATTGATCTTGGCCGGCGCCGGCCTCGGTTTGGCGTTTGGCCTCGCGGTTTTGCCGGCCAAAGCCGAAACGTACTCCTGCAACGGCGATCCCATGTATGCCCGCAACCTCTCGGGCAAGACGGTCACGGGCGCGCGCATCCGCACCCAGCCGTGCATGGAAGATTCCGAGATCATCACGGTCGCGCCGTCCGGCGCCAGCCTCAAGATCCTGGCCGAGATGGACGGTTGGTACAAGGTGCAATACGGGGAAGTCGTCGGTTGGATGGGGAGCAAACTCGTGCAGACAGGTGCGCCGGTCGCGGTCGAGGACAAACCGGTCGCGGCCAAAGCCAAGGCTGATGTCGAAATCCCGAAAGGCATCCCGCAGATTATCGGCATCTCGGAAAAGAATTTCGGCTACCTTAAGGCGCTCAACGCCACGCTGCTCAAACGCACCAAGGGCAAGATTGTGATGCGCGTCCAGTCGCGCGGCCAGCTTTACTACGTGACGTCCAAAGGCCCGCAGCTACTCGAGGTCAAGAAGCTGGCCGAGCTGGACCAGGAGGACCTGACCGTGGCGCAGGTCGCTAAGCCGGTTGCGGCGGGCGGCACGCTCAAGCTCAACGCCGAGACGGCCGGCGGCAAAGTCATCCTGCGCTGGGACGTGAATGGCGTTGATGCGGCGCAGGGTTTCAAGCTTGTTGTCTCGGAAGAGGCGAACCCGGTCTATCCCGGGGATGACTATCGGTATCTGCCTGATCCGGCGGCGCGGAGTTTCGTATGGGACGGTCTCGAGTCCGGCAAGACCTACCACTTCCGCGTCTGCCAGTACCTGGGCGGTTCTTGTGGCGCCTACAGCAACGACGACGTCGTGACCATGCCCGGCGCCGCGGTATCGCAAGCCCCGGCGCCGCAGACTGGTGCGATATCCTTGGCCGGTTCAGTGGTCGAAGGCAAGGCCGAATTGACCTGGACGTTGTCGGGTTTCGAGCCGTCCTTGGGGTTCAAGGTCGTAAAAGCGGAGCATACGGCGCCGGTCTATCCGGGCGACGACTACCATTACCTTTCCGACCCGCAAGTGCGTTCCGACGAATGGTCTGGCTTGGGGTCCGGTCAAACCTACCACTTCCGCGTCTGCCAATACCTCGGAGGAAAATGCGGCATCTACAGCAACGACCTCCAGCTGCTGGCGCCCTGATCGTCATCCGGTACGGAATCCCCCGGCAGGACCGGGGGATTTTTTATGGTTGGGTTCCGGATGGGGAGGCCGGCTCGGCCGCGGTGCGCGGAGCGCAAGTTTCCCAATCCTTGCAGTCTCCTTTTCTGCATTCGCCGCGGAAGTACGCCCATTCGTCGCACTCGGTGTTGTCGTCGAAGACGCAGATGTTCGTTTCGCCTTCGATATCGTAGGTTTTCTTCAGCATCAAGCCGTCTTTCAGGCATTTGGTGGTCGCCGGGTTGGCGATGCCGGTTTTTTCCTTCGGCTCGGTCCCGTTGGCTTTGGTTTCCGCTTCGACCTTGGCCTTGTCGATCCGCTTCAGGTCGACCATGGGTTTCTCTTTTCCGCAGCCCGCCCCGAAAGACGCGGATATCGCCGCCGCCAGAATCAAAAATGCGAATTTGTGATTTTGCATAATTTCAACGCCAGTATATCAGTCCGGGCCGCGGCTGCCAGCGGCTGACGGAAGGTGGTCTAATCCGTGGCATATGAAGCCAAGATTCATCTTGTTTCAAATTTTGGTCGGCGCGGCCATCGCCTCCTTGTTTGCCCCGATGTCGGCCGGCGCCTATCCTTTCGGCCTTACCACCGATTATCCGGTCAGCGGTTCGCCGTCCGGAATCGCGACCGCAGATTTCAACGGCGACGGGCGCCTGGATATCGCCGCCGCCAACAACGGCACGGATGCGGTCACGGTGCTGTTGAGCAACGGCTATGGGACATTCGCCGGCGCCGTGGATTACGCGGTCGGCGTCCGCCCGTATTTCGTCGCCGCCGGGGATTTCGATAATGACGGCAAACAGGACCTGGTCGTGACCAACGGCAATGAGGGGACGCTCGGTTACCTGCACGGCGTGGGCAACGGGACCTTCGGTGGTTATGTCGCCACCACGGTCGGCAACTCTCCGCGCGGCATGACGGTCGCCGACTTCGACCGCGACGGCAATCTGGACGTGGCGGTCGCCAACATGGATGACGGGACGTTCTCGATCCTGCTCGGCAACGGGGACGGTACCTTCGCCCCCAAGACCGACTTCGCCTCAGGCCTGTATCCCGTCGACATAGCTTCCGCCGACTTTGACCGCGACGGCAATCTGGACGTGGCGGTCGCCATCTCGTGCGCCGGTTGCTTCGTGCCGTATAACGGCGGTTCGGCCCGGGTGCATCTGGGCGATGGCGCGGGCAATTTCGGCGCCGCCGCCGTCTACGCCACGACCAAGGGCCCGGTCTCGCTCCGCGTGGCTGACCTCAACGGCGATTCTTGGCCGGACATCGTGGTCGGCAAACGCACCGCCAACCAGGTCGGCGTCTTCGTTAACGACGGGACCGGCCTGTTCAACCCTATCGCGAACTACGCTGCCGGTAGCGTGGTCGGCGGATTATTGTTGGCTGACCTGAATGCCGACGGCAAGACGGATGTCCTGGCTGCCTGCAGCGGCAGCAACGACCTCTCGTATATGGCGGGCAATGGGGATGGGACGCTTGATTTGACTCGGGTCATAACCGCCGGGAGTTCGCCCCAATGGGCCGTGTCCGGGGATTTCAACTCGGATGGTCGGACCGACTTTGCGGTAGCCAACGCCGCCGGCCCGAATATCCGCGTCTATCTCGACAGCAATCCGCCGACCATCACCAGCTTGACGCCTTCCAGCACCGTCGCCGGCAGCGGCGCGACTCAGGTCACGCTCACCGGCACCGGGTTCTCCCCGGACGCCAAGGTCAGGGTCCGCGGCGGCGACTACGTCACGACCTATGTCGGACCGACCCAGCTCCGTTTCACGCTGGGCTCCGGCGATCTGAATCAGGAGGGCGCATTGGCGATCACCGTCAACAATCCGTCGACCAACCTGGTCTCAAGCTCGACGGCATATACGATAACCGCCGGTTCTTCGGGCGGGGGAGTGGCGCTGCCGCCTGAAGCCTTCCTACCGCCGGTCGCGCCGGATGGCGGCTTCAAGGTGTTGATCGACAACGGAGCCGGAACCACCGTAAACCGCCGGGTCAGCCTGAAATTCATCAAGGATGCGGTGCGCGAACCGCGGGCGACGAGATTCGCCGTCTCCAACGAAGCCGATTTCAGGACCGCGGTCATCGAGGAGTTGTCGCGCGTCGACAGCGAGGCGTATTCCTGGGATTTGTGCGCCCAGTCCGGCGGGGCGATCGTCCCGGCTGTCTGTCCGACCGGCCGCCATACCGTGTATGTGAAGTTCTATACCTCTTGGGGCAATGTCTCGCCCGCCGTTTCGGCTGAAATTGACTACGGCACCGCTTCCGCCATATCCGCGAAGACCACGTCGCTGCCGTCGGCCGCCCTCCTTCCGGCATCAGGCTTCAGGTTCCAGAGGAACCTCCGTCTCGGCAGCCAAGGGGCCGACGTGAAGCTGCTCCAGCAGTTCCTGAACCGCTCCGGTTTCGCCATCGCCTCCCGGGGCGTCGGCTCGCCCGGCAACGAGACAAATTATTTCGGCCCCGCCACCCGCTCGGCCCTGGTCAGGTTCCAGGAAGCCCATGCCGAAGAGGTCCTGAAGCCCTTCGGCCTGTCCGCCGGCACCGGCTATTTCGGCCCGGCCACCCGGCAGTTCGTCAACGGGCTGTAGTCCAGCGCATGAAAAAACCAAACCCGCCGATGAGGCGGGTTTTTGGTCTGGTGCGCGCGCCTGGATTCGAACCAGGAACCCTCTGTGTATAAGACAGATGCTCTAACCGTTGAGCTACGCGCGCTTATCCTGCGGAGCAGAGTGTATTGAATGGGACGGGTTTTTTCAAGAGATGGAAAGCCCCCGAACGGTTTCGGGGGCGGGTCGTCAGGTCGGGATCTCGAGTGCCCCGGGGATGCAGTTCGGCGCCTGATTCCGTGCGCCTTGGGCGTAGTGCAGCAGGAGCTCGTCCCGTTCGACTTCGACGACGGCATTCCAGCTCCCGGCGTCTTGGTTCCACCACAGGCTTTTCAGCCTGAAGGTCTCGAGCGCCGGATTGCTGACGTAGAGATGCAGGCCGACGGCCATCGAGTATTCGATGCCGCGGATCTCGCCGCACAACAGCCCGAACTGGCCGTGGGTCTCATAGGCGAAGAAGAACTTCTTGCCGATGAATTTCTCCGGCAGGTCGAGCAGATGGGCCTCGGCCAGGTATTTGGAGAATGAACGTTTCAGGGCGGTGTCGATTGGCATGCCTATACCCCTTCCTTGGTGCCGCCAGTTAAGACCGGAGCCGTCCGAATGTCAACCGTCGTTCCGGCCCTTGCGCGGACGCGGATTTTCCGTTAAGACTGGCCGGGAAAGGAGGTGAGGATGTGTTCTTCCATTACCACACCGCTTCGTACATTTTCGCGGTAGCCAACGGCTACTGCAAGGCGGTCTACAGCCGCGACGGCAAGGAGTGCCCTCTCAGCCTGGTCGGGGCCAAACTCGTCGGGGTAGCCGAGCAGATGTTCTGCGGCGAAATCGTCCCCGAAGGTTCGATCAAGGCCGGCCAACGGCTCAAGTTCGAGGTCGGCAGCGCTTGCCTCATGACCGACCGCCTCGTGCTGGTCGAGAACGTCAATTCGCTGTCGTTGCCGCCGGTTCCCCGGATTTCGACGGTGCCAGGCAGCGATCCACGCCTGCAGATCCCGACCTTGCCGGAGATATTCCTCCCGGATGACCAGGTCGAGGAAGGCAAGGAGTGATGTCCCGGCCGTAAATCAGCGCCCCCTCTCGGGCGCTGTGTTTTTTTGTTCATGTTTCCCGGATGCCGTCGGTAGTCTTCCAGCTCCACCTGACGCAACTCGCGCCTTTGGGGCAAACCTTCAGGAACTCCCGCGTCGCCTCGTCATGCGCGTAGCCGCAACCGAAATCTACCCCGAGTTCCCGTTTTATCTTCGCGATGAGCCGTTCGCGTTCGCTTTTGGCGATGAGCGACGCCGCAGCCACGGTCCGGTCGGTGCGGTCAGCTTCGTGTTTGGCCTTCAGCCGTTCCATGTCGGGCCAGCCGCTCGCCGCGTAAAGCTTCTCGAGATAGTGTTGGGCGCTGATGCTCGGCGCATCGACCAGGGCGACGGCCTCGCGTTCCGCGTGCTCGTCCAAGAAATCGCGCAGCAGATCCGACATGGCCTCGAGTTCGAGTCCGTTCAACGTCCGGCTGCGGTCGCGCACCGCGATGTCGATTTCGGGCGCGTGGAAAACCTTCACCTGGAACCAGCAGCGTTCCTTGATGAGCTGCGCCAGCTTGTCGCGCTGGGGTCCGGGTACGATCTTCGAATCCCGCACGTTGTTCTTCCAGAACCAGCGCCGGTCCGCTTCGTCCGCGGCCACGCAGGCCACGACCAAAGGCCCGATGACGCACCCGCGCCCCGCCTCGTCGATGCCGACGGAAAGCCTCATGGCTGGAGCGTACAAGAACGATGGGCAGTGGGCAATGAGCCCGTCCATCCCATACTGTTCTTGTCAAAACCCTTGATTTCTGGGATAATCCGCCCATATGAAAGTCATCGCCTGCAGGGATTTCGGGTACGACTGCAACGCCATCATGAAGGGGCGCAACGTGGACGAGGCCGTCGACGCCTGCATCAAGCACAAGGTAAGCATGCATCATGAGGTCCTGAAGGATCTCCAGACCCCGGAGGCGCGGAACGAAATCGGGGCAAAGTCTAAAGACCTGGTCTAAGGGAGCAATCCTGGCTGAAAGGGCGGACAAGATGTCCGTCCTTTGACATATATAAGCATTTTTGCGCATAATAGGCGCACAAAACCTATGAACACAGCCCTTATTTTCGCGCTTGCCTCGGCCGGCATCGGCCTGGCGTATGGCGCATATCTGGTCAGCTGGGTGCTCAAGCGCCCGACTGGCGAAGGCAAGATGGTCGAAATCTCGAAGGCGATCCAGGAAGGCGCCATGGCCTACCTGAACCGCCAGTATAAGACCATCGGCCTCATCGGAGCCGTGGCCTTCGTAATCCTGTGGCTCTTCCTGGGCCGCAACACAGCGCTCGGCTTCTTGGTCGGCGCCGTGCTCTCGGCCGTGGCCGGCTACATCGGCATGGCGGTCTCGGTCCGTTCCAACGTCCGTACCACCGAGGCGGCCAAGAAGGGGATCAAGGAAGCGCTCAATGTCGCCGTCAAAGGCGGGACCGTCACCGGCATCTTCGTGGTGTCGCTCGGCCTGCTCGGCGTCTCGCTGTTCTACTGGCTGACCGGGGACCTCAAGGCGCTTATCGGCTTGGGCTTCGGCGGTTCGCTCATCTCGGTCTTCGCCCGCTTGGGCGGCGGCATCTTCACTAAAGCCGCTGACGTCGGGGCCGACCTGGTCGGCAAAGTCGAAGCCGGCATCCCGGAAGACGACCCGCGTAACCCGGCGGTCATCGCCGACAACGTGGGCGACAACGTGGGCGACGACGCCGGCATGGCGGCCGACCTGTTCGAGACCTATGCCGTGACGGCCGTGGCGGCCATGCTTTTGGGCGGCCTGCTCTTCCCGGGCAAGGAAGCCATCGTGTTGTTCCCGCTCGTGGTCGGCGGCGTCGCCATTATCGCCTCGATTGTCGGCACGTTCTTCATCCGCCTGTCGGGCCAGAACATCATGGGCGCGCTCTACAAGGGCCTCATTGCCACCGGCGCCATCTCCGCGATTGCGTTCTGGTTCCTCGCGAAGAAGTTCTTCCCTGAAGGCAGCGTCATCTCTTCCGGCAAGGTGTTCTTCGACCTGCTCGTCGGCCTCGGTCTGACCGGGCTCATGGTCTGGATTACCGAATACTACACCTCCACTAAATACAAACCGGTGCAGAACATCGCGGCCGCGTCCCAGACCGGCCACGGCACCAACGTCATCGCTGGCTTGGCCATGAGCATGAAGTCGACCGCTTTGCCGGTCATCGCCATCGTGGCGGCTATGCTCCTGGCTTACTCCTACGGCGGCCTGTACGGCGTGGCCCTCGCGGCCATGAGCATGCTGAGCTTGGCCGGCATCATCGTCGCCATCGATGCCTATGGTCCGATCACCGACAACGCCGGCGGCATCGCCGAGATGGCTGGCTTGCCGGATAGCGTCCGCGACGTCACCGATCCGCTCGACGCGGTCGGCAACACGACCAAAGCCGTGACCAAGGGCTACGCCATCGCCTCGGCCGGCCTCGCCGCGCTCGTCCTCTTCTCGTCCTACACCCAGGAGTTCGCTGACCGCGGCCAGGCGCTCAAGTTCTCGCTCGAGGACCCGTACCTCATCGCCGGTCTGTTCATCGGCGGCTTGCTGCCGTACCTCTTCGGCGCGTTCGCCATGGAAGCCGTGGGTAAGACGGCCGGCGCGGTCGTCGAGGAAGTGCGCCGCCAGTTCCGTGAGATCAAAGGCATTATGGAGGGAACGGCTAAACCCGAATATGGCGCTTGCGTCGACATCGTGACCAAGGCCGCTTTGCGCCAGATGATCGTCCCGGCTTTGCTTCCGCTCGCCGTGCCGGTCCTCGTCGCCTGGTTCCTCGGCCCGGTCGCGCTCGGCGGCGTGCTCGTCGGCTCCATCGTCACCGGCCTCTTCGTCGCCATCTCGATGACCTCGGGCGGCGGCGCGTGGGATAACGCCAAGAAGTACATCGAGTCCGGCCACTTCGGCGGCAAGAAATCCTTCGCCCACCAGGCTGCGGTCACCGGCGACACGGTCGGCGATCCGTACAAGGACACGGCCGGCCCGGCCATCAACCCGATGATCAAGATCCTGAACATCGTGGCGCTGCTCCTGGTCGCGCTGATGGTGTAATTCCTTCGTCATTCCCGCGAAAGCGGGAATCCAGAATCCGAAAAAAAAGAAAGAGGCGGGCGAGAGCCCGTCTCTTTTTGTCACGTCCACGCGCGCGGCCACTCCAGCAGGTACAGCCAGCGGAACAGGCGCATCAGGGGCCTGACGTACAGGTGGATCCAAGGCCATCTCAACAACCGAAGGATGGGCCATTTTGCGATGAAGCCTTCGCAGAACCGCAGCGCGACGTCATGCAATCGCGGATCAGCGCGCAGAATCGCCAAGTTGCCTACGCAAAGGCAGAAACCGGGCAGGCAACGCATAAGGATGAAGCCGGGCAAGCGCAGGAGTTGAGCCGAGACGCGCGGGTCAACGTACGGCCACGCTTCGATTGTGGTATTGGCCAGCACGAGCCTGACCAACTCGTCGGTCGTCTTCGGCAATGTCGGCGATAGGCAGGAGAACGCCCAACTCCCGGCCATGAGCACGACCGAAAGCGCGGCGTACCCACGCTGCATCTCCATGTTGCGCAGTATTTCGTCGGCCTCCTCACGGCCGAATCTACCCGCGATCACATCTCGTTCTATTTGGGCGCGGTATATGCCTAGGCCACCGAATTGGTCTTCGGCAAGAGTGGCGATATTGCCGATCATACGCATGCCTCCAGTGGGAAAGTCCGATTGGTTAAGCTAACGGATTTCGCGGTCTTTGTCAATGTATCGCTCCTGGTCGCGCCGATGGTGTAAAAAATATGGATGAACGGAAAAAAGACGGACCGCGTGGTCCGTCCATTCGGTTCCTGGCGCATGGTATGCTTCCCCAAGCGTCTTATGCCTTTCAAGAATTACAGAACCCTGCAACTCATCCAGGATTATCCGTTTTCGTACGTCGAAATCGTCGAAAGGGGAGGCAAGAAGTCCATCCTGAAATCCGTCCCGGATTTTTTCGGCGACCAGCCGAATCGGCAAAGGTACCTGGTCGACAGATGCAAGCGCACTCGGATACCGAAAATCCATTGGATCAAGAAACTCGGCGGCCGGGTGTATTTCCTGATGGACTACATCGAAAAAGACATGACGGCCGTGACTACCGAGACATACATACGGACAATGAACGTCTTCCAGCGTGAGACTATCGGCTGCAGGTCCAGGCTTTTTCCGCGTTACGATTCGGCGGTCTTCCGTGACGAGTTCGTCAGGTCGAAGGGCCTGGTGCCCAAGGCACTGTACGCCAGGCTCGAGAAACGCTTGGGCATGCTGGAGACTATCTTCGGCCTGCCGACGTCAGTGGTGCATGGCGACTGGGTGCCGGCGCAGCTGATTCCGCATAAGGGCAAGCATTATCTCATCGATTTCGAGATGTCCTTCTACGGCCCGTCCATCCTGGACCACGCGCATTTTTTCTATAAGGAAGCATCGGTCAGCGACGAAGTCTTGAGGCTGATCGGTACGGACCGGAAAACATTCATTCTGGCCTGTGCGGTTGAGGCATTGCGCAAACTCGGTTGGGTAATAAGCGGGCTTGAAGGCGGTCGCACGAACTATAAGTTCAAGCCTGAAATCGAAGAATACGTCGGCATCCTCAAGCGGTTCATCGAAGATTTTCGTTAAGGCCGGATAGCCTTGAATTACGTTCGTGCTATCCTTGGCTCCATGTCAGACGTCCTGGACCCGCGCCATGAAGCCTTGGCTGAACACCTCTTCAAACGGGCTTGCCTCATTTTGGACATGCCCGGTTTCGAGATGCGGCCGTTGCGCCGCCGGGTCAGGGGGGTGGGCAAGCTGCGGTCATACGCCCTCGGCTACACCAAGCTCGGCGAAAAGCTCGTCACCATCGACCTCTACACCCCGCGGACGTCCAAACCGCGCAAGCTCGACGCCATCCTGCGCGTCATCTGCCATGAGTTGGCGCACCACCAACAGCCGCCGCGGCTGTACCGCCAGTGGTTCAAATTCGTCCGCGTCATCCACCATCCCAAGTTCTGGACCCAAGTGAAAAAGAACGTCGCGCTCTTGGCTGAAGACGAGGTGCTGGGTCCGTATTTTTCGGCCTGACGCCGTGGAAATGAAAAAGCGCCCGAGGGTCGTTCGGGCGCGGACGGTCAGGCACCGGTTTCTCTTTTCGGCAGCGTGGAGGCGAAGCCGGCGCAGAGGGCGTTGATGATGGAGAGCGCCGCGGCTTCGCAGACTTCGCGCGTGCCCGGCTCCTTGAAGCCGAACGCTTCGGCGGCGAGGCGTTCGGCCTTGGGCGATGCGTGTTGCGCCTCCGCGTCGCGTTCGAAACCGAATTCCCAGGTATCGAAGGCTCCCGAGTAGGTGAGATACAGGCAGTGCGAATGTTCGCGGTCCGGATTGTCCAGGAACCAGAGGCAGAATTCGGCCGCGGCTTCATCTTCGCCGCCGACCTCGAGCGACCAATAGAGTTCGAGATAGGGCGAAGCCCCCTCGACGAAATTGTCGACCCCGCCGTTTTCCTGGGGTTCGATTTTGGTCGCCACGATGTCGCGCAGCTTCGTTGCCCGCTCCATGAACGCCAGGCGCCGCTTGGCCCGCTCGAGGGAGGCTGTCCGGGGTGTGTCTTCGGTCATGTCTTGCTCCTGGAAAGGTCGTCGATCGACCTTATTCCGAGCCGGGATGCCCGTCAATCCCTTGACAAAACCGGGATTTTGTGGTTTACTGGCCTGTTGCTTCGGACCTTCGAGACGTCATCGGCCAAGGAGATTGCATGAACAGAAGCGAGATTCGCGCGATCGAACTGGAATATGATGATGAGGTCACGGGCGTGCGTTTGCGCGTCGTGCCCGAGCCAGAGGTTGGGGAGCCAGAAGAGGCCCCGGAGGATCCGCGGGATGCCTTGCATCGCCGCATCCTCGGGGCGCTGAACCGGTCGAGGATCATGCCGTATGCGGCCGCTTCCCGCGCCGCCAAGGAGTATTCGCAGCTCTGCCGCGAGTACCGCCGGACCTACGGCAACCTCACCATCTCGACCTCGTTGCCTCTCCATCTCGTGCGTCGTCCCGCCATGTAGTCCGAACCCGCCTTCCAGGCCCCGCCGCAAACGGGGCCTTTCCATAATTCGGAATTTGACCGGAAGACGGTTTTGAGGTAGGAAAACAGCGTACATTCAATCCGAAGTTTGGAGGCTATCCATGGGCGAAAAGCACCCTCCGTACATGTTGGCCTGGTCCGGCTCATACCCGGACGTCCAAGGGCTGCCAAAGGTCATTCGGCGGGTGTTGCAGCAGGCGTTGACCGACGACCGCGAAGACCCCGCCAAGTTCCTGCTCGGCATGGGCCGATTGTTCCGCTTGTGCGACATCGGCGAGCCGGTCCGCCGCCGCGCGCGCCAGGCGTCCGCCGCAATCCTCGTCCAGCCGACCGGCAGCGAGAGCTGCCGCAAGTTGGCGCAAGCGGTTTCCCTTTCGTTCTCCAAAGCGTTCCGCGCCGTGCGCTACCGTGAACGCCAGGAGTGGGGAGAGGCGATTTCGCCCGCCGTCGCCATAATCCTGGCGCGCGACGACTTGGAAAGCTTGTGGCAAGCGGTCCGCCGCGGCGTGCCCGTGCCGGACTCCCTCGTCGACCCTTCGGCATTGCGGGCGCTGCGCGATCTGCGGGCCGAGCTCGATGACCATATCCAGACCGTGGACGCGCTCCACGACGGGACCTTGGAGAGCTGCATGAACCACGATTTGGCCAAGCAGCCGCCAGGTCCGGACGTGGAATTCCTGAACGCCCTGGTCGCCTCCGAACCGGTCAGATGGTGGCTCGCCGTTTACCACCTCAACCACAACCGCGAGCCTCGCCACCGCTGACGTATCGCGCCCCTTGCGGCCCCGATCCTGCTCGGGGCCTTTTGATTTGCCTAAGTCCCGGCTCTCGGCTAATGTATTTCCATCAATATGCGCATCGAAGTAAACCAAGACATCTGC
Source organism: uncultured Gammaproteobacteria bacterium (assembly GCA_964415965.1). Taxonomy (GTDB): domain Bacteria; phylum Patescibacteriota; class Patescibacteriia; order 2-12-FULL-60-25; family 2-12-FULL-60-25; genus CAIKNB01. The sequence continues at coordinate 163,238 of CAYQCK010000001.1, forward strand.
ATCGGCGACGGATCCTGCGTCATGCTGGCCGCCAAGACGTTCAAGCTCAACGAAAGTTGGAAGTGCTACATCCTGTCCAAGCCCCCGGTCGGCGATAGCGGCTCGAGCGGTACGGTCAAGGCCGAGGCCACGGCCGACATGGACGACCGTGAGGCTCTGATCGAGGCGGCCCGCGCCTGCCCCGTCCAAGCCATCCGCCTGTACGAGGACGACGGGACCGAAATCAAGCTCTGATGCCCGCGGTTTCCCAGCCGGTCATCCGGCAATTCAATGTCGTAGCCAACCGCGCCATCGCGGACGGCGTGTTCGAGCTCACCCTGGGGCCGACCGACGGCCAACCGGTCTTCGATTACCAGGCCGGTCAGTTCGTGATGCTCCAGCTCCTGAACGCGGACGGCACGGTTTGGGCCAAGGCGGCCTATTCTCTGGCCGGCGCGCCGGACGAATCGCGCGACTTCATCGTCCTGGCTGTCAAGGTGCGCGGCGACTTCACCCAGCGTGCCAGCGCCCTCAAGCCCGGCGATCCGTTGAACGTCCAAGGGCCTTTCGGCCGGTTCGTCCTGCCGGAAGGGGATTCGCATCTCGTGCTTTTGGCTGGTGGTATCGGCATCACGCCTTTCCGCAGCATGCTGCGCCAGGTCCTGTCCCGCGGCCAGGGTCGGCGCGTCACCTTGGTCTATTCCTGCCGGACGCTCCAGGTCATGCCGTATTTCGAAGAACTGCAGGAACTCGCGGCCCGGCATCCAGACTTCAAATGCGTCATCACCTTCACCGGTTATCCCCCAGACGGCTGGACCGGCGAGACCGGACGCATCGGCCAGAAGCTCATCGCCAAGCATGTGCCTGACGCCAAAACCGCCGAGTTCATGGCCTGCGGGACGAACGAGTTCGTGAAGGACATGTACGAATCGCTTGCCAAGCTCGGGGTGGATGTTACACTACGCCTGCATAAAGAAATTTTCTAAACTATGCGTTACACCAAAACCCTTCCGTTAGCCGCCGCTCTGGCCGCCGTCGTCCTGATGGGCTGGAGCTGCAATCCGTTCCAGGCCGCTAAAGAGAAAGCCGAGCAGAAAGTCGCCGACTCGATCGCCGGCGGCATCTTGAGCAAGGCCACGGACGGCAAAGTGAACGTCGACACCGATTCGGGCAAAGTGCAGTTCAAGGACAACAAGACGGGCAATACGGTCGCCTTCGGCGAAGACCTGAAGCTGCCGAGCGAGTTCCCGGGCGACGTGCCGATCTACGGCGGCGTCAAGATCTCGGCCGTCTCGACCAACAAGAACGAGGGTTCGGCCAACGCCACCATGACGAGCGAGGACGACAAGGACAAGGTGCTCAAGTGGTATGAGGACAAGATGAAGTCCGACGGCTGGAATGAAGAGAATAGTTCGACCATGAACAACGTCGAATTCCGCGAATACACCAAGGGCAAGGTCAAGCTCGCGGTCTCGATCTGGCCGAACGAGGATGAGGGCAAGACGGGGACGTTCATCACCGTCAGCCGCACGGAAGACAAGGAAGAGCCGGCCCAGGACGCCTCGGAAACATCAAGCGAAGAATAAACGACAAACTCCGGCTGCCAGCCGGAGTTTTCGTAAGGCATAAGAAAAACCGCCCTCATGGTGGCGGCTTTTCTTTGTTTCCTTCGTCCGGCTTTAGGCCAGTCGCAGGCTCGATGTTGATGGGAGTATAGCAGAAAATACCCGTTTTTCCAAAATGTGTGGAATCTTGTTCACGCGCTTAACTGTAGACTTGGGGTGTCCCGGTCCGCCAGCAGAAAAGCAAAAGCCGCGGCTACTGCTGCGGCTTTTGCATGGTGGGCGTGCCTGGACTCGAACCAGGGACCTTCACATTATCAGTGTGACGCTCTAACCACCTGAGCTACACGCCCTTCCTAAATTGTGCGGCTAGATTACAGCAGGCTACCGTCTTTGGCAAGACCTCCGGTGCTCCCGGCTGGACTTGCGCATTTCCGCTGAACCCGCTATCATTTCCGCGTTCCTATGGAACTTACCTTACAGGAAATAATCGTCCGCCTGGGTGTCGCCACGGTCCTTTCCGGGCTGATCGGCATCGAACGGGAAGTCAGGCAGAAGCCGGCCGGCGTCCGCACCAATGCCCTCATCGGCCTCGGTTCGGCCGCCATGTCTTTGGCCGGCGTCTATGCCGCCGGCTTGTCTCCCGGCACGACGGACGTCGCCCGCATCGCCTCGATCGTGGTGCAGGGCATCGGTTTCCTGGGCGCCGGCGCCATCATCCAGTCGTCCGGCACGGTGCGCGGCCTCACGACCGCCGCCACCATGTGGGTCGTGGCCGGCATCGGCATCGCCTGCGGCTTGGGCTTCCTCCAGGTCGCGGCCGTCACCGCCTTGATCGTGCTCGTACTCCTGGCCATCTTCGGCCCGATCGACGCCAAGCTGATGCACGACGAAGCGCTGGAGAAGAACGGCTTCCTGAAGAGGTTCATCAAAGGCAAGCAGAAGAAGGTCGAAGAGGAATGAATAATCCGCCGAGGTAGCTCAGTGGTAGAGCGAAGGACTGAAAATCCTTGCGTCGCCAGTTCAATCCTGGCCCTCGGCACCATGACGAAATGACGGCTTCCAGCCGTCTTTTGTTTTCAACTTTTCCGCTTCTCGAGCCATTCGACAGCTGCGGCTAGGGCATCGCGGTATTGCGGGTAAATGATGAAATCCATGACTTCAGCCGGCGGGACGAACCGTCGCTCGTGGATTACGCCTTTTGCCGGATCCACCCGCTGGGGTTCGATGTCAGTGACGATCGCGGCGAACCGCAACTGGTATTGCACCGGGTCAGAGCCGTCGAGCACCTCCTGATAGCCGATGAAACCGTGTTCGCCGATATGGACCGTGGTTTCTTCGAAAACTTCGCGTTCCAGGGTCTGGTCCGGCGTTTCGCCCGGCTCCGGATGGCCGCCCGGGATGTTCCAGTTTTTGCCTGGGACTTCCGTTTGCCGCAGGATGAGGACGTTGCCTTGGGTATCGAAACAAAAACCCGAAACTTGGGTGATTGGCGCAAGGCTGGCGAAATCCGATGCTTTGTGCCAGATGAATTTTGGCATGGTGGGATATTAGCCTAAAGTCACGGATTAGATAAATCTCAAGCCGAGGCAGTCCGGCCGCGACTCACCCGGATGATTCGTGTATAATCTTCCCATATGCCAGAAGGATTCAATCCGTTCATGGGGATGCCGCAGACCCCTCCGCCGCGCCGGGAACCGACGCGCGAGCGGCGCGAACTCATACCGCCGGTCGAGTTCGGCCTTACGATCAATGGTCTGCCGCTGAAGGCCAAGCTGAAGCTTTCGGCTAAGGAGTTGGCGCAGCTCCAGGATATCGACGATCCGGAGAAGGCTGCCGGGTTCATCGAAAGCAGATTGGAGGGCGCGGAGCTCGTTGCCGAAGCGGCCAAAACGGAAATCTGCAGGGAAATCATCGACCAGGTTTATGCCGGCCGTGCGCCGCACCGCTTGAATCCTCCGCCAGGCACCCGGCCGACCGTAGCGCCCGAAGACCTGCGAAAATATTACGGACGCAAAGGCCTCGAGCTGCTCGGGATGCGCGAGGGGGGAGCGGAAGACGAGTGGGACGAACCGTATTCCTTCGGCTTCAACCGTTATGGCTACAATAGCGATGACGCATACGAACGCATCGAATACAGGCTCAGGAAATCCGGGGCCGGTTCCGTGGAGATAGATTTTGAAGAGCACCCCGAGCTTTTTTCCGACGAGCTGCTAAACGGCATCGAGGCACGGCGCCAGGAGATGAAGGCTTCGGCCGAGGATGCTTACCAGACGCAAATCCGGCAGGATATCGAGCGGTTGGACGCCAAGGACATCGCGGACTGGCGCGATAAGGTCATCGACGAGATGGTCCGTACCTTCCGGCAACCGGCCGACGACGCGGCTGTGGTCAAGCGCTTCTTCGACGATCTCCCGCTGGACACCATCCGGAACCAGTTGCGGGGCGCGAGCTTCAGGAGCCTCTATAACCCTGACGGTAAGGGCGCCGATTACGGGCGCGAAAAAGCCCATGCCGCCGTGAAGGACGAGGCTGTCAGGCGGGCCGGCCATGAGCTTTATCGCTTCTACCGGAAAGAGCTTTCGGCGAATCCTGAGACGGCGATTTTCCGCACCAGGATCGCCGAAAAACTCCAGGTCCTGGGCCGGGAGTGCATCATGGTGGACGAAGCGTCCGATGTCGGGGAAAAAGTCCGCATCCTGAAGCGGCTCAAAGCCGAACTTTCGGATGGCGGAAGCCGCTACGACAAGCCGCTGACGGCGAAAGAGGCGCTCCAAAAGGATAGCGTGGCAAGTTTGTTCTCGTACGCTTCCCGGCTCGACGAGAACCTGATGCGCAGCGAGAACGAGCGCCGAAAATTGGAGTCGGCCGTAGAGAACATGCTGGAGAGGTTGAATGCCCGAATCTCGGATGTCGTGCGGCCGAACGTGCTGAAAGCGGTCAGCGACAAGTTCGGCGTCAGTTTCGGCCGGTATTATTCCGAGAGCCGGGCATTTAAGGACGCGGCCAAGAAAGCCGAAAGTCCGGCGGATAAGCGCTTCTTGAACAAGAAGAAGAACGAATACTATGCCGCCTTGCCCATCCCGTATGCCGCGGCGGTCCAGGCGAATGAGCTGTATAAGGCGTACATGCGAAAAAAGGACGTGAAATTGCTGATCGAGATGGGCGAGTCGCTCAGCCCGCATGACGCGTGCGGCGAGCTCCATATCTGCTTCCCGCTGACGCGTCCCGAGAGCCTGACGCCGGCCCAAGTCGACCGGCTCTTGGCTGCCGCCCGACGCATCGAGCAAGCTTTGGCCATTCCTGACCTCGAGAGCCATATCGCTGACCGCGGAGCCGGTTCGCAGTCCTACGAGCCGCCGGTGGGCATCGAGACGGTGAAGGGCCGTTTGCGCGAATTTTTCCAGGCGGTGCAGGGGCAAAAGAAGGAGGGCGGAACTGAGGTTTGAAATATCCGAAAAAGCCGTCGAAGACGTCTTCTGAGTCGTGGAAATAACGGAAAAAGACCCTATTCAAGGGTCTTTTTCCATGGTCGGGCCAGTGGGACTTGAACCCACGACCTCCTGCTCCCAAAGCAGGCGCGCTAGCCAACTGCGCTATGGCCCGACGTAGTGAGCGAAATGGACGAGCGCGTCCATTTCCGAGCGAGGAGGGTCCATATGGCGCTCACTGCCATATGGCCCGATGCGGCCTGAATCATAGGCGATTGGGCGTGTCTTGTCGAGGGCTTTGCCCATCTTGGTTCCTCATCTTATACTTCCGTGCAATATGTCATTCCTCATCGGAGAAGAACTCAAGAAGGTCCTCGATAGCGGACTGGTCAAAATCGAACCGCTGGATCCGGCGCAGATCGGTCCCGGTTCGGTCGACCTGACGCTCGGTAACGATTTCCGCATCTTCAAGAAGCAGGTCGGCCTGTACGAAGTCAGGGACGATTCGCATTTCGAGGACGTGACCGATTTGGTGACCGTGCCGGACGGCGGATACATGATGATCGCTCCGGGCGAGATGATCCTCGGCATCACCAAGGAAAAAATCACCTTGGCGCCGAGCATCGCCGGTCTGCTCGAAGGCCGCAGCCGCTTCGCGCGGTTCGGTCTCGCGGTCCATGTCACGGCCGGCTTCATGCAACCCGGCATCTCTAACCGCGAGGTCCTCGAGATCGTGAACCTTGGCCATACTCCTTTGGCCATTTATCCCGGGACCAAGATCTGCCAGATGGTGTTCGTCCGCTGCGAAGGTGAAGCGACGTACCAGGGAAGGTTCAAGACCCAGGACGTACCGTGAGGATTGCCAAGATTCCGGGCGCGGGCTAAGATACGGCTCGACAATTGAATCGCGCGGGTATCGTATAGTGGCTATTATGCGACCCTTCCAAGGTTGAGAGGCGGGTTCGATTCCCGCTACCCGCTCCATCGCGTTGAACGCGACCAGCCAAAAGACGCCATAACCGGCGTCTTTTGCGTTGCGGGATCCAGGATAAGTTCTGTGGGTTTTTTTGATGTTGATGCTAAAAAAAGCATATTTGAATGCAATATATACAAAAATTCTGGCAATTTTATTTATATTTTACATATTATGTCTACTGACACTTGACAAAATTCTATGCTTGTGGTAGAGTCGTTTGTCGATCATGGTGATCGAGCTCTTTCAACCCAAACAACGGAGGTAGGCCATGAAGGGACATGTCTTCCACACCCATACCAGTTTCTCTTCCGACGACGCCCGCTACCTCCGCTGCGAGCGGCTGAGCGTCTGCCTGGACAGTGGCGTCCATATCGCCTTCACCGTGGAGAAATCGTGCCATCGGCAGGCTGACGGGACCGTCCAGGTCCTCGGTAGCCGGGTCAGCGACATCTCTCTCCAGGGGAAGTGCGACGGCGTCAGCTGCCGGCGCTCGCCCTGCCTCGCGGGCAACGACGAGAAGGCCGTCTTCCAGACGTCGACCTTCGCGGATGGGGACAGCGGCGCGGAAACGTGCTGCTTCGGCGGATACCACTTCCGGTTCGTCTGCGACGAATTCGGGAGCGGCTGGTACGCGCAAGGCGTGCCTGTCCCGTGCGACGGTACCTGCCGGCCGCGCGAGATCCGCTTGCCTCCGTCGGTCGCGTCCTTCGTGCGCCAGCGCGAGCCCAAGGACGCGGCTGCGTAGCCCTCCGGCGCCCGCTCGGGCGCCGCGACAAGCCGACGATCCTCCGTCGGCTTTTGTGTTTGGGGCTGGCGTCGGGGCTTGACTTTTGGCGTTTTCCGTGGTTATCTGGCTAATCGTCAACGGAGGTTCCCATGGCAGACCTGTCGTTCATCGACCTGGTCGCGGCATGGGAAATGCTCGTCGACCAGCACCTTTCATCATCCGATTGGATGGTCGAATCCAGATATCTTTTCCAAAGCCGTCTTGAGGAAAGCGTCTTCCGCGATCTCCTGCTGGCGATGGTCAAGCCGCCGAGCGGCACGTCCCAGGTGGTCGCGGATAAGTTGCGGTCCAGGAACCTGGAAGAGGTCGAGGCGGCTGGCCAGAAGGGCCGGGCGTTGCCGCGGAAACAGTTCATGGAGCTGTTGGCCTTGGCTAACGGCAAGTCCATCGAATTGGGCCGCGAACTTCCGGGCTTCATCGCTAGGCTGGCCAGTCGGACCGAGGCCGATTCTGAAGTCCCGGAAAGCGGAGCGCGTATCTCGCGACCGACCCTTCCGGTGCCGGCTCCGGACGAGGCGCTGCTCGAACGCTGCCGCTACAGCGAGCCGCCGACCATCATGCCGCCGCCGGCTTATCCCGTGGCTTTCGGCCTCGAGGACGAGATGGTGCCTTCCAAGCGAAGGCCTCCGTCGGAGCCGCCGGAGATCGCGGTCGGCGCCGAGGAGGTCGACATCGATGACTTGGAAGATGAGCCATGACTCGCGGAACGCCACAAGCGTTCCGCTTTATTTTTTACATAAAAGAAAGCCGCCCAAGGCGGACGGCTGATCACTGACGGAAGTCGAAGGTGCGCATGCATTGGTGCGGCGGGTAGACGATGCCGAGCACCAGCTTCAGGAGTCCGCGGTCGACGGTCAGCTTGCGGGCTTGGTCGGCCATCGATTCGTCGAGCCGTCCGGGCCGCGGCACGATGATCAGGGTGCGCTCGTCCTGGATGAAAGCGCCCAACCGTCCGAGCCAGGAGAATTCCGGGCAGTCGGGCATGATCTTGATCCACAACCAATCGCCCCAGCGTTTCGCCGGCGGCGGACCTTTGGCGTATTGGACGATGGCCGCCGGCTGATCCAGGAAATCCGACAGCCTGGCCGAGATGATGTGCATTTTCTCGATCGTCTGCTTGAGCGTCTCGCAATCCCGGAAATCCTTGTCCGACGTCGGGATGGGCAGTCGGTACGGGATTGCGATCCGCACGATCTCTGCCGCTGGCTTGTGCATTTGACCCTCCCTGCGAAAGTGCGGAGGTTAAGATGTCCCGGAAATGGCCTTTTGTCAAGCCGGACGGGCGCGAGCCCGCTGCGCGGAACGCTTGTCAACCCAGGGTGCGCGCCGTAACTTAGTCCTATGCGCATCTGCATCGACGCCCGGATGATGGGCCCGGAGAACACCCGGGGCATCGGCCGGTATATCGAGGAGCTGGTCCGCCATCTTTTGGCTCTGGGAACCGATGACCGGTTCGTGTTGGTGGCGCGTTCGGCGGAGCATCCGTTCGACGGCCACCCGCGCGTCGAGACGCTCGTCGCCGACGTCCGCTGGTACGGTCTGGCCGAGCAGCTCAAGATGCCGGGTATTTTCCGTAAGGCTAATGCTGATCTCGTATATGTGCCCCACTGGAACGTGCCGCTCTTGTATCGCGGTCCGCTCGTCGTCACCATCCATGACCTGTTGCTCCGCCATTTTCCGCTGAGCGCCAAGACGTCCACCCGCCCTTGGCCGATGCGGTTATTGAAGCGTCTCCTGTATCGCGTCGTGGTCGCGAACGCCATCGGCCACGCCCGCCGGATTTTGGTGCCGACGGAATTCGTGAAGTCCGATGTCGAGTCGCTGTACCCCTCGGCCAAAGGGAAAACCGAGGTCACGGGAGAGGGGATGTCGGGATTATCCTTTCGTCATTCCAGCGAAAGCGGGAATCCATCGATGGATCCCCGCCTGCGCGGGGATGACGGGTTGTCCATTGCTTCTGGCCTTGATTATCTTTTATACGTCGGCTCCGCCTATCCGCACAAAGGTTTGGATGATTTGCTGGCCGCTTGGCCAAAAATTTCTGGACGTCACCCCGGCCTGCGCCTCATCCTGGTCGGGGAGAAAGACGTGTTCATGCGGCGGATGGAGGAACAGGCGGCCGCTGGCGGCCTGAAGGGCGTGGAATTCCTGGGCCGGGTGGGGGATGGGGAGCTTTCGCGGCTGTATTCGGGCGCCACGGCTTTTGTTTTTCCCACTCATTCCGAGGGTTTTGGCCTGCCTCCGCTCGAGGCCTTGGCGCACGGTTGCCCGGTCGTCGCCTCCGACATCCCGGTTTTGCGCGAGGTGCTGGGGAAAAATGGCGCAACATACTTCCGTCAGGGAGATTCAGATGCTATACTTGCGGCTGTCGAAAGCATTTTGGCACGACCCGAAAAAAGCCGCACCGAGGCCCTGGCGGCAGCGCTCGAACTCCGGGAGCGGCATGCCTGGTCCAAGACGGCGAAAACCACGCTTGAAGCATTCGGCCAAGCGCTGGCCCAAACCTAAGCCCTGTGATCAAAAAGGCGAAAACGTCCGAATCCAACAACGCGGAAGTCCGCTCGATATTCGATTTGGAGGAGCAGCTGGCCGCGGTCGTGGAGCGGGAGGGCGTGGTCATGCAGACGCCGCTCGGGCCGAAACGGGGACGGCGCCAAGAAAAAGCCTGGAAATCTACGGTCGCGGCCAAAACCGCTCCAGCGCCGGTCGTGCCTGAAGCCTCCAGCGTCTTATTGACGTCGGATGAGGTTTCGGAGCTCGACAAGGTCTTCGTCGGCCTCTCAGTCAAGGCGCCGCAAGGCAACAAGGAAAAGAAAATCGAGATCAAGCGCGGCGAACACGCGCGGAGCCCGTTCGTGATCTCGCTCCAGAAGGTCGCGCTCATCCCGACGGCCCGGAGAGAGGAGCGCCAATTCCTGGCCCGGGAAACTTACGGCGCATCAGAGGCCGCGAAGCTTCCGGTGCAGGTCTACGCCACCTTGAGCCATGACCTGTCGGCCGCGCGCCTCCAGCCGTGGGCCCTGGCCGAACAGTTCACACCCGCTGATTTCGCAGCCGCCTATCGCCGGTCATATGGACGTTTCGATTGGTTCGCCGGCCGCTGGAACGAATTCAGGTCAACCGCATTAAGCATCTTCCAGACCGTCGAACAAGCCGAGAAGACCACTGTCCGGACCATCGAGACGGCGGTCGAGGAGCTCCAACCGGTGAGGTTCTCGCCGCTCCGCGCCCTGGCCGGTTTCGCGGCCCTGGTCCTCCTGGTGACGCTCCCGGCGAGCGCGGCCATGCTTTATCGGTCGGCTTCGCAAGGCAAGAACCAAGCTACCCAAGCCGGCGTCCAAGCCGTGGGCGAACTCGCCCAGGCCGGCGGCGCCTCTTCCATCCCGCAATCGGCCGAAGCCTTGCGCCGCGCCTCCGCCGGTTTCCGTGACGCCGATAACCTGCTGGGTCAGACGAATGCCTTGGCCGTGGGCCTGGCCTCTTTCCTGCCGCGCCAATACCGCAGCACCCGCGCGCTGCTCGAGGTCGGGGACAAGTCCAGCTCCGCGGCGCGCCTCCTGGCCATCGGTTTCGAGAAGGTCTTCGCCGACCAAAACCGCCGTTTGGATGAGCGTTTGGACGTCATGGGGGCATACGCCAAAAGCGCGCAAGGCTTGCTGGCCGACGCAACCAAAGCCGCGGCGACCGTCGACCCCAAGGGTTTGCCGGCTGACCAGCAGGAGCGCGTACAGGCCCTGCTCTCCCAACTCGACCAATCGCAATCCGCGGTGCGCGAGTTGACGGTCTTGGCCGACGCCTTGGCGAAATTCTCGGGTCGCGACCAAAGCCGCCGCTACCTCTTGGTCTTCCAGAACCAGACTGAACTCCGGCCGACCGGCGGTTTCATGGGTTCGTTCGCCGAGGTCACCCTGGACCGCGGCGCCATCAAGAACATCAGCGTCCCGGCCGGCGGCACGTACCATCTCAAAGGCCAGCTCCTGGCGCGCGTCATCCCGCCGCAGCCGCTCCAACTCATCAACCAGCTCTGGCAGTTCCAGGACGCGAATTGGTATCCTGACTTCCCGACCAGCGCGCGCAAGATCAATTGGTTCTGGAGCAAATCCGGCCAGCCGACCGTGGACGGCATCATTGCCGTCAACGCCACGTTCATGGAGAAGCTCCTCAAGGTCACGGGTCCGGTCGAGATGCCTGAATACGGCAAGATCGTGACTTCCGAGAACTTCCTGCTCGAGACCCAGAAAGCGGTCGAGGTGGAATACGACAAAGAAGCCAATACGCCGAAGAAATTCGTGGGTGACTTGGCGGCCAAGATGCGCGAGCGTTTCGACGCCTTCGGCAAGGACGATTGGCTTAAGGTTTCGGCTTTGGTCGCCGAATCGCTGGAGACGAAGGATATCCAGCTCGCGCTGTTCGACCCCGAGGAAGAGGCTTTGGCCGAACGCTTCGGTTGGAGCGGCCGGCTCAAGGATTCGGTCGGTGACAGCCTGGCCCTCATCGAGGCGAACATCGCCGGCCAGAAGACCGACGGCGTCATCGAGGAAAAAGTCAGGCACCAGGTCGTGATATCCGAAGACGGCTCCATTGAGGATACGGTGACGCTCGACCGCACCCATACCGGCATCAAGAACGAACAATTCAGCGGAGTCCGGAACGTCACTTACCTGCGGGTGTACGTCCCCAACGGCAGCCGGCTCGTGGCCGCTTCGGGTTTTGATGCGCCTGACCGGAAGCTATTCAAGAAGATAAGCCTCGACGACATGCCCGACGAGGACGTCGAAGCCAGCGAAGCGGCGGCGCAGATCACGGCCGACGGCGTGAGCATCGCCCAAGAGAGCGGGCGCACCGTGTTCGGCGGCTGGCTGCAGCTCGACCCGGGCAAATCCCAGACGGTCACGCTCCGTTACCGCTTGCCCTTCACCGTCTCTGACATCCTGGCCAAACTCGACACGGGCGAAGTCCCTGATGTCCAAGGCCGGAGAGGGGCGTATCTGCTGCTGCTGACCAGCCAATCGGGCAAATCCACGCGGCAATTGACAAGCACCGTGACCTTGCCTGATTCGTGGAAGACAGCTTGGGTCAAGGGCGGCGAACCGGAGTTGTCTTTCGCTGGCCTGTGGGACAGGGACCGCGTCATGGCCGCTTTATTGACCCCGACGCATGGGCAAGAAACACCATAAAAAAGACGCTGTCTTGGCGCCCTCCCCGGCCCAAGCCGAGGTTAAGCGCGAGGCGCAGGTCAAAGAGAGTTTGTCCGCCATCTTCCGCGACGACAACGGCGAGATGCCTGACTTGACCAAGCTCGAACGCCGCCGTTCGCGTTTTTACATCTATCTTTTCTCCGGCATCGCCGCTTTCCTGCTCCTGCTTTTGGGCGCGGTCTGGGTGGGCTTCCTGGTCTTCAAGCCGTTCCGCGGCTATTCCGGCAAGGGCTTGGTCCTGAATATCGACGGTCCGAGCCGGGTCGCGCTCGGCCAAGAGACTTCGTATTTCATCAATTGGAGCAACGAAGCGAGCGAACCGCTGGCCGGTTCGGAAGTGCGGGTGAGTTTTCCCTCCGATTTCAATCCCACCAAAATCGAACCCCAGCCGACCGACCAAGGTTTGGCCTGGCGCCTTGGCTCGATCGAGCTGAACGGCCGCGGCACCATCACGGTCAAAGGCGTCTTCACCGGGGCCTTGGGCACCAAGACAGCCATCCAGGCGGTCGGCACCTACAAACCGGCATCATTCAACAGCGATTTCGAGACGCTGGCGACCCGGCAGCTCGAATATTACGAAAGCGTCCTCGACGGTGCCATCAACGTGCCGGAGAAGGCCATGCCGGGGGATCGCATCCGCATCGCCTATGTCGTCCAGAACCGCGGAGCGGATCCCATGACCGGGTTGGAGGCGCGCATCACCTTGCCGCAAGGCTTCATCCGCGAGGCGACGGGCACGGCCGACGTTTTGGACGGCGGCCAAGTCCGCATCCCGCTCGGGGATCTCAGGGCCGGAGCTTCCTCGACAGCCGCGGTCTACGGGACATTCGCCTCCGGCGCCGGCGGTGAGCTGTCCATCCACGCCGAAGCCGGGAAAATCGGCCAAGGCGACATGTTCCAGCCGTCCCAGAAGACCGACGGCGTGATTTCCGTCCTGGCCGGGGACCTGTCCCTCAAGCTAGTCGTCAACGGTTCCGATTCGGACCGGTCCATCGCCTTCGGCGATACGCTGCGTGCCGCGTTGGCCTACGAGAACACCTCGGGCGAGGAACTGGGCAACGTGATGATCCGGTTCAAGCTCGAGCCGTTGGAAACGTCATCGACCCAGAACCTGGCGGTCAAGAAACCGGCGCCGGCGCCGAAGTTCGTCGACTGGGCCGAGCTGGAGGATTCATCGTCCGGCACGGTTTCCGGAAATACCCTGACCTGGGACCAGCAGTCGCTCGGGGCGTTGAAGTCGTTGGTCGCCGGCCAAGACGGTTCGCTCGAATTCTCGGTGCCCATAATCCCGGCCGGCCAAGCTGTCTCGGGCACTTACGGTTTTCAGCTCGTCGCCGAAGCCACGGTCGAGATGGTCGGGAAATCCAAGCTCAACCGCACTGTCCGCACCACGCCCCTCGTCTTCAAGTTCCGGACGGATGCCGCGCTGGCCTCCGAGGCCCGCTACTTCTCGGAGGAGGGGGCGCCCGAAGGCACCGGGCCCCTGCCGCCGGTCGTCGGGCAGCCGACGACCTATCGCGTTTCCTGGAGCCTGGACAAGACCCTCCACGAACTCCGCAACCTACGCTTGACCGCGACGCTGCCCAAGAACGTCAGCTGGTCCGGCAACTCGGAGGTCTCGGCCGGGGAGATCGCGTATTCCGAAGCGACGCGCGAAATCCGCTGGCAGCTCAACAAGCTCCCGGCCGACGTGACCGAGGCGACGGCGGATTTCGACATCGTCCTGACGCCCGCGAACCTCGATGCCGGCCGCTTCGCCCAGCTCCTGGGCGAGACGCGCCTCGACGCGACCGACGCCGACATCAACGAGCCGCTCATCCTCATCCGGCCCGCGCTGACCACCGACCTGCAGAATGACGAAGGCGCGAAAGGCAAAGGCGTGGTGCGGAAGCCTTAAGTTGACGAGAGGTAGGCGGCATCATATATTCCCCCAACTAGCGCCGGTAGCTCAGCTGGATAGAGCAACAGCCTTCGAAGCTGAAGGTCGGGGGTTCGAATCCCTCCCGGCGCACCATATAAAAACGCTCCGCGAACGCGGGGCGTTTTTAATGAAAGGAAGGATTCGAAGGGCGCGAGAAGGCCGAGCTGGCGCAGGCCTGGTGCGCAGCGCCCAGGACCGCGAGTCGGAGCGAGCGGGAATCCCTCCCGGCGCACCATGGAGAACGCACCGTCAAAGCGGTGCGTTTTTGGCTGGATGGAAATCCTTCCGTAATAAAAAGTCCCCGCGTTAGGGCGGGGCTTGCCGGCTTCAGGTCGTGCCTTTCCGGCTGGCGTGGCGCCGGCCCAGGTCGTGCCAGCGACGGCTGGCATCGGCGTTGGCGAGCAGCTGATCCGCTGTCCGCTCCCGGGGATAGGGGAGGATCAGGCTGCCGGCCTGGTGCACGGCGAATACTTGGCGCGCGGCTCGGCGCATAGTCTGCCTTTCTCCCGTCTCGTACGCCAGGAGCTTCAGCCGTCCGATGTCCGGAAGGGGTTCGTCGCGCTGCAGGTCGGTCAGGCAGAATTCCCAGACGCCCCACGGCGTCCACAGGCGAAGCGTCCCGTCACGGGCGCGCTCGAGGCACAGCCCGCGGAGCAGCTGATGGCAGGTCGGGTCGACGTCGTTTTTCCGCAGGTCCTGCTTGAGGCGCTTGAGTCGCTGCAGCCCGGAGACGGTCAGGCGTGTCGCTTCGTACGCTGATTCGTACGTACGGTACTCGCTATCGGCCATCATTCCCCCTTAAATCCGTGTGGCGGAAACGGTGTCGGTTTCTTGCCCATCGGGGCAGGCTTGCTGCAGCTTCAGGAGGACCGCTTGTTCGGTCGGCGTCAGGCGGAAACCTTCAGCCACGGCTCGCGTCAGGGCTTGGGCGCAGACGCTTTTCCAGTTCGCCTGGGAGCTCAGTGTGCCGGCATTCCGCAGGAACGCTTTCACTATCCCGATCTCTTCCTCGACCAGGACCAGCATCTGGTGCAGCGGAGATTTCACGCCCGAGAGCGCGCTGCGGTCCAGGGCGTGGCTTGTCCAGGCGTTCGTTATCTCGGAGAAGGCGGACTGGATCCGTTGCTTCACCCCGACCAGCTGCGCCTGGCGTTCGATGGCCTCGGACAGGTTTTCCGGTTGGCGGGCCGCCGTGTAGAGCGGTTCGTAGGCGCATTCGATCTCGTGGCGCAGGGCCGCCGCCCGGGCGCGGACGCCCTGGGCGATGCCCTGGAGGTTCTCTTTCCGGCGGTTGACCCAATGGGACCCGGGATCGATCCAATACTCCAGGTAGGCCAGCTCTTGGCGGGCGTAACGCAAGGCGGTCACGGCCCGTCGGCGCCAAGTATCGTAATCATCCGGTCCCAGGTACGTGTCGGGACCGGTGTGGTCCAAGTCCGTCTGGATGCTCACGATGTCGAGCTTGAGGTCTTCGATGGCCTCTTCGGCCGTCTGTTTGTCGGGCGGCGGGTTGTCCCGGCTGTAGCGTTCCGCGGGTTCGAGGTTGTGGTCGTTTTGGTCCCGTGCCATGGCGGAGCCTCTTTTCGAATGTGCGTCGTGGTGGATGGATGCAAAAGGACAGGCCCTAGCTTTTCAGCAATCGGCCTGTCCGTCAAGCTGCGGATTCCGTCAACCTTATTTTTTCGGCGCGCTTGGCGCGTTCCAGCCCTTGGCTTCGAGCGCCGCCTGGGCGGCCGCGACCTGCGCTTCCTGTTTGGAGCTGCCGCGCCCCACGGCCACCATCTCTTTCTCGAGCAGCACTCCGACCGTGAATTCCTTGGCGTGGTCCGGGCCCGTCTCTTCGAGCACGCGGTAAGTCGGCGTCACGCCGAGCAGGTCCTGGGCCGTCTCCTGGAATTTGCTCTTGGGGTCGACGTAGAGCTCGTTCTTCAGGATGAAGTCCAGGTGCGAGAGGATGTGGGCGTTCACGAACTTGTCGGCCGCCGGCATCCCGCCGTCGAGGTAGATCGCGCCGATGATGGCTTCGATGGCGTTGGCCAAGATGTACATGCGGGCCTTGGAATTCTTGTCGCGCGCTTCGCCTTTGGAGAGCAGGAGATAGTCCTCGAACTGCAGCTGGGTCGCGATGCCGGCCAGGGTCTTGGCGTTGACCAGCGAAGCGCGCCAGTTGGTCAGTTCGCCTTCCGGGTTGGCGAACCGCTTGAACAGGTGCTCGGTCACCGACAGCTCCAAGACCGCGTCGCCCAAAAACTCCAGGCGTTCGTTATGGGTGTACGGGAAATCCGAATGCTCGTTCAGGTAAGAACGGTGGGTCAGGGCTTCGATTATGTAGGCCTTGTCCTTGAAGGTGTGGCCCAGGCGCTCTTCCAGGACCTCGAGGCCCTGGATGACGTTTTGGTCGTCCATAAATTGGCTTAAATGCTTAAGCCAGGAACGACGCCAATGAAGTCAACTGAAGCTCTCACTCCGTTTCCTTCATCGATGCCGTTTCTGGGGTGTCTTTTTTGTTTTCATCGGGCGTTTTTTCTTCGGCGTTTTTCTTTTCCTTTTTTTCCTTGTCCACTTCCTTCTCGAGGCCTTTCGCCAATTGGTCGCGGTAGACCGCGCCCAAGACGCCGTTCACGAACTTGCCGGAGGATTCGCCGCCGAACGTCTTGGCCAGTTCGATGGCTTCGTTGATCGCGACCTTCGAGGGGATTTCGCTGTCGAATTTCAATTCGAACGTACCGATGCGCAACACGTTGCGGTCGACGGTCGTGATTTTAGGCAACGGCCAATCCGGCGCGAACTGGGTGATGGTCGCGTCAATATCTTCTCGTTGGTCGATCACGCCTTTCGCCAGCTTGCGCGCGAATTCCTTTTCGTCGAGCTCCGGGGCGAACTCTTCGATGTTGCGCTCCAAAATCTCCGGGGCCTTGTCGGAACCCTGATGGAAATCCCATTCGTAGAGGGACTGGAGCACGAGCGCGCGGGCTAGGTGGCGGTTGGACATAAAGTGCGAAAGGACGAATTAGTTCATGGATGGCTTACTTCTTTTTTTCGGCCTCCTCGGGCTTGCGGGTTTTCTTCAGGAGCTTCTCGAGCTTCTTTTCCGCCCCTTTGACGTGGATGGCGTGCCCGCGGTACTCCTTGGCGCCCGGCGCAGCCTTGTGCGAGAGGTGGTGGAGGCCTGTTTTCTTGTCTTTAGAGATGGTAGCGGCCTCCAAAGCGAAATGAGAGGCGCGGCGGCGCTTGTGCGAGCTGGTACGACGATGTCCGGGAAGACCCATACGGTGCGTTAAGCTAAAAATTGATTATAAGTCAAGTTTAGCAAAAATCGCGGATTTTGGCAAGGCTGTGCACAAAAACCGCATTCCGCCCTCGGATTATGGGTTTTTCCCATAATCTTGTTTGGTCAGGCTGTACATGTTAAGCTGGCGCAAACCTATGGAACAAACACTCATCCTCATCAAACCGGACGGCGTGGAGCGCGGGCTGACCGGCGAGATTTTCGCCCGACTGCAGCGCGCCGGACTGAAGCTCGTGGCCGTCAAGATGGTCAAAGCCACGGCCGAACAGTGCGACAAGCATTATGCTTTGACCGAAGAATGGATGAAGGGCGTGTACGATAAGGCCAAGGCGAAGATGGAATCCCTGGGCCAGCCGTTCCCGTATCCCGACCACAAGGCTTACGGCGGGATGATTAAGAATGGACTCATGGAGTTTCTCCAGTCCGGCCCCATCGTGGCCGCCGTGTTCGAGGGCGAGCAGGCCGTGGCCCAGACCCGCAAGATCGTCGGCGCCACCGAGCCGGCCTCATCCGCCCCCGGCACCATCCGCGGCGATTTCTCCATCGATACCTACGCCTTGTCCAACGCCCAGGACCGCCCGCTGCGCAACCTTATCCACGCTTCCGGCACGGTCGAGGAAGCCAAGAACGAATCCGCCATCTGGTTCAAGCCAGAGGAAATCATGTCCGTGAACGCGGCCCTGGACCCGGTCCTCTACGCCGCCGACCGCTACCGCCCGGCGAAATAAGATCCAAAAAGTAAGAAACGGACGGCCCTCCATCGGGCCGTTTTGTTTTTTCTTTTTTCGAAAAAGTATGCCCCACTTCGCAAGTGGCAAGGGGGTCCGGGGGGCCGCGTGGCGTGGTGCGCAGAATATCCAGCGCCGGCGACACCGAGAGCGCATAGCGGACCCCCGGGACCTTTGGTTACTTTCAGTCATGAAAGTAACATTAGGCTTTAATGATTGACATCCTAACCATATCCCGCTAACTTTGTTTTTCGTTCTTTACAGAAATAGGGGTAAGGATGAGCCAATCCAGCGAGAACGTCTTCATCGACGACCATAGGAAGAAGGGCAACGGAGGTCATGAGCCGCCGGCGGCCCCGGATGCTCCGACGCGGCGCAAGAGCCGCGTGGACGCGCAGATCGAGGCGTTCCTGTCGTATGTTGGGGAACCCGTGAAGCCGGAAAGCCAGAGCGGGTTCGTCAATAACTTCCCGAACCTGCTGGCCGACCGCCCCGAAGGTTTCGACATCCTGCTCGGCGAGCGGGAACGCTATCGCCACGTCATGGGTTTCGTGGCTCGGGCCCGGAACCAGGTCCGCGATCAGGAAACGTTCGCTGCGGACGCAGCCGGCCTCCAAAGCGCTTTGGGCGACGCCAGCCGTCGGGCGCTTTGGAAATACCTCGGCCATGCTTACCGTCTACCGGAGTTCGAAGCCGGATACGGCCAGCTCGTGCAGTGCGTGAAGGATGCGCGGGCGACGTTCAACCGCCTCATCGACGTGTATTTCTCCGAGCAGATGAGGCTCGAGCTCGAGATGACGTCCGACGTCGAGAACGAGGACGACCCGTTCGAGCTCCTGCACCTGTGCTGCCTGAACGGGCAAGACATCCTCTCGCGCCGCACGCGGTTCGAAGCGGCGCGCCAGCTCGTCCTGGCCCAGCAGTACCTTGAGATGCGCCAGGACGGCGATTCCCCCGATGAGCTTGACCAGGCCATGACCGACCTGGACGACATGCTCAAGCGGAACTTCTTCGCGCCCGGCCGCAGTGCCTGTTACGAAATCGCGGCCGAACTCGATCCGGACAATTATTACCGGGTCAAGACGCTCTGCCCCTCGCCCCACAAGCCGGGTGAGCGGCACCTAAAGTCGCATGAATCCTTGGTGGTGATGTATCCCGGGATGAGGTTCATCCCCGGCGACATCCCGGTCCTGTACCAGACGCGCATCAAGCAGGACGCGCCGCTCAAGCAGATATTAAAGAACCGGCGCGATACACGGACCATCCGCGACCTGCTCGGCGCCGAGTTCGTCTGTTTCGACGAGGATAGCCTGTTCCGCGTGGTCCAGCGCATGCGGCGCACCGTCGTCTGCGTCCCGGGCACGGTCTTCGGCGAGGAATCCAACCTCTACCGTTCCGGCGTGGTCAATGAGGACAATCGCTTCTCTTCAGAGGAGTTCCGTTCGACCAAATACTACGCCCGCATCCATGACCGCTGGTACGAACTCCAGTTCAAGCTCCTGCGCGACTGGATCAACGAGCGCTGCTCCGGCGGCCGCGAGAACCACGTCCTCTACAAGCTCCATTCCAACCTGGTGGAGCTCTTCCCCAAGCTCTTCCCGTCCGCCCTGTATTTCGACTGGTCGGACCCGGAGCTGCGTCTGAGTCTGGTGCGGCTCCAGTTGGCCCGCATCTGGTCGTGAAAGCCTCGGCCCTGTCTTCGAAGACAGAGCCTTTTTTTACTGCCCCCGGGGTTTGACAAATCCCCTGGAATCTGGGATATTCGCCCATCGGGCAATCATGCCCGTGGACCTTGGAAAAGGGAGAAGAATGCAACTTATCCAGAGGAGTCGGGATGCCATGGGAAACCTGTCCGCGGCCGACATCGACAACCTGAAACGGCACTTCCCGCCGCAGGACCCATCCGGCCGTCCCAACTGGGCGGTCGCGGGCGGCGGAGCGGTCAAATACCTGCTTACCGCCCAGAGAATCGAGGGGGTGCGTTCGGGATACGGGTCGCCGGTCGAGGACGACCGGATCCACAAAGACCTGGACGTAGCGGTGTTCAATCCGCGACCGGCCAAGCTGCGCATCGTCTATCCGCACGAGATTTTCCGCTGCGAATTCCACGGTACGCCCCGGCGCTGCAACTACCGCGAAGCCGAAGCCAACCCGACCGGGTTCTACTTCGAGCTGTTCACCGGGTACCACTTCGGCTTCGTGCCGCCGCGCGTCGAGGACGCGGTCCTGTGCCGTTCCTGGGACGAAGCGGTCTGGGTCTTGCGGCCCGAGTACATCATCGCCAGCCGGTTGTTCGCCCTGGCGCCGGTCCGTCCAGGCATCGACGACCGTGACGTCAGACGGCTCTGCGCGCGGTTCGAAATCGATGCGCTGAAGGTCCTCGGCTATGTGGCCGAGAGCGCATATGGTTTCATCCCGCCTGATGAGGTCGTCCGCCATATCGTGCAGCCCGACCTCAACCCGTTGGATCGTTTGGTCACGGCCCGTGTCGCAGAGAGTTTTCCGGATATCGTCGGCCGCTTCCCGGTCGCGCACCACCGGATGCTCCTGCGGCTGCACGATGCGGTCGGCGAGGCGGAACTCGGTTCCGCCCACGATCTCGCCCACCGCGAGTTCGGCCATCACCGTTACAGCGAGTTGAGCGGATGGGCCGCGGCTTTCCTGCTGTGCGTCGACGGCCCCGAGGATGCGGAAGTGCGGAAGGTCGTCGATACCTCCGGCTACGTCATCTACCGCCACGACGAGCTGTACTTCCGGCTCGGCGCCGAGTTCCTGCAGGGCATGCGGCGGCTCAAATGTTGCCTGGAGACGGCCCGCTGCGGCCATCTGTACCGCGAACTCGCCCCGCGGGCGACGGCTTTCTTCATCCGGACGCCTTACAAGCAGGTCATCCTGTCGGTCCTGGCGACGCAGCCGTTCCGCTTGGCCGACTGTTCTTGCCAAGACGAGGTCCTGGAGAAGTTGGGCTTGTTGACGAATCTCGTCTATGGCCCGAGGCCCCCCAAAGCATTCCGGAGGTCGGCATGAGTTGTCCCGTCATCTTCGCCTCGGATCTGCACGGCAACCGCTACGCCTACGACAAGCTGTTCAAGCTGGCCGTGGAGCGCGGCATCAAGGCCGTGGTCCTGGGCGGCGACCTGACGCCCAAGTGGCCGGTCATCTGTTTCGGTAACCGCGCCATCGTCCCCCTGGATCCGCGGCTGTTCCGCGAAGACGAAAGCGGAGCGACGTACGATGCGTTCCTGGAGGAAATCGAGCCTCTCGTGTATCGGAACAGGACCAAGGCCGAAAAGCACTTCGTCAGCCTGGGCGGATACCTGATGCACACTGGGGTGTTCTACGACTGGAAAATCCTTCGCGAGGAACAGCGCATCTTGCGCCGCATGGTCGAGGACTTCCCGCGATTCCTGGCGGACAAGAAAAGGGGAAAGCCGGAGAAGGCGAGCTTCCCCTTGGAGGTCCAGGATTTCCTCGCGTTGGAGCGCCTGCTCAAGACTCTGCCAAAGGAAACGCAGAACAACGACGGCTTTAACCTCTCGAATCTGTTGCGCGGCCTGCGCTGGTTCACCCTGACGACCGGGGAGATGGAGTCCGCGTTGGCCGCCATGCGGGCGATCCATGCCACGCTCAGCGAGGAGGTCAAGAAGCTCTCGCCCGCCGCGCAGCAGTGCTTCAGCGGGTTCGAACTCCCGAACATCGAACCGAGGGGCAAGGAGCTCGCCGACTACGAACGCACGCCGGAATTCTGCAAGACCATCGCCCATCTGCATCCGTTGTCCGTCGCCATCGAGAAGCGGCGGGATTTCCACCGTTTGGTCAAGCCTCAGCAGGTCTTCCTCGAGATGTGGTTGGGCCGCCGCGTCCAGAAGTTCAAGCAGGATATGCCGGGCGCCGAGGTCTATCTTATCCTCGGCAACGACGACGTCGTCGAGAACGAGGCGGTGGTCAAGCGGATGCACGAGCGCGGAACCATCCGGCTCATCGACCGCCGGCCGGTCGAGATCGGCTCCGGTTACCGGATCGCCGGCTATCCGTTCGTCCGTGACAGCCACGGCAAGTTCTACGCCGGCTGGGAGAAATCCGAGGAGGACATCCAGGCCGAGCTCGAGGATCTCGAACACGAGGCCGGGGATCCGCTGAAGACCGTCTTCGTCGTCCACACGCCGCCGGCCTACACGGCGCTCGACCAGAGCTTCGGCGACCGGCACTTCGGCAGCCAAGGCGTCCGCGAGTGGCTGCGCCAGGGACCGAAGAAGCTCGTCCTCTCGGGCCATATCCACGAATCGCCGTTCGTCGGCGGCCAGTGGCGCGAAACCGTGGACGGCACGCCCTGCATCCAGCCCGGCGCCTGGCACGACGAGGAGGTCTGCGCCGCCGTGGTGGACTTGGACGACCCCACTGACGCGGAGTGGATCGTCGACCGAAGTAAAATCCGCGCTTAGCATCGCTTACGCCCCCAACCACTCGGATGGGGGCGTTTTTTGTCCCCTTTTTTCATCTCGTTAACCGCTATCCACAAAGCCTAAAGCCTAATGTTTACAGGCGCTTTTCATCCACTTGACGCACTCTGTAAGGCACGCCATCCTGTAAGTGTCTGGAGAACCGGTCGCAGCGAGATTTCGGGCTGAATTCGATCTTGAGGCTACGATTTCGGCATCCGCCGTGGCGGAGCGATGACGGCCTCGCGGCGTTCAATCAAAGGGAATTGGCCGGGCGGAGCGATCTGGCCGGCACGCGCCCTCTGACGTTGTGCTCACCTATCTTGAGCGGACCGAATATCTCGCCGACCTCTCCGGGCACGAAAAATACCGACGCGAAGTCGGTGTTTTTTGTTTCCTCTCATCGACATCCCGGCCAAGCGAGGTTGCCGAGCGCGAGCCGGGATCCGGTACGGAGACCCCGGGTCTTTGCCCGGGGTGTCAAAATGAAAATCTATGTCCGCGGCTTCAGGTCGGATTTTGTCTTCAGGAACGGGTTGTCTTCGCCGAAGGTGATTGACGGCAGCCAGTTGTTGATCAGGTCGATGGGCCAGTTGTATTTGGCGGAGTAGAGGAGGTCGACCGAACCGAAGACGGCCGTCGCGTAGTCGAAGCCGATTTTTTCGCTCGCGGCCTTGACCGCCGCCTCGTCCGGGCCTTCCACCTCGACATACGGCTCCAGGAACGGCCACTCATCGATGGTGATGTCGCAGCCGTCCAGCTCCCAACGCTCCCGTTTGCTTTCCTGGAACGCCTTCACTTCGCAGCCCATGGTCTTGAGCAGCTCGACCGCGTTCTGGTAATTGTCGACTTTTAGGCAGATTTCCTTTTGGTCCTCGATCTTGTCGCCGTTCACGATCTTCAAGCTCAGGGTTATCTTGTCCGACTCGTCCCGCACCCGCAGCCACCCGCCGGGGATCTCGTGGCCTTTCGGGAATTTGAAGACATGGCGGCGCTGCATGAATTCCGGTTTGACGAGTTCGGCGCCGGCCGCCTTCAGACGTCCGCGGATGTCGTCCTTGTCCATGTTGGGGAAAGTCGCTTCGTATTCGATGGCTATGGGCATATTTAGCAAGAGGTTAGTGGATTGTCCGTCCTTTGTCCAAATTAAAGACGCTCCGCGATATGCGGAGCGTCAAGCTCGGGTCGTTTTGGACTCAGCAGTTGCTATCCAGCCACGTCAGGAGTTCAGGCACCCGTGAGCGATGTATGAAGAGCTGTTCTTCGTTCCTCCGGATAGTCCGGTCTGAGACCATCATGTCGCCTGGACACCAGGCGTCTCCGGCGACATTCGGCACGTATCGGTCGAAACCGAGGGATTTGCAGATGCCTATGACAGGCGCCGAGTCCCAGGGCGTGTCGAACTTCGGCTTGAGCAGGACCGCGCCGACTTCGCCTTTCCAGAGCCGGGCCGTACTGACCCCGACGCTGCCCGAAGCTATCTCGTAATCCTTGAACAGCCTGCGCTCGTCGGACGGCGAGGTCATGTCACGGACCAGCTTCGAATGGCGTTCCGGTCTCTCGCGCATGAGGATGACCTGGTCTTTGAGCCGGAGGGTCTTGTCCACGGCCAGCGTCTCGCCGAAGCCGTATTCGCTGATGCGGTGGACTTTGCTCGATTCGGGACGGAACCCGTAGATCTCGCGGGTCATGACATCGCCGACGTAAGCCGCGAGGATATTGAATTCTTGGACGAGCGCGATCATGGTCCCGATGCCGTGCGATTGGCGGCGTTTGAACGCCTTGGTGCCGTCGAGCGGGTCGACCGTGAAGTACATGCCGATATCCGGATGCGGTTCGACGCGCAGATGGTCTTCCTCGGCCACGATGCCGTAGCCCGGGAACGCCTCGGTGATCATCTTGACGTAGATTTCCTGCGCCGCCCTGTCCGCGCTCGTGAAGATGTCGTCCATCTGTCCGTCGTGGCCCTCTTTGGCGGTCACCTCGAAGGCGAAGCGCTGGGCGCGGATGGCTTCGATGGCGCGCCGCACCATCTCCTTCATGATGAAGCCGATGGCATGGGCGTTCATGTTGCCGTAGGTAGTGTATTTCATGCGCAAACCCTCGAAATGTTTGGAATGTACGCGCCAAACTTGGCACGAATAACCGTTAAAGTCAAGCCAAGCGCCCTGAAAATGAAAGGCGCCCCGCGAGGATTGCGGAGCGCCGTAGTCAGCCGTTCCGGGCGAAGGCGAAGCTGATGAAGGTGCTCCGTTCCGAAACGCGTTGGCTGGTGCAACGGAGGGGACTGAACCCGTCCTTGCACCAACCCATGACTTCCTCGGGCGTCACGTAGCTGAACCACCGTTTGGCTCCGGGGAAGCGCTCGTGGTCTTCCAGCCTCTCGTCCGAACCCTGCTTGAACGCCATGGACAGGATTCCATCCGTCTTGAGCCATTTGCGCAGCTTGGCGATCATGGCCGGGATGCGCGCTTTGGGCAGATGCAGGAGCGAGGCGTACGCCCAGATGCCGTCGAAGGAACCGAGATTGAATTCGAGCTCCTCCATGTCGGCGACTTCGGCCCGGAGGCCGCGCTGGCGGCAAAGCCCGACCATGGCCGGCGAGAGGTCCGTGCACAACACGCTGAACCCGTGTCCCTTGAAGAACTCGGCATGCGCGCCCGGGCCGGAGCCCAGGTCCAGGATGCGTCGGCCCGGGAGGTTGTACAGGAAGAAGTTGGCCTCGACGATCACGCGTTCGCGGAAGTGCTTGGCGAAGCGCTCGGCGAAGAGTTCGGGGTAGCGGTCGTAGGCGGCCAAGGTCTCGGCCTTCCAGTCTTCCATCGCCTTTCGCCCATCGCTCATCGTCCACCGTCCCGTCTGACCCGCGCGAAACCGTCGAAGTGCGCGGCGTCGTCAGTGAAGACTTCGGTCACGAGGTAGCGGCCGCGGGTCCAGACCTCGCCGTCCTCGATGTAATGGGCGGCTTCGAGGATGCGGATGCTGGCCAGGGGACGCGAGAGGACCTGGTTGCCCTTGGTTTCGAGCAGCGGGATTTCCCCCAGGAGCCAGTAGTTGCGCTGGCCCTTCTTCTTGAACACGTATGATTTTCCGATGTCCAGCTTGTCTGGCAGGCACTCGTCGGCCCCACGGCGCCGCTCCCGGAATTCGGCGAAATCGCGCAACGCCAGGTCCGGGTTGAATTCGACTTGGATGCCCATGGTTCGGTCCCTCGCCTCGGTTGAAGGTGCCTGCGGATTTAAGCAACAAAAAAACGGCCGGTCAACAATCCTGGCCGGCCGCCGGTCACTCCGGACGGTATCTTTGCTTGAGCAGGTTCTCGATGGGCAGGAAGAGCGGCCGCGGCATCTCGTCCCAGGCGAACCAGCCGATGTCCGCGATCTTGTCAGGTTCCATGATGCGCGGCTCGCCGGCTTTCAGTTTCGCCTGCACGAACAGCGTCACGTAATGCTTGTCCTCGTCGGCGAAGATGTCGTTCGTGAAGGCGACGGGCCTCGCTTCCCCGATCTCGATGCCTAATTCCTCGCGCGTCTCGCGGATGGCGCATTCCTCCGGCGACTCGCTCCATTCCAGATGCCCGCCGGGGAAACTCCAGGTACCGTCGCCGTGGGCGTTGCGGCGCTTCTGCATCAGGACCTTGCCGTCCCTGACGACGATCGCGCCGACGCCGATTTTCGGCCTACGCGTTTCCATGGCGTTTCTTTTGGGTTAGGTATTTGAACGGGAGCATGAGCAGACTCCAGGGCAGGACCGAGAGCACGACCGGCACCACGATCTTCGGGTCGTTGAAGAACTTGCCGGCCAGGTAGATGGCGAGCGTGAAGTTCAGGTACGTCAGGCAGATGGTGATGGTCACGCGGTCGTCGCGTTTGCGCCACCAGACCGCGTACCAACCGACGGCGTGGAACAGCCCGAACAGGATGAAAAGCGCCAGCACTTCGAGCAGGAACGCCAGGTTCAGGCCGCCCAGGATGGTCTCCGCCTGCTTGGCCACGATGCCCATGATGAGCAGGCCGAGCAGCGCGGTCGAGATGGGCTTGAACGTGAAATACGACGCCTTGATCCTGCGGTGCCAGAAATACTTGATGAGGTTGGCCAGGATGAACGGGATGAAGATGACTTTGACCAGCGAGAGGAACATGCCCAGCGTGTCGACCTGGACGCTGGCGCCGGCCAGGAGCTTGACCATGAGCGGCACCGTGAACGGCGCGAGGAGCGAGGTCGAGATGGTCAGCACAAGCGCCAGGCTTTGCTTGCCGCCGCAGATCTCGGAGAGCAGGGGCGAGGTCATGCCCGCCGGCATGGCGGCCAAAAGCAGGAAGGCGATAGCCAAGTCGGGATAGACGAGCTGCGTGGCGTAATACACGACGACGGGCAGGCCGATGAGCATCACGAAATTCACGACCACGACCATCTTCGTGTCCTTGAGGTATTTCAGGACTTCCTTCAGGTCGATCTTGAGCGCCGAGAGGAAGAAGATGATGCCGAGGAAAACCGTGCCGTACGGCGCGAGCGCTATCGCGTATCGCGGCAGCAGCAGCCCCACGGCCAGCGAGAACAGCAGCACGAAGACGTAGGACTCGAGCAGCTGGTGGAAATAATGGAGGAGTTTCATGGTATTCGTGTGTAAGGTCATTCGCTCCGCTCAGGACGACGGTTTGTTCTCTTCCAGGTACCGGTTCGTCGCGTGGACCAGGTACCAGGCCGCGATGACGTCGAAGCCGATGTCCTCGAGCCAACCGAAGAACGGCACCAGGTCAGGCACCAGGTCCAACGGCCAGACCATGTACAGCACGGCCAAGCCGACCAGGACTTTCGGCTTCCAGTCGCTCCGGGGATCGCGGATGAACCGCCAGATGTTGCGCCAGTGGGGGATGAGTTGTTTCGTCTTTCGCATGTCGGCATGGTATCAGCTTTCCGGGTCGCCGCAAAAAACCGGATAAGAAACACGCCCCGCTCGGGATCGAGTGGGGCGCGAGGCGAAGGGACGGACGGCGTCAGATGCTGGGGACGCCTTCGGGCAGGATGTCGTCCCGGGAACGGAAGTCCTCGATCAGGGCGATTTCGCGGCCGTCGGGCGTGATGGCGAAAGCCGTTTGGCCCTCGTGCCGGCGCCGGATGGCGATGCGCCGGGTGTCGAACGGCTCTTCGTAGACGAAGGCCGTGCCGTCCTCGAGCTTGCGTCCCACGCGGTAGCGATTGATCCCTTCCGGGACCTTGAACACGACGACGTTCCGCCAGCTGGCCAGCCAGAGGAATGCTTGGTTCCACCAGCGCGTCGGCATGACCGACTTATCGCCCTGCACTTGCGTTCCGATGATTTGGCTGGCGTCGATTTCCTGTGTGTACATCAAGAACTCCTTGAAGGTGCGCATGTCCGGAATTTCGGACATGGTCGGATTGACCATGATTTATAGCATGAAACCCCGGTTTTGTCAAGCTATAAATTGGCTAATTTTGCCTATTTTCTGTATCATTGGGCCTAACGCTATGTTCCCGAAATCGGAGATGGTATCCAGTCCGTTCTCTATGCCGAAGCCGCACGGCGAAGACATGTCGGATCCGGTCGTCCAGCGCGAACGTCTGGAGGCCCAGGACCCGAAAATCCTGGCCGCCGTCCGCGATTTGGCGACCCGGATCTTGGCCTGCCGCATGGATCCTGAATTCCCGGAGCGCAAGCCCCAAGCTTTGGTGGTCGGCGGTTTTGTCCGCGATGCCCTGTTGGGCAAGCGGCCGGCGGACGCCGACGTCGAAGTCTACGGCATGTCCCCGCAACGCCTCGAGAAATTCCTCGAAGAGCTTTTCCCGGGCAAGGTCAACACGGTCGGCAAGACGTTCGGCATCTTCAGCGTCTCGCTCGGCGGCGGCATCGAACTCGACATCAGCTTGCCGCGCCGCGAATCCAAGGTCGGCGAAGGCCACAAGGGTTTCGAAGTCGACGGCGATCCCACGATGAGCGTCGAGGAAGCCGCCCGGCGCCGGGATTTTTCCTTCAATGCCCTGGCCGCAGACATCCTGTCGGGGGAGGTCGTGGATCCGTACGGCGGCATCGAGGATCTGCGGACCAAGACCTTGCGCGTCACCGACCCCGAGCGTTTCCAGGACGACGCGCTGCGTATCTACCGGGGGCTGCAGTTCGCGGCGCGCATGGGCCTCAAAGCCGAGCCGCAGACGTTCGGGCTCATGCGCCAGATGGTTGAGCGGGGAGAGCTCACCGTGCTGGTCGAACCGCGCAAGGCCAAAGAGCTACAGAAGACCGATGTCGGACGCCGTCTGCTCGAGCAGGGCGATATCGTATCCATCGAGAAAGGCGCGCAGCAGCGTGGCCTGACCGGTCCGCGCATATCGGAAGAACTCAAGAAGCTGATGCTCAAGGCCCCCCTTCCCTCGGTCGGCCTGGAGCTGGCGCGCGAGCTCGGGATCCTGGAGCGATATTATCCGGAATTCGGCGCGACCGATGCCCAGGACCCGGGATGGAGAAGGTTGCTGGACAGCGTCGACGGCGCGGCCAAGCTCGTCCGCGAACTCGCCTGGCTCAAGGATTTGCCCGACAAGGAGCGCGACGAATGCCGCCTGCAGATCATGCTGGGCGCTTTGGCCGCCGGTTTCGGGCGCGAATCGGCGGATATCCGCCGATTGGCCGAGGGCTTCCTGCTGCGCCAGGAATTCAATCTCGACAAGGTCGCGAAACCGGCGATCAGCGCCGCGGCCGAATGCTCTGAGTCCGCGCGCATCCTGGAGGCGTCCGAATCCGGCGAGCTCGACGGGAAGAAGCGCGACAACGAGCTGCGCAAGTTGTTCAGGCGCATCTATCCGACCAAGCCCGAGGTGCTCGTGGCCGTGGCCCAAGCCGTAGGGCATGGAAGCGAGGCCTCGGCCAACGGCGCTTTCCCGGCTGCGGACATGGTCCTCGATTGTGCCCGACGCCATCCCGAATGGCTCCTGGCCCCGAACCAGATGAAGCTCGTGTCCGGCGACGAGATGATGAAACTGGGATTCAAGGGCAAGGCCTTGGGCCAGATGCAGGCCCGCATCGAGCAGTTGCGCGATGACGGCATCATCGAGACGCGCGAACAGGCGCTTGAATTCCTGAAAAGCCAAGCTGCGTGATATGCCCAGACTCGAACGTTTGCCCTCCCAAGATGCCGTCGAGCGGGCCGCGCCGCCGAGTCCCGACCAGCCGGTCGAGATGGCTTTCGAGGACGCCCACGAAGTCGCCCGGGCCATGGTCGAAGCGCGGAAAATCCTGAAGCAGTACCTGGAGCAGGAGCCGAAGCTCAAAGAGGTGCTGGAGACTCCGCAGTCCGCGGATAAGCACGCCGAGGGCCCGCGCATCCTCGACCACTACAAGCACATCCTGACCAGCCTGCTTCTGCTCAAACGCGGATTTTTCACTTTCGAACGCGCTTCGCAGGCTTTGGATCTTTCTGGCCGCCGGGAAAAATGGGAGGACGCGGTGAGGTTCATCCGGGAGAATTATGAATTGATGCTCGCCTTCGCCATCTGCCATGACCTGGCCAAGCCGGACACCTTGGGCATCTACGCCAAGAACGAAAAGGGGCTGAAGGCCGGATTCCCGGGCAAACGCAAATTCCATCTCGCCAAGAAAAACCTGACTTCCGACCAGCGACGCGGCTGGCGGGGTAAATACGAGAGCCTTGAGCGGAAGTTCGCGGCAGAGCATCCCGAACTGACTGACCCGGCCGTCCGGCAAAAGGCTTTCTTCGACGAATACGGCCTCACTGCCACCTATGTCGGCCACGAGAACGTCACGCCCGAGAACCGCGCCATCATCGACCGCGTCGGCGCTGGCCTCGGGCTTTCGGATGAGGATGTCGATCTGCTCGTCTTTTCCATCCAGAACCACGTCAGCGGCCATCTCTCGTTCGAGAAGGGGCCGCGCGACTACCATGCCCTGGTCAAGCTGGCCGAGGCCGCCGGCGTCGATCCGCGGCGCGGGATGCTGAGTCTCCTGACCGGCATGGTCGTGGACGGGATGATGGGCGTGCGCAAATGGAAGGAATCGGGTACGGGCTATGAACTGCCGTCCGACGCGCTGAAGAATTTCTGGGCGGCCGAATCCGCTTATCCTGCCTTCTTGGCCGAGGAAGCGCGCAAAGCCGCGGAACAGGCCGAACTCTTGCGCCTGCGCGCCGCTGCCGCGTCGGCCGGTCTGCGGGGCGACAAGCTGCGCGAGCTGGGCATCGACCTGAAAATCGGTTTTTCGTCCGTCATCGACGCGATCTTCGACGCCATCCGGGAAGACAGGGGAGCCGATCGCGCGGTCCTGGCGTCGGTCGGCCTGAATGACGATGCCATCGACGAGATCGATCGCCGTCTGGTCCGGGCGCGGGAAGCTTTCAGGGAATCGGCCAAGCCGAGTAATCCGTTCGCGAAAACAGAAAAGTAGGCTGATGATCGATTGTCGTCCGACGACAACGAATCGAAATCCCCGGCCGCATGGCCGGGGATGATTGGATATTTTATGCTTGGGGCGGCGTCGGTTCGGACGGCGGCGTCGGCGGTGTTGGAGGAACTGGCGGCGTCGGCGGCGTCGGCGGCGTCGGGGGAGCGGGTTGGGTCGGGGTTTCCGGGAGAGCCGGGGGCGTCACACCTGCTGAGCCCTGGCCTTCTTTGGGATTCGGTCCATACTGGTTGGCGCCCGGCTGGCTGTCCAGGATCATGAACACCAGGACGATGATCGAACCGATGAGCGGGATGAGGCAGAGCAGGAGCATCCAGCCGCTCTTGTTCGTGTCGTGCAGACGGCGGATGGCGACGGTCAATCCGGGGACTATCATGGCCAACCCGTAAAGGGTGGATGTCAGCCAGAGTATCATCCCCAGGCCCGGGACCTTGCCCAGCGCGGCCATCAGGATATTCAGGCCGATCATTATCAGGACGTTGAACAGGACGAAATACCAGTATTCGGCCCGGCTGGCCCGGCCATTGATTTCCGCGTATTTCTTGAGGACTGCGAGATAATAGTTCATATGCTTGGATGATAGCATAGGCCGCAAGGAATAAAAAAGCGCAGCCAGGGAAGCCCGGGCTGCGTTTGGGTCAGGGGTCCAGGAAGCTCACGCCGGGGGAGCCCCTGAAGAGGCGGCCGAGGGCCCCGCAATATCCGGCTTGGTACAGGTAGCAGGTCCGTCCGCAGAGCTCGAAGCTCGTCACGAACCTTGATGCGTTGCGGATGCGCACGCACCAGGCTTTGAGCTCGAAGCAGAACTTCACCTCGATTTCTCCGAACCCCGGCCGATTGTCGCCGAAGAAAATCTCGGTCAGCCTCTCGACGTCCCGGCCCGAGAGCTGCCGGATGTCGCCGCTGTCGTAATACAGGCAGTCGGGCACGGTATCGCCCCAGGCTTGCCGGATGGCCGCGAGCTTCGTGGCGGATGTTTCGGGTGAGCGGAAGTCCATGGCATCCTCCATCTTTCCGTGACCCGCGTCAGCCGACGGTGCGGCCGTTCAGTTCCGCTAGCGGCACCAATTCGGCCAGCGTCCGGCGCGCCTTCTCCAGGTCGCCCAGCGCCAGGAAATAGCGCCGTCGGACAGTCCTGATCCAGGCTATCTTTTGGCCTGAAGCCGCGGCGATTTGCCTGGTCCAATCGTCCATGCGTTCGTCCTCCACGGCGTCGATTATGGCGATGTAGCCGCCCTTCTGCACCACTTCGTCATGGAGTTCGCGTTCCTCCCTTCCGGTCATATCGCCTCCTGTTCTTTGGAATGTGCGTGGCCGGTCTGGCCACCAGGGTCAAGTCAAGGATATCTGAATATGCGACGTTTTGCTGGTTTTGTCAATCCTTGAACATTTCCCGTTTTCGGGCTACATTGCGCCAGCGGATCGATCCATCTCCAACGGGCTATAGCGCAGTTGGCTAGCGCGCTTGCATGGGGTGCAAGAGGTCGTGGGTTCAAGTCCCACTAGCCCGACCACCGGAAAACGACCCAGCTGACGGGTCGTTTTTCGTTTCCCTTGCCGGTCCATTCCTTGACCTTTTCGGGCCTCTCCCCTTGACATGTGGATGGTTTTTGCTTGTTTCCCTCAGGAAATCGGGCTATTCTTTGCCTTGTCGTTAATAATTCATTGGTTTTTCGGCATTCGGCCGCCATCCGCTGGATGTGCTGGATGCGCGTTAAACCCCAATTTTTACACAGCTTTATGGCTAAGATGACCAAAGCCCAAATCATCCGCGAACTCGCCGATAAGTCCGGCCACGCCAAGAAGGACGTCGAGGCGATCCTCGATATGCTGACCAACCTGGCCTACAAGCAGGTCAAGAGCGTCGGTGAATTCCTCGTCCCGGGCTTCGGCAAGATGGTCAAGGTCCACACCAAGGCTCGCCAGGGCCGCAATCCGGCGACCGGCGAGACGATCACCATCCCGGCCAAGATCAAGGTGAAGTTCCGCCTGGCCAAGGCCGCCAAGGAAGCGGTACTGTAAACAAAGATCCGGTTTCGGTAGGGGCCCGCCGCGGCGGGCCCCTACTTTTATTCACGGCGCTTTTCCTCTACCATGTAGGCCGCTATGGCAGAAATCATCGGGGCGTTCGCCCCGCGTCGCCGCCCGGCGGAACCAGCGGTCGAATGCATCCGCGAGGTCCACGCCCAGTTCGTTTCGCTTGGCGGGGCCATCATCCTGAGCGTCTGCATCACGCTGACGCTATTGGCCTTCATGGCCCTGATGCTGCCGCAGGTGACTTCGGTCCAGCTCGGCATCCTGGTCATGCTGAGCCTGGCTTGTTGGATCTACCTCATCGACAGCGTGACGGAAAAGCTCCGCCTCGTCGACCATGCCATCGAGTACCGCTCGTTCTTCAGCCGGCGCAAGCTGTACGCCTTGGGCGAGCTGGAGGCGGTGCTGTATGTCCATCAGGGATTCAACCTGGAGCGCGGGTTCGAGTCGGTCGAGTTCCGGCGGGTGAACGTCAAGCCCGACCGCATCTCGCTCGGACCCTGCTGGCAGCGCAACAAGCTCGAAGGCTTCATGCGCTCCATCGAGGTCTGCCTGAACGATCCGCATCTTATCGAAGAAGTCAGATGACCGAATATGTCCACCAAGAAAACCGCCCGCAAGACAGGGCTTGAACGCAAAGTCACGGTCAAGATGTCGCCGAACGGGGAGAAACGCTATCTGCACTGGCTGTGCGCGCCGGGCAACCGCTGCGTCCCCTCGGAGCCCCCGACCTTCACCGAGAACATCAATTGGAAGGTGTTCCGCATCATGGCGGAGTTCATCGAGGGCTTCGAATTCCTGTCCAAACTCAAGAAGGAAATCACCATCTTCGGCAGCGCGCGCATCGCCGAAGACGACCATTATTACAAGCTGGCCCGCGAATTGGCGCGTCGACTCGGGAAGAAGGGCTACACCGTCATCACCGGCGGGGGACCGGGCATCATGGAGGCGGGCAACCGGGGCGCGTCCGACGCCGGCGCTGAATCCGTGGGCCTGAACATCGAGTTGCCCCGCGAGCAGCGGAGCAACCGCTTCGTGAAGAAAGGCATCGGTTTCCATTATTTCTTCACCCGCAAGTTCATGCTCTCGGCCTCTTCGCAGGCCTACATCTATTTCCCCGGCGGTTTCGGCACGCTGGACGAGATGATCGAGATGACGCTGCTGATCCAGACGGGCAAGATCCCGAGCGATGTCCCCGTCATCCTCGTGGGCAGGGAATTCTGGGAACCGCTCAAGGTTTGGATGGAGGAAAAGATGCTCAAGGAACGCCATTTCATCGAGAAGCCGGACCTCAAGATCATGCAGGTCGTGGACACGGTCGGGGAGGCCATGGCCATCATCGAAAAAACCGACGAACGCCAGTTCGGATAAGAATCATCTAGCCTGACCGGGTCAAGCGCCTGGTCGTCTTATTATCGTCTATGAAAAAACCAGATATCGGGAAAGAATCCCTGGCCTTGCACGCCAAATTGCGGGGCAAGATAGCGGTCGCAAGCAAACGGAAAATCAAGGACCGCCATGACCTGTCGTTGGCCTATACGCCGGGCGTCGGCGCCGTCTCGTCGGCCATCGCCAAGGACCCGCGCCTCGCGGACAAGTTGACGTGGCGCAAGAATACGGTCGCGGTCGTGTCCGACGGTTCGGCTGTCCTCGGCCTCGGAAACATCGGCCCGGCGGCCGCCCTGCCGGTCATGGAAGGCAAGTGCGCCATCTTCAAGGAGTTCGCCGGCATCGACGCCGTGCCCATCGTCCTCTCGACCCAAGAGCCGGACGCGGTCGTCGCCGCGGTCCAGGCCATTGCGCCGTCGTTCGGCGCCATCCAGCTCGAGGATATCTCGGCCCCGCGCTGCTTCGGGATCGAGCGGCGGCTGTCCGAGTCCTTGTCCGTCCCGGTCATGCATGACGACCAGCACGGCACGGCCATCGTGGCCTTGGCCGGCATCACGAACGCCCTGAAGGCGACGGGCCGCGCCTCCAAGGCCAAAACCAAGATAGTCGTCAACGGCGCCGGTGCGGCCGGTTCCGCCATCGCTCGCCTCTTGGCCGTCGCCGGTTTCAAGCGCGTTATCGTCTGCGACCGCGAGGGCGCGATCCACCGCAATCGGCTCGGGCTCAATCCGTCCAAACTCGAGCTGGCCGAACTCACGAATCCTGAAGGGGAGTCCGGTACCTTGTCCGACGTCATCCGCGGCGCTGATGCCGTCATCGGCGTCTCCGGCCCGCGCACCGTCACCGCCGACATGGTGAAGTCCATGGCCCCCAAGCCGATCGTCTTCGCCTTGGCCAATCCGGTCCCAGAGATCATGCCCGAGGAGGCCTTGGCGGCCGGCGCAGCCGTCGTCGCCAGCGGCCGGAGCGATTTCCCGAACCAACTCAACAACGCCTTGGTCTACCCCGGCCTGTTCCGCGGCATGCTCGACCGGAACGTCAAGAAAGTCGACGACCGCATCAAGCTCCGCGCGGCAG
Organism: uncultured Gammaproteobacteria bacterium; assembly: GCA_964415965.1. Taxonomy (GTDB): domain Bacteria; phylum Patescibacteriota; class Patescibacteriia; order 2-12-FULL-60-25; family 2-12-FULL-60-25; genus CAIKNB01. The sequence goes on from CAYQCK010000001.1 coordinate 198,473, forward strand.
CGGCCCTGGCAGGCTTCATCAAGAAGCCGAAACCCGAAAAAATCATCCCGTCCATCTTCGACAAGGGCCTGCACCAGTCCATCGCCAAGAGCGTGCGCTGAAGCTGTGCTTGACGCAGCTGACGGTAAACCATATAAATCCTGACAGGACATTTATTCCTGAAACAGGGAGGTCGGTCATGGCCAATGCTGGGACCAAAAAAGGAATCGTTGAAGCCATCGTGGACGGTGAGAATGTGTTAATCCATTTGGATCCGCGGCGTGATGGGGTAAGGGTGCCGAAGCGTTTCCGTCGCAAACCCCATCTTATCCTGGAGATCGGCAAGGACATGCTCATCCCCATCCCGGATCTCGAGATTATGGAACGGGGCATCTGCGCCACCCTGAGTTTCAGTCGAAAGCCCTTCCGTTGCTTTCTGCCTTGGGCGAGTATCTACGCCGCCGTGGGCAAGAACAGCAGCCGCGGCATGGTTTGGACCGAAGACGTGCCGAAAGAAGTCCGGGCCGAGTTCAGTTTTCAGGCTCCCGGCCACCCGGGTCCTTATTCGGTGAATTGACCGTACGCAAAACCCCTCGACATTCTGCCGAGGGGTTCGTCTTTTGTTTGGGATTACTTCGTGGCTTTCTTGGCTGCGCGTTCGTCGCGTTTGGCCTGTTTCTTCTGCTTCAGGGTCGGCAATTCGCCCTTGGCCGTCTTGGCCAGCCGTTTGATCGCCTTCAAGGTCCGGGCCGAGACGCGGATGCGCTCCCCGCCGATCTTGATCGTCTGCAGGTTGATGTTCTGCCGGCGCTTGCTGGCGATGTTGGAATGGCTGCGGGTTTGGCCGAAATTGGCTCCGCGGCCTGTGAGTTGGTCGATGCGGGACATACGTGTTATTGGTATGGCGGGATGTTATACGAATAAGGTATTCTTGGCAAGACCCGTTCAACGGGTCAAGTCCTTATGCTCACACTCTTCCTGAACGAACCGCTGGTCTTCTTCACCTGGGTCCTGGCTTTCCTTATCGCCCTGTCGGTCCATGAATTCTCGCATGCCTGGTCCGCCACCCTCCAGGGGGATGCCACAGCGCGCCGTTTGGGCCGCTTGACCCTGAATCCGGTGGCGCATATCGACCTCATCGGTCTCTTGGCCGTGTTTTTCATCGGTTTCGGTTGGGGCAAGCCGGTGCCGTTCAACCCGTACAACCTCAAATGGCCGAAATGGGGCCCGGTCCTCGTCGCGTTCGCCGGACCGCTCAGCAATCTCGTCTTCGCCTCGGTCTCGCTCCTGCTGCTCGAAGTCGTCGGTCCGCGCCTCGGCCTCGACAACCTCCTGACGATCTTCCTCCTGGTCAGCGCCCAGCTCAATGTGGCGCTCCTGGCCTTCAACCTTATCCCGCTGCCGCCGCTCGACGGCTCGAAGGCCCTTCTCGCCCTGCTTGAGCATCCGAAGTACGCCGTGACCCGCGAGTTCATCGAGACGCGCGGCCCGGCCTTGCTGCTCTTGCTGGTCGTCGCCGATTCATTCATGCGCCTCGGCTTGTTTTCTGGTTTGATCCGTTTCGTTTGGGACCTTATAGCCCGCATCCTGCCGGTCCCGTCGTTCTTGTTATGAAGCTTTTCCCCGAATCCCGGCGCAGCGGCGGTTTGGCCGAAGTCTTGGCGGTCTGGCTGGCCTTGGCCGTCTGTTTGCCGGTTATGTCCGGCCTCGTTTCCGGCGCCGGCTGGCCGCGTTTGTCCGAAATCCTCTTCGGGGTGGCTGCCCTCGTCCTGCTGTCGGCCGCGACGTCCGTCGCGGCCCTGGTCTGGTTCGGCCGACTGCGTCTGGATAACGCCTTGGCGGCGACGGTGCCCATCCTGCTTTTCGCCGGCGCTGCCTCGTTGCTCCTCGACCTGACGGACTGGTGGAACGACGGTTCGGCGTACCTGGTTCTGCGCTCCGGCGAGGCCGTGTCTTCAGTCTTGACGCTCGGTCTGACGCCTTTCCGTTCCGGTCCGACCGCGCTCATCCGGTTCTGGCCTCTCCTGGTCGCGCTCGGCCTTATTTGGCGTTTGCGCCCCCACAAGCTCCCGGCCATGCGTTCGGTTGTCGCCGCCGTGTCCGCCTATCTGGCGTTGGCCGTGTCCGTCCACGCCTTGTCGTGGATCGCCGCCGCGGTCGCCATCTCAAGGAAAATCTCCTACCTCGACCTGAGCGACGTCTATCGTTCGTTGGTCTCTGCCCAGAGCGGGGGATACTGGATCGCGGGCCAAGGTGAACGCCTGTTCGCGCCGCTCGGCCGTCAGGCCGAGACCGGATTAGCCGCGGCCCAGTCGGCTGTCTGGTTCCTGGCGGCCTGCCTCTTGCTGGCGGCTTTCGCCGCGTTTTGGCCGGCTGCGGCGAAGCTGTCCAAGCGCTTGTTGACCCTCGAGGTCCTGTCGTCGTTCTCCGCGGCCGCGACCGGTCTCGGCGTGGGGACGGTCCGGGTCTTGGCTGACGGTTCCTACACCTACTGGCTTTCGTTTTTCGTCCTTGTGGCCGCGATGGTCGCTTGGGTTTGGCGCGAGAGGCTCAATCGCGATCTCGAGAACCTGCCGGATGACGAGCTGCGCCGGCCGCACCTGCCGCTGCCGTCCGGGGCCGTGGCGCCGCATGAAATCGAAGCTTTCAATCTCATGTTGGCCGTCGTGGCGTTTTTCGGCGCCGCGCTCCTCGGTTGGACCGTGCTCGCCGGCTTCGTCTTGGCCGAGTGTACGGCCTGGTTGCGTTCCCGCCGCGGTTTGGGTTGGGGTGGCGCCGTGGTCTCAAGCGCTCTCGCGCAGTCGTTGGCCGGCTTTTCCCTGGGTGTTTCCGGTCTGGCTTTCGGTTTACGGAGTTTTGCGGTCGCGCCCTGGCAGGTGGCGGCCGTGTCCGCGGCGGCTTTGCTGTGCGCCGGATTCGACGTGTTGCGCCGCTTGGACGGCGATGCAGTGAGGCGCCCGATGCGGGTATTCGTGCCGACGGGCATCTCGGTCTTGGCGTTGGCCGTCTTGCGCCAACCGGCGGTCTGGGGATTCGGGCTTTTGGCCGCCTTGGCCCAAGTCCTTGTCGGTTGGCGCGCCGACTGGTACGCCCGCTTCCGGTTCCTGCCGGGCCTGCTCTTGCTCATGACTATCGCCATTCTGGCTCTGGCCTGGCCGGTCCTATGGCGGGTTTTTTGACGGTTTGGCCGCCGCTTAAGAATCCCGCTGGATTGACGCAAGAAACGCGTTTTTCCCCCATATCGGGTCGAGGGCTTGACGGTTAGGGGGGATTATTGTTATATTTTGCCCACATTTTTCGCTAAACACATGCCAACGATTAACCAACTCGTCAAGCGCGGCCGTCGGGTCCAGAAGGTCAAGTCCAAAAGCCCGGCCATGCAGTTCACCATGGATACGCTGCACCGCAAGCGCACCGACCTTTCCCGTGGCGCGCCTTTCAAGCGCGGCGTCTGCACCAAGGTGACGACCATGACCCCGAAAAAGCCGAACTCCGCCATCCGGAAGATTTGCCGCGTCCGCTTGTCGAACGGCATGGAAGTCACGGCCTACATCCCGGGCGAAGGCCACAACCTGCAGGAGCACTCGATCGTGCTGTTGCGCGGAGGCCGCGTCAAGGACTTGCCGGGCGTGCGCTACCACGTCATCCGCGGCGTCTACGACACCCAGGGCGTCAAGGACCGCAAGCGGAGCCGTTCGGTCTACGGCGCCAAGCGCCCGAAGGAAGCTAAGAAATAATTCCAGATCCTAACTTCTAGCTTCTAGATTCCAGAATCAACACTATGCGTGGAAAGAAACAAGCGCCCAAACGGAAGATCCTGCCCGACCCGAAGTACGGCTCGCCGCTCGTGGCCAAGTTCGTCAATTACGTGATGAAGGAAGGCAAGAAATCCACGGCCCAGAAGGTCGTGTACGACGCTTTCGGCATCATGGAAGAGAAGGCCAAGAAGCCGGCGGTCGACGTGTTCAACGAGGCCATCAAGAACATCTCGCCGTTGCTCGAGGTGCGCTCCAAGCGCGTCGGCGGCGCCAACTACCAGATCCCGATCCAGGTCCGCGCCGAACGCCGGATGCAGTTGGCTTTCCGCTGGATCCTGGCCGCCGCCCGCTCCAAGAAGGGCAAGCCCATGGCCATCAAGCTCTCCAACGAACTCCTGGCCGCCGCCGAGAACCAGGGCGACGCCGTCAAGAAGAAGCAGGACGTCCAGCGCATGGCCGAAGCCAACCGCGCCTTCGCGCACTTCGCGCGCTAAACCGCCGCCCAGGATTTTATGGACGACGGCTCAGACCGGGTAGCCAAATCCAAAATAGGCATTGAGACGCGCTCAATCGCGTCTTTTGCGTTTGTCGTGTCTTTGGTCTTGCTCGGCGCCGGGTGCGGTTCGTCCAAGACGGGGCCGCAAGCCGCCGTCGGATCCCAGCAGCCGCAGGCGAAGCAGGAGCCGAAGATCGTCGTCGAAGTCCCTTCGTCCGAGGCGGAAACGGTCTATTCCATCAAACAGTACAAGTCGAGTTATCGTGAGCAGCCGGCTGACTGTTATGAGGGGCGCATCATCGACGCCTTGACCCAAGATTTCAGGTTCGAGGACGCGGACGCCAAGCTCCTGCCCAAGTTGTCGTCGAAGTTCAGGGAGGCCGTGAAGGACCAGCAGGTCGAGGAGTTCTGCTACAGCCCTAAAGAGAATGCGGTTTATTTCTCCGTGGCCACGAGCGTCTCTGCGCCTGCTTTGAAGCTGCCTGAGAACAGCGAACGGGGCAACGGGCACGTCTTCGGTTTCTGGAAGCCCAGCGGTTTCGGCGCCAAGGGCGACCGCGTGGTCTTTTCCGAAGGTTTCAACGCCAACGGCGTAGGGGACGCGTCGATGGTCTATGGCATGTCGCTGGTCCGCACGTCGACCGGTTACCGCATCCTCGGGCAGACCGGCGGCGGCGACGGTCCGTGCGGCTGGAGCGCGCGCGTCGCGGATGAAGTCGCCACCGGCAAACTGCGTCTCGCGGACTCTTCGCGGTACTGCTACTACTCCGGTTTCGACCAGGACGCGATCGAAAAAATCAAAACCAATCCCGCTGTCGCGTCCTTCACGAAGCGCGGCTGGGAGCTGACGGACGACTCCGGCATGGCCAAACATGTCGGCGGCAAGGAATATGAATATGCTGTCCTGCTCGCCGAGGATGTCGATGCCGACCGGGCGGCGCAAGATTCGCCGCAGGAGCACAACCGCCGGATGGCTGAGGCATATGGTAAACCAGGTTTTGTGCCGGACGCTTTGAACTACCAGAATTTTTTCAGGATAGCTTTCATCCAAAAAGACACGGGCGCCGCGATCATCAGCCCGATCCTGGCTTTGCCCGGCATGGGCGGCGAGGGAAGGGCCTCGCTATCCAACATGCGTTTTGTTTCTGCCGACAGCCGTTACGGTTTCGCGCTCCAGGGAAGCGTCGGCGGGGGAGCGGATGTCGCCGGCTGGAAGGGTCATGTCAGGTTCGATCCGGCCGCGAACAGCCTCGAGCTGGTTGACCGCTGCGAATTCGACGGGACGAAGGACGGGTGCGTAGGTATGGATTTTTGACCTTCCAATCATTGCCAATCAAGCGAATAACTGATAGTCTCCCCAAACTCAACCACTATGCCCAGAGAATATACGCTAGAGAACACCCGAAACTTCGGGATTATTGCCCACATCGACGCCGGCAAGACGACCACGTCCGAGCGCGTGCTTTTTTACACCGGCCGTAAGTATAAGATCGGCGAGGTCCATGAAGGCGAAGCCACTATGGATTGGATGGAGCAGGAGCAGGAGCGCGGCATCACCATCACGTCCGCCGCCACGACCTGTTTCTGGAAGGGCATCCGCCTGAACCTGATCGACACCCCGGGACACATCGACTTCACCATCGAAGTGCAGCGCTCGTTGCGCGTGCTCGACGGCGCGGTTGTGGTCTTCGACGGCGTGGCCGGCGTGGAGCCGCAGTCCGAGACCGTCTGGCGCCAGGCCGACAAGTACCAAGTGCCGCGCATCTGCTTCATCAACAAGTTCGACCGCATGGGCGCGGATTTCGACAAGGATGTGGCCTCCATCCGCAACCGCCTGAACAAGCGCGCTTATCCGATCCAGCTCAACATCGGCGCCGAGTCCAACTTCAAGGGCATTATCGACCTCATCACCATGAAGGCCGAGATCTACAAGGACGACCTGGGCCAACAGATCGAGGAGACGGACGTCCCGGCCGAGCTGATGGACAAGGCCAAGAAGCTGCGCTCCGAATTCCTCGAAGCCCTGGCCGAGACCGACGAGGCCCTGATGAACAAGTATCTGGCCGGCGAGGAACTGACCGTCGACGAGATCCGCCAGGCCTTGCGCAAGGCCGTGATCAAGCTCGAGATGTTCCCCATCCTGGTGGGTTCGGCGCTCAAGAACAAGGGCGTCCAATTCATGCTCGATGCGGTGGTCAACTATCTGCCGTCCCCGCTCGACATCCCCGCCATCAAGGGCCATCTGCCTGACGATGAGGAGAAGATCGAGGAGCGTCCGGCCGACGACAACGGCCCGTTCGCGGCCCTGGCCTTCAAGGTCGTGTCCGATCCGTTCGTGGGTCGCCTGGTCTACTTCCGCGTCTACTCCGGCAACCTGGCCGCCGGTTCTTACGTCCTGAACACCAAGACCGGCGAGCGCGAGCGCATCAGCCGCATCGTCCGCATGCACGCCAACTCCCGCGAGGACGTGGACCATGTCTACGCCGGCGAGATCGCCGCCGCGGTCGGCCTCAAGGCCACCTTCACCGGCCACACGCTGTGCGACGAAAACCATCCGATCATCCTCGAATCCATCGCCATCCCCGAACCGGTCATCGAGATCGCCATCGAGCCCAAGACCAAGGCCGACCAAGAGAAGATGGGCGTGGCTCTGCAGAAGCTGGCCGAAGAGGATCCGTCCTTCCGCGTCCGCACCGACGAGGAGACCCTCCAGACCCTCATCGCCGGCATGGGCGAACTCCACCTGGAGATCATCGTCGACCGCATGAAGCGCGAATTCAAAGTCGAGGCCAACGTCGGCAAGCCGATGGTGTCCTACAAGGAGTCTCTCAAGAAAGAGGCGGAAGCCCAGGGCAAGTTCGTCCGTCAGTCGGGCGGCCGCGGCCAATACGGCGACTGCTGGCTGCGCGTCGCGCCGCAGGAGCGCGGCAAGGGCTACGAGTTCGTCGACGAGATCAAGGGCGGCGTCATCCCGCGCGAGTACATCCAGCCGATCAACAAGGGCGTGCAGGAGGCGCTCACCCGCGGCGTGGTCGCCGGCTACCCGTTCATCGACGTCAAGGTCACCGTCTTCGACGGTTCGTACCACGAGGTCGACTCGTCCGAAGCGGCCTTCAAGATCGCGGCCTCCATGGCTTTCCAGGAAGCTTGCCGCAAGGGCGGCGTCGCCGTCCTCGAGCCGATCATGGGCATCGAGGTCGTGACCCCGGAACAGTACATGGGCGACGTCATCGGCGACCTCAACTCCAAGCGCGGCCAGATCAACGAGATGACGGACCGCGCCGGCGCCAAGGTCATCGAAGCCTATGTCCCGCTCGCCGAGATGTTCGGCTACGCCACCAGCCTGCGCTCCATGACCCAGGGCCGCGCGTCGTACTCGATGGAATTCCACCACTACGCCGAGACCCCGCAGAACGTCCAGGCCGCCATCATCGAAGGCCGGGCCAAGAAGCCGGCGAAATAATCGGACCAAAAAAGGACGGCCCACGGGCCGTCCTTTCGATTAGCCGTCATCCGCCGCCGGCATTGACCGTTAGGTCGGATGTCCGAAAAACGATATAATCTTCCAAGCTATGCGCTACCCCACGAAGAAAGCCGCGCTCGTCGCCGCATTGCTGGCCGCCATCGCGCTTGAAACCGCGTTTGTCGCGGTCCTGGTTTATCCTTGCCTGGAAGTCCCCGTCAAAACCTCGAAGCCAACGCTGACGACCAAGACCGAAGCTCCGCTGCCGCAGCCCGAGGTTCCTGCCGTGGCCAAAGAAGACCCGACTGCCGGCTGGAGCGCATCGACGCGCGAAGCCTTCGCGCTCCTGCCGCAAAAGCCGGAAGCCAAGACCCAGGCGCTTGAGTTGGACGGCGACCGTCATGTTTTCATGAACGGGGTTGAAGACCGGGACGGTTACACCGAAACCGAAGTTTGGTTTGTCGCCGACGGCGTCAAACGGCTTCTGGCCACGGGTACCACGGACCTTTGCTCCGGCTATTCCGTCGATAAGACCGCGGATGGCTTTTCCGTCAAGCGCGTGGATTCGCCCTGCGAAGCCATGGCGACCGTCCATGTCGAATATTTTTCCTCCGAAGGCGAGAAGCTCGGTTCTCTTTGGCACAGCTCGCCGGAATATGCCTTCAGCGTATCCTGGGGCGGTCGTGACCACACGGTCTCCTTGGTTTACCGCGGTTCGGCCTGCGAGGATCTCATGGATAAAGGGATTTTTTCGTCCGTAGACGTAAAAGCCGCCAAGATCGATTTCATCGGGGTCGAAGTGGACGGCAAGAAGTATCCGTTGCCAAAGCCCCAATCCTTGTCGTGCGAACCTGCGTACGGCGACGCGGTCGTTGATCCGACGTTCGGGGATATCGATTACCTTGGGCAAGGCCGTTTCTCCGTGGGTGTGGGTTTCCAACAGAAAGTATTCACCCTGGATTTGCTCGGTCCGAAGCGAGTGGTCTTCGGGGTGTGAAAGGAGCATCCCTGAAAAAGACCACCGACACCGCCGGTGGTTTTCTTCAGGCGCGACCGCGATATGTTCCATGCCAAACAATCCTTCCTGTTCATCCGTTCCTGAATATTTTCAGGACCGCCGGTCAAGGTGGTCCTTTCATATTTGATAAAAAACACCGCATCATCAGACGACGTTGCGGTGCGGGTTTGGTCAGGCGTAGGCCTGCATGAGACGGAAGCTGAGTTCGCGGAGATAGCCGGAGCCGGTCTCGATGGAGCGGCCGTTTTCGAGGTCGCGGGCCAGGAAGTCCGGAAGTTTCTCGGCCCGATGGACGTTTGAGGCGATGCCCCAGGCGACGGCCGCGACCGAATCCGTGTCGCCGCCGAAGTAGAGGGCATCCTCCAGGATGCCCATGAGCGAATAGTTCGTCCGGATGAGGTGGTAGACGGCGTGGACCGTCTCGACGGCCAGGGGCTGCCGTTTGCCGTCGACCGGGCCTTTCCAGGGCTGCATGAGCTGGGCCAGGAATCCCCGGTCTTCCGGCGGCAGGTGCCGACGGCAGAAGCCGTGAAGGCCGTCGAAGGCATCGTCTACGTGCAGGGCGTGATGCGCCATGAGCGCGACCATCCGCGCGGCGAACAGCGCCGGCGGCGTGCCGTGCGTGATGTGCGCCTGGAGCGTGGCCGTCTCGACGACGTCCTCGACGTCCGGCAGGACGCCGATAGGCACGGCGCGCATGCAGGCGCCGTTCTTGTCCGAGTCGTTGCGGATGCGCGCCAGGAAATCCTCGCCATCGCGCACCTCCTCGAGGAACGCCTGGAATTTCCTGGCGTATCCTTTGCGCTGGCCGCCGCGCCTGAATTCGTCGATCCACGCCTGCGCGAATTCGATCGGCGCGTACGGCGGGGGATGGGCGATGAGGACGCGGGCGTTGGCGCACGACATCTCGGTATCGTCGGTGTACATGCCGGCCCGTTCCTGATGGAACGGGTGGCGGACGTAACGTTCGAACTTCAGGACCTCGGCGAGATGCTCCGGATGCGCTTTTTGGTCCACGAATTCGGCGGCCATCCCGTAGGCGTCGGCCATGCCGATGTAGAGGAGCAGGGCTGGGTTCGGGTTTTTCATTCGCTTCTCCAAAGGACGAACCAACCTAGGCCATTCCGGTCCCGTCGTCAAGCGCCGGGATAAAGAAAAGACCCCTCGCCGATGAGGCTTGGGGTCGCGGACGGGGTGAAGGGCTTGCCGGAACTGGCGCGTCCAAGGAGGGGGTCTGCTTGGACGCCAGCACTGCGGTTTGCCCTTCGTGAGAGGGTCCGGAGGCCGGCGCAGGGAGGGGAGGGCCTGCGTCTACCGGCCTCCGAAGAGGTTCGTAGAAAACCCAGGGCGCGCTGATGGGGGGGCAGTATCGGCGCTGGGTTTTCTCCGAGATTGGCGGGACAAGCGAAGCTGGATGAGGATGAGCTGTCTCGGCCTCGGCCATCGTTTGTCCCAAAAGGGCGGAGAAGGTTGGGCGAGCGTTCCGTCGTACCGAACCGTTCGAACGACCGCAGAAAGGAGGTGAGCCCAACCAGCAACCAGACCTTCGCCCAGCCTTCTCCTGGCAGGCACGCTAGTCCGTTGGCCTGTCTTTGTCAAGGCTCTTGCGTCGGTCCGTCCTTTGCTGTTATATGGCGCCATATGTCTCTGCAACGCGTTTTCGAATCCGCCCGGAAATTGGGCGTCCCGGTCATCATGACCGACCCGGCAGGTCGTGAGCCCATGGTCATCCTGACTTTGGAACAGTTCGAGGCTATCGCCGGAACCCCCAGTGAAATGCCCAAGGAACCTGTCCAGGCGAACGGCCGCCGCGGACGGCCGGCTGGTCGCCGTCCGGCCGACATCCCGAAATCCGAGGATTTCCTCTACCCGCTGGATAATCCGGCCTCCCAGCCGGCTGCCGCCGAACCCTCGTTCGAGGACTTCCCGGCACAGCCCCCGGCGGAAGCCGAAATTTCGCTAGATGAACGCTTTTATCTGGAACCGCTGGATGACGGCAAAACGGCCTGAAACCGCCTCCGGCCGTCCTCGGTCGGCGGGGCTTGCGCGGTTTTTAAACGTCTGATATAGTCCCTCTGCTTAAAATCCATATTTAACGCTTAATTCCCGTATTACACGGGAGTAACTCTACCAAACGGTATGGCGGAAATGTTTGATCGCTCCAAGCCGCACGTCAACGTCGGCACCATTGGCCACGTCGACCACGGCAAAACCACGCTGACCGCGGCCATCCTTAAGGTTTTGGCTGCCCACGGCATGAAGGCCGATGAGAAGCGCGTCGAAGCTCTGGACAAGGCTCCTGAGTCCAAGACCCGCGGCATCACCATCGCGACGGCCCACGTCGAGTACGAATCCGAGAAGCGCCACTACGCGCACGTCGACTGCCCGGGACACGCGGACTACATCAAGAACATGATCACGGGCGCGGCCCAGATGGACGGCGCGATTTTGGTCGTCGCCGCCACCGACGGCCCGATGCCCCAGACGCGCGAGCACATCCTCCTGGCCCACCAGGTCGGCGTGCCGAACATCGTCGTCTTCATGAACAAGTGCGACATGGTCGAGGATGCGGAGCTTTTGGACCTGGTCGAACAGGAAATCCGCGACCTTCTGACCAAGTACAGCTACCCGGGCGACACAACCCCGATCATCCGCGGTTCGGCCTTGAAGGCCCTCGAGAACCCGAACGACGAGGCCGCCTCCAAGCCGGTGCTCGAGCTCATCAAGCAGCTTGACGAATATATCCCGACCCCGGTCCGCGAGACCGACAAGCCGTTCCTGATGCCGGTCGAGGACGTGTTCTCCATCGAAGGCCGCGGCACGGTCGTCACCGGCCGCATTGAGCGCGGTCAGATCAAGATCAACGACGAGGTCGAGATTGTCGGCTTCACGGACACCCGCAAGACCGTCGTGACCGGTATCGAGATGTTCAACAAGCAGCTGAGCGAAGGCCAAGCTGGCGACAACGCCGGCCTGCTCCTCCGCGGCATCAAGAAGGACGAGATTGAGCGCGGCATGGTGCTCTGCAAGCCGGGTTCCATCACCCCGCACACCGAATTCACCGCCGAGGTCTACTCCCTGACCAAGGAAGAAGGCGGCCGCCACAAGCCGTACCTGTCGGGCTACAAGCCGCAGTTCTACATCCGCACCACGGACGTGACCGGTGAAGTGACCCTGCCGGAAGGCGTGGCCATGGTCCAGCCGGGCGATACGGTCAACAACATGGGCATCAAGCTCATCGCTCCGGTCGCCATGGAAGAGAAGATGCGTTTCGCCATCCGCGAAGGCGGCAAGACCGTCGGCGCCGGTGTCGTCACCAAGATCATCAAATAAATTAATCGAGTCCTCGTCCCCCGGCGCAAGTCGGGGGGCGGGACAGGAATGACCATGACTGACTCAACCGCCAAGAAAGCCGCCGCCAAGGAAGCTACCTCCCGCATCCGCATCAAGGTGCGCGCTTTCGACCACAAGATCATCGACCAGTCGACCCGTACCATCATCGATACGGCGGTCCGCACCGGAGCCCGCGTGGTCGGTCCTGTCCCGCTGCCGACGGAGAAGAAGAAGTGGACGGTCAACCGCTCCACCTTCGTCCACAAGAACGCCCGCGAGCAGTTCGAGATGCGCATCCATAAGCGCATCATCGACATCCTCGACCCGAACGCCAAGACGATCGAGGCCCTGACCTCGCTCAACCTGCCGGCCGGGGTGGACGTGGAGATAAAAATGTAAGGCAAGATCAGCCCCTCGGGGCTGGGCGCTAGGTACTGGGCTACGGCCCAGCCCCCAGAGCCCAGCCCCCAGGGCCAGAGTCCGTTCCCGGCCAGACGATCCCCAAGGAGTAAGTTGCTTCCCGACGCACGTCGGGGAACCCTCGCCCGCGATGCGAGACTGGCATAACCTCCCTGCAGAGCGAGAGTCAGGCCGGTCCACCTACAACCGACAAGCCTTTCAGTCGCAGAGAGGCCAGAAGCGCTGTCGTATCCTCCGGGATGCCGCCGCGCTTCTGGCTTTTGCGTTCCAACGCCGTTCCTAGGAGGGGAATGGCATGAACGGCGGCCTATGCCGCGGCTCCGTACGTCAAAGCGGAGCACCAGGCCAGGAACTAATTCGAGTTTATGAAATTCATACTCGCCAAAAAACTCGAGATGTCGCAGGTCTTCCAGCCGGACGGCACGGTCATCCCCGTGACGCTGGTCCAGGCGGGCCCGTGCACCATCACTCAGGTCAAAACCAAGGACCAGGACGGCTACGTCGCGGTCCAGCTTGGTTTTGAGCCGGCCAAGAAATTGGCCAAACCCCAAGCAGGCCATCTCAAGGACCTGCAGCAGTTCAAGGTCCTGCGCGAATTCCGGTTGGACGATGCGTCCGGCATGGAGCGCGGCCAGGCGGTCGAAGCTACGGCTTTCGCCACGGGAGACACGGTGGAGATCACCGGCACCTCCAAAGGCAAGGGCTTCCAGGGCGTCGTCAGGCGCCATCACTTCCATGGTCATCCGTCGAGCCATGGCCACAAGGACCAGCAGCGCATGCCGGGTTCCATCGGAGCCGGCGGCGTGCAGAAGGTCATGAAGGGCCGCCGCATGGCCGGCCGCATGGGCGGAGAGACCGTGACCGTGAAGAACCTCAAGGTCGTGGAGATCCGCGATAACGGCATCCTGGCCATCAAGGGTGCGGTCCCGGGTGCGCGCAACTCAATCATCGAGATCAAAACCGCCTAACCACTATGCCAAGCGTCAAGGTATACAACCAAGAAGGCAAGTCCACGGGCGAGCTTGAGCTGAACGCCAAGCATTTCGGCGTGAAGCCGGACCAGGCCCTGGTGCACGCGGTGGTCGTGGCCCAGCAGGCGAATGCGCGCCGTCCGATCGCCCACACCAAGAACCGCGGCGATGTCGCCGGCGGCGGCAAGAAGCCGTGGCGCCAGAAGGGCACCGGCCGCGCCCGCCAAGGCTCCATCCGTTCCCCGCAATGGAAGGGCGGCGGCGTCGTCTTCGGCCCGCGCAACGACCGCAACTTCAGCGTCAAGGTCAACCGCAAGGTCAGGCAGAAGGCGCTGTTCATGGCGCTCAGCGACAAGGCCGAGAGCGGCAAGTTCCTGGTGCTCGAAGCGTTCAAGCCCGAAGCCGTCAAGACCAAGCACGCGGCCGCCATGCTCAAGGCGTTGCCGGTCGTGCGCCGCGCCCTGATCGTCGTCCCCAAGCCGGACCCTGAATTCCTGAGGATGGTCCGGAACCTCCCCAACGCCAAGCTCGTCACCGCCAACTCCCTGAACGTGGTCGACGTCCTGGGTCACCAGACACTGGTGTTCCTGAAGGATGCGGTGCCGGCATTCGAAACCATTTATCGCAACGCCTAAGCTATGGGAATCTTCAACCGCACGAAGAAGTCCCGGCCGGCCGATGAGGCCAAGCCGGAGCAGACCGAACAGAAGACCGTCGCGACCGAGACCGAAGAGGCCGCGGGCGTTGTCCTGCAGCCGCAGAAGACCTCGCGCAAGCGCATCGACGTCGTCGCCATCACCCCGCGCATCAGCGAGAAATCGGCTGTCCTCTCGACCGCCGGCCGCTACGTCTTCGACGTCCCGGTCACGGCCAATAAGGTCGAGATCCGCAAGGCCGTCGAGGCGCTCTACGGCGTCAAGGTCAAGAGCGTCAACACCCTGCGCGGCATCGGCAAAGAGGTCCGCCGCGGCCGCATAATCGGCCGCCGCAACCGCTGGAAGAAGGCCTTGGTCGAGCTCCAGAAGGGGCAGAAGATCGACCTGTTCGTCGGAGTCTAAACCTATGCCAATCAAAGTCTACAAACCGGTCACCAAGGGGCGCCGCATCTCGTCGGTCCAGGATTTTTCCGACATCACCCGCGACGAGCCCGAGAAGTCCCTTATCGTGAGCCGCAAGGAATACGCCGGACGCACCGGCGGCAAGATCACGGTCCGCCACAAAGGCGGCGGGGTCAAGCAATACGTGCGCATCGTCGACTTCAAGCGCGAGAAATACGACATCCCGGCGCGCGTCGACTCCATCGAGTACGATCCGAACCGCGGCGCCCGCATCTCGCTCCTGGTCTACAAGGACGGCGAGAAGCGCTACATCGTGGCCCCGGACGGCCTCAAGGTCGGCGAGACCATCGTCTCGTCCAAGACCGACGCCGAGGTCAAGGTGGGCAACCGCCTGCCGCTCAGCAAGGTCCCGGTCGGCATGATGGTCCATTGCGTCGAGCTCGAGCCCGGCAAGGGCGGCCAGCTCGCGCGCGGCGCCGGCAACTCCATCCAGCTCCTGGCCCAGGAAGGCCGCTTCGCCACGCTGCGCCTGCCCTCGGGCGAGATGCGCAACGTGCCGCAGGACTGCCTGGCCACCATCGGCACCGTCTCCAATCCCGACTGGCACCTCGTCCGCTGGGGCAAGGCCGGCCGCATGCGCCTGCGCGGCATCAAGCCGACGGTCCGCGGCAAGGTCATGAACCCGGTCGACCACCCGCACGGCGGCGGCGAAGGCAAGCACCCGATCGGCATGAAGTACGCCAAGACCAAGTGGGGCAAGCACGCCCTGGGCGTCAAGACCCGCAAGCCTAACCGCGGCTCCGATAAGCTCATCCTGGAGCGCCGCAACAGGAAGAAAGCCAAATAAACCACTATGTCTCGAAGTCTCAAAAAAGGTCCGTTCACGGACCCGAAGCTCATGGCCAAGGTGGCCAAGCTCAAGCCGGGCGACAAGACCCCGGTCAAGACCTGGGCGCGGGCGTCCACCATCACTCCGGAGATGGTCGGCTTCGTGTTCGCCGTGCACAACGGCAGGGTCCACGTGCCGGTCGTCGTCGTCGAGAACATGGTCGGCCACAAGCTCGGCGAGTTCTCGCCCACGCGCAAGTTCTCGCGCCACGGCGGCAAGATGCAGAAAACCATCGAGGGCGCCGCTGCGGCCGCCCCGGCCGCCGCGCCTGCCGCGCCGGCTAAGAAATGACGCATATGGAAGTCAAAGCCTCACTCCGCAACCTCCGCATGGCTCCCCGCAAGGTCCGCCTGGTCGTCGACCTGGTCCGCGGCCTGCCCGTCGCCGAAGCCGAGCTGCGCCTGCAGTTCTGCCGCCAGGCCCCGGCCCGGCCGGTCCTGAAGCTGCTCAAGTCGGCCATCGCCAACGCCGAGCACAACTTCAAGCTGGACGCCTCCAACCTGCGCATCCAGGCCATCACCGCCGATGGCGGTCCGATGTTCAAGCGCACCAGCCCGCGCGCCATGGGCAGCGGCGTCATGGTCCGCAAGCGCCAGACGCACATCAATATCGTCCTGACCGACGAGCCGGCGAAAACCAAGGCCAAAGCCAAGCCGGCCAAGAAGCCGCGCGCAGCCAAAGCCAAGAAGCCGGTTGCCGCCCCGGCCGCCTAACCCGAAATACTTATGGGTCATAAAGTACATCCTAAATCCTTCCGCATCGGCACGACCACGACCTGGCCGTCCCGTTGGTTCGCCCGCGACGACGCCTACCGCACCCAGCTCCGCCAGGACCTGGCCATCCGCGACTTCTTCAAGAAGGCGCTCAAGGACGCGGCCGTCAGCCAGGTGGTCATCAACCGCTCGCGCGGCGCGCTCGAGATCAGCATCTCGACCGCCAAACCGGGTCTCGTCATCGGCCGCTCCGGTTCGGGCATCGAAGACCTCAAGAAGAAATTCCTCAAGGAATTCTTCCCGGGCAAGAAGATCCAGTTCCAGCTGAACGTCACCGAAATCGGCAAGCCGGCCCTCGAGGCCACGATCGTCTGCCAGCAGGTCATCTCCGACCTGGAACGCCGCATGCCGTTCCGCCGCGTGCTCAAGATGGCCATCGAGCGCGTCAAGAAAGCCGGCGCCCTGGGCGTCAAGATCGCCGTCTCGGGCCGCCTCAACGGCGCCGAGATCGCGCGCCGCGAATGGCTGGGCTGGGGCAAGATCCCGCTCACCAACCTGCGCGCCGACATCGATTATTACAACGATAGCGCCCACACCATGGCCGGCTGCATCGGAGTCAAGGTCTGGATTTACCGCGGCGACATCTTCGAACAGGACCGGTTGGCCCAATACCAGCCGACGACCACGGCCCGGGACCGCGGCGATCGCGGACGTCCGAGCCGCCCTGGCGATCGGGGAGGCCGCCGTCCGCCGCAAGGCGACCGTTTCCCGGCCGACAGCCGGACTAACGCCGCCCCGGCCGCCTAACGCCTCACGCATATGTTGATCCCCAAGAAAGTCAAACACCGCAAATGGCATAAGGGCCGCGGCCGCATGATCCGCACCGCCAGCACCAAGATCGAGCTGGCGTTCGGCGCCCACGGCCTCAAGGCCACGACCTCGGCCTGGGTGAGCTCCCGGCAGATCGAGGCGTGCCGCCGCGTGCTGACGCGCTACACCAAGCGCGGCGGCAAGATCTGGATCCGCATCTTCCCGGACAAGCCCATCACCATGAAAGGCAACGAGACCCCGATGGGCGCCGGTAAGGGCGCGGTCGACCATTACGTCGCTCCGGTCCGCCCCGGAACAGTCATGTTCGAGATGGACGGCATCCCGGCCGACAAAGCCAAGGAAGCCTTGGAGCTGGCCGCCTACAAGCTGCCGTGCAAGGCCAAATACATAACCACCGACTAATATGGACGCCAAAGAACTCAGGCAGAAGACGCCGGCGGAGCTCAAGGCCTTGGCCGCCGAGCTGACCGGCGACATCCGCGACTTGCGGTCCACGGTCCGCACCCGCCAGACGCGCAACGTGCGCGAGTTGCGCCACAAGCGCCGCGACCTGGCCCGCGTCAAGACCTTGCTCAAGGTCGCGGCCGAAACCGCCAAATAATTATGACCACCCAACCCACCAGCAAAACGGCCGCCCGTCGGCGCCTCGAAGGCCGCGTGGTCTCGACCAAGATGGCCAAGACCTGCGTCATCCAGATCGATCGCCGCGTGCCGCACGAGAAATACGGCAAGTACCGCACCGTGTCGACCAAGCTCAAGGTGCACGACGAGAAGGGCTTGGCCAAGGTCGGGGACTTCGTCTCGGTCGAGGAGACGCGCCCGATCTCCAAGGACAAGCGCTGGCGCCTCATCGAGGTCCTAAAGCCGGCCCAAAGCTAACAGCATGAAATCCCAATCGCCAAATTCCGATAGCCAAATGACGGCCCGGACCCAGGGTCCGTCGGCTAGGTTCAGTTTGGGCCTCGGAAATCGGTGATTGGGGATCCAACACTATGGTTCAGCATCGAACAATGCTCGCCGTCGCCGACAACTCCGGGGCCAAAAAGCTCCAGGTCATCCGGCTGCACGGCGGTTACCAGCGCCGGACTTCCGGCCTCGGCGACATCGTGACCTGCGTGGTCAAGGAAGCCGACCCGCGCGGCTTGGTCAAGAAGTCGGACGTGGTCCATGCGGTCCTGGTGCGCGTCCACAAGGAGACGCGCCGCCCGGACGGCACCTATGTCCGCTTCGACGACAACGCCGCCGTCATCATCGACCAGAAGAACAAGGAACCGAAGGGCACGCGCATCTTCGGCCCGGTGGCGCGCGAACTGCGCACCCGCGGCTTCATGAAGATCATCTCGCTCGCGCCTGAGGTCGTCTAAGCCTATGAAGAAACTCCGCATCAAAGCCGGCGACACCGTCAAGGTCATCGCCGGAAAAGACAAGGGCAAGACCGGCAAGGTCGTGCAGGTCTTCCCCGACCTCAATCGCGTGGTGGTGGAAGGCGTCAACCAGACCAAGCGCCATCTGCGCTCCCGGCAGTCGGGGCAGAAGGGCCAGGTGGTCGAGTTCTCGATGCCTATCCACGCCTCGAACGTCATGCCGCTCGACGCCTCCGGCAGCCCGGTCCGGCACGACGACAAGCCCAAAGCCTAAACGTATGACCCTGAAAGAACGCTACACCAAAGAGATCCAGCCGCAGCTCATGCGCGACCTGAAGATCACGAACCCCATGGCCCTGCCTAAGGTTTCGCACGTCACGGTCGCGGCCGGCATCTCGCCGACCAACAAGGACGCCAAGTTCCTCGAGACCGCCGAGGGCGTCTTGACGCGCATCACGGGCCAGCGTCCGGTCAAGACCAAGGCCAAGAAATCCATCTCGAACTTCAAGATCCGCCAAGGCATGGTGGTCGGCCTGCGCGTCACCCTGCGCGGCCCCCGGATGTGGGATTTCCTGGACAAGCTCCTGAATGTCACCTTCCCGCGCATCCGCGACTTCCGCGGCATCAGCTCCAAACTCGTCGACAACACCGGCAACCTCTCGGTCGGCTTCAAGGAGTTCCTGCCGTTCCCCGAGATCAAGCCGGATGAAGTCGAGCGCATGCACGGCCTCCAGGTCACCCTCACGACCACGGCCGGGAAGAAGGACCGCGGCGTGGCTTTGGCCAAGGCCTTGGGCTTCCCCTTTAAGGACTAAACGCTATGGCAACTGAAGCACAAATCAGCAAATCACTCCGCTCGCTCACCAAGCCCAAGCACAGCACCCGCGAGGTGCGGCGCTGCTGGCGCTGTGGGCGCAAGCACGGCTACATGCGGTACTTCGGCATCTGCCGCATCTGCTTCCGCGAGCTCGCCAACCGCGGCGAATTGCCGGGCGTAACCAAGTCTAGCTGGTAAACATTATGCATACCGATCCTATCGCAGACTTCCTGACGCGCGTGCGCAATGCGCAAACGGCGCGCCATGAGACCGTCGAACTGCCTTCCTCCAAGCTCAAGTTCACCGTGGCCAAGATCCTGGAGCGCGAGGGCTACCTGTCGGCCGTGGCGGAACGCACGGAGGGGGCCAAGAAGGTCCTGACCGTCGTCTTGAAGTACCATGGAAAACAGCCGGCCATCCGGGCCATCGACCGCGTCTCCAAACCGGGCTTGCGCGTCTACCGCAAGGCCGACGAGCTGCCGCGCGTCCTGTCCGACATCGGGCTCGCCATCGTCTCCACCTCTGCCGGCGTCATGACCAACAAGGAGGCCCGGCGGCGCAAGCTCGGCGGCGAGATAATCTGCCAAGTCTACTAATATGTCGCGCATCGGAAAGAAACCCATCGTCCTGCCGGCCGGCGTCGAGGCCACCCTCGGCGCGTCCGACGTGGCCGTCAAAGGACCGAAGGGCACGCTCAAAGTGGAGCTCCATCCGGCGGTCAAAGTCGCGCTGGAAGGGGAACCCAAGGGACTGGTCGTGACCGTCGCCGACCCTGAGCTGCCCAAGCATAAGGCCCTGTGGGGCCTCATGCGCCAGCTTTTGGCCAACGCCGTCCAGGGCGTCCAGAAGCCGTTCGAGAAATCCCTCGAGTTCGTCGGCGTCGGCTTCAAGGTCGCGCTCCAGGGGAACGCCTTGAACATCGAGGTCGGCTTCTCGCACCCGGTAAAATTCGAATTGCCCCAGGGCATCGAGGCCAAGGTCGACAAGCAGATCGTCACCTTGAGCGGCATCGACAAACAGTTGGTCGGCGAGACCGCCGCCCGCATCCGCCGCATCAAGCCGCCCGAGCCGTATAAGGGCAAGGGCATCAAATACACGGACGAGGTCATCCGCCGCAAGGCTGGCAAGGCCGCGGCCAAATCCGCGTAACCCAAACGCTATGCAGAAAGACATCAAGAAATCGGAAGCCAAACAGCGCCGCATCGTGCGCGTCCGGGCGAAGATCTCGGGCACCGCCGAACGGCCGCGTTTGGCCGTGCGCCGCACGCTCAGCCATATCTACGCCCAACTCATCGATGACCGGTCGGGCAAGACCTTGGCCGCCGCTTCGGACAGCGAACTCAAGGACAAGAAGCTCAAGAAAACGGAGCAGGCGAGCGAGGTCGGCAAGCTCTTGGCCGAGAAAGCCAAGGCCAAGAAGATCGAAGCGGCCGTCTTCGACCGTCGGGATAAGAAATTCCATGGCCGCGTCAAGGCGCTGGCCGAAGGTGCCCGCGAGGCTGGGCTTAAGTTTTAACCTACAGCTATGACCGAAGAGAACAAGACGCAACAGCCCGCGGCGCCAGCCGGCAATAGGCCGGCCGGTGGTCCGGGCGGATTCCGTGGTCGTGGACCGGGTGGTCCGGGCGGATTCCGTGGTCGTGGACCGGGTGGTCCGGGCCGTGGTGGTCCGGGCGGCGGACGCGGCGGACGCGGTCCGGGCGGCGGACGCGGCAAGCCCGGCGACGTGCCGGTCGAATCGGATTACGAAGAGAAGAACCTCGAGATCGCTCGCGTGACCCGCGTGACCAAGGGCGGCAAGCGCATGCGCTTCCGCGCTTTGACCGTCATCGGCAACCGCAAGGGCCGGGTCGGATTCGGCTTGGCCAAGGGCGTGGACGTGGCGTTGGCCACTTCAAAGGCCACGACCCAGGCGCGCAAGGCGCTCATCACTGTGCCGCTCTCCAAAGACACGATCCCGCATCCGGTCGAGGCCAAGTTCGCCGCGGCGCGCGTGCTGCTCAAGCCGGCCCCGAAAGGCACCGGTATCAAGGCTGGCGGCGCGGTCCGCGTCGTGCTCGAGCTCGCTGGCGTGCCCAACGTGGTCTCCAAGATCCTGGGTTCCAGCAACAAGATAAACAACGTCAAGGCGACGTTCATCGCGCTCAAGAAACTGCAGCTCCGGGCTAAATCCGAGGCGGCGGTCGAGGCCGACAGGCCGGCCGACAAGCCGACCGAGGCCTAACGGTCCAACCCTATGACCCTCTCACTCAACACCATCAAACCGGCTCCCGGCTCGCGACCCAAGGGGTTCCGCGTCGGGCGCGGCGAAGGCTCGGGCCGCGGCAAGACGGCTGGCAAAGGCACCAAGGGCCAGCGCGCCCGTTCCGGCGGCCGCAACAAAC
The DNA here is from genome assembly GCA_964415965.1 of uncultured Gammaproteobacteria bacterium. GTDB lineage: Bacteria > Patescibacteriota > Patescibacteriia > 2-12-FULL-60-25 > 2-12-FULL-60-25 > CAIKNB01. The sequence continues at coordinate 219,967 of CAYQCK010000001.1, forward strand.
TGAAGACCATGGGTCTGCGCGCCTTGGTTTTGTCCATGCCGAAACTGCGCGGCTTCCAGAGCCGCTACCTGAAGCCGGCGACCGTCAAACTCGAGGCGGTGGCCAAGGCCTTCGGCGCCGACATGAAGATCGACATAAAGGCGCTCAAGGCCAAGGGCCTGGTGCCGAAGCTCACGACCCGCGCCAAGCTGGTCGGCGCCGCGGCCATCGACAAGCCCCTCAATTTCGTGAATGTCCTGGCGTCCGCCACGGCCAAGGCCGCGGTCGAGAAGGCTGGAGGTTCGTTCGTCGTGCCGCGCAAGAAGAAGGCTAAGGCCAAGGCCAAGAAATAGCTCGTAGCTGGTAGCTCGTAGTTCGGGTATACTTCGGACTATCGACTTATAGACCATGTACGGGCGAATGATCATTCGCCACTACCGATTACCCATATATGTGGGAAAAACTCCAACAAATCTGGAACACCAAAGACGTCCGAAACGGCCTGCTGTTCGTCCTGGTCATGATGGTCCTGTTCCGGTTCGCCTCACACGTCCCGTTGCCCGGCATCGACGTCGAAGCCCTGCGCCGGTTTTTCCAGGCTAACCAGGTGCTCGGCATGCTCAACCTGTTCTCCGGCGGCACGGTGAGCAACTTCGCCATCGTGGCCCTGGGCGTCGCCCCGTACATCACGGCTTCAATCATCTTCCAGCTCCTCGGCATGATCATCCCGCGGCTTGAGGAGATCCAGAAGGACGGGGAATCGGGCCAGAAGCGCATCAATCAGTGGACCCGCTATCTGACCGTGCCGTTGGCCATGCTCCAGTCGCTCGCCTTGATTCAGCTGCTCAAGCAGTCGCAGCTCCAAATCCTGACCAAGACCGACACGCTCCACATCGTGGCCATCGTGGCGACCGTCACGGCCGGCACCGTGTTCCTGATGTGGATCGGCGAACTCATGTCCGAGAAGAAGGTCGGCAACGGCCTCTCGCTCCTCATCTTCGCCGGCATCTTGGCGAGCCTGCCGACGTCGTTCGGCCAACTCGTCATGACCTACGACCCGTCGCAGCTCATCACCTACGTCGCCTACGGCATCATCGCCATCCTGACCATCCTAGGGGTCGTGTTCATCACCGAGGGCCAGCGCAACATCCCGATCCAGTACGCCCGCCAGGTGCACGGCACCGGTTCGACCGGCGGCGTGGCCACCCATCTGCCGCTGCGCGTCAACATGGCCGGCGTGATCCCGATCATCTTCGCCATCTCGATCATGCTGTTGCCGTCGGTCGTGGCCCAGTTCTTCATCCACGCCCGCTCGCCCTGGCTCGCCCAGGCTGCCCAGGCGGTCATCAACGTGCTCCAGAACCAGGTCGTCTACGGCGTGTCGTATTTCCTGCTGGTGGTGCTGTTCACCTTCTTCTACACCTCGGTCGTGTTCCATCCGGACCGCATCGCCGAGAACTTGCAGAAGCAGGGCGGCTTCATCCTGGGCATCCGCCCGGGCAAGCCGACGGCCGACTACCTCCAGGCCATCATCAACCGCATCAACCTGGTCGGCGCCGTCTTCCTCGGGCTCATCGCGGTCCTGCCGCTCTTGGCCCAAGGCATGGGCGGTTCGCGCCTCCTGGCCATCGGCGGCACCTCGCTGCTTATCGTCGTTTCGGTCATCATTGAATCCATTAAACAGGTCGAATCCCAGCTCACGATGCGCAAGTACGACGTGTACTGAGGTCGAATTCCACCAATCGCAAAAGCGGCCTTCGGGCCGTTTTTGTATGCATCATCCGGGCCAATGCCGGGCTTGCCCGATTGGGCATTTTGTATTATGTTGAGACAACTTCGTGCTCTTTCCAAGCTGGGTAAAATCGATGCGTAAAAGCGAAATCACGGTCGGTCCCTCCGGGGATGTGGGTTATCGCAACCGTTCTTCCGGCCCGCTGAAGGCCGGCGAAATCGTCTTGCGGCTGGAGGTGACGCAACCGCCCGGTACCGTCTTGGACGAACAGCGGCTAGCCCTCCTGAGGCAGCAGACGGAAGCCTTCCTCGATACCTTGCGCGACGGGGCGCAGCCTGACGCCGAGCTGGCGGTCATCCGTTTGAGGCGCGAGGTCACGCCAGATACCTGGAAAACCCTGTTGGCCGTCGGGACCGACCGGGCTTACTGGCTCATCCAGGCCTGGGCAGCCGAAGCTCGACTGGCCAGCGGAGAACGTCGGTCGCCGATGGCTGAACCGTTCGACGCAGAGGGTCTGCTCGCGCTGCTCCAGCGCTGGGCCGATGCCCTGCAGTTCCAGGGCATCCTGGGACTCAAGAGGCACCATCAAGCCGATTGGCGGCATGTCGCGGCCAATGCCCGGGCGCAGGCCGAGGTCTTCCGCCGTCGGGCGAAGCATCTCGCGCCTGGACTGAGGGGCGGAGGGCCGCACCATCTTTGGCCGCGCCTCAGGTCGCGGATGGCACGCGGAGACCGGCTGTTGCTGCTCGGATTGAAGACGGCTTCGCTCTTCGATGTCGCGCTTGACGGCCTGCTCGACCGGCACGCCGAACTGATCTTGGCCGACGGCGTCGATTCCGGCCTGAGGCGCTTCGCTCCGGAGATTTCCGGCGGGGGATATGCCGCCGCCATCCTGCTGCCTGATCTGCCTTCGGTCCTGGCCACCGAGACCGAATCCGCCTGTCTCGCCCATGGCCTGCCTTGCGTCCGCCTCGCTTCCCGCGGGGCGGAAGACCTGGAGGCATGCCTGTCGGCCTTGGATTCGGCCTTGCAGGAAAAGTCCTGCCGAACGTCCTGAATCTTGGCCCCACGGGAAACCGTGGGGCCTTTTTAATGGGGGATTTCTTGTTATACTGCCAACGCCAAACCATGCGGGAAACATCTGCCGAAATCGCCGCCGCCGCTTTCCGGAGGTCGTTCAGCGCCTTGTTTTTCTTGACTGCCGGCGGCTTGGTTGTCTGGGGCGCGACGCGTCCGCTGCCGGCTGGCGCCGATGGCTTGGTCGGGATCGGAATCTGGCGCCATCTCATCATCCTGGTCGCCGCCTTCTCCGTCGCCCTGCTGCTTTTGGCCAAGGTCAGGTCGCCGATTTTTTGGGGCGCCGTCTTCATGGCCACGCTGTTCCTCGGGATGTGGTATGCGTTCCTCTTGCTGTTGCCGGTCGGTTGGGCTTTGTTGGCTGCCTCTGCCCTGACGTTGCTCCAGGCTTTCGCTGGCCGCATTTGGGCGCATGACCTTTTTTATCTTGTCGGCTTGGTCGGCTTGGGTTTGAGCCTGGCCAGTTGGCTCTCTCCCGAGGCGGTTTTGGCGGGGTTGGTCGGATTGACGGCCTATGATATCGTGGCCGGGCCGCCGCGCCGCCCCATCCTGGAGCTGGCCCAAGGCCTGGTCAGACGGGGCGTGATACCCGGCTTGGCCGTCCCTGGTTCCTGGTCCGGTCTCACGGCTTCACTGGCGGCCGGTATCCGGGAGACCGGTGCGGCCCTATTGGGTGCCGGGGACCTGGCGGTTCCGCTTGTCGCCGTCGCTCTGGCGGCCCGATCCGGCCCGCTGTCCGGGGCTTTGGTCCTGGCCGGGGTCGTCGGCGGCGCCTGGTTGCTCGGTTCGAAGGCCGATTTGGCTCCGCGTCCGGCCCTGCCGTATCTGGCTCTTGGCGCCGGCATCCCGTTCGGCATCCTATATTTCTGCGGCCTCTTATGAGGAAAAAAACAGTCCGCGCCGTCCTATTCGGCCCGCAAGGTTGCGGCAAAGGCACGCAAGGCCAGCTTCTGGCTGACCGTTTCGATATCCCGCTCATCGGCGCCGGCGACCTGTTCCGCGACGAAATCACGGCCAAGACCCAGCTCGGCAGGCTGGTCAAGCAATACGTGGAAAGCGGCAAGCTCGCGCCCGATGAATTGGTCAACGCGGTCATCGCCAGCCAGCTCAAGAAGTATGACTTGTCCCGCGGCTATATCCTCGACGGCTACCCCCGCAACATCGAGCAGGCCAATTACATGGACCGCCTGTCCAAGATCAACCTGGCGATCTACCTGAAGATATCCGACCAGGAAGCGGTCAGGCGGCTCTCCGGACGGAGGCAGTGCGCCGATTGCAAATCCAATTTCCATACGAGCGATGCGCCGCCCGTCAAGACGGGCGTCTGCTCGGTCTGCGGCGGACCGCTCAAGAAGCGCGCCGACGACGTCGAGGACATCATCCGCCAGCGGCTCGCGGCCTTCCATTTCATGACCGAACCCATGGCCTCTTATTACCGCCAGCAGGGCGTGCTCCTCCAGATCAACGCCGAACAGTCGATCCAGTACGTCTTCGCCGACCTCATCAAGAAACTGGCGCGGCTGGGGTTCGGCTAAGTCTTCGGCATGCCAGCGAAAGCAGGAACCCATCGATGGATCCCAGCTTTCGCCGGGATGGCGGGTAAGCCATATGTCCCTCATCAAAACACCTGACGAAATCGAGAAACTCAAGCAAGGCGGAGCGATCCTGTCACGCGCTTTGCGTGCGGCCATGGACGCCTGTGTGGCCGGCGCTTCGACCGAGGCTATCGACCGGGCCGCGCGTGACGTCATGGAGGCTTCCGGCGCCAAGCCGTCTTTCCTGGGCTACCGCATCTCGGCGGAAGACCCGGCTTATCCTGGCGCGGTCTGCATCTCGGTCAACGACGAAGTGGTCCACGGGCTGCCTGTCCCGCCGCGGCAGATCAAGGACGGCGACATCGTCAGTCTCGACATTGGCGCTTGGTATGAAGGCTTGTGCACCGACATGGCGGCCACCGTCATCGTCGGCAAAGCTCCGGCGCGCGCCCGCGCCCTGGTCGCCGACACGCGGAAGTCGCTTGAACTCGCCCTGGAGGTCGTCAAGCCCGGCGGCTTCGTCCTGGACATTGGCACGGCCATCGAGGGATACCTCAAACCAAAGGGCTACGGCATCGTGCGCGACCTGGTCGGCCACGGCGTGGGCCACGCGGTGCACGAGGACCCGCAGATACCGAACTACCGCGAACCGCGCGCGCCCAAGGTCAAGCTCGTGCCCGGCATGGTGCTGGCCATCGAGCCGATGATCACGCTCGGCGACTGGCGCGTCAAACAACTGCCTGACGGCTGGACCATCAAGACCCGCGACGGCTCGCTTGCCGCCCATTGGGAGCTGACGCTCGCGGTCACGGAGGATGGGTGCGAACTCCTCACGCCTTGGCCTGATTCGCTATGAGGCGACAATATAAAAGCAATCGTCATCCTGAGCGGAGCGAAGGATTTCACCGAATTATTTTGGAGAGGTCTTTCGGCTTTTTTCTTTAGGCCTCAAGACGACATTGTTTTATTATGAGAATTCTAGGGATAGACTACGGTTCCAAGCGCGTCGGCCTGGCGCTCGGCGACACCGAATCCAAGATAGCCACTCCGTGGGCGGTCTTGCCGAACGAGGGCGCGCTGGCGCTCCTGGGGAAAATCCACGACGTCATCGAGCGCGACCTGGTGTCCGAGATCGTGGTCGGCATCCCGCGGCCGCTGAAGGATTCGGCTCTCGAGAACGACCAGGTGCGCGAGGTGCGCAAATTCCTGGCCGGGCTCCAAGGCCTCAACCTGCCGGTCCACGAAGAGGACGAAGTCCTGTCGTCCAAGCTCGCCGCCCGCCAAGTGGCTGACGCCGGAGAAAAGGGGAAGCGCGACGACCTGGCCGCCGCCGCCATCCTGCAGACTTGGCTGGATAGGGCGAGGTAGTTTCCCATGCCTTACCTCCGCGACCGTGCCATCGTGCTCAAGAAGGAGCCGTATCGCGAACACGACCGGCGGTATTATCTTTACGGCCGCGACCACGGGATGCTGGTGGCCATCGCGCGCGGCGCTTCGTCCAAGAAGTCAAAACAGGCCGGGCATCTTGAGCCATTCAGCGAGGTCGAGGTCATGATCGCCAAGGGCGCGGCGCTCGACAAGCTGGCCGTGGCGCGGATGCGCTCGGTCCTGCCCGTGTCCCGCTCTTCGAATCTCGTCTTCTACGCCGTCGCCGGCGCTTTTTCCGATCTCGTCGTGAAGCTCACGTATCCGGGCATCGCGGATGAGCGCCTGTTCGCGTTAGTCAAGGAACTCCACGCCTCGTTGGACACGGCGCCGCCGGAACCGTCACCCGAGCGCGGCCGGCTCATGCTGGCGGCGGCCACGCTCAAGCTGCTCGACGTCCTCGGCTTCGCGCCGGTCATCCGCGAGTCCGAGGAGAATACGACGCCCGTCCGGTCCTTGGCGTTGGCTTCCTTCCTGCGCCGGGCGCCCCTCGCCGACGTCTGGAGGTTGACCGGGCAGACGGATGTTTTCCGGGCGACGGCAGGCTTCATCGAAGAGGCCTTGAGATCCACCCATCTCGAGGTCGAGCCCCGGGGTGCCGAGGCGGTCGGGGCCCTGCTTGCCTGAATCCGGCGTGGTTCGGGCCCAGGCTGCGGCATTGACGGAATGCCGTTTTTATGTTACACAACATCATCCGCGTCCTTTCCATAAGATATCGGAACCAAGGAGAAACGGGATGCAAAGACCTGGGGTTCAGATACGCGTCAACCACCAGCAGGGCGGAGTGTTCCGGAAGGTGAACTTCGGCGTCGAACCGCCGAATGCGCGGCATGAACTGAGGGCAGCCCAGCCCAAGAAGCGTCCGACGTATCCGCGCGAGATCGAGATCAGGGAAACCGCCGATCTCAACGCCAGCCAGGTCGCCTTCAGGCGGCGCAGCAAGAAGCTGGCCCTCGAAGGCAAGATTGGCCCCATCGCGCGGTTCTACAACGTCTACCGCCAGGTCGTGGTCCGCATCCGGGACTATGACGGCCGGGACGCCATCGCGATCGATATCTTCCTGGCGTTGAAGGAGAGGGTCGAAGAGTGCCGGGGATATCGGGTGAGCGTGACCCGCGAGGATCTCGAGGCTTGGGCCAAACAGCATATCGACGCCCGCGAGGCGATGATCGTCAGGATGGCCCAGGAGGGCACCCTGGTGCTGCGGCCGAACTCGCCGCGCGATGCCCGTGAACGGGGGAGCGAAGCCTACACCGAAGCGGCCGGCCAGCCGAGCAAGGGCGAACGCGCCAAGGACCGCATCACGGTCCGGGCCTCGTTGCCCGACAATCCCGGCGCCATCTTCTTCATCACCCTCGGTCCGGCCACCAAGCTCGTGGACGGCAGGCGCCTGGACTGCGACCGTCGGGTCATGACGGTCCAGACTCCTGAGGAGTGGGAGGCCTGGAAGAAGACCCGTATCCGCGGAGCCAAGTATCGGTGCGACAAGGGCCATCGCAACCACGGTTCGTGGAAGCGCGACTTCGGCCTGAACTGAACTCAACCCCTGTCTGGGCAGCTTGCCTGGGCCGGGGTTTTCTTTTAATGTATCCAGACAATTATGGATACCCTCATCTCTAAGTTCCCGGAGCTCGTCGGGAAGGCCGTGACCGTCAAAGGCTGGGCCTATAACGTCCGCTCATCGGGCAGCATCGCGTTCCTCCAGATCCGCGACGGGTCCGGTTTCACCCAGGCCGTGGTCGTCAAGTCCGGCGTGGACGAAGCGTCCTGGCAGGCGGCCGTGGATACGACGCTCGAGTCGTCGGTCGAGGTCACGGGCACGGTCTCCAAGCATCCCAAGCAGGAAGGGGTGTACGAGCTCCAAGCGACCGCGGTCAAGCTCGTCCAGAGATCCGAAGAATACCCCATCGGCAAGAAGGAGCATGGCCCCGACTTCCTCCTCGACAACCGGCACTTGTGGCTGCGCGCGCCGTCGCAGTGGGCAGTGCTGCGCGTCCGCAACGAGATCATCTACGCCACCTACGATTGGTTCCGCCAGAACGACTTCATCAAGATCGATTCGCCCATCCTCACGCCTAACGCCTGCGAAGGCACGACTGAGCTGTTCGAGATCGACTATTTCGGCGAGCGCAAAGCCTACCTCTCGCAGTCCGGCCAGCTCTACATCGAGGCCGCCATCGCCTCGGTCGGCCGCTGCTTCGATTTCGGGCCGGTCTTCCGCGCCGAGAAGTCCAAGACGCGCCGTCACCTCATCGAGTTCTGGATGATGGATGCCGAGATGGCGTTCGTCGAACACGAAGGCAACCTCAAGATCCAGGAGGAGCTCATCTCGTTCATCGTCAAGCGCGTGCTCGACAACTGCGCGGCCGAGCTCAAGCTCCTCGAACGCGACGTCGAGCCGCTCAAGAAGGTCGTGGCCCCGTTCCACCGGCTGACGCATGCCGAGGCCATCCGCATCCTGCGCGAGAAGGGGAGCGACATCGGCGACATGGACGACTTGGGCGCCGACGACGAGACGGTCCTGACCCAGATGTACGACAAGCCCATCTTCATCGAGAAATACCCGGCCGCCGTCAAAGCCTTCTACATGAAACGCGACCCGTCAGACCCGACGCGCGTCCTGAACGCCGACCTGCTCGCGCCCGAAGGCTATGGCGAGATCATCGGGGGCAGCCAGCGCGAGGACGATTATGCTGCCCTGGTCGCCCGCGTCCGCGAGCACAATCTTCCGGAAAAGGAATTCCAGTGGTATCTCGACCTGCGCAAGTACGGCTCGGTCCCGCACTCCGGCTTCGGCTACGGCCTGGAGCGCATCGTGGCCTGGGTCTGCGGCCTGCACCACGTCCGCGAAACCATTCCGTTCCCGAGGCTAATCAACCGGTTGGAGCCCTAGGCCCGTTTCGTCAGGGTCCGGCTCTACTTCCAAAGTCTGGTCCCGTGGTATCCTACGGGCATGGGAAAACAACCGAAAAAGAAGGTGAAAGCCGGCGGGCAGGCGAATATGCCGCTGGCAATTTTCGCGACCGTGCTGGTCGTGGCCGGCATCGCGGGCGCTGCCTATCTTTCATACAAGCAGCCGAAGCCGGAGGCCAAGCCGGCCCCCGCGGCGCCGGCGCCTGCGGCGACGTCTGCCGAGGCATCTCGGCCATCCGGCACCGTCGTTATGGCTAATGCGGATTCGGTCGTCCTGGTCTATCCCTCCGGCAAGACCGAGCGCTTGTCGACGGATGCTTTTTGGGCTCTGGACGAGGCGGACAAGCTTCCGGCGGAAGGTTCAAACGCGGCCAACGGGTCGGGCACCTTCCTCCTTTCGCCGGAGCAGGCGAGCGGCACGCGCGAGACTTTCTTGAGCCCGGACCGGCGCTATATCGCCCGTCTCGGCGAGCCGAAGCGCGACAATGCGGCCGCTTTGGAGATCGTCCAAGGCCGCGAGGCACCGCAGACCATCGTCCTGCGGGACCGTCGGGGCAAGGCTTTGACCGACACCGTCCTCTTGGGCTGGATCGGACCGAGGACTTTGGCGGTGCTGGCCGTGGCCACGAGCTCGCGCGGTCTGTTCGCGGCCGAGCTCAACGGCACGCTGCGCCAGATCGCCCAGGTGCCTGACGATATCGTCTATGCCGAGGCGCGCGGCGGGGCCGTCTGGTATGCCACGGCGCAGTTGGGCGAGGGCCTCGAGTCGACGCCCAAAGGTCCGTCGGAACTCCACCGCGTCACGTCGGATGGCCAGGACATGCTGGCTGCCCGCGACGATTTGCGGGTTTTCCAGGTCGCGGTGCCGGACGGGAAAGGACACTTGATGTACACCACGGACGACGGACAGAGCTTCTACCTCACGGTCGGCGACGAGAAGACGCGCTTGGCCCTAGGCAAGCGCCGCCCGTTGGGTTATTTCCCCGACGGGAAGCTGCTGCTGCGCGATGGTTACGGGATACTGAGCCTAGACCCGGCGGACGGGCGTTCGCTCGAAATCTCGGCCGTGCCTGAAGGCGAGGTCAAGGTCTTTGTCCTGCCCTGAGCCGCTCGACAAGCGCCTAACGCATCGGTAAAATCATCTCCGACATATGTCATCGAAAAACGAAAACACCGACCTGAAGATGCTCGCCGGCCTCGGCGTCGTCGGGCTGGTCCTGCTGGTGCTGGGTCCGGTCGTCTGGCTGGCATGGTCGGTCATGTCGCGCGCCCCCGAAACCGAAGCGCCGGCGGTCCCTGCACAGACGGCGCCCGGACCGGTTGGGGCACTAGGTGAGCTGAATTCTACTTGCGGCGGTCCCAGTCGCCTGCCTTGCCGTCCCGGCCTCAGGTGTTCCACCGGGATGGATTTTTCCAAGTCAGGGACTTGCGTCAAGGACGAGGCGGCTGCCCCCGAGGGGACGGCGAAGCCCGAAACCAAACTCCAACTCGGGGAGACGTGCGGCACTGAACTCTGCGCCCCGGGATTATTTTGTTCCCGCCAGGCTGATGCTGGTTCGACCGGCGTCTGCCGGATGAGCGACGCCCAGGCTCCGAATATCCTGAAATTCAAGCTCGTCGGCGCCGAACCTTCGGCCGGCAGCTATGTCGCCGCGGCCGGGACGACCATCTATCTGGAAGTGTCGACGGTCAACGCGGACAAGGCGACCGCCTATTTCATCCCCGAAGACCCCTCTCGGGATCGGGTGGCGATCGCGCTGAAGAAGGGGCAGGCCGGCGAGTATCGCAGCGAAAAAGGGTTCAAGGCTGAAAAGGGCATGAAGGGGAATTTCCAGGTGCGGGTCGACAACGGCCCGAGCTACGCCGCCCTGGACCTGGCATTTGCCACCTCGGATTGAATAAGGTAATTTGATGTCATTGTAGGGGCACGGCGCGCCGTGCCTCTGCCATTTATCGATAATATGCCACGCATCATGAATTCGGATACGGTCCCGCGCATCGGGGAGGAAGTCGTCATCAGCGGCTGGGTGAACACTCGCCGCGACATGGGGAAAATCACGTTTTTCGACATGCGCGACCGCTCCGGGCTCCTGCAGGTCGTCATCGTCCCGTCCGAACTCGATGACGCCTCGCGCGACCTCGTCTCGGGCATCCGCTCCGAGTTCTGTCTGCGCATTTCGGGTGTCGTCCAGGCGCGCGGCGCCAAACAGGTCAACCCGAACCTGCCGACCGGCACGGTCGAGCTCTTGGCCAAGAAGGTCGAGATCCTGAACCCGTCCAAGACCCCGCCGTTCGAGCTCGAGGACACCTCCGGCATCAACGAGGAGCTGCGCATGAAGTACCGCTACCTGGACCTGCGCAGCCCGCGCATGCTCAAGAACCTCGTGCTGCGCGACAAGGTCATCTCCTCGTTCCGCGATTACCTGCATGCCCGGAGCTTCGTCGAAATCGAGACGCCGTACATCACCAAGGGCACGCCCGAGGGCGCTCGCGAGTTCCTCATCCCGTCGCGCCAGCAGCCGGGCAAGTTCTACGCCCTGCCGCAGTCGCCGCAGCAGTTCAAGCAGCTCCTGATGGTCGGCGGCCTCGAGAAATATTTCCAGGTGGCGCGCTGCTTCCGCGACGAGGACCAGCGCGGCGACCGCCAGCAGGAATTCACCCAGCTCGACCTCGAGATGTCGTTCGTCGAGCGCGAGGACGTGCTGCAGCTCATCGAAGGCATGATGATCGAGATGGTCAAGGCGGTCGCGCCCGAAAAGCGCATCCAGCAGATTCCGTTCCCGCGCATCCCGTACAAGGAGGCGATGGAAAAATACGGCAGCGACAAGCCGGACCTGCGCGAGGACAAAAACGATCCGAACCTACTCGCCTTCGCCTGGGTCATCGACTTCCCGTTCTTCGAGGACGACGGCGCCGGCGGCTGGACCTTCAGCCACAACCCGTTCTCCAAGCCCAACGACGAGCATATGGAGTGGCTCATGGAGAAATCCCACATTTCCGAGATCATGACCCAGCAGTATGACCTCGTCCTCAACGGCTACGAGGCCGGGGGAGGGAGCATCCGCAACCACCAGCCCGAGGCCCTCAAGAAGGTTTTCGAGATCATGGGTTTGTCGGAAGACGATATCCAGTCCCAGTTCGGCCATATGCTCGAGGCCTTCACTTTCGGCGCGCCGCCGCACGGCGGCATCGCTCCGGGCATCGACCGCATCGTCATGCTCCTGGCCAACGAACCGAATATCCGCGAAGTCATCGCGTTCCCCAAGACCGGCGACGCCCGCGACCTCCTGATGGGCGCCCCGTCCGAACTGCCCCAAGCCAAGTTGGATGAGGCGAATATCCAAATCAAGAAGAAGTAGGGGCGAATAATCATTCGCCCTCCCAATGGTAGGGGCACGGGATACCTTGCCCCTACCATTTTCCCGTCCGTTGCGCTAAGATTCCGGTGTGGCTTTAGCGTTCAAGATCGAGCAATTCGAAGGGCCATTGGACCTCCTGCTCCAGCTGGTGGAGCAGGAGAAACTTGATATTTCCCAGATTTCGTTGGCCAAGGTCGCGGACCAGTTCGTGGTCCACATGCAGGCTAGCCCGACCATTCCGCTCGAGGAGATGGCCGACTTCCTGGTCGTGGCCGCCAAGCTTGTCTACCTCAAATCCAAGCTTCTGATGCCGGACCTGATGGACCAGGAGCTCGAGGAAGGGCCGGACCTGGAGACGCAGCTGCGGACATACCGCATGTTCGTCAAGGTTTCGCATCAGGTCGATGCCATGTGGCGCTCCAAGCTCAGGTCCTACACGCGGACGAAGCGCGTTTTCCGGCAGCAGGAGGTCAAGTTCGCGCCGCCGCCCGAAGTCACCCGGGAATCGCTCAACGAAATCATGCAGCGCATCGTGCTGCGCCTGACGCCGCTCCTCAAGCTGCCCAAGGCCGCGCTCGAGCGCATCGTCACGGTCCAGGACAAGATCAAGCAACTCTTTGGCCATATCAAGGAAAAAGCCAAGCTCACGTTCTCGACTTTCGTCGGCCGCGGCGCCACCAAGACCGAGGCCGTGGCGAGCTTCCTGGCGCTCCTCGAACTCGTGAAACAGCGTTTTGTCCTCGTGTCCCAACCCTCGTTGTTCGAGGATATCGACATCGCCGCCCATCCTGAACCGCCCAATGACGACCCATTCGTAGAATCTTTCGTATGACCCTAGACCAAACCCTCGAAGCCGTGTTGTTCGCCGCCGCCAAGCCGCTGTCCGCCAAGCGCCTGTCCGAAGTCAGTCGGGCCGAAACGAAGGATGTCGCCGAAGCGCTCAAGGTTTTGGGCGAGCGCTTGGATGCCTCGCAAAGCGGCGTCATGCTACAGAAGAACGGCAGCGATTTCGAGCTCGTGACCCGGCCGGATGCGGCCGAAGCCGTCGCCCAGGTCGTCAACGAAGAAGCGCAAGGCGAACTCTCCCGCGCGGCGCTCGAAGCCCTGACCATCCTGTGCTACCGCGGCCCCATGACCCGCGCCGAACTCGAACAGATCCGCGGCGTCCATTCATCCATCATCCTGCGCAACCTGATGCTCCGCGGACTGGTCGAGCAGAAGGACGAGGACCGCCTCGGCCAGCCGGTCTACGCCGTGACCTTCGAGTTCCTGAACCATCTGGGAGTGAAGAGCGCCGAGGAATTGCCTGAATACGCGGAGCTGCGCGGCCATGCCGTCCTGACCGACATGCTGGCCCAACTTGAGGTCGCCAAACCGTCGGCCGAGGCCGGCGTGCCAACCGTCTCCGATGATGCTAAAATCGAAGCTGAAAACCAAAATAAAAACGAAAATCCCTTATGATAGGCAGTCTCCTCGGGGCTTTTGCCGCATTGTCCTTAGCGGCCCCGGCCCCAGCCCCAGCGCAGAGCGCGACCTTCCTCAACACCCTGCCCCAAGCCAAACCCGTCGTGAAGCCGTTGCCTCCGGTCAAGAGGCGGGTCGAGAGCCTTGGGGTCAAAACCGACGCCCCTTCCGCCTTCGTGGCTGATTTGGCCTCCGGCAGCGTCCTGTACGCCAAGAATCCGCATCGTGTCATGCCCATAGCCAGCCTGACCAAGTTGATGACGGCCATGGTCTTCCTGGATCTCAAGCCCGACCTCTCGGCGACCGTGGCCATGAAGGCCGAGGATTTCGACCGCGAAAGCAAGGCTGTATTCAAGGTTGGCGAAGAGCTGACTTACGGCGACCTGCTGAAGACGATGCTTGTCGGTTCGGTCAACGCCTCGGCCAAGGCTTTGGCCCGGGCGACCCTCGGCGAAGAGAAGTTCGTCGAAGCCATGAACCGCAAAGCCGTCGAACTCGGCTTGGACAGCCCGGTCTTCACCGATCCCAGCGGGCTGGATGCCGGGAACCGGGCGAACGCCGCCGACGTCGCGGCCATGATCTCGAGCGCCAGCGGCTATAAGGAGATACGCGACGCCGCGAAATTGAGTGAAATCACGGTCCGCGGACGCCGCACTAACCAGGTTTACACCGTAAAAACGACGAATCTCCTGCTCGGCGGATTCCTCAATAAGCCGCCCTACGCCATCGTCACGGCCAAGACCGGCTCGTTGCCTGAAGCCGGGTACTGCATGGCCCAAGTGACGAAGGACGCCGAGGGGCACGAGGTCGTCGCCGTGGAGCTCGGGAACGACAACCATTTCGCGCGCTATCAAGACATCAAATCGCTGACCTACTGGGCTTTCGAGACTTACGAGTGGCGCTAGGGATATCGGTCCTGGGAGTTCAGCCGATTGGGACGGAGTGTCCGATCGGGAACTGCGGATATCATAGACCAAAACATGCATATCGGAATTGACTTGCGGTGCCTGCCAGCCGAAGGCGAGCAGGGCGCCGGCATACCCCACGCCGCCCGCGAACTGGTTCGTTCCATGCTTTCGGCGTCGGGGGATGGCCACCAGTGGACCTTGTACGTGCCCCGGGCCTCGGTCGGCGACAAGGAACGGTCCATCTTCCAAGAGTGCCAAGGTCCGGCTTGCCGTATCGCCAAGCTCGAGACGGCGACCGGAGGCTCCTTGCGCCGCATCCTCCAACGCCAACCCTGCAAGATCCTGTTCGCCCCCTCAGGCGCCGTCGCTCCGCTCATCAAGATACCGTCCGTGCCGTGGGTCCATGACATCGCCATCTTCGAGCATCCCGAATGGTTCGACCAGGCGCTCCTGAAACGGACGTTGACGACCAACCTGTTCCGCCAGGGCGTCATCAAGTCGCCCGAAGTCCTGGCCGTATCGCAGTTCACCAAGGATGAGCTGGTCCGGCGGTTTTCGCTCGATCCATCGCGGGTGACGGTGACCCTGGAGGGCGGGGATTCGGTCCTCTCCCATCTCGCGGGGCCCGACCTCCTGGCGGCCAAGCAGAAAGCCAAACAGAGGCTGGCGGCGCGCGGCGTCACCCAGCCGTTCATCCTATACCTCGGCACGCTCGAGCCGCGTAAGAACATCCCCGTCCTGCTTGAAGCTTGGTTGGATGCCCGGAACCATTTCAAACGGCCGGTCGACCTGGTCATCGCCGGGCGCGACGGCTGGAAGCTCGGGCCCATCGTCAAGTCGCTCGAAGCCGCCCGCACCTACAAGCCCGAAGGTGGTTCGCGCCTGCACCGCATCGAAGCCCCGACCGACGAACATCGCCGCGACCTTCTCTTGGCCGCCGACCTGGTCGCCTTGCCGTCTTTGTATGAAGGGTTCGGCCTGGTCGCGCTCGAGGCCATGCAGGCCGGGACGGCCGTCGTCGCCTCGACCGGCGGGGCCCTGCCCGAAGTCGTGGGCGAAGCCGGCGTCAGCCTGCCGCCGACCGACGTCGCGGCCTGGACCGAAGCCCTGGTCGAGCTCATGGCCGATCCCGAGTCGCGGAAAAGCTTGGCCGACAGGGGTAAAGCGCGGAGCCAGAACATGACTTGGGAGAGGTCGGCCCGTTTGGCGCTTGACGCCTTGACGCGGGTCCAGGTGTGAGGTATAGTTGCGCCAGTCAGGTGATCCACAATCCATCGCGGGATAGAGCAGTTGGCAGCTCGCCAGGCCCATAACCTGGAGGTCGCCGGTTCGAGTCCGGCTCCCGCAACCAAACAGAGAGCCCCCAAACGGGGGTTTTTTGTTTGCCTTATCCGGATTTTCCAGCCTTGACTGATTTTCATATTTTTGTCAGGTTATAGCCTCGCCCTTTGCCAAGTCGCCAATCCAAAAGGAAGGGAAGTTTGATGATGTATCGCGCTCTGTTGACCGACGTCGGCAATGTCATCGCGCCGTTTTTCCTGGATCGGTTCACGCGCCACTTGAGCGAGCTTGTCGAGCTGCCGGCCGCGGAGGTCGACAGGCGCCTCTATCAGGAGATGTCCGGCGCTTTCTCGGTCGGGTCCCAGGGTTGCCAGGGCATCCATCGGGGCATCCTGACCGGAGAGGTCAAGCCGGACGACTACTTCGCCGAAGTCCAGCGCCGCCTCGGGAGCAACCTCCGTCCCACGCTGTTCTGGTATGCCTTCCGGGAAGTGTTCGAGCCCAACCGCCGGCTCGTGGGGCTGTGGGAGAGGTTGCGCCGCGAAGGGAAGGTCGGGCGCATCGTCCTCGTCACCGACGCCGACCCTGTCCGTCTCGAGTGGGCCCTGCGGATGACCGGCTTCAAGCCTGACGCGGTCGTCGCGAGCTTCGATGTCGGCCGGCTCAAGCCGGACGAATCCATGTTCCGGCAGGCGTTGCATCTGGCCGGGGCCGGCCCGCAGGACTGCCTTTTCGTCGACGACCTGACGGAAAACGTCCAGGCCGCCCGCGAGCTCGGCATCGAAAGCGTCCAGTATCTCTATCCCAGGGTCGAGCTGGACGCGGCCACGGACATCTTGATCAACGAGTTCCGGCATCTCGGCCTCGTGGATTGACCGCTGTTTTCAAGCCCTGCGCCACTCGGTGCCGGGCTTGCTTTTTTTCGGGCAAGGTAGTATATTTTCGCCACAAAAAAAGACCTGGATTACGCGCCAGGGCACGTCGCTCGAGAACGACCGTGCCGGGGTAGCTCAGTTGGTTAGAGCGTGGGACTCATAAGCCCAAGGTCGCCGGTTCAATTCCGGCCCCCGGTACCATGGAAAACGACCCGATTCGACCGGGTCGTTTTCCTTATTCGGTTGGCGGTCGCCGGTTTTCCCTTGCTATACTCGGAGCATGCGCATCCTGCTTTACGGCTTCAAGAGGTTCGGCCGCTTCCGGAAGAACGTTTCGGAGGAGATCCTGAAAAAGGTCAGGCCACGGCCGGGTTTGGCCAAAAAGTGTTTTGTCGTCGATTTCGATCCTGCGCGGTTCTTGCGTGCCGCGGAAAAAACCAAGCCGTACCTCATCATCGGCATCGGGCAGGCGCCGAGCGGCAAGAGATTGTCGATCGAATCGGTCGCCCATAACAGTTTTCGGCGGGGGAGAAGTGGCGGCGCCATCATCCCCGATGGTCCGAAGGTCCTGAAAGCGTCATTCAACCTGCCGACCGCCAAGACGACCGCCAAAAGCCGCGATGCCGGCGCCTTCGTCTGCAACTACGCCATGTACCTGTTCGAGGATTGGGCGCGATGCCACGGTTCGCGCACGGCCTTTCTCCACATCCCGCTGGATTATCCGGTCGAAGACGCCGTTGCCTATCTCGAATCCGTCCTGGAGAAAGTCTAGGGTCATCGTGCGTCAGGGCTGCTGGTGGCTTCACTTCGTCGCGGCTTTGGGTTTGATGAGGTCTTTGAGCGGAAGGCTCTTCCCGTCGCTGTCCTTAGTCTCATGCTTGTCCGGGTCGGCGAACGTCTCGATCATCGCACGGATGAATTCGGCCTTGACCTGCTGGTGGATGGCGATGAGCTGGCGTGCGTCGTCGGCCGTCAGGTTCGGGATCAGCTCTTCGGCGTCGATGCCGAGGATCTTCTTCCCCAGGTCATCCGGGACGGTGTGGCGGTTCGGCTCTATCCTCTGCTTCAGTTCGTAGAGGTATTTGCCCTTGTCAGGCCTGCCTTCAAGGAATTTAGCCAAGACGATTGCCCGGAACGAAAGGTTCGGGACATCGCCCTCCGCCAGGATCTTTTTCGCCTGCGCAGCTTCCTGGCTGGTGAGGGATTTTTCGGCGGCTTCCGGCAGGAACGCGCTGCCTGAGGCGATGTTGACGTAGATGCCGCCATGCTCCTTTGAGAAATCCGAGCCGAGCATTTTTTGGGCGGCCTCATGGTTGAAGTAGTAGTAGGCTTTGCTCGGTTCGAGGGCCTTGCCGGTGAAGATGTCCCTGCCCTTGCCGGTGCCGGCCGAGCCTTCGCCTTCATGGTCCAGCAGCTCAGACAGGCCTTCCTGCGTGAGCCCTTTGCCGGTGTCGGTCAGGATCTCATGGAGTAGCCTGCCCGTGCGGCCATTGCCGTCGGAAAATGGGTGGATGGCCTGCAAGGCGTAATACATCAACAGGGCCCTGTCTTCGTTGTCCGGGATCCGCTTTACCGCCTCGAAGGTTTCCTTGAGCAAGCCGGCTTTCTGCTCGGCTTTGGGGGGCAGGTAGGAGACGTCGTCTTCGATGCCGAAAGTGATTTCGACGTTAGTGCCGTCCATGGACCGTCCTTTGATCGGCTGTTTGCGCAGGATGCCGTTGAGGCGCGTCAGGAATTCGCTGAATTTCTCGAATGTCACGGACCGCATCCAGTCGTTGAAGGCCTGGTCCGACTCCCTGAGTTTCAGGAAACCGGTTTTCTCCAAGAAGCGATATGCCGTCTTGCCGGTCTCGGTTTTTTTGGCTTCGGCGGTAGGTTTGAAGTCTTCGAAATCCATATGAGGAAATTTATACCGCATTTTGCCTTTCATGAAAAGCAAAACCGACCGCTTGCGCGATCGGTCTTGTGTGGTGGGCGGGGAGGGAATCGAACCCTCATGGCCTTGCGACCGCGGGATTTTGAGTCCCGTGCGTCTACCAATTCCGCCACTCGCCCGTGTCGTCCCGTACCGGATATTTCCGATACGGCGTGCAATTTACCGTAAGCGGCATTAATGGTCAATATCGGCCTATTTTTCGGGCCTTGCCGGAGCTTGGGTCGCAGGCTAAACTATCCGCGCATCAGATTCCTTATGGGGCGCATAATTTCCGTCGTCAACCAAAAAGGCGGGGTGGGCAAGACCACCACGGCCATCAATTTGGGCGCCTATTTGGCCGAAGCCGGCAAGTTCGTGCTGGTCGTGGACCTCGATCCGCAGGCCAACGCGACGTCCGGTTTGGGGGTGGACCATCGGGGGTTGGAGCGCGGCGTGTACGAGGCCGTGCTGGGCAGCGTCAACATGCGCCAGATCGTCCAACCGACGGGCCACGAGACTTTGCGCATCGCTCCGGCCACGACCGCCTTGGCCGGCCTCAACATCGAGCTGGTCGACATGGAGCGCCGCGAGTTCAAGCTTTACGATTCGCTCCTCGAGGTGCGCAACGACTACGATTACATCCTCATCGACTGCCCGCCGACGCTCGGTCTCATCACCCTGAACGGCATCGTGGCCGCCGACGAGATCCTTATCCCGGTCCAGGCCGAGTATTACGCCCTCGAAGGCTTGGGCCAATTGCTCGAGACCGTGCAGCTCGTCAAGGAACGCCTGCGTCCCGAGCTCGACGTCCTGGGCGCCGTCCTGACCATGTACGACAACCGCACCAAGCTCTCGGACGACGTGCTCCAGGAACTCTACAAGTACTTCCCGAACAACATCTTCCGGTCCGTCATCCCGCGCAGCGTCCGCTTGGCCGAGGCGCCGTCCTTCGGCCGTTCCATCGTCCATTTCGACATCTCGAACAAAGGCGCCAAGGCTTACGAACGCCTGGCGCGCGAAATCCTCGACAGCGAGATGCAACGCTATCCATTATGATCCTTGGACCACGCCAATCCGGGTTAGGCCGCGGTTTGGGCGCGCTCATCCCGCCCAAGCCCGCGCCGCCCCAGCCAGTCGTGCCGCCGGCATCTTCCGAAGACGCGGCTGCGGTCGCGCACCTGGGCGGCGAGACGGTCCGGCCCAATACCCAGGAAATCCACTACCTGCCGGTCGATTTCATCGACCCGAACCCGCACCAGCCGCGCGTGCATTTCGACCATGCGCAGCTCGAGGAGCTCATCTCGTCCATCCAGACCCACGGTGTAATCCAACCCATCGTCGTCACGCCCAAGGAAGGTGGCCGCTACGAGCTCATCGCCGGCGAACGCCGCCTGCGCGCCTCCAAGATCGCCGGGCTCGAATCCATCCCGGCCCTGGTCAGGACCGCGACCGAGCAGCAGAAGCTCGAGCTCGCCCTCATCGAGAACGTCATCCGCCAGAACCTGAACGCGCTCGAGGAGGCCGAGGCCTATCTCCAGCTCCAGAACGAATTCAACCTCACCCAGGAGGACTTGGCCAAGCGCACCGGCAAGAGCCGCCCGCAGATCGCCAACACCATCCGCCTGCTCCAGCTCCCGCAGGAAATCAAGGACGCGCTGATGCAGGGGAAGATCTCGACCTCCAACGCCCGCACGCTCCTCTCCTTGCCGTCCGACGAAGAGCGCCTGTCGCTCTTCCGCAGCATGCTTGAGGGCAATTTCACGGTGCGCCAGACCGAGGCCCGCGTGCCGCACCGCCGCGCGCGGTCCGTCCAGTCCGCGGATCCGAACCTTCTGGCGGCCGAGCAGAGGATGCGCGGCGCGCTCGGCGCCAAGGTGTCCATCAAGCGCCTGCCCGACAACACCGGCGAAGTTCGCATCTCGTTCCAGAACGACGAAGATCTCAAGTCCATCATCCAGCGCATCGCCGGGAGCGAGGATGCCTGAAGTCATGGAAAACGAAAAACAGGGCGGCCGCCCTGTTTTTTCGGTTTATTTCTTCAGCAGCTTGCCCGGTATCACCGAACTTATCCAGCTCGAGATGCTGGAGCGGGCGTATTGGCGGATCTTGGAGCGGGCGTGGCGCGTCTTCACGAATTTGAGCCAGTCCGGGTTCGGGCCTTTGCGGGTCTTGTCGATGATGATTTCGACGACGTCGCCGCTCTTCAGCGTCCGGTCGAGCGAGGCGTGGTCGTCGTTGATGCGCACGCCGACGCACTTGTTGCCGATGTCCGTGTGGATGAGGTAGGCGAAGTCCACGGCCGTCGAATCCTCGGGCAGGTCGATGACGTCGCCTTTCGGGGTGAAGACGAATATCCGGTCCTTGAACAGGTCGATCTTGATTTCCTCCAGCGATTTGAAATATTGCTGGCGGTCGGAGATCTCGCGTTGGATGTCGGCCAGCTGGGCCACCCAGTCGATGCTGGGTCCGCCGGTGCCGGGAGCGGTCTGGATCTTCTGCTCGTCGTAGTTCCAGTGCGCCGCGATGCCGAACTCGGCCGCCGAATGCATCTCGTCCGTGCGGATCTGGAACTCGACCACTTCGCCGTCCTCGCAGAACACGGTCGTGTGGAGCGAGCGGTAGCCGTTGGGCTTCGGTTGGGCGATGTAGTCCTTGATGCGCCCCTTGAGCGGCGTCCACTTGCCGTGGATGACGCCCAGCGCCGCATAGCAGTCGGCCACGGTCGGGACCATGACGCGGATGGCCATGATGTCGTGGATGCCGGCGATGTTGCGGTCGTGCTTGAGGAGCTTGCGGTAGAGCGAAAACAGGTGTTTGACCCGGCCGTGGACGTCGGTGAAGTTCAGGCCCGACCGGCCCAGGAGCTCGCGCGTCAGCTTCATGACCTTGTCGAGGTAGTCCTTCTGCTTGAGCAAAGCGGTCTGCTGGATGTTTTTCGTCCATTCGTATTCCTTCGGCAGGACATAGGGGAAGGCGGCGTCCTCCAGCCGGCCCTTGATGTCGCCCATGCCCAGCCGGTTGGCGATCGGGGCGTAGATCTCCAGGCTCTCGAGCGCGATGCGGTACTGCTTCTTGGCCGGCTTGGCGCCGAGCGTCTCGAGGTTGTGCAGCCGGTCGGCGAATTTGATGATGACCACGCGCACGTCCTCGGCCATGGTCAGGAACATCTTGCGCAGGTTCTCGATGTAGCGCTCCACGCCGCGGTACTTTATGGTGCCGACCTTGGTGATGCCGGCCACGAGTTTGCCCACGTCCTCGCCGAATTTCTCCTTGACCTGCTCGATGGTCACCGGAGTGTCCTCCGGCACGTCGTGCAGGAGCCCGGCGATGATCATGTTCTGCGGCAGCTTCATGTCGGCCAGGTTCAGGGCCGTGTGGAGCGGGTGGATGATGTACGGTTCGCCGCTCGCCCGCATCTGCCCGCGATGGGCCTGCTCGGCGAATTCGAACGCCGCGCGGATGCGGGGCATATCCGCGCCCGGGTCATAACCGAGCACCTCTTGCTCGAGGCGACGGTAGAGTCCTTCGATGGCGGCGTCCATCTCCCAATCCTAGCGCGGTTTTTGCCGTCTGTGAAGCGCCTAACCGGAAATCGCGGTTGATTGAAAAAAGCCCGCCGGATTGGTATCGTTAGGGCCAACCATATGGCGACTTCCGACGAACTCAACCTGCAGGCCGAAGCCCAAGTCGAGGCCAAGAAAAAGGCGCCGGCCGAAAAACCGCCGGCCGAAACCGACATCGCCATCGAGCAGGGGAACTTCAACGTCATCGACGAACGGATGTTGGCGGCCCGCAACGGCGGCGTCGTCGAGGTCAAGGAATTCGGCCAAACGGTCGATCCGAAGCAGGAGTTGGGCTCTTTAGCGCAGGACGAATCCGTCCTGACGGACCGCGAAATCGGCGACCGCCTCGAACAGGCCCGGACCGAAATCAAACAGGTCCAAATTGAAGCAACGCCCCAGGTAGCCGAAACGCCCAAACCGGCGGATACGATCCCTCCGGAGATCGCCGCCAATCCCGAGCTGCTCAAGATGTACGAGCTGATGCAGCAGGCGAAAGACGATCAGGAGAGGATCAAACAACAGATGGAAGCTGACCACAAGCAGCAGCGGGAAAAGCTGGAAGCGGAAAAGGCCGCGGCCGCCGAACAGGTTAAGGCCGAGAAGCCCGCTGAGACAGCCGCTCCAGCCGCCGAAGCCGCGTCCCAAGCCGCGGAAGCGCCTAAACCGGCCGAAGCTGTCGCTGCATCCGCAGAGGCGGTTCCACAAGCCGCCGAAGCTCCGTCACCGGCTGTTGCCGAGGTAAATACGGAAATCCTGGTCGCGGGTTTGGCTGTGGCTGAATCAGCGGCCCAACCGGTCGCCGAAGCTGCGCCTCAAGCCGCCGAAGCTCCGGCATCGGCCGAGCAGCCGGCGGCCGCGCCGGAAGCCAAGGAGGCGGACGCCCAGGAACAGTTGAAAGCCATCCATGAGGCGATCCGCAACAGCCTGCCGGCTTTGCGCGAAGCCGCGGCCAAGGGCGATCTGGATGCGGTCAAGCGGGGTTATCGCCGCCTGATCCGCGATTACCACGAGGACAAGTTCGCCCAGTCCGCGCTGCGGCCGGCGATGAGCGAACTGAACAAAAGGATCAATGCCATCGACGGCGCCTTGAAGGCCACGGTGGCGGACGAGGCGCAGCGCGCCAAGCTCATAAACAAGGCCCTGGACGGTCTGGAGCAGTTCTTGGCCGTTCCGGCTGTCCAGGAAGCGGCCAAACCGACGGCGGCCGCGGAAGCCACGCCGGCCGCTGGACCGGCGTTGGATGCCGGGCCAGCCCCGGCCGAGGCTCCACGGATGGAAGAAGTTCCGGTGGCCGGTGCCTTGCCCGAATCTTCGGCCGCTGTGGAGACCGAATCCAAAGAAAATTTGGCCGAGACCATCCGCGAATGCCGCGGCCAGACCGGTTCCATCGCCCGCGAGCTCTGGAAGAACGAAGGCTACCTGACCGACTCGATGCCGGATGACTTCAAGAAGCTGAAGGAGCAGCTGGAGAAGCTGCCGAAAGACGGCTTGGGCGTCGAGAACCTGAAGGAAGTCATCGACCATCTGGGCATGATCCTGGATCCGGTCGCAAGCCCGGACGCGGCCCAGAAGATGAAGGCCTTGAAGCAGTTCTTCGCCGAGAACCCGGATTTGGCGCCGACGGATGAGGCGGAAGAGTCCGGGGAGGAAGTCGAGTACGTGCTCAAACGCCTCGGCATCCCGGAACGTCCCAAGCTGCCCGAAGCCGGGGATTTCGGCGGCCTCATCGACATCGAGGGCACGGCGTTCGCCATCGACAAGGGCGATTTCGCGGATTTCTTCGACAAGGACAACGGCAGCCGGTACAAATCCGCCCTTGAGGATGCGGCCGCGGGCAATGCGCTGCGCGACAAGCTGATCCAGGAACTGGTCAGATCCCAACCGAAAGACGAAGCCGAGCGCAGCCTGATCAACGGTAAAATCAATTTGCTTAAGGAGGCGAATCGACTCGTCGACCTGCGGAAGAAGCAATGGGACATGCAGAAGACGTTGCATGAAGGCATGAAGGTCAATGGGCTGCATGAAACGAGCATCGCCGAGACCCAGGCGGACCTGGACGAGGTCAGCCGGATGCTCGAGGATAACCCGAACGACCCGAATCTGGCCAAGCGCAAAGCTTCATTGGAGATGCAGCTCGAGAGCCAAAGCAATGAATACCAGAACGCGCTGGCGTGGCAGAACAAACAGACCGAGGACATAGACAAGCTGGGCCTGGAAATTAACGCGGGCATCGCGGGCTTGAAACTGGGTGCGGAGAACCTCGCGAAAGCCGCCAAGGCCAAAGAGCAGGAGAAGAATCTTGGTCCGGACGTCGGAGAATACGGCGTGGCTGGCCATGGCCAAGAGCTGGTGGAGGATAAATTGGCGTCCGGCGCGAAGACCGCGGCAGATATCGCCGGGGAGGGGATAAGCAAGGGCGTCTCCACTTTGGTCGATCTGATGCACGGAGGGTCTGATACGGATATGATCGGCGCCCTGCATGAAGCGGCCCAGGCGCCAGGCAAAGCCGCTGAATTCATCATCGAGAAGGTCAAGACGGGAAAGTCTGCCGGGGGAAGGCCGACCAAAAAAGCCGCCTGATCGTCAGGCGGCTTTTTTTTGATGTCTCGTCACTCTTTCGAACGTTTGTAGCCGCAGCCTTCGTTGGGGCAGACGATTTTCGAGCCTTTGGCCGTGAGCGTGGCGTAGCCGCACTCGGGGCAAGGTTCGCCGGTCGGCCGATCCCAGAATGCCTGGTCGCAGGCCGGGTAGCGGTTGCAGGAGAAGAAAATCTTGCGCTTCTTGGACATGCGCTCGATGATGTTGCCTTCCTTGCATTTCGGGCATTTGACCGGTTGGCCGTTCTCGTCATTCACGGGTTTTTCGATGTTCTTGATGGATTTGCAGTCGGGATAGCGCGAGCACGAGAGGAACGGCCCGAAGCGCCCGATTTTCTTGACCATAGGCGCGCCGCACAGCTCGCATTTTTCGTCCGTCATCTCGGGCTCGGCGCGTTTCTGTTCGCCGGGCAAAGGCTTGGTCCCTTTGCATTCCGGATAGTTGGTGCAGGCCAGGAATTTCCCGAAGCGTCCGCGCTTGACCGTCATCGCGCTGCCGCACTTGTCGCAGACGACGCCTTCGGCCAGCGCTTCGTCGGCCTTGTCCAGCACGCTTTCGTTGCTCTTCAGCACGGTGTGGAACGGCCCGTAGAACGCCTCGAGGAGCGGCCGCCATTCGATTTTCCCTTCGGCGACGAGGTCCAGCGAATTCTCCATCTTCGAGGTGAAATCGTAGTCCACGATGTTAGGGAAATACTGGACCAGGAGGTCGGTCACGGACATGCCGATCTCGGTCGGCACCAGGCGCTTCTTGTCGTCCCGTTCCACGTACTCGCGTTCGACGATGGTCGAGATGGTCGGGGCGTAGGTCGACGGCCGGCCGATGCCGGCCTCTTCCAGCGCCTTGACCAGCGAGGCGTCGGTGAAGCGCGGCGGCGGTTCGGTGAAGTGCTGTTTGCCCGCGATCTCCAATGCTTCGACGGTCTGGCCCTCTTTCAGCGTCGGCAGGAATTTGTCTTTGTCCTGGTCGGGATAGAGCTTGAGGTAGCCGTCAAAGAGCACGCTCTGGCCCGTGGCGCGGAACGTCGCGCGGCCGCATTTGAGGTCGGCCGAGGTGCCTTGGATGCGCGCGTCCTTCATCTGCGTCGCCACGGCGCGCTGCCAGATCAATTTGTAGAGCTTGTATTCGTTCGGTTCGACAAAGGCCTGGATATCCTCCGGGTTGCGCGTCGGGTCGGTCGGCCGGATGGCTTCGTGCGCCTCCTGAGCGCCCTTGGCCTTGGTCTTGAAGCGGCGCGGCTCGTCCAGTTTGTAGGCGTCGCCGAATTCGCCCGCGACGTAGTCCCTGGCCTCGCCCAGGAATTTGTCCGACAGATTGACCGAGTCGGTACGCATGTAGGTGATGAGGCCGACTTGGCCCTGCTGCCCGAGCGCCAGACCTTCATACAGCCGTTGGGCCAAGGCCATGGTTTGCTTGGCCGAGAAACCGAGGCGCTTGTTGGCTTCCTGCTGCAGGGTCGAGGTGGTGAACGGCGCCGACGGCGAAGCCTTGCGTTCTTTGGCCTCGATGGAAGCGACCGTGAATTCCCGGCCGGTGATCTCCTGGATGATGGCGTCGGTCTCGTCTTTCGTCTTGAGCGCCATCTTGTCGAGCGTCTTGCCGTCCAGGGCGTTCAGTTTGGCCTCGAATTTCGTCTCGTCCGTGGCCTTGCCCTTCTCGCTCGTGAACGTCCCTTCGACCGACCAGTATTCCTCCGGGTTGAACGCCTTGATCTCGCGCTCGCGCTCCACGATCAAACGCAGCGCCACGGACTGCACGCGCCCGGCAGACAGGCCGCGCCGGATCTTGCGCCACAGGAAGGGCGAGAGCTCGTAGCCGACCAGGCGGTCCAGGATGCGGCGCGCCTGCTGGGCGTTGATCAGCCGCAGGTCGAGCTTGCGCGGATGGGCTAGCGCTTCCTTGATGGCGTTTTCCGTGATCTCGTGGAACGTGATGCGGTCCAGTTTAGTCGGGTCCTCATCCAGCACATTCGCCAAATGCCAGGCGATGGCTTCTCCCTCGCGGTCTTCATCGGTCGCCAGCAGGATTTCCTTGGCTTTCTTGGCGGCGGTCTTGATTTCCTTGACTTTGGCCTTGTGGTCCGGGGGCACTATATAGGAAGGCTCGAAGCCGTGCTCCACATCCACGCCCAGCTTGGATTTGGGCAAATCGCGGATATGCCCGAAGCTGGCCATGACGTTGAAGTCCTTGCCCAGGAAACGGGAGATGGTTTTGGCCTTGGTCGGTGATTCGACGATGACGAGTTTCATGTTGGTTGGATGCGTGAGCCTCTGCGTGCGTTGAATACGGGCAAAGATAGCAGAGAGTTTTGACTTATACCAGCGTCAAGCGTTTTTGTCAATCGTGAGGGCTCCTCTTGCGCTGGGTTAAGGCGTACTTTTGTCCTCCCTGAAGCTGGATGAGACCCTTTAATTCCAGACTCACCAGCAGACGCGCCGTCTCGGCGGCCGTGAGCTTGAGACGCCGCGCGATGTCGTCGGCTTGGAGCGGTCCGTCAAGGGCTTCGAGGACGAGTTTCTCCTTTTCGGGCAGGTCCGACGCCTCGACGGCCGGCGCGGCCGGCAGCTGAGCTTCGAGCGCCGACAGCACGTCCGCGCTGCCAGTGCAGGGGATGGCGCCCAGCTTCAGCAGCTTGTTCGTGCCGCCCGACTGCCGGCTGGTAATCGGCCCCGGGACCGTGAAGACGTCGCGGTTCTGGTCCAGGGCCGAATGGGCCGTGATGAGCGAGCCCGAACCTTCGGCCGCCTCGACCACGACCACGGCGCGCGACAATCCCGAGATGATGCGATTGCGCAAGGGGAAGTGGTGCTTGAGCGAGTATGTCCCCGGCGGGAATTCGGTCAGCAGGCAGCCGCCATGCCCGAGGATGTCGCGGGCTAATTTAAGGTTATGCCGGGGATAGATGGAGGCGTCGTCGCAACCGCCGGCCAGCACGGCCCAGCACGCGGCGCCCTGGTCCAGCGCCGCCGTATGGGCCACGGCGTCGATCCCCAAAGCCAGCCCCGACACGACGGTCAGTCCGGCGAGGCCGAGGTCGCGCGCCAGGTCGGTGGCCACGCGCTGCCCGTAACCCGTGCAGTGCCGCGTGCCGACGATGCCGACGCATGGGGCGTCGCGGCGCAGGTGTCCGCGGACGAACAGCGCGAATGGCGGATCCGCTATCTCCTTGAGCAGTGCGGGATATTCGGCATCTTGTTTGAGGATGAAACGGATGGCTGCCTCGTCGAGCCTGAGGGCCAGGGCTTGGAGGTCAGCCGAGCGGCGGAATTCGGCGAACCGTCCCTTGACGACCGTCCCGACGCCGAGTTCCTCGAGGTCGGATATCCGGACGGTCCAAGCAGCCTGTCCGTCTCCGCGGAACCTCGTCGCCAGTTTGTGCAGCGTTCGCGTGCCGAAACCGTCGAAGCTCGCCAAACCCAACCAGCCGAGGCGGTTCGGGTCCCAAACCGTCCGGGTATTGACACTGGGGCCGTGGGATTGGTAAGACATGGCTGCGAGCTTACCCCCTGCGTCCTGCTGCCATCGGGCTATCACGGGAGAAATTTCGAAAGTATCCCGGCTGTAATGGCCCAATGCCGGCAGGACAAAGGGGGTTTTATCTTACCGCTGCCTGGAATCCCTCCGCCTGTCAATACCGAAACCCGCCGGGGATAACCGGCGGGTTTGTCATTTTTTTCCGTTGGCGGGCTTCACTTCATGCTGTTCCATTTGGTCATCGCCTTCGGCAAGCCGAGCGTGATCCAGTCGAGGATGGCGTCGGGCGCTTCTTCCGCCGTCTTGATCGTCGCATCCTGCAACGCGCCGAGGACCCAGTCCTCGGATTTGATTTCCTTGTTGTCCGGGCGGCCGATGCCGATGCGCAGCCGGGCGAAGTCCCGCCGTCCCGTCAGTTCGAAGATGGACGCGATGCCGTTGTGCCCGGCGTCGCCGCCCTGCGGGATGAAGTTCATTTGGCCCGGCAAATGGTCCATGTCGTCCTGCACGATGAGCACGTCGTCGGGTCCGGCTTTGTAGAAATTCATGAGCGCGACCGCGGCTTGGCCCGACAGGTTCATGAAGGTCTTGGGCTTGGCCAGGACCACGCGCTCGGTACCGACGAAAGCCCTGGCCAGGTCGGCCTTGAAGTCGGCTTCCGCCGTCCAGAAGACGCCGAGCTTGTCGGCCAGCGCATCCAGCGCCAAGAAACCGGCGTTGTGCCTGGTCTTCGCGTACTGCTTGCCTGGGTTACCCAAGCCGAGGATGAGTTTCATACTTCCCTGATGATCAGTACCTTGCGCCCTTGCGTCCGATCGGCCGCTTGCGCCGCTGGATGCGCTTTCCGCCCTTTTCCGCTTCCTGTTCGGCCAGCTTGGGCATGGGCAGATGTTCGACTTTGACCACGATCGGCGTGCCTTGGAAACCGAATTTCTCGCGCAGCCGGTTCTCGAAATAGCGGATCCAGGAATCGTGCACGGTCTGCTTGCCGCCGCGGATGGATATCAGGAACGTCGGCGGTTCGATCCCGACCTGGGTCACGTCGTGGATGTAGGGCGAGTAGTTGCCGAGTTCGGCCAACGGCTTCTTGCGCGCCACGACCGTCTTGAGCAGCTTCTGCAAAGCGTTGTAGGCGATCTGGCGGCGGCGTTCCTCGCGCACCTTGAAGGCCATGTCGAGGACTTTGTCGGTCCTGAGCTTGTCCTTGGCCGAGATGAACATGATCGGCGCCCAGGAGAGGAAGGGGAAGGACGACCGGATGTTGGCTTCGTATTCGCGCGACGTCCGCTCTTCCTTGTCCTTGACCAGGTCCCATTTGTTGGCCACCAGGATCAGGCCTTTGGTCTCGTCCTCCATGAGCCCGGCCAGATGCTTGTCCTGGGTGCGCGCGTCCTCGGTCGCGTCCAGCACCAGGATGGCGATGTCGGCGCGGCGCAAAGCCTCGCGGTTCCGTTCCAGGGCTTCTTCATCCAGCTTCTTCTCGAGCTTGGAGCGCTTGCGCATGCCGGCGGTGTCGATGAGGACCACGTCCTCGCCTTTCCAGGTGAACGGGGTGTCGATCGGCTCGCGGGTGGTGTGGGCGGTGGAAGTGGCGATGACGCGCTCTTCGCCCAAGATGGCGTTGACAAGCGACGATTTGCCGACGTTGGTCCGACCCATGACGACCAGCTTGAGGCCGCCGAGCTTGTCGGCCGGCAGGGGAGGACGGCCGAGGCGCGCCAGTTCTTCGTAGACCCGATCCAACAGGTCGCCGACCCCGCGTCCCGTCGAGGCCGAGCAGGGGACGGCTGGCCCGAACCGCAGGGCCATCGAGGCTTGGCTCCAGGCGTCGGCCATGAACCGGATGTCGTCCAGCTTGTTGGCCACGAGCACGACCGGCTTGCCGAGTTTGCGCAGGAGTTTGGCGGCGGCTTCGTCCTGGGGCAGGATGCCGGCCTTGGCGTCGACCAGGAAGAGGACCAGGTCGGCGTCGGCCAAAGCCAGCTCGACCTGTTTGAGCATGCCGCGGCCGATGTCTTCTGCGGCCGAGACGTCGAGGCCGCCGGTATCCACGACTTCGAAATATTCGCCGCGCCAAATGACGCGTCCGTATTTGCGGTCGCGGGTGGTGTGCGGCGTGTCGGACACGATGGCGTGGGTCGTCTCGGTCAGCCGGTTCCAGAGCGTGGACTTGCCGACGTTGGCCCGCCCGACCAGGGCGACTATGGGGAGTTTGCGTTCACGGGGTGCGGGCATATTGGTGAGGGGGACAAGTCGATGGTCGACAGCCGGATAGCGGTATCCGCCATCGACTATCGACTCGCGGTTATCGGCTTTCGCTGTTTAATTATTCCCGTACGGATTGACCAGGCTCAAGCTCGAGTCGCCCAGGATGACCAGGAAGTGGGTGGCCGTCGTGTAGAGGTTCTCGCGGGATTGGCTGTCGGTCTGCACGGTCTTGCCTGAGCCGGCCGTAGTTTGGGCGACGTTCGCATCCAGGAGCTTCTTGAGCTTGGCCAGCTCCTGGGGCTTGCTGCCGTTCGTCAGGTCGTAGATGACCGTCTTCTCGTAGCCGCGTTTGGTGGCGTTGCCGGTCGCCTCGACGCTGTAGCCCATGGTCTCGAGCTTGGTCGAGACCTGCGAGGCGAAGCCGGTGCGCAGCGTGCCGTTCTTTATCTCGAGGCTGATGTGCTCGTTCGGGCGGTTCTGCTGGGCGACCTCTTCCTTGGTCGTGAACGGATCGGCGGCGGCCGCGCGGATTTCGGACCAATCGGGCTTGCGCGGGAAGAGCATGAAGGCGCCGTCGACGTTGGAAGCGACGAGCTCGCCGTCGGCCGCGTCGGTCAGGACGCGGGTCCGGATGGTCGTGTCCTTGAAACCCGAGGCGAGGGGCATCAGCTTGAGCGCGTCCCAGGCGGTCAGGTCGGTCTGGATGTTGGAGGAGAGCGCCGACCACAGGTCCGTCATCTTCTTCGGGTTGCCGAGCGTGCCGAGCGTGAAGAGCTTGGTCCGCACCGCCTCGAGCAGCAGCTGCTGGCGGCGGCTGCGGGCGAAGTCCGAGCCCTCGCCGTTGGTGCCGTGCCGTGAGCGGGCGTAGGTCAGGGCCCGTTTGCCGTCCATGTGCTGCCAGCCCTTCTGGAAGCTGACGCTCGTCCATTTGTAGGGGTTCGGCCCGTCGTCCTCGGTGGGGAACGAGTTGTCGGTGAAGCTCTTCTCGACGTTGATGTCGACGCCGCCGAGCGCGTCCACGAAATTCTCGAAGCCCTTGAAGTCGATGCGGATGACGCGGTCGATGCGCACGTCGAGCAGCTTGTGGAACGCCTCGGCCGTGCGCTTCGCGCCTTCGCCCGGATTTTCCTTTTCGGCGTAGGCGTTGACCGCGTTGATCTTCTGGAAGCGGCCGTTGCCCAGGGGGTAGGCCATGTCGCGGGGGATGGACAGGAGGCCGATGCGCTTGTTCTGGCGGTCGAGGCTGGCCAGGATGATGGTGTCGGTCAGCTGGGCTCCGTCATGGTTCCCGCCGCCCACGCCCAGGAGCAGGATGTTTATCCGACCGTCCGGGGTGGCGAACGGGTCTTCCGCTTCGGCGCTCCCGCCCCCGAAAGCCAGCCGCTGCAACCCGCCCAAAGACAGCATCTGGCCGACCTCGTTCAGGACGTTGGTCCCGCGGGTGGCCGCCCGGTATGAGGCGCCGGCGCCGAGCGAGGCCAGGCTGCCCACGACTAAAGTAAAAACGGCGGCCACTATGAGGGTGATCCGTCGTGCGTTGCGGTCGGCTGAGGGGTTGAGGAGGTCGATTTTCATGGGTCTGGTCGTGGACTGAATATAGCAGAGGAAGCGGTTTTTGGCGAGAGGGGGCGGGGTGGATTATCGGCGCTTAGTTATGCGCCGGGCGTGTGGTATACTAATCCAGAAATATGCGCCATGCGCTCAAGCGTATTGATTTGAAATGGCAGGACTTCTCGGACCGGATCCGCGAAGGGATTTGGACCGGCGTCATGCGCCTGGCGGGTTTGGACCGCCGCCAGCGCCTGGCCCTCGGGGCGTTGGGCGTCGCCCTCATCCTCGGTTCGTCCTGGGTCTCTCCGGTCGGGGCGCAGGAAGCCTTCTTCAACATCGGCGGCGCGGTCGGCTCGTATGTCATCCTGATGCTCTCGACCGTCGTCATGGCGGTGTGCGTGTTGGGCATGGTCATCGCCATCCTGCTGGTCAAGCTGCTCATCGCCGTCGCCACGTACAACGATTTCGTCAACGCCGCCGCCGTGACCACCGGCTGGCCGCTCATCCGCGACGTGGTCAACATGTTCTTCATCGTGGTCCTGCTGATCATCGCCTTCTCGACCATCATCGGCTATAAGGAATTCGACTACAAGAAGCACGTCCCGCGCCTCCTCCTGATGGCCGTGCTCATCAATTTCTCCAAGACCTTGGTCGGCCTGCTCATCGATTTCTCGCAGGTCATCATGCTGACCTTCGTCAACGGCTTCAAGGAGGCGGCCTTCGGCAACTTCGTCAAGATGTTCGGGTTGGACGGCGTCATGTCCATCGTCAAGCAGGAGGGCGGGACCGGCATGGAGAACCTGGCCGACTCGATCGCCATGCTCATCTCGCTCCTGTTCGGAGTCACTATGCTGTCGGTCGTCTGCGTGATCGTCCTGATCATGCTCATCTACCTGACGGCGCGCATCATCGCCATCTGGGTCCTGCTCATCTTCTCGCCGATGGCGTTCTTCGTTTGGGCGCTGCCGCCGAAGCTGGCCAAGAGCCTCTCGAGGTTCTCGGGCCTGTGGTGGGAGCAGCTCTCGGCCTGGCTGACCGGCGGCCCGATCATGGCGTTCTTCCTCTGGCTGACCATGGCCATCGTGGCTTCGAGCGACAAGGCCTTCGCCACGGTCATGCCGAGCGACCCCGAGATGAGCTACGCCTCCAAACTCCTCAACCGGGCCGCGAAGCCGGAGCAGCTGGCGAATTTCGTGGTGGCCACGGCACTGCTGTTCATGGGCGTCAAGGAAGCCGTCCAGCAGTCCAAGAGCGCGAGCGAGTCCCTCGGCAAACTGGCCAAGAGCATCAAGGAATCCGGCGGCCCGATCGGCGGCGGCCTGAAACTGGCCGGCCGCGCAGCGGGCGCCACGGTCAAAGCCGGAGGCAAAGTCGCCGGCAAAGGCCTGGCCTTCGGCGCCAAGTCCCTCGACACCAAGTACGGCTTCAGCAAAGCTTTCGGGAAAGGCCTGTCGGGCGTCGGCGAACAGATGGGCAAGTTGGGCAAGGAAGGCTCGTTGCTCCGGACGCTCGGCACCGCTGGCGGCAAGGCTGTCCAAGACAGGGCGGCGGCTTTCACGACCATGGATTCCCAGCGCCTCAAGGGCGCCAAGGAGGATTTGTCCAAACGGACAGCGGGACAGCCGCGGGAACAGCAGATCCAGGCGGAGAACGTGATGACTGGAAGTAACGACGTGAACGAAAAGAAAGCTGGTAATGCCGCCAAACTTAGTCGCCTACTCGACCCGAAGGACCGCAAAGCGGCCACTGGCGCAAGGCAGAAGGAGCTGACGGCACATTACATGAAAAAGGAAGGTGGAGGTCGGGAACAGGCCGAAGCCGAAAGGTTGGCTTTCGCCCAGGCCAATTCGGAATACGACCGGGAGGTCGCGTCGCAGTTGGATACCATCCAGAACGACCCGGTTCTGAGCGCTGATGCGGAATTGATGGACAAGGTGAAGGCCGCCCGCAAGGACAATCCTG
This sequence comes from uncultured Gammaproteobacteria bacterium, assembly GCA_964415965.1. Lineage (GTDB taxonomy): Bacteria > Patescibacteriota > Patescibacteriia > 2-12-FULL-60-25 > 2-12-FULL-60-25 > CAIKNB01. The sequence continues at coordinate 253,786 of CAYQCK010000001.1, forward strand.
GCTTGGGCGGCGATCTCGGTAAGATTGCGGCTGGCGTCAAAGAACAGACCTTGGATCATCTACCGGCCGCGGCCTACCGCAACCTGGATGTGGGCATGGAGGCTTTGAAGGCTGCGGAAATCGTCCAGGGCGGAGCGGTGGTCCCGGATTTCGGACAGAAGATCAGGGATATCAAGAACCTGAGCGCCAGCCAGCGCGACGCCATGATGGCGACGGCGGCCGCTTTGCAGACCACGCAAGGCCAAGCTGCCTTGCGGGCCAATGCGAGCGGTCAGACTTCCGGTATGACGCTCGGCCTCGAGTCCGGCGGAGGTTTCGCGATGATGACGCAGAACGGCCAAATCGTGGAAGAGCGCGGAGGCGGCCGGCAGCAGGTCCAGCAGGCCATCCAAAGCGCAGCTGGCAACAGGATGGATGCGGCCCAAGCCCAACAACTGGCCAGCCGCTTGCCCAGCAACCTCAACGAGACCCAGGCCGGAGCCGTCACGCGTGCGGTCGGAGTCGGCGCATATGCGCCAGGAGCGGCGTCGTACACCCCGGATCAGGCGCGGGCCATGGGACAGGTCCAGATTTCGGGTGTACCGACTTCACCCTCGTTCGGCATCGACCGCGGAGGCAATTACGAAAGCGCTGCCTACCAGCAGGCGCATGTGACCGAAACGGCTGCGCGCATCGGTGACTTGGGAAGCGGTGATGCCGACGCCAAGGGTGCGGCCGTACGCTACATCACCACTATAGACACCAGTATCATCTCGACCCAGGGCCAGGCTGCCGATACCATCGTCAGCGCCGTCCAAAACAACTTGCCTGCCATCGCGACCTCGGCTCCGGATGCGCCGATATTGGCCGCCATCCAGAAAGAGGCTGAACAGGCGGCGGTCCGTGCCGCCGCCGGGCAGGCCAAGGCCCTGGACGCCAAAATCACGGCAGTGGCCCAGCAGATAGCACAGAACAAAGTCGCGGCAGCTGGCGCGCGGCATAGCGGCGGTTCGGAGAGTGGGGCGCGGGAAATCGACTTCGGCTAACCTACCATCAAATCAGCCATGAAACGCCAGAAATTCTCGTCCTACTCCGAGATGCCAGACGGGCTGAGGAACTTTCTGTTCACCAAGGATTTTGCCGACGCCGAGAGCGTGCTTCAGAAGAGGTTCGATCTGACGGATGCTGAACGTGTCCTCATCGGCGATCAGGTCATGGATACCGTCTTCGGCGACCAGGAATTGGGCGACATGGTCAAGCGGTTAAAGGCTGCGTTGGTTCCGGCCAAGCTGGACGAAGCCAAATGGCGGCAGCTCCTGACGGACGTCATCCAGAAGGAGTTCTGGCCCATCCGCGACCTGTTCGGCGACGAGCTGACGCGGGTCTTGGACGAGAACCAGGTCAGCACCGCGGGTTGGCCTGACGCCAAGGTCTACCTCAAGCCCATGACCTATTCGGCCGCGGCCGGCGAGATCGCGACGCGCGGCGGCTTCAGCCTGCTCGGACCGCAGTCCCGCGAGCGGCTGCGCGACCTCATCATGAGCAAGGCCAAAGGCGTGCGCATCGACGCCCAGGTCAAGGAAGTGCTGGTGCGTCCGGCGGATTTCGGCGGTTTGGGCCTGGATGCGGCCACGGCCGAGAAGACCATCAAGGCCATCAACGAGATGCTCGCTTCGGTCAAGGTCATGTCCGAGGACGAATACGCGGATTGGCTGGCCGATGAGGCGCGCAAAAAGACCGAAGCCGAAAACCGGGCCAAGGAAGGCGAAATCAAGACCGAGGAAGACCGGGAGATAGCCGAAATCAAAGCCAAGATGCCGGCCAAGCCGGCGACTGTCCTGGACGACGTCGTGGAAAAATCGTACGCCGCGCTGACCTGGAAACCGGCCGACGAATATCTCGTCAACCGCCTGCGCCACATCATCTCGTCCCGTCTGCGGGACGTGCGGAGCGCGCTCGAGGTCGAGCAGCTGCTGCAGCGCGACACCAAGGTCGGGGGCGTGGGGCTCGAGCCGGATAAAGCCCGGAGCCTGGCCAAGGAAATCGAGGTCGCTTACGCCGCGTCCCATGACCAGGTGCTGTCTGAGGAAAAGCTCAAGATCGACCAGCAGCTGGTGGAACAGAAGGCAAAGATCGAGCAACGCAAGCTCCGCGAGGCCGAAGAGCACGCCAAGTGGTATCAGGAGAAGATCCTGGCGCGCAAGCAGGAAGAGGACCAGAAGAAACGGATGGCCGAGCAGATGCGGCAGAGCTTCATGGGCGGGGCCGCTGGGCAGGCGCCGCCGGCCGAGAAGATACTGCCGGTCGACATGAAGGAAGACCAAAAGGAGAAGCAGCGGTTCGGCGACATGGTCCCGGCCGTGGCCGCGGGCGCCGCGCCGATTGCCGTGCCTTTGTCCAAGCCGGCCGCCGAAAGCCGGCCGCCGGCCGCTCCGGCAGCCCCGGCCGCCGACAAGGTTCCGCAGCCCGCGCCGTTCGCCGCTCCCGTGGCCGCGGTCCAGGCCGCCCGTCCCGAGGTCAAGGTGTCGAAAGAGACGATCGTCAAACAGCCGCTGGCCGCCGGCCTCAAGCCGCGCGTCGATGACGTCAAGTACGGGCCACGCCTGGTCAGCTTGGTCGACGAGCTGAAGACCATCTCGTTGTCCGAATTCCGGCGCATGGCCAAGGACCCGCAGCAGGCGGCCCAGAAGATTTTCCAGAAGCTCGAGACGCTCGGCGGCGAGTCGTTCGAAAAGCGGACCCAGGGCATCAAGGCGTTCCAGTCGTCGCCTCTGCAGCAGTCCTATCTCTCGCTGGTCGGCGAGTCGTTCAAGCAGGGGAAGAGCGTCCAGGACATCGCCGAAGCCAAGCGCGCCGCGGGCGAGGACGCGCCCGCACCGGCCGAAATCGCAGCTGTCATTTCGCTCAACAGTAAGTTACACTACTGACGGACATGCCCGATAAATTCATCGTCCCGCAATTCATCGATAAGGAGGACCAGATCCTCGGTCCGATAACGGTCCGGCAGTTTTTGATCATGCTGGTCGGCATGTTCGCCATCTTCATCTGCTACAAGCTCCTGCAGTTCGTGTATTTCATCTTCGCCGCCCTCGGCATCGCGGCTTTCGGCGGGACATTCGCCTTCGTCAAGGTCAACGGCCAGCCGTTCCACATCTTCTTCATCAATATGCTCCAGACCGTGATGCGTCCGGCCTTGCGCGTCTGGGACAAGCGGCCGCTGGACATCGAGCTCCGCGAATACATCAAGCCCGAGGCCGCGCCGCCCGTCCGGGTCAGCTACCGCAAGGAAGCCCCGCCCTCCAGCCGCCTGCGCGACCTGACCTTGGTGGTCAACACCGGCGGCGTGTATAAGCCGGAAGATGACGTGTAGCGAGGCACTGGGAATTGGTAGCTGGGCGCTGGGTCATCCTCAGCCCCCAGCTACTAGCCCCTAGAACCTAATTATGCAAAGCCAAAAACTCGCCGGCCCGAAACCGGGCGTCCCGTCCCAGCGGTATCTCGATATCGCCGAGATCAAGGAAGACCTGGTGGTCATGAAAGACGGCACCATCCGCGCCGTTCTGCTGGTTTCGAGCATCAACTTCGCCCTCAAATCAGTCGACGAGCAGAATGCCATCGTCCAGGCCTATATGCAGTTCCTGAACAGCCTGGACTTTCCGATCCAGATCGTCATCCAGTCGCGGCGCATGAACATCGACGAATACCTGCGCAAGCTGGGCGAGGCCGAGAAGGGCCAGAGCAACGACCTGCTCAAGCGCCAGATAGGGGATTACCGGGATTTCATCAAATGGCTGGTCGAGACCGGCGACATCATGCAGAAGAAGTTCTTCGTCGTCGTGCCGCTCGACCCCTCGACCGACAAGCAGCGCGGCTTCTTCGACCGGCTGCAGTCGATCCTGGTCCCGTCCGCGGCCATCCGCCTGTCGGAGGAGAAGTTCCGCAAGAACAAGGAATCCCTGATGCTGCGCGTCAATTCCGTCTCCGGCGGCCTCCAGTCGATGTCGCTCAACGCCGTGATGCTCGACACCCAGTCGCTGATCGAGCTGTTCTACACGGTCTACAACCCAGAACTCTTCGAGAACCAGCGCATGACCGCGACCGGCAAACTCCAGCTCGAGGGGTAAGCGAACAAACATATGGCATTCAAACCGCAGGAGGAAAAGAAGTTCGAGGCCAGCCAGCTCGTGGCCGGCGGCATCGGGCTCAAGAAGGCGCCGACCGCCGCCGAGCTCAAGGCCCAGCAGGAATCCGAGAAGGTCGCCCTCGAGGAGGAACGGATATACCGCAAAGGCATAGCCTCGATCAAGGACCTGATCGCCCCCAGCTCGATGAAGGTCGAGCCGAGCTTCGTCAGGCTCGGCGACGTCTGGGTCCGCACCCTGTTCATCGTCACCTATCCGCGTTACGTCACGGTCGGTTGGTCGTCGCCCATCATCAACCTGAACGCCCAGATGGACCTGGCCATGTTCTTCTATCCGATCAAGGCGGACGTCATCCTGAAGCAGCTCAAGAAGAAGGTCGGCATCCTCGAGGCGCAGATCACGGGCGACGCCGAGTCGGGCAAGCCGCGCGACCCGATCGCCGAGACCGCCCTGCGCGACATCGAGCAGCTGCGCGACGACCTGACCCAGGGCATCGAGCACTTCTTCCAGTTCGCCTTCTACGTCACCTTCTACTCGACCTCGCTCGAGCAGCTGGAGCGCCTGTCGAACACCGTCGAATCGACCTTCGGCTCGATGCTCATCTACACCAAGCGCGCCTTCTTCCAGGCCGAGCAGGGGTTCAACTCGACGCTCCCGGTGGCCAACGACGAGCTCATGATCACCTTCAACATGAGCACTTCGCCGCTCGCCTCGTCCTTCCCGTTCACCTCGGCGGAGCTGACGTCAGACAACGGCATAATGTACGGCATCAACCGGCACAACCAGTCGCTCATCCTGTTCGACCGCTTCTCGCTCCAGAACGCCAACGCCGTGGTCTTCGCCTCGTCCGGCGCCGGCAAATCCTACGCCGTCAAGCTCGAGATTTTGCGCTCGCTGATGCTCGGCGTGGACATCATCTGCATCGACCCCGAGATGGAGTACAAGCACCTGTCCGACGCGGTCGGCGGCACGTACATCAATATCTCGCTGGCGTCTTCGGCCAAGATCAACCCGTTCGACCTGCCGCGGCCGACCGGCGAGGCCGTTTCGGTCGAGGATATCATCCGCAGCGCCGTCATCACCCTGAAGGGCCTCTTGCGCCTGATGTTGGGCAAGCTCACGGTCGCCGAGGACTCGCTCCTCGACCGCGCGCTGCTCGAGACCTACGCCAAGAAGGACATCGTGCCGGGAGTGGACCTCTCGACCGTCGAGCCGCCCATCCTGAAGGACTTCCAGGACATCCTGGAGGGCATGGAAGGCACCGGCGACCTCGTCGTCCGCCTCAAGAAATTCACCGAAGGCACGTTCTCCGGCCTGATCAACTCGCCGACCACGGTCAAGATGACCAACCAGCTCGTGACCTTCTCGGTCCGCGACCTGGAGGACGAACTCCGCCCGATCTCCATCTACACCATCGTCAACTACATCTGGAACGTGGTCCGCTCCGAGCGCAAGAAGCGCATCCTGGTCATCGACGAAGCCTGGTGGCTGATGCAGCACGAGGATTCGGCCAAGTTCGTCTTCGCCCTGGTCAAGCGCTGCCGCAAGTACTTCCTCGGCATCACGACCATCACCCAGGATGTGAACGACTTCCTGACCTCGCCTTACGGCCAGGCCATCGTGACCAACTCCTCGATGCAGCTCCTGCTCAAGCAGTCGCCGGCCGCCATCGACCTGGTGGCGCGCGTCTTCCTCCTGACCCAATCAGAGAAATACCTGCTGCTCGAATCCGGCCGCGGCGAAGGCATCTTCTTCGCCGGCAACAAGCACGCCGCCATCCAAGTCGTCGCCTCGTACACCGAAGACCAGATCGTCACGACCGACCCGAGCCAGCTCCTCAAGATCGAGGCCGAGAAGCGCGAATTCCAGGAGGCCTTGTCCAAGGAAGGCAAATAAAAACTTATGTCCAAGAGATCGAAACTCGCGCTCGTCATCCTGATCGCCCTGCTGCTCCTGCTGCTCGGCCTGTATCTCCTGTTCAGCCCGTTCCTGCAGATGCGGAACGCGGGGACCGGCGAAGAGTTCAGCGTCCCGAACGCCAGCGACCTGCCGGCCGCCGGCTCCGGCCAAACCGGCCGGCCGACCGCCTCCGGCCAGGCGACCGAGGGCGGTTCGGCGACCGCGACGGCGCCGCGCCAACCGACTGAAGCCGAACAGCTCCGTAGCTTGGAATACCGCGCCCGGGTGGCCGTCGAGCGCGTCGGTTCGGGGTCGAGCCAGTCTGGTTTCCTCGGCTATTCCGACCTGCTGGTCGACAGCACCGAGGCGTTCAAGCCCGAGCTCAAGCGCCTCCAGCAAGAGATGCAGGCGGCCCATCCGCTAAGCGGGGCGGTCTACGGCGTCTCGACGCGCGCCGTCTCGTCGCAGATCAAAGACCAGAAATTCGGCGACGACACGCTCAAGGCCGAGGTCCAGGCGGTCCAGACGTATGACGCCGGTAACCCGCGCCAACCGACCGGGACCGCCGCCAAGCGCATCTACGTCACGTTCGCCAAACAAGCCGACGGGAATTATCTGATCAGCGGCATGCAATGGGAAGATATGCCTCTTTGAGCCCTGAAGACGATTGGAGCAAGGCGGCCGAACGGCCGCCTTTTTGTTTTCCACAACCCGAAGCGCCCTTCACCGTCTTGCGGCAGGGTGATACGGCTGGAGCATGCTGGGGGATTCTGGCGGCTGGGCGGATGGTTTTTGGGATGCGGTCTTCCCGCCTTTTTGCGTAGCCTGTTCGGCCGAAGGTTCCTGGTGGTGCGCCGGGTGCCGCGCCACGGTCCAACTCATCAAGCCGGCGCTCTGCCCGGGCTGCGGCAGCCGCAAGGCCCAGCACGCCTGCCCGCGGCGCCTCGGGCTCGACGGCCTGGTGGCTTGCGGCTACTACCACGACGCGCGGCTGCGGGCCGCCCTGCGGGCGCTCAAATACCGCGGCATCATCCGGCTGCAGCCTCCGTTATCCGAATTCCTGCGGGATTGGCAGGCGGCCAGATGCGGACCTTGGCCTTGGGCCGGAGCCGCCGGTTTGGCTATCCAGCCGCTCATCGCCGCGCCCAAGAGCGTCCGGGCCAGGGGGTTCGACCAAGCCGCAGTCCTGGCCGGGCTCGTCCGGCGGCTGTTCGTGCCGTGGGCCGCCGAAACCTCGGTCCTGGTCCGCCGCGATTCGCTCACGCCCCAGGCCAAGCTCGCCGTCGGTTTGCGCCCGGCGAACGTCTCCGGTGCCTTCCTCGTCAGGCCGGGCGCGCCGCTGTCCGAGTCCGTGCTGCTGGTCGACGATGTCGTGACCTCCGGGGCCACGCTCAACGAAGCCGCCCGGGTGCTCCGGGCGGCTGGCGTCAAGCGGATCTTCGGTTTCGCTTTGGCGCTCGGCGCCTGAATCATCTCGCGCCGCTCCTCAGGTTCCGATGCTCTGTCTGGATGATGTCCTTCAGGATACCGAGGCTCAAGGCATAGGTGGCGTCCAGGCTCTCGAGGCCGAGAGTCTTGTTCCCCAGGGTCACGCCCTTCTTGTGCGGCGTGTCCGAGATGTAATAGCCGACGCCGAAGCGGAACGGGGGATGGATGACGAACGTCTCATCGGTCGGATAGCGCGACGGGTTCATGAGTTCGTAGATGCGGTTGACGTACGGGCCGAGCTCCATCTCCACGATGCTGTAGCCCTTGGCCATGTTCTGGTTGAGTTGGCGTTCGTTCTGCAGGAAGGTGCCGCGGACGGTCACGGCCTTCTGGTCGGTCAGGATGGAGCGCTTGGGCAGGAACGGTTCCAGGCTGGAAGGCTTGAGGATGTTGTAGAAGTACGCCTCGTTGTCCGTATGCTCGTCCCGGACGAAGGAGGGGAGCACGATGTCGCCGACCGAGGCGTTGAGCGATGCCGCCTTGCCCATGATGTAGACGCCGCGCAGGTTCGAGACGTTCTCCGAGATCTCGCGCAGGATGCGATAGGCGCCCAGGCCCAGCGGGTAGGAGATGCTCAGGACCAGGGCGTCGCTGGCCTTCAGGGCGCGTTTCTCGGCGGCCGTCAGCCCCAGCCTCCGGTCGAGATGCGGGTTCGCGGCGGCTTTGGCCAGGTCGAACACCTGGGCGTCGACCTGCAGGGTCCGGCGGGGCTTCAGGCGGAAGAGCCCGTACCTCTGTTCGTAGGCCAGCTTCTTCCGGAAATATTCCGGATCGGCCTCCTCCATCTTGCGGTTCAGAAAAAAACTGATGCTTTCCTGGGTCACGCCTTCGCGTTTCAGCGCCTCCTTGTTCTCCCGCAGGAAATCCGCGTACCTCTTGCGCAGCATCTGCCCGTTCTTGAGCGGGAAGCCCGACAGCAAATTGATCAGGGAGTGGGCGTTCGACGACACGAAATAGACCGGCCGCGAAGTCACGGATTCGCCGATGGCTTTGGTCGCCGCCGCGATGTCTATCCACCAGTTTTGGACGGCTTTGGTGAAATCCAGATACGTCCCGGCCAGGAGCGAAATCTCGAAATCGGTCGGATCGGCGATGAATTTTTCGAACTCGGGCAAGCGCGGACCGAGCAGCTTCTCGAACCTGCGGAAATCGGCGGCCGGGAGCAGCCTCTTCAGGCTGCATTTTTTCGCGTTGCACAGCGCTTTGATTTTTTGGCCCTCGATGTACAGCGCCGTCAGCATGGTCACGCTGTCTTCGATGTCGGTCGGGCTTCCGATATAGACCGCCAACTGTTTCTTGGCGGCGTTGAAGCGGCGTTTCCGGTGGCGGGCTTCGGTCGGGGACGAGTCCGTCCAGGCCGAGGTCCAGACCTTGTGGCCGTGGGCCGCGAACACCGCATCCGACAGGCCGTAGAATATCTCGTGCGACTTCAGGACTTCGGGCGCCAGGCGGGACAGGCTGTAGCACAGGGCGCCGAGGTCGATCTGCTTGCTGCTGGCCAAATGGTGGAGCAGGGGCTGGGCCGCCAAATGCTCGTCCACGAACGACGAGATGCGGACCGTGCCGCCGCCCTGGAGCGTCGAATGGATTTTCTTGACGTAGGTCTCGATGGTGTTCATAGGCCTGCGGCCATTGTATCCCATCGACAGGCCGATTGGCAGGCTTGCCGCTTTGGCCGAGGAACCAGGGGTGGGAGGGTCGGGTCGAGCGTCTGGGGCCTGAAAATGGTATGATACAGCTACTGCACCATTTTATGCGTTGCCCGAAGTGCGGCAAATGGCTCGTCAGGTCCATCCGCTTCTGTCCGGCTTGCGGCCAAGCCATGAAGCTCGGGAAGGACCAGTCCGACCTGCGCAAGCGGAGGCTTGTCCGCTGGGCCTTGTTCGGTTCGCTCGGGGCGTTGCTGCTCGATTTGATGGTGATCGGGGCGGTCGTTTCGGCCCGGCCCGGATATAACGACGTGGGCTGGTTCGTGGCCGTCAACGTGACGGTCATCAGCGTTTGCGTCACGGTTTTCCTGTCAGCGCTTTTCAGTTTGCTTTTCAAGGCCCTCGCCAGAGGCTTGCAGGCCGTCCAAGCCAAACCCTTTCTGCTGCCGCTACCCATCGCCGTCCTGTTACTGTTGGCTGTGGGCGGTTGGTTCGTCTACGGCCGTCTCTCTTCCTCGGCTTTGGCCTCTTCCTTGCCCGTGCTGCAGGCCAGTTTGGCCGAAGTGACTTTCGCGAAATTCGCCGGTGATGCCCTGGGAGACAAAACCAAGAAACCGCCGTCAGGCTGGACTTGGAAAGAGGTCCAAAAGACCGCCGACGCCGAAGCCAAGATCCTGGCGAACCTCCAAGGCGGGCCGCTCGACGGATACGCCAAGGCGGCCACGGTCTGGGCCGCGAAAATCAAGGACGAGTCGAAGGAGCGCAAGGCGTGGTCCGCTTTGCCGGATGTCCCCGGCGATTTCGAGCTGCGCCTCAAGCCGGAACAGGCCGAGGATCTGCTCAAGGCCGCGGTCGTCGATATCGGCAAGACGAAATCCTTCGGCGACGCCGCCATCGTCGGCCAGGATCGGGATGCCCTGCTCCGCATCGCCGCCTTCCTGCTGGTCCAGAAACACTGGCTCGACGGTTTAGTCCATTTTCGCGAAGCCGGGTGGCTGTCGCGTTTGGCGACCCCGGCCCAGGCTTATGCCGTCGAAGGCAAACAGACCTGCTTCACCACCTGGAACGGGAAGCCTTTGTGCTCCATCGAGATCCAAGGGCAGCTGACCGGCGTCTACGAAGCGGCCTTGGCCGCGGCTAACGGCGAAAAGGATGCGGACAAACGCTGGAGCGAGTCTTGGGACAATGCTTCCAGGCTGACGGCCGAGTCCCTTGCCGCCAACGGCCATGAACTCGAGGCCATGGGCGAGATAGGCATAGGCGAACCGGATAAGCCGGCCCAGCATTCGCCCCGCGAGCAGGCGTTCATCGACCGCTGCCAAGTCGTTGGCGGGCTCATCGGCGGCGCCAGCCAAAGCGTAGGGCCGCTATTAAGTACGGAACGGGGGATGTATTGCGGCTACAAGCAGGGCGCCAACAACTGCTGGCGCTTCCTGAATGCCTCCGGCGATTATTACGGAGGCGGGGACGTGGGCTGTCTCGCCGAGATGGTGCCGCTCGAGCTCCATGATTTCATGGAAAACTGTTATGCCAATGCCGGTATCGTCGGCGGGGCCAACCAGATAACCGACCGGATGCCGACCACGGAGCATGGCGCCTACTGCGGTTTCAAACAGGGAAACAAAAACTGTTGGCGGTTCCTGACGGCGTCAGGCCGCTATTTCGCCGGCGGGGATGCGGGTTGTCCTGAAGCCAACCTCCTGCCGCCGGCCTTGGGGCCGATCATCCGACCTCCGTCGCCTCCGGCCCAGCCGTCCTCACCGCCGGACAGCCCCACGACCCAACCTGCGCCCGCGACCCAGACGGCCCCGAAACCCATCACATCCAAGCCTACCTCGCCCAAGACCACGCCGCGTCCCGCCCCAGCGCCTTCTCCCTCGCCGTCGGTCCCGACGCCGTCCCCAACGCCCACGCCCGCCCCGACACCCGCGCCCACGCCGAGCGGAAGTCCGTGGCAAGGCACCTATGTGGTGACGGCCTGGTCAGGCACCTGCAATAGCGAGCAGGGCAAGAGCTGGAATTTCGGTTCGCCTTACGGTGGCTGGCAAGTCAAAGCCAATGGAGAGATGTGCGGGATGTGCGGTTGCGCCACGGTCTCGGCCTCCGGTTCCTATCTGCTCGACTGCAACCAGCGCCAAGCCTGGGGCACGAACATCTGGAAACTGTCGGCGTCCTTCAGTCGTTCGGGTGGCTCTGCCGTCGCCAACGGGACGCTCTGGGAAAAGAATTACCGCGTCACGTCGGAATTCGGGAGCGTGATCGAACCGGGCTCGACCTACATATGCAACGCGACTTTCAGTCTATTGCGGCGCTGAGCCATGAATAAATATGCGCTGCAAGAAATGCAAAAAATGGCTGCCGCTCCTGACCCGTTACTGCTCCAATTGTGGCACGGCCGTCGTCCTTGAGCAGCGGCTCAAGTCCGAATGGCTGATGCTTTTGGGCCTGACGGTCGTCTTGTTCGTCCTGTCTTACGCGGCGGGCCGGACCGACGGCGGCCAGGCATCGGCTTCGTCTTTGACGGCCGCGGTGGCCGGACTCGGTGGCGCCATCTTCGTCCTGTTGCTGGCGCTAGCCGTCATCTTCTGCTTCGCTTTCGTCGACCTCGTCCGTTTCGCGGTCCGTAAGCCCAAATTCATCCCGCTGCCGGTGCTGGCCGTCCTGCTCCTGGCTGGTGGCGGCTACGGTGCCTACCTGCTGGCGAGTTATGCCTCGCTGACCGGCATGGTGCCAATGGTCCAGGACAACCTGGTCGAGGTCGCCGCTTCCAAGCTCATGGGCGACAAGCTGGCCCGAGGGAAGTCCGCGCCCGAAGGTTATGCCTGGTGGAGAGTCCAAGCCTCGTCCCAGCGGGCGGCCCAGATCGTCACGAATTTGCCCTTGCCCGACCGTTTGGATGCTTACGGCAGGTCCGCCGTCGTCTGGGCGGCCAAGATGGCGGACGCGTCCAAGGACCCGAAGAGCTGGCCGTCGGTCCCTGACGCACCATCTGAATTCGAGCTCGCATTGAGCGGGCGCAGCGCCGAACGGCTCTTCGACCAAAACCTGAAGGACATCTTGGCCCTCAAGGAGTTCGGCGATTCGGCCATCAAGAACAAGAATACCAAGGCGCTGCGCTATATCGCGGCCCGTCTCCTGGTCCAGCGGCATTGGCTGCAGAACCTTTTGCGGTCCAAGGATCCCGGCTTCCTGGCCATGATGCCGGTTCCGGCGGCGCAAGCCGCCGGCGACCGGAAAATCTGCATCCAGCAAGCGGCTAAGACCGTCTGCGCGGCCGATATCCAAGGTAATGTCGAGCTTGTGTACCGCGCGGCCCTGGACATCCTGGATGGCGTGGACAAGGCCGAGGCCGCATGGGATGAGGCTTGGGGCAAGTTCTCCGCGGAACGGGGCCTCGCCGTCGCCAAGCCGGCGGAGGCCGGAGCGAAATATCCGCCCACGGTCCAGGCTTTCGTGGACGAATGTTATGAGCACGGCGGGGAACTCGGCGCGAAAATCGAGAAGCGCGACCAGCTGCCGACCGACGAAGGCGGCAATACCTGCGGTTTCGTGAAGGGTAAAGCCAAATGTTGGGATCTGCTGACGGATTCTGGCGGCCGCTATGGCGGCGGCGAAAGCGGCTGTCCGCAGGTCGGTATCATCCCGGCGGTCATCGCCCAAGCCTGGACGGGCAAGCCGTCCGAAGACGCGAAGCCGGCTGTCGAAGCCAAGCCCTCAACGCAGGCCCAAAAGGGGACGGGCACTCCCGCGGCCAAACCCAAAACCGCGAACTGGGACGGGAACTATACCATCTCCGGCGTTTTGGACTGCGGCGGCAGCATCCCCGGGACCGAACCCAAATTGCCGATAAATACCGGATTCTCCATTTCGGGCAACGCCTTCACCGATGTGAACGGCATCCGGCGCACCATCAGCCCCCAGGGCACGGTCACGGTCTATAACGACCAGATAATCCAGGGCATGAACGGAGCGTTCAAGATGACCTATAAGTTCACGCTGGTGGACGGCGTCGCCAAAGTCAGCGGCAGCGCGACCGTGGATCTGGTCCTGCTGCAAGGCACGACCCGCTATGAGTCCCGCTGCGCCGGCACGCTGTCCGGTTCGAGGCGCTAGGGGAGGGGGCGGATGGCGCGCCGTCACTTGCCGCGCGTCGGCATGTCCAGCGTCCGTCCGGCTTTCAGGTTTTCCGCGAAGCGCCGGTCGTGCGAGACGAAGATGATGGCGCCCGTGAAAACGTCGAGCGCTTTTTCCAGCGCCTCGATGGCGTAGACGTCAAGGTGGTTGGTCGGTTCGTCCAGGAGCAGGACGTCGTATCCGCCGGCCAAGAGCTCGGCCAGCTGGAGTTTTTTGAGTTCGCCTTCGCTTAAAGCGCCGACCTTCTCGGTCTCGGGATTTTTGGCCAGGATGCCTCCCGCCAACCTGCCGCTCTCGGCGCGCGTGCAGCCCGTGGTCTTTTCCAGGTATGCGGAGACGCTCAAGCCCGGTTCCGTGGGTTCCAGGATTTGCGGCAGGTGGCCGATGCGCCCCGCGGTCTCCAGCTCGCCGTGCGCCAACGGTCCGCCCGACGCCACCAGCCGGAGCAGAGTCGATTTGCCGCTGCCGTTCGGTCCGGTCAGCCGGACGCGCTCGCCGCGGCGCACGGCCAAGTCGACGCCGCGGAAAACTTCGGTCGGTCCGATAGCGAAGGACGCATCCTTCAGTCTCACCAGCGTCTGTCCGTCTTCCGCGGTTTCTCCGTTTCGGACCTGGAAGCTCAAGCGTTTTTCGGTCTGCGGCAAAGGAGTCGCCGTCAGTTCGGCCGCCAGCCGCTCCCGCTGGTGCGCCGCGCGGTGCGAGAGTTTGGCTGCCCGTTTCCGGTAGAAGAAATGCGTAGTCTCGTCCTCGATGCGCTGCGCGTGCGCGTCCAAACCATCCAAAGAATCCTTCAGCTTCCGGCGGCGTTTGCGCTGGACTTCGAATTCACGCCGCCGCGCCTCGAATTCCGCGTCTTTCGTCGCCTTGAACCGCGAGTAGCCGCCGACGTAGCGCTCCATCCGGTGCGTAGCTTGGTCGATCTCAAAGATGGTGGTCACGCTCCGGTCCAGCACGTAGCGGTCATGGGAAACGATGAGGACGGCCGCGGATGTTTGCCGCAGGTCTTCGACGAAGGCGTCGATGTGCTCGTCGTCCAAGCTGTTGGTCGGCTCGTCGAGCAGCAGGACGTCTGGTCCGTCGCGGAAAGCCTTGGAGAGCTGCACGGATTTCAGCCAGCCGCCGCTGAGCTCGGCCAACCGAAAATCAGCCAGCTCCTTCGCGGAGCCGAGGCGGCCGTCCAGATATTCGGCCACCGTCATGTCCGGCGCGTCCCGGAATTCCTGCGGGACGAAGACGAGCTTGGAGCCGCGCTCCAGCGCCACGGTCCCGTCCAGGGACGCACGTTCGGGCAGTTCCTGGCCTGACGTCCGGGCGGCCAGCGCGGCGAGGAGCGTGGACTTGCCTGAGCCGTTCCGGCCGACCAGGCCGGCCTTTTCACCGCGCTTGAGGCGCAACACCCGGCAATTGACGGCCAAAGTCCCGTTGATCTGCAATTTCAGGCCATAGGCATCCAGCATACGTATATAGGATAAATAAAAAACCGCCAGTCTGCTTCCGTCTTGCCCGGCAACGCCAATCCGTCCCGATGACGGGGCGGAATGCCTGCGGCGGGCTCAGGCGGATCAGCTGACGAGTTTCATCGCCTTGAATATACGGCCGCTCCGCGCCCGTGTCAAAGTTGGCAGCCGACCGCATGCTTGCTATCGTCCGACCGACGCTCGACCGTCGATTTTTTTATGTTCGACGGCCTAATTCAGTCCCGAACCGAATTATGGACAACCGGATACGCGAGATCGTCAGGCGGATCGATGCCCTGAACGGCCTGTTGGCCAAGGAGTATGCGCGGCTGTCCGAAAAATACGGCTTCTATTACCGACGGAAAAAAGTCGTTTTCCTCGAGGCTATCCGCGAGCAGAACAGGCGGTTCAAGATACCGGCCTGGAAATACGCGATTCCCACCAGCGTCCGGCATCTCGTCTCGTTGCCGTTCATCTACATGATGATAATCCCGACGGTCATCTTGGACGCCTTCATCACCGTCTACCATCTCGTGGCCTTCCCGCTCTACGGCATCCCTTGGGTCAAAAGAGGGGAGTACATCGTCTACGACCGCCAGTTCCTGGATTACCTGAACATCATCCAAAAGGTCCATTGCCTGTATTGCAGCTACGTCAACGGCCTGTTCGCCTATGCGGTCGAGATCGCGGCCCGGACCGAAAGGTATTGGTGCCCGGTCAAGGCCGCGCGCAAGCCGACGGTGTATCATGCTTGGTACGAGGATTTCGCCGACTACGGAAATCCCGAAGAATGGAAATGCAAGTTCAACGACCGGCAGGCATTCAAGGATAAGTCCAAACCAAAGGAGTGAGTCCCGAAAGCGATGAGGTATCCGATTGTCGTCTTCTTTGCGATCTGTGTCGCGTTGGCCATCGTCGGCGCGTCGGTTTGGGTTGGGCTTGCGCCGGGCGACGCCATCACTTTCCCTTCGTCGCGGCCGCGCCTGGCCATTCCGCAGATCTACTCCACCCATGACGAAGACCGCGACGGCATCAACGACACACAGGACTTGTTGGATGGGGCGCGGGCCGAGCTAGGACGCCAGCCCGTCTACCGCAGTGCGTATTACCACGACGGCTATCCTCCGGTGGATGAAGGGGTCTGCACCGACCTGGTCTGGCGCGCTTTTCGGGATGCGGGATATGACTTGAAGCGCTTGGTGGATACGGACATCAAGGCTCGACCCGACGCTTATCCGCGAGTTAACGGCGAGCCTGACCCCAACATCGATTTCCGTCGCGTACCGAATTTGAATGTCTATTTCAAGAAGCATGCGGTCTCGCTCACGATCGAAGTCAAACCAGGAGACGTCACCAACCTGAAAGAGTGGCAGGGCGGCGACCTGGTCCTGTTCGACGGGCCGAAATCCCACATCGGCATCGTCTCCGACCGCCGCGACGACCAAGGCGTCCCGTTGCTCATCCATAATGCCGGACAGACGCGGGAAGATGATGGGCTGCTTTATTGGCCAGAACGAATAACGCCGATCATAGGACATTATAGATGGCCGAGGAACTGACCGGAATGTCAGCGTGTTCGCGAACAAAAAATCCTCGTGTAAGAGGATTTTTCTGTTTGTAGGCTTAATTCAGTGATAAAGCGCGCCATAGGCTAGGGTCGATATCAAAAAAAATACCAAAGAATTTATCCAAATCTGGTGCTGTTATTACACCGAGTGATTTGCTGTAACCTTCTGAGTTTAACCAATAGGGTTCTTCCCCAGGGAAATAATGCCTTGTAGTAAAAAATACTACCCTGCATTTTTTGGGTTCTACAATCCTTTCCATTTCCTTCATTGAGAACTCAATTGAACTAAAGAAGGGTAATTGCTCGCAGTTAAAATAAATCACCTCTCCTTGTTTTATTGCATTCTTTAGCTTATCTCTAAGTATTTGCGTGATTCCAAAAATAATTGTGTTTTTAACATCTACTTTGTCATCTTTAACCTTGACGGTATTTGAATACGAATCCTTTATGATTACGGATTGTAACGTCTTTAGCTCGGCAGTTAGACCGTTGATTTTGAAGTCCCCACCATTCGCAACAGGAAGAAATTCAATACTATACTTATTCCTATGATAAATATATGAGATTACTGCAATGGACGTAGCATGAATGATTGCTTCAGCCTGATTTGTCCTTTGTGATTCCCTGAACTGCTTTATAAGGTATGTGATATCGACATTATCTCTGTCTAGCGCTTGGCAATAATATAGAAAGGAAATGTAATGACTTGGAATATGATATTTTGCCGATCCAGATTTGAGTTCAATCTTAAAAGGTTCGTAGTCAAATTTGATTTTGAACTTGTTTTCCAATTTTCTGCATGCAGATAAAAATTCCGTCGGTTTTATACCGTATTGAAGTTCAGTCTGAAAGTTGTTTAATAGGTCCTCAAGCATATCGAAATCTGATATATCACGAAGAGGCCAGTGGACCACGCATAATTATTGCCTGTATAGTATTGGTTTTATTGTTCGCTTGACGTAAAGTGGGTGTTTCGGATTTCCCAATTTGGTGTTGCCTAAACAGAAGGGCTGATTGATAGTGTTTAGGATTTTTAGTACCTCCTTGTCGCGAGCGCAATGTGTACCGTGATTGCCCCATGCGACAACAACCATCCTAGATTTCTTAGCGATACTTTTGATGTATTCGTCATTCTGGAATCCGTGAGGATTCCGGCATGATTTCATCTTTGCCGGATTCGTCGCACGAAAGGCAAATAAATTGGTTATCAATATTCCATCAAACTTCCATTGCTTAGCGAATTCTACGCAAGCTCTGACTGTTGGATCGTCGTGTGTTGCGTCGGCTGTACTCGGGTTGAGTAAAATGAAATTTAGGATATTATTTTCGTTTATTCCCCAACTCCGTTCAAGGACATAGCGATATTTTTTTGATTTATCGAAAATGGCATCTTTTACCATATTGGTAATCTCATCCTAGCACAAAAACCGCCCTTTCGGGCGGCTTTGTTGGTCACAATCGCACCGCGCAGGCCTCGAACGCTTTGGGTGCTCGGGTCTGTCGATACTGAATCGTCATGGCGGTGTTTTTTGGACGAAGTTCGAATATTTTTTGACGAAAATCCGAATTCTGAATTTTGAAATCCAATCGCTCGGGCGGGCAAAAAGGAAGGGGGTTGGGGGGAAGGAATTTTTGCCCGCCCTCGCTCCGCCGCCGAAAAATTGCGGCCGACTTTTATTTTTCTGATTTAATATGCTCATATCCATCGAACAAACCAAACTTTTCCTTTGCTACCTTAAAGTCTAATTCTTTTAGCTCTGGGTATTTTTCACAAAGTTCTTTCGCTTGTTCGTATCGCTCGGAAGAGCCAACAAAAGTTTTGGGGTCTGGAATATTTTCTATTTCCGATTTTGGAATTAATAAATCACTTTGTAAAAAATCAAAAGGATTGGGGGTTGGAGCTTCTCCCTTAAATGATTTTTCAGCAGCTTGTAATAATTCCTCTATGGTCTGTCTATTTTCTTGCCCAATCCTTTTGATATCTTCATCGCTTAATTCCTGTGAATTATTTCGTCGCACGAAATCAGCTAACGCGGCTTTGTACGCTTCTTGTCCAAAAGGTTTACTCTCTGGTGTGCCGAGTTTTTCCGCATCTTGCTTAATTTCCGATAGATTTTCTAAAGCAATCGCAATATCCATTTTCGTACTTGGGTCATACGCATAAAATTTTTCTGCAAATTTTCCTCTTTCGTCCGCTTCTGAAAATCCTCCGATTTTATCCGCTTCGCCGATTTCAAGAGTTACGGCAAATCCTTTTTTGTTTTCGCTTTCGGCAACTTCTTGTCTATTCATGACTTGGTCAGGCGTAAATTTTCGCGAATAGCCGACTAACTGTTCATTGACTGTTGAAAGCGAGGTAGGGTCATAAAGCTGAATTGAACCGTCATCTATTTCGCGAAAAACAACATGATGTCCTTTACGCAAAACAGTTCTTACTCCGGAGTAACCAAGTTTTTCTAAAGCGAGATGTAGCATAGCACTTCCCATCGTGCAGTTCATGCCAGAGTCCTTGTACTGTTTGCGTAAATTCGGAAGCATATCAACCCACCCATGCAGACCTTCGGATTTTCTCGCAATAAGGTTGAGTGCTTGTTCGTCCAAAGGAATTTCCGCTTGCTGAAGTTTTTCGCGAACCGCAAGAATTTCAATTTCATCGGAAAGACCACTTTCCTTGAAGTATTGCTCAAGATTTTCTTGAAACTCTGCTTGTAATTTTTTAGCAAGCTCTTTATCTTCTAAGCGTAAAGTTTCTTCGTCTACTTTTCCGTCTAATAGAAAATCTTGAGCAGTTTTTAGAAAAACTTTTCTTTCTTGCGGTTCGCGCTCAAGTAAATCAGTTGTTTGTTCTTGCAAACCAGAATCTAAAACCTGCCCTGCTGGTTTTGCAGGTTTTTGTTCATTTTCGTTTGGATTTGGCATAATAGGTTCGCGTTCCATAATTTTGCTGTTTTGTTGGATTTATTGTATCATTATTGAGTAGATTTTTCTATTGATTTGAGTCGGCCGCAATTTTTCGGCGGCGGAGCGAGGGCGGGCAAAAATTCCTTCCCCCCAACCCCCTTCCTTTTTGCCCGCCCGAGCGATTGGATTTCAAAATTCAGAATTCGGATTTTCGTCAAAAAATATTCGAACTTCGTCCAAAAAACACCGCCAAGTTTTACATTCAGCGAAATTGAAAGAGGTTGCCTCGGCGCTTCGCGCCTCGGCATGGTATTTCCCCGCGAGAATCCAAGCATTTTTGAGGGGGAACGAAAGCGTCCGCTCGGCAATGCGGAAGTTCCTGTGCGAAGCACAGAGAAAATGGAATTTTCAGAACCAATCTTTTTTCTTTCGCCTTTGGCGAAAGGTACAGCGATATTTTCTAGCCCAAAAGCGATATGAATACTTTAGATCAAACCAAAAAGATATTTCTCTATGCTCGCAAATCCACGGACGAGCCAGAGCGACAAGTGCTTTCCATAGAAGCGCAAATGTTTGAATTACGAGAATATGCCAAAAAAGAAAACCTGAATATCGTCCGTGAATTTGTGGAAAGCAAAACAGCCAAAGAGCCAGGCCGTGAGATTTTTAACGAAATGATAGCTAGCATAGAGAAAGGAGAAGCGGAAGGAATTTTAGCGTGGCACCCTGATAGATTGGCGAGAAATAGTATAGATGGCGGACGAATAATTTACCTCGTAGATACTGGTAAAATTACCACGCTAAAATTTCCTACTTTTTGGTTTGATCCGACACCACAAGGAAAGTTCATGCTGAATATCGCTTTTGGGCAATCCAAATACTATGTGGATAATCTTTCGGAAAATATAAAGAGGGGTATTCGCCAGAAATTGCGAAATGGAATATGGCCCGCTTGGGCGCCACTTGGCTATCTGAACGATAAAAACGCCCACTGTATCGCTGTTGATAAGGAAAAGGCAAAGTATATCAAGCGGGCTTTTGAAATGTACTCAACTGGCGAATATCCCCTCGCTCAAATCCGAAAGATTATCAATTCCTTGGGCTTGGTTGGCAAGAAAGGCAAAATGCTTTCCGTCTCAAATTATCAGTACATGCTAAAAAACAAAATCTATTATGGAATTATCGAATATAACGGAGAATTGTATGACGGAAAGCATGAACCGATTATTACAAAGAAACTTTTTGATTCCGTTCAAGAAGTGATGGCGAGAAAATCTAAACCGAAAACGCCAAAATTGAAACCATATATTTTTAGAGGATTTTTCCGTTGCGGAGAGTGTGGCTGTTTTATCACTACCGAAACGCAAAAAGGTCATAACTATTTGCGATGCACCAAACGGAAAAATCCTTGCCAGCAAAAATATGTCCGCGAGGAAATCATCACTTCTCAAATAAAAGAAGAAATCAAAAAAGTTTCTTTGTCTTCCGCTTGGGCAAACGCTTCAATCAATTATTTTGAAAACGAAAAAATGAAAATTGCCCAAGCGGAAAGCTCTTTCGCCCAAAAAGCGAGAAATGAGCTTGTGGAGATAGAAACAAAACTTGATCGTTTGCTTGATTTACAACTCGACGGCAGTTTGTCACAAACTGAATATGCCACCAAAAAGCACAAGCTCATTCTCGCTAAAAAGGATTTGGAGGAAAAAATCTCTGCTTTTGAGCGAAAGAGCAATAATCGGTTCGAACTAATGATTGCCTTTCTAAAAGACGCCAACCAAGCCGAAAATATCGCTGTACAAGAAAATCCCGAACGGATTCGGGATTTTCTCAAAAAGATTGGTTCGAACTTCCGCATTGCCGAGCGGACGCTTTCGTTCCCCCTCAAAAATGCTTGGATTCTCGCGGGGAAATACCATGCCGAGGCGCGAAGCGCCGAGGCAACCTCTTTCAATTTCGCTGAATGTAAAACTTGGCGGAGAGGGTGGGATTCGAACCCACGGTAACCTTTCGGCTACGGCAGATTTCAAGTCTGCTGCTTTAGACCACTCAGCCACCTCTCCATGGAACCAGCCAAGATTAGCCGAGATGAGTGGGTTTTTCAAGGGCTGTGCCACGTCTTCGCAAGACGGGTGCAAAGTCATGATAGCGACCACCGGCTGGCTCCGGAATTATACCCAAGGCAATGTTAACATCCTTCCGCGCTGACGGTATCATTATTGACATACAGCTATGCAAAAACGGACTTTCGTCATTTCTTTGGTTTTTTTCGCGCTGCTGACGGCAGGTAGCGTTCAGGCCGAGGATTTGCCCGCTTCGAAATGCTTGACTGCCGCAGCCAAAACGCGGAAAGCGACGGCTGAGGCGCTTATGGTTAAGGATATTTCGACTTACGCGGGTAACCCCAAAGCCGAAAAGGCGATTGCCGCATACCGCGAGGCGATGACGACGGCTTGGGATGCTATGTTGGAGCCGTACTGCGGCTTCGGGAAGTACGGGACGGCATCGGCGGTG
The DNA here is from genome assembly GCA_964415965.1 of uncultured Gammaproteobacteria bacterium. GTDB lineage: Bacteria > Patescibacteriota > Patescibacteriia > 2-12-FULL-60-25 > 2-12-FULL-60-25 > CAIKNB01. The sequence goes on from CAYQCK010000001.1 coordinate 275,513, forward strand.
AAGTCGTATGGCAAGAGCGTCGACCGCGCACGTCTGGCTTTCTTGGAAAGCGTAAAGCAACTCACGAAATTCAAGGTCGCAGTGACGGTCTCGGATGAGCCTGACGCCCAAAAAATCGTCCCGCCGATCGCGAGCCTGAAGTCGGCGATTAAGGTCAAGGCGGGCCTGCGGCGGGGGATGAAGGATGATGCGGTCCTGCACTTGCAGCAGGTCTTGGCCGCGCATTTCAAACTGTCCGAAGAGGGTTTGGCGACCGGTTTCTTCGGCCCGAAGACCGAAGGCTTGGTCAGAAGGTTCCAGCTCGAAAAGAAGATCATCGCGGATGCTGATTCGCCGGGCGCCGGACTGGTCGGGCCTAAGACTACCGCCGCCTTGAATTCCCTGTAACCCTAAGCCACAAATGCAAAACCCGCCTGTTGGCGGGTTTTTTGCATGGTGCGACCGAGACGATTCGAACGTCTGACCTCCTCCTTCGCAGGGAGGCGCTCTATCCAGCTGAGCTACGGCCGCAGGGCAGTAAATGCTGCCTTCCCTAGAGTTTCAGCAGCCGGCCGAATATATCAGAAACATGCTCATCGCGCAAGTCCAGGTCCTCCTCCAGGTACTTCTTGAGATGGCCGCGGATGGCGACCGGATCCTCGTCCTCCAGGCTGATGCGCAGGCGGGGTTTGGCCCAGCCCTTCGGTTCGATGTACAGGACTTTGGTCTCCGGCGGGTTGTAGATGATGGCGAAGTCGTACAGGTCGTCGTACATGTACAGCTTGCCGTCGTAGACCACGCCGTTGTTCCCGATCTGGATCAGGACCTTTTCCGGTTTTTGGCTGCCCGCGAAGGTCAGGATCATGGCGGTCAGCAGGACGATGAAGGCGAACAGGTAATTGGCCGTGTAGATGGCGTATCCGGTGAAAAGCAGGGCGATCAAAGCCATGTAGAGGTACCATCTCTTGCCGCGCTCCACGGCCTCATGGGCCGGCGCCTCCCAGATGAAAACGTCCTGGTTTTGGGTCAGATGATCCAAGAATTCTTGGGTATATGCCATACTGGCCGTAAGTATACCATCCGGCCAGGCGATGGGCCATGAACCCGGACAGGCTTGCCAGATTCGGCCCGGATTGTTAATCTTGGGCGGCGAAAAGTCCGGGCTTCCGCTCGGAATTGCCCTTAACGGGGCCCCCGTTCGCCAGCTGGCGAATGGGGAGCGCAGGCCGCGACCGGAAGTGAAGTGAGCGCCAAAAGGCGTGAACGTAGCGGAGGTCGCAAGGCCGAGCAGGGAGAGATACCCAAGAGGCTGAAGGGGGGAGATTGCTAATCTCCTAGGTCGGCGTTAAAACCGGCGCGAGGGTTCGAATCCCTCTCTCTCCGCCAGAAAGAACTCGATGTTTGTAGCGTCGGGTTTTTTCTTATTTAGGCGAAGAAAACGAGATTTGTGATAGCAATTTTTCCAACACTTCAGGGCTCCTGTTTATCTCGAGGTGCCCATTAGGTGCCCAAATGTTTTGTTTCGGCCGTTCGGCTGCGACCGGTTCCAGCAGCTTGATCGTTTCGTGAAGCCTCTCCGGAGCCAGATGCGCGTATCTCAATGTCATGTTGATGGTGGCGTGTCCTAAAAGCTCCTGGACGGCTTTCAACGTCGCTCCACGGGATACGAGCTGGCTTGCGAACGTGTGGCGTAGTATATGCCAACCTGTGGCCTTTATGCCCGCCTTGGCGAACGCAGCATTTATCCATCGGCTGGTAATAGCATGGTGCATGACGTTATTCTGGACGCCAGGGAAGACCAAATGGCAACGACGTGGGAGTTTACGGAGGGCAAAAGACAAATCACTCGTGATGGGTGCATGCCTAGCCCGTCCGTTTTTAGTCGTGCCTTCTCTGCCTTTGACTGAATTACGTTTGACGCAGATACGGCCGTTCTGAAGGTCAACGTCCTCCCATTGCAGGGCTATCAACTCCCCATGGCGCATTCCGGTCCTCAAGGCCATCAGTACCATGGTTCTGACTTCTTGGTCATCAATGGTCACCAGCAGCTTATCGATTTCCGTATCGCTCAAGAATCTCGGGGGCGGCTGGTTCACTCTGAGTAACCTTATCTTTGGTGTCCTATCGATCAAGCCCCACTCTTCAGCCGTCACTAAACATTTGCGCAAAGTCGCAAGCTGGTTGTTGATGCTTTTGGGGCTGTATTCGGCTTTTTGCTTGCTTGATTTGTACTGCTCGCATTTTTCGGTACTTATGTCTTTGAGCGGTATTTTCCCGAAATATGGCTTGAGATGCTTGTTCATGATGCAAGCCTTGGCCAAACACTCAGAATGTTTGTTGTTGGCCTGAACGTATTCCTTGTGCCATCTGTCCGCGAATGACGAGAATGTTGTTTGTTCTCGTTTCTTGTCCCGTTCAAGGCTTTCCAGGTGCTCGATAGTACCGTGTTTAGCCAGCTCCTGCCTTAAGAAGGATTCATAGTATTGAGCACTTGCCTTCGTATTATCCGGGCTTGGTTTACGAATCCTTTGTCCATTGTGACGTATATCTACGTACCACCGGTTTTTCTGTTTTAAGAATCGAATACTCATATTCATTGTCTGACCAACGGTTCACGACAGTTATTCTCAACATATTCAATTACATCCGCTTTATTGAACCTGTACGATCCAGAGAGTTTGAAGCATTTGAGTTTGCGGGAATCTATTAGCCTATAAATGGTTGATTTGGCGAACCTGAGAAATCCAGCCACCTCTTCCAAGGTCATAAGATCAGGCAACTCATGGCTATTTTGTTGCTTACCGTTGGGCATATTAAATTGTCGAAGTGCAACGCTGCTTGGGGAGCGCCTTAATCAGGGGCAGCGTCTGTATTCTAACATTAGTTGACATAAGTGACTATTCATCGATTTTAAGTTCGGCAAGACAAGAGCATAGCGACATGTTTCCGTCCGTATAGATATATCCTTCTTGGCAACCAAGTGGACATTTTTTGATTGCTTCTTGCTGTTTTTCTAGCATTTTCCTTTTAGCATTTGGTATACAGTCGCATTTTTCGCTTTTTCCATGGGGCGTTCCTTGTTTGCAATGCCAGATGCCATTTTTTCTTTCAGTCAGCGACTCCATGCTCGTGGGAGAGAAGACTCCAACGATATCGCTTCGGTTTATGAGCTGTTGATCTGGTAGAGTTATAAACTGCGGTACATTGGGCATTGATAACAACTTTCTTAAGTTATCAACCCTTGAGTTCTCAAGCCAGATTTCTACCCCATTTCGTATGCATAGGCACAAATTTTTGCATGAGATTTCGTTCATATATTTGCGATTAGGTTATTGGAAGAAGGCTCCTGGCGCTTTTTGTAGGCCAATAACTGCCCCATCTTATTTTTCAGTTCCAGGGGAGTGGTTATGACGGGCGCAAATTTGTTGCCTTGGATTGAGATTGCATAGGCAGCTGCTTCATGAGCGGTTTCCGCGCTCCCCAAGGTTTGGATAATCACAGTTGCAGCATTCCGCTGGGTCTTGTTGCTGTAATCAAGAGTAGGATTGATTGATTTTTTGAATAGTCCCATGAGCTCATTGAGTGCTTTCGAATCATCATCGCAAGCATGATGTTGGTGTATGTGTTGCTGTGTATGTTGCTGTGTATGTTGTATATATTGAGTCGTGTCTTGATTCTCAACGATCTTGTCATCAGATTTTTCAGCTATTAGAATCGTCTTTTTCACATCACCAGCTAAGTGTTTTTCCAATATCTGATTAACCACATCCCAATGGATCGAATATTTGGTGGTTCTTGGTATGTGATTTGTATAGGCGCAAGTTATGACACCGAGTTTTTCGAGTCTCCGTTTTGCCGAATTGAAGCGGTTTAGGGTCAGGCCTGTTTCTTTTGCTGATTCCCTGTGGCTTTTATATATCGTGCCATTAGGATCCTTGCCGTAGCCTTGCCACTGCCCGAGACTACAGAAAACTATTGCAGCTTGCTGGCTTCCGAATAGCTCTGAAAATACAGGGTAGTAGTATATGAATCTTAATCGTTTCTGATGCCGGCTTCTTTCTAGTATTGGTAATTGTTCAGTTAGCTTCATAATTTGTTTTATTTAGATATGCATAGATAGTCGATAAAGCATTCAAGTTTTCATACATGTCTAAAGGGCTGGCAATGATATGGCTTTCGCCAATTTTTAACCCAGTGACAAAATCTGCCAGTTTTTGAGCTTTCTCTAAGTCGCCTAGATCACTGATAGCCGAGCCGGCCGCATCACGCTGAATGTCGTCCCACATGTCCAAATCAGCATTTACAGTCTCTTGGAAATACCAAAGGAGTTGAATTGAATCACTGCATTGTTTGCAGAAGCCGGTGAGGATACTTTCGTCGTTTGTGGGGCTGTTTATGGGTTCTTGGCAACTGTTGCAGTTATCACCTGACGTGTACTCGCGAATTTTTATTTTGTGCAATGCTTGACCGCACTCTGAGCAACTTTTCATATATTTTCATTAGGAGTAAATCCTTGTCTTAAGGTTTTTAATTGACTGCAGTAATGCCTGGGCATCGATCAGGAGCTTCCTTTCCCAAAACCGACCAAGGGCATCCTGAAGCTCCTTTGTATCTTTGAAGACGAAGGTTTTTCTTTCATTGAATGTAATGATGTTTTGGACTTTGAAGCCCAACGCATTAAGGACGGCGGCTGTGTGAAAGTCTGTGGTTTTGAACGTGTTATTTTGCATAAATGCACGATTTAATAATTGGCAACAAGCAGAATTTACGTTATAAAAAAAACGCCGGCCAAACGCCCGGTAGAAAAATATTTATGCTTACTTAAGGTAAAATTTAAATTGAATTTCGGTTATCCACAGGGCGTTTTTTTATAGCCGTATCGTTACTGACTTATTCGTTATTTTTTCTAAGAAATTTCCTTTGTAATCGCTGTTCTTTTTTATGTCATTGTTCAGGATGTCGAAATACCTATCTAACGATTTTCTGATCTCGTCTTTGCTACTCTTGCTGAAATTACCAGCAAACTTGTATTTGTGGCTTTGTTCCAATAAGTACTCCCAAATTTCCTGCAGAGTGAGATTTTTTCTGGGAAACTCTCTTATTATGAGAATCATTATATGAGTAGATGGTAAGTTCAGGTCCAAGGAATTTTTATACGAAATGGCAGGTATGTAGGCTTTGCATAGATTCTGTTCGAGCACGTATTTAGGTAGATGGGGGTCAAGCGGAGAAATTTGACGCAAAACGGATAGCCTTCTATCAATTTCCTCAACAAGTCTATTTCGCAAGTCGATTTTATTAAAAGATTCATCAAACAAACCGTGATTATCTTCTTTCACATATTTGGATATATTTTCAGCCCAATCTGACTCTTCTAAAAATGAGGCTAGCCGATAATCATCTTTAATTATGGCGGAATTATGAAACTCTACATTCAAATCCAGATACTTTTCGCAACATTTGATTGCGGTTTCAATTTCATCAAATTCAGTCCAGTTGTTTGTATTTGGATCAATATCCTCAACCAATCTCTTTAATGCGATAAAATTCCGAATCAATGAATCGTGTTCATGAATACTCATACTAATCCTAAGTGGATAACTGGTTTGAATAACTATAGCACCCGATGTAAACTAATGTGAAGTTATATGGAAAACAACAAGGACCCTGAAATTTTGACTTTAAAGCAGGCTTGTGAGCTTTTGAACTGCCATCCTAATACATTGCGAGGATGGGATAATAAGGGAATGCTGCCGGCAATAAGATTTGGCGCGAGAAAAGATAGGCGTTATAGAAAAGAGGACTTGTTGCAATTTATCGCCAAGGGAAACACGAAAATGATATGAGCACTTTCACTGAAAATAAAGTTAGTACCGATGCAGCCGCTAGTATAAAAGATACTTTTTCAAGCGGTATTATATACATCTACTCTGTACCGGATAAAAGTCATAAAGGACGCTTGAAAATTGGTAGCGCAACCATCAACAATCCCAACCCAACACAGGAGGATATTGATCTAGCGGCACATGAACGCGTTAAACAGCAAACCAAAACTGCGGATATACCCTTTGTGCTTGAGCACGCAGAACTCGCGGTTGCAGATGATGGTGGATTTTTTTCAGACCATCAAGTCCATGACGTTCTAATGCGTTCTGGATTTGAGCGCAAATCAGAGAATGTTAGAAATGTTCATTCGGAGTGGTTTGAGGTTAGTCTTGAGGTAGCGACGAACGCGATTAAAGCAGTTAAAGCGGGTAGACATGCGCTTACAACTAAAGAGAAAACTTCAGTACATAATGCTCAATTTCAATTTCGTCCAAACCAACGCGACGCCATCAATAAAACCACTTCGGCAATAAAGAAAAATCGCAAACACTTTCTTTGGAACGCAAAGATGCGTTTTGGCAAGACATCTGCGGCCATGCAGGTAGCCAAAGAAAATGGAATGTCGAAAGTGCTTATCGTTACCCATCGTCCGAGTGTAAGTGTCGATTGGTCTGATGATTTCAATAAAGTATTTGCTGGCACGAAATATGAATATTCCTCAAAGACAAAAGGCGAAAAAATAAGCACCCTTCTAAAAACAAAAAAACCATTTATTTACTTTGCATCATTGCAGGATTTACGCTTGTCGAAGCGAGTGGTGGAAGATGAATCTGCCGGATCTCATGCCAAGGGTTTTGATAAGAACGATGAGGTTTTTGACACGACCTGGGACATGCTGATAGTTGACGAGGCTCATGAGGGTACCCAAAGCAGCCTCGGTGATGCTACATTTGCTAAAATCCAGGCCAATTTTAAACTGCAACTTTCCGGCACCCCGTTCAACATACTGCATAAGCATGAAGAAGAGGATATTTACACCTGGGATTATGTCATGGAGCAAGAAGAAAAGATCCATTGGGATGAACGCAATCCAGGAGCGCCTAACCCTTATGCGGAACTGCCGGCACTTAGCATTTTCACCTATGATATTGATACTTTTAAGAGCCATATTGGTAGTCTAGGTGAAACCTTTCATGACTCTCTTGATGGAGCCTTCAAATTCCATGAGTTTTTCCGTGTTCATAAAGATGCCGAGGGCATTGATACGGCAGAGTTTGTGCATGAAAAAATGGTCATAAAATTTTTAGATTTGTTGGTTGACGATTCACTGCACACGAAGTTCCCATACGCAACAGAAGAATATCGTAGCTACAACAAACACTCGCTCTGGCTTTTACCTAATCGTGTGAAGGTAATTGAGGCCATGGAAAAACTTCTCAAAGACCATCCCATCTTTGGGAAGTTCGGATTAGTAAACATTTCCGGCAACAACCGCGATGATGAAGAAGATAGAGATGCGAAAGACAGGGTTACAAAAACTATTCAAGACAATGAATATACCATAACACTAACGGGCCAAAGACTTACGACTGGCGCTTCAATCCCAGACTGGACTGCTGTTTTCATGATGTCAGATACAAGTTCGGCTACAACCTATCTTCAAACAGCATTTCGGTGTCAGACTCCGGCAAAGATTAAAGGTAAACTCAAAACACAGGGGTATGTATTCGACTTTGCCCCAGATCGCACTTTGAAACTTATTGCTGAAGCAATAGAGCTAAACCATAAATCAGGCAAAACCAACTCCCCAGAACAAAAAGATGCCATGGGGCAGTTCCTGAATTTTTGTCCGATTCTTGCGGCAAAAGGCGGAACGATGAAGCCTTATGATGTGGGTGCCATGCTTGAGCAGCTTAAAAAAGCCATTATCGAGCGCGTCAGCCGAAATGGCTTCGATGATCCTAAACTATATAATGACGAACTGCTGCAGCTCGATGAGCTTGATATTGCTAAGTTTGACGACCTTAGAGCCATCGTCGGCAAGTCGACCAATGAAAGAATTAGTGAAATCAAAATTAACGAGCTTGGAATGGATGATCTGAAGGCAAAGCAGGCCGAAGAAGCTGAACGTAAGCAGGGGTTGAGAAAGGAATTGTCAGAAGAAGAAAAAGAGGCGCTCAGATTGCTAAAAGAGGCACGCAAGCAGAAACAAAGCGCCATCAGTATCTTGCGGGGAGTAAGCATACGTATGCCCATGTTGGTTTATGGCGCCAACGTGTCTATACATGATGACATCACGCTGCATAAATTTATTGAGCTTGTCGATGAAGAGTCTTGGCAAGAATTTATGCCAGTTGGTTTAACTAAGGATAAATTTAAGCAATTCACTAAGTACTACGACGAGGAGGTATTTAGAGGTGTTGCGCGTAGTATCCGCGCTAAAGCTTTTGATTGCGACAATCTAATGCCAACGGAGCGTGTCCAAGCGATTGCCGAGATATTTAGCACCTTCAAAAATCCCGATAAAGAAACAGTTTTGACCCCTTGGACTGTAGTGAATAAGCATCTAACCCTAGTGTTCGGTGGTCACGATTTTAGCAGTGGAGCTATTGATAAAACGGGAAAACCGGAATGGATAAGTAAAGATGTTGATACGAGTGTGTGGACAAAAGACGACACTAAAATACTGGAAATCAATTCCAAATCCGGCTTATACCCACTCCTTGCCGCTTATAATGTTTATTCAAGAAAACTCATAAAGAAAAAGAAACCTGAGGAGAAGATTTTCAAGCAGGTATGGAATGAAGTTCTTGAGAATAACATTTACGTACTTTGTAAAAGCCCTATGGCTAGGAGCATCACTCTTCGGACGATTGCTGGTTACAGTGGCGCAAAGACAAATATTGTTTACGTAAATGATCTGGTGCGCAAGCTTAAACAAGATGATGAATTTAAGGATTACAAATTGGCAGCGGAATTACGTGAAAAATTTAATTTATATTCTACAACTATGAAATTTGCAGCAGTGGTGGGAAATCCACCGTATCAGGTGAACACCGGTACAAACTTTGCTACGCCCGTGTACCATCTATTTTTTGAGGCAGCAAAGAGCCTAGAACCGGATTATGTAAGCTTGATTCACCCTGCCCGATTTCTGTTCAATGCTGGAGCTACGCCCAAGGAGTGGAATAAAAAAATGCTCAATGATCCACATTTAAGCGTACCGCTCTACGAACCCGACTCGCAAAAGTTATTTCCTGGGGTTGATATTATGGGTGGTATTTGCGTCACTCTATGGGATAAGTATAAAATAAATGGAGGACTAGGTGGTAATTTTGTTGCGCATATTGAGCTTGATGGAGTGCTCAAGAAAGTTAAAATCGGAGGGTTTGACAAATTGGTAAGCACTGCGGGAGGAAGTCCGACAATACGCTATAAAGATAAGTTTGGTCGACAAAGAAGCTACTTTAGAACAAGTGCATTCTTTGATATGCCAGAATTTTTTTCAAGCGAAAAAAACGCTATGCGTCAGATTAAAATAATTGGACTTCAAAAAGGTAATAAACGTACTGAGAGGTACGTGGACGGTGCTATCTTAAAAGATCTCAATATACATAAATGGAAAGTGTTCGTACCGGAGTCAAATGGTAGTGGTGCAATCGGTGAAGTTGAATCCACTCCTTTGATTGGCGAACCTTTAATCGGTGGCCCAATGGTAGGATGTACAGAATCTTTTGTTCAAGTTGGGCCATTTTCATCTAGAGGTGAGGCTGAAAATTGCATGAAATTCATAAAGTCTAAATTCTGTCGAACGCTTCTTGGAACACTTAAAATTACTCAACACAATCCCAAAAGTGTTTGGAGAAACGTCCCAGTGCAAGATTTTACAAATAAATCTGATATTGATTGGTCGAAATCAACTGCCGACATTGATAAACAACTGTATAAGAAATACGGCCTTGATAAACAGGAAATCGACTTTATCGAAACGCACGTGAAGCCCATGGCTTAGTATGGTTGTGAGAGAGAGTGAGATTGATATTCTAGAGAGTGTCCTTCGAAAAAAAGGCACTTTACTTGATATCCTGCTCTTTGATCGAACAACTAAAAAGAACATTATCTGGGCAACTGATTCGTATGGAATGCTTGGTAAGGATTTTGTATCAAAAAACCTAATACAGCCTGATTTGGTGACTGGTAAATATCGACTACTTATACAGCCGCGTGCCGCCAAAAGCAAAGAGGAACAGCAACGGCGCACGAAAGACAGGGCGGAGGTCTTTACCCCACTCAAAGCCGTTGACCAGATAAATAAAGGGGTGGAAAATCAACAACCAAATAAGGACAATTGGCGGGACTACATACACGAACTCAAGCTTGAAATAACTTGTGGGGAGGCACCGTTTATTGCAAGTCGTTATAACCCTACAGCGCATGGCGTACTTATCAAACTAGATAGCCGTGTCGGTTTTTTGGATCGAAAGCTAAAATTAGTATCTAGGTATTGCCTGGAGAAGGATGAGTGGTTGTATTGGGCGAAAGAGGCTTTTAAAGCCAGCTATGGTTATGAGTGGCAGGGTGATAACGTGCTACTCGCACGTGAGAATCTACTTTACACATTGATTGATTACTACGAGGCAAAATTTAAGCATCCACCGACACTCAGAATCCAAGAAGAATTTGCTGAAATTATCAGCTGGAACATTTTTCAAATGGACGGTTTGAGATATGTGGTACCGATGAGCTGTCATCATGAGAGCAGGGTTATCCCTGGCGAATTAACACTCTTCGGAGAAACGCCGGACACAATCGAGAAACATGAATGTGAAGGGTGTAAATTCGGTAGACCAAATAAACACAATGGAAGGTATGCCAAAATAATGGATTGGAATAAGAATAAAACCATCAAGTTCATTGATTTAATTAAACCGCAATAAAAAATTTTTATGATTAATAACGCAAATAAGCACACAATTTCAGACATCTTTTCCATTGATGCGCATGTTAAATATACAATTCCTCGTTTTCAACGCGAATACACCTGGTCAAAAGAGAATTGGGACGAGCTTATCAATGATATTGAAGAGAGCGAAGGCGGTCATTTTATTGGTTCAATAATTTGCGTGAATAAAGGAAGCGATACCTTACGGCCAGTATTGGAGCTGATTGATGGACAGCAGCGTTTAACCACCATTTCGTTATTGTATTGTGCAATCTATAAGACGCTTAAGGAACTCAAGATGGCGGATGACGAAGATACGACAATTGAGTTAGGTAATCTTAAGCATCGATTGGTACAACGCCACGGAGAGCGCGAACCGAAGTTGGAATTATCGATGCAGAACCACAACATTGATGATTACAGGAGTGTTCTTGGGGAGCTGGATCTCCTCCCCTATGTAGAGGTTAGGAACCGTGGTAATCGTAGGATTGTTAAATGCTACCGTCATTTTGTGACTAAGCTGGAAGGGGTTAAGAAAGAAGATCTTGATAGGCTTTTGGATAAACTTAATAGCACGATGTTGGTTAAAATCGAGGTAAGCTCCCATTCGGATGCATTTATGCTTTTTGAGAGCTTGAATAACCGGGGAGTGCCATTATCCGCGATTGATTTGATAAAAAATAAACTCCTTGCAGAGATTGAGGCGAGACAGATTGAATCAATTGACGATGCATTTACAAAATGGAATGTTATTGTCGCAAATCTTGAAGACTATCCAGTTCAAGAAAGGTTCCTAAGACAGTATTACAACGCGTTTAAAATATACCCGGATGTTAGAGTGGATGGCGCGGCAAGAGCCACGCGTTCCAATCTAATCAAAATTTACGAGACTCTTATTGAGAGAGATACTGGTAAGATATTTTCAGAGTTGTTATCCAAATCTAAAATCTACCGTAAACTCACCTCCCCACTTGATGCAGACGATCCGGGTTACGATTACCTTAAAAAAGAGTTAATTGATCTGATCAATGTTCAGGCGGCACCGGCATATCTGCTTCTACTGTACGTATTTTCACTCCCTGAAAAGAAAGAACCTAATTTCTACAAAAACTTACTGCAATTGCTCGTAAAATATTTTATCAGAAGAAATATTACCGACTTCCCGAATACAAGAAATCTGGATCAGATTTTTATGAATCTGATTGATTTACTCGAATCGAATCCAGAAAAGAGGAGTATTGAAGAAATTACAGCTTACTTAACATCCCCGGAACGATGCTCTTCCAAGGAGCTGTTCGAGACCAAACTGAACGGCGACTTATATGAATTGAATGTAGACGCTACACGTTTCCTGTTGAGTAAAATCGAAGAATCAAAGCACACCTTAGAGAATCCTATTGATTTTTGGAAACGCGACAGAAGCGATAAGTTAATTTGGACAATTGAGCACATTTTCCCCGAAGGGAAAAATATACCCGAGTCTTGGGTGAATATGATTGCCGACGGGGATGAGGCGCTAGCCATGAAGATTCAAGGTGAGTGGGTTCATAAATTGGGTAATCTGACTTTAACGGGCTATAACCAATCCCTTTCCAACTTTGATTTTGAGAAAAAGAGAGATCGGACGGACGCTTCGGGAAATTTTATAGGGTATAAAAATGGATTGTTCTTAAATGCAGGACTGAAAGATAGAAGCAATTGGAATAAGGAAGATATCGTCAGTAGAAATGCTGATTTGGTGCGTTTTGCATTGGATATTTTTGCATTACCAACCAAATGAAAAACAACTCTGGTCTATGGGTATTGCACCCTAGTGGACTTTACAACTTCGTCGGTTGTCCTGCTTGCTTTTGGGTAGAGCAGCATGTCGGCAGGGCTCCGATGTTGCCTTTGAGGCTGAATGACGCTATGGATGCCAAATTAAAGAGCCGTTATGACCTGTTTAGGAAAAAAGGCATAATGCCCCCAGAGGTCTCCCATCTTAAAGGACTGAAGCTTTATCCAGATTTAGCGCAATTGGATATTTGGCGCGAGAGTAAGACGGAGCTTAAGTATGTTAATGATCGGGTTGGTTACGAACTTGCGGGCAAAATCGATGAATTATTCATCAATCGGAAGGGAGAGCTGGTAATTGCAGATTACAAATCTTCCGGCGATGAGCCAAAACCAGAAAAGCTCAATTACTATTCGTTGCAGTTACATGCTTATGCGTTTCTTTTTCAAAAGAAGGGTTATAAAGTTTCAAATGTGGCATATCTATTAAATTATTATCCAAAAAATCGCACCAATCCATCAAAATCGGTAGAGTTGGCGTGCAAGGTCATTAAAGCCAAATTGGATATTCCATCATTTGAAAAAACGCTGAGGAAAATCGTTAAATTCCTCAATGATGACTATCCAAATGCAAACCATGAATGCAGAACGTGTCTTTATCAGATAAAACTTAAGGATATGGTTAGGTGAAATAGGATTATATTTTATGAAAACTGATCAAGTATTTTTTTCTAGACAATTAATCAAGGGCCGCATAGCTGAAATCATTTTTGAACAAATGTTGCGTGATGCAGGTATATACACGGTGCTATCTTTTGGTTACGAGAACATACTTCCTGAATTGATGCGCAGACAAAACGAGATTAAGGCCAAGCAGACCATGGAGATAATTCGCAGAGCGCCAGATTTTGCCGTTATCAATAACGAAACTCATGATGTTCAATTGATTGAGGTGAAATTCATGCGCGAACTGTCTTCTCATTGGGTAATGAAGGACGCGGAACGCATGATCGAGTCTTGGAAACCTTCGTATCTATTTATAGCCACCCCTGAAGGCTTCTTCTTAGATAAGGTGCTCGATATTGTAAAAAATAAAGGCGAAATTCGACCGCTTGCTTTATCTAATATCACTGAAGACCTACAAAAAAGATACGTCGGGCTGCTTAATGAATTTTTGAGCGAGTCCCATGGATTAGTGGATTGACGAGTTGTACTAAAAATGCTAACTTGAATATGTAAGCACCTTAGATTGAACCACTGCAGCCCGCAGTCCAACGGGCCGCGCGTACCCTTTTAAGGCGACCAGGGAAATCTGCTGGGAGCCACATGGTACGCGTCGACTGATCGCCTGAGGCGGTTGGGAGATTTCATTGAGCTTAAGCTCGATAAAGTCTCTCAGCCGCTTTTTCGTTTCTCGGTCGATAGAAGCGGAAACGGCCAAACTAAAGAATTAACCCGCTAAATATATGAATATATACGATTACACTGAAAACTATAATCTTGAATGCCAAAAATGCGGTTGGAAGGGTACCAAGAAGGAAGCGGACAATATCCCTTACGACCAATTTTTGGACGTCCGCTGTCCTCGAGTCGAATGCGACGCACCTATTTTGAAGATACCTTATCCGACAGTTGAGGAAACGCGACTGGCGGCCGAAGCGGGTAACGAGTGGGCAAAGATCGATAATTACCAGAATCTGCTGGCCGGACAGTTCAACAGGGATTGGGACAGGGCGTTGAACCTCGTTAAAGCCAAAATTCAGGGCTCACGGAAGGGTTTGCCCAGCATTCCGGCCTACGAGCACTCTATCCGCGTTGGGGAGCTTATAAGGGACATGAAAGGCTCTACGTCGGATACCGCTCTGGCCGCTTTGCTGCACGACATCGTGGAAGATGGAGGCGTCAGCCTTAGTGAGCTTAAGACTCTGGGTTATTCCGACGAAACCGTCCGGCTAGTCGACCTCTGTACTCACGATATCAGCATAAAGGATTCAGACGTCCGATGGGTCTGCATGGTGGCTAGGCTGGCTAAGGCCAATGATCCAGATGCTTGGGCCATCAAGTTGGCCGATATCTATGACAACCTCAAGGAGAGCACGGCCCTGGAGCCTGAAAGGAGAATGTTTATGCGGCAGGTTAAGGCTCCCCTGATGCTGAAATTATCAAAAGATGTATTGGGAGAAACAGGTGTCTGGTCTTTGACTAATAGGGCACGGGAGAGTTAGATAACGGTAATTCGTATGCTATATACAAAGGAGATTGAAAGCATCACCTATCAAGACGTGATTGATTTTTGTAACCAGGATAATCCTGAGGGGATGATGCTTGATTACAAAGGGATATTACCGGCTGGAGAGAAGCTAGCAAGAACAATTTCAGCTTTCGCAAATACTTTTGGCGGTCTAATCATAGTCGGAGTCGAAGACGAAGATGATCGCCCACGCCGCCCTTGCGAAGGGATTCCTTTCCGTGAAGGGTTAAAAGGCCAGGTAGAAAACATCATCATTGATAATATTAATCCTGTTGTGTTCGTGGAAACAAAAGTGTGCCTAAATCAAGAAAATAATAAATGTTTTATAGTTATCCGAATCCCGCAAAGCAACCTTACGCCACATGCTGTAATGGATAGCCGTGGAATATACGTAAGGACAGGTCAAAGGGGTAAATTGGAGGAGATAGTACACCCCGATCAAATAAAATGGTTATTTGATAAGCGAGAGAAGTCAATTAAATTGAGAGAGCAGATCCTTCACAAGGCTAATGAAAGATTTGTAAATTTTCTATCTTGGATTAAAGAAAAACCATCAAGCTATCCTGGTGTATTACAGATTTCGGTACTCCCAATTTACCCAAAAGGGACTTTGGTCGAGAACAAAATATTCGAGGGTACATTTTTGAATGACATTTTAGTCCACAACGTGCGTCAAGCTGATTTTCCTGATTTGAGAGATAAACGAAAATATATTCAGGACGGAATATTACTTTATACCTATGATGAACAGGCTAGATCCTTCGAATATATTCAACTGGGTGCTCACGGTGAGTATTTACTAAAAACCGATATTGTAAATTTCGAACTTGACCCAACGGATGGAACAAAAGGGAATAATACCTTATATTTTTATCGTTTGTTGTTTTGGTTGGATGCCCTGTTGGCATCATCATTAAAATTTTACAAAAAAATTGGTTATTGGGGCAATCTGTATATTGATGTATCCATTAGTAATCTTAAAGACGTAAAAGTCGATAGACCTGGTAGACGAAGCGACTTTTTTAATGAAGAGGACAGATTCCCGCTCTTGCTAGACAATGAGATTAAAATTACAAAAGAAGTCTTAATAAATGAAATCCTGAATAATAGGAAGGATTTCATGATTAGATTTGCGAATGAGCTTGCTTGGTCCCTTGATATCAAGGGAATAACATACGAAAGATTAGAGCAGGAACTGGCATCAATTGGATCAATAATGATACAGCAGTCTTAAATCGCCATATCCCCACCAGGATTCACGATAACAGGCGGCTCCCAGACAGTAATCTCATGGTTCACATCCTCGCTCATGCCTAGGTTATTCTTGGCGAAGAAAATGGCGAAACGGGAGTTAAAGACATTCAAAAGGGCGCCCTGAATGAGGGTGTCTTTTTGCATTTGCTTGACCGTGCTTAAAGCACCGAAAAAGCCAGGGCATTCCGATTCGTCTTTGGCCCAAGCATTGAGCGTGTCTACATGGACGCCAATTGAGTTAGCAAATCCCTCAAGCGTCGGGAATCGGGTAGCGGCTACGCGCCACCTGCCGGATTTGTCCTCGTAGCTATTCAGTATTCTGCTTGGCTCGAAGTAGTCCATGATGGCATGGTTAAATTCCGGTTGCCATTTGGTCGGTCTACCGCTCGGCTTTTTTGTACAACTCTTGCCGCCGTCACAGTTATTATGGCCATAGCGGCAGCGTTGTTCTTTACCGTTGAACTTTGGCATACGATCTTGGTTAGCGGCGCTCCCCAGCGTTGCTTCGGTTGGTCCTAATTAGGTGCCCACCGGGTGCCCAAGACTTGGTGATTAGTGGTTATGATGGTGAAATTGATAAAGGATGGGAATAGCTATTTTCTTGCATATCTTACGACTTTATTGAAGGTTTAGCTGAATTAGAGATTTTTTGCTTTGAGGTTTCGAATCCCTCTCTCTCCGCCATGAAAACTTTTTATCGGCAGTCCCGAGTGCCTCCGGGCGTGCGGGTTCTGTGCGAGACAAGTTTTGGCCAGTAAAACCGCCCGAAAGGGCGGTTTTACTTTACCGATTGAACCATTCCTAAACCATCATCCTCAAATAACTTTCATATCTTTGCCGGAACGAACCCGCCATTCTTTCCGAACGTTCCCTGACACCGCAGCCCGGTTCATCGACGTGAAGGCAGTCATGATAGGTGCATTTGAGAGACGGTTCGGAGAATTCAGGAAAAAGGAAGCGTATTCGGTTCCTCGGAACCCGTTCCACGCCGAGCGATCGCGTCCCCGGCGTGTCAATGATGAAGGATTGATGTGCCCACTCATACAAGTTGCTCCGGGTTGTCGTATGCCGCCCCTCTCCTGTTTTGTGGCTGACGGCCTTCGTCGCAATATCAAGGGTCGGCACGATAGATTTGATGAGCGAAGATTTTCCAACGCCGCTTTGGCCGAGGAACGCGGCAGTCTTGTTCGAAATAAGTTCCTTCAGTTCGTCCATCCCGCTGCTTTTGATGGCCGACGTCTTAAGGAGAGGTATTCCGATTCCTTTGTAAACCTCCAAGGATGGCGGCACGCTTGAGACCAGATCGGATTTCGTACAGCAGATGACCGGCTGGACTCCGCCGTCCTGGAGGAGGACGAGGTAGCGGTCGATGAGCCGAGGATTGGGATCCGGATCCTTTAGGGAGACGACGATAATTCCGACGTCCACGTTGGCTGCGAGCACCTGCAAGTCGCTCGATTCTCGTCTCGTCCGGTCGCTTCTCATGCGAACGATGGACGTCTTCCGTTCTTTTCTTCCGAGCACGGCATTGCGCTCATTTCCCCCGATCCACACCCGGTCACCTACGGCGATATCAGATCGCGCCTCCGAAGAGATGCTCGTCGACATGCGACATTCAAGAATCCTGCCGTCCGCCATGACGTCCAACTTGTTTCGGTGAACGGAAACCACCGTTCCCCGTTCGGCACCCTCGGGCTCAAACCCCAAAACCCAGGGCGTTTCCCCTTTTCGGGAGGAGACAGACGAACCGTTCCGCTTGGCCCGTTCCTTTTTCTCTTTGGCTCTCTTATTTTGCTGGCGCTCCCATAGGTTGGACATGATCATATGTGACCATATTTACTCGTTTTGAACAATGGAACGCCCGTCCCGAGTGCCTCGAAACCGTCCGACCCCGGACCCCCGAATCTGTTCTCAACGGACTGCCGAGACTGGGTACATGACCCGAGTGGCCCGCCAGAAGAAAACCGCGGCGTAAGTCCGCGGTTTTTTTTTGATCCCGTCGGAACCGGCGCGGTCTTGTGTTCATCCGGGCGAATTGCTAGGCTCATGGTGATTATGCCCATAATCGGAGTTTTGGTCGGCGATTTGGGGAAAGAAGCCGATTTGTCCAGGCGGACGGCGGCGCATATTCTGGCTCAATGCCAAGGTATGGCGGGGCATGAGTTCGCCATCGTCACGGTCGCCGACCTGCTGGCCGGAAAGATCGAGCCTGATGAGGTGATCAACATCCATTACGGCCTGCTGGGAGACGGCGGATCGGTCCCTGGGCTGCTGGACTTGATGGGTATCCCGCACACCGGCTCGGATGCGTTGGCTAGCGCCATTTGCCGGAATAAGATTTTGACCAAGCACTTCGGCCGCACGGTTGGCGTCGAATTTCCGGATGGGATCGTCGTCGATCCAGGGGAGCCTGATTCGGCGCGCGAAAAGATACTGTCCGAGACAGGCCTTCCCGCCATCCTGAAACCGATCGATTCGGCCTCGAGCATAGATGTGTTGTTGGCGCGCGACGGCCAAGAGCTCGATCGCGCCTTGGAGTCCCTGAAAGGCTATGCTTCGATAATGGTCGAGCCTTTCCTGACGGGGCGGGAAGTGACTGTCGGCATCCTCGAGAAGGATGGCATGCCATCGGCGCTTCCCGTGATCGGGCTCGATATCAAAAACCAGCCTTACCAGAACTTCCAGGCCAAATACGGCGCAGGCGAGATGGAGTTCGAGATTCCCGCCAAGCTCGACGCCGCGACCGCCGCCGCAGTCCAGGGCGTGGCCGTGAAGCTGCATGGCGCCGTCGGCTGCCGGGGCTATTCCCGGACCGATATGATCATCTCGCCCGAAGGACGGGTCAGGGTATTGGAGATCAACGCCTTCCCCGGCATCGGTCCGTTCAGCGAATTCCCCAAAGCGGCAGCTTTGTCGGGCGTGTCTTATCCGGAACTGATATCCTGCCTATTGGAAGCGGGCAGACGAACGTATGACTATCGACGAATTGCGATCTAAGAGGATCGGGGTCTTGCTGGGAGGCAAATCCCGTGAGCGGAGCACGTCCTTGCGCTCCGGTGCCGATGTCCACCAGGCGTTGCTCGATTTAGGGTTCACGGACGTGGTCAAGATCGACCCTGGCGACGACCCGATCGCCCAGATCGCGGATTCGGGCATCGGATTCGCCTTCCTTGCGTTGCACGGAACGGATTACGAGGACGGCAAGCTGCAAGGCGCCTTAGAGATGCTGGGCGTGCCGTACACGGGATGCGGCGTGCTGGCGAGCGCGGTGGGTTTCGACAAGGTTAGCGCCAAGATCGTCGCCCGCGGGTTGGGCGTGCCCACACCCGACTGGTTCCTGCTGGAGAGGCCCGAGCAGCTGGACAAGCTCGGGTTCGAGGGGCCGTACATCGTCAAACCGTGCGCCCAAGGGTCGAGCCTCGGCGTGCATAAGGTCGGGAGCAGGGCGGAACTGCCGGAAAAGATACGGCCTGTGTTCGAGGAGTTCGGTCCGGTCCTGATCGAGAAATTCATCCCCGGACGCGATTTGACCATCGGGGTGGTCGGCAACCCCGGCGACCTTCGGGTCTTGCCGATATTGGAGGTGATCGCCCCGGCAGGATTCTATGACCGGGATGGCAAATTCGGGGACGAGACGGAATATTCGGCGCCGGCCAAGATCGCCGAACCGACGAGGCTCCGCGCCGAAAGGTTGGCGCAAGCCGTCTACGAAGCCTTGCAGTGCAAGGCGGTTTCGCGCCTGGACTTCCGGCTGGATGGCGACGACCTGTACTTCCTGGAGATCAATACCATCCCCGGCATGAACGGTTCCACCAGCAACATGAGCTGCATCCTCAGGGCGGCAGGTATTGGGTATGTCGACTTCGTGAAGAAGATCATCCTCGACAGCCTCGCGTAGGCTGTGGCGGCTAAGCACTTTCAGATATGAAAAATCGGATAAGGAGAATGGCGGTGAGGTCCAAAAACAGACTGTTCGGCGGCATCCGGGAGCTTCGGTCCTGGATCAGGTTGTTCGGCAAGACGCTTTCGGGCGAACCTCGCGACATCGATTACCTCAACCAGTTCGGGTCGGGCGAAAAAGTCCGGGAAGTCCTGGACCGCAAGCTCAAGCCGTCCGAGAATTTCGCGGACTGGAGGAGTTTCGGGGCCGGGACCGCGGAAGAATTCGATGGACTGGCCTACGAAATCTGCGGCATGACCTGCCTGTCGATGGTCTTGCGCCATTTCGGAATCGCCCACGTCGGACCCGTCGAGCTGTTCAGGCGATCCTTGCGATATGGCTGCTATGCGGTTCCGCCCGAGGGTGGAGACGTGAAGGGGCTCTTCCACGTCCCTTTCGTCAAGTTCCTGCACGATGAGTTCGGGCTGGAGGGCAGGTCCCTGCAGTTCGTCGGCCCCTATGCCATCGCGGACGAAATCGCCCGCGGGAACCTGGTCATGGCTTCGGTGAACTGGGAAATCCGCGAGACCGAGCCGCGGCCGAAACGGCGCGGAGGCCATCTGGTGCTGGTGACCGGTGCGGCCAAGGGCGCTTGGCGCCTTACGGGTTTCACCATCCATAATCCGTCCGGGACCAACGCCGGGAACCAGAGCCACCATTTCGTGGACCTTGCGAATTTCGAGAAGTGCTTTTCGGGGAACATCATCTCGATCTCGCGTCCGACTTGACCTCCTGCGCCACGGCCGGGAGGTCTTTCATTTCGTCAGGATGCCGTAGCGGCTCCGGTAACTGTCCGATGTCTTCGGTAGGTCTTCCCAGGGTTCGCGGTAGGCGAGCCCCTCGGCGTATTCCAGGACTTGCTCCATGTTCGCAGCTACCCTCGCGAAACCTTCCAGGTACTTGGCGATTGTCCCGGGGCACAGTAGGTATCCCGGTGCGGAACTGATGGCGCCGAGGACCAAGGTCGAACGGATGACCTCCAGGGTGTTGGGGAAGTTTCGGATCTCAAAAGAATCCCGGGACGACAGACGGTCCATCGTCCTCCAGACGGGTTGTCCGGAGAGCGGCACGTTCTGGTAATGGCGGACGTTCAGGCCCTCGGCGTCCAAGGCGTCCTGCACGGCTTTCCGGAATCTGCCGGAGTGCGCATAACCGACGGCTGCGGGGTCGAAGCCGACGCGGTAAAAATGGTATACGCCTTGCGCTCCCCGGATATCCTGGGGCGGCCTCACCCAGGGGAAAGCCGCCAGCCCTTCGTCCAACCGCCGGCCGGCCGCGCGGATCCTCGCGGTCAGTCGGTCGAAGCCCTTGAGCTGGGTCCTGGCCATGGCGGCCTGGAGGGGATTGAGCGTGTAGTTCCAGCCAAGGGTGTATGAGTTGTATTTGCGCGGGGTATTCGGCCTGAGGATCTCGCCGTAGATGCGGACCATCTCGGCCCTATTCTTGGCGTCCAATTTTCGGTTCAGCAGGATTCCGCATTCGCCGCAGGTGGCCAGGTTCTTCTGCGACATCAGGCTGAAGGCCGAGGCGTCCCCGAAGCTGCCGACGGGTTTGCCGTCGAACAGGGCGCCGGGCGCCTGGGCGACGTCCTCGATGAGCGCCAGGTTCCGTTCCGCGCACGTCTTCCTTATCCTCCGCAGATCGGCCGGCGAGCCGTGGAGATGCACTACGATGACGGCCTTGGTCTTCCGGGTGATTTTGGGGCTGATTGTTTCCGCCGTGATGTTGTAGGTGAGCGGGTCGATGTCCGCGAAGACCGGGACCGATCCGTTATGGATGACGGCCATGGCCGTGGCGATGAAGGTTAGGTTGGGGACGATCACCTCGTCGCCTGCGCCGATGCCCAGCGAGGCCAAGGCCACATGCAAAGCGGCTGTCCCGCTGTTCAGCGCGGTCGCGTAGGGCATCCTGAAATTGTCGGCCATCTCATCCTCGAGCGCGTAGACCTCCGGGGAACCGCGACCGGAAAAATCCTCCCGGTCGAAAGCTCCGATCACCGCCCGGCGATCGCGTTCCGTGGTCATTGGCCAGGCGATGCGGAGCGCGGCGTGGTCCTTGACCAAAGGTTTGCCGCCGAATAAGGCTAGCCTATTGTCCGGCATATTCTTTCAGGATGAGACGGATGAATTTTCCGTACGGGATGCCGGCGCGCGCGGCCTGCACGGCGGCGGCTCGCGTTTTCCCCAATCCCGGATGGGCGTCGGTCTCGAGGGCCCAGGCCTTGCCTTCCGGGTCGATCGCGAAATCCGTCTTGGTGACGCCGTATGCCCCCAGGGCCTTGTGGATTTCCGCGGCCGCCTCCATGCAGGCCTTCTCTGTCCGGCGTGGCAGGCGCATATCGGAATCCTCCAGGTGGCCGATCCGCTTCACGTCCCGTACGCGGACGCCGGGTCCCAGGACCAAGATCGTCGCGTGTCCGATGACGCAGACCGAAGCCTCGATCGTGCCTGGCACGAGGTTCTCGTACAGCATCCCTTTCTCGTTACGCGGCGAGGCCGGCAAGGCGAGCCCTCTTTTGCCTCCGCCATGGTGGGGTTTGGCCACCAGCTTCTTCCCGATCCGGCCATGGTCTGTCCCGCGAAAACGCCAAGCGGGCGTGCGGATGCCCAGGCTCGAATAGAGGAGCTTGGTCAGGTGCTTGTCGGACATGTTGGCGCAGGCCCAGGCTCCTGAGTGGGTGTGCCGTATCCCTCGCCCTTCCAACATCCCTTGAAGGACGCCGTTTTCGCCCTGACCGCCGTGCGTAGCCATGAAACACAAGGTGTCCCGCCGGAGGCGGTCCGTCTGTTCCCGGTATGCCCCTTCCTTCAGGCGCAGGATTGGGGCGCCTAATGCCTCGGCCGCTTGTCCGGCTGACTCCTTGGCGAAAGCCGCTTCGGGACCGTCCTCATTCGTGAGGACTATGAGCGGCATTCTTCGCCCCATAATTTTTTTCCAGCGCCAGTTCGATCTGCTTGCCCAGGAAGTCGCTGAAGGTCATGCCGGCGGCCACCGCTTCCTTGGGGCAGAGGCTCTGTTCGGTCAAGCCGGGGATCGTGTTGGTCTCGAGGTAATAGAGCGTCGGGCCCTGAAGGATGAAGTCCGAGCGGCTCAAGCCGTCGCAGCCCATGCGTTCGTGGATTTTCATGGCGCATCTCTTCGCCTCTTCCGTCAGCTCCGGTTCGAGGGGGGCGGGGCAAATCTCTTTGGTCAGGGCGGAGTCGTACTTCGCCCGGTAATCGAAAAAGTCGCCGTCAGGGATGATTTCGACCGGCGGCAAGGCGGTCAGTTCGCCTCCGATGCTGGCGTTACCCAGGACGCCGCAGGTTATCTCCCGGCCCTCGATGTATTGCTCGATGAGCACCGAGGCGTCTTCTCGGAGGGAGCTGTCCAAAGCCTCGGCCAGGGCCGCCCTTGAACGCACTAGGCTGATGCCGATGCTGGAGCCAGAGGCATTCGGCTTCACGATGCAGGGGAACCCGATCTCTTTCTCGATGCGGTCCTCCAGTTCGTCCTGCGGCGGGAGATTCCGTTTATGCAACAGCAATCCGTTGGGGACTTTGATGCCCAAGCCGGAAACCAGGTCGCGGGCCTGGGTCTTGTTCATGCAGAGCGCGCTGGCCAGGACTCCTGATCCGGTGTATGGGACTTTAAGCAAATCGAACAGCGCTTGGATGCGGCCGTCTTCGCCGAACGAACCGTGCAGCGAGATGAACGCCACGTCGAACGCTTTTTCGGGCGAGCCCTGGACGGAAGTCGGTTGCGCCGGGACGAGGCCTTTCTCCTCGGGCCGGGTGACGTCTATCTGGAGCGGCGTGCCGGTGTCTTTCAGGAACCACTGGCCGTCGGCGGCGATCTCGACCAGTCGCGGTTCGTAGCGCGAAGAATCGAGGTGCTTCAGCACCTGTTGGCCTGATTTGAGCGAGACGTTGCGTTCACTGGAGATGCCTCCGCAGACGACCGCGACCCGGATTTTATCGGCAGGGTTGTTCATAATCGATGTTTTGCCTCGGTGGTTAGTATCTCGAATTTGGTCCGGGCGTTCAAGCCGCCGATCAGGTAGGGCAGCTCGTCCGTGAAGAGCCTTTCCAGCAGCCGTTTGATTTTCGCCTGGCTGGGTGCCGGTTCCCCCTTGGGATGTCCTTCGTATTCGAACTCCATCTGGCGATGGACGAACCCGGAGCGATTCTTGGCCAGCGAGAACGACAAGGAGAACAGATGGCCCCGGTAGGTGAAAAAGACATTGATGCAGTCCTTGTGGAAAGAAGCTATTTTGGGCGCTCTTTCGGTCCGGCGCAAGGCTGCGGGATAGCCTTTCTCGCCTGGTTTGAATTTGCGGCCGAACCTGGTCACGAGCGGCAGGCCGAGCTTATCCGTATGCGCGACCCGATTGGCCGATTTGGTCTTGACCCATGGGGCGGAAAGGCCTTTGACCTTGATGACGCAAGCATGCGATCCATCGCCGACATCGTGCAGCCGGTGGTTTTCGGAACGGTATTCGGTTTTGGTGATGCCGAGGCGTCCGATGTCTTTGAGTACTCGCCTCACTTCGGCGGATGACCTGATGTCGGCTTTCGTCTCCACCTCCAGGCCGTCTTTGAAGGTCTTGATGAATCCGGAGTTGCTTCCGGCCGGCGCCAAGGCCGCGAATCGCTTGAGTTCCTGGTCCAGGGACGCGGTTTTAGGCATGCGGCGAAGTTAACAAAAAAACGGACGGGGGGCAAGCGCCGACCGTCCGTTCCGGATCATGCCGCAGGTTCGATGTACGAGTATCTGGCCGGACCTCCGCGCACCAGGGCGTCCATCTGGTTCCCGTAGTTGAAGTGCCAGATTTCCGGCCCGTAGCAGGTGAAGCCGGCCTTGATCATGGCGTAGAGCAGGACTTCCCGCCTGGCGCTGATTGCGCGGTCATTTCCGAGGAAAGGCTTGCGCTTGCGCTTGAGGTGGTAGAAGGCCCCGGCATCCACCTCCATCCAGTCGAACGGTACCCCGAGGTTGACGGGCTGTCCGTCCCGGTACAGCCAGACGTCGACGGCTCCGCCTGTCGCGTGCGGGCTTGGCGCGGCTGGATCCTTGGACGGCCACTGACGTAGGAGCGGTTCGCCTCCTTGAGGCTGCCCTGCATGGTCTCGGGCAAGGCCAAGAAGCGCTCGCGGACCGCGTCGACCTCGAGTGGAGCGAACTGCTCCTTGAGGTTGAACTTGGCGGCCGTGAACTCGCGCAGGTAGAACCAGAAGAGATTCTCCTGGAGCTGGAGCGAGCGCCAACCGTCGTACACCATGAGGTCATAACCTTGCCTCTTGAGGAAGGCGTGGGCATGCCTGAAGCGCCGGAGCGCCTCGGCGCGGAGGAAAATCCGCTCGTCCGTGACGAGCTTCATCTCCCTGGCATAGTACGGATAGCACTGCTCTGGGGGTACTTGGACCAGCGGCTCGTGGTTCTCGACGATGGGCAATTTGCGCCAGTCGCCGTGGCGATAGGCATATAAGGTGCGGACCCGGGAGATTTGCACCACGGTCCGGGTTATGATGCTCGCCATGACTCACCTCCTGTGTCAGGTCGTGGCTTATGCGTATTTATCCCGTACCTCCCCGGATTGTCAACCGTTAACCGAAGGGCGCGAATCTTGGTCGGCATAAAACCGATGAGCAAGCTCGAATCCTAGGCCATCCGAATGCCAGCCGACCGCTTGACTTTTCCTTATATATGTTCATCTGGGCCCGTTCCGGCCAAGGGCCGGGGCAGGCACTTTCCATCAGAAAACAAAGGAGAAACTGCATGGACATATTGTCCTGGCATAATCTCATATTCTACGTCTCCATCGCCTTCGGGCTGGTGGTCGGCCTGGGGTCTGCCTTCGGCGGCCACGGTGGCGATTCTGACGGGGACGCTGACGCGGATGCCGAGGCGGACGCCGACGGCGACGCCGACCATGACGCGGATGCGGGGCATGACGCCGCGCATTCGCTCGAGGTAGCGGGGCAAGTCGCGCCGCGCCGCGCGTCGCTGGGTCGTTTGGTCCTGCGCATGCTGGGCGTCGGCAAGGCGCCGATCGCCGTCATGCTCATGACGTTCTTCCTGGTGTACGGGCTCGCCGGCATCATCCTGAACCAATTGCTGGCCAGGGTGATGCCTCAGGGTTTCGCTTGGCTCTCGTTGGGCCTCGCGTTCGTCATCGCGTCAGTCCTGACGCGATTCATCGCCGGCGCCATCCATCGCGTGATGCCGACTTTCGAGACGTATTCGGTCTCGAGCAGGGATCTGGTCGGCCGGATGGGCACGCTCATCCTGCCGGCTGACGCCAGGAACGGCACCGCCCAGGTCCATGACCATGAGGGCAACATCCACCAGATCGCTTGCCGGACCGACGGTCCGGCCATCCCCAAAGGGACTTCCGTCCTTATCGTCCAGTACGTGTCCGAGGGCGATACCTATCTCGTCGAACGAAACCCGTTGGCAGACAAAGGAGATTCCTGATGCTGGCACTGCTCTTCCTGTTCGCTGTCTTGCTAATCGCTGCCCCGTTCGTCGCCGCGGCCCTGGGCCATGGCATCCCGTTCGCCTCGAGCGCTATCCTGACCGGCGCGGGCGTGACTCTGGCCATCGTCACCATCACCCTGCTGATCATCACCCGCCTGTACGTCAAGACCAAGGCTTCCGAAGCCTTCGTCCGCACCGGCATGGGCGGGATGAAGATCATCCAGGACGGCGGCGCGCTCGTCATCCCCGTGGTGCACCAGATCGTGCGCATCACGCTGGAGACGATCCGCCTCGAGGTCAGCCGCGAAGGCGCGGACGCCCTGATCACCAAGGACAAACTGCGCGCCGACGTGCGCGCCGAGTTCTTCGTCCGGGTGGAGCCCAAGGTCGAGAACATCCAGGCCGCGGCCCGGTCGTTCGGCGACAAGATGAGCGACCGCGAACATGTGCGGAAGCTCGTCGAGGACAAGCTCGTCTCGGCCCTGCGCACCATCGCCGCGACCATGACTCTCGAGGAGCTGAACTCCGAACGCGACAAGTTCATGAGCGAAGTCATGGGCATCGTCAAGCCGGTGCTCGACGTCAACGGCCTGAACCTCGAGACCGCGACCATCTCGCGCCTCGACCAGACCGACCCGGGCAGCCTGCGCGACGACAACATCTTCGACGCCCAGGGCAAGCGCACCATCGCCGAGACCACGCAGGAGCAGCTGACCCGGCGCAACGCGCTGGTGCGCAACGGCGAACAGGCGCGTCTGCAGCAGGACGTCGAAGCGCAACAGCGCATGCTCGACCTCCAGCGGACGCAGGCCGAAGCCACGGCCAAACAGCAGGCCGAGATCGCGCGCGTCGAGGCGGAACAGTCCCGCCTCTCGCAGGAGAAGCAGGTCGAGGCGTCCAAGGCCGTGGACCTGGCCAACATCGAGAAGGCCAAGGCCATCGAGGTCGCCACCCGCGAGCAGCAGCAGGCCATCGAGGTCGCCGAACGCAACAAGCAGGCCAAGATCGCCGAGGCCTCCGCCGTGCAGGCGGCCGCCGAAGCCAAGCTGGCCAACGCGCAGAAGGACCGCGAGGCGGCCAAGCAGGCCATCGCGTCCGTCGAGATCAAGGCCAAGGCCGAGCGCGACAAGGACATGCAGATCATCGCCGCCCAGGCGGCCGCGGAGCAGAAGACGCTCGAGGCCAAGCAGAAGATCGAGGCCGACGCCCTGCGCATCGAGCGCGAAGCCGCGGCCAAGCTGCTCGCGGCCAAGTCCAAAGCCGAGGGCGTGGAGCGCACGGCCAACGCCCACAAGACCGCGGCTTTGGCCGAAGCCGAGGGCCAGAAGGCCATCGCCCTCGTGCCCGTCGAGGTCGAGTCGCGCAAAGTCGACGTGGACAAGCGCCGCGTCGAGGAAGTCCTCAAGCCCGAGTTCCAGGCGCGCGACGAATTCGGCCGCGCGGCCCAGGACTTCCAGCTCGCCCAGTTGCGCATCGCCAAGGCGGCCGAGGTCCAGATTGCGGTGGCCGGCGCCCTCGCCACCTTCTCCGGCAAGATCGAAGCCAAGGTCTTCGGCACGCCGGACCAGGTCGGCAACCTGGTCGAGAGCTTCCGCAACGGCATGGGCCTGAGCACCGGCTTGGCCGGCCTGCTCGAAGGCATGGACGACCAGACCAAGTCGATCCTCGGCACGGCGGCCAACGCCGTCGGCGACATCGCCAAGCGCGTCCTCGACGGCAAGGACAAGACCGAAGACGACCCCATCAAGGCGGCAGCCACGAAGCAACTGGCCGAAGAAGCCGCGACCCCCGCTCCGGTCACGCCGAAGCCCGCACCCGCCTCGGTACCCGCCCCCGCGCCTGCTGCGCAGCCGCCCAAGCAGGACCCGCCCAAGCAGCCCGCCCCGACCCAGAAGCCCGGCCAAAAGTAGCTCCTTCGTCACCCAGCCCGGATCTCGCATCCGGGCTTTGTTTATTAGTCAAAATATTATCGGTTAACCGTTTTCAAGATGGACTTTTTTCCCGTTTTCCCTTCATACTCCCTTCATAGCTCTTATTCTATACTCCCGCCATGAAACTCCTCGTGGTCGAAGATGAACAGAAACTCAATGAAGGACTGGTGCACGGGTTGCAGCAGCGGGGTTATGCCGTGGATTCGGCCTTGGACGGGGAGGAAGGGGAGAGGCTGGCGCGGCTGAACGGCTATGATCTCATCGTCTTGGACATCATGTTGCCCAAGCGCGACGGGCTGACCGTCTGCCGTAACCTGCGCGCGGCCCAGTTCGACGTCCCGGTCCTGTTCCTGACCGCCCGGGACGCGACGCGGGACAAGATCGAGGGGCTGGACATGGGCGGCGACGATTACCTGGTCAAGCCGTTTTCCTTCGACGAGCTCGCGGCGCGCATCCGGACCTTGCTGCGGCGTCCCAAGAAGCTCTTGGGCGACGTCCTGCGCCTCGACGGCCTGGAGCTCGATACGCGCGGCCAGCGCGTCGCGGCCGACGGCAAGGAAGTCCCGCTGACCTTGCGCGAGTACGGCCTGCTCGAATACCTGCTCCGCCATCAGGGCGAGGTCGTGACGCAACAGGATATCCTGGACCACGTCTGGGACCGTTTCTTCGATTCGTTGAGCAACGTCGTCAACGTCCACGTCAAGAACCTGCGGAAAAAACTTCCGAAAAAATATGCCAAACGCCTCCAAACCGTCTGGGGCAAGGGTTACCGGCTTGCTTAGCGGCCGGTTCCATGCCGCGCGCCTCAAGCTGACGGCGGTCTACACCGTAATTTTGCTGGTGATTTTGTGCATCTCGAGCGGCGTCATCTATTCGGCTTTCGCCAACCAGCTGGCCCAGCGTTTCCGCCGGTTCCAGATCGGGCCGAACATGGTCGTCACCGAGGATTTCATCCCGCCGCGTCAGCAGGACGTCTTGGACGACCTGGTCTTCTCCCTGTATGTCGTCAACGGAGCGCTCCTCCTCATCGCCGGCGCCGCGAGCTACTGGCTGGCGGGGGTCACGCTCGAGCCCATCCAAAAAGCCTACGACGACCAGCGCCGCTTCCTGGGCGACGCCTCGCATGAGCTCCGTACGCCGCTGGCCGTCCTCAAGATAGACATCGAAAACAGGCTGGACGATTCCACGACCGGGGACGACGAGCGCCGGCGCCTCGCCTCCAACCTCGAGGAAGTCGACCGCATGGGCCGGCTCGTCAATGACCTGCTCAAGCTCTCGCGGCTGGACGAGGAGCGGGCTGAAAAAACGCCGTCTCCGTCACGGACCGATTTGCGGAAAGCCGTGGAGGCGTCGGTCGCGCGGCTCCAGCCTTTGGCCGACGAGCGGAAAGTGGCTGTCGACTGGACCGCTGACGGTTCGGGCTTGGAGGTCATGGCTGACGAGGCGCTCCTGTCGCAGGCCGTGGACAACGTCATCAAGAACGCCATCATATATAACAAACCGGCAGGCGCCGTCGTCATCTCGGCGGAGAAGGACGGCGGGTTCGCGATCGTCAAAGTCACGGATACGGGCGTGGGCATCTCGGATGAGGACGTACCGAAGGTCTTCGACAGGTTCTACCGCGCCGACAGCAGCCGCACGCGCGCGACCGGCGGCAGCGGCCTGGGCCTGTCCATCGTCAGCGCGGCCATGGAGAAACTCGGCGGTACAGCCGAACTGGAAAGCAAATTGGGCGAGGGGACGACCGTGACCCTGAAGATGCCGTTGGCCTGATTTTGCGATAAAGGTCCTTCACTTCGTTCAGGATGACGGAAGCTTGTCGTCCTGAGCAGCGCGAAGGGCCTTTTTGAGATTGAAAAATATTCCTGTGGACAACCTTCGGATTCCTTCACGCTTCCTTCATGGACAGGTTGCTATTGTCCCATCACGGTCAGAGAGGGGTCTCCGGCGTACCTCAGCCCAGCGGGTTAAAGGGATGCCTCGCTGGGCCAGGGCATCTGAGTCTCCTCTGCGATCGGTCCAGGCAGCCTCTCCGCGGAAGTCCGTCCAGGTCGAGGACGGCCACCCCTTCCCGGCGAGCTCGTGGACCCGCCTAAATCCATGACGATACCAAACATATGAATATCCAACGCAAGTTCATGATCGGCGCCACGGCCTTGGCCGGAGCGGCCACGCTCGGCATCGGCCTCACCCAGGCGTCGACCCTGAAGACCAGTGGCTTCAACCCGATGGGTAATCTGGTCAGCGCCATCGCCCAGAAGTTCAACCTCAACAAGTCCGATGTCCAACAGGTCTTCGATGAGCAGCGGACGCTGCAGGAGCAGCAGATGCAAGCCGAGCGCGCGGCCCGGGAAAAGGCCATGCTCGACCAAGCCGTGAAAGACGGCAAGCTCACCCAAGCACAGGAAGACCTGATCATCGCCAAGCAGGCCGAGGCCAAGACTTTCCTGGACGGCCTCAAGAACTTGGGCGCGACCGAGCGCCAGGCCAAGCTCGAAACCTGGCGGACCGAGCTCAAGGCATGGGCCGCGACGAACAGCATACCTGAACAATACCTGATGCCGGTCATGGGCGGACCGGGTAAGGGGCGCGGCGGGATGGGGCCGGGCCGGATGGGCGATTCGCGGGCCAGGCTCGACCAAGCCGTGGTTGACGGCAAACTGACGCAGGCGCAAGCCGACCAGATCGCGGTCAAGCACGCGGAATACAAGACGGCGGTCGAGGCCCTGAAGGACAAGACCGCGGCTGAGCGCCAAGCCGCCATCAAGACCTTGGACGAAGGGCTCAAAACCTGGGCCAAGGCCAACAATATACCGGAGCAGTACGTCATGCCGCTGGGTCGGGGCCTGGGCGAAGGCCGCGGCCAGGGCCTGGGCGGACGCGGAGGGATGATGGGTTGGGGGCAGAAGGGGAATCAGGCCCAAAATTGAAGAAGCCTGCAGGCAAAAACCGGCCGTTCGGCCGGTTTTGTTTGCCAGCCGGTTGCTCCGAGGTTAACCTGTCTGCGACATATGACAACCAAAACCACCCGTCTCCTATCCGTTTTCGCCGCCATGTTCCTGGCCGCCGGTACCCTGGCCGGTTGCGGCAAGCCCGCCAACCAATCCTCTAAGATGCCCCAGCCCGATGAAGAAGGTCCGCCGCTGCCCAAGCAGGAAGTCAGCCTCAAGGCCGCTGAAGGCGGGACCGTCGAACTCAAGCCGGCCGACGGTTCGCGCATCAAAATCGTGTTCCCGCAAGGCTCCCTGTCCGCCGACGCCGACATCGAAGTGTCGGAGCGCACGGAGCGCGGAGGTGATGTGTTCTCCAACGGCTTCTCCTTGAACCAGAAGGGGAGCGAGAGCGGTCCCGCGCTAAAATACCCCGCGCTCCTGGTGTTCTACGTCAATAAGGACGAGGGGAAGGATGTCTCGATCGTGCGCTACAAGCCGGGCGGTTTCGACGTCGTGCCAACGCGCGTCAGCGTCAAGGACGGCAAGACGGTGCTCTTGGCCCAGGTCGACCATTTCTCGGATTACGGCACACGCAAGTTCGCGGGAGGCGTCGGCTCAGGTTCGGGCAAGCAAGATAAGGGAACGGGGGATTTCAACTGGGTCATCTATTCCAAGGATAGCTACGACATCAACGCCGGCGCCATGAAGCGTAAAGTCACCTTGGACTTCAAGGCCGTCAACGCTTCGGGCGACATCGCCGGCGAGTACAAGGGCTATGCCCGCGCTAAGACATCCAACGACATGGATATCGGCGACGGCGGCGTCACGGCCGATTCATCGGTCAGCGACGACAACGTCAGTTTCACCCTCGAGCCGTACGTCGAACTGGCCGACCTGGTCGAACGTGATGACGGCTTGGCGAATCTGGAGCCGGAGAAGGAGCCTGACCTGATGGGCCAAGGCAGCCTGAACATGCGGGGATCCGGCTCGGGCACGGTCACGGCCCATGGCCGCACGGTCGGCGCCGGCCTCAAGGTCCAGGACTCGCGTGACGCCATGACCGTCGCCGTGACCGGGCCCTTGGTCCGCCTGACCGTCACGGTCAACGGCATAGGCACCATGTATTTCGACGGGTATATCCGGGGGGAAGGGAAGTGACCTGGGATGTAAATATGCGACCGCCGGCTGTCAGCCGGCGGTTTTCTTCATTTGGTCCCAAGCCCGAGGTTCTCCAGGGCGAATATGAGGCCGGTAGCGATCGGCCAACCGTGGTTCCTTCCGCGGTTCGGTTCCTTTTCGTTCATGTGGTAGAAGAGGTAATACTCCTTATCCGGATTTTGGTAACACAAGGCCACGGGGCCGCGGTACTTTTTCCGGCACTTCTGGCCCGATTGGACCATGCCGTGGGTCTCGGCGAAGGTCTGGTATGGGGTGTTGTCCATGACCGAGACGATGCCCACGAGCTTTTTGGGCTGCTGTTTCGCGTCGAACAGCCCGAAACAGGTGTCCGAATATATGATGGTGTCTATCGGCAGGTTCAGGGCGTCCGGATTGCCCCAGAAGTTCTTGTTGCAGCCCGTACCGCTGTGGGCCGCCATGGAATAGCTGGAGAATTTCACTCCCTTTGTCTCGGGATTCCGTTGCAGGGTCTCGAGCGCCGCGTCGCGCAAGGCCGAGAGCTTCATGCCAGGCCAGAGGCTTTCGCTCTCGCCGCTCGACGCGGGGAAGACCACGATGAAAGGCGGAAAATCCTTCTTGTCGTTTCCCCACAAGAAGCCCTTGTTCATGATGTTGTAGTAGCTCGTCAGGGCGCCGATCTTCGTCTCGAGCGAGAGGTAGCCCTTGTTCCCGTGGAAAAAGAAAATCACCGGATAGGCGCCAGGACAGTTCCGGATGCGGCCGTCGACCAGGATGCGTTGCATGGTCTTGCCTTTGAGGCTTCCGGGGACATTCGATTCCATGAGGGTCGATCCTTTGACGGCGTAGTAGTTGAAATAATCCTTCGGCGCCCAGTCGAAATCCATCACCAGCGGCGCTGGCGCCTTGCCGCCCGTGTCGCAACCCTTGCTCGGTTCCTGGGGTGCTCCGCCGGCCGGCGTCGGTTCGGCTGGGGGTGCTTCCATGTCGCCTATCGGCGCCGGCTGGGTCGGCGGAGGCTCGACTTTCGGGGCCTCGGACTTGCCGACCGGGGATTCTCCGGGCGAAGGCGGCGGCGGTGGGTCGGGCGGCAGCTGGCCTTTGGATACTTTCGTCGCTTTCTCGACGTCTTTCGTGCTTGGGGCGTCGAAATCGCTGCGGTCGACCTTCAGCAGGCGGAAACTCTTGAGCGACATGGCGTTCGGGGCGACGATGGAGATGATGAGGTAGGCGGCCAGCACCAACAGCAACCCGGCGATGGCGTCGGTGATGGTTTCCTTGGCACCGCTCACCGAAGGCGAGGTCGAGGAAAGGATGTATTTGAAGCCGCCGAAGACGACCATGACGGCCGCCGCGACTACCGATGCGCCAATGATGTATCTGTACAGGCTGGCCAAATATTGGGCCAGCCAGGGGAAGTCCACTTGTTCGCCATCGACCGAGACTTTGGAGAACGCGAGCCCAGGTATCTCGATATTCAGTTTCGGCGGCACCATGGGCAACAGCTGGGGTGCCGAACTCAAAGTCGAGGTCGCCGTGTATACGGCGGCCATCATCGGGCCGCGTTTGCAGATCCCGGGATCGCTGCCGGAGATCGGCGCACATCCGGATGTCAGTTCGTTCTGGTCGCAGGTAATGCCGCTGAGGGCCGGATTCTTGCTGTTGCTGCTGACGAGGTCGCTACAGCTTGCGATGCCTTGGTCAGTCAGGCAGATGTTGTCGCTGCTTCCGGGCGCGCTGCAGCGGCAGCACTTCGCCTGGACGGCATCCGCCAAAGCGAGGAATTGGATGAAGACGAAAAAAACCGAAAAGGCGATTTTCGCCGTTTTCAGCCGTCCGCAGCGCGCTTTCCCAGGCTTCATGCTCAAGCATATGATATACCAAGATTGGCGGTATTTCCAGCCGGAACCATGGATTATCGCCAAGAACATGCTAATATCGGTCCATGCTCCGTTTCGACGAGCCCGCGACCTTCGTCCACGGCATCTCCGGGCACGAGAGGCGCGTCTTGAAGACGCTCGGCATCGCCACCATCGGCGAGCTTTTGGATATCCTGCCGCGGCGCTATGACGACTACACCCGGCTTTTGCCCATCGCGACGTTGCCGCTCAACGAACCTGTGACCATCCGCGCCACGGTCAAGGAGATCAAGCAGGTCCCGACTTTCCGCCGGCGCATGGTCATCATGAAAGCCTTGTTGTCTGACGGCAGCGGCTCCATCCTCGCCACCTGGTTCAACCAGCCCTGGCTCAGCAAGCAGCTCAAGCCGGGCGACGAGATATTCGTGTCCGGCAGCGTGACCATGCGGCCGCGCTTCGGCCGTGGTTTCACTTCGCCGCTCTGGGAACCGGCGAATTCGGAGACTGTCGCCGCCGCCTCTGTCGCGCCCGTCTATCCTTTGACCGGAGCCGTGACCCAAAAGACCTTGCGGCGGCTCATCAAGGCCGCGGTGACCGAAGCCGAGATGCCTGAGGACTGGATTCCGGAAGGCTTGCTGGCCCGCGCCGGCGTCCCTAATCTCGCCGCCGCTTACCGCTTCGTCCATACGCCCGAATCCATCGAACAGGCCGAACAGGGCAGACGGCGTTTTGCTTTCGGCGAGCTCTTGGCCTATCAACTAGCCCTGCGCCTCGCTCGCCACGAGGCTGACGAGGCTGGGGCGCCGCGCGTCGAGTTCGACGACGCCTTCGCCAAGAAATTCGTGGCCGGCTTGCCGTTCGAGCTCACGGCCGACCAGAAGAAAGCGGTCTGGGCCGCGGTCCAGGATATGGAGAAAGCGCGACCCATGCGCCGCCTACTTCAGGGCGACGTGGGTAGCGGCAAGACGGCCGTGGCCATCATGCTTGCGGCCCTGGTCTGGCGTTCCGGCCATTCGGCCGTGCTCATGGCGCCGACTGATCTGTTGGCCAAGCAGCATCTCGCCACCTTCCGGCGCTTCCTGGCGAGCCATCGCATCCCGTTCGTCCTCATGACCTCCTCGGCCAAGACGCTGTACGAGGGGAACGAGGAGTACAGGCTCACGCCGAGCGAGGCGCGCGGCCGTCTGGCCCAAGGGCGCATCCTGGCCGTGGGCACGCACGCGCTCATCGAAAAAGGCCAGTGCCCGCTGGATCTCGCTTTGGCCGTCATCGACGAACAACACCGCTTCGGCGTGGAACAGCGCGAAGCGCTCATCGTGAACACGCGGCCTGACGGCAAGGTGCCGCACCTCCTCTCCATGAGCGCCACGCCCATCCCGCGTTCGCTCGCTTTGACCTTCCTGGGCGATCTGGAGGTCTCGGTCGTGAAAACCAAGCCGGTCGGCCGACGTCCGGTCGCGACCAAGGTCTGCGTCGGCGAGACGGGCCGCGAATACGCCTACGAACTCATCCGACGCGAGGCCGCGCTCGGCCGTCGGGCATTCGTGGTCTGTCCGCTCATCGATCCGTCAGACGTCTCGGGCGCGAAAAGCGCGGAGGAAGAAGCGAAGCGCCTCGCTTCCGGTCCGCTTAAAGGCCTGCGTATCGGGCTCGTGCACGGCAAATTGCCGGCCAAAGATAAAGACGAGGAGATGCGCAAGTTCGTCCAGGGCGAATCCGACGTCCTGGTCGCGACGACGGTCGTCGAGGTCGGGGTCGACGTGCCCGAGGCCACGGTCATGCTCATCGAAGGCGCGGACCGCTTCGGTTTGGCCCAGCTCCACCAGCTGCGCGGCCGCGTTGGCCGATCGACCCTGCAGTCGCATTGCCTGCTCATCGCTTCCGAGGACCAAGGCGTGGCCGAGCGGCTCAAGGTTTTGGAACGCACCGACGACGGCTTCGAAGTCGCCGAAGCCGACCTTAAGCTGCGCGGATCCGGGAATCTCCTCGGTCTCCAGCAGAGCGGCCGCGACATCTTCAAGGCCGCGCGCTACAGCGACCTCGAGCTCATGGCCCTGGCGCGCGAGATTTCGTCCGAGTTGATTTCATCCGATCCGGAACTCGAAAAGCATCCGTCTTTGTTGAAACAGGTCATTGAGATGAGGGAGACGAGTCATCGGGAATAAAGACCTCCAATCTACTTTTGTGACCAAAAGTAGCAAAAGTCCTGGGGGTCCGCGATGCCGCTCTCGGTGTCGCCGATGTTCGTTATCCCGCGGTCCACGCTTGGCGCGGACCCCCAGGCCCCCGTGTCACTTGCGTAGTGGGGGGGTCGTGAATAAGAATAATGTAGGGGCGAATGATTATTCGCCCCTACATTATTGAATTCGATGGTCAGAACAATCCGATTATCTTCAACGCCTCAGCCAAAGTCGAGGCTTCTTTTACTTCTAGTCCTTCCGGCGGTTTTCCTCCCTGCCGTTTGGGTACGATGGCGGTTTTGAAGCCCATGCGTTGGAGTTCTTTGAGGCGGAATTCAGGCAAGGAAACCGGGCGCAGCTCGCCTCCGAGGCCGATTTCACCGATGAGCGCGGTGCGCGGGTCGAGGGGGATGTTCTTGGTCGCGCTGGCGATGGCCGCAGCGAGGCCCAGGTCAACACTCGGGTCGCGGGCATCGATGCCGCCGGCCGCGTTGGCGTAGACGTCCTTGTCCAAGGCGTTGATGCCGGCGCGCCGTCCCAGCACGGCCAAAAGCATGCCGAGGCGCGCCGGATCGATGCCGGTCGCCCGGCGCACCGGGGTGCCGTAGCCGGCGGAGGAGACCAGGGCTTGGACCTCGATGAGGAGCGGCCGGTGGCCTTCGATGAGGCAGGTCACGGCCGAACCGGGCACGCCCTGGGCGCGGTCGCGGATGAGTTCGCTCGAAGGATCCTCGACGATTTCCAGTCCGCGTTCGGTCATGGCCAGGAGCGCCACCTCGTCCGTCGGCCCGAAGCGGTGTTTGAGGGCGCGGAGTATCCGATGCCGGTGTTCGCGGTCGCCTTCGAGGAATAGCACGGTGTCGACGAGGTGTTCGAGCACGCGCGGTCCGGCCACGTCGCCGTCTTTCGTCACCTGGCCGACCAGGATGACCGGCGCATGCACGGTTTTGGCCGCCTCGGTCACGAGCGCGGCCGAGGCTTTGACCTGGTTGACGCTGCCGGCCTCGCCGTTGGCTTGCGGCGCGCGCAGCGATTGTACCGAATCGATGATGGTCAGTTCCGGTTTTTCTTTCTCGACGGTCGCGGCCACGACTGAAGCGTCGGTCGCATCCAGGAAGAACAGCGAGGAGGGGAGGGCGGCGGCCAGCCTTTCGAGACGGCGATGGATCTGCGACGGCGATTCCTCGCCGGTCACGTAGGCGACACGTTTGCCCTGCGTCGCTTGGGCCAGGGCCGCTTGGGCCAGGAGCGTGGATTTGCCGACGCCGGGTTCGCCGGCCAGGAGCGTCACCGAACCGGCGACCAGGCCGCCGCCCAGGACGTCGTCCAGGGGTTTGAGGCCGGTGGTCTTCGTCTCGGCTTTGGCCGGAGCTTCGTCCTTGAAGGATTTCAGCGTCCCCGGTTTGCCGACCGGACGTTTGTCGGCGGAAGTCGCCGCCACGGGTCCGTCGTCTTCCTTCAGGCTTCCCCAGGTTCCGCATTCCGAACACCGCCCGGACCATTTAGGCAGTTGGGCGTCGCAGTTCGTGCAGGTGAAAATCTGTTTCGGCATCCGGATGTCGCCAGTTCCGGCTATTGGCCGGCTTGCTTTTGGGCCTGTTCATCCCAGTCCCTGCTCATACGTAACATGCCTCCGGTGCTTTTTTCAATAGCCTTGATGTAACCCTCATAATCCGGCGTGTCCTTGGCGCTCGTGTTGCGTTTAAGGCATTTTGTCCTGTCCGCATTCCATTCGATGCATGGGTATTGGTACTGCATGGCCCTGACTTTCCTGTCGTACGAGGTCTGCATCAGGCGAGCTTCGAGTTCGAGGTCGCGCTTGCATTTGGTCGAATCCTTCGAGCCGCACAGGCAGTTGCGTTCGATGATGGCGGCGAGGAGCGGGCCCTTGTCGACGGCGCTCGCGTAAGTGCTGGCGCCGATGCAATAGGCGAATTTGTAGACGCTGTCGTTGTAGGGCAGGCAATACCTCACGGTCTTCAGGTGGGAGCGCAGGAAAGAGTGGGCGTCATTGTATTTGATGCTGCATTGGACCGAAGGCCAAGTAACGTTGACCGCGGTGCCGTCTTCGAGCTTGGCCGGACCCGAATTGGTGGACGGATCCGCATAGCAATTGTTGCCGCAATTCCTCCAGCTGTTCTGATTGGACGATTGGCAGATGCTCATGCAGGTCGGGCCGCCGTCCCCTTTGTTGTTTTTGTAGATGTTCGGTCCGGCATTAGGGTCGCTGCAGCCGTTCAGGGCGACCTTCTTGCCGTCGCCCAGCCATCCGGGGAAGAAAGCCGGATTGACGCAGGAATCTGCCGGGATCGCGGTCCTCGGGCAGGCCATGCCGCCGAAATTGAAGTATTGGATGCCGGGCTGGCGCCCGCAGGTCTTCATGTTGCCGAAGAGGTTCAGGACCACGCATTTCGGATTCGGGGCTTCGGTCATCATTTGGGCCATGAGGACGCCTGCCGGAACGCCGGTCAAAGACTGCTCCTCGAGATACGCCTTGATCACCTCCGCGTTCAGCCGCTGGGCTCCGCTGGCGATGGTCAGGTCGCCTTGCGGACGCTTTATCGATATTTTCCCAAGGACGGTTTTCGCCGCGCTGTTGAACGCCGGATCCCGTCCCGGGCAATCCTTGGGGATGGTCAGGTCGGTCGGGTATCTGGCGGTCGAAGGTGGCGGTACGTACTCGTCTGGGGTTTCGACCGCTTGGCCGACGGCGCCCTCAGGGCCGCCAGCGCCCAATTGTCCGTTTTTGATGGTGTCGGCGGAACGCGGATCGGGAATTTGGGACGGATCCCCGGTGACTGCCGCGCCGGCCGCGACATTGGCTGCTTGGCCGGCCCGCGGTTGGATTCCGATGTCCCGCATGGTTTGGGGCGCTTCCTCGTTCGCGCCCATGTAGTCATTGAACGGATCCGGTTTGACGCGCTCCAGGCCGAGAGGCTTCAGGGCGGTCGTCTGCGGATTGACGATGTTCAGCAGCATGTACGCGCTCAACATGAGCACCAGGCCGATGATCGCGTCGAAGATGACCGACTTGCCGCGGCTGACGCTGGCCATCGATTGCCCGAGGATATACAGGAAACCGCCGTAGATGATCATCACGGCGGCGGCGACCATGGTGGCGCCCATCATGTACTTGTAGAGCGCGCTGATGAACTGCCCGAGGAAGGGGAGTTGGACCTTTTGGATGAAGCCCTCCTGTTTCGCCCCCAGTTCCATGCCGTAGGTGAGTCCAGGTATCTTGACGTTCTGCTGCGGGACCACCGGCAGGAATTCGACGATGGTATCCACCGCGCCGACCGTGAGCGGCGCTTTGAACGACGCTACGTCCTGGGGAGCGGTCGGGCAGACCCCCGAACCTCCAGAAACGATAGCCTTGCACTGGGTGTCGTTCAAGGGGCTGCAGGTATAGGAATTCGGGATTTTTTTCGCCAGGCCGCTGCAGTCGTTGGTCTGCGGGTCGGTCAGGCAGACTTTGTCGTTCGCTTGGGCGCACAGGCAGCAATTCGCCGCTTGGGCGATTTCGGCGAAACCCACAGTCAGTACCGAAAGGTAAACGGCCAGTATGAACTTGGCGATACTCCGTTTTCCCTGGTCGTGGTTCGGTCTGGGCATAAGTTATTGGTTCTTCTTGCAGTCGCTCCGGCTGCCTCCTTTGACGCAGGACCAGCCCTTGGCGCACTGCTCGTCATTTTGGCAGGGCATGGCAGGATTGTTAAGTCTCGTCTTATGGCAGGCTCCTTGCATGCCGCAGCTGTTCTTGCCCCACTGGCTGGCGGATGCGTCCCAGAAGGCACACTGGCAGATCTCGTCATCGGCGCATTCGCTCTTGGTCTCGCAGCCGACGAAGTTGTAGGGCCTGGCTACGGCGACGTTCTGGGTGCCTTGGTCGTACCACCATTTGATGTATTTGAGCATGGCTTCGCCCTCGGTCGGCAGTTTCGGCGTCGCCTTCATGCCCGTGATGACGCCTTTCAGCCCCGGCACGGTATAGCCGTTCTGCCCTTCCGGGATCATGTCCCGCGGCCCGCCGCCGCCCATCTCGAAAATCTCGAAGGGGACGTCTGCCCGGCCGCCGGTATACATGAAGATGTGGATGGGGCGGTCGACCGTGATGATGTCCCCGAATTTGAAGTTGCCGTTCCCGCCGGGCGACGAGGCGCGCAGTTGTTTGACGAAATCGTCGTAGCTCTTTGCCCCATAGACCGGGAAGTCCGGGCCTTTCCCTCGGCCCGCCCACATCGTGTAATGGGTCAGCGGTCTGGAGGTCACTGCGCCGGCGCATTCGTAGATGGACAAGGCGGTGCCTCCGCAATCCGAACCGAACCAGCCGTTCTCGTTCAGCCGATCGACCAATTCCTTGTTGTAGATGCTTTTCGCCTGGAGGTAGCAGCTGCCGCGCGACGGGAACTGCCCGCTGCAGCCACCGGGTGCCGGGACGTAGGCGTAAGGGGCGCACTTTTCGCTGGGTTTGCAGACGTCGCCCGTCTGGTTCTTGAAGCATTCGGCCCTGTCGTAATTGGCGATGCAGCTCCCGTCCCAGACGCCGGGGTTTGAGGCCGCATTGGTGTAGCCGGTATGGGCGCTCAGGAAGTTGAGGATGAATGGGGTATCCGATGCGCCGGCCACCGCCTTCGAGCCGTTCCAGTAGCCGCCTCGCAGGTAGATGCAGGCCTTTTCGTTGATGCAGATTTTCTTGAATCCCAGGACCGCCCTGACCAAGAGCGAGATTTTTTCGTCGTAGGTTTTTGCCTTGGAGGCAGCCGCTTTGGAGGTGCAGTAGGCGCGCAACCTTTGGGCCGGGGTGCCCGGCGGCTCCACCACGTCGGCGATGGTCCCGCTCGCCCCATCCGGGGGTACGCCGCCTTGCGGCACGACCGTCACCTGGGTGGCCGAAGGTAGCGATCCACCCATCCCGTTTATGGGCACGTTCAGCTGTTGGTTCTGCTCCATCGACGGCTCGAACGAGAAGCCGATCGTCATCATCAGCTTCTCCATCATCGTCTGTTTGGCCGGCATGATGGCCAGGGGCTTCGGCTGGACCGTGGCCGGATTGACCATGTAGAGGAGGGAATAGGCACTCAGGACCAGCAGCAGGCCGATCGTGGCGTCGATTATCTTCTCTTTGCCGCTGGATATCGAGGGCATTGAACCGCCGAGGATATATAGGAATCCGCCGTAGACTATCATCAAAGCGGCGACCACGACCGCGAGGCCGATCGAGAAATTATAGAAAGCGGATACGTATTGGGCCAAGAACGGAACGCTGATCTTACCGTCGACCAGCTTGGCCGCGGAGAGCTGCAGGCCCGGCACATTGGTCGAGATGGACGGTATGTCGAACTTCTTGATGGTCTGCTGTTCTTCCGGCGTGATGATTTCGCCCTGTGTC
Organism: uncultured Gammaproteobacteria bacterium; assembly: GCA_964415965.1. Classification (GTDB taxonomy): domain Bacteria; phylum Patescibacteriota; class Patescibacteriia; order 2-12-FULL-60-25; family 2-12-FULL-60-25; genus CAIKNB01. The sequence continues at coordinate 317,366 of CAYQCK010000001.1, forward strand.
CCGGCGCTCGCTTTGGGGTCATACAGTGCGGCTTCGGCTTTTTCCGCGCAGAAGCCGCCGTTTCCGATCGGTTTGCACTCGGCGTCGGCGAACGACCCCGCATCGCAAGACATGCCGGCCAATTTCGGATATTTAACGGTCAGGTTCGGAGGACAGGCGTCCTCTTTGACGAGAAGGCAGATGTTCTTGCTCGTCTCTCCGGCGGGATGGCATTTGCAGCAGGCGGCCTCGGCCTGATACGGGAAAGCCGCCAGGCAGAAGATGGCGTTCAGGCCGGCTATGGCGAGTATCTTGGCGAGGAGGGTGCTGCGCATAGCTTCACCACTGGGGTACATAGACCGTAAACTTCATGTTTTCGAATCTCTTGCCGGCGAAATAATCCTTGACGCTGGTGACGGTCTTGATGCCGCCGCCGAATTTCGACTCGGGTTCGCCGAAGAACCCCGGCCTGACCGTGATGCTGGGTGAGGTGTAGCCGCCCCCGCCGCCCATGCCTCCGACCTCGAATATCTCGAATCCGACGCCCAGGCCGCCGGTATAGGTCACCTGGTGGACCGAGGTGATGATGTGCGAACCCGGCGCGACTTCCCCGGAAGCGATGGCGGCGAAGAGCGCTTCGCTGCCATCGTAGGTCATGATTTTGGTGCTTTTCGACGGTCCGATGCCAACCACGTTCAGCGGGAACCAGGCGAAGGAGCACTGGTTCGTGAAGATATCGAAACAATTGGCGACCTTGAGATAGGTGTTGTTGTAGACCTCCAGGGTCGCGTTCAGGCAGGGTATCAGCCGCGGCTTGTTTTTGGGGTTGGCGAAATATTTGGCGAGGGCGGAAGTCCCTTTGGGCAAATCCGTTCCGCAGTTTTCCGGGGCCAACATGGCTTCAGACCGCCATTTCTTCACGTTGTACATCTGCTCGATTATCCACCATCGGAAGTAGAAAGTCTCGACCTTTTTCGGGTCGGTGAACGGCTTTATCGGCTTGTGGTTTTCGATGCCCCTGGAGTAGAACGTGCCGGTTTTGCTGGCTGCGACGATGGCTTTCAGGACCTCGGCCAGCCCTTCTTTGCTCTTCGGCTTCCCTGCGCCGGCCGCCATGACGGCCTTGTATGAGCCGGATTTGCCCGACACGAGCTGCAGCTGGTCGCAGCCAGCCGGCCATAGTCTCTTGCCTTGGCTGTCGGTGGCCCATTCTCCTTCGGCTGGCGCCGCGGTTCCTACCTGTCCATTCCCTCCGGCGCCCAAAGCTGCTGCGGCTTGGGCTGCCGCGGCTTGGGCCGCGGCCGAGTCGGGCGGGGTCGTGGCCACGTCTCCTCCGTCGAGTCGGGCGAGCCACTCGTCGTCGTATTTGGTGACGCGGATGTTCAGGGGTTTGAGCTCGATGACCGCCGGGTTGATGGCGTAAAGCAAAGTATAGGAGGCGAGGAACAGCACGAGACCGACGAGGGCGTCCTGGATCTTCTCCTTGCCGTTCTTGACCGACTGGACCGAGCCGCCAAGGATATACAGCATGCCCCCATATACGACCATCAGGGCGGCCACGACGATTACGGCACCGGACAGGAAGCGATACAGGGCCGAGATGTATTGGCCGATATACGGCAAGCTGACGTAGCCCGAACTCTCGGTGATTCCGACGTCGTAAGCGAGGCCCGGGACCTCGATGTTCGGTTTGGGCGTGGTCGGGGTGAAGGGTGCGCGCACGCCTTCTTTTTTGGCCCTTTCGACTCCGACGGCGGCCGTGGCTTGGCCGACGTTGCCGACCGTGGCGCAGATGCCTCCGTCGGCGATGGTTTTGCACTGGCCGGCCGGGACCGGGGTCGGATCGCATTTGATGCTGATCGTGCCGCTGCTGTCGCCAGCGGATTTCATGGCGTTCGTGCAGTCTGTCCCGGATATGTTGACGCACATGAAGCTGGCGGGGTCTTCCATCGTGCATTTGCAGCAGGTCGCTGGCGTGCTGGCGGCTTCGGCAACAACCGATATATGCAACAAACCCGCTAGGCTAAGCAGGCTGATGGCGACGCCGCGCGTCATGACGTTGGATCCCGCCTTCATGGGTTCATGAACTCAAGAAGAGCTTGAGCTTATTTTCCAGTTCGCTGGTCGGCAATTCGCGGTTTACGGCCTCGGTCCCGATGAACAGCATGGGGGTCGAGGTCACGCCGTCCCCGCCGGCCAGCTCGGCATCCTTGAGGATGCCGGCCGGGATCGACGGGTCGTAGCGGCAACGGGCGAGTTTTTCGGCGTCCAGGTTGAGATTGCTGGTTATCTGCGAATAGACCAGGGCGTCGAGCATCGGAGATTTCATCATGGCGTCATGGGCTTCCCAGAATTTCCCCTGGATGCCGGCGCAGTAGGCGAAGACCGCGTCGTTCAGGGCTTGGGCATCGTCAAGGCGCGGCAAATCGCGCCAGACGTAGCGGACCGTGCCATGGTACTTGGGGACGACTTCGCTTATCGCCGTCTCCAGCTGCTTGCAGGCCGCGCAGCGATAGGTCCCGAAAAGTATGACGGAAGCGGATGATGAGGCGCCTCCATAGCGGAAATAATCATAAGGGCGCAGCGCCGGAGGACGGATTTGCGACAGGTCGAGGTTTGCCGGGATGACTATCTCCTCGAGGGCCTTGGGCGGCGCGCCCGCCTTGAAGGTCGACTTGCCTTGGTTGATCCAGCCGTATACCAGCCAGCCGACCATCGCCGTCAGGATGAGTCCGAACAAAGAGATCAGGATTATCCGTTGCTTATCCATAATTTTTTCGCGGCGTTTGCCATGGCTTGTCGGGCCATCATTTCAGGTCGTAGCTGTAAAGTTTGCCTGATTGGGCATCGGAGAACAGAAGCTTGGTGTTGTCCGTGCTCAAGACCGGGTTGCGGATGGTATAGCCCGTGTTCGGCAAATCGACCTTGGTCGCCAGCCCGTTCGCGAGGTCGATATGGTAGACGTCATCCGGCAGGGTTGCGAAGTCGTTTCGGGAGAGGCCTGCGTTCATCGGCAGGTCCTGGGGGACGCCGCAATAGATGTTGGATTCATCGGCCCAGACGCATTTGTCCGCCCAGGTGTTGAGGCTGAACGTCCGGCGGCCGGCGCCGAGGTTGGCCGGGTCTCCCGAAGTCACCCAGAGCGTCGGTTTGTTGTCGGTGTTCAGGTTGTAGGTGCTGAAGAGCAGCTGCTTGCCGGTCGGCGACCAGTTCGGCGTGAAGCCGCGGCCCGGCGCGATGATCGACCGGAAGTTCTCGTGGTTCTGGCCGACGAAGATGATTTCCTGCTGGTTCTCGGGTTGGGGCGTGCCGGTCTCGCCGTAGGCGATGATCTGGTTGTTGGGCGACCAAGAGACGTGCGCCAGGTCTTCCGACACGCCCAGGGGCTCGATCGCCTTGGCTTCGGTGCCGTCGGGCTTGGAGACTATCAGGAAGCGGTTGTCCGGATCGAGGCCGATGCTCTTCGAGGTGACCTTATTGTCATCCGGCGAAAATTCGAATTCCTTCCAGTGCTGGGGCAGGGTGACCTGTTTTTTTTCGACGAAATCGTAGAAGACGTTCGACCCGTCCGGGAATTCCAGGATGGCCTGGTCCTTGCGTTTGGCCCAATCGACTTTGTCCACGTTGAAAAACTGCTTTTCGCCGAGCATGGTGACCGTCCCGTCGGCATTGATCTTGTAGAAACGTCCGTCTTCGGGATTGTAGAAGCGTGCCCCGTTGCCGTCGGCCCGCGGGCTGACCGCTTGGGTGATGCCGTCGCGCAGGAGTTTCACCTTGGATGGCTCCTCGGCCGCACCTTCGCCTTCGGCGACCGGCGGCGCGACGCCTTCCCCGAGCGGCAATTCTCCCGGGGTCGTCGGCGTCACCGCCGCTTGACCGGGGACGCCTTTGCCGGCTGAAGGCAGTTGGCCGGCCAGCTCCTCGGCGGGCGGCGTCACCCCCTTCGGGGGTTGTGCCCGGAAGAACATCCAGTACAGGAAGTAGCCCATGCCGACCGAAAAGGCGATGAAGAATACCCCGAACAGGATTTTTTTGGTGCGTTCTTGCATACGTCTGCATTATATCTATAAAGCAACGGTCGGGATAGGGAGCTGGCGGGCTGATCAGACGCCCGCCCACAGTTTGAACATGCCTTGGACGTCGCTGTCCGTCCCGGCGAAGATGACGAATATCAACATGATGATGAACAGCACCAGCCAGCAACCGGGATTGGCCGTGCAGTACAGGCTGCAGTCGAGGAAGAGGGTGATGAAATCCTCGATGAGCGTCTGCTGCAGGAATGAATTCACGCAACCGGCGGTTTTCCCCAGGCCTTCGCTGGCTTCGCTGTAGAATTCTTCCGCCGTCGTGCCGGTGACGGTTTCCGCGCCTTTCAGCAGGTATTTCAGGATCATCTGGACGTTCATCTGGACGATCATGATGAGCAGGGTGATGCCGACCGTGTCCGGCGTGTTGGCCGCTTCGGCGCCCTCGAGCGTGGTCCGGGCGGTGACGCTGGTCCCTTTGGTGGCGACTTGCTGGGCGGCTTTTTCGGCGACTTTCTCGGCCGCTTTTTCCGCGGCTTTTTGCCCGGCTTTTTGCCCGAACCGTTTTTCCAATTCCTGTTTGACCCGCTTCTCGACCTGCTCCTGCACTTTTTCCGAGATTTTGTCTTCAAGCATCTGGCGGCCTTTGGCCAGCGGACCGCCGCCCTCCTGCTCGCCGCCGAGTTGCTGGTCCATCTGGTCCCAGTCGCCCCAGTCCTCTTCATCCTCTTCCGCGGTTTCGCTGGTGGTCTCTTGCGCCGCTACCGGACCGAGTCCGGCCATCGCTGCTCCGCCCATGAACGACTGCAGGGCCGACACTCCCGCGCGCTCTTTCGCTTTTTGGCTTTCGACGTCGGCGCCGGCCACGAATTCGCCCCCGCCCAGGGTCCTGGCGAGTTCCAGCTCCTCGTCTCCCGCCATCGGCCCGGAGACGTGTTCGCCTTGGGCGTAGGTTCCCTTGCTTTGCGGCGAACCGAGATCCAAAACCGAAGGCCGCAGCTGCTCGCCGGCCATGCTTATGCTTTGGTCGGTCAATTCGGTGTCGCCGCCGATGCCTTCCCTGGCCGGACCGCCGCTGGCCGGCGTCCCCGAAGCGGTGAGCGGCATCGCGGCCCGCGGTTTGATGGATGTCCCGGGCGCGAGACGCGGATGCGGCCGCGGCGCCGGGCCGCGGTAGGCGAGAGGGGAGGGTTCGGGGCCCGCCAATGCCCTCTCGGGCGAAGCTTCGGCTGCCCGTTGGGCCATGAGCGCTTCGGCCCTGGTCGCTTCGATGGGCGCCAATTTGGGCGCGCCTGTCGACGGAGCGGCGGCGGTCGTCGGCGTCGCTTGCCCGCCGACGCCCATGGACGCCCATTGGCGGTCGATTTCGGAGATGGAAGGCACGGCGCTGGCTGGGACTCCCGGGATTTCGATGCGCTGGGCGGATTGCTTGGCCGTCGCATCCGCGTGGCTCTGGACGCTGTTGGCCGCTTGTTCCCAGCGCGCATCGCCGGTCTGGATGGCGCGTTGCTGGAGCGAGCCGACCAAGGCATTGGCGAAGCCTCGGTTCTCGGCCCGGGCCTGCGTCGCCTCTTGGACGTTGGTGAAAGATGCTTCCGTCTCGCGCGCCGAGCGGGCGCCGATTTCCTGCCGCGCCTGGGCCATCATCTGTTCCGGCGCCAGGTTCTCGTGCGACATCAGCCATTGCGCCGCCTGGGCCGCGCCGGACGCCAAGGCCGTGACCGTCGCCGTCACGGTGACCGTGCCTCCGCCAGCGGTTGCCGCAACTCCGGGCGCGACTGTCGCTTCGGCCGTGACCGAAATGCCCCGCGATTGCGCCGCGCGTTCGAGCTTGTCGGCTGTTGCCTGGACCGTCACTTGCGTTCCGGTTTGCGTGGGTTGGGCCTGGGCAGTGGCTCGGACTTCCGCCTGGACTGATTGGGCCGCGGCGGCAGCTGGAGCGGTAGCTTGGATTTCGGCCGTGACCTGTCCGGCTGATGGGGTAGCCTGCCAGCCCACTAGGGCCGATGCCTGCACAGTCTTATAGCCCCTGGAACCGTCGGCGTTCGTGACCGAAACTTGGACGGAATCGCCCTGCTGGTTGACTATCTGGCCTGCGGACCATGAGCCGTCGGACCTCTGCACCCGGACTTCGCCCCCTTTGTCCATCAACTCTTTGACCTTCGCGTCCACGTCATTGGCCTGCTCGCTTACTTTTGTCGCGGGTTCAGCGGATCTGGTTGTCGAGGCTTCGGTTTTTTCCTTGTCTTCGGCGGCCTCAGCCGGTTCTTCAGGTTCCTCTTCGCCGTCTTTTTGGGGTGCTTCTTCTTCCTCGGTTTTGGCGGCTTGTTCCGCCTCTCCTTTTGTTTCCTGGTCAGTCTTCGCCTTTGTCGCTTTCTTGAGCGCCTCCTTGCTTTCGGTCTGGAATTTGTCGATTTCGGTCTTGGCCGAAGCCAGTGCCTTGTTGAGTTCGTCGCGGATTTTCTTGGCGTCTTCCAACTTCAAACCGCGCTCCCCGAGTTTTTCCTGGAGTTCCTTGATCTTGGCGGTCCGTCGCTCGATGGATTTCTTGAGGCCTGAGTTCAGGTCGTTGTAGCCCTTGAGCGCCGCGTCGTCCTTCTTGCCTATGTCGTTGGCTTTCTTGTCGGTCTCCTCGAGCGTCTTCCTCGCGCGCTCGATCTCCTTGTTCTCGGTGTTGATCTTGTCCTCGATTTCGGTCTGGACCTCCAGTGATTCCCTGAACAGGTCGTCGCGTTTCTTCTTGAAATCGTCGTATTTCTTGCGGACGCTGCCTATGCTCTTGGCGAAGCTGCGTTCGTCGGCCAGCCCCTGGGTCAGCTCGTTCAGGATCTTGACCTCTTCGTTGTCGGGATTGGTGATGGCCGCCCCCTGGATTTGTTTGGCCAGGTCTTGGATGCGGTTCTGCGCCGCTTTCGGGTCCAGGCGCGGCTTGGCCTGACCGGCTGCCTTGCTCGCGCCCAAGAGGTCATCCAGTTGGCGGATGAAGTTCTCCGAGTCGGAATGGAATCTGTTAAGGTCCGAGGCTGATGGCATAGAGCGGCTAGTTCACTTTCAGCCCCGCGGCCGTGGCTTTGAGAGATATCCTCCTTTTTTGCGGTTTGGACGCCAGGAGTTTGGTGATGAGGGAGGTGATTTCGCGTTCGACCAGCCGCCGCGCGGCGCGGGCGCCTTCTTCGGCCGGCATGGGCTGGCGCATGAGCCAATCCAGGACGTCGTCGCCGGCCGTACAGGCCACGCGCTGCGCCTCGTTGACGCGGGTCAGGATGGCGTCGAGTTCGCGCTTCAATATCTCGCGCAGCTGGGCCGAAGCGAGCGGCCGGAAAACGACCACGCGGTCCAGGCGGTTCAGGAGTTCGGGGCGGAAACGCTGACCGAGTTCCTCCTTGGTCACGGATTCGAGGTCCTCTTTCCCATCGCCGAAGCCGAGCGACTTGCGGTCGAGTTTGTCGCTGCCGACGTTCGAGGTCAGGATGACGTAGGCGTGGCGGAAGCTGACCGGCCGGCCCGTCGCGTCGGTGACGCGGCCGTCCTCCAGGATCTGCAGCAGCACGTTCTGCACGTCCGGGTGCGCTTTCTCGAATTCGTCGAACAGGACCACGCAGTGCGGCCGTTTCTTGACTGCATCCGCCAGCTTGTTGGAATCACGGTAGCCGACGTAGCCGGCCGGCGCGCCCACGAGCTTCGAGACCGAGTGGCCCTCGGCGAATTCCGACATGTCGATTTTCACCAAAGCGTCGGCGCGGCCGAATAAGGCTTCGGCCAGCATGCGTGCCGTCTCGGTCTTGCCCGTGCCCGACGGGCCGACGAACATCAGCCCGGCCTTGGGCCGTTCCGGTTCGTGCAGGCCGAGGCGGGCCCGGCCCACGACTTCGGCGATGTCCCGCAGGGCGTCCGTCTGGCCGAAGATGCGGGTGTTGAGCTTGGTTTCGAGGTCGGCCAGCCGTTCGCGTTCGCTGGCCAAAACGGTCGCCTGCGATACGCCCGACATCCGCGCCACGACGCGCGCCACGTCCGCGGCCGTCACGGTCGGGCATTCGCGGGCCCGTTCCTTGTCGAATTTTTCCTTGAGCGACCGCAGCTCTTGGCTGAGGCGTTCGGCGTCCCGCGCCGCGGCCTCGGCTTTGGGCAGGTCGCCTTCGGCCACAGCCCGTTCCTTGTTCTCTTGGGCGGCCTCCACGGCCAGCTCGAGGGCGGTCAGGCGTTCCATCCTTTCGCCGGAGCGGCGCCGCGCGTTCACGCCGGCGGCGGCTTCGTCCAAGAGGTCGATGGCCTTGTCCGGGAACAGCCGGTCGGTGAGGTAGCGTTCGGCTAGGTCTACGGCGGTCGGCGCGACATCCGGGGCGTAGCGGATCCGGTGGAACTTGGCGTAGAACTTCTCGATTCCTTTCAGGATATGCAAAGTCTGTTCGGCGGTCGGTTCGTCGACCGTCACGGGCTGGAAGCGGCGTTCGAGCGCCGCGTCCGGTTCGATATGTTTCTTGAATTCCATCCAGGTGGTCGCCCCGACGCAGCGGATCTCGCCGCGCGCCAAGGCCGGCTTCAGGATGTTCGCCGCATCCAGGCTGCCGGTCGTCGAACCGGCCCCGACGATGTTGTGGATCTCGTCGATGAACAGGATGACGTCCGGGTCGCCGCGCACCTCGTCCATGATCTGCTTGAGCCGCGCCTCGAATTCGCCGCGGTACATGGTGCCGGCTACGGTCAAAGCCAGGTCCAGCGCCAACAGCCTCTTGCCGCGCAGGGCGTCAGGCACGTCGCCTTCGGCCAAACGCTTGGCCAGGCCTTCGACGATGGCGGTCTTGCCCACGCCCGGGTCGCCGAGCAGCACGGGATTGTTCTTGGTCCGGCGGCAGAGTATCTCGAGGATGCGTTCCAGCTCGTTCTCGCGGCCGATGACCGGGTCGAGCGCGTCCGCGACCTCCGGCTTCGTCAACTCGCGGGTGAAGGCGTCGAGCGCCGAGACGCGCGGGGCGCGCGCGGGTTGCGGCCGCGGCATCTCGCCCTGCGGCATGTCGGGCATGTTCGGTTCTTCGGGCGGCAGGATCTCGGGGAAACGCGAAGTCGACTTGAGGACTTGGGCCACCTGTTCGCGCAGGAGTTGGACGTTGACGCCCGAATCCTCGAGGAATTTGTCCACGTCCGCGAAATTGCCCTCGACCAGCGCCGACAGCAGGTGCTCGGTGCCGACGTATTTATGCTCCATCAGATGCGCGGTCAGGACGCATTTCTCGATGATCCGCTTGACGGCCGGCGACAGGTCCGGCGTCGCGATGGGGGATGGGTGGAGCGGTTGTCCGCTGAAGGCCGCCTGCGCCTTGGCCAGGGGGATGCCGTGTTTGGCCAGGATTTCGTTGGCGATCGAGCCCTTCTCGAGCAGCAGGCCCACGACCAAATCGCCCGGTTCGAGCAGTTCCCGTCCCTGGGCCACGCAAAAAGCCAGCGCTTTCTGGAGCGCCTCTTTGAGATGGGTGGTGAAGCGGTCGAGGAGGTCGGGGAGGAGCATGGTTATAAATTATCTCCCATTTGCCTTAATTTTGCTATGCGGTCAGCGACCGGGGGATGGGTGGAGAGCAAGCCGGAGAATTTGGCCCGCCAGCCGCCCGGACTGGGTTCGGAGATCCACAGATGGTTGGTGGCTTTCGATGTCCGCATCATCGGGATGGCGGCCGTGGAAATCTTCTCGAGGGCGTTGGCCAAACCTTCGGGATAGCGGGTCAGGAGCGCGCCGTCGGCGTCGGCCAGGTATTCCCGGCTGCGCGAGATGGCGAGCTTCACCAGTTCGCCGATGAGCGGCGCCAGGATGAGGAAGACGATGCCCAGGATGGCGAACAGCCCGCCCCCGCTGTCGCGGCTGCGCCGCCGTCCGCCGAGCCCGAAACGCAGGAATTGGTCGCCGATGATGCTCAGCGTGCCGACCAGGACCACGACGAGCATCATCACCCGGATGTCGTAGTTCTTGACATGCGCCAATTCGTGGGCGATCACGCCTTCAAGCTCCGTCTTCTCGAGCATGAGGAGCAGGCCGGTGGTCACGGCGACCGAGGCGTGCTGCGGGTCGCGCCCCGTGGCGAAGGCGTTCGGCGACGGGTCCTCGATGATGTAGATGCGCGGCCGCGGCATCCCGGCGGTGATGGCCAGGTTCTCGACCGTGTTCCAGAGCGTGGGGAACTGCGAGCGCTCGGTCACTTCGGCGGCGCCGGTCGTCCAGAGCGCGACCTTGTCCCCGGCGTACCACGAGACGAGCGTCATCCCGAGCGAAATGGCCAGTGCGATGACGAGACCTGCCGGTCCGGTGTCGGTCACGACGTAGCCGTAGACCCAGCCGGCCAAAGCCAACAACCCCACGAAGACCGTGATCAACAGGAATGATTTGCGGCGGTTGGCGTCGATTTGGTTATACATGGTGGAAACTCGAGAGCCGGATTCCGAAATCCGAATCGCTTCGGATTTCGTGGTTCGGGCCTAGAATTTGACCTGAGGCGCGGCCTTCTCCGCTTCGGCGATCTCGAAGAACTCGCGCGCCTTGAAGCCGAGCATGTTGGCGATCAGGTTCGTGGGGAAGACCTGGAGCTTGGTGTTGAAGTCGCGGACGTTGCCGTTGTAGAAGCGGCGCGACGCCTGGATCTTGTCTTCGGTGTCGGTCAGGTCCTGCTGGAGCTGGAGGAAGTTCTGGTTTGCCTTCAGTTCCGGGTAGGCCTCGGACAGGGCGAAGATGCTCTTCAGGGTCTGCGAGAGCTGGTTCTCGGCAATGGCTTTGTCGTGGGCGCCTTGGGCCGACATGGCGGCGGTGCGCGCCGCGGTGACTTTCTCGAAAGTCCCGGCTTCGTGTGCGGCATAGCCCTTGACCGTCTCGACCAGGTTGGGGATCAGGTCGTACCGGCGCTTGAGTTGGACGTCGATATCCGACCAGGCTTCGTCGGTGCGGTTCTTAAGCGTGATGAGGCCGTTGTAGACCGTGACGCCCCAGAAGAGCAGGACGCCGAGCGCGATGACTATCCAAATCCACATAAGTTTTGGTTGGATTAATAAATAAATGCTATTCTTAGGTCCGAGCGTAAATATAGCGAAATAAACCAGAAAAGTCCAGCCAATATTATGGAAAACCCAGCAGCCAAGCTGTTCAAGGCCTATGACATCCGGGGGTTGGCTCCGGAGCAGGTGAATACCGACTTCGCCCGGCGCCTCGGCAAGGCCTTGGCCGCGCACTTCGGGCCGCGCCGCGTCCTGGTCGGCCGCGACATGCGCACGACCTCCTTTGCCCTGGAAGCGGCGCTCATCGACGGCCTGACCTCGTCCGGCTCCGACGTCGTCCGCGTGGGCTTGTGCTCGACCCCCATGTTCTATGGCCTGGTCGGCTTGGCTCGCGCCGAAAAACCCTACGATTTGGGCGTGATGGTCACGGCCTCCCACAATCCCGGCCAATACAACGGCTTCAAGATCGTCCGCGGCGACTGTTTGCCCGTCGGCGAAGGGAGCGGCATGGAGGAGCTGCGCGACGCTTTTTTGGCCGGCGAGGAAAAGACGGCTGAGCGCACCGGCACCGCGACCGACGACCCTGGCGCCCTGGACCGGTATGTCGACCATGTCGTCAAACTGGCCAACCTGACCGAGAACATGCCGCGCCTGAAGGTCGCCATCGACGCCGGCAACGGCATGGCCGGCGCCGTCCTGCCGCGCCTGCTTTCACGTCTGCCGTGGCTCGAAGTCCTGCCTCTGTATTTCGATCCGGACGGAACTTTCCCCAACCACGAAGCCAACCCCCTCAAGCTCGAGACGCTCAAGGACGTCGTGGCCAAGGTGAAGGCAGAAAATTGCCAGTTGGGCGTGGCCTTCGACGGTGATGCCGACCGCGTGGGCTTCATCGACGAGAAAGGCGAACCGATCCCCGGCGACCTCATGACCGCTTTTCTGGCCCAGGAGGTCCTGAAGGATGGCCGCGGCGGCCAGGTCCTGTTCGATGTCCGTTCGTCCTGGGCCGTGGCCGAGGCCGTCAAAGAAGCGGGCGGCGAGCCCAATATGTGCCGCGTCGGCCATGCGCTCATCAAGAAGCAGATGCGCGATGTCGGGGCTGTGTTCGCCGGCGAACTCTCGATGCACTTCTACTTCAAGGACCTGTGGAATTGCGAATCCGGCGACCTGGCCATGCTCTATATCCTGCGGCGTCTGGCTGCCACCGGCAAGGCCATGTCCGAGCTGTGGATACCGCTCAAACGCTACGCCCACTCCGAAGAGATGAATTTCGAGGTCAAGGACAAGGCCGGCGTCATCAAAAAACTGAAAGAGAAGTATTCGGCCGGCGCCACCCTCGTCTCGGAACTCGACGGTATCCGCATCGAATTCCGCGCCGAAAAGGATCCGGCCGCGAGCTGGTGGTTCAATGTCCGCGCTTCCAACACCGAACCGCTCCTCCGCCTCAACGTCGAAGCCAAGACCCCGGAAGCGCTCATCGCCAAGACGAACGAATTGCGCGAGGAGATATTGAAGGCGGATGCCGCGTGACGGTTCTGAATCTATGAAAACGCAGAAAATCGCCATTCTCGTCATTGGCGCCGCGGTCGTCGCGGCGGGGTTGTTCTATCTCAGCTTGCAGGAAAACGAGCGCCTTGATGAATATAAACTCAAGCTCGGTAAGGGCACGATGAAGGTCTCGTGGCGGAGTGAGCGTTACGACGGTTTGCTCTCGGGTCCGGGGACTGATTTTCGTCTGACTTTCAGGTCGGATGAGGCGGAGCCGTTGATTGGTTGCGCCTTCGAGTTCGACGGCGATAAGCGTTTCGACATCTCAAGCATCGGATTCACGACCCCCGATCTGTCGTTCGGAAGCTCTAGGTACAGCGGTCAGCTCCAAGATATCAAGCCTGGTATCGAGTATGCGCTCGGACAAGATTCGGACAGCCGAGGTATTGACTTGGCCAAGAGGCCGAAGGTCGTAAAATTGGAGTGTACCCAGGGTATTTCTGAATGGGTAACAGGATATTGAGTATGGTCAAAAAGGCCAAGCAATTTATCTTCACCGGCAAGACCGTGGACCGCGCTGAATCGCGCGCGGTTTTTTCGTATGCGACCGAGCTCGAGACGGGGGAGCGGTTGGAGTTTTCGGAGAGCCTGACCTTCCCGTTCCCGGCCGAGGCCTGGGACCGGATCGATCCATTCACCCTCGAGGCCGCGTTGCAGGCCCTGCATCTCGTCCTCGGGTTGAGCTACTGGAAGGCGCACTGCGCGCCGGAGATGGTCCTGGAAGGCTTCGCGTTGACCCCGCAGCAGGCGGATTTTTGGAACAAGGTCTATACCGACGGGATGGGGGAGTTCTATTTCAAGAACCAAATCGACTTCCGGGGATTGGTGAAATTCCCCTCGACCCTTGTGTCATTGCGAGGAGGTAGCGGAGCGACCGACGAAGCAATCTCTGTAGGCTCCTCGGAGATTGCCACGCTCCCTCCAGTCGCTCGCAATGACACGGCAACGAAATGCCTCGTCCCGCTCGGCGGCGGCAAGGACTCGCTTGTGACGGTCGAGATGCTGAAGGCCCAAGGGGTGGATTTCGACCTGTTCACCCTGGGTACATCTTTGATTCAACAAAGAACAGCCGAAGCTGTCGGAAAGAATCCGCTTGTTGTGCAAAGGGCTTTGGATAGGCGCTTGCTGGAGTTGAATAAGACCGGAGAAGTCTACAACGGACATGTCCCGATCACCGCGGTCTACGTCTTCACCGGCATCCTTTCGGCCCTGCTCGGCGGTTACGGTTACGTCGTATTCTCTAACGAGCGGAGCGCCAGCGAGGGCAATCTCGAATACCTCGGCCGGATCATCAACCATCAGTGGAGCAAGTCCTTCGAAGCGGAGAAGATGTTCGCCGCGTACGTCCGTGACTTCATATCGCCCTACGTGATGCCTTTCTCATTGCTTCGTCCGTTGTCGGAATACGCGATCGTCGAGCGTTTTTCGCATCATCCGCAGTACTTCCCGGTCTTCTCCAGCTGCAACCGCAATTTCGTTGTCGGCTCGGTCCAGCCGCAGGCCGAGCGCGGCGCGTACTGGTGCGGAGGATGTCCGAAGTGCGCCTTCGTCTTCGCGCTGCTCGCCGCCTTTTTGCCCAAAGCGGAAGTCGTCGGCATCTTCGGCAAAGACCTGTTCGCGGACGCGGCTCTCCTCGAGCTGTACCGCGACCTTTTGGGCCGCGGCGTCTGTAAGCCGTTCGAGTGTGTGGGCACGGCTGACGAGATGGTGGTCGCCTTGAGCCGCGCACAGGCCGAAGGTGAATACAAAGATGAACCAATCATGGAATATTTCGCCTCGGAGGTCTTACCGTCGGTGAAAGATCTAGAGCGGCTCGAGTACGATCTGATGGCCCCGGTCGGGGTCGAAGAGCTGCCTGAAGCATTCAGGGGAATATATGGAAATGTCGTCCTCGAGCGAAGTCGCGTTTAACGCGACGAAGCGAAGGGCCTTCAATTTGAAGATTCTTCACTTCGTTCAGAATGACATTTCGTGTTATATCTGCATGAATCAAAGAATATGAAATTCTCCGAACTCGACGGCAAAAAAATCCTCATCCTCGGCTACGGCAAAGAAGGGCGTTCCACGGAGCGTGTCCTTCGTCTTAAAGTACCAGGCGCCACCGTCGTCATCGCCGACCAGTCCCAAGGCCCTGATTATCTGGATAAGCAGAAAGACTGCGACATCGTCGTGAAGACGCCGGGCATCCCGCTCCGCCTCCTGACTGCCCCGCATACGACGGCTTCCAACATCTTCTTCGCCAACATCAAGAATAAGGTCATCGGCGTGACCGGCTCCAAGGGCAAAAGCACGACCGCCTCGCTCATCTACGCCATCCTCAAACATGCCGGCCTCAAGACGCGGCTTGTCGGCAATATCGGCAGTCCGGCGCTCGACGTCCTGCTCGAACCGGTCGATCCAGAAGAGGTATTCGTCATGGAGCTTTCCAGCTACCAGCTTGAGGACATCGAATATTCGCCCCACGTTTCGGTCATCACCAGTATCTTCCGCGAGCACTTGGACCATCACGGGAGCTTCGAGGCATATTTCGGGGCCAAGGCGCGCATCTTGGCCAAGGCCAAAGCCGATGATTTCTACGTCTATAACCCGGCTTATCCGGATTTGGCCGAGTTGGCCAAGAAGACGACTGCTCAAGCCGTTCCGTTCGCCGATGCCATCCCGTTCGATTTGGCCGGTCTGAAGCTCGAGGGCGAGCACAACCTGGACAATATCCGCGGCGCTTTGGCGGTGGCGCGGATTTTCGGCGTGCCGGACGAGGTCTCGCGCGAGGCCGTCTTGGCCTTCGAGCCCTTGCCGCACCGCTTGTCCCTCGTGGGGGAATTCAAGGGCATCAGGTTCTACGACGACGCGATCGCCACCGCTCCGGAACCGACCATCTTCGCCATCCGGACCCTGAAGGGCGTGGATACGATCCTCCTCGGCGGGACGGACCGCGGTTACGATTTCCGCGAGCTGGCCAAGACCGTCGCGTCGTTCGGTATCCGCAACATCGTGCTTTTCCCGGAGACCGGTGAGCGCATCGCGGCGGCTTTGGAGGAGTCCGGCGTCCGGGGCTTGAACATCATCCACACCCGCGACATGCGGACGGCCGTCGAGTTCGCCTATCTCCACACGGCCCCGGGGAAGATCTGCCTGCTGTCCACGGCTTCGCCGAGCTATTCGCTCTGGAAGAACTTCGAGGAGAAGGGCGACGAATTCGTCCAGTGGGTTAATGGCTTGGGGGCTGACAAGACCGCGTAATTTGGATACTCTCCTCTCCATGACGCTCATCATTTTCCTGCTCGTCCTGTCGGTCCTGGTGCTCATCCACGAGCTCGGGCATTTCCTGGCGGCCAAGATATTCGGGGTCAAGACGTTCGAATTCGGTTTCGGCTTCCCGCCGCGCGCCCTGGGGTTCGTCAAGGACCGCGGCCGCTGGAAGCGGGTAAAGAACGGCGACCAGACCGAATACAAGCGCACCATCTGGTCCATCAACTGGCTGCCTTTCGGCGGTTTCGTCCGCCTCAAGGGCGAGCAGGAAGACGGCATCGGCGATGCGGATTCCATGGCCGTCAAGCCGATCTGGCAGCGGCTCATCGTCATCGCCGCCGGCGTGGCCATGAATTGGGCGCTGGCCGCGTTCCTGTTCTTCATCGCCTTCAGCTTCGGCGTCACGGCACTGTTGGATGAATTGCCGGCCAGCGCGAAGGTCGAGGGCCGCGCCACGGTCATCACCCAGGTCCTGCCGTCATCGCCCGCGTCCGAAGCGGGCATCGAGGCGGGGGATGAGATCCGGGCCATCGCCGGGACTTCCCCGACCGACGAGAAAAACGCCCGCGAGCTCATCGGGGCCAAGGGCACGGAGCCTTTCGCGCTCAAGGTCAAACGCGGCCAGCAGGAAATCGACATCAACGTCTCCCCGCGGGTCATCCAGGAAATCGGCAAGCCCGGTCTGGGCATCGGCCTGGCCGACGTCGGCCAGGTTTCGTTCGCGCCGCATCAGGCCGCGTTGCAGGCCGTCTACATGACGTATGCGATGACCAAGGCCGTGCTTTGGGCGTTCGGCGGCATCTTCAAGGACCTGCTGGTCAAACAGGAGGTCACGCAGGACATTTCCGGTCCGGTCGGCATCGCGGTCATGACGGGCCAAGTGGCGCGCCAGGGGCTCATGCCGCTCCTCCAGTTCGCGGCCACGCTCTCGGTCAACCTGGCGGTCATCAACTTCCTGCCCATCCCGGCCCTGGACGGCGGCCGCGTGCTATTCCTGGCCATCGAAAAAATCCGCCGCCGCCCTGTCAGCCGCAAGCTCGAGATCGCCATCCACAACGTGGCTTTCATCCTGCTTATCCTGATAATCGTCCTCGTCACGGCCCGCGACCTGTTCCGCTACGGCGGCATGATCGTCGGCGCGGCCAAAGGTTTGGTCGGGATGTGATGTCTTCAGATCCCGGCGTTTCGCCGGATCCGTTCCCAGTCTTCGGGCCGGGCGTATTCCCAATTGCCGGGTTCGCGGGCCAAATCATCCAGTTTCCCGCATTTTTTTTGGGCTACGTCGACGATGTATACTTCGCCGCTCGTGCTGGTGTACCTGACCCAGGCATGGGCGCCTGATTTGTTCTCATCCATGCCCGCGACCGAGTTGCGTTCCAGGGACATTTTTCCGTTGAGCCGGAAATAAGGGTCGTCTTCCTGCGTCAGTTTTTCGATTAGATACGCGACGAGAAGCGCCTGGTGCCGGCATACCCCGACGCCGTTTTCGATGAACGGTGCCAGGTGGATTTTCTTGTCCCGTTGTCCGCCGGTCAGCATGTGGATGAGCAGGTCGGTCTTTGCGGCGTCGTAGGGCATGGCTCTCAGGACGGTGCGGTAAATGACTGACAGGGATACGTCTTTCGGCTTCCTGCCGATTTTGGCTGCCGCCTCGGCGATTGCCGGCCGGATCTTTTCGGTATAGAAGGCGCGCAGTTTTCTGCCCGCTTCGTTCGTCGGTTCATCGTCCACGACCAAGGCTTCCCGGGCGTGAGCGCCGAGGTAGATACCGCCGTTGACGTGCCCCATTTCGCTGCCGATGATGCGTCGGCCCGCGAAATACCCATGGGGCGCCCAGGCATCGCCTGGTCTGGGCGGCGTGAATTCGGATGACGCCAGAAGCCGCCTTTCGACCAGGTTTGTGCGTTGCCAATCGGCGGTTTCGGGTTTCCGGGGGATTTCGTTAGGCATAGCTGTCGCCTGAATGATACACTGCGGATGTATGAATTTGAAAAGCTCCTTCGGGGTATGAACGGACTCGTGCGTATCGGCGAGAACCCGTTCGCCAAACTCGAGATGCCGCGCCGTCCGACGACGGAGCGGGGGACTACGGCTTCGCTTGAGGCGCCTTGGCGGAGTTCGGCTGACCTCGAAGCGGCGCTGGCCAGCCTGCCTGCTGACGTCAGGGATATCCTGGGCGAGGTTCCGGCGCCGACCGGGACCGAAAATCCGGACAGGCCGTTGCGCGGTTCGGTGGATGACATGGTCGAGGGGGCGCTTGAGATGTCCGACCAGGGCCTTAAGGCCGTGTTCGGCGACAAGCTCGGATATTTCATGTCTTCCAAGCTGAAGCTCGCCGACCAGCTGGCCGAGCGCTTGCGGCGCAAGGAAGACCGCGGGGCTTTGGTCCAGGAACTGGTCGCCGAGATGGACCGCCTGTATTCCGGCCACCGCGCGCCTTTCGCGTCCTCGGAATATCTGGAATCGCGGCGGCAAGATGCCATCGGCAAGATAAAGGAAATCAACGACCATCTCGAACGTCACGCCTCGGACCTCAGGCAGCGGCGCGAGGCGGCCGAGCCGTATCTCAACAAGCCGGGCTACCTCGCGCCTTACGAGCGCGAGCTGATCAAGAAATACCGTTCACTCCGCCAGTTCCTGGGCTCGGACGAGCGCGACGCCATCCATGACAAGGGGCATCGCGACGACCTGCGGATCCAGCGGTCCGAAGTCGCGGAGCTCCTCAAGGATTTGTCCGAACAGCGCGATTACGCCAGTTTCCTCGAGATGGCCATGTCGCGTTCCGCCGGGCGCTTGGCCCCCGAGGATTTCGCCGACGTCTGGCTTCGGGCGACGGATTGGGTGCAGCCCGTGAACCCGATAAAGATCCGCTATCTGCGCAACGTGGGTTATGAGGTCGAGGCGAAAGCTGCGGAAGACACGGCCGCAAAAATCCAGTCTTTGATGTTCGACGCCGCGCTCGCCTGGCTCGGCAAGCACGAGCGCGAGGCCCGTCCTTCCAAATCCATCGGCGTCCTGGCCCGCCGTTTCAACGAGGCGCGGGCATATCTCGAATCCGCCAAGCGCGAACCCGAGTCGCTTGCCGCCAGCCTCCAGCACGCGCAGATCATCCTGCGCAAGCTGGTGCAGCTGGCGGGTAAAGGATGAAAATTCGGGGTTCCTGCTTGCTGTCTTCCCCCGCGGGCGGCAATGGCAGAAGCGAGCCGAATGCCTCGAACGGTTGACGAGACCGTCATTTTCTGTTAAGCAAGCGGCGGAGGTTTGTCCATGAAAATCTGGGTCGCCTACCGTTTCACGGGGGCTGATGTTGGGGCCCTCAAGGTCGCCTTGCGCCAGCTGCGCAGCCATCTCGGTGCCCGCGGTTACGAGATGGTTACCATGCTCGAGGATATCCAGGGAGGGGACGCCGACCGCCTGCCCAAGGACGAAGCCGTCCGGCGGATGTATTCCGTTGTCCCGACCTGCGACATGGCGCTGTGCGTCTTTACCGATACCGAAACCAGCGAAGGTCGGGGTTTCGAAGCCGGATACTTCGCGGGTCTCGGCAAACCGGTCATCGTGGCCATGCACGCCTTCGATCGGATGCCGTACCACGAAGCGTTGTTCGCCGAAGCGCCGTCCGATCGCGGCGGAGGACTGCCGACGGTCATCCGCTACCGCACATTCGCCGACATAGCCGCTGCCCTGCCCGAGGTGAGCCCATGACCCTGAAGCAGATGTCGGCGCTCCTCGAAATCGGATGCCTGCTGGCTGTCTTCCTCGCCTTCGCTCTGTATTGCGCCTGGGTTGGACCCAAGGCCCTGTCCGGAAGGGGTCGGCCATGAGGGCGCGTCGGTCGCTCCTCCGTACCGTCGCCGAGGTCGTGTTCATCGGCCTGCCGGGGATGCTCCTTTTCCACCTTTGGGCCAGGGCCATGGCCGAACAGCTGGGGCCCGAAGCCAAGCCCGCGGCGTGAACCGTCGCGTCCCGTCCATTCGGCGCCTTTCCTCACTTGCGGAAAGGCGTTTTTAGTTTTAAGGTCGTTTTAGTTCCTTCAACAACTGGGATGATCGCATCCAGCTGTAAAGGTGTTGGTCATGCGTCCATTCAAGCCGGGTATTTCGTGGTTGACCGTTACCAGAAGATGCAATTTCAGGTGCAGGTGGTGCTATGCCAAAGGGACCGAATATCGTGTCGACGACGACATGACTCTGGAATCGGCGGTTAAGCTGACCTCCGTGATCAAGGAGACGGGGGTCAAGAAGGTCCTGCTCATTGGCGGCGAGCCGACGTTGTGGCGGCCGCTGACGGACTTCAACCGGTGGTGCAGGGAGCAAGGGATCAAGACGGTTCTGGTCACGAACGGCGTGATGTTCGGAAGCGACGTTTTCTGGTCCCGTTACCGCCAGTCGCCGAATGATACGATCGGCCTTTCTTTGAAGGCTGTGACGCTCAAGCAGCTGAAAGACGTCGCTCAAGTGGATAACTTCGATCTTGTCCGGCGCGGCATCGCGCGCGCTGTCGGTGAAGCAGGCGCCCACGTGAACATCACCTACAGCACGCTTTGCGCGGATGAGCTTGTCGAGATGGCCGGATTCGTTTCGGGGCTCGGTGCGCGGTCGGTCAAGGTCGAATTCTGTTCGACCACTTTCTCGAAGGGCCACCCCTCTGCCAAGTACACCGTGGACACGCGAACGTTGGTGAAGAACATCGTCCGCGATTACCCGACCCTCGATTCGCTCACGCGCGGGAAGATCAGCCTGGATCTGATGCTGCCGCTCTGCGTCTGGCCGGAAGGGTTCATCCGAGATCTTCACGCACAGGGCCGTTTGCTGAGCGTTTGCCATGTCCACAAGCGCGCCGGGATCATCTTCGATAAGGAGGGGAACCTGTTGATGTGTAACGCCTTATTCGACTACCCGATCGGTCGATTCGGCCGTGACTTCAGCGACGGGGATTCCCTGAAGGCTTGGATCGAATCGCCGAGGGTCTCCGGATATTTCGATTCCGTCGGCCGCTATCCGTCCCTTGCGTGTGTCGATTGCGCTTGGTACCCTGAATGCGGCGGCGGCTGCCCGCTTCGTTGGGCGACCTGCAGGCCGGACGATGTTGTCCGTCCTAAGGATGTGCCGTTAGTTCATTGCTAGGAGTCATGCCATGAATATCGAGAGCCTGTTGGATCTTTTGCCCCTCACGGCGGAGACGCCTCAGGAACCGCCTCGCGGTATCCAGCCGGTGGGCGAAGAAGGCCAGCATGAGAGCGATCCGTGCTGGTGTCCGGGTGACTGAGGCCGGTTCCGGCCCAATGCCTCCACCATCCTCCATGGGCGAAACGACCTCACCGTCGTTCGCCCAATTTTTTTTATCCAAAAAATGTTTTTGGGCACAGATGACGGAATGGGTCATATTAACTTGCGAAAAGGATATTTTAGCTCTAAACTCCGTATATTCTATGCAAGACCAGCTGAACGCACTCAAACTCGGATTCGAGCAGGAAATGGCCCAGGCCAAGTCCGCGGACGACGTCGCCCAGGTCGAAACCAAGTATCTCGGCCGCAAGGGCCTGTTGGCCGACCTGATGAAGCAATTGCCCGGCTTGGCCGCCGAAGAACGGCCCAAGATGGGCATCTTGGCCAACGACATCAAACGCCAGCTCGAGATGATGCTCGCTTCGCGCCGCCGCCAGCTCGACGAGGAAAAGATGTCCAACCTCGCCGAAAGCGAGCGCGTCGACGTGACCGAACCTGGCGCCCGCCCGCCCGAAGGCCATTTGCATCCAATGACCAAAGCCATCAACGAGATAGCCGACATCTTCGAGCGCATCGGCTTCGTCCGCACCCGCTATCCTGAAGTCGAATGGGATTGGTACGCCTTCGAGTCGTTGAACATGCCCAAGGACCATCCGGCGCGCGACGAATGGGAGACATTTTTCATGGACGCGCCGGTCTCCAAGAAAGGCAAGATGGTCCTCACTCCGCATACGACGAATTCCCATGTGCGTGAACTGGAAAAGAAGGAACTGCCAATCAGGATGATAGATATCTCGAAATGCTACCGCCGCCAGAGCGACGCGACCCATGTCCCCATGTTCCACCAGTTCGAGGGTTTGTACGTCGACCAGGGCGTCTCGATTTCGCACCTGCGCGGCGTGCTCGATTATTTCGCCCGCGAGTTCTTCGGCCCGGAGCGCAAGACGCGCCTGCGGCCGTTCCACTTCCGCTTCACCGAGCCGAGTTTCGAGATCGACATCACCTGCGGCGTGTGCGGCGGTACCGGCGTCACGGCCGACAAGCAGAAGTGCCGCATGTGCAAGCGCGGCTGGCTCGAACTGGGCGGCGCCGGCATGGTCCATCCCAACGTGCTCAAGGCCGGGGGAGTGGACCCCAAGAAATATTCGGGCTTCGCTTTCGGTTGGGGCGTGGAGCGCACCTATTCGATGAAAGGCGGCCTCAAGCTCGACGACATCCGCATCCTGTACAAGAACGATTTGCGGTTCTTGAAACAGTTCTGAATGTTTGTCATTGCGAGGAGTCCGACGACGAATAGCTACCTACGCCTGTCATTGCGAGCGGAGCGAAGCAAACTCCGGGCATCCAGAGATTGCCGCGCACTTTAAGGAAATGTGCTCGCAATGACGGAGGTCTCTCGAATCAAGCGCTTATGTTTCACGATCAGTACTTCGTCTACATCATGACCAATCCATCGAATACCGTCCTCTACACCGGTGTGACGAACAACCTCTTGCGGAGGGTCGAGGAACATAAAAGCGGCTCTAATAAGGACAGTTTCACGAAAAAATATAATGTTAATAAACTGGTATTCTACGAAGCAGGGGAGGATGCATATAGCGCCATTAGCCGGGAAAAGCAGCTCAAAGCAGGTTCTAGAAAGAAAAAATTGGACTTAATAAACTCAATGAACCCGGAATGGAATGACTTGTCAAAAGAATTATGAATCCCATCGTCATTGCGAGGAGTCCGACGACGAAGCAAACTCCGAGCATCCAGAGATTGCCGCGCGCATTAGGTTTATGCGCTCGCAATGACAGTCAATGATGATATTTATGCAAAATCCACCCAGGAGAAAATACGATTGGTTGAATGCTTGGACGATTGCGGTGTTGTCTGGGCCGTTGGTTTGGAATGCCCTTTTTATTGTTTCTGACGCTGATGTTATTTTTCGAAGAATAGTTATATATCTCATCGAGGTGATACCGTTCTTGGTTGCATGCTTCTATTTATTCACCAAAAAGAAAGTTCCGGTTTACAGCACTCCTCGAAAGATATTACAGATAATGCTCAATATATTTCTGACACTCTTAAGCGCTTGGACTGGCTTACTTGTTCTTATATTTTCATTCGGACATAGAATTGGTGGTGGTTAATAATTTACATCTATGAACTCCCTCGTCTCATACGACTGGCTCAAGGAATACGTGAAGCTCAAGGAAACGCCCGAGCAGTTCGCGGCGCGCGTTTCGCTCTCGGGACCGGCGGTCGAGAAGATTTTTCCGCAGGGCGCGGACCTCGAGAATGTCGTGGTCGGCCGCGTGGTCGAGCTGAAAGCGCATCCGAACGCCGACAAGCTCAAGATAGCGATGACCGACGTCGGCTTGGACAAGCCTCTCCATATCGTATGCGGCGGCTCCAATCTCCTTAAGGACCAATGGGTCGCGGTCGCGCTCCTCGGCGCCAAGGTAAAATGGCACGGCCAGGGCGACCCCATCGTCCTAGAGCCGGTGGAAATCCGCGGCGTTCCCAGCGAAGGCATGATCTGCGCCTCGACCGAAATCGGTTTGGGCGATGCTTTCCAGAATTCGGAGCGCATGATCCTGGATTTGGGCGCCGAACTCGGTTGGAATGACGCGGCCCGCGCCAAGCCGCCCAAGGCGGGGACGCCGCTCGCCGACGCGCTCGGCCTATCGAACGACGTTGTCATGGATATCGAGGTGACGTCCAACCGTCCGGATTGCATGGGCATGGTCGGCATGGCGCGCGAAGCCGCCGCCATCCTGGACCGTCCGTTCCTGTGGAAAGAGCCGGTCCTGCCGAAAGCCGTCGCCAAGGTCGCCAAGTCCAAAGGCGCGGCCGTGCCGGTCAAGATATCGGCCAAGAAACACTGCCCGCGGTACATGGCGGCGAAAATCTCCGGCGTCAAAGTCGAACCGTCGCCCTGGTGGCTCAAGCGCCGCCTCATGTCCGCCGGTCTGCGGCCCATCAACAACATCGTGGACATCTCGAATTACGTGATGCTCGAGCTCGGCCAGCCGACGCATATCTTCGACGCTGCCACGGTCAAAGGCGCCATCGACGTCCGCCTCTCGCGGATGGGGGAGAGGATCCAAGCCCTGGACGGCAAGACGTACGAGCTCGACGACACGGTCCTGCTCATCGCGGACGACGAAAAGCCCATCGCCCTGGCCGGCGTCATGGGCGGGGAGCAGACTGGCACCACGGTCAACACGAGCGACGTCATCATCGAATGCGCGACCTTCGATCCGGTCTGCATCCGCCGCGGCGCGCGCAAGGTCAACCTGCAGTCCGACGCCCAGCTCCGCTTCGAGAAGGGTTTGTCCACGGCGGCTTTGCCCGAAGCCATGAATCGGACCATCGGCCTCGTCCTGGAGCTGGCCGGCGGCACTTTGGCTGGTCCCATCACCGACGTCGGCGCCACCAAATACAAACCGCTCCGCTTCTCGACCACGGTCGACGAGGTGGATTCGCTCATCGGCATCAAAGTGCCGAAGGCCGAGATGCTCGCCCGTCTGCGGCGCCTGGGGTTCAAGGTTTCGTCCACGGGCAAGACCATCAAGGCCGAAGTCCCGTGGTGGCGCGACCATGATATCGAGCTGGGCCGCGACCTCGTCGAGGAGATCGCCCGCATCGAGGGCTACGCCAACATCCCGGGCCAGATTCCGTTCGGCCTCAAGCCGCGCCCCATGTCCGCCGACCTGGTCTGGGAAAAACAGGCGCGTGAAATCCTCAAAGGCGCGGGCTTGTCCGAGGTCTATACCTATTCCTTCGTCTCCAAAGACCTTTTGGCCAAAGCCGACTACGATCCGGCGCACATGCTCCATGTCCAGAACCCGCTGACGTCGGACTTCGAGGTCATGCGCACCACGCTCCTGCCATCCATCCTGCAGGTCGCTGCCGAAAATGCCGAACGTTTCCCGGAACAGCGCCTGTTCGAGATTTCCAACGTCTATTACCCGAAGACGAAGCACGAGGAGCGCGGGGCAGGGGAGGCGGCCTGGTCAGACTTGCCCAATGAACAGCTCGAAGCCTCCATGCTCTTCCTCGGCATGCCCGAACCGTGGCGCGCAGCCAAGGGCGCGGTCGAGCATCTGTTCGGCGAGATGGGCATCAAGGGCGTCGAATGGCGCCGGCTCGACAACGATTCGTTCTGGCACCCGGGCCGCACGGTCCAGGCGTACCTCGGAGAGAAGCTCCTGGCCACGGTCGGCGAACTCTCGCCCAAGATCGCCAAGAACTTCAAGTTCGAGACGCCGGTCGCGCTCGTCGACCTGCCCTTCGGCCAGACCGTGGCCCATGCCACCGCGGCCAAAGCCTACGTCCCGCTCCCGGCCTTCCCAGAAGCCAAGCGCGACCTGGCCGTGGTCGTGGATTACCGCGTCGAATTCGCGGACCTGGAAAAAACCATCCGTGAAACCGCGAACATGCTCACCGCCGTCGACTGGTTCGACACCTACCGCGGCGACAAACTCCCGGCCGACAAGAAATCCGTGGCCATGCACCTGACCTTCGCCGCCCCGGACCGCACGCTCGAGAGCAAGGAGGTCGACGGCCTGATGGAATCAATCCTCCTGGCGCTTAAGGAGAAATTCAAGGCTGAGTCGCGGGGATGATCCTGGGGTCGATATCGGTAAAGCCAAGAAACGCGAACAAGACGGGCCTCGGGCCCGTCTTGTGTTATACTGTACGCGTATGACCCTTGTATCTACCCAAGATCTTTTTTTCCTCGTCTTGGCTATCGCCACGGGCTGGATCGCCGTTTTCCTGTGCTGGGCCTTGTACGAGGTCGCGCGCATGCTGCACCAGGCCAACGCCGTGGTCAGCGAGACGCGCGAAAAACTTAACCGCGTCGAGAAGGCCATCCTGTCCATCAAGGAGCGCCTCGAGACGTCGGTCAATTATTTCGGGATGCTGGCCGAGGGCGGCAAGTCCCTCATGAGCATGTTCTCGAAGCGCGAGGAGCGGCGCGAGAAGAAACGCTCCAAGCGCGGCAAGCTGGCCGACGAGGACGAAGACGAGGAGTGATATGGAGATACCGAAAATCGTCGAGCCCAAGGCCAAGCCGCACGAGCTGCTCCAGCCGGTGCTCTTCACGATAGTCTTCGGCTTGTGCATCTACCTGATTCTGTACCTCATCTCCGTCAGCCTGATCCTGCCGCTTTTGCCGATCGAGGAGGAGGGGATGACGTCTTTCCAAATCGTCTTTTGGACCGTGACGATCTCCCTGCTGTTCACGTTGGAGGCTTGGACCGGAGATTTTTTCCTCAAAGCCCTGAAGCATCACGCCATGCTCGGCGGTGTCACCTCGGCTTTGGTGGTCATGCTTGTGCTGTTGTCCCTCGCGCCATTCATCTTCACCGATGAATTCGTGCGCAGCTCGGTCATGAGCCTGAGCCTGATGATCATGGCTCCGTTCCTCGGCCTGGCGACCGGCGGATTTTTCGTGACCCGCCGCGCCCGCGCCGCTAATTGAACCTTGTCTATTATGCCAACCAAGAAATTGACCCCCAAGAAAGCGGCTAACCGCCAATCGGACCTTTTGATAATGTCCATCCTCGGCCTCGTCGTCGTCGGCGCCGCGGTCATCGTCTGGCAAAGCTACCAACTCAACGTCATGGAGTCGGCCTATTCCGCCGAAATCTCCAGCGGCGGCCCTTCGCGCTATGCCCGCTTGGCTTCCGCCAAGTCGGAGTTGGCCGACGAGAACATGGGTTTGAAGAAGCGCCTCGAACGCTGGAACGAAGCTGCTAAGGCCACTTCGTTGCATGGTGATTTGTTGGTCGATGTCCTGGTCAAATCAGGGATTTCCGTGGACGACCCGCAGATTTGGAATTCTGACCTCTTGCGCATTGATCGGGTATTGGATGACGCCAAAACTCCTTATTCGATCATGGTCATCAGCGACGGCCTAGACAGAGGATTGTTCGTAGCCAAACGAGTCGGCGAAGGGTCGTATGAGTTCGTGCCAGGAACTTTTTTCATCGTCCCGAATCCCGCCCATCAGGTCGTCCAGAACGTCAAATGGGCCGCCTCGAAACAGGTCGGATACGAAATCCTGACCAAGGTCGAGGGGGAGAATCCGGACATCATCGACAAGAAGACGCTCGACATCAAAGACTGACCGAAAATCCCGCCGCCCGGCGGGATTTCTTGAATTCTCCGCGCCCGCCGTCTAAGATGGGCGCAAACCTAAATCTTTCCGCAGGGCTAGTCCCGTCAGCGGAACAGACCACATATGCTAGAACCGACAAATCTTTGGATAAACTGCGGGCCTAGTTTAAGCCACGATTTAGGCTATAATGAGTGCATTCTTTGCATATGCCAAAAATAAAACAAACTACAGCCGCCAATATCGGGTTTGAAGCCGAGCTTTGGGCTGCGGCTGACAAGATGCGGAACAACATGGACCCTGCCGAGTACAAGCATGTCGTGCTCGGTCTGATCTTCCTGAAATACATCTCGGATTCCTTCGAGGAGGTGTATCGCCAGATTCTAGAAGACAAAGACCATTACGAAGGCCAGGAGGAGGATAAAGACGCTTATGCAGCTGAAAGCGTGTTCTGGGTGCCGAAGGAAGCGCGCTGGGAATTCCTCCAGGCCAATGCCAAGAAACCGGAAATCGGCAAATTGATCGACGATGCCATGGTGGCCATCGAGAAGGACAACCCGACCCTCAAAGGCGTGCTGTCCAAGATCTACGCCCGACCCGATTTGGACAAAACGCGGCTCGGTGAGCTTATCGATTTGATCGGTAAGATTGGTTTGGGCGACAAAGAGAGTCGGAGCAAGGACGTGCTCGGTCGTGTCTATGAATATTTTCTGGGGCGCTTCGCTTCGGCCGAAGGCAAAGGTGGCGGCGAGTTTTTCACCCCGCAGTGTGTGGTCAAGCTTCTGGTCGAGATGCTCGAACCGTTCAAGGGCCGGGTCTACGACCCGTGCTGCGGCAGCGGCGGCATGTTCGTGCAGAGCGAGCGGTTCGTGGAAGCGCATGGCGGCAGCAAACACGACCTTTCCATTTACGGGCAGGAGTCAAACCCAACCACCTGGCGCTTGTGCAAGATGAATTTGGCTATCCGGGGCATTGAAGGCAACATCGGTCCGCATCACGCCGATACTTTCCATAACGACTTGCATAAAGATCTCAAAGCCGACTATATCCTGGCTAATCCGCCGTTCAACGTCAGCGATTGGGGAGGGGAGCGGCTAAAAGACGATGTGCGCTGGAAATACGGCGTGCCACCGGCCGGCAACGCCAACTACGGCTGGATCCAGCACATGATCCACCACTTGGCGCCGACCGGAGCCGCGGGATACGTTCTGGCCAACGGATCGTTGTCATCGAATACGTCGGGCGAAGGGGAAATCCGCAAGAATCTGATAACCAACGGTTTAGTCGATTGCATTGTGGCCATGCCGACTCAGCTTTTCTATACGACCCAAATCCCGGTTTGTCTCTGGTTCGTGTCGCGCGACCGCCATGACCATAAGTTCCGCGATCGCCACGACGAAATTCTGTTCATCGACGCCCGCAAGATGGGGACTATGGTTTCGCGCAAGAATAAGGAGCTGACCGACGAGGACATCAAGAAAATTGCCGAGACTTATCATTGTTGGCGAACAAAAGACTGCAAATACGCGGACGTTAAAGGTTTCTGCAAAGCCGCCAAGCTGGCCGACGTCGAAAAAGCCGGGTTCGTTCTCACGCCGGGGCGTTACGTCGGCACGGATGTGGTCGAGGAGGATGAAGAATTTTTTGAGGAAAAGATGAAGAGGTTGACCGGCGATCTGGCGGAGCAGTTCAAGAAATCGAAGGAACTAGAAAAATCCATCAGAGAGAATTTGTCCAAAATCGGTTTTCCCGTCGACTGAAAATTATGTTTAAGCCCAAGACTCAAAAGATCGAGCTGCTGGCCAAGCTGTATCCCGAAAGGATTAAGGAGTTGGAGGGTCTTTTATGCAGTTCGACCAGGGTTTACATCGATTATGCGAATGTCAGGCCTTGGGCAGATAGGCTAGGCTGGCATGTGGAGCCGGTGAGGGTTAAGCAGTTTTTTGATTCTTTTACTGAAGTTGGTGGCATAAGGATCTACAATGGGACATTGGAAGGTGATCCGCGGTCAGAAAAGGAGAAAAAGCAGTTGGCTGAAGCCTTCGGCGATGGTTTTGTGACCAAGCCGGTTAAGATAATGCGTAAGTCCATAGATATTTCCAGCATCTCGTTGAGCTCGACGGACGTTCTCAAAAACTTCGTCCGACAATCTCTTTTGCGGCAACTAAAAGTTGAGACGATCGAATACCTTAATTCTCAATTAGCTGAGCTGAATAAGCAAGGAATATATTATATTGAGGATCGTAAATGCAATTTTGACGTTGAGATTGGAAGAGATATGGTGCTGGATTACGAACGTAAAGCCTGCGATTGCTTTATCCTGTGGAGTGGCGATAGTGATTTCGCGAGTCCAATCGACCAGTTGTTGCGGGACGGCAAGAGGGTGAGCGTGTTCTCTACCTCTAGAAAGGTGTCGAGTGAGTTGAGCGGCTTGGTGCCGGGTGGATTGTTTATTTTTGATGTGAAGAAAATCAAGAATTTTATCTGCTGGAGTAGGGAAATGGATGGGGGTAGCCCAGCGACACCTGTATAAGCAAAGAGGACCCCTTGCAGGGCCCTCAAGCTTTCAAACTCGTGATCTTGCGATCAAACACAATATACCTAAAAAACGAGTAACTGTCAAGGTTGTCCACAGGTCAAGATATGGTCAAAAATAACACAAAATTCAAAGAAACCGAGCTTGGGCCGATTCCGGAAGAATGGGAGATTGTTACTTTGCCCAAGGTCTCGAGGAATTTGGATAGCAAGAGAAGACCGTTGAGTTCGGCGGAAAGAGAAAGAATGAAAGGCGAATATCCTTACTATGGGGCTGCAGGAATTATCGACTGGGTAAATGATTTTATCTTGGATGGAAAATATTTATTGGTAGCTGAGGATGGTACGGTTACAGATTCTTTTGGGCATCCAACCCTCCAATTAACGGATGGAAAATTTTGGGTTAGTAACCATGCGCATGTCTTACAGTGTGAGAGCTACGACGAGTTGAAATATATTTATTACGCATTAAAAAATACTCAAATCACCGCTTTTGTCACTGGAGCCGTGCAACCCAAGCTAAACCAAGAAAATTTAAATTCCATCCCATTGGCATACCCGACGGAGGCCACAGAAAGAAATGAAATCTCCTCCATTCTCTCCTCACTCGACGACAAGATTGAGCTTAATCGCCAAATCAACGCCAACCTTGAGAAAATCGCGAGTGCGCTGTTCAAGCGTTGGTTCGTGGATTTTGAATTCCCGGATAAAAACGGCAAACCCTACAGATCCAGCGGTGGGAAAATGGTGGAATCCGAGATGGGGGAGATTCCAAAGGGGTGGAGGGTGGGGAAGCTCGGCGATATTGCTAAAAATATTAAACGTAGCATTAAGGCGAGTGATATTACCTCAGATAAGCCATATATTGGGCTCGAGCACATGCCGAGACACAGTATCTCGCTTTCAGAATGGGGGAGTGGTGAAGGGCTTGGTAGTAATAAGTTTGAGTTTAAGCAAGGTGAGATATTGTTTGGAAAGTTACGCCCGTATTTCCATAAAGTCGGCGTCGCCCCAGTAGACGGAGTATGCTCAACGGATATTTTAGTCGTGGCGCCAAAAGAACAAGAGTACTTTGGTTTTGCGCTCGGTCACATTTCGAGCGAAATATTTATTAAATTCACCGAGGGGTCTTCTTCTGGAACAAGAATGCCGAGAACCAATTGGTCTGACATGGCTAAATACGAAGTCATTTTGCCGCCAATGCCCGTTGTCTCAACTTTTTCAGAGATTATTTATTCTCTTATTAACCTTCTTCTTGAAAACGTTCTTGAAAACCATACACTAGCGGCACAGCGCGATTTTCTCCTACCACGCTTGATGAGCGGAAAAATACGAATGAAATAGTTATGGCAAATTTGAATACCAACGAAAAGCAAGTTCTTGAGAAGCTATTTCAAATGGGCAGTGGCTATGTTTTGAATTTTTCGGATAGAACGATGGATGAGTACTTTAAGGATGACATTGGTGTAAATATTTTCGATCAAAAATACAACTATGCCAGCGGATCCAAGGCTAATCGCATACGAGGATTTTGGCAGGTCGAGGATGATGCCATGGTAGGAAAATCGATAAAAAAACTTATTGAATATATTGAAAATCAGATTTTGCTCGGTCATTACAGATCTGTTGATTTTCCTCAGGAGTTGTTATCACGTGGAAAAAATATAGCCGATCGACTCAGCGGTGCACGATCTGTAACTGGAGACGTTAATGAAGATGAGTTTGTTAATCGTGATTTTAAAAATGTTTCAATCGACAAATTGGGATTAAACACTGTCGTTTCAGCTGTGCTTCAGCAAAGGCTGGATGAGATAAATAGGTGTATAAATGCGAAAGCTTCTTTAGCGGTGATTTTTCTTTGCGGTAGCACCTTAGAAGGTGTATTGCTTGGAATTGCAACCAATAGAGTGAAAGAATTCAATCAAGCAGCGACCAGTCCGAAGGATAAAACTGGGAAAGTTAAGCCTTTTCCGGATTGGAAACTGAATGATTTTATCAATGTAGCCCGGGAGCTTGGTCTGATTGGTGAAGACGTAAAGAAGTTCAGTCACGCCCTACGCGATTTTAGAAATTATATTCATCCTTTCCAACAAATATCCTCAGGCTTCAATCCAGATCAACATACAGCGAAAATTTGTTCGCAAGTACTGCTGGCTGCAATCACCCAATTATCTTCATAACTTATGTCTAGTAATAAATTCACCGAATCCGATCTAGAAGTCGCGACGCTCGAATGGCTCGAGGAGCTTGGATTTTCGATTGCGTTCGGGCCGAGCTTGGCGCCGGATGGCGAGGCGCCGGAGCGGAAGTCGTACAAGGACGTCGTGTTGGTCGGACGTTTGCGTTCGGCTATTGAGCGGATTAATCCGACGATTCCGGATGAGGCGCAAGAAGAAACTCTTAAACGAGTCGTGAATGTCGCGTATTCCAATCCGAGTCTATTGGAAACCAATCATGCTTTCCATAAAATGCTGACCGAGGGCGTGGATGTGGAATATCGCCGCGAGGATGGGACGATTGCCGGAGATAAGGTTTATCTTTTGGATACGAAGTCCGTCGGCAACAATGATTGGTTGGCGGTGAATCAATTTACGGTCATCGAAAATAACCACAATCGCCGGCCGGATGTCGTAATTTTCTTAAATGGTTTGCCTTTGGCGGTTTTTGAACTGAAGAACCCGACGGATCCGAACGCCACGGTCAAGAACGCGTTTAATCAAATCCAAACCTACAAATCAGAGATTCCGTCGCTGTTCACATACAATTCTCTGAACGTCATCAGCGACGGCATCGACACGCGCCTCGGTTCTTTGACTGCCGACTTCGAGCGCTTCATGAAATGGCGCACTATGGAAGGTGATACGGTCGCGCCCGCGTCCATTCCAGAGATGGAAGTCTTGCTGAAGGGGGTGTTTGAGAAAGAGCGGCTGCTTGATGTTTTTAGGAACTTTTTGGTGTTCATGGAAGAGAAGGATTCAAAATTGAATGTGACGCGCATCGTCAAAATCCTCGCGGCTTATCACCAATATCATGCCACCAACAAAGCGGTGGCGCGGACGCTTGAGGCGACGTCAACGGAAGGCGACAGGCGTTGCGGCGTGGTGTGGCACACGCAGGGTTCGGGCAAATCGCTGACCATGGCTTTTTACGCGGGTAAAATCATCCAAGTTTTGGATAATCCCACGCTCGTGGTCCTGACTGACCGCAATGATCTGGATGACCAGCTGTTCGGCGTATTTGCTGGCTGCCACGAGCTGATGCGCCAAACGCCGGTGCAGGCGCAGGACCGCGCGGATCTCCAACGTTTGCTGTCGGTCGCGTCCGGCGGCGTCATCTTCACGACCATCCAGAAATTTCAGTTCGATAATCCGTTCGGCAAAGGAGCGCTGTCCGAGCGGCGGAACATCGTGGTCATCGCGGACGAGGCGCATCGGAGCCAGTACGATTTTATCGACGGCTTCGCGCGCCACATGCGCGACGCTTTGCCTAATGCATCGTTCATCGGTTTCACGGGCACGCCCATCGAACTGCGCGATGCAAATACCCGCGCCGTGTTCGGCGAATATGTGGACGTGTATGACATCACCCGTGCCGTCGAGGACCACGCGACCGTGCCGATTTATTACGAAGCGCGTTTGGCGAAGATCAAGCTCTTGGACTCGGAAAAGCCGAAGATCGATCCGGAATTCGAAGAGCTGACCGAAGGCGAGGAAATCGCGCGGAAAGAACAGCTCAAAAGCAAATGGGCGCGGCTTGAGGCTATGGTCGGTTCAGAGAAGCGCATCAAGCTCATCGCCAAAGACGTGGTCGAGCATTTTGAGGCGCGTCTCGATGCTTTGGACGGCAAAGGCATGTTCGTGGCCATGAGCCGGCGCATAGCAGTAGAGCTGTACGACGAAATCATCAAATTGCGTCCGCAGTGGCACAGTGATGATATCGACAAGGGCTTCATCAAGGTCGTTATGACCTCGGCAGCCAGCGACCCGGCAAGTTTTCAGAAGCATAGCTACACTAAGGATAAACGCGAACGGCTGACTGAACGGATGAAGGATCCGAGAGACGATTTGAAATTCGTCATTGTGCGTGACATGTGGCTCACGGGTTTTGATGCGCCGTCGCTACACACCATGTACGTGGACAAGCCCATGCAAGGCCACGGCCTCATGCAGGCGATTGCCCGCGTGAACCGCATCTACAAAGACAAGCAAGGTGGTCTGATCGTCGATTACCTCGGCATCGCACCGTCGTTGAAGGAGGCGCTGTCGCATTACGCTGACAGCGACCGGGCTGCGCCGACGATACCGCAGGAAGAAGCAATTTCGGTCATGCTCGAGAAATACGAGGTGGTCAAAGGCATGTTCCACGGCTTCGACTACGCGGCGTATTTCACGGCTAAAGCCTCGGACCGCACACGCATCCTCGCCGCATCATTAGACTATGTCCTGGGTCTGGAAAAGGGGAAGGAGCGGTATCTGAAAGCCGTCACTGAGCTGTCGTTCGCCTTCTCATTGTCAGTCCCAAGCGACGAAGCGCTGAAAATCAGGGATGACGTCGGATTTTTCCAGGCGTTGAAATCCATCATCTCGAAATTCGAGCAGACGGGCGGCGCCGGCGGGCCGACGGATGAGGATTACGACCATGCCATCCGGCAGATCGTGGCGCATGCCGTGGCTTCGGACGAGGTCGTCAACATCTTCGACGCGGCCGGACTGAAATCGCCCAACGTCGCGGTTCTGTCCGATGAGTTTTTGGAAGAAGTTCGCCATCTCGAACACAAGAACGTGGCGTTAGAGCTCTTGAAGAAACTTTTGGGTGACGAAATCCGGACGATGCAGAAGAGATTCCTGGTAAAGTCGCGTTCATTCTCGAAGATGCTCGAAGACACGATCCGCAAATACCAGAATCAGACCATTGAAGCAGCGCAAGTCATCCTCGAACTTGTCGAATTAGCCAAGAAAATCCGCGCCGAACAAGAGCGTGGCCAGAACCTGAAGCTCACGCAGGATGAGATCGCTTTCTACGACGCGCTGTGCGTAAACGAAAGCGCCGTACTGGAGCTTGGCGACGAGACGTTGAAAAAAATCGCCCATGAACTGGTGCTGATGTTGCGCAACAATACGGCCATCGATTGGACTTTGAAGGAGAGTGTGCAGGCCAAACTGCGAGTACTCGTAAAAAAACTGCTGAATAAATATAAATATCCTCCGGACAAGCAAGAATCGGCTACGAAGACAGTCCTGGAGCAAGCTGAGGTGCTTTGCCGTGATTGGGGAGAAGTGAAAGAAAAAGCCGTTACCGGAGTGCTGGAGAATTTCTCGAAGAATTAGCCAATTAACATCTCCTGCAGGCCTTGAGCCGTCAGCAGGACCAAAATATATGCCAGACCAACCGGCCAGCGCGCCTGAAATCCAGAAAGCGCCTTTCGTCCACCTCCATGCGCATTCCATGTATTCGCTCTTGGATGCTTTGGGCGATCCTTCGGATTTCGTGGCCAAGGCCAAGGAGCTGGGCTACGACGCCATCGCGCTCACGGATCACGCCAGCCTGTACGGCGCCATCGAGTTCTACGAGGCGGCGACCAAGGCCGGCATCAAGCCCATCATCGGCGTCGAGGCGTACCTCGCGCCGAACAAGCTGACCGACAAGCGGCCGCGCATCGACGACCATGTTTCGCACCTGACGCTCCTGGCCGAGACCGACGAGGGTTACCGGAACCTCCTGAAGCTCATCTCTATATC
This sequence comes from uncultured Gammaproteobacteria bacterium, assembly GCA_964415965.1. Classification (GTDB taxonomy): domain Bacteria; phylum Patescibacteriota; class Patescibacteriia; order 2-12-FULL-60-25; family 2-12-FULL-60-25; genus CAIKNB01. The sequence goes on from CAYQCK010000001.1 coordinate 352,749, forward strand.
CTACCTCGACGGTTTCTACTACAAGCCGCGCATGGACAAGGAAATCCTGCGCGAGATGCACGGCGGGCTCATCGCCCTGTCCGGCTGCATGAAAGGGGAGATACCCAAGGCTTGCCAGGCGCACGACGAGGAAAAAGCCGAGCAGCTCATCCATGAATACGTCGGCATCTTCGGCGCCGACAACTTCTTCCTCGAGCTCGTGCACCATCCCGAGTCCGCCACCCAGAACGACATCAACTTCCGGCTCGTCAACCTGTCCAAAAAGACCGGCGTACCGCTGGTCGCGACCAAGGACTCGCACTACCTGTCGCCGGAATACGCCGACGCCCAGGATGCGCTCCAGTGCATCCATGACGGCAAGCTCCTCTCCGACATCAACCGTTACACCATCTCGGACCTGGACCATTCGCTGGTCGCGCCCGACGTCATGGTCGAGGGATTCAAGGACAATCCCGAAGCCATCGAGAACACGCGGCGCATCGCCGACCGCTGCAACGTCAAGATCGAGCTGGGCAAGAACCATTTGCCGGTCTTCGAGGTCCCCGAGGGCGAGACGCCGGACACCCAGCTGCGCAAGCTGTGCCTCGAGGGGATGAAGGAGCGCTATCCCGCCGGCGCCGCGCCCGAAGCCCTGGAACGCCTCGACTTCGAGCTCGCCACCATCGAGCGCATGGGTTTCGCCTCGTACTTCCTCATCGTCCACGACTACGTCAACTGGGCCAAGGACCACGGCGTCATCGTGGGCCCGGGACGCGGTTCGGCCGCCGGTTCCATCGTGGCTTATTCCCTCAAGATCACCAACCTGGACCCGCTGGCGTACGGCCTGCTGTTCGAGCGCTTCCTGAATCCTGACCGCATCTCGATGCCGGATATCGACATGGATTTCGACGACATCAAGCGCAAGGACGTCATCGAGTACGTGTCGCAGAAGTACGGCCGCGACCGCGTGGCCGGCATCATCACCTTCGGCACCATGGCCGCGCGCGCCGCGGTCCGCGACGTGGGCCGCGTGCTCGGGCTGACGTTCCAAGAGGTCGACCAGGTGGCCAAGGTCATCCCGCCGCCGGTCCAGGGGCGCCACATCCCGCTCGAGAAGTCGGTCGTCGAAGTGCCGGAGCTCAAGGCCATGTACGAAGCCGACCAGCGCGTGCACCAGCTCATCGACCTGGCCATCAAGCTCGAAGGCACGGCGCGCCACGCTTCCCAGCACGCCTGCGGCATCGTCATCGCGCCGTCGCCGCTCATCGAATTCTCGCCGCTCCAGAAGGCCCAGGGCGGCGACGTCGAACAGGTTAGCCAATACTCGCTCCATCCGGTCGAGGTCGTGGGCCTGCTCAAGATGGACTTCCTCGGGCTCTCCAACCTGACCGTCATCCGCGAATGCCTCGAGATCATGGAAGCCGTGCATGGCGTGGCCGTGGACATCGACAAGCTGCGGCTCGACGACGCGCCGACCTACGCGCTCCTCGGCAAAGGCGAGACCACCGGGGTGTTCCAGCTCGAATCCGACGGCATGAAGCGCTACATCCGCGAACTCAAGCCGACGCGCATCGAGGACATCATCGCCATGGTCGCGCTCTACCGGCCCGGCCCGATGCAGTTCATCGACTCGTTCATCGCCCGCAAGCACGGCAAGGAGAAGATCACCTACATGCATCCCTTGCTCGAGGGCGCTTTGGCCAACACCTACGGCATCCCGGTCTACCAGGAGCAGGTCATGCAAGTCTCCAAGGACATGGCCGGCTTCACCGGCGGCCAGGCCGACACCTTGCGTAAGGCCATGGGCAAGAAAATCGCCAAGCTCATGGCCGAAATGCGCGAGAAGTTCATCCAGGGCTCGGTCGGGAACGGAGTCAGGCAGGAAATAGCCGAGGCGATCTTCCAGCAGTTCGAGGAATTCGCGGCCTACGGCTTCAACAAATCCCACGCCGCCTGTTACGCGCTCATCGCTTATCAAACCGCATTCCTCAAGGCGCATTGGCCCGAGTGCTTCATGGCCGCGCTCATGAATTCCGACTCGCTGAACCTCGACCGCATCACCATCGAGGTCGAGGAGTGCCGGCGCATGGGCCTCAAAGTCCTGCCGCCGGACCTGAACGAATCGTACGCCGGTTTCTCCGTCGTCAAATCCTCGGTCAACAAGGAATATGCCCAGCAGGTAGGGGAGGAATTCGGCACGCCGACCATCCGTTTCGGCCTGGTCGCCATCAAGGGCTTGGGCACGGACGTGGTCGAAGCCATCGTCCACGAACGCAAGACCAACGGCAAGTTCGGCGACCTTGCTGATTTCCTGAAGCGCGTCAAAGGCAAGGTCGTGAACCGCAAATCCCTCGAGGCGCTCATCCGTTCCGGCGCGCTCGACCGCTTCGGCGACCGTAACCAGCTCCTGTTCAACATCGAGGCGCTCCTCGAATACCACCGCAACCACGAGAAGGAAGAATCCACCGGCCAGGTCAACCTCTTCGCCATGGCGTCGACGGCGGCGCCGGCCGCGTCGCTCCAGCTCCGTCCGGCCCCGCCGGCCGACCAGCGCGAACTGCTCATGTGGGAGAAGGAACTCCTCGGCCTGTATGTCTCCGGCCATCCGTACAAGGTCTATGCCGCGCGCCTGTCAGGCATCGCCTGGCCCATCCGGGATCTGCGGCAGAAACTCAAGGACAAAGTCGTGCGCATCGCCGGCGTCGTGACCCAAGCCAAGAAGATCCGCACCAAGAACAACGAGAACATGGTGTTCGCCGAGATCGAAGACCTGACCGGCAAGTGCGAAGCCATCGTCTTCCCGCGGACCCTCCAGGAGACGGCCGCCTGCTGGGACGTGGACCGCGTCCTGGTCGTGACCGGCCGGCCGCAGGACAAAGACGGCTCGCTCAAGGTCCTGGCCGAGACCGCCTACGAGGTCACACCGGATAACATCGACGAGATTGCCAAGGGACAGCCCGGGGGAGGCGGGGGTAGCCGCTCGGATTTCGCCGAATCCATCAGGTCGGCCCCGGGTTTTGTCCCGGACGACGGCCAAGACGCCCCGCCGGCCGAAATCCTGGACGCGCCGGAGATCGAATCCCAATCCGCGCCGCAATCCCTGACGCTCCATGTGCGGGCGACCTTGCCCGAGACCGTGATCCTGCGTCTGCGGCGGATTTTCGACGAAAAGCGCGGCCAACATCCGGTCTTTTTCCTCATCGACGACGTGGATGGCCCGCGGCGCATCAAATCATCGGCCAAAATCGCCTGGAGCGAGGAAATCGTCAAGGAAATCGAAGGCATCCTGGGGCCCGGGACGGTCAAAATCGGGCAATAATGGTAAAGCGACAAACATCTATCCACCCGTCTGACGCCGAGTGCTGCCCCAGAGGGTCTTTTGTGCTATACTGAGGCCATCTATGAGACTGCGTTCTTCGCATTCTTCGTTTCGGGAAAGCTTCCCCAAAGCCCAAGCCAATAACCTGTACCGCAACATCGCTTTCGGCTTCCTGGGGTTGACCGTCCTGACCGTCATCGGCGCCCTGTGGATCTCTTCGGTCCATGCCCGGGTCACGGTCAAGGTCAAACGCGACTCGACCGAAGTTCAATCGGCCATTGAGGTAGCCAAGAATCCGGAGCAGAACCAGCTGCGCGGCCGGGTGGCGCAGGGGGTATACGAAAAAATCCAGGAATTCGCAGTCAAGGAAACGTCGGCGACGCAGATCCCGGACGACGTGGAAGTCCAGGGGACGGTCAAAATCATCAACAACTACTCGAAGCCCCAGACCCTGGTCAAGACGACCCGCCTTTTGACGTCGGACGGACGCCTTTATCGCATCGACAAGAACGTCGTCGTCCAGCCCAAGCAGTCGGTCACGGTCACGGCCCATTCGGACAAGGCGGGCAAGGAGTATGTGCTGCCGGTCGGGACGAAGCTGACGATTCCGGGGCTGTGGATAGACATCCAGAAGTGGATTTACGCCGAAACCGTCAGCGGCTTCTCCGGCGGCCAGCAGATGGGCAAAATCGTGTCTTCGATGGATGTCTCGGACGCCCAGAAGAACCTCGAGGAAGCGGTTTTCGAGCAGGCCAAGAAGATGCTCCGGGCGGAAGCCCAAGTCGGGGACGATTGGCAGGCGGTCTATCAGAAGAGACTGGTCGAGAACAAGACCAATGTCTCGGCCGGCCAGAAGTCGGACCAGTTCCTGGCTTCGGTCAAGCTCGAAGTAAAGGCCGTGTTCTATCCCCAAAAGGACATGGACGCCCTGGTCAAACAGAAGCTCAAGGATCGCTTGCCGGACGGCCGCGAAATCACGAACTTCGATCCGTCGGCCATCTCGTTCAAGGTCGAGATGATGGATGTCCCGAACGAAAAAGCCAAGCTCTCTTTTTCCGCCCAAGCTTCGACCAAGCTGACCCAGGACAGCCCGTCCTTGTCGAAAGACGCTGTCGCCGGTTTGGGCCTCGAGGAGGCGAAATCCAAGCTTTTATCCGTCGATGGCGTGGAATCGGTGGATATCCAGATCCGTCCGGCCTGGATCGGCAAGCTGCCGACCATGAAGGACCATATCGAGATCGTGGTGCAATAATTTGGATTGATGGTTCAAGGCGCCCGAAACAGGGCGCTTTTTGTTTTTTGTTGACTTTCGTCGCCGTGTGCCTTACTGTCTCATGGCCGGACTCACCAACCGGCGGGCCGCTAGACGGTCCACAAATGCAGAAAAAAGAGTCCCGACCATGTCGGGGAAATCGGGTGGAACCGCCCAGCCGCTTACGAGCGGCAGGGTCCCGACAGGCTGGTCCGGATTAACCGGACGGCTCGTCGGGTATTTTTATTTAGGTATCACAAAACATATGGATTATCCCATCGAGACCCGCCGCCATAGCGCGGCCCACGTCATGGCTGCGGCCGTCAAGCGCCTGTTCCCTCAGGCCAAGTTCGGCGTCGGTCCGGCCATCGAGAACGGCTTCTATTACGATATCGACATCGGCCGGCCGCTGACGCCCGATGACCTGAAGGCTATCGAGAAGGAAATGTACAAGGACGTCAACAAGAAGAGCGGCTTCGTCCGCGAGGAGATGGATATCGACGAAGGTATCGAGCTCTTCAAATCTCTGGGCCAGGACTACAAGGTCGAGCTCCTGAATGACATCAAGACCAAAGGTACGACCAAGCTCAACGCCGAGGAAGCGGGGGATGTCGAGGTCGGTTCTTCGACCATCTCGGTCTACCGCACAGGCGACTTCGTCGACCTCTGCCGCGGCCCGCACGTAGCGGACGCTTCGGAAATCGGCGTGTTCAAGCTTAACCGCATGGCCGCCGTATATTGGCGCGGCAAGGAATCCAACCCGCAGCTCCAGCGCGTCTACGGCCTGTGCTTCGCGACCGAAGAGGAATTGGCGGCGTACGAAAAAATGATGGCTGAGGCCGAAAAGCGCGACCACCGCAAGCTGGGCAAGGAGCTCGAGATCTTCATGTTCGACGACGAGGTCGGTCCGGGCTTGCCGCTCTGGCTGCCCAACGGCGGCGTGCTCATCGACGAGCTCGAGAAGCTGGCCAAGGACATGGAGACCGCGGCCGGTTATGTCCGGGTGCGCACCCCGCATCTGACCAAGCAGGAACTGTTCCTGCGCAGCGGCCATCTTCCGTATTACGCCGAAAGCATGTTCCCTCCGATGGAACTGGACGGCGAGACGTACTACGTCAAGCCCATGAACTGCCCGATGCACCACAAGATTTTCGGCAACCGGCCGCGCTCGTACCGCGAACTTCCGCTGCGCCTGGCCGAATACGGCACCTGCTACCGCTTCGAGAAGAGCGGCGAACTCTTCGGGCTCATGCGCGTCCGCTCCATGCAGATGAACGACGCCCACATCTACTGCAGCGAGAGCCAGTTCGAGGAGGAATTCATGGCCGTCATCGCCATGTACCAGAAGTATTTCGAGCTTTTCGGCATCGAGAAATACGTCATGCGGCTCTCGACCCATTCCAAGGAAGGCTTGGGCAAGAAATACGTGGATAACGAGCGTCTGTGGATTAAGACCGAGGAGATGGTCAGGAACGCCATGACCAAGCACGGCGTCCCGTTCGTGGAAGTCGCCAACGAAGCCGCGTTCTACGGCCCCAAGATCGACGTCCAGGTCTGGAGCGCCATCGGCCGCGAGTTCACGCTGGCCACCAACCAGGTCGACTTCGCGGTGCCGGAACGGTTCGAACTGGCGTTCGTCAACAGCGACGGCAAGCCGGAGGTCCCGCTCGTCATCCATCGTGCGCCTCTTTCGACCCACGAACGCATGATCGGTTTCCTCATCGAGCATTACGCCGGCGCTTTCCCGTTGTGGCTCTCGCCGGTCCAGGTCGCGATCTTGCCGGTGGCGGACAGGCATAACGGATTCGCCGACAAGCTGGCCGAGGAGCTCAGGGCGAACGGCATCCGCGTCGAAGTCGACGATGCCGCCGAGTCCGTGGGCAAGAAAATCCGCAATTCGGAAAAGGCCAAGACGCCCTTGACGCTCGTGGTCGGCGATAAGGAGATGGAAGGCGGCGACCTCACGGTCCGGACAAGGGGAGTCGAAGAACAGGGTGTCATGCCCAAGGCCGAATTCATGGCCATGGTCGTGGATAGGATCAAGAACCGGAATTGACGATAAAGCGAAAACCAAAACCCAGCCGCGAGGCTGGGTTTTTGAATCTGTGGATCAGAATCGGGCGGCTCGCCTGGCCTGTTGGGCCGTCGTCACCTTGTCCCGGTTGAAGTTGCGCCCCACGGGCTTTCCGAATGTCCTGCCGCGCTCGGCCATGATGCTTTGGACCAAGGCGTTGCCGGCCAGACCGAGGGCTTTGTTCATCTTCTCGATGCGTTTCCCGAAGGCCCGGATGACGTAGTCGGGCGCTGGTTCGTTCACGGCCTCGAGGTAGCGCCCCATGGCCATGACGTAAGCGGTCGCAGCGTCTTTCATGTTCGGCTCGTTCGCGGCCGCGACGACGTCCACGGACTTGCGGTGCTTGGCCCCGGAGGCTTCGAGTTCCTTGTCCAGCTTGTCGATGGTCTGGGCCACCAGGTCCCATAGTTCTTTGGCCTTGGGCACGGCCGCCGCGGTCCGTTCGATACTCATCGGGACCATCATCCTCTTGCCGATTTCGGCTTCTTGTTTGAGGTGCTCAGGGATTTCCGGCACGATATTGGCCTTGGCTAGCGCCGCTTCGGCGGCTCTGGCGCCGGCTGCCGTCTTTTCTTCCTGCTCCGCTTTGCGCCGCGCCTCTTCGGCGGCTTGGGCTTCGGCATATTCGGTCGTGACGGCTTCGATGGGCGCGGCTTCGTTCTCGAATCGGCGGGCGCGGGCGCGGCCTCGGGCAGTCTCTTGGCCGCCGGCGATACGGGTCGCTGCCCGGCCTTGTTCGGCGCGACCGGTCTCAAGCGTCACCCCGACGCCGGCTTTGCCCGCCGGTTGGAGATATGGCGAACGGACGAGTCCCAGCGTCTTCTCGAAGTTCTTCAACGACTGCAGTTCGCGGTTATACGACTTATCGTCTCCGGCGTTGAGCGCTTCCTGCACGGCCGCCGCCTTGAACACGTATTCGACCGAGAAATTGCGCTGCTGTTCGTTGGCCGACGCCCAGTCCACGCCCATCTGCCCGAGCACGTCCTGGTTCATGGCTGACGCCTGACCGCCGGGCAGGAGCTTCTCGGCCCAGCTGACCCGCTTCTGGAATTCCGCTTTCTCCTTTTCTTCCGCGGCCTGTTCTTTGGTGCGGCGGGCGGCTTCCGGCAGCGGGGGAGGCGTGGCCCGCGGTTTGCGGCGCACGCCGCTTATCTCTTCGGATTCGATGATGTCCTCATCCTTGATTTCCTCGACCGCTTCCTCTTCCGGCAAAAAGTCGGCTTCCGTCAGTACGGTCGGCGGCGTCTCTTTGGGATAGCGCGCCATGAGCTTCCTGGCTTCTTCGGCGATCTTGTCCAGCTCGGCTTCGAGCGCCTCGCGTTTGGCCGAGGGTCCGTTCTTCTTGAGCTTGGCGAGCTCTGATTCCGCCTTGGCTTTCCTGGCTTCCAGCTTCTGGAGCCCGGCTTCGATCAGCTTGATCGTTTTGCGGGCCTGGTCCTCGGCGTAGTTCGGCTGGGAGGCGAGCGCCTCGGCGGAAACCGGACGCGGGGCGCGGGGCCTGCGCGGAGTCGGTTGGACCTCTTCCGCGATGATGTCCGATTCGTCCAGCTCGACCGGTATCTCTTCTTCTTCGATGATGTCTTCTTTCCCGAGCACCTCCGGGGCCTTGGGCAGCGGAGCCGGCATCTGCCGCATCAGTTCGAGCGCCTTGGCCGACAGGCCGTCGATGTCCGAGTTTATCTGATCGCGTTTCTGCTCGAGCTTGCGCAGGCTTTGCCTCGTCGAGGGGAGGGACATGCCCTTCGTCATCTCCCTGACGTTGGCTATCTTCTTTTCCGTCTCGGCCAGCTCCTTGTCCAACGCGGCCCTTTGGTCTTCCAGTTTGCGGAGCTTGGCTTCGACGAGCTTCATGGCCTTGTCTGACTGCTGGCGCATCAGCTCCGGTTGGGCCGCTTTTTCCTCGGCGGTCAGCGGACGCGGCGCGCGCCGCATCTTGACCGTCGGCGGGGCGATTTCCTCCGCCGAGATGATGTCTTCGTCGCCGAGTTCGATGGGGGCTGCATCTTCCGAGATGATGTCTTCTTCCCCGAGTTCGATGGGTTTTTCCTTGACCCTCGACGGGGGCGTCCAGGCAGCTTCGGTCGCGGCCTGAAGCCTCATGTTGTTCAGGCTGACCTGCAGTTCGTTGAGCCTCTGTTGGGTCGCGCTCCGTTTGGCGATCAGTTCTTTGAGCGACATGCCCTCGATCGGTTTGGCCTGTTCCGGCTGGTTCGAGATGCGCCGCAGCAAGTTGCCGAGGCCGAAAGATATCTTCTTGCCCAAACCCGGGGAAGGCCGGGAGCCTGACTCGCGCGCGGCTATCTCCAGATAAAGGTTTTGGAGCTCTTCGTCCAGGCGTGATTGTTCCTGCGATATCGCCAGGATGGCCTCATCGGCCCCGGTGCTGACTTCGCGTTCCCGGCCGATGGTCTCCAGCAGGATGCGTGATGCCTCCTCCGGTTTGTCGGTCGCCCCGGCGTTTTCGATGTCGTGCCTGGCATCCTCGATTTTGAATATGAGGCGCGAGTTGGCCTCGATCTCTTTCTGGAGGTCGGCTTTCTTCTCCGGGTCCGCGGTCCTGAGCAGCTCGGCCTGGAGCTTGATCTGCTTCGCCTCGATCGTCCGTTGGGTTTCGTTGAGCTGCTCGACGGTCACTGCGCCCTGTTCGGCGAGGTCAAGCAAGGCCCCTTCCGGGCTTAATTTCCTTTGCAGCTGGTCGATTTGGGCAGCCCGTGACTGCTCATCTTCCCGCCGTAAACGCGCCGCAGCGGCCGGTTCGGCGCCCACGGTCCTGGCCCGTTTCCTTGGGCGCTCCTGTCCGGACTCTCGCTCCTGCCGAGTGTCCGGTGCGGCAGACATCTTATTGGGATTGTATGGCATATGAAAAGATTGGTAAGTTATGCGCTATAATAACACAAAAGCCCGGTTTCGGTAACCGGGCTTTCATTTTTTATCCACAGTTTCAGGCTTTGACCAGCTTGGCGAACACCGCCGGATACTGACGGGCGATTTCCGAAAGGGCCTTGCGGTCCAATCCGATGTTGCGCTTCTTCAGTTCGCCCATGAGCTTGCTGTAGCTCGTGCCCAAGGTCTTGGCCGCCGCGCCGATGCGGGTCTGCTGCAGGCCGCGGTTGTTGCGCTTCTTGAGCTTGCGTCCGACATAGGCGTTGACGCCGGCCTTGACGGCCGCGGTCTTGGCCAGGGAAATCTTCGATTTGCGTCCCCACATCATGCCCTTGGTCCGGGCCAGGATGTTCCGGCGGCGCTTGGTGGCGTGGGTTCCGCGTTTGACTCTCGGCATAGCGTTGTTCGGTGTGGGGTTAGGTTAGATGTTGCTCTTGATCGTCCGGGCGAAGGTCGCGGACAGGACGAAGTCGCGGCGCTTGGCGCGCGTCACCTTGCTCCGTTCGCGGGCGTTGAAATGGTCCTGGCCGGCCTTGCGCTTCATGATTTTGCCGGTTTTGGTGACTCTCAAACGCTTCGACATTGTTTTGCGGGTCTTCATAAGGGGTGGTCAGTATTCGATTGGTCGGTAGAAGGTAGCTTAACCCAGCGAATCTGTCAATTATGACTTCCGGCCCACGATGGTCGAGACGTTGCCGCCCTGGCGGGTCGTGGGTTGTTCGGTGTACAGCTCGTATTTCTGGGTGATGCCTTTAAGGAAGTCCGCGATGCGCTGGACCGCGATTTCGCCGTGCGCTTTTTCGCGGCCGCGGAGGATGATTTCGACCTTCAGCTTTTGGCCTTCGGCCAGGAAATCTAGGGCTTGTTTGAGCCTGACCTCTTCGTCGTGCTCGCCCATCTTGACCGAGAGGCGGATGCCTTTGACCTCGACCTTCTTGGCGTGCGCCTTTTGGGCGCGCTGCTCCTTGGCTTTCTGGTACTTGAACGTGCCGTATTCCATGAACTTGCAGACCGGCGGTACCTCCTTGGGCGAGACCTCGACCAGGTCGAGCTCGCGCTCGCGGGCCAAGGCGATGGCATCCTGCGTCCGCAAGACGCCCAGGAACTTGCCCTGTTCGTCGATGACGCGCACTTCCGGGACGCGGATGTGCTCGTTGGCCCGGTATTCAAGGCCGACCGGCTTTTGGAACTGCTTGCGGCGATAATGGATGCGCATTGCTGGGTAGCGGGCGAAGTACGGGTACTGGGTACTTGGTACTTGGCGCTGGGATTAAATGTCGGCGGTTATCGGTCCGGCAGATGGACCGGTTCCTGGCCGAACATGCATGACAAATTCCGTCTCGCGGCTTTAGGCCGTCCGTCGGCTTGGTGGAGATGGGGGGAGTCGCACCCCCGTCCGGACGAGTCTCCCGAAATCCTCGTTCACAGGCTTGGTCCGCTCGGGTTGTCGGCAGCTGAAGGCTGAGCGGACGAGGCTTCAGCTGCCCACGCACTCGCCAGTGTCCCATCGACCGGAGTGCGGACGGTTGATGGCAAGCCCGAAATATGGCGCTCCATCCTGCCGGTCGGGCCGCGTGGCAGGGGAGCGTGGCCATCGGGTTTAAGCGAGGGCCATGGCAGGTGCCGGCATGCGGAACGCCGAAGCGACCGCAGCCTTCACCTTAGAGATAACGTTGGCAGTTATTTCGTTTGGGGCTTTTTTAATGAGCTGTCCCGGCTCAGCCTGCGGATTGTGGAAGGTATCGCCGTCAAAGCTCGGCATCCCCGGCTATTCGACGTCCTCACCGCGCAAAACGCGGCGGACTTGGCGATCGATGTCTTGCGATTTCAGCTTTTCCCGCTTGTCGTGGGCCTGACGGCCGCGGCACAAGCCGAAACTCAACTTGACCCGATGACCCGCAGGATACAGCGAAAAAGGCACGATTGTCAAGCCTTTGACCGCGGTTTTTCCGGCTAAATTGAGCAATTCTTTCTTGGTGATGAGGACTTTGCGGCTACGTTCGGTATCGAAGGGGTTGACGCGGCTGGCCTTGGAATACGGCCGGATATGCGCCCCATAGAGCCATAATTCACCGCGCGAAATCGTTAGGTAGGCGCCGTCCAGCTTTGCGCCTCCTTCGCGGATAGCCTTCACTTCCCAGCCCTCCAACGCCAAACCGCCCTGGAATTTCTCCAGGGTTTCGTACTCGTGCCGGGCCTTGCGGTTCTCGGCGTAGATTTTTGGCGCTTCTTGCTTCACGCGCATCAGGATACGCGAGGCTGAGGGGGTTGACAAATCGCGGGAATATTGGTTTGCTTGGCCATCGCTCGTTCACAGACGGAGGCTCGGATGACCGACAAGATCCAGCGGTTCATCGCATTCGGACGGGGCGAAATCAGCCTTGCCCTGTGGTTGGCCAAGCAGACCCGGCGCTACCTGCGGGTACTCGAAGAGTGCGGTATCCAGAAGGAGGAGCTGCGCGAAACGGAAATTTTTCGCGAGCACCAAAACACCCGCCGGATGGGTCTCGTCCACCATCTGCCGACCGATGTGGAGGGTGATCGATATCTCCTGGCATGGGACATCTCGGATGTGTTCTCGGACGGCGTCGAGATCCATGCGCAGCTATGCATCGCCTGCGGCCTGACCGAATCGGATCTCATGCGGGATGGCAGATACATTCAGCCGTCCACGGCCGGAGCACGGGGATTGCATCCCATGATCGAGCTTTCGTTTTGGCCGGGTGGCGGCGGCAGACCAGACCATCTCATTGCGTATTGGTACGGCTGCGATCCGCCGGCCGACGATCTGGGGAAAATCCTGTGGTCGTTTTTGCCCAAAGGAAGGCCGAATGGCTACTACCTGGCCAGTCCGAGCGAGAATGGCGTGATCTTCAGCCCCGCTGTCGGTTGGAAATTGGCCGAGGCATTGATCCGATGTCTGGTCGAACGGTCAAGGACATCCGTTCATCCGCCAGCGGATAAGCCAAGCCCCGACAGCCCCTGAACTCCAATCATCCGCCCGCGCGACATCTCATCGCCGGGCGGTTATTGTTTCCGACCGGTACTGCTTGACAAATCGCCATTTTCATGGCAGGTTCATCCATCCTTCGGACATTCCAACCAAGAGGTGATCCATGTTGAAAAACGACGAAGAACCAGTCCGCAAGCTCCTGGCCCAGGTCTTGGCCGGAGAGATACCGGCCGCCACGGTCCAGGCCATGGTCGACGGACGTTGTCGGGCGCTCGACCCGAAGTTCCTCTACGGCCATGATTTCATCCTCGCATACACCCGACCGGGGAGCCGGAAGTGCGAACGTCTCGTGATTCCGCGGAACGACGCGTTGCGCCAAGCGGCTTTCTGCACCATCGTCGGCCTGGCCGACGGAGGCCTTGTGCTTGGGGCCGACCAAACCGGAGGGGTGGCAGAACTCAGCCTGGAGGACGGCATGCTTTGCATCAGCGGCCGGGGCTTCAAGCCGGGCATCTCCGTGAAACGCGAGATCCGTCGCCGCCAAGTGCTGGAATTCGGCGACACGCTGCTCGTCGGCGATTCCAGCCTGGAAGTCAGCGAAGTCACGCGGCCCGAAGCCAAGGATGCCCGAGAAGAGGAGAACGTGTTGTTCGGCTGCGGAAACGAGGTTGCTTCCATCGAAGAAATCCACGGGCTGTTGGACGCTGTGGTCAAGGGCAAGATCGATGGCCATGTCATCGAAGCGGTGTTGAGGGGCCTACGGTGGCCGCCCGGGTTGCATGACCTGCTGCATCCGCGGCAGCTCGCTCTCCGTATACAGGAGCCCGACGGCCGGTCGCGCATCATCCTGCCCACGGAAGGCCACTATCTGACCGTGGGGCGCGGCCAGTGCGACATCGTCCTGGACGACCCCGGCGTCGACGATGCGCAGCTCGAGTTGGTGGTCGTCGGCGAGTCCCTGAGGGTCAGGCGGCAGGCCGCTAACGCCCCAGCCTATCTCGTCCGCCGCGTGCGCAAGGAGGAGGTCCTGGATTTGGACGAGACGCTGGCGATCGCCGGTTTCGAGTGTCGGCTCGAGGTCCATGCAATCCCTCGCACGCACGAGGAGGGTGACGAGGAGAAATCGATCATCTTCGACCTCAACGCCATCGCCAAGGCCAACCAAGCCGAACAGTAACGGGGCTTTTCCGCCCGTGCGACATCTCATCGCCGGGCGGATTTTTTCATCTGAGAAAATGTGACGCCGGATTGCACATTTTTAGCCGCAAACCCTTGACAAAACAGGGGAAATCTGTTTAAGTCTGATCATATCCATTTTATGGCGAACCAGATCGGCAAGTTCCACTACCGCCACGCGAATTCCTATTCGCGGCCTTTGCCGTCCTGGGTCTGTCCGGTCTCCGAACGCGCCACCGTCTGAAACGCGGTTCGGACATCGCATCAAGCCCGGGAATAGGTCCCGGGCTTTGCGTAGGGATGCGTACTTTCGACAAGAGGTGATGCCTATGGAATTTTCGTCTTTCGCCCTGCAACAGGCGGAGAAGCTCGGGGAGTCGGCCAAGATCGCTGCGGACCTGGCTATGCTTCTCGACCACGATATCCTGTCCGCGAAGACCATCGCGGCCCAGAAGTTCGGCGCCGTCCGGTTGGCGGTCATGCGTCTCGAAGTCCTCGATGATTTCTGCGCGCTCTGCAGCCGGCAGGGGATTCCCGTACCGGAGTTGGAGCCAGAGATCCTCGCGCTGTGCCAGCCCCGACGGCCGGCAAAGGATGCGGCCGCGGCCATCCGCGGCTTGGTCAAGGACGCACGCAGCCGCTTGGGCCGCAGGCGTCCCAAGGCCGATGCGCGTCGCGACCTGTTGGCCGTCGCCCGCTGTCTGGAACTCATGCCGGGATTGGTGGATGACAAGGATTCTTTGGCCGCATTCCGGTGCGCGCTCAACTCCCGGCTGCTCGAGCTCGGCTTGCCGACCGTCCGTCCGGATTTTTCCGGACTGGTGGTGCCGAACGCTGCGGGATGCCTGCCGGCTCCGCGGCAGCTGACTGCCTTGGTGGTGGATGACGATATTTCAGAGATCGTCCGCACGCTGCGGGCTTTGGCCGGTTGGCCCGGCCTGATGTTCGGCATCATGCGCTTCGCGCCCGAAGGCGACCGCTGGAACTGTCCGCCCGAAAAGAAGGCGGAGATCCTCGGCGAAGCGACGGCGACCGTCCTGAAGGCGAGGCCGGATATCGTCATCATGGACGAGGGCATGCCGATCGTCGACGGCGGCGAGCTGATCAGGGCTATCAAGGCCGCGCAACCTGAGCTCCGGATCGAATTCGTGGGCAACTCGGGTGGGATGGGCGAGGCCCTGAAGCAGGCAGGAGCCATCGGCAACATGCGCAAGGGGATGGAGGTCGAACCCCTGGAGCGGGCCATCCGGAGGTTCGGCCGCAAGTAGCTCTCTCCATCGATACCGAAAAGACCGGCTGACGGCCGGCTTGTCCGTCCACCGCCTGGCGACACCCTGTCGCCGGGCGGTTTTTTTTTATTTCATCTCCTCGATTTCCTCTTTCCCTTTCTTCAGCTCGTTGGCTTGTTCCTTGTCGAGTTCGAGCAAGAGCGCCTGGAATTCGCCGACGTGCGTTTTTTCCTCGCGGGCGATTTCGGCGAGCGCCTTCTTTATGCTGGGGGATTTGGCCGCGGCCGCGAACTGGTTGTACAGGTTTATGGCATCCAGCTCGGCGATGATGCCGGCGCGTAAAATTTCCTTATCGATTTCGCTGGCTGCGACTTTCTTCAGGTCGATGGGCAGGGATGACATCATAGGCGCAAGGGGTGGCGTTAGGTGTTCACGATGATGGTCTTAAGCAGGGCGATGAGCGCGATCGCGGTCCAGATGAGGTTCACGACCGTGGCCTGGTAGGCTTTGCGCGGCAAGCTCGAGATGACGATGCCCAGGGCGCCGAACAGATTCAACCCTTGGTAGACGGGGTCGGCCATGCTGGCCAGGCCGAAGCTGGAGGCCGCATATGCCAGGAGGATGGCGAGGGCGCCGAGCCAGCCCAAAGCATCCACTACGTCTTTCGGCGCACAGACTCCGGCCGCGCACAAAAGGTCTGATTTTTTCTTTTTCATATGGTCTCGGCCCATATTGTACCAAATCCTCAGCTAAAGTATCCTATATGCATCGACATGGAACCGCGCCGTGACGTCCGGATCAGCCTGGATACCTGGTCCGTCTTGAAGGTTATTGCTGTGCTTTTGGCGCTGGGTTTCTTGTATCTCATCCGCGACATCCTGGCCTTGGTCTTCGCCTCGCTTTTCCTAGCGGCTTTGATGCATCCCGCGGCCGAGGCCTTGGCGCGCAGGCGCATCCCGAAAGGCGTGACCGTCATCACGCTCTATCTCCTGTTGTTCGGCCTGGCGGTGCTTACGCTGAGCCTGCTGTTCCCGGTTTTTGTCCAGCAGAGTTCGCATCTCCTCGATAGCTTCGGCCAATCCTGGAACACGCTCTCCGGAGGCTGGCATTGGCTGCAGGACCTGTCTGGGCGCTATGGCTTGGGGGATAATCTGCAGGGCGGTCTCCAGTCCCTGCAAGCGGAGCTGGCAGGCCTAGCTGGCGGCCTGGTCAATCGGGTGGGGGATGTCATCGCCGGCGTCGTCGGCCTGGTCGTCGTCCTCGTCATGGCCTATTACATGGTCGTGCAGGAGAAGGACGCGCGCCGCGCGCTGCATAACTTCGTGCCGGAGGATTACCAGGAGATCGTCGCCTCGGTCCTCAAGCGGGTCGAGGAAAAGATCGGCCGTTGGCTCTTGGGCCAGATCTCGCTCTGCCTCATCATCGGCGTCATGTATTATGTCGGCCTGCTCCTCGTCGGTTCGAAAGGCGCGTTGGTTTTCGCCGTCTGGGGCGGGTTCACGGAATTCATCCCGTATCTCGGGCCCATCTTGGGCGCCATCCCGCCGGTCGTCCTGGCGTTGACCGAATCGCCGATCAAGGCCCTGTTCACCCTGCTCGTCATCGTCGTCATCCAGCAATCGGAGGGTCACATCATCGTGCCCAAGGTGATGCAGAAAGCGGTCGGGTTGAACCCCCTGGTCAGCATCACGGCGCTCCTCATCGGAGCCAAGCTGTTCGGCCTGGTCGGCGCGCTCATGGCCATCCCCGTCGCGACCGCGGTGTCGGCCGTGCTGTCCGAACTTTACCGCTGGCGCAAACAGGCGCCGGCCGCAAACATCGAACCATGAAAGCCCGCTTGAAGACATCCAAAACCATCTACCTGCTCGTCGCGGCCTCGCTGCTGGTCGTCTTGGCCGTCTTCGCGACGATGAGTTTCCGGCAGGCTGTCGAGCCGGCGCGTCGCGCGCCGGTCGCCGCGCCGCCCATCGACCCCATTAAGCTCCACGCCGATTGGCTTGCGGCTGTCCGTCGGATGACGGATGGTTTGCGCGCCGATTCGCCGCGCGCCGAATTCTCGGCCGCGAAGACGGGTCTGCTTGAGCTCCGCGTCACGGCCGCTGACCGCGAGGCGCATGCCGGCCTCGTCATGGCCCTGCTGGCGCTCGAACGCGGCGACGTCGGAGCTTTCGATTCCTGGTTGGCCGCCCGCCGCGCCGCCGGCCTTTGATTCCCTCAACCACATGCCAGAACCCACCGCCCAAACCTCGGTCACGCCTCCATCCGCCCCGACGAGTCCGCCGGCGTCGCCGCCTGTTGCGCCTTCGCAACCTGTCCCATCTCCGGCTCAGTCCACGGCGGTTGTGCCGCCTCCGCCGCCTCCGCCGGTCCCGCCGAAGCCTCCAACTGCCCCGGCGCCGGTGCGCATCAAGCCGAAGGTCGGGCGGAATGTCTTGACCTGCTGGACCTATTCCATCCTCCTCGCGGTCTTGGCCGTCTCCGTCGGGTTGTATCTTTTCGCCAAGACCGGAGTCGTGAAGATCCCGTTCTTTTCGGATTTCTACAACGGGCCGCAGCCGACGAGGCTGGTGAAGGTCCAACCCATGGCTTACGAGGCCTTCGAACGCATCTTGAGTTCGCAGCTCAGGTCCGAGGGGCTGAAGAAGCAGAAGCCGCCCTATGTCATCAGGCTGACCGAGCGCGAGCTGACCGGCGTCTTGGCCCAGGGTATCGACACTGCGTTGCGCGAAGATGAATGGAAGCAGGTCTATACCCAAGTCGCGGTCGAACCGAACGAGCTCGAGTTGGTGGGTCAGTTCCGCCGCGGCTGGGTGCGTCTCGACGCGCTCATCCGGTTCGTCCCGCGCGTGACCGGCGGCGGCGTCAATTTCGAACCGGTCTACGTCAAGGTGGGGGATTACCCGGTGCCGGCCAGGTTCGCATACCAGATAATCGGTTACCTGTTTTCCCGTGATTTGGGCGCTTGGGTCCTGAAATTCGGGGACCTGCGCCTTTCGGCGGTCCATTTGTCGCGCGGCTATCTGGAGCTTGTCGTGGCCTCGGGCGTGCCGGGCGAGTAGCGCCTGCCTCGATGGCTTAAACCCCGTCTGCCCGCATGCTAGGCTGAACCCAGATGATTCTCTTGATACGGCTCCTGCCATTGTTCGTCGGCTTGTCGGAGGCCGGATTTTTCTGGTGGCAGAAAAAATCTCCCGGAGCCTATCCCTGGTTCGTCCTGGCGGCGGCCGCCTGCCTGCCTCTGGCCTCGGCCGTGATCGCCTGGGGCAGGGTGAAATTCGGCGACCTGTTGGAGAAGATGTCTCCGACCTACGCCCTGATCCTGATTTTGGGTTTCGCTTTGCTGTTGGTCGAGACCCGCTGGGAGCTGTATCTGCTCATGGCCTTGGCCGCCGCTTCGTCTTTCGTCTCGCTCGAGCTGCTGTTCCTGTTGGCGCGCAATCCCGCGGCATATCCGGTCAACGGCTTGTCGCACGTCAACGTCGCCTATGTCCCGCTGGCGGTTTTTTACGCGGTTTCGACCTCGAGTGGCCTGCTCGTCTTCCTGCACTCTGACGGGATATGGCATGTCGCGATGTGCGCCGTGCTCGGCGTGGTGCTTTTCCGGACCACTGGGCATCCAGGCGCGAGCCGGCAGCAGAACGGCGTTTGGATGGCGGTCGGCGGTTTGGTCGGCCTCGAAGTCGGCTTGATCGGCCTGCTCTTGCCGCTCGGTTTGTCGGTCCAAGGTCTGGTCGCGGCCTTGCTGCTCTGCGGCGCCTTGCGCGTCCGGCGCTACCTCTACGACCCGAAGCCTTCGCGGCGCCTGGCTCTGGCGGAAATCCTTATCGGGCTGGCGTTTTTCGCCGTCTCGCTCGCTTCGGCCAAGTGGCTGTAACCGGGGAGCGGCGAAACTGCGGACAAAATCCGGACCAGGTAGTATCATCTGTTTAAGATATGACCTTACCCACAGGCAAAGCATGGTCCGGCCTCAAGCAGGACCTTTTGTATATCCTCATCGCCGGCGTCTGCGGCGGACTGGCCGGCGCCGCCGCGGGTTTCTACGCCTCCACCGACGTCATCGGCCTGAACGTAGCGCCGCCGGCCGTCACCGCCACGACGACCCAAGCGGCTGAATCCAAACCCACCTCCACCATCTCGCTCATCCAGGTCGAGCGTCCGGCGCTGGCTTCGGTCGTGCCGCCGGCGTTCCTCAAGCGCCGCGCCTCGTCGGTCGCCACCCTCTACCGCGCCCCGAAAGCCGGAGCCATCGAAGACCGTCTGCTCGGCGACGACCGCATGCTCGGTCAGGCCGTGGCTTTGACCTCTGACGGCTGGTTCGTCACGGCTGCCGAAAACGTCTCGGGCCTCAAGCTCGCCGACATGCTCATCTGGTACGGCGGCACCGCCTATGCCGCGACGCGCGGCGTGATCGACCGCGTCAATTCCACCGTCTACCTCAAGACCGAGGCGCGCGACATCCAGGCGGCCTCGTTCTCGAACGTCCGCTACCTGACGCTCGGCAGCGAAGTCTGGTCTGAATTGCGGCCGGGGGAGATGGCGCCGCTGGTGGTGTTGAACCTCGGCGGCCGGGTCGCCGGCGACGGTCCGGTCCCGAGCGAGATCGCGGCGCGCCGTATCGTCTTGAGCGGCCAGGCCGGGGCCAATGACCGCGGCGGCGGGGTCTGGGACGCCGGCGGCCAGCTGGTCGGGGTCGTCGAGAGCAAGGCCGGTTCCCCCCTGCGCATCATCCCTTCGACCAGCCTCGCGTCATCCCTGGCGTCGTTGCTCCAGACCGGCGAGATCCGGCACGCCACCCTGGGCGTCCGCGCCTTGGATCTCGGTGTGCTGCGCTTGGGCGGCGATCGCGCCGGCTTGCCGGCGGACGGTGCGCTCATCCGCGACGACAAGGCTGCGGCCAAGCCCGGCGTCGCCAAGGATTCCCCGGCGGCCAAGGCCAAGCTCAAATCCGGCGACGTGATTCTGAAGGTCGAACGTGATATCCTTGATGGGACAGGCGATCTCGGCGAGATACTTTCCGAGTACCAGCCCGGATCGACCGTCACCCTGCGCGTCCTGCGCGACCAAACCGACACCGACGTCCAGGTGCAGCTCGGTTCGGCCGTGACCAGCGAAGCGCTCAAGTGATTATGCCGACCCAAAACTATGTCCGGCTGCTCGCCCGCGCCTGGAAAGCCATCGCGCTTTTGACGCTCCTCGGGGCGCTGTTGGGCCTGGGCGCGTCCTTCATCCAGCCGTTGCGCTATTCCTCGACCGAACGCGTCCTCATCACCCAGACGAACGCCACAGGGCTCGATCCGTACACGGCCATCAAATCCACCGAACGCATCGCCCAGAACTTGTCCGAGATAATCTACACCTCGAGCTTCTTCAACGCCGTGATGGCCAAGGCGCAGATCGACGCCAGCTATTTCCCGACCGACGAGATCGACAAACGCAAGAAGTGGCAGCAGACCATCGAGACCGAAGTCGTGCCCGACACCGGCGTGGTCAGCATCATCGCATACCATCCCAACCGCGACAGCGCGACCGAACTCGCGGTGCGCGTGGCCCAGGAACTCCAGACCGTGACCCCGACCTATTTCGGCTATTCGGTCCGCGTCCAGATCATCGACGACCCGCTGCCCTCGCGCTGGTTCGCCAAGCCGGACTTCCTCCGCAACATCCTGGCCGGCGCCGCCATCGGCTTCCTCCTCGGCACGGCATGGGTCCTGGGAAAAGTCAAAAGCGTTGCATAGTCAAAAAATTCGATTACGACAAACGGGCGGAATCGCCCGTTTTAAGTTCCGAATAACGTCTCGTTTCGCAAGTGACAAGGGGGACCGGGGGTCCATGCTAAGCGTGGCGCGCAGGATAACAGACGTCGGCGACACCGAGAGCGCATCATGGACCCCCGGAACTTTTGCTACTTTTGGTTACAAAAGTAGATAGAAGGCTTTGGTTGCTTTCGGTTATGAAAGTGACATCTAGGTCTTCTCCCTTGACAAAGCGCCAATTTTGGCGTATGTTCGACAGTCCTTTTCGCATCCGAACTTCCAATCCCGCAAGGAGAATGTGCCATGTTGAGACTGCGCTTGTCCCTTCTGTTCATCGCACTGTCCCTGCTTTCAGGTTGTACCATCATGCTCAACCCGGAGAACGGGGGAGCGGCGTTCCCGTCGAACGGCGCGGTGGCAGCATCCGAGCCGAGCACGGTCGCGCCCGTGGGCGAACCCGCAGTTCCAGCCGCGGAGAATCCGCCGACGGTCGGCATCAGCCTGCCGCCCGTCGTTAGGCTCCGGCCTGATCTGCGCCCGCTGCCGGTTGTGACGACTGACCCGCCGAAGGTCTCTGACCCGCCGGTCCGGCAAGTCGCGCGCCCGGGCGAGCAGGTCGAACCGGTCCAGGTCTGCCGCAACTGCGTCAAGCGCGACCCGCCGCGCGTCTCCGTCCCGAAGCAGCGGCCGCCCAAGGCTGTCCAGCAGCCAGGCAAGCGCAATCCGCCGCGTCCGCCGACCAAATCCGTACTAGGCGGCATTTGGACGCCTACCCGGTTGGCGAGCAGGTGATGGTGGAATCGGCTAAACCCGCCCCGGTCCGGAAAATCTCTCCGGCCGGGGCATTACTCTTTATTTGCCTAAAATAGGGGCTTAAATTAGCCAAAAAAATAGCCCATTCCAGCCTTGACAAAATTGGCTGGTTGTGATAAGTTGCTATGTTCATTGATTGTGTGTAAAAGCAGTCAAGACGGGCGTTGAAGCCGTTCTGGGCCGGTTTGGGAGCCTTCCTCCTCTCCCAAACGCAGGCACAGGACGGCTCCAGGGCCCGTTGCCTTGGATGCCTTCCGGACTAAGCCGGAGGCAACGGACCTTACACATGAGCTAGAAGACAGAGAACCAACCCGACGCGTTCGGGGCTCACCAACGGTGCGGCCCCGACGGCCGCGAACAAGGAGTCGCGCATGATCAAGACAGTCGTTGCACTCGCTTCCGCAGCAGGGCTTGCCCTTCTCTCGAATGTGGCCGCGGCCCAGAACCCGGGTGCCAATCTCGGCGCCCAGGTCACGACCGACGCCGGCGTTGCCTGCCAGGGTGACGCGACCTGCATCGCTGAACTCCAGCGCTGCCTGGCCGACCTCCGCACGGCGACCGAGACGTCGAAGGACGCCCTCGAGAAGCTGAACCGATGCGAATCCGTGAAGGCGAAGCCCAAGCCGGTTCCGCCTCCGGCCGCGCCCGTATGCAGCGGTCCGTACATGAACAAGTCGGACTGCACCTGCAGGCTGGAAGTCGACGGGAGCGGGGAGAAGAACCCGCGCCTAGAGCGCGTCCGCCAGTTCGGCACCGGCGCAGTCATCTGCGTCTCGCAGGACGACCTGCGCCCGATGGTCATCGAGATGCGGCGCCAGATCGAGGCCATCCAGGGCAAGGTCCAGGGCTGGGATGACGCCAAGCGCAAGGTCGACTTGCTGCTCACGCTCGTCTCGAACGGGGAACCCGAAGCCTTCGCCACGCAGTGGACCGAGCTCTTGAGCTGGTACGCCGGGGCGAAGCAGGCGATCGCCGACCTCCAGAAGAACGTCGGCATCCTCATCCAGAACGACACCACGACGCAGCAGTCGCTGAGCGCGCTCTGCCCGCCCCTCGAGGACCGGCCGCAGGCCACGATGGTCGAGCGCTGCGACGCCGCATCCCGCAAGGGCAGCGGCACGAAGGTGGAGTTCGAGGCTTCGGCCGGCATCATGGGCGGCCATCGTCCCGGCTCCGGCGGCTACTGGGCGCCCGTGGCCCGCGCCGGATTCGCCTACCACATCCCCAACAGCCAGTGGGCACTGGTGGCGAATGGCCTGGTCAGCTACGTCCAGGACCAGGACACCGGTCGTCAGATCGGGCTCGGCGGCGAGGGCGGCGTGAGGTACCACTTCACCAAGGACAAGCGCTCCAGCCTCGACCTCTTGGCCTACGGGATGCAGGTCTACTCGACGCACGGCGCCGGACACCAGGGTATGCCCGACAAGGGCATGGGCTACGATGTCGGCGGCCGTCTCCGCCCCCGCTACTGCTTCACCGAAGGGTTCTGCATCGGCGGCGACGTCGGTGTCGGCTACACCCCCCGCAACAACTCCTTCCCCTCGGCCTACAAGATGGATGCCCATTCCGGCGCGACCTTCAGCATCGGCATCGGGCTCTCCGGCCGCATCCTCCTCTTCTAGCTCCTACCGATTTCCCGTCAGCATCTCCGCTGGCGGGCTCCCTCGAGGCGACGACTCGTTCGCCGCCTCAAGGAAGGAAGACCCGGAAACTCAGGGCGCTGCCCTGTGGAGGAATGGATGAAGATCGGCAAGTACGCACCTTTGATGTTGCTCGTCATCGCAGGCTGCAGCGGCAAGTCCTGCGGCGGTTGCGGGTCGGCGGATTCGTCCACGCCCCAGCCCCCGGCGCCGCTCCAGACCGTGGATTGCCAGACGTTCCTCAAGCCCTGTCTCGAGGCCGTCCGCAACACGGAAGGCAACCTGGCGGCAGTCAACGCCGTCCGCGACAAGTGCACGATGCTGGAGAAGAAGGCGTTCGCCTTCGACCCCAAGGATCTGGCCGCCATCCGCGAGATGGGCAAGGACGGAACCAAGGTCGCCAGCGAGCTCAGGGCTTGCGAGGACATCAGGTCCCGCGGCCTCCAGCTCATGCAGCAGGCGGTCAAGGAACTTGGCCCCTGCTACCCCGACAAGTAGTACTTTCGACAACAACCGCCCACAGGGCGGAGAACAACACTCTCCGCCATCGGCGGGAAAGGATTTCCAGATGAACATGAACGCCTCCAAGACCGGTATCGCTCTCATCTTCGCAGCTCTCGCCAGTGCCTGTTCCGATCAGGAGCCGTACGACAACAGCGCCTGCGTCAACGGCGGGTGCGCGACGGGCGGTCAGGCCGGCAGCGGCCAGCAGCCCCCGGCCCCTTGCCCCTCGGTCGGCTCGGCTTGCACGGGCGAAGGTTCGACCTGCGCCCCGGACAACCTGACCTGCCACTGCGGATTCTGGGTCGTCACGGGCAGCGATGCCTGCAAGGCCAAGTGCTCTGATGGCCAGCCGACGCCTCCCGCGACCTGCGTCCCGGGCTACGCCTGCAGCCAGCCTGGCTGGACCTGCACCGGCGGCAGCGGCACGTTGGAGTGCTACTGCGGGTTCTGGGCCACGGATGCCATGAAGGACAAGTACTCCTGCGGCAACCAGAACGGCACCGGCGGCTCGGGTGGTTCCAACACCAACCCCGGCACCGGCGGCAGCGGCAACACGGGCAACACCGGCGGCTACGGCCCCGGCACCGAGACCTACGAGGTCCGCATCGTGGTGAACGCCCCCGGCGCCGATCACGTGTGGTGCGAAGACGCCATGACCTCGCCCGGCGTCGACGGCGCCACGGCCCAGTTCTACGAGCCGTGGGACACCATGATGGACTCGGCGAACAAGGCGTGCGACGTCTGGCCGAACAACGACCACAAGGCGTTCGACTGCACACGCCGCGTCTCCAAGGGGCTGGCCCTCCAGTTCCAGTGCTACATCGAGACCGGCATGGCGCCTCCCGGCGACCAGCTGCGCTACACCTGCGCTTGGCCGACCCAGCTGGTGTACTCCGGCGAGTCGTTCGCCACGTACATCGACGGCCAGCTCGTGCCGAGCGTGTCCATGGTCGACAACCCCGCTCCGAACCCGGGGTTCTACAACTGCAAGGTGCAGAAGTAGACAGTCGGTTCGCTCCAGCCCCCTCCCTGCGACTCGCAGGCGAGGGGGTTTTTCTTTCCTGTAACGCGCTTGACACGGTCACCTGTATATGGTTAGGTGTCACATTCCCAGAATCGGTTCTTGCAGGGCTGGGAAAAGCCCTTTACACAGAGAAAAAACCCAGAAAATGGGAGGAGAATACGATGGAACACTTGAGGCCGAAGGCTCTAGCGTTCGTCATGTCCCTGTTCGCGCTGGGCGCAACGGCCTGCGACGATCAGGAGCCCTATGACCACACCTGGATGATGTACGGCACCCCCAACGGGACCGGAGGCAGCCAGGTCGGCGGTGCCGGCGGACAGGCGGGTGAAGCCGGTCAGGCCGGCGCTGGCGGACAAGCCGGTGTCGGAGGATCTGCTGGCAACGGCGGAACCGGCGGTGCCGGCGGACATGGCGGCGGACCCCAGATCTGCGACCCGCAGGGACAGCCCGGCCAATGCCTGAGATGGTCCGGATGCTTCGGCCACGCCAAGTGCCTGCCCGACGGCAGCAACTGGGGGGCCTGCGAAGCCGATCCGGAAGTCTGCGGCGACGAAGTCGACAACGATTGCGACGGCAAGGTCGACGAAGATTGCCCGCTCGGCTGCACGGCCAACCAGGTCGGACGCACCGTCCACTACCGCTACACCATGCCGGGCGGCATCATCGCCAACCACGTCACGGTTTTCGACGAGGCTGACGACGCGCAAGGCACGCCGGTCGCGCGCCCCGAGGCGTGCGGCGACACCTGGTACGATCAGGCTTACGCCTGGGGCGCCGGTTGGGACTGCAATTGTCCGGAGGTCTGTTACGCCACGGACCAGTCCACGGTCGAATGCGTCGTCCATCGGCCGGCCGGTTCGACGCTGCGCATCAACCCGTACGCGGTGTACGTGCCGCCGAACGACACGACTCCCGGACCCGACTCCCTCTGGGCTTGCCAGGACGACAAGTTCCATGTCCTGGGGACCTTCGAGGTCTGGGTCGACAACCAGCCCTACAACGCCTTGCCGGAAGTCTGGCCTGGCGTCGGCGCCGGCAAGCCCCCGGCCTGCCGCTGGGTCGTCCATCTCTGAACTCGCGGCGGGGGACCACTCCTCGGTCCTGCCCGTCTTGCGCCCCTCAACTCACGTTGAAGGGGCGCTTTTTTGTTTTGACACCCCGGGCGAGTCGCGTTCAGCGCGACGAGACCCGGGGACTTCGTCCCAGATCCCGGCTCGCGCTCGGCGGCCTCGCTTGGCCGGGATGTCGGCGAGCGTGGAGCAAGCAATGATTGACACCCCGGGCGAGGCAGCGCCGAGACCCGGGGTCTCCCTCCGACTCCTTTCTTCCAATTGCTTTCTTCATGCTATACTTTTGTCCATGCCAGAGGGCTTAGCCCAGGGCTTTATCGGACATGAGGCGATTGTCCGGATTTTGGAGGCGTCATTGAGCGATCCGGCGCCGGCTTATCTGTTTGTCGGGCCGGCGCATCTCGGCAAACGCACCTTGGCCGAACGCTATGTTCGGTTGCTTTTGGGGCTGTCCGTCGCGGATCCGCATTGGACTTCGCATCCGGACGTCTTCATCCTCGACGTGCTCGAAGGCAAGACCCAGGTTTCCGTGGAACAGGTCAGGGAACTGCGCGAACGCGTGTCCATGCGGCCGATCCGTGCCCCGCGGCTCGTGGTCTACTTGCCGGCGGCCGATCGGTTGAACGAATCGGGCACCAACGCCCTCCTGAAGGTCATCGAAGAGCCTCCGGCCGGCGCCGTCTTCGTGCTGGTCGCCGAGGACCTCGGACGTTTGCCTCTGACTGTCCGCAGCCGTTCGGTCGTGATGCCGTTCGGGAACGTCCCGGTCCAAGTCATCGCCACCGGACTCGAGGCGCGCGGCATCAATCCGACCGAGGCCATGGCCCGAGCCCGGAGCTCGCGCGGCCGTCCGGGTCTGGCCGTGGATTCGCAGAACGTCACGGCGGGCGGTTCGGTCTTCATCCGCCAATTCCTCCAGGCCAAGAACGCCGGGGCGCGCCTGTCCTTCATCGAAGATCTGGCCAAGACCTGCGAGAGTTCCGAAGAGCCCGCGGTCGCCTGGCGCGAAGCGCTCCTGTTCGCCATGCAGGAGCTGGGCGCCTGGCTCGGCCGCGAACCGGCGCGCGCCGCCGTCACCGGCGTGGCCGTGTTGGCCGCGCTCCAGGCCGTCGGGTCGGCGGTTTCGCCGCGCCTGGCGCTTGAAGCCTGCGCCGTGCGGCTCGAGACCGACCCGGCCAGCGATGCGCCGCGCCTTTTCTCATCCCTCATGCCGAAAACTTTGCCTTCAATCTACCTACCCCCAACCATATGACCCAAACCACCACAGCCAGGTTATTGGCCGCCAGTCTAGCGCTTGTCCTGTTCGGCGCCGGCTGCGGCGGAACGAGCACGCCCGCCAAAGGTCCGGACGGCGGCGTCTGGAAATCCACCGACGGCGGACAGGCCTGGGCGAACAAACGCAACGTGGTTTCCGGCACCAAGGTCACGACCGCTGGCGCCCAGCTGAACATCCTCGATATGGTCATGGATCCGCAGGACAACAAGGCCATCTACCTGGCGACGGCCGAAAACGGCGTCGTGTTCACCCTGGACGGCGGCGACCTGTGGCAGCAGGCCAAGATATCCGGCGTGGCCAAGGTCACGGCCATCGCGGTCGATCCCAAGAACAAGTG
Source organism: uncultured Gammaproteobacteria bacterium (assembly GCA_964415965.1). Lineage (GTDB taxonomy): Bacteria > Patescibacteriota > Patescibacteriia > 2-12-FULL-60-25 > 2-12-FULL-60-25 > CAIKNB01. The sequence continues at coordinate 380,031 of CAYQCK010000001.1, forward strand.
CACTGTCTACGTCGCGAGCGGCAATAAGATCTACAAGACCGATACTTGCGGCCGCGACTGGAACCAGATTTTCTTCGAGCCGCGCACCGAAGTCGTGTTCACGCGCCTGGCGGTCGACCAATACAACCCGACCATCCTGTTCGCCGGGACGTCCGACGGCGACATCCTGCGCTCGACCACGACCGGCGTCTCCTGGGAAAAGATCCAGCGCATCGACGGCGCCAACATCAAGAGCATCGCCATCGACCCCCGCGACTCGCGCATCGTCTATGTCGGGATGGCGAGCAACGGCATCCTCAAGACGACCGACGGCGGCACGACCTGGACCCAGATCCGCAAGCAATTCGGCGAGGAATATACCGACGGCCGGCGCGTCGTCCAGGTCGTCATCGACCCGGTCGAGGCGAACGTCATCTACAACGTCTGTAAGTACGGCATCCTGAAATCAACGGACGGCGGCGAGACCTGGAAAGCCCTCAACCTGACGTCGCCTCCGGGCACGGTCAAGATCTCTTCCCTGGCCATCGACCCGAAGAACAACAAGAATCTGGTCTACACCGGCGTCTCGACCTTGCAGTTCTCCACCGACGGCGGCGTGAGCTGGACCCCGAAGAAGCTGCCGACCACCCAAGCCGGCTCGGTCGTGATGTACGACCCGATCGACAGCAAGATACTGTATCTCGGCACCACTCCGCCTCCGACGAAGGAGCAGGGGATGTTCTGATCCGCGCAGACGCCGCCCGCGGCCGACCCACGCATCCCTCGGGGAAGCGTGCTTTGGTCTCCGTCACGGCCGCTCGCGGTTGACTATCTAGCCGAAAAATGGAAATATGTACGGGCGAATCACCATTCGCCCCTACCAAATTTATGGCCAACCATATCGAAAACGCTAAGCCAGACTTCCAGAAGGCTCTTGACCGGCTGGACAACGACCTCAAGGGGCTCCGCAGCGGACGCGCTAACGCCGCCATCGTCGAGGATATCCGCGTCGAGGCCTATGGCTCCACGATGGAGCTGAAAGGCGTCGCCGCCATCTCCATCCCGGACGCCAAGACCATCCAGATCGAACCGTGGGACAAGGGGCTGGTCAAAGATGTCGAGAAAGCGCTCATCAACGCCAACTTGGGGATGTCGCCGAACACGGCCGGCACCGTCATCCGCCTCAACCTGCCGCAGATGACCGAAGAGACGCGCAAGGAAACGGTCAAAGCCGTGCACCAGAAAGGCGAGCAGGCCAAAATCACCATCCGCAACGTGCGCGAGACGGTGCGCGAGACGCTGGGCAAGGACGAGAAGGCGCATGTCATCTCCGAGGACGAAAAATTCCGGCTCCAGGAGCAGCTCGATAAGGTGGTCAAGGAGTACAACGAGAAGGTCGACAAATTCATCGCCGAGAAGGAAGAGGAAGTCATGACGATCTGACGGCCCAAATCCGAAATTAATCTATGCCCATTTCGCCGGACCAGAAGATGGACCTCTTGGTGTCGCTCTGCAAGCGGCGCGGTTTCGTCTATCCCGATTCAGAGATCTATGGCGGGTTCGCCAACGCCTGGGACTTCGGGCCGTACGGCACCGAGCTCAAGAACAACATCCGCGACGCCTGGTGGAACCGCTTCGTCCGCGGCCGCGACGACCTCGTCGGCGTGGACACGCCCATCATCCAGCATCCGAAAGTCTGGGAAGCCTCGGGCCATCTCCAGAATTTTTCCGATCCGCTCGTCGAATGCAAACGCTGCCATCACCGCTTCCGCGCCGACCATCTGCTCGAAGCGCGCGCGGCCGAGCCGGGCTACGACAAGGAGCGTCCGGTCGACATCAAGGACATCAAATGCCCGGACTGCGGCGGCGAGCTGACCGACGTCATGAACTTCAACCTGATGCTGAAGACGTTCATCGGCGTCAAGGAGGATTCGACCGCGACCGCCTACCTGCGCCCCGAGACCGCGGCCGGCATGTTCACGACCTGGAAGAACATCCGCGACACCATGCGCCGACGTTTGCCCTTCGGCGTGGCCCAGGTCGGCAAGGCGTTCCGCAACGAGATCACGCCGGGCAACTTCATCTTCCGCCTGCGCGAATTCGAGCAGATGGAAATCGAATACTACGTCAAGCCCGACGACGCGCCGCGTGCCTACGAGATGTGGCTCGATGAATACAAGACCTGGGTCCGCGACGTCCTCGGCATCGCCGACGCGCACGTCCAGTACCGCGAGATCCCGGCCGAGGAGCGGGCTTTCTATTCTTTGCGCTCCATCGATCCGGAATACGCCTTCCCGTTCGGCATGAAGGAACTCGGCGGCCTGGCTTACCGCACCGATTACGACCTGTCGCGCCACCAGGAATTCTCGAAGGAAGATTTGCGCTACCTCGACCCGGAGACCAACGAAAAATTCGTCCCGCACGTCATCGAACCGACCTGGGGCCTGACCCGGAGCGTCTTGGCCGTCCTGTCCGAGCATCTCGACATCGATGAGGCCGAGACCGTCGAAGGCGGCCAGGAGCCGCGCATGGTCCTGCGTTTCCCGCCCAAGCTTGCGCCGGTCAAGGCCGCGTTCCTGCCGCTCCAGAAGAAGGACGAGCTGACGTCAATCGCCAAGTCGCTGGCCAAAGAGCTGCGTCATGACGGCATCAATGTCGAATACGACGAGAGCGGTTCCATCGGCAAACGCTACCGCCGCCAGGACGAGATCGGCACGCCGTGGTGCTTCACCGTGGATTTCGAGTCGGTCGAAGACCGCAAAGTCACGGTCCGCGACCGCGACGCCATGACCCAAGAACGCCTCGCCATCGCCGACGTCCCGGCCTGGATAAAGCAACGCCTCGCCTAAGCCCTTTCGAACGAAACCAATGAAACCGAAATTCCATAAGCTCAAGAACGGATTGCCGGTCGTGCTCGTGCCGCAGAAAGGCGCGGGTTCGATGACCCTGCTCGTGCTCTGCAAGGTCGGCTCCCGCTACGAGACGCGCGAAATCAACGGCTCGTCGCATTTCATCGAGCACCTCATGTTCAAGGGCACCAAGCGCCGTCCCACGACCGAGGTCCTGTCGCGCGAGCTCGACAGCTTCGGCGCCGAGTTCAACGCCTACACCGACAAGGACATGACCGGTTATTACATCAAGATGGACGCGGCCAAGACCGCCTTGGCGGTCGACATGCTGCACGACATGCTGTTCCACTCGAAATATGACCCGAAGGAAATCGACCGGGAAAGGGGAGTCATCATCGAGGAGATAAACATGTACGAGGACAACCCGCGGATGCACATCGACGACATGCTCGAGGAGGTGCTGTTCCCGGATTCGACCCTCGGCTGGAACATCGCCGGCACGCGCGACATCATCCGCAATGTTTCCCGCGACCAGCTGATCGCTTACCGCGACGCCTACTATGTCCCGGAGCGCATGGCCGTCATCGTCTCGGGCAAGGTCGTGCCCGGCGTCATGAAGATGCTGGAGAAGACCTTCGGCACGGTCCGCCGCCCGGCTGGACGCGATTTGCCGTTCGAGCCGTTCAAGACCCCGGCCAAAATCAAGGTCCCGCTGGCCTACAAGGAAAAAGCCACCGAACAGGTGCAGTACACTTTCGCTTTCCACGGCCTCAAGCTCACGGATCCGCGCACGCCGGCGGCCACGCTCCTGTCCGTCATCCTGGGCGCGAGCATGTCGTCGCGGCTCTTCATCCAGATCCGCGAGCGCCGCGGCTTGTGCTATTCCATCCGGTCCATGCATCAGGCGCGCGAGGACGTCGGGCTCTTCCAGGTCGCGGCCGGTCTCGACAAGGCGCGCTTCCCCGAAGCCGTGAAAGCCATCTTCAAGGAACTCAAGGACGTGGCGAAGAAGGGCGTCACGGCCGAAGAACTGCGGCGGGCCAAGGATCTTCTCCGCGGCCAGACCGTGCTCGCCTTCGAGGATTCTTCCTTCCAGGCCGGCTGGTACGGCAAGGACTGGATTTTCCGCCAGCGGCTCGAGACCCCGGAGCAGCGCATGGCCCGGTTCGAGAAGGTGACGCGCGGCGACGTCCAGAAGGTCGCCAAGGAGCTCTTCCGTCCGGAACGCATGGCGGCCGCGGTCATCGGACCGTTCGGGCCCAAGAAGAACCTGGAGAAGATCATCAAATGGTAAATAATCTATGAAAAAACTCATCATCGCCAACTGGAAGATGCACTACGGCCCGATCAAGGCCGGGGCGTGGATCCGCGCCTTCCGCCGCGAGCGTTTGCCGAAGGATGTCGAGATAGCGGTCGCCGCGCCGTTCGTCAGCCTGGCCGCGGCCCGCGCTTCGCTCGGCCGCGCCTCCATCCCTGCCTTGGCCGCCCAAGACTCCTTTTGGGAGCAGGAAGGCGCCTTTACCGGGGCCGTGTCACCGTCGATGTTGAACGAGTTCGGCGTCGCCTATTGCCTGGTCGGCCACAGCGAACGCCGGACGCATCTCGGCGAGACCGATGACATGGTCGCCAAAAAGGCGGCGGCCCTGCAGAAGGCCGGCATCTCGCCCGTGATCTGCGTGGGCGAAACTGCGGCCCAGCGCAAGAAAGGGGAGGCCAACAAGATAGTCCGCGCCCAGGTGCAGGCCGCCATCGCCGAAATCAAGGGCGACGGCCGCGCCCCGTGCGCCATCGCCTACGAACCGGTCTGGGCCATCGGCACAGGCAAGGCTTGCTCGCCGCAGGATGCAAAGGACATGCACGCGCTCATCCGCGGGGTACTGCAGAAGAAATTCGGCAATTTGGCCGATGAGATCCACATCATCTACGGCGGTTCGGTTGACACGCGCAACGTTTCGGAGTACATGACCACCACCGGAGTCGATGGCGCCCTGGTCGGCGGAGCCTCGCTCGACCCGCGCAATTTCGGCCTCATCTGCCGCGCCGCCGTCCCGGCCTGACGCCGGGAGAATCGGTAACCGGATAGCCCCATGATCTACTGGATTTCATTCGCCGTCGCCGGCGTCGCCCTGCTCGTCATGGCTGTGACGCTCTTTCGGCATTGGCGCGAAATCCGGCTGATCGACCCCGATTCCATCCAGGAAGAGCGCGAGCGGCGCAAGCGCGACGACCTCATCCTCCAGCGCCTGACGCGCATCAGGGCCGATAAACTCGGGCCCATCGCCCTGGGCTTCAAGCGCCTCGCGGTCTGGGGCAAGACCATGTTCCACGCGGCTTACATCCGCCTCATCCGGCTCGAGAAGTTCTACACCCAGGCCAAATCGCCGTTCGCCTTCATCGCCCCGTCGGCCAAGGAACGCATCAAGACCATCCTGGACGACGCACGGTCGTTGGCGCGCGACCAGAAGTTCGCTGACGCCGAAAAACGCTATCTCGAGATCCTGGCGATCGACGCCCGGCATTGGGACGCTTACAAGGGTCTGGGCCTCATCTACATCAAGCAGAAGCTCTGGCAGCAGGCCAAGGAGACGTTCGAGTTCCTGGCCAAGAGCAAGAAAGCCGACGACACGGTGTATGCCGCCCTGGCCGAGATCTCCGAAAACGACGGTGATTTCACCGCCGCCGAGGACCTGCGGCGCAAGGCCGTGGATTTCCGGCCGCGCTTGGCCAACCGCCAAGCCGAGATGGCTTCGTTCTACCTGGAACGCAAAGAACCCCAGAAAGCCTGGCCTTTCGCCAAGCGGGCCAACGAGCTTGACGCCAAATCCGCGAGGTACCTTGAAATATCTTTGGATACTGCTATACTCCTCGGCGACCGATTGGAAGCCCAGCGCCGGTATGATAAGCTCAGGCTCCTGTCGGAGGACCGCCCCAAGCTGCAGGCGTACAAGGACAAGATCGACGCATTAGGGTGAGTGGGCGGCTGTTATTTTCGCTCTTTCGCAGGATGGTCAAATGTTTGTGGACGATTTGCCGCTGGCACGTCGTTCGCGAACGACGTGCCGTTGTAGCTCAGCTGGTAGAGCATCTCCATGGTAAGGAGAAGGTCTCGGGTTCAAATCCCGACAACGGCTCCATGCCTCAATAGCCCTAAAGGCTTGAGTAGGCTTTCGCCCGTCAGCAGACGGGCTTGTCCCGCCCCGCGGGACAAAGCGCAGCGGGCGAGCGCAGTGAAGTGAGTCCCGGAGGGACGAACGGAACGCAGCTCGCAACCGCGAGCAAGGGCAGGTACCGAAGCGGTCAAACGGGACAGACTGTAAATCTGTTGGCCTTGCGCCTTCCAAGGTTCGAATCCTTGCCTGCCCACCACGGAGAAGCATCGTTCTAGAGACGATGCTTTTTCGTATGGTAAACGATAGTTCTGGGTCTGAATTTTACGCTTTGCTTAACCGACGTAAGTTCTTGCATTATGGCTGTTTATGGAGGAAAATGATATTCGTGCTGTACGAAAAGGACTTGATTTTAAACCCGCGTCCGGTGTTCCCCGGGAAGGTCTTTTTAATATGGCGATAGAACTCTACAAGACAAAGAAAGGGAAATTCCTGGTCGGCGACTCATTTTTTGTGCTTAAAGATTTGCTGAAAAAAGGATATCGGAACAAGGTTCAACTTATCATGACCTCGCCGCCTTTCCCATTAAACGACAAGAAGAAATATGGTAATTTGCAGGGCGAAGCGTATAACCGGTGGCTCGCGGAGTTCGCTCCGCTCTTCTCCGATCTCCTGAAAAAGAATGGATCCATTGTAATCGAGCTTGGTAATTCATGGGAGCCCGGTCGTCCAACTCAAGCGTTGTTGACACTTGAATCCCTCTTGTCTTTTGTAAAACACCCAACTGCTGGCCTTAGACTCTGTCAAGAGTTTATTTGTTACAATCCGTCCAGACTTCCTTCTCCAGCGCAGTGGGTGACAATAAAGAGAATCCGGACTACTGACAGCTACACGCATGTTTGGTGGATGTCTAAAGACGATTTTCCGAAAGCGGATAACCGAAAAGTCTTGAGGCCCTACAGTCAGAGTATGAAAGAATTATTGAAAAGAAAAAGTTATAACTCTGGCAAAAGACCTTCTGAGCACGTCATCGGCGAAAAAAGCTTCTTATCGAACAATCGCGGAAGCATCATGCCGAACCTACTTGAGATTGAGAGGATTGATTCTGAGAGAGACCCGAGACTGCCGCCAAACGTACTCAGCATGTCAAACACTAATTCAAATGACGCCTTCATGCTCGCATGCAGGAGGAAGGGCCTTACACCCCACCCTGCTAGGATGCAACAGGGACTGGTGAATTTTTTTATCGAGTTTCTAACTGATCCGGGCGACTTGGTGCTTGATCCTTTTGGTGGAAGTAATACCACTGGATTCTGTGCAGAAAAGCTTGGCCGACGATGGATTGCAGTTGATATTGACGGTCAATATGGTCGTCAGTCTAAACTTCGTTTCAAATAATTAATTTTTGAGAAAATATGGGACTCAAAGAAAAGGTTATTGAGGCATTCAGTGTGGACCTATTTAAGGAAGCAAGGAAACCCGACGCATTCGTCGGTCGACCGTTCCATCTCGATTATGAGAAGGCTACCGTCCTTGTGGCTGATGCATGGAAGCAGAGAGTTAACGGCATCCCTCAGGGAACCTTCCTTCTCGCCTTCTATGAAAACGAGGAATCGGTCAAGGAGGCGATTCTCCTGCGCGCGCTGGCTCCTTCGAAGCTACCTACAGACAATGACGTAATTAGCTCGATGGTCGAATATTACAAAGACAATCTGAAAACCGCCGGGGCAGGGAATGACCTCGATGATTTTACCCGATACCAGTTTAGCTTTTCTGCGTTGGAGTGCAGAATCCTTGGAACCTTCTATAAGAATAAGGAAGGCAAAATCGTCTTCGGTGCTGATCTTGAGAATTTTTACAGTGCGAATAACTACAGCGTATACAAACCGGACGATGGCGTACTTGAACAAATTGTGAATTACCGCGACCTGCTTTCGATCCCTGGAGGAAAGAACGACGTTAAGATCGGTCGGGTACGTTACAGCTCCAGCCTGCGGCTACAGGAGGCGGTTGGTAATGTCTCAGTCTATATTACCGCGAAGGACTTCCTTGGAAAGAGGTCTGCGCTATTTGGCATGACGCGCACAGGAAAATCCAATACCGTGAAGAAGATTGTTCAGGCGACGATGGATCTCAGCAAGAAGGCGACGCACTGCAAGGTGCCCGACAAGGCGACTGAAGGCGTAATGGAGCCTTACGATGCGAGTGGGGTCCCGCTGTGTTCGGTAGGTCAGCTCATTTTTGACGTTAACGGTGAGTATGCGAACGCTAACATGCAAGACGAAGGCACGGCGATTTTCGAGATGTATAAGAAGGATACTGTTCGCTATAGCACGATGGAGAAGGAAGGGTTTGAAATCATGAAGGTCAATTTCTACAATGAAGTCGAAGCAGGTTTCGATTTAGTCCAGAATCATTTCCGCGACCTCGGCGAAAAGTCGGACTACGTAAGCAGTTTTCTTTCCGTAGTCCTTGAGAAGCCGGAGGATTACGACACGGACCCATCTGTCGCTACGCGTTACGATCGAAAAAAAGCGGCTTATCTCTGTTGTCTGGCTCAAGCCGGGTTTCCTGTTCCGAACGGATTCAAGGTAAGATTTTCAGGAAACAAAGATATCAACTCCCAGATTCGCGAGGGAGGCCTCGATCCTTCAAAAGGTGTAACCCTCTCCGATGCAACTCTTTGGTTTACTAGTGTCTGGGATCATTATAATGATTGGGAATTTTTTAAAGAATATTATAAAAAGCATGGTCACGGCTGGGCGGATGAGGAGCTTCGTGCAGTGCTCGGATTCCTTACGCGTCACAAAGAGCCAGGTTCATCCACGCTTGTTAGCGGTTATACCAAACTCAAGCCACTCATCCGGCTACATACAGATAAGGGGGAAATCGCGTTTGAGGCGAACATTGTGGCCGCTCTCCGCGAGGGCAAGATAGTCATTGTGGATTTATCACAGGGCGACCCTGATGTTCAGCGCCTCTATTCCGAACGGATATGTAAGAAAATATTCTCGGACTCAATGGGTCGGTTCGTGGAAAATAGGCCTAACGGCTTTATCCAACTTTATTTCGAAGAGGCGCATAACCTCTTCCCTAAGAAGGATGATAAGGATCTCGCACAAATTTATAACCGCCTCGCCAAGGAAGGTGCGAAGTTGAATCTTGGCCTAATTTACGCCACACAGGAGGTTAGCTCCATCAGTGCGAACATTCTTAAGAATACGCAAAATTGGTTCATTGCACATCTAAACAATGACGATGAACTCAAGGAGCTTGTGAAATATTACGACTTCACTGATTTCGCTGCCGGTCTCTTGAAGTTCAGTGCGAACAGCGACAAGGGGTTTGTCCGAATGAAGACGTATTCGAACCCGTTTGTTGTCCCGGTCCAAGTCGACCAATTCAAGGTAAAGAGCGAAAAATAATATGAGCTACGCGAGCCGATATGGACGGCGCCCAAGAGAATTCGCCAGCAAGGACTCGCACTCTCACATCATCAATGATGCGGAGATCGTTTCGTTCCTTGAAAAGTGCAGGCTCCCAAAACGTGCCGACGAGGTAGAGATTCCGTCGAATCTGTTGGTGAAAATAGAATCTCCTGCGAAAAATCAAGTAAAAAAAATCATTGCTCTCGACGGTGGGTACACCGAGGTTACCGTCAAGAAAGATTTCCCCTCGTCGATGCTGAGTTTTATTCAGTTCGGAGCTCTCGTGTTCAGCGTCTCCGACCTTGAAGAAATTTCAAAAAAAGAGTTTATCGATCCGGCCGATATGGCGCGTCTAAAGGAAGTCCAGCGATATAAGTTGGCGCTCCCAACGAAAAACCTAAACACGAAGGACTCGGCAACCTTGACCGAGTCAGTCCGTTCGACGATATTCGACTTTTTTGGTCGAGATCCAAATAATAATTTTCTTGAGACCTTGAAGTGGCTTGTTTACGAATTGTTCGATTCGAAGAAGTCCACTTATTCTTTGTCTCGTTGTCCGTCATGCGACGAGCGGGATGTGATGCTCAGTTTGGCACAGATGAAGGATTATAAATTTACGTGTCCAAAGTGTAACGAGTTGATTTACCTGACCGATATTCTTCGCCTTCAGGAGGGTGTCGATGACGAATTGGGCGCAGGGGGTATCGTGAGCTATCTCATGACAACGCTAGAGCAGATTGCGATCGTGCATATTATTCGACTCCTAATCGACATCAATCCTGCGTTTTTGAAGGAGACGCTTTTCGTGAAGGATGGGCCTCTTGGCTTCTTTGGCCAAACTGCGAACATGCACAAGCCAATGAGGGCGCTCGCAGTATACCTATACAAAAAATACGACTTGTTCCTCGTCGGTCTCGAAAAGAGCGGTGCGTTTGTTGAGCATGCGGACGAAATTAAAGAAAAGCTCGAGCCGAACTCGGTGCTACTCTTGAGTAATGAATACATCTACAAATACATCCGACCAGGAAGGGCTGATGACACTGAACCATATGGTCGAACCTCTTACTATGGCGCAAAGCTGATTTATAAGTCAGAGAGCGGCCGGATGCATGTTGCAACGCTTCCGACAAAGGATGCTGACGTTGTTTTAAATCCCAAAAAGGAGGACTTCCCAAACATGGATGTGATTCTGACGATCGTTGATGCATTGAAGTGTGACATGTACGATAATGCGCTTTTTCCAGTCGCGCTTGTCAATCATCTCGTCTCGCTCTCAAATCATCCAAGTTCGGTCATTTTGGAGAAATTTGCAAAGGAAAAGATTGGATGACTCAAGCGATGTAAAAAAATCGGTAATTCGAAGATTTTTCGTTATCTCTTGGTCCTCGACGCCGCCAGCCAGAAAGCGTAGTTGAGGACTAACGCTACGGGCAGGACCAGGAGGCCGGATGTCAGGCTGCCGGTCTTGTCCGAGATGACGCCGACCAGCCAGAGGCTGATCAGGTCGCCGAACAAACGGCCGAAGAAGGTGGCGTAGCCCATGGCGCCGGTCCGCGCTTCCTGCCTGACCGCGCCGAGGAAGGCGGCGTTGATGGGGGAGAAGGTGGCGAAGACCGCGAGCTGGATGACGGTCATGCAGAAGAAAAAAGCCGGGATTGATGTCGTCAGGATGGACAGGAAGCCGAAGGGCAGGGTCGCCGAAGTCAGGAGCGTGCTCAGCTTGAGCGCGGCCCGCACCCGGTCGCGGTCCCGGTATTTGTCCAAGGCCCAGCCGCCCAGGAACGAACCGCAGAAGCCGGTCGCGACCAGGATGAGCCCGAAAATCAGGCTGCCTTGTTCGGCCGGGAAGCTGAATTTCCTGACCAATAAAGTCGGGGCCCAAAAAGCGAATCCGCCGAGGGTGAAAGTCTGGGCGGCGTAGCCGGCTACGGCCAGGACGTAACGCCGTGATTTCGCCAGGCCGGCCAATTCATGCAGGATCGAAGTCGTGGATTTGGATGTCGGTCCGGACCCGACTTTCGACGCGCCGAGCAGGAACAGGAGAGGCAGGCCGAGTATCCCCAGGGAGATGAAAGTCCACTGCCAGCCCAGGGCCTTGCCCAGGACGCCGCCGAGGATGAAGGCGAGCGCCGTGCCCAAGGGGATGGCTGCGTAAAAAACAGCCAGGGCGCGGCCGCGGAAAGCCGGCGGGACTTTGTCGTCGATGGCCGTCGGGGCGCCGGCCGTGAAAGCGGCTTGGCCCAAACCCAGGGCGATCCGGAAAATCAGGAGCGACACCAAGCCGCTGGCCCAGCCGGAGGCCACGGTCGCCGCCATCCAGACCGCAGCGCTCACGAGCAGCACGGTCTTCCGCGACCATCTGCGGGCCAGGGCGCCTGCACCCAAGCTGGCCGCCAGGAATCCCCAAAGGAAAGCCGAACCCAAAAGACCGAGCGCGGCGTCATTCAGTCCCAGGTCCTTCTGGATCGAGGGGCCCAGGGGCGCAATCAGGTAGCGGTCCAGGTAGTTGGCCAGGTTCAACAGCGCCAAGACCGCTATCAGGTAAGTCGGGCTATGGGGCATACCTCATTTATGCCGGTGCTTCTTTCCGTTGGCGCAATCGAATTCGCCGAGCAGTCGGGTGATGCGCCGGGTATGCGGGTCGATGTCGGCCTCGAAACTCATCAGGACGTGCGTCTTGCAGGCGGTGGCCGAGGTGACGGTGATGGGTACGCCTTTGACCAATCGGCCGCGGAAAGCGTCCAGCAGCGCCAAGAGCATGCGCGGTCCGCTTTCGAAGGACACAAATTCGTCGAAGCGCCTGCCGGGCAAACGTTCTGTGGGCACGCCGAAAAGCATGGAGCACTGCTCGCAGCATTTGATGAATTCAGCCCGCTCGTTAAGTTCGAACCTGGGCATAAGTCGGCATGTACAGAAGACGCTTCGCATTGTACCATTATTGCGCACATGAGGGGGAAAAATTTGAAATTTTCGGCCATCGAAAAAATCCCGACTCCGGAGAAGCACGCTTTCGCTTTGGAGAAAATCCATGGCAGCCTGCCGCAGTTGCGTTTGGCCGACATCGTGTTGGTGCGCCACAAGCATGGGTTGATGCGGCGCCTGTTGCGTCGCGTCACGCGGAGCCACTGGGACCATGCGGCGCTGGTCATCTTTTCGCGCAACCCCGAGAAGGGCTACGCGGCCGACATCATCATCGAGGCCATCCAGCACGGAGTAATGACTTCGCTTAAGCGCGGTTTCGAGATCCACCGGCTGGAGAAATACCTGAACGAACCGGATAATTACGACGTAGGCATCAAGCGCTTCGAATGGCTGCCGGTGGAAGTGCAGAACCGGGTCCGGTCATTCGTCCTGATGAATGTCGACACGCCCTATTATCCGCAATCCACCACGAAGTTTTTCCTGGCTTGGATATCGCGGAGCTATCGCCGCCTGCTGCTGCGGCGCCAGCGCTTCTCGTGCAGCGGCATGGTCCAGAAGGCGTTCTATGAGGCGGCAGATTGGAAAGAGAGGTCGAAGATCATCTTCCGCAACGTCGGTTACACCCCGATCCAGCTTCAGGACATAACGACGCCGGCGGATATCGCCCAGAGCGCCGCTTGCACCTGGGTCTGGAATCCCCACGACTGATCGACTATGCCCGCCAAGGCGCTTTACCGCAGTCAAGAACAGGCTATCCGCCATCTGCAGCCGGGGGACATGGTGTTCGTCCATGCCAAAACGGTCCTCGGCACCATGATCCGGCGGACGACGGGTTCGCATTGGAGCCATGTGGCTTTGGTGTTCGACACCCCCGACGTCAGCGCCACCGAGCGGGACGTACTCATCGTCGAGGCCGCCTGGCAGGTCGAGATCCACCGCCTGTCGGCTTATCTCCTGGAGCCGCATACCTACGAGCTCGGCTTCAAGCGCATGACCTGCCTGACCGATGAGGAACGGGAACGCTTCCGCGGTTTTTTCCTCGACGCCGTGGATACGCCGTACGACCAGCGCCGTTTGATCGCGTTCTTCTTCCAATCCTGGCTAGCCTGGATCTACGGCGTCAATGCGACCGTGGACATGGCCCGGCAATACACCGACACCAAGAACTACATCTGCACCTCGTTTTCCCAACGCGCCTATTACCTGGCGGTCGCTCCCGAGAAACGCGGCCAGACGCTGTTCCGCGGCGACGACAAGGGCTTGGATTTCCTGCAGCTGATGGAACAGATAAGTCCGGCCGACATGGCCCGGAGCCGGAACACGAAGTGGCTCTACAACCCCCACCGCTGACCGTTTCCGGCGGAATACCTCGACTCCATGGCCGTAATTTGTCCGGACCGATGAATTTATGGATATCGTCATCCTTGCGGTCTTGCTCGTCATCTTGGACGTCCTGGTCCTATGGTCATTGGCGCGCGGCGCTCCGTTCATCCCGACGAAGCGCGCGGGCGTGGAGAAGGTCATGAAGCTGGCCCGCGTGCGGCCGGGTTGCCGGGCGCTGGATATCGGTTCGGGCGACGGCCGGCTGGTCATCGCCTTGGCCCGGGCCGGCGCCGAAGCCCACGGCTGCGAAATCAATCCCTGCCTTGTCTGGTGGTCGCACCGCAAGATAAGGCTGGCGGGTCTGGAGGGCCGGGCGTTCGTCCACCGGGCCGATCTGTGGAAATACGATTGTTCGGGTTATGACATAGTGACCCTGTTCGGCGTCACCCACATCATGAAGCGGCTCGGCGCCAAGCTGGACAGGGAGCTCAAGCCCGGGGCTCGGGTCGTGTCGGTCGCTTTCCGGTTCCCGGATTGGGATCCGGCCGAGCATGATGACCTGGTCTTTGCCTACGACAAGCGTTGATTATGTGCGGGCGTTTCACTTTAGCGGTCGATAAGGAAACGCTGGAGAAGCGCTTCGGCTTAAAGTTGAAGGGCCGCTGGGAGCCGAGGTTCAACGTAGCGCCGGAGCAGACCCTGCCCGTCGTCTGGAATCCGGGCCGGCCGGAGTTCATCCGTCAGACCTGGGGCTTGCGTCCGGTCTGGTGGTCTCACGGCGCCCGTTCGCTCATCAATATCCGCGCCGAGACGCTGAAGACAAAGGCGACGTTCAAGCATCTCGTCGCGCAGCAGCGCTGCCTGGTGCCGGCCGACGGTTTCTACGAATGGCAAAAGAGCGGCCGCGTGAGCCAGCCGTATCGCTTCTTGCTGAATGACGGAGGCATCTTCAGCTTTCCGGCTCTATGGGAACACGAAGTCGGTCCCGGCGGTGAAGAACGTTTGACGTTCGCGCTCATCACCGTGCCGCCGAATCCGCTGGTCGCCCAGGTCCACGACCGCATGCCGTGCATCCTCGAGCCGCCCGACGAAGAGGCGTGGCTTGATCCCGCCCTGGCCGCTTCCGCGGTGCTCGATTTATGCTATGCTTTCCCTGCTGCCAAGATGCAGGCCGTGCCGGTCAGCCGCGCGGTCAATTCACCGGCTGTCGAAGGCCCGAGCCTCATCCGCCGGGACGGTCAGCCGCTCAAAAACCTGAACTAAAAAAACATATGGCCAGACTCAACATGGATCACGAGCACGTCCGCAGCCAGCTCTACCGTATCGTCAACCTGCATGATATCGCGCGCCACGCCGTGGGCGACCTCATCATCAAGTTGTCGGACGCGGACGACTGGTACCCCGAAGCGTTGCGCCGCGAACTCCTGAAGCTCCAACATGCAGGGGAGCTCAGCGAAGCCAACCGCCACGCGGTCGAGAAGGTGTTTTTCCCGGAACATAGCTGGTGAGCCTCTTGACAAAAAAACAGAAGGCTGTTAGCTTGGAAGTACAACCGAAGACTGACGTATCCAGAGAGTGGAGATGCTAAGGGAACTGGCCCGATGCTCCGCCCGCAACCATCCGCAAGGAAAGGTGCGAAATCCAGCCCCAATTGGGGAAAGATATCGAGTCCTGGAGTACGTCGCCGCAGAGGCGATTTTTCAATAAAATCCGCCCCTCTACAGGCGACGAACAAATATCCCGGAACCCCGTCTTTCCCCGCGAAGACGGGGTTTTCTGTCCCAAGGAGGATGGGATGGAGAAAAGCGTAAGACGTCATCGCGGTCGCGCGGGTTCGGAGATCTTTTAAACAAAATATTTTTAGAGGTGGTTGAAATGGGCGCTGTTTGCGGTAATTGCGGGAGAGAAATGCGTTGGATGAAAAGGCAATGCAGCTGCGGAAGCTCGGATTGGGTGAGCGAAGGCCGCTGGGAGTGGATCAAACATTGTCGTGAGCGGGACGAGGTAGAAAGACTGGAACATAGGATTCCGACCATGGAATCGATTGATGAACTGCGCCGGATCATCAGCGAATGGAGAGGTTCGGTGCATGACATGGCGGTGGCGCGTCTCGCGGAGCTCGCTCGGGGAAAGAAAATATGAACCAAAAAGCGCAAATCATCGTCGATTTGATCCTGAAGGATACTGAACGCGACGATAGCTGGCCACGTGAGCTGGAAGGCTGGCGGGACAGGGCCAAGGCCACGCTGGAGAATCCGCACTCCTTCGATTTGCCGCCGCCGGATTTCCGCGAGGCGTGCCTGGAAGCGGCGCAAATCCTGGAGGGGATGGGCTACCAGATAGACGAGCCGGATATCAACAAGGCATTGGCCAAAAGGCGATGGGGGATGACGCCAAAATTGGATGAGTTCGGGAAACCGACGCGTTTGCCGCCTGCTAACCGCGAACAGAGCATCCGATTCGTCGCTTTCCATGTCGGCTTCAGATCCTGCGGCTGGTTCGGGCCGTGTTCGGCCAGGTGATGAGCACCTTCTGTTCAGCTCCGAGAGATTCTCGCTCGGAGCTTCGACTCGGACCGTGAGGAAGCTTGTCTCGCGGTCCGTGAGAATGCACACCATGCAATTTCAGGGAGGCGAACATGTCGCGTACAACTGAAGCCGAACGCCGGGCGGAATCGGCGCTCCGCATTAAGGAAGATTTCGAGGAAATCATCCGGGATACGGAGGATTTCGACCTGTTGCGCAACGAAATCGGGAACCGCCTAAATGCTTTCCGGCTCGAGCTGGGACGCTGGCGCGGTTTCCGCGACGAGCTTTTGGCCAAGACCCAGGTCCTGGTCCTGGATTGCCGCCATCGCGACGAAGATGATTGGCGTGACGTGGAAAGTTGGATCGACGGTTTTGACTCGGCCAAACACGCGGCCAAAGTCCACCTGTTCCAGTTCTGGAACGCCCAACCGCGGCCAGCCGTCTTCACCGAGCACTTCAGCGGCGGTGGCGACCCGGGACGGCCGGTGCTCCTGCTCGGGACTCGGCGGTTCGAAAGCCGCGACGCCATGGATTGCGTCGTGATGATCAACGGCGACTTCAGGCGGCCGGAAGGCCACGAACAGCGATGGGGAACGGTTTCCCGCCGCGACGGCATCTGGGATGTCAGGACCTTCGTCCCCCTTGGGGAGAGGGAGGGCATCACCGAGCGCGTCTTCAACGAGTGCATGGAGAAATTGTTGGGCGACGCTTGCGCCACAAGCCGGCGTCCTTAACCTGAGGAGGGATGGCATGAAAGACAGCGACTTCTGCCTGTACGTGGCAGGCGTATTCAACCGTCAGTTCGGATGCGGCGGTATCGGCTTGGCCGAGACCTTGGCCGCGCTCGAGGGCCGCCGCTTCCAGCTCGCCGTCGATGCCCTGCGGCAGGCATGGCTCGACGGCCAGGAACATTGCCAGCTGTTCGTGCCGGAGGACCCGGCCGCGGTCAGGGCGCGCCAGCGCAAGCTGCGCCTCCGGGCCAAGGAACTCAGGCGGCTGTTGGGCGATCGCGAGCCCGCTTTCCGCCGGTCGATCCGATATCTCCCCGAGAGCGAATGGGACGCTCTCGTGCGCCTTCTGTGCGCCTTCCGTGCTTTCCGTCAGACGGCGAAAGCCGCCTGACTTCCAGCCCCGGGAATCTCTCCGGGGCTTTACCAAACATTAATTCTTTAGCTTTCGTACAACTTTATGTTCCATTCATCTTCCTACACCGCCGAGAGCGTCACGTCCGGGCATCCGGACAAGGTCTGCGATCAGATAAGCGACGCTATCCTCGATGCCTATCTCGCCCAGGACCCACAGAGCCGCGTGGCCGTGGAGTCCTTCGGCGGCCACGGCTTGCTCGTCATCGGCGGTGAGGTCACGAGCCTGGGTCAAGTCGACGCCGAAGCCGTCGCCCGTCGCGTCTATCGCGACATCGGCTATCAGGACGAACTGCGTGTCATCACCAATATCGTCCAACAGTCGCCTGACATCGCCCAAGGCGTGGATACGGGCGGCGCCGGCGACCAGGGCATCATGTATGGATATGCGACGAACGAGACGCCGGAATTCCTGCCGCACGCCCTGGTCTTGGCGCACGCCCTGTCTTCCGGGCTTGAACGCCTGCGGACGTCCGGAGAGTTGCCATGGATCCGTCCCGACGGCAAGACGCAGGTGAGCATCCAAGACGACAAACTCAAGACCGTACTCGTCAGCACCCAGCATGCGCCGGAGGTTTCGCAGGAGGAAATCCGCGAAGCTTTGACCGTACATCTGATCAAACCCGCTGTTTCGTCTGTCATCCCAACGAAAGTTGGGATCCAAGGGCATGACGATTCGATGGATTCCAGCTTTCGCTGGAATGACGATTTGGGTGATGTAGATGGATTAGAAATCCTCGTCAATCCGACCGGCAAGTTCGAATTGGGCGGGTTCTTCGCCGATACCGGATTGACCGGACGAAAAATCATGGTCGATACCTATGGCGGCTTGGCGCCGCACGGCGGGGGAGCGTTCTCGGGCAAGGATGCGACCAAGGTCGACCGATCTGCCGCCTACATGGCGCGCTTCGCCGCGAAGAATATCGTGGCCTCGGGCCTGGCAGACGAGTGCCTCGTCTCCGTCGCATATGCCATCGGCCGCGCCGAACCGGTCATGGTCCAAGCCGTGGACGGGCAGGGCAGGACGCTCGGCTCGGACGTCTTGTCTGGTTTTGATTTCCGGCCTCGAGCCATCATCGAGCGGCTTGGCTTGCAGGCGCCGATATTCTCGCGGACTGCCGCCTACGGCCATTTCGGCAAAGCCGATCTGCCGTGGGAGAAAATCGTCCAGGCTTGACGGGACGTGCGTACCGGCCCTGGCTTTGCTACACTCCGGGCATATGCACCGCCGTTTCTTCTGGCTGGCTTTCCTTGGCCTCGGGCTTGTCCCGGTCGCCGCTGACGCCCATGCCAACCACCCGATTCCGGTGAAGCCGGAGTTCGCTCGTCCGGCCGACGTGACCTCATGGTCTAACGGATTCAAGGATAAGCTGATTTTCCCGACCTTCGAGAAGAGCCACCAGGGCGGCGGGTTTTTGGCCGCCGGCGATTTGGACGGGGATGATGTGGATGAGGTCATCGTCGGTTCAGGGCCGGGGCGTGCGCCCGAGGTCAGGGTTTATTCTGCGGACGGCGCGCTTATCCGTCGTTTTTGGCCGTATGCTTCGGCTTTCCGCGGCGGCGTGCGCGTCGCGGCCGGCGATGTCGACGGAGACAAGAAAACCGAGATTATCGTCGCTCCGGGACCAGGTATGGAGCCCCGGCTGAAAATATTCGATGCCCTCGGCAAGGAAAAAGTGAAGGGCGGCGGGCTGGCATACCAGGCCAACCTCCAGGTCGGCGTCAGGTTGGCGCTCGGAGACGTGGATGATGATGGTGTCCTGGATATCCTGACGACCCCCGGACCTGGCGGAAGATCCCATGTCCGTTCGTTCGGCACCGATCTGAAGCCCAAGGATTTTTCGTTCTTCGCTTTCAACGGCGAGATGCTGGATGGCATCAGCCTCGCGGTCCTGCGCTCCGCATCCGGCACGCTCTTGGCGGTCGCGCCCGAGAGTTGGACGACTTCCACCGTCAGGTTGTTCACTGTCGATGGTCCGGCCGCGCTTTCGTTCGAGTTCCAGCCTTTCACGGACGCCTCGTCCTCCCGCCTCGGCCTGACGCTCGCCGCCTACGACTTCAATGTCGACGGGGAAGACGAGATCGTCGCCGCGCGCAATGGTCAGGCTGAACCCGAAATCCGCATCTTCGACCATCATGGCTGGGAATTGGGGCGTTACCTCGCCGCAGATCCGAAATATCGCGGCGCGTTATCGTTTACGGCGGTCAAAGCCGACGGATCGGGGAACGAGTTGGCGGTCATGCCGCTTGCGCCGCTGGTCACGGGTCCGCTCGATCGGCCGAAGCTCATCGAAGTCAATCTGACTCTCCAGCGCTTGTTCGCTTGGGAGCACGGCCGGCTGGCGCGGACGTTCCTCGTCTCGACCGGCATCAGGAAATACCCGACCCCGGTCATGGAGACCAAGGTGCTGAAGAAAATCCCGATGATGGACTATAAGGGATACTATGGGCCGAACCATCCGGACAACTACGACATCAAGAACGTCAAAAACAACCTGCGTATCCGCGGATCAATCCTCATCCACTACGCCTTTTGGCACCACAACTTCGGCCACAGGATGAGCCACGGCTGCATCAACGTGGGCAACAAGGATTCGGATTGGATTTTCGCTTGGGCGGACACCGGCACGCCGGTCGTCACCCATAATTGAATCGCCGCTTACTCGCCGCGTTTGCCTATGGTGTAGGTCCCGGCGTAGTTGAAATTTGTCCCGTCGCAGGCCGTCACGCCCGGACTGGCGGCTCCGGCCATGTCTTCGAGCGCGTAAACAATCATGTACCACTTGCGGTCGCAGCCGTAACTTAGCGAAAAATAGCTGTAGTTCTTCTTTGTCGGCGCCCAACCGCCGGTTTCGTTCAACGGATCGGTCGGGGCATTGGTGTAGGGGGCGAGTGCGGTCTTGAGGGCGTTCCAACTCGCGTCCGCGCTGTTGGTCCAACCGCCGTTCGGCGACGTCGCTCCGCCGGAAGCCGGATAAAAGCCGTTGTCGGCGTAATACATGTCCAGGGCTTTCTGGATCATGGCGATGTCCGCCTTGCGTTTGGCGTCCCTGGCTTTCACCCGAGTCGAACCGAAAGCGACTACGGCCAAAGTCGCCAGCAAGCCTATGATGGCGATGACGACCAAGAGTTCGATCAGGGTGAACCCGGATTTTCGGGGGAATCCCATGGATGCCATCAGTATATCACCTAAACCGCTTTTCTCCCGGCGTGATATACTGTCGACAAAACCAATATGCAGCAAAAATTCTATAGACGTTTGTTTTTCGGCGGTTTGAAGATCGTGTCCGCCGCTTTTTTTTAAGTTTCCTGGGTCTCTCGTGGACAAGCTTCGCCCACGCCCAATTGGCGACCCCGATCGACGGCGTCTGGGGAACGGATGGCTCGGTTTACGCGGTTTCCGTGACCGGCACGAAAGCCTATATCGGCGGCGCCTTTTACCATGTCGGGCCTCCGGTGGGTTATGGCTTTCCGGCCAATAAGGCGACCGGGGACGCGGTCTCGGTTTATCCCAAAGTCAACGGCCGCATCTATAGCGCGATATCGGATGGCGCCGGCGGCTGGTACATCGGCGGTGATTTTACCTCGGTTGGCAGCGTCTCGACCCAGCGCCTGGCCCATGTCAAATCCGACGGTACGGCTGACGCCAGCTTCGTCAACACGATAAACAATTCGGTCAGGGCGATGGTTCTGGCCAACGGCAAACTCTATATCGGCGGGGATTTTTCCTCTGTCAACGGATATCTAAGGTCGCGCTTGGCGGCTTTGGATCCGGCGACCGCCGCGGTCGACACCTCATGGGTGCCGGGCGCTGACTCAACCGTCTACACGATGGCCGCGACCGGCACGCTGATATATCTTGGCGGGGCGTTCACGACCGCCGGCTCAAACGCGCGTCCGAAATTGGCGGCCGTTGACTCCACGACCGGGACGGCGAACGGCTGGGCTCCGTCGCCGAATGACGTAGTCGAGACCTTGCTGCTGAGCCCGGACGGGAGTTCGGTCTATATCGGCGGCGCCTTCACCATGGTCGGTCCGGATACGCGCAACCACCTCGGCGCGGTCAGTCTTGCCACCGCCTCGGCGACCGCTTGGGATCCGAATGTCGACAGCAACGTGAAGACCATGTCCCGGTCCGGCGGCATCCTGTATGTCGGCGGGAATTTCACGAATATCGGCGGTGATACGCGCAATTACATCGCAGCCGTCGACTTGGCTACCGCCTCGGCGACCGCTTGGGACCCGAACGCGAACAGCACCGTCAACGCCGTCATGGTCGACGGTACTTCGGTGTTCGTTGGCGGCGATTTCACGACGATCGGGGGTGCAACCCGCTACTATATCGCAGCTTTGGATGCATCCACCGGAAATGCCGCGGGTTCGTTCGCGAAGAAACTCAACAATTCCGCGTCTTGCCTTGCTGTGAGCTCCGATGGCGCCAGGGTATTCGTCGGCGGTGCATTCACTACCTATGGCGGCGAGGACCGTAACAACCTTGCGCAGATCGACCTGGCGACAGGGCAGCTGACGTCATGGAATCCGAACGCCGACGGCGCAGTAATGTCGTTCGACTACAGCCCGGATGGCGCGACTCTGTATGTCGCCGGCCAATTCGCGAATATTGGAGCCGCCGCACGTCGGGGTTTGGCTGCGTTCACCCGCTCGACCGGAACTTTGACGTCGTGGGATCCGAGCCTCAACAGCTCAGCCAATGCCATTGCCGTGGCCTCTGACGGGACTGTCTACGTCGGTGGGTCTTTTACGGCTGTCGGCGTGGATGCGAGGCAATATGTCGCAGCCGTCAATCCGACCACGGCGGCGGCGACATCTTGGGATACGGTGGCCTATCCTCCGCGCCATTATGTGCGGACCCTTGCCCTCAATCGGGCATCAAGCGAACTGTTCGTCGGCACGGGGCAGACTACCTGCACAGGAGGCTTTCCGCCGACCTGCCGTGATCGGGGCGTCGTCTATGCCTACAAGACCAGCGACGCGACCATGGATTGGGAAAGGATCGCCAACCATCACGTCTACTCCGTGGCTTTGTCGCCGGACGAACAGCGGTTATACGTAGGCGGCGCTTTCACCATCCTGGATTCGAGCTCTTGGAGCTATCTGGCGGCGCTCAGCCCGACCGACGGGACCGACATAGCCTCTTTCGGAGTTTCGCCCAACTCGAACGTGAGCCGCGTCCTGCCTGACCCGACGGGCGTTTACCTGTATTTGGGCGGCGCCTTCACTTCCATCGATATCGGAGGCCGAATAGCCGTACGTAACCGTTTGGCGGCCATTAATGCCTATGTCCCTTCGTTGAACGGCTGGAATCCTGGCGCCGACGCCACGGTCCAGGCCTTGGCGGCTGACCGTGACTTCTCGCGGCTTTTGGTCGGCGGCGATCAGTTCGCCATCGGGGGAGTGGTAACGCCGTCTTTGGCGGAATTCGGTTCGCCGACCGTCCAGTTCTCCCGCGGTTCAGGCGGCGACACGGAATCTGTCGGGACCGTGAATGTCGAACTCAGCCTGTCTGAGGTTTCTCCGGTCGATGTGAAGGTCGAGCTCGGCATCTCGGGGACGGCGACCAATGGCAGCGACTATTCCGCGCCCACGACGGTGACGATACCCGCTGGCAGCCTCACGGCGAGCGCGGCTTTGGTGGTCACTGATGATGCGCTTGGGGAGCTGGATGAGATGGTGGTCCTGACCATCACGCGATCTTATCATGCCTCGATCGGGAGCACTGGCCAATACGTCCACACGATTTGGGCGAACGATGGCGGGAGCGGCGGCGGGGGAGGAGGCGGAGGAGGCGGTGGCGGCGGGGGAGGAGGCGGTGGCGGCGGGTTATCCGTCAATCCGGATGCGACCCTTAAACCCGTCGGTCCATTCAGCGTCTCCATCAACCAGGGCGCGGCCAAGACGCTGTCGCGCGCCGTATTCCTCAAGCTGGCGGCCGGCGGCAACGTGACCAAGATGTCGCTCTCGAATTGGCTAGATTTCCACAACAGCTCAATCGAACCATTCGCCAAAGACAAGATTTGGGACGTCTGCAATAACGACGGCTTGGTCTATGTCCCCGATAGCCAATGCTTGGGCGGCACGAAAACCGTATATGTGAAATTCTACACCGCTTACGGCACCGAGTCGGAGGTCTCGAGCGATGCAATCGTCTTCGAACCCCAATATTCGCCAGCCCAATCCCCATCGTCCGGCAACGCAACGGCCCCCGGAAAATCGGCCGCCCCCGGAAAATTTATCCCGGCCTCGCTCGTATTCAAGCGTGACCTGAGGGTCGGCAGCACGGGCGCGGACGTCCTGGCGCTGCAGAAATTCCTGAACGCCAACGGTTTCGTCCTGGTGAAATCCGGTCCGGGCTCGGTCGGCAACGAGACCTCGCGCTACGGCGCGGCGACCCGCGAAGCCATCCGGAGGTTCCAGGAGGCATACTCGGCCGCCATCCTCAAGCCCCAAGGCCTGAGACGCGGCAATGGGATCCTCGGTCCCGGCACCAGGAAATTCATCAATGCCATCAAATGAAAAAAAACCGCCCCGGATCGCCGGGGCGGTTTTTTTGTCTGGTCGATGTCATTTGAATTCGACGGCGACCTTTTTCCCCTGGGTGACGTATCCGAGGATACGGGCGGCGTCTTCCTTGGCCCTCTGGTCGGCGCGTTCGACAAGCTCGGGTTTTTGCGCCGCCTTTTCAGCTTCCTGCGACAGCATCTGGAGCGCTTCGTTGTATCCGGTATCGTTGTCGGTGAGGCGCTTCAGGATGCCTTTCTCGTTATTGACTTCAAGCGGACCGACAAGCCGCGTGTTGAAAAGGGAAGTCTTGGGTATCTTGACCGTCACCCCTTCGGCGGCGATTATGACGTCGTCCTGGCTGACTTTGGCGAAATCTATTCCGAGGTTGACTTCCATCGTGCCGCGGGCGGTTATGGTCTGGCCGAAGAAAAAATCCTTTAGGGCGCTGCCGGTCGTTTTTTTGATGACCACCGGTTGGTCGAACATGTATGTTTGGGTCACCAGGAAGCCGCGGTCGTGCAGTGCGGTGAGGATGACCTGCGAACTGATTTCCTGCCTGATTTCGGGTTTAGGGCTGAAGATCCTGTAGCCGATGAAAGTCCCGGCGGCTACGAAAACCGTCGCCGAAAGGATCCCGACTACAGCGTATTTCAGGGCGTTTGGCATATGGAGAAAGAGTACCTTAATCGGAGAGATTTGTCCCACATTGAGCTTGGACGGCTTCAGGAATTAGCCGAAATTCGGCAAAAAATTACAGGCATAAACGGTCGAATGAAAAATCTGTATACTAGAGTTTGACAATGAGCCATGATTATGGCAAGTTGTCTATCCTCGCATCGCGAGGGTTTGGCTGCACTTTTAACAAAGGAAAGGAAACGGTATCGAGTGTCCAAAAGCAGTGAGGGTAAGATGAAGCACATCGCCCCATTCTTCTTTTTCGTGGCGAGCTTCCTGCTCGTCATGTGCTTCGGCCAGCAGGCCGGAGCCACGCGGAAGCCCGTGACCGGACATGCCGAACGGGCGCTGAGCCTGCTCGGCAGCCTGGCCCAGGATCCGGATGCGGTGGCCTGCGTGCGCCGCGCTTGTCTCGAAGTGCCGTACCGCGAACGCGGCATCCGTCACGAGAGGCTTGAGGCCTGCAAGCTGGACCATTTCCGGCGAATCGCCTCGGCCATAAGCGGCAGCAAGCAAGGGCCGCAGTTGCGTTCGTACGCGTTCGATCAGGAGGCTCCGCCGCCGGATGCGCTCGTTTGCGAGAAGATCACCGGCCGCGCCGAGCCCTCGGATGAAGCCGAACTCGACCTTGCCTTCCTGCGCGAACAGGAAGAAAAGCTAGCCGCCCTTAAGGCCGAACAGGCGCGGGTCAACCAGATCGCAGCGGCCCAGCCTCGGACTCCGGCCAGCGTCACAAACGACGTCGTGCCGGCCACCGTCAAGAAGCTCCATGATCCTAGCCTAAACGGTTTCGTCTCGGTCGAGAATGAACTGCGTAAAGAGGCATATGCGGGACTGACCGGTCCGGACAAGCTGAATGTAGCGCATTGCGCGCCCGAGCATTTCATCTTGCGCAAGTCAGACAAGGATTCGGCCCAGCTCTATGTCGATGCCGGCGCGGCCTATGACCAATTGGCCCGCTCGTGCTTCGCCAAGCACTATCGGGTGGACGCGGTTTCGACGGTCGAAGAGAACTATGTCGAGGCAACCATCCCGGCCTGCATCCTGCCTGACGGACGGATTGGTCTCGATCCGACGCGCTATTCAGAAATCCTGTCCCGCAAGCGCAAGCTCGTGATCCACGGTGAGCCCAATCTGGAATTCCATAAGCAGTGCCAAGCCAAGGGCGGAAAGCCCTGGGTCGCTCTGCAGGGACGCCAGATCCTGTGGTTGGCCGGCAAAGATGCGCCACGCCATGCGTGGCCGAGCGAGGCTCGGTCTCCGGCCCAGAACGGACAGCCGTCGGCGAACGTCGATCCTCCGGCACCGGATGCGTCGGCGGCCGCGGAAAACGCGCCCGACTCCGGACCCGTCAATTCCGGGAATCTTGGTTCCGCCGTCATCGTTTCATCCGAGGGATCCGAGCCTGACGCTTCGGTATCGGATGCGGCGGTTTCCTCGGAAGAGGATGCCGGATCTGACGAGGCCCAGGGTGCGCCGGACGAGGAAGGGACTGGCCTGCCTAATTGGCTTGAAGAAAGCCTGCCGGGCGGGACGTCGACGCCGCCGGCAGACAGGGACAGCCGCCTGCGCATCACGCCTGGTCTGATCCAAGCGATTGGACCGCCACAGTCGGCTCTCTGGGCCTGGACAGCCCAAAGCGTGAGGCATGGACACGATATCTTGAGGGCGACTTCGCCTCCCGGCAAATCGCCGATCTACGGGCTGCGCTCAGGCGCCGGCCCGCCCATCCTAAGTGACGCATCCCGGCAGAACCGGTTTTCCCGCAGTGACGCCCAGTATTCCTTTCCCGCAGTGACGAATCTCGGCCTATCCGGCCGCTTCTGAAGCCACCCATTGATCTCAAGGGTGGTTTTTCGAATGCGTCATTAACAATCCCGTGCGGCGTTTGTATAGTAGGAGAGAGCGATTTATGCTTCATCGCATTTTGCGCATATTTTTATGAGTTGGACATATATCTTCACGGCGTGGATGGGTTTGATGGCTCCGATTCTGGCTTTGCCGATCGGCCTGCCGGGCTTAGGCCCATCCGGAATCGGACAAACTGCTGCGCCCGTCGTTCAGGCCGGAGTTCCGACCGTCCGTTTCGCGTCCTGCGGGGCGCTGAAAGAAAGGATTTCCCAAGCCTATCCTTCGGGCACGGACTATCTGTTGGAAAGGGCGGTGCCGCTCGCGGCACCGACGACTGCCGCACCGACCGCCGGGACGGTTGCCCAAAAATCCGCGGATGCCGCGCCGGGCGGGGATTACTCCAAGACCAACGTCCAAGTCGAGGGCGTGGACGAGGCTGACATCATCAAGCTCGACGGCCAGCGCGCTTTCCATCTGACCAAGAATCGTTTGGTGATTTCGCTCGTCGCTCCGCCCGCCCAGGCCAAACTCCTTTCGGTCACCGAATTCGACCGGGCATTTTCCGCCCAAGATCTGTATTTGGAAAACGGCAAAGTCATGGTTCTTGGCCAGAAGTACGAATCGCGCGTCTATCCCGAACCAATGCCGTTGGGCGCCAAGATGATGCCGTCTTATATGCCTTGGCGCGGCCGTCAGTTGACCGTCGTCCAGATATTCGACGTGTCCGATCCGGTAAAGCCCAAAATACTGCGGACTGTCGAGTTCGACGGTTCCTTGTCCAGTTCCCGTCTGATCGACGGCACCGTCTATCTCGTGATGAACGCTTGGTCGCCCTGGGACCAGAGCGGGGAAGACGAATCGTCGCTTGTCCCGGGTTATCGCGACAGTAGCCAGGGCGAGAGCTTCAAGCCGATGGCGCGCTGCATCGATGTCGCGTATTTCGATCCGCGTCCGGCGCGCGAATACCTGGCCGTGGCTTCCCTCGGGATGTCTGGCGCCGGCGAGGTCAAGCGTCAGGTCATCCTAGGTTCGAGCGATACGGTCTACGCCTCGACCGGCAACCTGTACGTCGCGCGGGAGGACTGGAGTTACGCACCGGTCCGCGACACGGCCGATCCGTCGACCCTCGAACGCGAGAAGACGGTCATCAACAAGTTCGCGCTGAAGGACGGCGCCATCAGCTTCATGTCCCAGGGCAAAGTCCCCGGCCGTCTCCTGAACCAGTTCTCCCTGGACGAATACGACGGCAACCTGCGCGTCGCGACCACGAAGGGCCAGGCCTGGGACACGAAGAACCCGTCGCTGAACAACGTCTATGTGCTGGCGCCGGACCTCAAAGTCCGCGGCAAGATCGAAGGCATCGCCCCGGGCGAAACCATCTACTCCGCGCGGTTCATGGGCAAGCGCGGTTATCTCGTGACGTTCAAGAAGGTGGATCCGTTCTTCGCCTTCGATCTCTCGAACCCGGATTCGCCCAAGATCCTGGGCAAGCTCAAGATCCCCGGATTCTCCGACTATCTGCATCCCATGGACGAAAACCACATCATCGGCGTCGGCAAGAACGCCGCGGACGCGGCCGAAGGGGCTTTCGCCTGGTATCAAGGCATGAAGCTGGCGGTGTTCGACGTGACCGACGTGGCCAATCCCAAGGAGATGTGGAAAACCGAAATCGGGGACCGCGGGACCGACTCGCCGGCCTTGTCTGACCATAAGGCCTTCCTGTATTCGCCGACGAAGCAGCTTTTGGCCATGCCGATCCGATTGGCCGAGCTGGCGCCCGAAGTCAAGGCTGACCCGACCCACCAGGGTAACGAGTACGGCGACTATAAGTTCCAAGGCGCTTACGTCTGGCGGCTGACGTTGGACAAGGGTTTTCAGCTTTTGGGCCGCATAACCCACCAGCCTAACGATGACCAGTTCTTGAAGTCCGGATACTATTACGGCTCCTCGGATAACGACGTCTCCCGCGTCCAGTACGTCGACGACACGCTTCTGACTTTCTCGAACAATAGGCTTAAGCTGCACCATCTGTACGATTTGGCCGCCTATGGCCAGGTCGAATACCCCACCACGACCGAGTCTCTGCCATACGAAATGTACTAGCCTGAAATCCGGCGTTTTCCCAGGATGACCGAAAAAGAGCGTAAACTCGCTCTTTTTCGGGGTCTATTGGGGGTCCGATGAGCATTGACTTCCTGACCGGGATAGGCTATCATTCCGCTACATTAACAACGCGTGAGTCCGTCTGGCCGACGTAGCTCAGCGGTAGAGCAGCGGTTTTGTAAACCGTTGGTCGCCGGTTCGATCCCGGCCGTCGGCTCCATCCAACCAATTATGTCGCAGGAAAACCTGATCAAGTTCGAGTGCACTGAGTGCAAGAAGCTCAACTACCACTCGAAGAAGAACAAGAAGACCATCAAGGCCAGGCTTGAGATGCACAAGTTCTGCAAGAGCTGCAAGAAGCACACCGGCCACAAGGAGACCAAATGACGGATCGTCCCGAAGCACTCGGGACGATTTGTTATCCGGCCGCCGCGAGGCTAAACTTCGACCATGAGCTGGCCCAAGCCGCCGCCCCTCATCTGCAAGCCCATGGGTCCGCCCGCCAGCGCGGTCTGGCGGGGCTTGCCGTTGAAACTCGTCAAGCGGATCGTCCTTTTGTCGATGGCTTTCTGGCTGCTCGTCCTGTTCGTGCCGGCGCTCATCCTGCTGTTCCTGTTCTGGCCGGTGCTGGCCGGTTCGGTCTGGGGCGCGGTCGCCGTCCTGGCCGCGTTGTCCGTCGGCTATGTCAGCCTGTCCCTCGGCATGTGGGCGTCGCAGAAAATGGTCCGCCACGGCCATCTGCAGCGCGCCCTGTCGGAAAAAGCTAAAGCCAAATAACCATCAATATGCCCGACTATTATCCGGAACTGGTCATGCGTTCGTTCGAACTGGCGGCCCGTTGGCATGAGGGGCAAAAGCGCAAGCATCCGTTCGAGCTTATCCCGTACATCGCCCATCCCGCGGGCGTCGGTTTCCTGCTGCAGAAAGCCGGTTACGGCGATGAGGTCGTGGCCTCCGGCATCCTGCACGACGTCATCGAGGATTGCGGTGTGACCGAGGATGAACTGGCCAAGGCGACGAATCCGCAGGTCGCCAAACTCGTCGAGCAGGTCAGCGAACCGGACGTCGAAGATTGGCGCCAGAAGAAAATCGCCTTCGTCGAAAAACTGTCGCACGCCTCGGACGAGGCCCTGGCCATCAAAGCCGCCGACCACCTGCACAACCTGCAGAGCATGTTGGGCGCGGCGCGCGCCGCCGCGTCCTCGATTTGGGGCATGTTCGGCGCGGACCGCGAATCCAAGCTGGCCTACGAGCAGAGCATCCTGGATATGGTCGCCGACCGGCTCGGCGAAACACCGCTTGTCGCGGCCCAACGCGCGGCGCTCGAGGAAGTGCGGCGTTTGCCGGAGCATTGATATGCCGCGGCGCCGACCTGAATACGTCACCGCGACCGACATCTACCGGTTCATGGCCTGTCCGCATTGGCCGTATTACGATTGGCATGCGACGCCGGAACAGGAAAAGTTGCGGCGCGAGCTGACCGAAGCCGAAATCCAGCGCCAGGAAGACGGGGTCGCCCATGAGGAGCGCGTCGTCCAGGATATCTTCCGCGGCCAACCGGTGACGGACGCGCGCCTGTCCGGCGACGTCGCCAAAGACTGTGTCCAGACGCTCAAATGGATGCGCGAGGGCGTCGAGCGGATCTACCAAGGCGCCATCGTCGCCGGGCGTTGGGCCGGCCGGCCCGATATCCTCGAGAAGCGGGCGGGGGAGAGCGCCTTCGGCGATTGGCATTACGTGGCGCTGGACATCAAGTCGACCCGCGAGCTCGAGAAGTACCAGAAATTCCAGTTGGCCTTCTACTCCCGCATCCTTGAGCATATGCAGGGACGCTGTCCGACCGTCGCCGGCATCTACAACGTGTACGGCATGTGCGTGGAATTCGATCCGGCCGAAGTCGCCGCCGATTTCGACGATCTGATGGCCAAGCTCGAGGCGAGCGTCTTCGACGGCGTGAAACCGGAGCTGGTCCTGCGCAAAGACTGCTTCGATACCGGCGTCTGGGGCGAGCTCTGCCGGCGCACGGCCGAGGAGGCCGATGACATCGCCTTGCTCTACAACGTCAACCTGCCCAAGCTCCGCGCTTTGCGGTCGCTGGGCATCTCGACCTTGGCGGATGCCGCGGCGTTGGATCCGGCGACATTGGCCGGCGCGGCTCCCGGGCTGACGGCCCACGCCCTCGAGACGCTCAAGCTCCAGGCCCAATCCCTGCGTGACCGTTCGGTCATCATCCGCAAGCCTGTCGAGCTGTCGTCGCCGCCGCTCGAGATCCATTTCGACATCGAAAGCTCGCCGCCGCACGGCATCGATTATCTCTACGGTTTCCTCCTGCGCTGGCCCGACGGGAAAGAAGATTACGTCTCGTTCGTCTCGAAGACGGAATCCAGGGACGCCGAAGGCGAGATGTGGCGCCAGTTCCTCGATTGGCTCACGTCTTTGCCGCTCGATTACGTCGTCTACCACTATTCGTCCTATGAGTTGGGCCGCCTGTCGGCCCTGGCCAACCGCCACGGCACGAGCCATTGGCTGGATTTTTTCCGCAGCCGGATGGTGGATTTGAGCGAGTACGCCAAGCACGGCGTGACGTTCCCCCTGTATTTCTACGGCCTCAAGCACGTCGCCAAGTTCCTCGGCTTCCGCTGGCGCGGGGAGCTCGTCAAATCCGGCGGCGAATCCGTGGACCAGTTCGCGCGTTACCTCGAGACCGGCGACGAATCCATCCTCCAGGCCATCATCGACTATAACGAAGACGACGTCCGCGCCACGGCGCACCTCAAGGACTGGCTGGCGCGTTACGCCCGCGAGACTACCGTCTACAGCGAACCCTTTCCCTGGCAGGAATGAAATACCCGGCAGCGACCGGGTATTTTGTCTCTTAAGCTTGTTCGGGTCGCCTCTCCCGCGCCTTTTCCAATGCCGCGCGGAAACCCTCGAAATCCAGGAGCGATGTCGTCGAAGCGGCGATGAGGCTGTTGCCGGCGACGCTGACCGTCGGGTCGCCGTGGCCGAGGTACTCGAATCCGGGGCGCGGGGTTTTCCATTTGGTTAGTTTTGCCTGCTCTTCGGCTGTGGCCGTGCCGTCGGCCGCTTTCTTCTCGAGGTCTTCGATGATCGGTTTGCGTTTTTCCGCCTCCGCCTCGTTGAAGGCCTTTTCCAGGAATTTGAGGTCGAAGATCTCGGTGCTTTCCGACTTCATCCCGATGTCGTATTGGTCGCCGCCTTTTGTCCGGTTGGGTCCGGCATATACGGCAATGATGGCGTTCGGCGGGATGCGGCGGTAGGCCATGTTGGTCACGGCCAGGGGATGCATATCGGTCTGTCGGCTCAAATCCGCGACGATGAGCTGGACCGTCCTCTCCTTGCCCTGCTTGTCACGGACCGCGATGTCGGTCCGTTCGGCTTTTTCGAAGACCGTCTCGAATTTCCGGAAATCCTCCCTGACCCGCTCGCTGCCTTCGGCGATGACGGCTTTGAGTTCGGGGTCCAAATCGAGGTCCGCGTATACGAGCTCGGTCAGGTTGACCGACCCCGGGGCGGCCAGGTTCTTGGCTTCGGCCGCATTCAGGAAATCGAACATGGATTTCATCAGTTGCTTCTGGTATTTGGCGCGGACCAGGCCGGACAGCTTGATTTTCTCCTCCTTGGTCGCGTTCGGGTCCTTCCAGATGGCGCCGATTTCGGCGTCGCGCCGCGTATTCAGGGTATTTTCGATGGCCGCGCTGGCGCCCAGGACACTCCTCAGGAATTTGTCCGGATCGGTCTCGTCGTATCTCCCGTAATCTACCCGATTGACGTGTTCGGACAGCTGCCGGGACAAAGTCGGCAAACGTCCGTGTTCGAGCAGGGACTTGGCCAGGTAGGTGGCGCAAAGCGAATCCAGGTCGCTGTCGAAATGCGATGTCACGCGGTCGGTGCCGCGTTCGCGCATCATGGCCAAGACGTCCTCGGGGAAATCCGCCAGCATGGCCGTGGTGCAGCGGCGCTTTTCCGGCGGGATGTCGGTCGTGGCGTCTATCGTATGGTGGTCTACGACGCCGTTGCGGATGGTCTCGCGGTACACGGCATCGATTTCTTCCTGCGACTCCGGATGCCGCATGCTTTCCGGCGGGGGGATGGGAGTGCCTGTATCCAGGCAGAGGGTCGTGCGGGGAAGTTTTTCCGCGTTCTGTCCCTTGCCTATCGCCGGTGCATCGCGCGTTTCGTCGAACGTTACCCGCCAGCCAGGCTCCCTTTCTTTTCGGGGTCCGTCAGGCATCGTTGAGGCGGCTTTCGGTTCTGAATACATAGGTCTGTTGATTATTTGATTCCGGTTAAGCTTAGCACGATGAGGATTCGGCAATCCAGCCGTTCGTCGTCAAGCGCGTCTGGTCCGCTAAGGATTGACAGATTTCTCTGGACGGGCTGCGCCTTTTTTGGAATAATTCGCCCAATTAATTAGCTCAACTATATACAGAGATGAAAAGCAGCCGCTTCTCCGTCAACTGGAGGAATATCGTCGCCCCGCTGGGCGTGGTGGTAGGCCTGGTTTTGAGCCTCGGATGGATTCCGAGCGCCAAAGCCGATTTGGTGCCGCAGAATCGTGTCCAGATGAGGATGGAGGGTTTTAACCTGACCGGAACCTACTCGGTCGTGGGCGGGGTGCCGACCGGAGTCGGCCAGTTCAAGAACGGCAACGCCGGCGATTATCCCGAAGGTTCTTGCATCCCTTCGCTCATCAGAGTCAAGAACAACGACAATGCGGCCGGCGATATCCAGCTCACCCCCTGAATGACTTCGTTTATCCGGGCAGCGACCTCTCGACCGTCACTTCATTCAAGACGGATGCGGGCGGAACGAACAGCGCCACTATCAATGGGCCTTATTCAGGGCAGGACGGGACCGGCGCCATAACGGCAAACGATGCTTTCCGGCATTACAACGTTTTGCTGCTTACGTTTTGTTGTGCGCCCAGTTGCACGTAGACGCTTCTGAATATGGCGGCGGAGCCCAAATGAGCATCCGGACGGGCGAGGGGGGAGCCGAGAACATCGCCATCCAGGCCACGAAGCTCCTGATTTTGCCGCGGTTGACCTTGACCAAGGTCGTTGAGGGCGGATCGGCTACGGCCGATGAATGGTCGTTCCATGTTTCGCCTTCGATCAACGGCCAGTCCGATTTCCCGATCGCCGACGGACAGAATTCGGTCGTCATCGACAACATCGGACTTGACGGCAGCTACCAGATCACGGAGTCCGGCCCGAGCGGATATCAGTTCAAGGGCGGCTCCGGCGAAAATTGCGTTTTCAACGGGGCGACGGCTTCGACGACTCTCTACGCGGCCAAGCCCCAGCAGACCGCGACCTGCGTCTTCACCAACGAATACATCCCGGCGGTAGTCATGCCCAAGCTGACCGTCACCAAGGTGGTGGTCAACGATAACGGGGGGACGGCTGCGGTCTCGGACTTCCCGTTGTTCGTGGACGGCAATCCCGTCACATCGGGCCAGCAGAACACCTTTGCCACCGGCACCCGCACGGTCAGCGAGACGAATAAGGCTGGTTACAGCGCCACGTTCAGCGGGGACTGCGACAGCGCCGGCCAGGTGTCTTTGGCTGAAGGGGACGTGAAATCCTGCACCATCACGAACGACGACATCTACACCGCGACCACGGCGACTTTGACAGTCATTAAGAACGTCATCAACGACGACGGTGGCATAAAGACGCCGGGCGATTTCACGATTAATATCACGGGCACCAACGTCTCGAACTCGAGTTTCTCCGGTTCAGCTTCGGGCGTGGACGTGACCCTGGACGCGGGCTCCTACTCGGTCGACGAGAACGCTGACGCGGCTTATGCTAAGACCTTGGGCACGGGCTGCTTCGGCACCTTGGCCGCCGGCGAATCCGCGACCTGCACCATCACGAACGACGATATCAGCGCCAGCAGCACCTGGTCCGCGACCACCGGTACGCTCGTCGTCATCAAGCAGGTCATAAACGACAATGGCGGCACCAAGACTCCGGGAGATTTCACGCTGACCGTCAACGGAACCAACCCCTCGCAGACGAGTTTTGCCGGTTCGTCCGACGGCGTTTCGGTCATCATGGACGCGGGCTCCTACTCTGTCGACGAGAATGCTGATTCAGGTTATGCCAAGTCCTTGGGCGATAATTGTTCAGGCACGCTCGCGGCCGGCGATACCAAGACGTGCATCGTCACGAATAATGATGTCTACACCGCAACCACGGGCACGCTGACCGTCATCAAGATCGTCATCAATGATGATAAGGGCGACAAGACGGCGTCTGATTTCAAGTTGGAAGTCAGCGGCACCGGTCCGACGCCTTCGTCCTTCGACGGTTCAAGCAGCGGTACGGTCGTCGTGCTCGGCGCGGGGAGCTACAGCGTCACCGAGAAAGGGTCTGGGAATTATGATGCCGCGTACAGCGAGGGCTGCTCGGGTACGATGGCGGCGGGCGAATCGCGCACCTGCACGGTCACGAACGACGACAAGAAGCCGGGCGGCGGAGGTGGTGGCGGGGGAGGCGGTTGGGAAGCCACGACCGGTACCATCATGGTCTACAAGAACATCGACAGCGCCTATGGCGGCGAGGCCCATCCGTACGATTTCACGCTCGTGGCCAGCGGCACGAACCCGACCCCGTCCACCTTCGCCGGTTCGAGCACCGGGACTGCGGTGACCGTCGGGGCCGGAGCCTATGGCGTGACCGAGACGCCTGCCGACGGCTACGTCGCGTCCTACGGCGAGGGCTGCTCGGGCACCATCGCGCCGCCGGCCAGACCGTGACTTGCGTCATCATGAACCGCTACAGCCCGAACGAAACCAAGTCGGCCGACCTGTCGTTGACCAAATCGGCCAGCGCCTCGAGCATCCAATCCGGCACTAGCCTGGACTATCTCATCGGCTTGACCAACATCGGGCCTGATCCGGCGACGAATGCCGAGGTCAGCGACGTCTTGCCAGCGGGCTTCGTCTACCAGTCTTCGGTCGCCAGCCAGGGTTCGTATTCTTCATCCACCGGCATCTGGAGCATCGGCCCCATGGCGGTCAATGCGACGGCCACCCTGAGCATCAAGGTCACGGTCACGGCGGCGGCCGGGTTGTACGTCAACACCGCCACGGCCACCGCCTTGGAATACGATCCGGTCCACGCGAACAACGTCGCCAGCCAGAGCGTCTCGGTCGTGCAGTCGGGCGGCCAGAATTCAGGCGGCGGGACCGTCACATATACCTACACCAACCCGGGAGGCGGCGGCTTGAGCGCCGGAAGCGGTGGCGGAGCGACTGGTTTTGCGCCGGTCGTGGCCCCGCCTGCGCTGCCCGCGCCGCAGGTCTTGGGCGCCACGGATGAGGCGGCCCCGGTCGAGCCGGTTGCCGCACCGCCCGAGCCGAAAGTCTTGGGCGCGACCGACGAACTCCCGCGCACCGGTACGCCGGCTTGGCTTCTCCTGGCCGCGGTAGCCGGAGTCGCAGTTGCCTTGCGCCGCGAACGGTAAACGAGTAAAAACAGACGGTATGGAGCCGGGGCACAAGATCATAGCCGGTTCGCTTGCCGTCTGTTTTGTTATCGTCGTCCTGAACGCCGAGTATTTCTTGGCGCATCTCGGCTATCGCGTCGCCCCTCGTCCCGCGCTTGTCCAGACCGCGACCAGCACCGCCGAAACGACGGGCGAACCTGATCGGCTTTCGATCGCCAGCCTGGGCATAGAGGCGCCCGTGGTCTATATCGAAAATAAAGACGAAAAGACGTACCAGGCGGCGCTCAAGAAGGGCGTGGTCCATTTTCCGGGGACGGCCATGCCGGGCGAACCGGGGAACGTCTATATCTTCGGCCATTCGAGCGATTACGCCTGGGCTGACAGCCCGTATCGCGCCGTCTTCGCCTTGCTGACGGAGATTAAAATCGGCGACGGAATCAGCTTAAGCGATTCACGAGGCCGTATGTTCCGCTATCGCGTCACCGGCACCAAGGTCGTATCGCCGAAGGATCTGAGCGTCTTGGACCAAGGAGGATACAAAAAGAGGCTGCTGACCCTGCAGACCTCGTATCCGCTCGGCACGGCCTTGCGGCGGTTCATCGTGACGGCCGAAGCCGAATGATCACAGCCTGAGGAGCACCGCAGACAGCCCCATGACGACCAGGGCGTGCATGATGATGGTGGGTTTTTGGACGTGGAACTTGACCAAGATGCTGATGAGCAAACAGGCGGCGAGGAAGACCAGGGTCAGGACGTAGACTTGGCGGGCATTGTCGCGCAGGCCGGCGATTTCGATGAATCCGAACAGGCGGTAGCTCGGTTCGGGGGCGGCGGGCGCGAAAGCGTACAGCCCTTGGGCATTGGCCGAAGGGGCGATGATGGCCAGCGTGTCGCCGGCATCCAGGCCATAACCGTTCCAGGCCGTCACCGACAGCGTCTCTCCGCCGGAGGATGCGGTGCGCGGATCGAAAGCCAAGATGGCGCGCCAAATCCGGCCGTCGTCCGTGGGTTCGAGCGCGGCCTGTTCGCTGCCGAGCTGGACCGCGGCGGACGAGGCATTTTCGATGGCCAGCTCGACGGCGTAGCCTGGCCCTGCCGGCGTGATTTTCGCCGTGTTCCCGTCGATGGCCGGCGGCGTCGGTTTCTTGGGCTCGGGCGCTGCCGTTGTTGTCGCGTCTTTGGCTTTGGCCCCGGCGACCGTCCCTGACGTCGATTCGGGAGCCGCGGCGACCGGCTGCTTGGTCGTGCTGGGCGCGGCCTTGGCCGTCTCGGTCGCGGGGATATCCTTGGCGCCCGCCGGACGGCCGAACATCTGGACGACGATGACCGAGGGGTGGCCCTCGAAGACCCCCTCCGCGATGCCGACGCCGATTTCCGTGAATTTAGGATTGACGATGTTGGCGCGATGGCTCGGGCTGGCCAGCCAGCCGGCGAAAGCGCCTTCAGCCGTGGTGTAGTGCACGGCCAGGTTTTCGCCGGAGACCGTGTAGGAGTAGCCAGCCTGCTTGATCCAGGCCCAAGGTGTGGTGCCGCTCGGACTGGTGTGGGCGAAATACTGTTTGGCCAGCATGTCCTCGGCTTTGGCTTGGGCTGCATTGGCTAGCCGGGAATTCTGCTTGAGGGTGGCCAGCCCCTGCTTGCCGCGGGCTTCGTTGGTCAGGGTGACGATGTTCGCCTGGGTAATCGCGCCGGATAAGACCGAATACGACGGCAAGACGAGAGAAATCGAGATGACGACCGCCTTAAGCAGCACGAGCGCGACGCTGTAGCCCAAAAGCACCCGGTGCTTGAGTACGTGCGGGATGTGGCCGTTGCCCTCGTGCGGGATGAAGTGGTCCTTGGCGTGCCGGTGGACCGTTTTGGCCGCGCGCACCAGGGGATGGCTCTTTTTCGTCGTATTCTTGGCCATGGCGTGTGGATGGGTCAACTTAGGCGGTTTTCCGCGTTCCGTCAACCATCAACTTGGCTTAGTTTAGCATACTAAATGGCGCCGCCCAATCGCATCGCCACCCTTGATTATTCTCCGGTTGGGTGATATCCTGCCTACGCCAACAGGATATCTGGGGGCTTCGTTCAATGGTAGGACGCTGGTCTCCAAAACCAGCGACGTAGGTTCGATTCCTACAGCCCCTGCCAGCACTAAAGTCGTCGCAAGACGGCTTTTGTGTTAATGTCGCGCCATGAGAAGTGCTTCACGAATTATATTAATATTCTTGTTTATTATTGTCTTTGGAGGGATTTTCCTTTTAACAAAAACACCCAGCTATTCAGATGAGGAGTATGAAAAGCTTAAAGCCCCGATTATCCAAGAAGCTATCGCGAAAAAGGATTTTCATATCTGTGAACGCCTTCCGGAAGAGATTGAATTTCGATCATGTCCTGCCGTCTCATACTGCATGCCACTCGAAAAACGTCAGCCGGTTCAAGATTGTCTTTTCGCATATACGCTGACTTATCACGATGTTGACGTTTGCGCATTCATGAATGAGCCGAATTGTTTTTCAGACATCGCATTAGCGAAAAAAGATCCCGAGATTTGTACGATGATCGATTCCACCCATTCTTCGCATTGGCGATTTGAACGAAACCGGTGCATTGCCAACATCGCGAGCCTTCTATTCCCGAACGAGAATCCATGGACTCGGAAAATCTGTGACCTCATGGTTGAGGATGAGGGAAACGATTCTTACTTAAAAGACTGCAAAAGTCGAATTGATGCAAGTGACTCCGGTGAGCCATTCTGAAGTTATGAAGAAATTCTTCGCACTTGTGTTGCTCGCTCTGTTCGGTGTTGGCTGTAGTTTTGCGTCTACGGTGAGCCAGTCGTCCACGACATCGAGCGAATCTTCGGCTGTGGACGCGCTGAAACCGAAAACGACCCCGGTTTCCGCATCCGCTACAGCTCCCGTCCAGACCCGCACTTCCAGGAAATTTTTAACCATCATGGCGGTCAACAATGGCGCGAGTTCGCGCTATCAGGACAATAGTTGGGAAAGGGTAATGAAATTCAAAGCAAACGATGTCTTGCAGATTTTTGAGGTGGCTATTTGGGATAACGGTGTGGCTGGAAACCCCAACAAAATCAGTCTGTACAAATTCGATAGCTCATTCGATCCGGATCGACCGCAATTTGCTGAAGGTGGGTCGGCATGGGTGGCATATCGTGAGCGTTACAATATTTTGGACATTCAGACTCCACCGTCATGCAAGACGGCGCAGGGCGACGCATACTATGCCTGTAGCGCTGCCTATCTTGATGCATTTAAGAGAGTCTTCAGTAAGATCGTGTCGGATCAACCCGCGGATCACTATGGAATTAAATACGGAGGTCATGGATCGAATGCCGGATTATTTGAGAACATGCTTTCTGAGGATGATTCGACGAGCTTCTTGTCATATGCGAACGACATTCTTGGTAGGAGGCTGGATTTCCTGGATTGGAGCACGAATT
Source organism: uncultured Gammaproteobacteria bacterium (assembly GCA_964415965.1). Lineage (GTDB taxonomy): Bacteria > Patescibacteriota > Patescibacteriia > 2-12-FULL-60-25 > 2-12-FULL-60-25 > CAIKNB01. The sequence continues at coordinate 419,393 of CAYQCK010000001.1, forward strand.
GCGACATGGGGAACTCCAGCGTGATTTCGAAAGAATATGAATATGCGGATTACATCCTTTCTTCCGATATACCGCGCGGCGGCTTCGCTGCAGACTGGGCGAATGATTACGACCGCTTGAAGCCGGAGGCAAACCTGGGCAGATTCTTCAGTCCCTCAAAGACAATCCGACAGTCCCTGGTCGAGATGGTGGATTCGGAGAGGCGATTTTGGGAGACGGATACGACGAAAAACGACATGATAGCCAAGCGTCTAAAGCAGTCATTAAGCGTCTACGATACGAGCAGGTATCCGATTCTGGAAGCCTCGGTAGGTCTGGATAAGCAGCCCGCAGGAGACGTGTTGACCTATATTCGGTCTAATTATCCCGACCACGAACAGCAGTTCCATGACTTTCGTTTCCATTATGTGAGCAATAAGGATTTTTTTGCCTGGGACCATGACTCCAACGGATTTAAGAAGACGCCGTGATGCAAATCTCGATGGATTGTTGTGGCAATGTGCTGCGTGAGCTTAAACATCGGCGGCCTGTGTTTGCGGAACCTGATAGGATGGATATTTTACGATGGGATTTTCCATGCTTTATCGCCAGAAAAAAATTTTAGTTATATATAATATATTTTTAGATTGAATCGTTTGTTGTCAAAATATGAATGAATCCAACCGAAAACTCTTGAAAATCACTGCGGCCGTGGGTTATGTCGCCATGGTCACGGTGAATTATTTGGCCAACGCCTTGCCGATCGGGGGAGTGACCACCGGCCAGGCTTCGGATGCCTATGCGAACCTGTTCACCCCCGCCGGGGTGACCTTTTCGATTTGGGGTTTGATCTACCTGCTGCTCGCCGCGTATGTCGTTTTCCAGTTTGGGGTCTTCGGCAAAAAGAAGCGCAAGCTGGACGAGGGGCAACTGGCCAAGATAAACGGATTGTTTTTGGCGACCTCGCTCACCAACATCTCCTGGATATTCGCCTGGCACTACGGCTTGATAGCGTTGTCCGTGCTGTTGATGCTGGTGTTGCTGGTCAGCTTGATCAAAATAGCCGACCTGCTGGGGAAGATGGCTTTTTCGAAAATCGAGGCGATCTGCGTGCGCCTGCCGTTCAGCATCTATTTCGGCTGGATCACCGTCGCCACCATCGCCAACATCACGGTCTTTCTGGTCAGCCTCAAGTGGGACGGTTTCGGCTTGCCCGAGCAGCTTTGGACCGTCGCGATACTCCTGGTCGGGGCGGGCATCGGCATCTGGCGGATGCTGAAGGATCGGAATGTGCCTTATGGCTTGGTCGTGGTTTGGGCCTATTTGGGCATCTTGTTGAAGCATGTGTCAGACGCCGGCCATGCCGGGCGGTATCCGAGTGTCATCGCGGCCGTGTCCGTCTCTTTGGTCCTGTTGTTGGTCAGCACGATTTACGTGGCCCTCGGGAAAAAGAAACCAAACTGATTCACAAACCGAGGATTGGGGTCGACCGCATTCGACTGAACGCGTCGGCCTTTTTTCCGCAGCCGCGCCCTCTTCGCATCCTGCGGCGCGTGGAGTAAGTTATCGCCATGCAGATGTTCATCGCGGTCGCGGGCAACATGGGGGTCGGGAAGTCGACCTTCACGAGGCTTTTGGCCCAGACCCTGGGCGGCAAGCCGTATTTCGAGCCCACGACGGAGAACCCCTATCTTGCCGACTTCTACCGGGACATGAAGAAGTGGGCATTCCATTCGCAGATGTATTTCCTGGGTCGCCGCTTGAACGACCACGTCGTCATCCAGTCCGAAGAGGGGATATTGGTCCAGGACCGGAGCCTGTACGAAAACGCCGAGATCTTCGCCCGCAACCTTTTCGAGCGCGGCTTCATCTCCGAACGCGACTGGGCCACCTATCAGGAAATTTATCGTACAGCGGTGGGCCTTCTGCGTCCGCCGGATCTCGTGATATATCTCCAGGCTTCGGTTCCGTCATTGGTCGAGCGCATCAAGCAGCGAGGCCGCGATTACGAACGGACCATCGACGCGGCTTACTTGCAGGGCCTGAATAGGCTGTATGAAAATTGGGCGCGGGATTTCCGTCTGGCCCCCGTCCTGACGATCCCCACTGAAGACGTCCGCTATCTCGAGAGCCCGGACGAGTACGGAAAGGTGCTGGAGCTCGTGAAGCGGCATCTCGGGGGTCTGCCGACGCCGTTGTTGGCCTGACTGTCTCCGCGTCTGTTGACGGACAGACCGATAAAAAGAGGCGCAGACTTTCGTCTGCGCCGGGAGGAAGGGAAGCGGCTCGAAAAACTATGCCGTCAAACGGGTTTTTCGTGCAGCTTCTTGGGGGAGTGGCTCACCAGCCGCTGGACGAGCCGGAGATGAAGTCGTCGGCGGCGTCGCTCCATTCGTCGCCGCAGTTGGGCGCGAACGGGTCGGTCGAGCCGTCGCCCGGATTGTAGTTGAGGCACCAGTCGTGCTCCATGCAATCCTGGGTGTAGTAGCGGTTCAGGCAGTACCAGCTGTTGCACGGGCAGCCGGCGCCGCAGCGGCCTTCGCAGGACGGGGCCGTCAGGCCGCAGGCGAGATAAGCCGCGTGGTTGCCCTGGGAATCGTCCCAATAGGTCCAGGCGTAGCGGCTGCTGTAGGCGGCGGTGCGCTTGCACTGCCAGAGGTACTTGATGCCGTCGCCGCCGAGGGACATCGGCGTGATGGTCCCGTCGCCGCCCGCCGCAGGCTGGACGTTTTCGGCGTGGAGCGAGACGTAGACCGGAGCGACGGAGTAGTGGTCGGCGTAGCTGAAGAGCAGGCCGAGGGCGCTCTGGTTCGCCGCCTCGGGGTAGCCGAACTTCTTGGCGACCAGCTCTTCGTCCAAGCCCTTGAGCGCCTCGACCAGTCCGCCGATGGCCGCCTTGGACTCGGGTGTCTGGTTGGAATCGGCCACGAACAGCCCGTCGCCCTTGGAGTTGAAGTCGACCTTGCCGACCTCCATCTCGTCGAACTTGAACGTGACCTCCTTGCGGTCGATCTTCCAGAAGCTGCTGAAGCGCAGCGTCTTGCCGGCCGACTCGAAGGTGCCCTTGACGTTCACCGGGCCGAAGTCGTCGAAATGCAACGGGTTCAGCTTGTTGTCCGAGAGTTCGTGCCGCGTGTTGCCGGTGCTTTCGGAATCCTGTGTCCCGACGCCCCCGCCGCAGTTGCTGGCGACGAATGCGAGAGCGACGATGCCGAAAGCATACGAGAAACGGTTGGCCAGACTCATCATCTTCCTACCTCAACCCTTTTCCAGACGTTGGACTGCTTGCGATCGAAGAAAAAAAGTGTGGGATTTTTCGTCGACCGGTCGTGAGTATACATTCGGATTACGGACCGAACAACGGTCAAGGTGTTAAAGGTAGTCCAGCGGCAGAACGATGGAGCGGAATTTTTCGGAAAATGTTTTAGGGATTTCAATAATTCCTGAAACGGAATAGAATGGATTCATGTTCGGACTGACGTCGGAAGAATCGGGATTGCTGCGCAGGCTGGACGCGCCGTGGAAAGTCCAGGCATATCTCGATTCGTTCACCATCAACCACGAGCCGGAAGGCGACACTTGCCTGTCGCCGCGCCGCGTGATGCGTGAGCGCCGGGCCCATTGCCTCGAAGGCGCGATGCTGGCTGCTTTGGCGTTCCGGTTGCATGGCCAGCCGCCGCTGGTCCTCGACCTGACCAGCAGCCCGCGCGACTTCGACCATGTCGTGGCTTTGTACAAGCGGCATGGCTGCTGGGGAGCGGTCTCCAAGACGAACCACGCCGTCTTGCGTTTCCGCGAGCCGGTCTACCGCACCCTGCGCGAACTGGCGCTGTCATATTTCCACGAGTATTTCAACGAAGAAGGGCATAAGACCCTGCGCAGCTATTCCCGGCCGGTCGACCTCTCGCGGTTCGATGGCCAGGGCTGGATGACGAGCGAGGAGGATGTCTGGTTCGTCGAGCGTCATCTTTACGACGTGAAGCATTACCCGCTGCTCAATCGGGCGCAGATAGCCTCTCTCCGCAAAGCCCATCCTATGGAGATGAAGGCGGGGGAGCTCGTGGAGTGGAAGGTCGGCTGACCGTCAATCGGGAAAATAAAGACCTGCCCCAGGGGAGGCAGGTCGTGCTTCAGTCGAAGAAAGCGTCGTCGTCGAAGTCGCCGTAAACTTCGGGGTCGTCGCCGGCTCCTTCCGGTCCGCCAAGGCAGCCGGGTTCGTCGCAGCCCTCGTCGTCGGAGCAGCCGTGCGGGCACAGTCCCAGGTCATCGTTGCTGAGGCCGTCCTCGTCATCGAATCCGATGCCGTCATCGCCTTCATGTTCGTCAGGCTCGGCGATCGGGATCACGGTCGGGCAGTGCAGCTTATTATGGCCTTTCTTGCCGCATTTGGAGCAGGTGACCTTCCGTTTCGGTTGGCGGCGCTTCTTGTCATCTTCGGCCAACCGAGCGCGGTCGGCGCTGGAGAGGAGTTCTCCTTCCTTGAATTCGCGGCGGCACGCTGGACAGGTCTGCTTGTTCCCGAGCAGGGCCTGGATGACGGCGCGCGGCGCTTTGACGATCTTGCCTTCGGCGCTCCGCGGGCTGAAACGATAGGAACAGGCGGGGCAGGGCACGATTTTTACCTTGATTACGGCCATTCTCCGCTCCTCGGTTGGTGGCTGGAAAGGGCGAAAGTCCAATGTCGGAGGATGGCACGGATCGGCTGAATTGTCAACGGCAGGGCGTCCGAAGTTGCCGAATTTTTACACCTTTTGCCTGTTGACACAATCGCCATTAAATGCTATATTTTCCGGTCCTTTACCAAGGAGATCGCGTGAAGAAACCCAAGAACCAGCCCGCGGGGAAACCCAGGGTCCAGCCTCAAGAGAAGCGTCGTCACCTTATCATTCCGGCATTCCTGTTGCTGGGCGCGCTCATCTGCCTCAGTCTGGCATTCGGTCCCAAGCGTCAGACTTCTGCCGCGGCGACGGAATCGACGTCCGCTACGGCATCAGCCGTCCAGCTGCCGACCGAGTTCGCGGAGGGCTATGCCAAGCTCGACTCCATCCTGTCCGTCGCGAAATCGGCCGCGAAAGGCGAGCCGTTGGCCGAATCCCTGGTCGACGAATTCTCCAAGCGGGCGGTCGTCGGCAAGGTGAAGCCTGACGGCAACCTGACCATGATGCCGCGTCGGAACCTCGACAGGAGCGAAGTCGTGGGCATGGTCTTCGTCTCGAAGGCCGAGATGAAATACGTGCCGGTCAAGCTCGAGTCGCCGTACATGTACGATCCGTCGATCAATTCGGTCGTCTGCGGCGAGGTCGACGCCGTCAGTGATGGCTTGCTGTCCACCATCCTGCTGCATGAGCTGTACCACTGGAGGCGGTTCATGGACCGTGGACGGTCCATGAACCGGACGGCTGAGGAATCCAGGCTCGAGGAAGTGAAGGCTCACGAGCTCGAGTTCCGGGCGCTCGACCGCTTGACCGACGGCAGGTTCAGCCGAAAAATCCGGCAGGTCCTGAAGGGCCCGGGGCTGAGCCGCCCGGGGACCAAATCGCCCTACCTCTATCCGACGCCGGAAGGCGAAGCGGTCCTGAACGCCATCTGGCGCGATCCGCCGCTCAGCGAGTTCGAGAAAGACATCCGCACGAGCGGCATCAGGGTCGCCTGGTTCTTCGCCCAGTCGCCGAGCGAAAGCGAGAAGGCCGAGGTCTATTCGCTGGTCCGGAGCCAGTACAGCCATCAGGACTTCCGTAAGGAGTAGTCGGGACCCGAGGGGAATTCTCTCTCCTCGGGTTTTTTTGTTGGCTTCGGCGGTTTTTCCGGTCGTGTCGTTTTTGGGTTATAATTAATCAAGTTAACATATGCCGACCAAAAAGAAGGTCTCCAACGCGGTGGGCGCATTGCCGAGTCAGGATTCGGCCTGAGATGGCAAGCGTCGATGCTGGCCGTCGGGCTGCTGGCCGTAAGCTCCGTCGGTTATCTCTTGTGGGCGGCGCCGAGCGATTACGTCGACATCGTCCATCAACCGGCGGTCTTCAGCCAGACGGAAATCTTTGGGAACGAGCCGTTCCGTGCGGATATCGAAAGCAAGGCGACGGTCGTCCAGGACTTGCCCAATCCAATCAAGGCCCAGATTTTTTCGTTCCGGTATATCGCGAAAAACAAGGCCACCGGCGAGACGAAGGTTTTGAATCCGGCTTATTCGGTCAGGATTGAGCCTTTTCCGCTCAAAAAAGGGGAGTCGTTCGTGACATCGAAGCATGTTTCGATGCAATTCCCGACCGGGACCGCTTCGGGCGATTATGTCGTCATCGAGGAGATGACCGGCGTCGAGACCGTCAAACCCGACGCACCGTCGCGGCCAACGGCCCCGACAAAACCCCCTGAACCTACACAGCCGTCAGCTCCCCAGGAGCCCAGCGCGCCGACCAAGCCCTCGGCTCCCACGGGCTCCGGCGGCGCGGCGCAGGACGGTGCTAAGCCCGCCGAACCCCAAGCGCCGACCAAGCCCTCGGAGCCGCCCAAACCGTCTGAACCGGAAAAACCGTCCGAGCCGATGCAACCACCGGCACCGACCAGTACCGCCGAATCGTTCATCCCGCCGACGCCCAGGGAGTTGGGTACGGTCAGGTACCTGGCCTCGAGATCGCCGGCGCCCAGTAATGCTTTCGAGTTCACGATTTCGCCGTCTTCGGTCCCGAACGCGCAACGCGCCACGGGCAAGATAACTTTGCCTGCCCCGGCATCGGCGGGCGGTCAGGTCGTGATGCTTTCTGCTTCACCGGCCAGCCTGGTGACGATTCCGGCGAGTCTCATGGTCAAGGCCGGTTCGACCACGGCGACTTTCGATATCCTGACCAGAAAAATGAATTTGCCGGCTATGCCGGTGGCCGTGACGATTAAGGCTGTCGCTTCCGGCTTCGTCCGATCCGCGGAACTCGTCGTGACGCCGCCGTTCGGCGTTTCGTCATTGGGCGTGGCTCCGTCCCCGTTGACCAACGGCGAGACGGCTGTCGGCATGGTGGTCCTGAACACCACTTCGACTTCTGACGGCCTGCAGGTTTTCCTGTCGGCTTCGCCCGGTAACTTGGTCAGTATGCCGTCGGTCGTAGTCATCAAGAAGGGCCAAATCTTTGGGTCATTCGCCATCCGGACAAAGACCGTCATCCAGCCGACCAATGTGACCATCTCGGCGAGCACGAATCGCATCCGCTTCCAGAAAGTCCTGCTGAGGATAAATCCGACGCCGAAGGCTTCGGCTCTAACGGTTTCGCCGTCGACGGTCAGCGCCGGCGGCCGTTCGACCGGTCTGGTGGTCCTGACGGCACCTGCTACGGGCGGAGGGCAGGTCGTGACTTTGACCGCCGTCCCGAGCAGCGCCGCTTCGGTCCCGTCCAGCATCCGCATCCCTCCGGGAGCGACGACCGGCACCTTCAGCATCCAGTCGAAGTCCGTGCCCAAGTTGACGGGCGTTACCCTCTCGGCCGCGGCGAATGGTGTCCGCAAGACGGCTGTCCTGACGGTCGTGCCGCTGGCGTTGTCGTCTTTGGACATCTCGCCGTCCAGCGCGTTGGATGGAACGGCTACGACCGGAACCGTGACCTTGAACGGACCGGCTCCGGCTGGCGGCATAACCATCAGGCTCACCGCCGCTCCGGCCAGCTTGGTGGTCCTGCCCGCCAGCATCTCGATCCCGGAAGGCGAGAAGACCGCGACCTTCGGCATCCAGGCAAAAAAGCCGCCGCTGCCGGAAAACGTGGTGGTTTCGGCCATCTTAGGCAACGTCAAGAAAACCGCGACCTTGACCGTCGGTTCCACGGTCACGCCGACATCCTGCCCGTATGTTTGCCGCGAGGGATATCTCGAAAGCTACAGCTCGTGGAGCGGACCGAAATGGGCGGCCAAGTGCGCCGCGGACGAAGTGGCGGAATACCGCGCCACCTGTCCGTCCGTGACGAAAAGCTATTCTTGCGGGACCTGGGGCAGGAGCACGTGCTGGGCGAAAGTGAATTCGGTTTGCTGTAAGCCCAAGTTTTGAGCCAAGCGCATAAAAAAAGTCCCCGAGAATCTCTTCTCGGGGCACGGAGTCCGGGTCAGTTGCACTGCCGGTTGATGCGCAGGTCATCCGAGTACCACCAGACCTTCTGCTGGGGGTCGTTCGGGTTGTACCCGGGATCGGTCGAGACGGTCGAGGCGTAGGCGCAATACCGTTTCGCGGTCTGGCCCGAGCCCCAGACCACGGTGAAGTCCATGGTCAGTTCGGCGGTCCCGATGCCGTTGACCGTCACGCCCCCGGTCGGGTCGACGTAGGTCATGGTGTGGGTGCATTCCGGATCGCTCAGGCCGAACACCTTGAGTCCGTACGGGCGCGTCCCGAACGTCTCGAGGTTGTTCTTGCGCACGTGGATGCGGATCGCGTCCCCGCCCATGCTTTCGGCGCAGATCTGGAGGATCTGGTAGGTGCCCGCCGTGATGGTCCAGGCCGTGAAGCAGGGGTTCGATCCGATGACCGTGGTGCAGGTCGGGGCGCACGTCCCCGTGTTGACCCACTCCTTGCAGCCGTCGTTGTTGCCGTCCTGGCAGGTCTGCTGCGTCGTGCCCACGCACTGGGTGTTCCCGGTGCAGGTATTCTTGCAGCAGGCCGCGGTGCTGACGGTGCATGAGCCGGTGCACGAGACGTTCCCGCCGTCGAACCCTTCGGTCGCGCAGGTGTGGCCGTTCAGGTTCGTCGAATCGCATGTCTCAGTACCCTCGATGACGCTGTTGCCGCAGACCGGATTCGAAGGGCATGTCCCGGTCGGGACCCACTCGTTGCAGCCGTCGTTGTTTCCGTCCTTGCAGGTCTGCTGCTCGGTGCCTACGCACTGGGTATTCCCGGTGCAGGCATGCTTGCAGCAGGCCGCGGTGCTGACGGTGCACGAGCCGGTGCACGAGACGTTCCCGCCGTTGAAGCCTTCGGTCACGCAGGTGTGGCCGTTGAGGTTCGACGAGTCGCATGTCTCAGTACCCTCGATGACGCTGTTGCCGCAGACGGTTCCGCCGCAGACATCATCCACGCCCGAAGGCTTGATGACGCAGCCGTTCTCGCAGGCCTTGACCTCGGTCGACATTCCGCCGACGCAATGGATGAGGTCGCCGTCGTAGAACTCGTCGTTCGGACCGATGACCAGCTCCGGGTTGGTCGAGCAGTACCAGCCGTCCTTGTTGCCCTTGCAGGTGGTGACGGCCGCCTGCGGGGTGCAGACGTCGTTCATCCCGGCCTGCTTCACGGTGCAACCGTAGTCGCAGGCTTTGACCTCGGTCGACTTCCCGCCGGCGCAATGGATGAGGTCGGTGTCGAAGAATTCGTCGTTGGGATCGACGTTCAGTTTCGGGTTGACGTAGCAGTACCAGCCGTCGGCGTTGCCTTTGCAGGTCGTCGAGACTTCCGCGGCGCAGACGTCGTTGATGCCCGACGGCTTGACCGTGCAGCTGGTCGTGCAGGCCTTGACTTCCGAGACCTGCGAGCCGACGCAATGCACGAGGTCGGTGTCGAAATATTCGTCCGCCGGGGCCACGTTGAGTTCCGGGTTGGTCGCGCAGTACCAACCGTCGGCGTTGCCCTTGCAGGTCTGAGTAGTATTGTTCATGACCTGTGCGGGCCCGTCATTGGTGCTGCCGCAGCCGGCCCCTGCCGTGAGGACGGCCGAAGCCAAGAGCGTCGCCCCGAGCCGATCCATCAGGCAACCGTGTGATGTGTGAAAGAGCCGCATCTGACCCTCCGATCGCAGTACCCTCAAGGATGCGAGGGCAAGGCGAACATACTCAAGGGCGCGGCTGTTGTCAAGGCTGGTGCGGCCTGATGCCGCATGCCCGTGCCCGCCGTCCAATGCCGAGGAATCCGCTGCGGATTTTGGGCCTATCCAGCGCAAGGTGGCTGGAATGATGGTATAGTTGCCTGGCTGGATGGGGGAATTAGCCTTCGATCATGGTATTCGCCGAACCTACAACGATGCTGACCGATTTCGTCATGTCGCTGGCCGCGGCTTGGTTCGCTTACCGCCTATTCGGCCGGAAGCGCCAGGCAGGTAGCCGCCATTGGGCTTGGGCCATGGCCTTCACGGCCGCTGCTGCGGCTTTAGCCGGCATTTACCACGGCTTCAGGGACGTCTGGGCGCCCGGAACGCTGGCTGTGCTGGATTATGCCACGACCATCTCCCTGGTCGTCGCCTCGTATTGCGTCCTAGTCGGGACTTCCAAGGGCTATGCGAGACGCACCGGCCAAATGTGGCTGGCTAGGCTGGCGTTCGTGCTGGCAGGATTTTTGCCGTTTTGGGACTGTTCAAGCCAGATTTCATATATTTGATCATCGATTACGGCGTTTCATTGGCGGTCGTCCTATATCTAAGCGTCCGGCGCAGGCACCTCCCCGCATCATCCTGGTTGATCGCCGGCGTCAGCGTTTCGATCGTCGGCGCCATGGTCCAGACGGCTCGCCTCGCGCCAGCGCCCTGGTTCAACCATAATGACCTGTACCATTTGATCCAGATTTTGGGGCTATACCTGTTCTATCGCGGCGCGCTGCTGCTGAAAAATGCCTGACTTTAGGTTATCGTCGCAAGCCTCCTCAATAGTGCTAATATCCATGATATGGAACAGGCGAGTCTGGAACCGAAGCGATTGCCGCAGGCGCGAAGCATCCGCCTTTTCAGCGGTTCGATAGCCCTGCTCATCCTTCTTTGTGGCGTCGGCTTTTCGGTTTGGTGCCGCCCGTCACCCTCCCCGGGATTCAACGGGAGTGCGTCAGCGTCTTCCTCGACGACGCCAGGGGCAGCCATGGGCGGACAAGTCAGCTCCGAAGCCCAGAAGCCCGAAATCGAGCATGTCGCCCTGCCGGACGAGGTTCGGGGGATCTATCTGACGGCTTGGACCGCGGGGTCGAAGCGGGTCGATGGCCTCGTGGCTTATGCTTCGTCTTCGCGCCTGAACAGCGTCGTCATCGACCTTAAGTTGGATGGCGGCGAACTCGCGTTCGCGCCGAACGATCCTGACTTGGAGGGTTATGCAGGCCGCGAACTGGCTATCGGAGACCTGGACGCGCTCCTTACGCGTCTTCGGGATGAAGGTATTTATCGGATAGCCCGCATCGCGGTCATGCGCGACGGCGCCTTCGGCAAGCTCCATCCTGAGGTTGCTTTGCGCGATGAGCGCGGGGGAGCCTGGCGCGATAAGACCGGCGTGGCTTGGCTCGATCCGGCGGCGCCGCAAGTCGCGGATTACGCCCTGTTGTTGGCGCGCGAAGCGTACTCGCGCGGTTTCGACGAAATCCAGTTCGATTACGTGCGTTTCGCCTCGGACGGCCGTCTTTCGGCCATCCGCTATCCCGTCCACGACGGGAAGCGGACCAAAGCCGAGGTCATGCGGGCTTTCTTCGAGCGCGTTGGCGGAACCCTCCAAAAAGAACACATTCCTGTCTCATTTGATTTGTTCGGCCTGACCTTCTGCGCTTCGGATGATCTGAATATCGGCCAAAGGCTGGCTGACGCCTATCCTTTCGCGGACTTCGTTTCGCCCATGGCTTATCCCTCGCACTATGCCCGGGGTTTCGAGGGCTTCGCCAATCCGGCCTTGTTCCCGTATGAGGTCGTCAAACTTACCCTCGATAAGGGCGTCGGGACGCTCGGTATCGCCAATACGTCGACGGAAGCGGTTGCGGCACGTCAGAAGTTCCGCCCCTGGATCCAGGATTTCGACCTCGGGGCCGAATATGACGCCGCCAAGGTTAAAGCCCAAATCAAAGCGGCGCGGGATGCCGGCGCTTCGGGCTGGCTGATCTGGAACGCGAGCAATGTCTATACGCAGCTGGACTACCTGAAGTGATTTTTCCCCGCCTGAAGGATCCCCCGGTGGGTTAAGCTTCGGATGATGCGAGGAACGGGTTGGCTTTTGCGTTTTGGTCCGCGGTATTCGCGTAGGGAAGCAGCGTAAGCAATTTTGACGGGGTATAGTTGGTCCGGAGCAGGCGGTTCTCTCCCTGGGCGTCGGGATCGGCCGTCAGGATAATGGCGTCTCCGCCCAAGTCGCCGGCCTCATCGAATCCGACCAGGATCTCTTCGGGCTGCCTGTCGGCCAGGGCCTTGATCGTCCTGACTTTGTAACCATGGGCCAATAAGGTGACGCTGGACATCTCGAGCCAGTCGTTATCCAGCCCCAGCAAGGCGACGCGCCCCTTGGTTTCCGGGAGCCGTCGGATGTTCTTGAGCGCGTTTTCGATCTTGGCGAGATTGAGGGCGTCTTCGGGTTTCTTGTACCTGCTCCGCAGGTCACGCAGGCAGTCTTTGGGGATGTCGCACAGCCTGACGCGCAGCGGTTCGGTCACCGGCGAACTCTCTGGATAATGCAGGTGATGGAGGTGGATTAGCGACCGGATGCGCTTCCGCTCGCGCTCCTCGACGTCCGAATGGTCGGCCAAGCGGGCCACTTCATAGGCATCATGCGCGCTGCCTTGGCGCAACGCGTCCTCCAGTGTCTTGAAGGCGGCTTCTTCGCCCAATTTGCATAGGGCGATGGCGGCCGCCAAACGGTTCTTGCCTTCGGTTTGTTTCAATGCCCCGAACAATCGATTCCTTTCTTCCTTGAGTTTCAAGGCTCCAATCAGGTAAAAGCCGAAAAATTCTGCCTTCGAATCTGGAGGTGACTGGAGCAGCTCGTCGACATGGGGCCGGATAAGGCGCCTTTCCCAGGTGAATTGCCACAAGGCTTTGATGGCCATGGCTTTGATTTCGGGATTCTTCGATATGAGGTGGGGCCTGACGGCGTCGATGATCCCCGGATCTTGGAATGAGCGCAGGCTGTGGAGGCAGTTCCTGCGGATGTCGTCGGTCGTCTCGGCCATCAGGCGCTGGAGGAATGAGACGATGTCCGGATCGCGCAGCGATATCATCGCCTGGAAGATGTCCTCTATGGCCTCGGATGGGGTTTCGATGGCATAGGCGCGCCGCAGCTCCTTCAGGAGCGTCTGCCGGGAGAAGCCGAAATCGAACAGCTGTTCGGGCGTATAGCGGAATGAGGCGATGGTGCGGTAGGCGGCGCGCCTCAATTCCGGGTCGCTGGCATGGAACAACTTGCCGACCACGCGCAGGACCGACGGGTCGCCGATGGAGGAAAGCGTCTTCAGGCCGGCCGAGCGCAGCATGACCGGTTCTTGCGGATCGCGGATGATGTCCAGGATTTCGGCCAGGGGCCGGTTTTTCATGTGCTTGGCCTCTGCTAGCGCTTCCATGGTCCGGACGCGGGTCTTGAAGTCGCCTTCCTTCAGCCCGTGCAGCAGGACTTTCGGGTATGTCTGTTTGACGTGCCAGGTGATGAACAGGCGCAGCAGCAGGAACTCGAAGGCGAAGACCGCCACCACGCGGATGGCCGTTTGCGCGTCGGCATCCGGCATCAAGTAGGCCACGGCGGCCAAGAAGCCGCTGCCCAACAGCGTGCCGAGAGTCAGGGGCAGCCCGTTGAGCCAAGACCAGGCTTGGGCGCGCTGGTAGTCGCTGACGCTGCTCAGCAGGAAGTGGACCGATGATTTCTGCAGGTAGATGATGACCTCCCTCGAGAAGACGGCCGCGATCACGATGGGGAAAATCGGCCAGAAGAACATGCCCAAGACGCCCGCCATGACGATGAGGGGAGGGATGAGCAGGTTTTGCGTCAGGCCGAATCTCCGGAACATCCATCTTTGCACGGTGTTCACGAAAACGAAGGTCGTGACGCTCAGGATCGCGGTATAGGTCCCGACGAAGGCGTTCAGTTCGTTTTCCGTCGCGAACCGGTTGTTGGTCGCGATCGCGAATTCGTAACTGAAGATCCGCATGAAGACCATGTACAGCGCCATGACGGCCCCGAGCAGATAGACGAAGAGCCGCAGGTCCTTGTCCTTATAGACCCTCCCCAAACCCCAGCCGTTCGTCAGTGTCTTGGTCGGTTTGGGAGCCGATTCCATGATCATCGCGCCCAGCGAGTTGCGTTTGGCCAGCTGGCTCAGCCTGATACAGAAAGGCGCCGCCGCGAGCAACAGGCCCGGCACCACCATGAACATCGCCGTGTTGTTCAGCCGCGGGCTCAAGGTCGCGGCAAGGGAGCCGGCCAATAGCGCGCCCAGCAGCATCGCGCTCATGATGATCGGTTCGAACCGCTGGACCTGTTCGACGTTGAAGATGTCGGCCGAGGCGCTGAGCAGCTTATGCAGGCCGATGTAGAGGAGCGAGGTCGTGATGATCAGTCCCAGCGCCACGAATCCGACGATTACGGGCAGTCCCGATTCTTTGACGAAAAATTGCTGGGTGACGGCGAAGACCAGGGCGAGGGGCAGGGCCAGCATCGACATGTCGATGCCTTGGATCAGGCCGGGGAAACGCCTGAGGAACCTGATGGCGTACCAGCCGCCGAGCGAGAACGCGAAGGAACTGGCGATGAAGAAGGGCGGCAGCCAGGCTACCCCAAGCCGCTTGATGACCAAGGCTTGGAGCAGGTTCCAGGACAGCGTGTTGGCCGCCGAGACGAAGAGGATCCCGCCCAGCAGGGCGAAGATCCAGGGTTTTTCGGTTTCCTCGATCCGGAACCAACGATTGATTTTTTCGAAAGATGTTTTCATCTGCAGTCGTCAAATCTTACCAAACAAGCGCTCGTCGAACAATGGCTGGAGGAGGTGCGGGGTGTGGAATATCGTCCACATCAGCACGGGCGCGGAATGGATTTCCGCAGGGCATCGTCATCCGGCCTGCGCAGCGTATGGACATATTGTATATTGGTCCCAATATGACAATCCGCATGCCCGACAGCAGCCCGTTCCGACCCGCCGAACGGGGGGTGAAGAGCCGTCCCGCTTCTAAAGAGGAGATCGGCCGCCAGCTTGATGAATTCACCTCCGCCAACGGCCTGAAATCCTTACGCGACCGTTTGCGCATCGGTCTGAACGAAGTCGCCGCCTTGGCGTATGAACAAACCCGCGAGAAGGTGCGGGATGTCTGCAGGAAGCTCGCCCAGACCGAAGAGGAAGCCGAGATGGTCTACCAGAACCTGTTGGCCATGAGCGTCGATATCCAGCAGAACGGCCCATGGGAATACGCCAAAGAACTGGCCCGGGCCGACTCCCCGGAGATCAAGGCTTGGTACATCCTCAATGGCGCCACCAGCATCGGCTACGAGCGCGAAATGGACCTGAACGACCGGGAATTCCAGGAACAGGCCCAACGCGTCCAGTCCAACCTGGAGCGCGCCGCAGATGACCCCGAGGCATATTTCCGGGAGTCCAAAGAACACGCCTTGGACGTCGCGGCGGAGGCGGTCCAGTTCCTGAAACGCAAGGACGGAAAGGGCCGGGATATCGAGGAACCCGAGGACAAGATGGTGCTGCGCGGCGAAGGCTTGGGCACCTTTTTGCCCATGGCTTTGATGGGCCGCGAAGTCGGCGTCGCCCAGGATGCCGAAGGTTGGGTGTATGTCGGTGCGCGCGGCCTCATCAGCGACCGTCTGATCGAGAGCTGCGGGTTGACCCGTAAGGTGGTCAAGGACCCCCGCGACCCCAAGCGCCAAGTGACGCTTTTCGTGAATCCCCAAGGCCAGGAGGTCGTGAAAAAAGTCCATCGCGGACTGTTGGTCATCCTGTCCCGCAACCTCGAGCTGGCCCGCTCCATCGCCTCAGCTTTCCAGGATGAACGCGAGGCCATTGAAGTCGCCGATTCGGCCACGAAACACACGCGGGTCATCCAGACCACCGAAAAAGCCTTCATCCAGGACGAAAAAGCCGACCGTGAACACTGGGAGCGCAAGCGCTTCCTGCGTGTCCCCATGGTCAAGGGGTTGGATCAGGAGGCTGCAGCCACGACCGCGCTCTCCAGTCCGCGGGAAGAGTTCTACGAGAAGATGCTCCAGGTCCGTTCCATGTACGTTTATTTGGATGCCATGGAAAAACTGCGCCGGGAACGAGCCCAGGAGGGCAAGGCCGTCACGGAACATGACCGTGAAGTCACCTCCGAGGAAGTTTGGCGTAAGATGAAACAGAAGGTCGAGGAACTGCGCTACGTAAACGGCATCGTGGACGAGATGCTGCCCAAGATGCCGGAGGGCATCCATGCGGTCATCGACATGGCCGGCGGCGCCGGTGATTTGGGTTTGGCCGTCAGCTCGCAGCTTTTGGCCCGCGGCAAGGAAATCAAGGATGTCGAGATCGTGGATCCCCAGGAAGGCGTGGATGACTTTATGCACACCATAATTGATCATTTGCCCTTCCGCCACGAACTCGAGAAAGTCGCCCATCACAACACCGGATATCTCCAGGACGCGCATATCCGGCCGGACGCGATTGTCGTCGCCAAGCATGCCTGCGGCACCTTGACCGACGACATCATTCGGCAATGGATAGATTCGGAAAGCCCGATGCTCATCGCCATGACCTGCTGCCAGGACAAAGCAAAACACCAACCGGCGAGCTATGGCATGAGCCAAGGGCACTGGCACGATACTTGCGTGGCGTCGGCTTTGACCAATACTGAAGTCCCGGAACAGCCGGGCAAGGCCCGCGATATCGCCATCCGCAAGCTGGAGGAGGGCCAGAAGGCGATGTTCGAGCTTGATATGGCGCGCGTCGAGTACCTTCGTCGCCACGGCTTCAAGGCCGAGCTTCGCCTGAATCCGGAATTCCCCAAAGGCGACGTCATCATCGCGCGGCGGTTGCCGAAGAATTTCATGGGTAAGCTCGAGGAGCTCCTTGCGCTTGAGCGTGATGAGCCGGGGAAATTCGATGCCATCACGATGCAGCTGGACAAGATGGCGCGCGGCGGGGATTACCGGGGCAAACGCGCGACTGATTTCGGCGAGGGTTGGATCGATGACGATTTCATGGAGCTGATCGAGCGTCTCCGTCCGGATCTCGAGGAACGGCGCAAGGAAGCCGCCAAGAAACTCGCCCGCCAAGCGACCGAAAATTATCTGGCGAAAGTCGAAGCGAAAAAACGGGATGAGCTGGAAGCGCGGCAAAAAGCCGAGAAAAAAGCCCTCAAGGAAAAGTTGGAGGCTGTCCTGAAGCTGGTGTTCGCCGATGCCGGAGGCAGGCAGAACACCTACATCACCCAGCGCGCCAAACAGACCGGCCGGCCCATCCCCAAGGAGCGGGTGGGCGCGGTGATGGGCATGATCAACACCCTCATCCAAGAATCTTTGGACGAGGAGCCGTCTGCCATCCGGGCGAATATCGACTCGAAATTGGAGGAAATGGGGTTCTGAGGGCGTACAAGAGATCCCGGCTCGCTGGCCGTGATGTCATATATGGTTGACACCCCGGGCGAGGCAGCGCCGAGACCCGGGGTCTATGGCCCGTCTTCGAGACGTGACCTTTTCGGATATTACCTATACACTGGCGCCATATGACCCAAACCACCCAGTTGCCGCCAGGCTTCTACGGGCTCGGTATCGCGCCGAAACTGTTGGAGATACTCTGGAAGCTCAAGTTCAAGACCCCGACCCCCATCCAGCAGAAATCCATCCCGGTCGCCATCGAGGGCAAGGATATCATCGGCGTCGCCCAAACCGGGACCGGCAAGACCCTGGCTTTCGGCATCCCGCTCATCCAGCGCCTGGCCCAGGCCAAAGGCCGAGGGCTGGTCATCCTGCCGACCCGCGAGCTGGCTCTCCAGGCCGACGAGGTTTTCCAGCAGGTCGGCAAAGGCATCGGCTTGCGGACCGCCGTGCTCATCGGCGGCGCCTCGATGAACCTGCAGAAGCAGGCCATCGCCAAGAATCCGCACGTCATCATCGCCACGCCGGGACGCCTCATCGACCATCTTGACCAGCGCACGGTCAGCCTGGCCGACGTGCGCGTGCTGGTGCTGGACGAGGCTGACCGCATGCTCGACATGGGTTTCGCCCCGCAGATCAACAAGATCCTGCGCGAGGTGCCGAAAGAACGGCAGACTATGCTGTTTTCGGCCACCATGCCGGCGGAGATCCTCAAGCTCGCCGGGACCTACATGAAGTTGCCGGTCCAGATCGAGATCG
Organism: uncultured Gammaproteobacteria bacterium; assembly: GCA_964415965.1. Lineage (GTDB taxonomy): Bacteria > Patescibacteriota > Patescibacteriia > 2-12-FULL-60-25 > 2-12-FULL-60-25 > CAIKNB01. Next base: position 437,381 of record CAYQCK010000001.1, read on the forward strand.
CCCGGCCGGGGACGACCGCCGAAAAGGTCGCGCAGGAGCTGTATGTCGTCCAGAAGGACGACAAGCTGCGGTTGCTCGAACGCCTGCTGCAGGAGAACCGGGGTTCGGTGCTGGTCTTTACCCGCACCAAGTTCGGGGCCAAGAAGGTCGCGCGCGCCGTGCGCGGTTGGGGCCATCCCTCGGCCGAGATCCATTCCAACCGTTCATTGGCCCAACGGCGCGACGCGTTGGACGGCTTCAAGACCGGCAAATACCGCGTCCTGGTCGCGACCGATATCGCGGCGCGCGGCATCGACGTCAAGAATATCGAACTGGTCGTCAATTTCGACCTGCCGAGCCAGGCCGAGGATTACGTCCATCGCATCGGCCGCACAGGCCGGGCAGGGGAGACGGGCAAGGCCATCTCGATCGCCACGCCGGACCAGAGGAAGGAAGTCCAGGAAATCGAGCGGCTGACCCGCGTCTATCTGCCGCTGGCCAAGCTCCCCGGCCTGACCGTCGATAAGACGGTCTCGTCGACGGCTTCGCTGCCGCCCGACAAAAAAGCCGCCGCTCCCGGCTTCCGCGGCCGCCGCCATTTCGGCCGTCGGAGATGATTTATCCAGAACCAACCGAAACCCCGGGCGTTGACCCGGGGTTTTTCGTCAGCGGACCGATTCCACGACCGCCTGCATTTCCTGCCTGCCGATTTCCGGCGCGACCTCCTTGGCCGCCGGCGGCTTGATGTTGACGCTTGTGCCGTATCTCAGATTGCACGTTTCGACCAAGGTGAAGAGGACTTTGCCGCTGTAGACCTTGATGCTGTTGTCGTACTTGATCCAGGGTTGTCCACCGGTCTCGGCCAGGAAAATCCGCGACTTGGCCAACTCCTGCGTCGGCGGCATGTTTTGCGAAATCGAGTTCTTGATCAGGGCATCGCTGGCCTCGGGCGAAAGGCTGCCCTCGAAGACCGCAAATCTGTTTTGGCCCCGCTCCATCCACTCCGCGAATTTGAACGACGGCTTGTCAAAGTCGTAGGCCATGTCCTTTTCGCGGGCCAACTTGAACATGTAGTTGTTGAATTCCTTGTCCGGGAATTTGCTCCAGGTCCCGGTCGCCGCGGCCGGATAGTACAGCCAAGAACCGTCGAAATAGAGTTTGCCCCCGAATTTCTGGAGTTCCGTGGTTTTTTCTTTGGCTGTGGACAGCAGGGATTGTGCCAGCTGGTAGCTGTCGACGGTCTTGACCTTGAACGCCTCAAGTCCCCGGTTGAACCCTTCCAGCGCAGCCGCTTCCTCCGGGGTCAGCTGTTGGGTCGGCATGGCCGAAATGGTCGTGACCGTGCAGTCGCGCTCGTAGCGCGTGGCCGCCTTGGCCAGCACCCAGGATTCCTCCAGCAGGTCGGACGAAGCCGGGATGTCCGCATACCAACGGTCGTAGCCCGTGGCGGCTGTCGGTTTGGCGGTCCGGCCGATGCCGGAGGTCGCCTTGAAGCCGGCTTTGACCGTGACCGGGTAAGCACCGTTCGCCCGGGAAAGCACGACCGATCCGCTCAAGACCTCGACCCGCATCACGCCGTCGGCCGCGACTTGCAGGTTGAAGATTGCGCCCGTGGTCGTCAGCCGGGCTTTTTGGCTGATGAGTCTGAAGCGCTTGGGCGCAGTGTCGCGCAGGGCGAAATGATATTTCCCGACCGTGGCCTTCCAGTACCCCGTCCTCAAGAATTCGAGGCTCGAGCTCGTGGTCATGACGATGCTGCCAAGGGGCGACAGGATGCTGGTCGGCCGGTCCGCGGCCTGCGCCGCCAGCTTTTGACCGGTTTTTATGGCATCGACTTTGAGGTATTGGACCAACGGGGCGCTCGGCTCCGCGATGGCCGGTGTGGAGGTCGTCTGGGCCAGGGGAGCGTCTGCGGCCAGGACCGAAGCCGGGAGCAGTCCGGCCGTCAGGCAGGTCGAACAAGCCAGGAGAAATAGGCGTTTCATCATATCTGGCGATGATAACACGCTGGCCGGTTTGCTTGAAAGCGAGGGGTTGCGGGCTTATCATGCCGTCATGACACCCGGAGAATTCGAAGCCATAGTCGCTTCCACGCTCGACGAGATCGAGGACGCTTTTCCGGATTCTTTGGCCAATGTCGCGGTCTGTGTCGAGGAGCGTTGCGGCCGCGTGGCCAAGGATGCGGTGAAATTGCGGCATGGCGACACGCTGATGGGCCTGTATGAAGGCATCCCTTACACCGAGAGGTCCTTCAACGAAATTTGGATGATGCCCGACAAAATCACGCTCTTCATCCAACCGATCCTGGCGGAAGCCCGGTTCCTGGACAGGGCGCCGGCCGAAGTCATACGCGAGGTCGTCTGGCACGAGGTCGGCCATCTGTTGGGGTTGGACGAGAAACGCGCCCGCGCCGCCGAACGGCGGAGGCGGGAAGCTTGATATGCCTCGCTGGCACGTCTATCTAGTCCGCTGCCGCGACGGTTCGCTCTACGCCGGCATCACGACCGACTTGGCCCGGCGTCTCATCGAACACAATTCTGGTTCAGGCGCAAAATACACCCGTTCGCGGCGGCCGGTCGAACTGGTGTGGGCTGAAGCGAAACGCAACGAGTCTTACGCCCGGAAAAGGGAAGCGGAGATAAAGAAGATGTCGCGAGCGGAAAAAATCTCGCTCTTGGATAAAAAGCGCCCCGTCGGTTGACGGGGCTTCGCTTCATGGTCGGATAGGTTCGCCGGGATGGTCCCAGCCGAAGAAGGCTTGGTGCGACCGTTCCGAGATGTCGCGCGCGCCGTTCAAAGGGACTAGCCGACCTACGTCCTTGCCGGGGTAGATGGTGTGGAAGCTGACGCGCCACACGTGGTCGTCACGCCTGAAGCACATGGCGAAGGTGATGGTCTTGGTCAGCGGGGCGTCGATCGTCCGGTCTTTGACGCGCCAGGCCGTGACTCGGCTGTTCAACCCGAAGGGTTCGAGTTCGTGCGGCTGGAAGAGCGACAGGTCGGCGGTCGAACTCCAGCCGACATACATCGGCAACTCTATACTGGAACGCAAGTTGAACTTGTCTTTGCCCGGGCGTTCGAGGATGGCCTTGTAGACCGTCTTCGTCAGCCTGACGCTGACTTCCATGTCCAGGATGAAGTCCCGGTAGCGGTCGTAACGCGAGAAGTTGCCGGCCAGCGCCTTGTCGCGGCCACGGAAACAGGTCGTGGCCAAACGGTCCGCCACTTCTTGCGGGATAGCCAGGAAGACGGGCGTACCTTCGGGCATCCGCACCAGGGGCGTGCTCATTGCTGCCTCCTCAGTCCGCATCGCATGGGAAAAGGGCTGATGACCGAAATTACTCGGTTTTTGGCCGTTTGTCAATCCCGAGGCGCGATGGGGCAGCCTCTTGACGGTGGCGGCTTTTTTTGGTAAGTAGTTCAGTCCTTTTCACCAAGCAAGGAAGGTCCGAAATGGAAACATCCAAGCCCGTCAGCCAACCTGTCCGCTTCATGAATCCGCGGGTATTCGAGGCCTTCGGGCCCATCGACCATACCCATGCCGTGGCCGCGAGTCCGTTCAGGAACGTGGAATATACGGACTACGCCGGTCTGCTCCACCGTTTGGAATCCCCGGAGTTCCTGCAGTTCCTCATCGACGCCCGGCGCCTGGCGCGCGGCCTGGGCGTCTTCTCGGCTTACCAGGTTCCGCAGATCGGTCTGTGGTTCAACCCCGAGGTGGGCCGGGTGGTGTTCGAACCCTCTCTCATGGTCATGGCCGCCGCTTCCGAAGCCATGGTCCTACGGCTGGCCGCGGCGTTAGGCCAGAGCTACGATCAGCAGGCCGTCTACCTGGTGCATCCGCACCCGGTCGGCCGGGGGAGCGAATACCGCATTACCTTCGCCACGCGCCGCGCGGCCTTCGACGCCGCGGCCCAGCTCCCGAGGTACGGCATCGAGGGGGCTTCCATCAGCCGGCGCGACATAAGCATCGGCGACAAGGACGAGCGCATGAAACGCCCGGTCTCCGCGTTCTTCAAGGCAGCGCGTGGCCGCGGGGCGGTCGCCCTACGCCGCGTCCGCGCTGACATCCGCTTGCTGTGGCAGGCGGATTACGGAAGGGTTTTGGGCGAAGAAGGTCAGGACAGCCGAATCGGCGAACTCTCTGACGAGGCCAAGTTCTATGCGGTCCGCGTGTTCTTACGTCCTGAACGGATGAAGGTCCGCGGGCATGTCGTCCGTCTGAACTGAGCCGTTGGCTGCCTCCTGCGGCCCCGTGAACCTACGGGGCCGTTTTTTTATATCGAAAAACCCCGGCGCAGTCGCGCGCCGGGGCGTGTCGAAGTCATTCACGGACGATTTCGAAACGGATGGTCTCGTTGCCGTCCCTGAAGAAGGTGCTGTCGTAAGCTAGCGTCAGCCTTTCTCCCCGGTCCGACGCGATCAGCGTTTCCTCCGCGTAGGGATCGAGGATGGTCGCGCCGATGGCGTGCGCCGCTGTCTCTTCCGGCAGGTCGTATGCCCCGACCCTGGCGGTGCGGGTCTTGCCGTCCAGGCCCAGCACCGAGACCTTCACGCTTCCCGGCACGAACTCGATGGGCCTTTCCGCGTAGTGCGCTTGGAGTTCGGCGAAAGTCATGATTTTCCCGATGCCGCTGGCCGCCAAGCCACTGAAGATCGCGTAATCCCCGGATTTGACCGCTTGCCGGATGGATTCTCCCCATGACCGGTCTTCATAGGCGGCGCCCGGTTCCCCGAAGATCGCTTTCTGGTCCAGGACGGGCAGGCCGGGGAAAAGCGCGGGTACGTCCGGATTCGAGGAGGCGACCGCCACGAGATCATCGCGCCCCGGCAGCATGGAGAAATGGAGCCGGTGCCGCAGGTCGTCCTCGAAATACGGCGTCAGCATGAAGCTGAACGCGCTCGGGTCGAAGCCGCGGTCCATGAGCGACTGCGCCACCATCTTGAGCACGATCCACTTGGGCAGGGGGTCGCGGTCCGTGATGGTGTACGAGCGCTGGAGCGAGATCTTCACGTGGTAGCCCAGGTCCAGCAGGCGGCTGATGTAGTCGATGTGGCCGCGGTGCGGGATGCCCATGCGCGCCGGGAAGATGACGGTGTTTTTTTCCCGCTTGTTCCCGGCGGCGCGTCCGCGGAGTTTTATGTCGCGCAGCGGCGTCCAGAGCTTTTCCGCGACCTCCTCGGCCGTGGGACGGTCTTCGGGCTTCTTGGCCAACATGCGCCGGATGATCTTCAGATGCGGGTCGCCGAAATCCTTGTCCGGCCGGTGTGCGTACGGCAGCAGGGCGTTGGCCAGGGCGAATTTCAGGATGGCTTGTTCGCGTTGTCCGTCGCCGTGGCCGAGTTCGTCCAGCGTCACGAACGGCAGCTTGCCGTACAGCAGCTGGTGGAATAGCAGGCCGAGTTGGAAGACGTCGCTCGCCGCGGTCGCCCGGCAACGCAGCGTGGTTTCGGGCGGCGCGAATTTCGGGTCTAGGACGTAGGCGACCGCCTCGCGGGATCCTGCGCATGCCGACGGGTCATGCCGGCTGGCATTGAAATCGAACAGCGTGGCGCCGCGTTCATCCAGGAGTACGTTGTCCGGCCGCAGGTCCAAGTAGAGCACGCCCTTGTCGTGCAGCCGGCCGAGCGCTTCGGCGAGGCGGCAGACGACTTCGCAGGCATCCTGTTTCGTCAGGAGCTTGCCGGGATAGGCGTAGTCGGTCAGCAGTTGGCCGCGGGCATAGGACCTGATGAGGAACCTGGTCCCATTGGGCAGCTCCAGGGTGCCGTAAACCTTTGGGATGTCCGGTAAGCCTTTGAGCGCCTCGAAGATTTTGTCCTCGGTATCGATCAGGTTGCCGATTCGTTCTTCTTCGTGGGTCAGGATTTCCTTGTAGACCTTGGTGATGCCGTCCTGATCCAGTGCGAGGTAGACGTCGCTGCAGCGGCGCAGTCCGTCCAATCCGCTCGCCAGTTGGCGCAAGATGCGGATGCCGTTGGCTTCGGCGTAGGCGCGGAACGAACGGTTGGCGTCGGCGCGCTTGTTTGGCGGCGTCGGCACGATGGCTTGCTTGCCTTCGGCAATGGCCTTGAGCAACGCGCGACGGACGGGCGGATAGCCCGGGTCGGCGTCGGCCATTCCGGCCGCCGCCTTCCAGAAGGTTGTCTGCTCCGGATGTTCTTGCGCCGCGGTCATCTTCATGGCGGCGATGTCCTGCGGGTCGATGAAGGTCAGGTGCTCGTCCGGGTCTTCATAAACATCGAACCAACGGACGCCTTTTTGGCGATACCATGCGCCGAAGTCGGGGACCGCTAGGCTGGCGACTCCGTTAAGCAGGCCGATGCGCCTGATTTCCTGGACCGCTGACGCTTCACCGAACGCCAGAGCGGTGTCCAGGATGTCTCTGATGACGTCGAAACGCTTTGCGTCGCGGAATTTCCGGATGGCCGGCAACAGCTGCCTGCCGTCCCCGGGGAAACACGCCAGGTGCGCGTAACCGGCGGCTGCCCGCGCTCCGTTGCGGAGAGCTTCATCCCGGCCGATCTCGTCAGCCGCCTGGTCGATGGCTTGCCACATGGCCGGACCTTCAAGTCCGACCGCAGCTGCGAGGATCTGCTTGAGCACGGTCGTCATGGTGTCTGGCATGGTCTTTTCCTTGTGAAAGGTCTGACGAACTTGGAGGCGCCTCACGAAGGAGGTGCGTCCAAAGCGTCGGAACTCGGTGGAAAAAGAAAGGGCCGCACCGCGAGAGCAGTGCGGCCCGAGGACCACGATCCGGGGAGGGGCGTCAGCTGAAGACCTTATCGAGCATCTTCTGGATGTCTTCCTGCGGGGCTTCGACATACTTTCCGAAGCGCCGGATGGCCTCGCGGGCGTTCATGTCGGTGTTGGCGCCGAAGATGGGCTCCTTCAGCCACTTCTCGTAGAGCGTCATCAGGAACGCCTCGACTGTCTGGTTGCCCTGGTGGCGGGCGATGAGGAACAGGATGGCGTTGCCCGTGATGCCGCAGCGGTGCTCGTGCGACTTGATGCTCGAGAGGTCGATGAGGTCGAAGGGCAGGCGTTTCTTGTCCAGGATGAACTTCTTCTGCAGCTCCGCGCAGTCGCGCTCCATGCCGCAGCCGACGACTTCGAGCGAACGATAGGTCTCGTGCACGCGCTTGAGGGACTCTTTCCAGTCCCGTTGCCGCGGACAGCCGTCGTCTCCCCGCAGGCCCATGCCGTGGGCCACCACGTCTGTCACGAGATAGAGCCGTCGGTCCTGCACGTGCCCGAACGGCAGGTCGCAGGCGTCCCACAGCGCGCACTCGATGGCCTCGGGCGCGTCTCCGCCGCCCGCCGCAGCCACGTGCCGGATGGAGGAATGGAGGACCTTGTCGCCCTTCTCGTCCGGCGCCACGTAATCCACGGGCTGCCAGATGCGCGGGCCGTCGCAGTGGTCGCTGAAATAGACGAAGCAGATGCGCGAGCCGGGATCGATGGCCTTGAGCACCGCCAGCAGGTACCCGGAAGATCCCTTGAGGTGCTCCGCGATCTTCTCGTTGCTCCCGGAGTTGTCGATGAGCACCACATGGACTCTTTCGGCCTTGGCGTCCGGAGCCTTGACCTCGAGCCGGACGAGGCGCGAATCGTAGACCTCGCGCTCGTTGCGCGTTTCGCGGGGCTTGGCGCTCCTGGCGGCCATGCGTGCCCGGTCTTCCTCGAGCCGGCGCGAGCGCTCGGCGCGGGCCCGTTCCGCCTCTCGGCGTTCGGCTTCTGTTTCGCCGGTGCTGCGGTAGGCCTCGAAATCCCGTCCGACGCTGCCGGTGTATCCGCGATAGCTGTTTCCGCTCATGCGCACGTCTCCTTTTCGGATCGTTGGATTGGAAGGTTCTGGGCACGTTGGACGTGCCGGGGCTTCGGCCCAATGGTTCGACCGGGTCGAATCCTTGGGGGAAGGGCGGAACCAGGATTGGCTCCGCCGGAAGGTGGGAAAGAACGATCAGTAGCGCTGGAAGGGGCGGCCGTCGGCGTCGGTGTCGCCGCCGTTGGGGCCTTTCTTCGCGGGCTTGGCCGCGGCCTTGAGGCTCTGCAGCCGCTCCCAGGGGATGTTCATCCCGCGGTTCTGCAGGGCCATGAGGTACAGCGGCTGCTGCTCGGTCGCGACTTCGCCGGCCGCCAGCTTCATGACCGCCAGGACGTACGTCACGAGGTCCTTCTCGAGCCGGACATAGTCGGCTGAGACGGCCGCACCCAGCTTCTTCAGCATCTCGTCGCGCGTCGTGCAGCCGACCGCCGCCGGCAGGCCGGGGTTCTCGAGCAGCTGCTTGATGCGCAGGCTGTCCTGGGCCATGGCCCGGGCGACCGGGATGCCGGTGCCGGCGAACATCTTGTTGAAGACGTCGATGACGCTCGCGGCCGCGTCGATGACCGGCGCGACGTCCGGATGGTCCATCATGCACGGCATGCCGCCGGCCATCCCGCCGCTCAGCATGGCCGAGAACCCGGCCATCATGGCGGCCGGATTGATCATCTTGTCCTGCCACTGCTTCTGCCAGGAGTCGAGGCGGCCCTGGAAGCCGGCGAGCAGCGACCACATGTTGTCCATGCGCGAGAGCAGCTTCTTCTTGCGGCTTTCGCTCACGAAGTGGCCGGGGACGCCCATGGCCTGGAGGATCTCGCCGTAGCGGCGTTCGCCGATCTGCTTCTGCAGGGCGTAGAAGCTTTCGCCGACTGGCTCGTCGAGCTCTTCGGCGTGCCTCTCCATCATCTCGCCCAGCTGTTCGGGCAGGTCGTAGACGCCTATCTGCTTGGCCAGCATCACACGGAGCGCCGCATTGACGTCCGTGGCGCTCATCTTGGCCACGCCGCCGACGCGCAGGGCTTCGAGGAAGCCTTCGTCCGAAGGCGGTTCGGGCAGCGTGATGAGGCTCATGCCCATGGGCGCGGCCGCGGGCTTGGCGGTCGCGGGGGCTGCCTCGGCAGGCTTGGCCGACGCCCGCAGGTCCTTGATGGCCTTGTTGAGCTTGACGACGGGGATGCCGGGGAATGCGGAGTTGATTCTGCCCAGGAGCAGTTCGTTGCTGCAACATTCCGGATCGGCGAGGGATGCGAGGCTCTCGTCATCCGCAGTGCCGACAAGGTCGACCAACGCCTTGCTGACCTTCTCGTATGGCTGTCCGATGGTCTTGGCGAGGGCACCTACGATCTGCTGCCACTTGGGCGAGGCTTCGGGTACGGCTGGAACCGCAGGTTCGACCGCCGGTTCCGCGGTTGCTGCAACGTTCGAGTCAGGGGAGTCGCTCATGATGGTCACCTCGGTCTGTTGGTGGAAAGTGCCTGGTAACGGTCCGTATCCGGGCCGGTTAGCGATTTAAGCATTTGCAGGCCGCCGCGTCAATACTCACGGGGAGCATGTATTTCGGTCCAACCAAGCCGCTTTCTTGGCTGCTATCGGCCGTTCGAAGGTGGCGCCCGTCTTGGGCCCGGTCGAACAGACTGTCACCGGGACGCGCAGGGCATATTCCAAGCCTTCGATGAATGCGTTTTGGGCGGTCGGCAGGGGTGTGAGCATGGGCTTGGCCGCCTGGATGGCCCGCGTGACCCGTTCCTGGCGCTCGAGGCTCGGCGCACCCTCGGCTTTGATGGCCGTGATGGTCTTGTCCCGGGCGCTGAACAGGTTCGCGTCCGGCGCCGTCGGCGTCGTGTAGGTAGTGCAGGCCTGGACGGTTTCCCCGCCGATGCGGTCGAGATGGGTGAGCGCGATTTCGTCCACGCCTCCCAATACGTCCAGCGCATAGCGCAGGGCCACCAGGTCGAGATGCCCGAGCCTGAAGTCCTGCTGCCAGTTGTCGCTGCGGTTGTGCGGCTCGTCGAATCCTTGCCCCAAGTCCGCTTCGGTCACGAGAGGGCCGGCGCCATGGCGCGTGAAGTACGTGCGCATGACTCCGAGCTTGGTCGTGTCGCCGCGGAAGTGGGCTTCGGCCAGCAGGCGCTCGGCGTTGGCGAACGTGATCTTGGTCGGCGTGGAATAGGGGAAGAATCCGCACTCGTCGAGCAGGACTCCTTGTGCCCCTTCGAACACCGTCGTGCCGTCGCGCGCCAGGACTTCCGTGAGGTAGCTGCCGTCGACCGGCGTCACGCTTCGGATGAAGCGGTTGAACCAATCGGTGCAATGCCCGATTTCCCACGGGTCGCTCAGGATGTCCAGCAGCTTGCGGGCATACGGGTCGTCCGCCGAAATGCCGGGGAGCTTCAGGGCTTGGGCGAGCTTGAGTTCCTGGATGAAGCGCAACTTGCGTTCCATCACCGTCGGATCCTCAAGGTCGCGGACGAACATCACGGCGTCGCCATGGTCCACGTTGTCCCTGAACGTCTCGTACACTCCGAGTCCGCAGCTGCCGTGGCGGTCCTTGCCGCGCGACATTTCGCGCAGCCGGTTCATGGCGATCTGGAACGGAGTAGTGACGAGCGCGTCTCGGTCTACGGTCACGCGGCTGAGGATGTCTGTGACGCCCAGTTCGGCCAGATGTCGGGCCTCGGGCAGGAACGCCACGGGGTTGACCAGCATGAAGCGCGAAAGATGCGTCCTGACGCCCGGCGTGAAGCTGCCGCTGCCGATTTGGGCGAAGGTATGGTGGCGGCCATCGTCGGTCACCACGTTGTGTGCCGCCTGGCTGCTGCCGTTGTAGCGCACGATGGTGTGGACGTTCCTGGTTTGCGCCAGGTGGGCCACGGTCTTGCCTTTGCATTCGTCGCCGAACGCGAGTCCGGCGACCAGGATCGCATGCCTTTCGCTGTTCATGGTCGTTTCTCCTGGTGATCCTGTCGTTGAAGGGGGGGGCGGGGACGCCGAGGATAGGCGTCCCCGCGACGGAACGGGCGGAGTTCAGAGCTTCGTGATGCGCGAGCGGCGCTTGGGCCGCGCGGCATCTTGGCCGTCTTCGGCAGCCCGAGGTCCCTGTGTCGCGACTCCTTCGCGCCTGGCTTGTTCGAGCAGGCTGACGGATTCGGCGATCCGGTCGCTGACCTGGCTCGGATCCGAGAGCTTGAACACGCGTTCCGCGCCGAGCAGCTCGCTCCAGCGCCGTTCGACCCGCCGGTAGAAGCCCGGCTCGTAGCAGCCCAGCCCCGTCGGCATGACGAAGAAGACCTCGAACCGTCGTTGGACTTCCTTGACGATGCTTTCGAGCGGGATGTCTTCGTCGAGGTCGTCGCCGATGTACGCCTTCACGATCTTCCGGTTGATCCGCTCGAACGGCAGCTCGTCGCCGATGATGTAGAGGTAGCCCTTGCGCTGGCGCTTGTCCCAGCAGTCGATGCTGGTGTGGCGCGCCATGGCGTAGAGCGCGAGGTCGTAGGATTCATGCTCGTTGCCGCCGCCGTTCTTTTCGAGGAAGAGCTGGCCCAGGCAGTCGTCGATCTTGAGGTCCGTTTCCCATTCGCCCACTTGGATAGGGGCGATTTCATGGTTCACGGCGTCGCCGATCGCGCCGATCATGACTTGGGGGTCTTTCACGCCCTTGCGCAGGAGCGAACCCATGAGCTTGTCCAGGTTCTTCTGCAGGGTGCGCGGGACCGTCTCCATGGAGCCGGTCTCGTCGAAGAAGACGGTGATGGCGAGCGACTCGGGGAATTTTTCGCTGTCGCGGCTTTCGCGCAGCGGCTTCCGCCGCAGGTCCATGGCCGGATGGCAGTGGCGTTCGCTCGCCTCGGCGTTCTGCATCCGCTGGTTGTGGACGAACGCGTCCAGGCCTTGCGCGGCCCGGGACTGCTGACGTTCGCGGAAGTAGGAATCGTTCCAGTTGGTCTTGCCCATGATCGGTACCGTCCTTTCAGTCGGCGTTTTCGGGCTGCTTGCGCGGCGGCATGGCGAACGGGTGGAACCGCGGCGGACCGTAGTTGTCCTGCATGAAGCGGTAGAACTCGTCGCGCACTTGCCAAGCGTCTTGCGGCCGCTGGTAAGGGTTCAGGATAAGGCAGCTCTTGAGGAAGTTCTGCAGGTAGTCGGGGACGCTGTCCGGCATCTTGTCGGTGTCGGTTTCGCCGCCCAGCACGTAGACCAGGCACTTGGCGGCCATGAAGATATCGGCTGCCGGCGTCGGCAGTTCCTTCTCCAGTATCTCCGGAGGGTAGAACCCGATGAAATCGTTGTTCATCAGCCTGACGTAGTCGCCGGTCCGCTGGGGGTCGACGACCGCGGCGTTCCAGCCGATGAGCTTGGCCGCGTGGTCTTCGGCTCGGATGAGGACGTTGGGCGGGATGAGGCCGCCGTGGATAATGCCTTGGCGATGCGCGTATCCCAGGCCCTCGAGCAGACGGTTGAACATCCACACGGCGGTCTGGAATTCCACACCCTCGGGATAAGCCTCGCGGACTTCCTCGAGCGTCCTGAATTCCGCCAGGTCCTCGAGCAGAATGCCGCAAAGGGATTCCTTGGCGTCGCCGCGGGCGGTCGAGAAGGCTCCCAGCATGGCCGGCAGGTAGCGCCGGAAATGGCTGTGGAACGGATCGGCCGTCGGGGCGTTGGCCCCGAGCTTGGCCAGGACGTGGGCTTCGCGCTGGATGAATCCGTTGCATTCCTCTTCGGCCGCCAGCCGGGCGGTGCAGGGGAGGGATTCGCCGTTCAACCGACGCACGCCGGCATACATGTCGCAGAGCGCGTCTTGCCACAGCGGCTCGCTGAGCTCGAATCGTCCGGGGAAGGCCGTGATGACGTTCAACGGGGTCTCCGGCAAAGGATTCTTGACCGTCGCCGGCGTGATCCCGAGGACCAGTTTGGCTGCGTCGTAGAGCTGGTCGAGCTTGGCTTTGGCTTCGTCCGCATCGACCGGAAGCACCAAGGTGAAGCCCCGGTACTTCATGTCGAGCTCGCTGAGCCTTTGTTCGGGCGTGACCCCGCGGATTTCGCCGAACAGCGTGGCTGGATCGGCGGAAAGGATGAGGCTTTCGATGCTCGGTTTGGGCATGGTGCAGGCTCCTTGATCGTTCAGTTGTCCAAGGTGCTTGCCCGTCCGGACAAGCCGGCTTGGTATACCAGCTTTGCCGCTCAAGTCAAGATGCGGGGTGTCATATCCGACACCCCTAACTTAGACCCGGCTCTAGATATTGTCAAGTACACACTAAGTCAATTGGTAAATATCGAAAAAACGGCCCGTGTCGGGCCGTTTTACTACAGGATATCCATGTAGACCAGCTTCCGCTGTTTGAAGTGGTAGAGCTGGGCCGGGCGGTGCTTGCCGCCGGACTGTTTCCCTCCTGTCGGTTTTATCAGGCCGAGCGACAGGATTTTGCGACGGAAGTTCCGCTTGTCAAGGGCTCGTCCCAGAATGCTTTCGTAGGTCTGCTGGAGCTTGGTCAGGGTGAAATCTTCGGGCAGCAGGCTCCAGGCCACGTTCGTATATTCCAGTTTGGCCCGGAGGCGCTGGACCGCGGTTTCGGCCATCCGTTCGTGGTCATAGGCGAAGCGGGGGAGTCGGCTGACCGGCCAAAGCGCGGCTTCGGCGTATTTCTCGTTGTCCAGCAGTTCGATTTCGGCTTCGGGCACCAAAGCGAAGTAAGCCACGCTGACCACCCGTGCCGCTTTGTCGCGCTTCGGCTCGTCGAACGTCCCGAGCTGTTCCAGGTAAACGTCTGATACGCCGGTCTGTTCCTTCAGGATGCGGCGGGCCGCATGTTCCGTCGTTTCCGTTTGTTCGATCAAGCCGCCGGGGAAAGCCCAGGTTCCGGCATACGGCTTCTTCTTCATCTTGATGAGCAGGACCGCCAGCTCGCCGTCCTTGATGGTGAAGATGACCGAATCCACGGCCACCCCGATTTTTTGGTCCTTGAGTTCGATTGGCATAGGTGTAAATTAGACACAAAGTAACACAAAATCCCGTCCGTGTCAAAGTCCTGGTATAAAACAAGCCCCGGTGAGTTCCGGGGTTGCGCGAGGGGATGGGGCGCTACTTCGGGCTACAAGCTCCGCCTTGGAGCACGTCTGCGTCGCCGATGTCGGAGAAACGTGATGCTGGGTCCGGTTCGCTGGGGAAATGGAGCTTGACGATGCGCTGCAGCGTCTGCGAGTTCTTCTCATTCGCCAGGGCCTTGGCGACCTGCCGCAGGATGTCTTTATGCTCCTGCTGGATGGCGTCCCGCAGCTCTTCCGGGGTCATGACCTTTCCTAACTCGAGGTCGGTGATCAGTCCCAGGAACCCGCCGTCGACGTTCAGGCTCAGGGTCAGGCAGCCTGGATTTATCAGGAGCGCATCATCGGAGACTCCGAAATCGCTGCCTTCTTCCCGGCAACGGACCTGCTCCAAGCGCAACAAGATTTTCGCCCCGGTATCGGCATCCTCTGACAGGACGCACGACTCAGCTGTCAGGGTTTTGAGATATCGACCGTGGAATTTCGTGCGCAGGACGATTTTTGCACCGCGCGTCTGTATGACGGTTTTGAATCCGCCCTTGGGTTTCAGGAAGTTGATGGTTTCTTTAGCGTTCATGCCCGCCTCCATGCAAGGTACATGCCGATATAAGCATGGAGAGCGACAAGCGTCAATCGTCGGTCGGATCGATCATCACATCGAATACCGGCAGCCGCAGTAAGTCTGGCGGTAGATGTTGGCGGCTTTGGCGCGTTCTTGAGATAGGTTTTCGCCATTGCGCTTTTTCCAGTCCTTCCCGAGGAAGTTGAGGCCGTAACGGTCGGCCAGGAGCGCTCCGATTTCGTTGATCATCTCCGAATTCTTGCGCCGGCTGACGCTCAAGGTCGTGGCGACCCAGGCAAAGCCGTTCTCCCGGGCGAAGGCGAACGTCCGGTCGAGCCGGAAGTTGATGCACAAACGGCATCTCGGCCCGTTCTCGCCGTCCTGCTCGCGGCCGCGGACCGTCCGCTCCCAGTCGTCGGGGGAGTAGGCGGGTTCGATGAATTCCAGCCCGTACTTCCGGGCCATGGCTTTGGCCGCATCCAGCCGCCGGAAATATTCCTCCTGCGGGTAGATGTTCGAATTTTCGTAATACACGGTCACGTCAAAGTCCGGAATCAGCAATTCCGGCACGTAAGCGCTGCACACGCCGCAGCAGGCATGGAGGAGCAGGCGGGGCTTGTCCATGCGGAAAAGGTAATCCAAACCCGAAATTTTGTCATGGCGAAGCCGGAGCGCTATATTCGGAACATATGAAACGCCCCAATCTCTTCATCGTCAGCCTGGCCAGCATGGGCGGCTTGGTCGCGTATGTCGCGGCGGTCGCTTGGGTCATGAACAACGCCGAGCGGATTTTCGGCCGCATGCCGAACGTACTCGGACCGGTCGCCTTCCTGCTCATGTTCGTCCTCTCGGCCACCGTGACCGGCAGCCTGTTCCTCGGTTATCCGGCGTACCTGATCTTCGAAAAGCGCAAGGCCGAAGCCCTGCGCCTGTTCCTGATGAATATCGCCGTCCTGTTCGTCCTGACCGTGTCCGTATTCCTGTTGATCTGGGCCGTGGTCCGCGCGACCTTGCCCGCAGGCTAGCCTAACTTCCTGAACTTCACGTTGAACACCGGTTCGTATTTGGTGTCGTATTCGTCTTTGATCTCGACGGCCTCGCCTTTGACCAGGGCGTTCAGGGCCAGGTCCGAAAGCAGGACATTGTCCGATTCGATGTCGATCTTGATCTCGTCGAGTTTGGCCATGTCTTTCTCGAAATCGCGCCGGATCTCGTTCTCCATGGACTTCTTCTTTTCCTTGAGCCGCTTCAGTTCTTCGGTCAGGTCCTGGTAAGGCTTGGAGTTCGCGAAGGCGTCACGGAGCGATTCGTTGATTTTTTTCTTTTCCGTCTTTTTCTCGCGGATGCGGTTGAAGACTTCCTGGATGTCGGGCATAAGGTCCAAATGAAAAATTAAGGCGCCGCCAGTCTAGCACGCGGTCGGCGTCAGGGCTTGTGGATGTTTGGGCTCCGCGACCCGGTCTCGGTGGCGTGGTCGAGTTTCAGCAGGTCGATGATGTTCAGGATGGAGCGTATCTGGTGCAGGAATTTGTGGACATCCTCAGCGTCCAGGACGGTTTTGAAGATCGGGCTTTTCGGGAACAGGTGCTTCGTTTGGGGTATGGCGAGGAAGAGCCTTTGTCCGATGAACGAGAGGCGCGCCGGCTGGCCGCTGACTTTGGAGAGTTCGATGACGCTTTCCATGATGTCGGGCGGCAGCAGGTAGCGCGCCTCGATTTGGCTTGTCGAGTACACGTCGTACTTATCTTCGAATTCCTGGCTCTCCAGCTCGACGCGTTCGAGCCCCTGGAGCCTGCTGGGCGATTGGCCGAACAAGCCGGGCCCGTCCTTGGTGACGAGGGTGACGCCATTGAACCGTCGGTGCACTTCGAGCACGGCGAAAAGCCCTGAGAACATCGTCGTCGAATTCTTGCCGCCGGTTTCGAGATTCAGGTCGTAGACGCTCAGGTCTATGCCGTTATAGGTCCCCGTAATCCGCCCGTGGACGACGTTCCGGTTGGCGCTCGGCATGATGAGCGATTCCTCAAGCTTCGTGACCGGAGCCGCTGCCCCCTCGCTGAAGACGTAGCCGGGACCGAAGAACCCTAGAACCAGGTCGACGAGGGTCTTGCGGCTGGTGGCGACATATCCGACGGTTGGGGACTCGAACCAGAAATAGGCCATCAAGATGGCGAAGCCGGGTATGAGGAAGAGGTAAGAGCCGTCCTTCTGCAGGGGCATCCTGTCGGAAACGGAATATATCAGGATAAGGCCAAGCACCACGATGACGGCTGCTAGCCCGAAGAAGATCGGCTTGCGGCGTTCCCTTTCGGCCAGTCGGGTTAGCCTGTCTCCTTCGATCGTCAGCAGCATCGGTTTTATCTTCTCGTCGAAGTAGGCGGCGAAGCCTGTTTCGAACGGTTCGGTTTCGATGAAGCCGATGGCGTCCAGCTGGTCCTGGACGGCTTTGTCCCATGCATTAGGTTCCATTCGGCGCATGGTATCTTTTCCGCTGGCTGTCATCAATCGGCCGCTGATGCGATATACTGTCAACGCTATGCGTTCCAAGCTCGCCATATTCCCGCTGCTGGCCCTGGCCGGCGTTTTCATGTTCTCGTCCGCGGCCAAAGCCGATGATGGGCCGACCGTCTCCCGTATCGGTTCGGTCAAGCCTGTCCAAGAGTCGGTCATCAGCATGGACAAGGAATTGGTCGAGTTCACCGTACCCGCGGATCTTGCCCGGAGCATTCCAGGAAAAGCCACCTTTTGGTTTACTAATCCCACCGACAAGGATGTGACGGTCGACAGCATCTTCCCGCTGACTTTCGAGGGCCCAGGTTCGTTTTCCATGGCGACGACCACCTATGCCATGAACGTCCGGGCCAAAGTCAACGGCATACCAGCCAAAGGCGAAATCAAATTCGCCGAGTATCCTTACCGGGATTCTTTGGCGGAAGGGGAGCTTGAACCGAAAAAGGCTGAAGGGTACGCCTTCCCTTTCAAGGTGCCGGCCAAGAAGACGATCACCGTCGAAGTCACGTTCGATGCGCCTTTGAGTGATGTCGCTTATCCGTCGTTTTATTACTATATCGGTTCGGGCGCCGGCTGGGCCGGATCCATCAGAGAAGCGAAATTCGTGATGCATTATCCTTATCCCTTGAAAGACGGCTGGGCCGAGATAGGGGCCTGGGACGAATTGAACGACCGGCCGGTCACCGGCACGGCCTCGCTGGTCGGTAAGGATTACGCCCTCACCTTCAGGGATGTGGAACCGGGTTCGCGATTCGGTTACCTGAGCCTTGAGTTCTTGCCGCCATATTTGGCCAAGAAGTTGATTGCCGCTGAAGCGGACATGGCCTCCTTCGAGACGCCTGAGGAATGGCGTGAACTCGCCGAGCTTTATCGCTCCTTCGAGTTCGAGAACGGCCAGTTCGACGCCCACCGTCCGCGCTTCGCGGTCGGTGGGTATTGGAAAGCCGTAGATAAATATCTCGCGGCCAAGAAGATTAATCCGTCAATGCCGGCGGATTATTTCCAGGCCACGGAGCTCGCCGAAATCTATTCCGACCACTGGGCGCCCATGATCAGCGAGGGTCCCCCGGATAGATCCCAGTTCTACGACCTTAAGCGTCAGGCCGCATTGATGGATTATCTGGAATCGCAGAAGGACAATTGGTGGGGCATCGAGAGATACCGCATGGAGCAACTTTTGGCCCTTGACGCCTGGTGGCGTGGAAAGCAGCCGACGTCTTCCGTGACTCCGGTTGAAGCCAAGCCTGCCTCGACCGGAAGCGGTTCCGCGCAACTGGATCAGGCTGCATTTGAACAAATCGGCCTACTCAAGCAAGAAGCACAGGTATTGCGCGATGAGGTCAAAAGGCTTCAGCCGGCCGGTAACGCGCCTCTGCCCGGTATGCGGTCGATCGACCCGATCGTCGCCCTGCTGCTCGTCTTCGGCGGCGTCGGTCTGGGCTTCGTGACCGTGGCCCTGGTCAAACGGTCTTTGGCGAAAAAATCCCGTTAATCGGGATTTTTTGCGGGCGTAAGTCACGAGGGCTATACTTTCAACAATCATTACCGAAAAATATGCCCAAAAATTTCGAGAAATTTGCTAAAGCGGCCGGTGGCGCCATCGATGCGGTCGGCAGATTGGAAGGGGTCAAGAAAGTCGAGCGGCGGGCCGATGAGCTGATGGATAAGGTCCACGGCATCTCGGAAAAGATGGAGCGAAATGATCCCCGGGCCCTGGCCGAAGCCTCCGCGGAGGTCGAGGAATTAATGAAGTCCCAAGAGGGCCAAAAGAGCGCAAGCATCTTGAAGGAACTGCATCTCAAGACGATGCTCAAGACCGTCGAGTTTTTCCACGAACATCCCAAGGCCCTCAAAGGGGTGCGCAAGGTCTGGGACGCCATGCCGAAGGCCGCCCAAGACGCTATGCTGGCCAGTCGTTTCGTGAGCGCGACCCAGTTGCCTGGAAATTTGCTGAACAGCCTGACTTATGCCGGGTTGTTGGAGACGCCAGAAGCGGAAAGGAAGGCCCGGATGAAGAACGACGTACTCCTTCTTAAGGGGGCCGGCGCTTTGGCGACGGCTTTGGGATATGGTGAAGCGGCGGCGCCTTTGGTCGGCCTTGAGGTATCGGCGTTGGACGCCATGTCTGAGAATTACGATCTTGCCCGGAAACACCTGAAGGATTTGGAAGCGCAGAGCGCGGCGAAGCAGGCCGAGACGGCTGCGGTCAAGAAGCTGAAGGCTGAAGAAGCGAAAGAATCGTCAGCCCATGTGGCGGCGGCACGGAGGAAGATTTTGGGCGGGGTTAAGGGCAGGTCCGAAGACCGGGTTTGACGTTACCGCGACTGCGCTTTTGCCTCTTTAGGCCTTAAACGATATGCCAGGACCGAATACATTGACCAAAACCAAGACCACCACGGTCGTGGCTGTTTCCGCAATTGCGGTCGCCGCTTTGGGGCTGGCGGCCGGCGCGGCCTATCTGCGCTACAAGCCGCCGGCAAAAGCCTGCGTCGGCGGACCTAAAGCCCTCCAGGGCAAGGCGTGCGCCAAGGATTTGGATTGCTTGGGCGGCCGTTGCCTCTTCCAGGCACCGACGAAACCGACCGTGCCGACGGCGCCCGCCAAGACCGGCGGCAAGTGGCCGTTCTTCAAGTGAAGTTGGCTTGAACCGACATGGGATTCTTGTTCGCGCTGTTTGCGGTCCTGCCGTTGGCTGTGGATTTCGGCCATGAGCTGCCGTACGAACCGCTGAAAATCCTGCTGATCGAGATTGGGGCGATTGCAGGCGCGGCGGCGCTTTTCGTCGTCGGCTTCGCCAGGCGCTCGACCGGATCATTCAGGAAGTTGGCGGCGTCCATGGGGCCGCTTGATTATGCGGTCATGGCTTGGCTGGTCGTCTTATCCTTATCGACCGAATGTTCGGTCGACCCGGCTTCGAGCTTTTGGGGCTCGGCGGAACGGGGGACTGGTTTTCTGTATTATTGGTGCCTGACGGCTATATATTTCGTCGTCCGCTCCGCGGCCCAGCCTCGGGATTGGCGTTTGTTCCTGCGTTTCACTTCCGTTGTCGCCTGCGCCGTGTCGGTTTACGGCATCCTGCAGTGGCTGGGCGTGGATGCGCCGGGGCTGCGGCAGGCTTTCAGGCTGTACGGCCGCAGCGGTCCGACGCGCGCTTTTTCGACCTTCGGCCATCCGAATTTCCTGGGCGTCTATCTCGCGCTCTGGCTGCCGTTCGCTTGGTATATGTGGCGCGGAGAGGCCCGGAGGCTTTGGCGTCCGTTAGCTGCCGTTTCCGGCGTCCTTTCGGCCATGGCTCTCGTCCTGACGTATTCACGCGGGGCGTGGCTCGGGGCCGGGGCGGGTTTGGCGGTTGGTTTGGCTTTTCGCCAGATTGAATCCGGCAAATGGAATCGGAAAATGCTCGCGGCCTTGGTGGCTTTGGCGGTCGTGTCCTGCGGTCTGTTGGTTTGGCAGGCGCCGCGCCTGAAGGGCTCGGCCAATTCATTCGCATACCGCATCGGTACGTCTTTTGATTTCACCCAGGGTTCCACGTTGGCGCGGACGGCCGAATGGTCGTATGCGGTCGGGCTGCTGCCGGCGCGTCCCATTTTAGGCTACGGCTTGGATACCTATATCCGTTACGCCGGGGAGAGGGTCAAGGATCCGGCTGAACGCAACCGGGATTTCCAGGCGGCCGATCCGTCGTTGGCCGACAGGCTGCATAATCTCGCTTTGGATATCTTGTGGGCGACCGGAATCGTCGGCCTGGTTGCCTTCGGCCTGGTTTTGGTCTGTGTATTCATCAGAGTACGGAAGTTGTTCATCGAGAATAAGGAAAGTAGGCATTGGCTGACGGTTTTGTGTTCGGGACTTGCGGTTTATCTGGTCTGCGGTTTTACCGGCTTCGACTTCAGCCTCTCCGGACTCTGGTTTTACCTGCTCTTGGCCGGGGTCGCGTCGGCTGGCACGTCGGGCAGTCCGTTCGGCCAAAAAACAAGCCCCCAGGTTGTGTCCTGAGGGCTGCTGAGGTCCGGCCCGTGGAGTCACGGCCGGCTGTGGGTCGACATGATGGTGCTGAGGCTGAAGAGCACCGAGGTCTCTTCGCCGGCCTTCTTCACGCCTTCCTCGGTCGGGGCGACGGTCCGGGCCAGGTCGTCCTGGAACCCGAGGTCGAGCGCCATCTTCCTGGAGTCGACGCCGATGCCGATGACCTGGAGCTTGAAGCCGCGTTCCCGGGCCTGACGAGACAGTTCGCGCATCCTCGCGCGATAGCCGGGGTCCGAGGATGTGTCGTCGCCGTCGCTGATGACCGAGATGGCCACGTTGACGCAACTGCCCTGGCCTTCGGCGACCGCGTGGAATTCCAGGGCGACGTACAGGGCTGCGTACACCGCCTCGTAGAGCTTGGTCCCGCCGTCCGGGCAGTAGGTGTCGAGATGCTTCACTTGCCTGACGGGCTGGGGGCGGACGTCGAGCGACACCTCGCTGCCGAAGGTGAAGATGGCCAGCGTGGTGTTTTCGGCCCCGTCGACCTTCTGGACCGTGGCGATGATCTCGTTGGCGGATTTGCGCGGCGTCTGTCCGAACTCGGCCATGGAACCGCTGCGGTCGAGCAGCAGCAGCGCGAGCGTGGCCCCGGTTTGCGGTTTCAAGAGCGCTGACTGGTTGCTGTGCAGGCTCGCCCGAGCCAGCATCAAGCTGTGTTCGGTCGTGCTGTCCTTGTTCATGCTGCCTCCTGGGTGAAAGAGCTGATGGCTGAACTTAGCCTAAAACAGCCCGTTTGTCAAGGGCTTGGGGGCGACTGTCAGGGCTTCGTTTCAGGCTTTGAAAACGGGGATTTTGCGCGCCAGGGCAGCCAGCATGAACAGCGCCATGCCGCACAGGATGATGGTCGCGCCCGGAGGCAGGTCGAAAGCGGCGGACAGCAGGAGCCCGGCGATGACCGCGATGTTTGCGGCGAAGACGCTCAGGACCATCAGGATGCGGAACGATTTCGCCAGGAGTTTGGCTGTGGTCACGGGGATGATGAGCAGCGCGCTCACCAGGATGATGCCCAGGAGTTTCATGCCGAGCACCACGGCCACGGCCACGCCGACATAGAGCATCATCCGGTAGATTTCGATGCGGATGCCGTGGACGTAGGCCGTCTCCTGGTTGAGGATGAAGAGCGCCAGTTGCCGGTAGCGGGAGAGGATGAAGGCCGCGATGACCGTCCCTAAGGCCGCCATGAGCGCCAGCTCGCTCCACTGCAACGACAGGATGTTGCCGAAGAGGTACGAGGTGAGCTCGGGCCGGTAGCCGGTGCTGAACGAGAGCAGGACGATGCCGAGCGCCATGCCCGACGTGAAAATCAAGCCGATGATGGCGTCGGAAGAAAGCTTGGTCCGCCGTTCGAGATAGGCGATGATGGCGGCGAACACGGCGGCGAAACCGATCGCGCTGAGCAGGGGATTGGTGCCCAGGAGCAGGCCGGCCGCGACGCCGGAGAGCGAGGCGTGGGCGATGCCGTCGCTCATGAACGCCATGCGGCGCAGGACCACGAAGATGCCCATGAGCGCGAGCAAGCTCCCCAAAAGGACGCCGGCGATGAGCGCGCGCTGCATGAAGGGGTAGCTCAGGAGTTCCAGCATATCAGTGGAGGTGGAGGTCGACGCGCGACCCGTAAAGCTTACCTAACGTCTGCTTGTCGAGGACCTTGGACGGCACGCCGTCGCACACCAGGTTGCGGTTCAGGCAGATGACCTGGTCGGCGAAGCCGTGGACGAAGCTGACCTCATGGCTGATGAGCAGGACCGTGACCTTGTGCTTGGTGTTCAGGTGTTCTATCAGGTCGTAGAAGGCCTTGGCGCCCTCGATGTCGATTCCCGAAGACGGCTCGTCGAGCAGCAGGAGGTCCGGGTTCTTGAACAACGCCTGCGCGATCATGACGCGCTGGAGCTGCCCTCCGGACAGTTCGCCGATGAGCTTATCCTTCAGGGTATCGACCTGGACGTCGCGGCAGATGGTTTCGGCTTTGCGCTTGCCGAGGTTCGGCGCCGTGAAGGACAGGAACTCGCGGACCGTTATCGGGACGGTCCGGTCGAAGTCGAAGTGTTGGGGGACGTAACCGATGTGGGGCAAGGCTTTGGCTATCGATTCGTTGAAGATGCGGATTTCACCGGCATGGGGCACTAGGCCGAGGATGGCCCGGAACAGGGTGGATTTGCCGGATCCGTTGGGGCCAATCACGGCAGCGATGACGCCTGACTCCAATTCGAAGGAAATATCCTCCAGGACGACATTGCGGCCGAAAGCGACGGTCAGGTTTTTGACATCAAGGGCTTTCATAGGGAATCGGCGATGGTTTTGGCGTTGGTCAGGAGCATGTCCAGATAGCCTTTCGCCTGGAGCGAACCGCCTTCCGGATCCAACGCTCTGATATCCAGCTTCAGGTCGTCGGCTATCGGTCTGGCCACCTGCTCCGAGAGCTGGGGTTCGATGAACACGGTTTTTATTCCATTGTTTCGGATGAGTTTTTCCAGCTCGGCCATCTCTTTCGGCGTCAGGGTCTTTCCCGGACTCGGTTCGAACGAACCGACGACCTCCAAGCCGTAGGCGGCGGCGAAGTATTGCCAGGCGTCATGGTGGGTGACGAGCTTGCCGCCGGCGTGCGGTTTAAGCAGTTCCCGGATACGCGCGTCCGTTTCAGAGATCCGTTTTCGGTATGCTTCCAGGTTAGCTCGGTAGGACGCGGCATTGTCCGGATCGGCTTTAGCCAGCTCCTCGGCTATCGTTGAAGCGATGGTTCCGCCGTTCGCCGCATCCAGCCAGTAATGCGGGTCTTCAGCGCCCGTTTCGTCATGTTCGCCGATGGCCGGGGCGGTGCCGGGTCGGCGGAGCTGGATTCCGGCGTCCACGACCACGGTTTTGAGGTTTGGGATATTTTGCGCCAAATCCGCGGCCCAAGCGTCCAGGCCGTGGCCGACCATGAACAGGATTTTGACGCCCTGGAGCTTCTTCATCAGCTCGGGAGTCGGCTCGAAGGTATGGGGACTGGCGCCTGGCGGCAGCAGCGAAAAAGAGTCGATCGCTTCGCCTCCGACGTTTTTCGCGATGTCAGCCAACGGCAAAATCGTGGCCGCGACCTTCAGTTGGTGAGCGGCCGACGACGGTGCGACCGTGTTCCGGTCGGAACAGCCGGCGCCGACGATAAGCGCGGCCAGGGCCGCGATGGTGAAGAGTCGTCGCATACGGGTTGTATTGTAGACAATCCGTCGCCCGCTGTCGAAGCCTTGGCCTTGCTCGGGTATGGTAAAATACGGCCATATGTTCAAACCAAAGCGGCTTATCGTCTGGTCGTCCCTTGTCTCGTTGGTGCTTCCGCTCGGCGTCTCGGCGGCGACCCCGCAGCAGATTTTCGGCAAGTCCGTCGATGAGACATTCAAGAAAGATGCGCCGTTGCGCGTCGACGCCAAGATGAGCGTCAAGGTCCAGGAGACTATCGCCGGGAAGGCCAAGATGAGTGATGGTGACCTGCGGCTGATGCTGCGTTATCGCCAGGCGAAAAACGGCATCCAAGACAGCGAGGGCCGTTTGGTCATCGAACGTGCTGTGTCCTCCGGCGGGGATTCGCTTTTGCCGCAGAAGCTGGATGCGCCCTTGGCGATCGAATGGAAGTCCATCAACAAGACGGCGTATTTCAGGATCAAGGCGGACACGTTGCCGGCGGAAATCGAACAGCAACTCGGCTCGGACGTCATGAAGCTCATGGGCCAGTGGATGATGCTGGAGCCTTCCGACGCCAAACAAACGACCCAGTCCTTGAGCGCCGAAGCCAGCCAGGCATCCCCGATAAAGCTAGGCGGTTCGACCGGCATCAGCGCAGGCTTCATGGCCGAGCTCAAGAAGCTCCAAGTAGCCAAAGTCGACAAGGTCGAAAGGCGCAAGAACGGCGACCTGGTCTACCGCCTGCGCCTGCGCATCAATCCGGCTGAGCTGGCCAAAGCCGAAAAAGCCCGTTTGGCGGCCATCGCCAAGGACCGGGACGCGCGCCTGGCCGGATATGCGAAGCTTGCGGATGCCGAAAGCGCCAAGAGGCTCCGCGCCGACGCCGTCAAGCAGGCGAACGAATCGATTGCGGCGGCCAAGAAGGATTTTGCCCAGCAGCGCGAGGACGCCAAGCATTTCTGGTTCGCGGCCACGGTCAACGCCACGAAAAACACGCTGGAACGTCTTGAGCTGAACGGCTGGACGCTCGAAAAGACGGAAGCGACGAAATATGCCAAGGCCTCGCAAAAGCGGACCGAGGCCAAGATGGGGCTCAGCCTATCGCGCGACGGCGATTGGGAGGTGGTGAAACCGTCGAATGCCCTCGATTTCAAGGCGGTCCTCGTCGGATTGTTCGCCCAAGCCATGCAGAAAGCCGCGGATGAGGCCAAGGTCGACGCCGTGACGATTGCGCCGTCGAGCGCGCCTGCGACGGTTGTCGGTCTGACGCACGAGTTCATCGAAACGGCCGCGGGTTACAAAGTCGGTTATCCCGACGGCTGGAATTCCTCGTTGGGCCAGGGCTCGTTCACGGTCACATCCCCTTCGAAAGAGGCCGGCATCCCGCCGGAATTGGCCGTCTGGTCGTTCGACGCCATCTCGGGTCTGGATGAGGACGCCATGATCCAAAGCGCCATCGGGCAAGTGCGCGATAATCTTTTGCTGACTGCGGTCGAGCAAGACGGTTGGACCTATACTTTGACTGCTCCCGAAGCCGTGACGGCCAAGACTACGCTGGACGGTTCGGTCGCGGGCAAGTCGTTCCTCATGACGCGGAACACGGATCTTGGCGTGATCGTCACCCGGATACGGATATTCCCCAACGTTGCCGGGGACAAGTATCTCGCTGTCATGTTCCATGAACCGTCGGTGCCGAGCGCCGCGCTGGAAAGGACGCGGGACGCCATGCTGGATTCGTTCACCGTCATCAACCCGGTTCCTTGACCCGGCGGCCGTGGCGGGTTAACTTATCGGCCTATGATGTTGGAATTCTGCACGCTCCAGTTCACCCGCGAGGAGCTCAAGGAAGTGCGCTTTGCCTTGCTCCAGCGCGCCATGGTCGAGGACGAGCTGCGCCGGGAAAAGGGGCAGGAGAAAGCCGACCGCCATCCGCTGCTCGACAAGGTCGAGGCGCTTTTGGCCGACGATCAGGAGAAGCTGAAGGTCCTGGACCAGGAAGTCGAGGACGGATTGTGGGAATTCTCCTGGTACGCCTTCACGGACGAATGGGCCTGGTACCGCGCGGCGCAGGAACTCGATTCCGATCCTGAATCGAGTAAGCTCGCCGAAACCGAAAAGAAAGCGCGCATCGAGAAGCTCTACAAAGACAACTTCGACCGCTACGTGGCCGAAGTGGACATGCGCGAGGCGTCCATGAAAGAGCGGGGAGCGTCCCAGAAACAAGACCACAAAAAACCGTCCCGGTGATCCCGGGACGGTTTTTGGATGGATGTGTCTTTCCGCCCCGGTGCTCCGACCAGGGTTGGCTCCGGCGGGAATCCAGAAAACGAAAAGTCACAGCTTCACCACCGGATCCTGGATGTCCGTCGTTTCCTGTTGGGCCGCCATGAGCGGCGCTATCTCGTCCAGCGGGTTCATGAAGCTCATGGCCACGGCCGCGACCAGGTAGGACGCCAGGAAGGCGGCGATGAGCCACACGAAAGCGTCGTCCTCCTCGAGGCTGTCGACGAAGACGTGCTTGATGAGCAGGGCGAAGCCCATGATCACCGCCGCGATGGCGAGGTTGATGAGGCTGAACATCGGTGAGAAGACAGCATAAGGGATACGGTCTGACGAATCAAGGGCGGGAGGCGGCTGGCCGTCTCGGACGTGGGCATGCCCGGTTTCCTTCGGGCGGGGTCTGGTGGCTTGAAAAAATCACGATTTTCTGGTGTAATGCCAGCCATGAACACACCTGCCAAAGGGGTGGCCGGTCAGCTGCTGAATGCCCTGAAGGAACCGGTTAAACCAGATGTCCCGGAGGATGCCCAGATCCGGGTCCACGCGGCGGTCAGCCGTTTTTCGGTGTTGTACGAAAGGATCCGTAATGCCGTCGACTACAAGGACGAGCATCTGCTGCGCAAGGCGGCCATCAAGCGCATCCTGAACCGCCAGCTCATCCTGGAGAGCGATCCCCAGGTCATCGCCTCGAACCTGGTGCGCGAACTCATCGGCGCGCGCTATCTGCCGAACAACGCCTTGCCGGATTCGATCATCGGCCAGGTCGCCGAGCGCATCAGCAAATACCTGGCCGTGGCGAAGGCGCGGGTGGGGTCCGAGAACCATTACGCCTGGCTGCGCGGCATCCTGTCGGTCGAGCTCGAAGAGCTGCTGGTCGACGCGACCCAGGAAAAGGCATTCGTGACTTTCCTGTACGAGCGCCTGGCGGACCGGGTCAAGGTCCAGGGTTCGGCGATCGATCCGTCCGAACTCCGCCTCCAGCTGTATATCGCTTGCTACCGCAGCCTGGTCAAAGCCGACGAGGAGACCTTGGGCTTCAAGTTGCTGCGCGCTTATCTGCCTGAGTGGCTCAGGCCGGGGGACTGGGCGGACGGCGCACCGGCCATGGCCGAGCGCCTGATCGGCGTCGAGCGGCGGATCCGGACGAGTCTGGCTCACCCGCTGGCCCTCCGTTTCCAACGCGCGGTCAAACCCTGGGCCGTGGCCCTGAACATCCTGCGCGAGGCTTTGCTGGATAAGCCCAGCGAAGCCGGCGTCCTGCTCGAGAAGCCGGAAACGCTGAATGCGGTCGTGGCGCGGATCGCCGAGCGGCGCTACCGCTTGGCCAAAGGCAAACTCCGCCGGGGAGCCGTCCGGGCCATCCTTTACCTCTTCGTCACCAAGATGCTCATCGCCCTGGTCGTCGAGGCTCCGCTCGAATGGTACTGGTACAAGCATATCGACTACCTCACCTTGGGCGTCAACATGCTTTTCCCGCCGACCCTCATGTTCCTGGTCGCGCTCTTCATCCGCATCCCGGGCAAGGAGAACACGGACCGCATCAAGGCGAACGTCGGTACGCTGCTCTCTCCGGCCGGTTTGCCGTTGCGCGAGATCCGCATCCCGCCGCGGCGCACCGGCGAGGCCAAGCTCATCTTCGGCCTGCTCTACGCCTTCATGTTCGTCGTGACCTTCGGCGGCATCGGCCTTGGATTGGCCGAGCTCGGCTTCACCTGGCTGTCGGCCGTAATCTTCTATTTCTTCCTCTGCGTGGTCAGCTTCTTCGCTTTCCGCCTGCGCCAGAACGCCCGCGAGAACGTCATCGTCGAAGGCAAGGACAAGGTCTCGGGCCTGGTCCTGGATTTCGTTTCCCTGCCCATCCTGCGCGCCGGCTCCTGGCTGTCGCGCGGCCTGAACCGCATCAACGTTTTCCTGTTCATCTTCGATTTCCTGTTCGAGGCGCCGTTCAAGATATTCCTGACCGTCCTTGAGGAATGGTTCGCCTTCATGCGCGAGAAGAAGGAAGAGCTCCAATGACCGTATGCGCCTGACCAGGGGAAGTCTGCTTAAGATCGGTTTCGGCCTGGGCTGGCTCGCCTTGCTGGCCGGAGCATATGTGTGGTTGGAGAACTCCGGCATTCCGCTGCGCCAGCTGCCGCGGGCCTTGAAAGGGATCATCCGCGGTTACGGGGCCTTGGGTCCGGTCGTCATCCTCGGGCTCTTCGCGGCGCGCAGTATCCTGTTCATCCCGACCATGCCGCTCGTGCTCGTCGCCGGTTCGCTGTATGGTCCGTGGTGGGGCGTGGCGTTGACTATCCTCGGCGACAACCTGTCGGCCAACATCAGCTTCGTCATCGGCCGGTTCTTCGGCCGGCGCTACGTCAAGGAATCGGAGCGCGGCTGGCTCAAGAAGTATGACGAGCTTTTGACGCGCGACGGCTTCATGGCGGTGCTGCTGATGCGCCTCCTGTACTTCCCGTTCGACGTCGTCAATTTCGGCAGCGGCATCTCGGGCATCCCGTACCGCCAATACCTGGTGGCGACGTTCATCGGGCTCATGCCGGCCATAGTGACCTTCACCTTCCTGGGTGACGCCTTCGTCAATCCGCGCGCCTTCATCGTCTTCGGCGTCCTGTTCGCCCTGACTCTGGCCGGCGCCTGGCTCCTCAAACGCTCACGTTGGGCCAAGCGCGTCCTCCTCGAACCCAAACACCATGAATCAGTCTTCGAAAAACTTTGAGCTTCGGCAGGCTTCCGGCCTCTCCCGCGCCCGGCGCGGCGTTTTGCATACGGCCCACGGCGATCTCGAGACTCCGTTCTTCATGCCTATCGCCACCAAAGGCGCGGTCAAGACGCTGTCTTCGCAGGACATCGAACGTTTGGGCAGCCCGATCGTCCTGTCCAACACCTACCATTTGTACCTGCGGCCGGGCCTGGACGTCATGCGTGAGTTCGGCGGACTGCATCGGTTCATGGATTGGCGCGGCGCCATCCTGACCGATTCCGGCGGCTACCAGGTCTTCTCGCTCGGCGCCATGCGCAAGATCACCGAAGACGGCGTCGTCTTCGCGTCCCACATCGACGGATCGAAGCATGAGCTGACGCCGGAAAAATCCATCCAGATCCAGCAGGCCATCGGCAGCGATATCGTCATGGTGTTCGACGAGTGCACGCCGCCCGGCTCGACGGCGGAGTACTTGACCGCTTCGGTCGACCGCACGGTGCGTTGGGCCGAGCGCTGCAAGGCCGAATTCGCGCGGGGCAGGGAAGGGTCGAACAATCCCGGCTCCCTGCTATTCGGCATTAACCAAGGCGGAGTCCTCGACGACTTGCGCGTCCGGCACGCCGCAAAGATGTCCGGATTCGGTTTCGACGGCTACGCCATCGGCGGCCTGTCGGTCGGTGAACCGTTCGCCGACGCCTGCCGCATCGTGTCCGCGCTCGACCGGAATCTCCCTCAAGATGCGGCGCGGTATTTCATGGGCGGCGCCCAGCCGCACGAGATCGTGGAGTACGTGAAGCGGGGAGTGGACATGTTCGATTGCGTCCTGCCGACCCGGAACGCCCGCCACGGCCTCCTATACCGTTTCAGGCACGACGACCTGTCCAGGCCTGATTTCTACGAGATGGTCCATGTGACGAATGAGCAATTCAAGTATTCTAAGGACCCGCTGGTCCCACCCGTCGACGGCGACGAGGTGTCGCAAGAGCTTTCGCGCTTCAGCCTGGGCTACGTCCGTCACCTGTTCACGGTCGACGAGATGCTGGCTTACCGCCTCGTGACCTTGGCGAACGTCCGGTTTTATTTGGGGTTGATGCGCCGCCTCAGGTCCGACATCGAGTCCGGCCGGCTGTAGCCGTCCGCCTTGTCGGTTCTGGTGATTTGGGTTAATGTGTCCAGGCACCGATAGCCCGGAGGTCCGTCATGGTGATGAAAAGACCGATGTTCAAGTCCTCGCATGGCTCGCGGCCGACGGCCGTAAGGCATGCCAACACGTTCGTGACCGAAGAGGATCGCGAACGCGAACGTCAGGCTGCCGCCGAACAGGCGGATACCCAGCCCCGCTCCCTCGCGGTCGGCGACGACGCGGCCCAGAAATCCCGCCAAGTCGACGACTACCTCGGCCGCTACGGCCGACTCTGCAGCTGAAACAAAACCCAAAAGGAGCGCAGCGATGCTGCCCGAACCAAGACTCAAGGGACGTCACACGACGTCCCTGCTTTTTTTTGTCAGTCGGCATCTTGACATTGGCCGCGGACGCTGATAAAGTTTGCGCCCGTTCCGCCGAAGGGTCGGCGGAATCGCCCTTTGACACAGAGGAGAAACAGGGATGCTGGACTATTCAAGAGACGGACGGGCCGCGGACTATGCTGCCCCGCGCGATAGGGTCGGTTATCGGCGCATCATCCACGAGCAGATACCGCTCGAGAGAATCGACGCCTGCGATGCCGATTTCTATCGCGAAAACCAATCCCGTTCCTGCTACTACGTCTCCCTGCAAGGGGAGCGTGAGGCGTACTTCCGCGACAACCCGTGCACCGTCATGCTGTTCAATTGCATGGACGGCCGGGAGCGCGACGCCGCCCGCGCCCTGGGCATCCCGCCCGGTGCCGAGAACATCTACGCCACGGCCGGCAACAAGATCGGCGACGTCAACTTGGTGCTGTGCAAGGAGATCCAGGCACGTATCGACCGCGCCGCGGCGGCCGGCAAGCGCGTGCTCATCCTGTTCACCACCCACGAATCGTGGTCCAAGCGCGACACCGACAGCTGCGCCGCCTGGGGCAACCAGGGCCAGCTCGCCGCCGAGGACGCGGACATGCAGGTCAGGCGGTTCAACGCCGACTACGTGGACCGCGACGGGATCGGCCGCGTGACCAAACGCCACGTCATCGCCATCCGGCTCAATTCGTTCACCGATACCGAGAACCGCGTCTGGCACGGTGTCGGCGGACGGACCGTGGATCCGATGGAGTTCGTCCAACGGATGACCGACCGGACCCACGACCTCGACGGGTACAACATCAAAGCCGTCTCGGCCGAGATGCTGGAGCGCTTCAAGGACGTGTTCCCGCGCGAGGATGACCGGTTCGGGGGACTCGAGGACAAGGAGTATGAGGCCGTCCTGCTGCAGATCGCCCGCATGGCCGAGGCCAACGTCCGGTACATCCGCCAGGCCGCCAAGACCAACCCGACCGACCTCAAGAACGGGCATCGCGAAAAGCGCGTCCTGGTCGGCCGCGGCTGGGAGATGTACGACGATCCGAACGAGTATTTCATCATCTCGGACTTCACGCCGGAACTCCTGCGCGAAGGCAAGATCGCCGTCACCTACGTCCTCAAGAACAGCATCATGGCGATGCTCGAGGGCCGGCCGGGCCTGCACGTCCCGATCCACATCAACGTGCCGTACGACCGCGAGCGCCCCGGCGACCGCGGCGGTTCCATCCGCCACGCCATGGGCCTCGGCCGCGCCCTGCGCGCCGATTGGCTCGATCGGCTCGGCAACCCGGACAAGTGCGCGGCGTTCCTGTCCGACCTCATGCATGCCCTGAAGCACGACGGGGTCGACATCAACGGCCTGCCCGGTCCCATCTGGGACGGACTCAATTTCCGGTTGATGGACGCATTGAAGTTCTACATCTCGGTCTCGCCGCGCGAGACCAGGCTCCTCGAACTCGTAGCCACAGGGGGTGACCTTTGAAGCCAGGCCTATGACGGCCTAGCGGGTCAGCCCGCCTAGGCCACAAACAGACCTGCCCCGTTCCGTACTCCGGAGCGGGGCTTTTTCTTTATGCTAAAGCCCTTCAGTCTACTTTTTGACCAAAAGTAGCAAAAGTCCTGGGGGTCCGCGATGCCGCTCTCGGTGTCGCGGACGTTAGCTATCCTGCGGGCCACGCTTGCGCGGACCCCCAGACCCCCTGGGTCACTTGCGAAGCGGGGCGCCTTCGCCCCCTCGTGCAGTCATTCCAGCCCCGGCTCGCTGGCCGGGGTAAACTCCAGCTGGAATCCATGGGTGTATCCGGGAAACTAATAAACCGGTTTGCGTCCTGGCATCCCGCCCGATAAACTCGGCCGCATGGAGGATTTGCTGCAAGGGCTGAACGAAGCCCAGAAAAAGGCGGTCACGCACGGCGCCGGGCCGTTGTTGATCGTGGCCGGCGCAGGCACGGGTAAGACCATGGCTTTGACGCGCCGCTACGTCCATCTGCTCGATTCCTCCCCAGCTCCCAGTCCCGAGCGTCCGATCCCCAAATTAACCCCCGACAACATCCTGGCCCTGACCTTCACCGAGAAGGCGGCGGGGGAGATGGAGGACCGCATCCTCCAGCTTTTGCCGAACGGGACGTACGATTTTTGGATTTCCACTTTCCACGGCTTTTGCCAGCGCATCTTGGAGAAGTACGGTCTGGAGATAGGTTTGCCCACGCATTTTAAGCTCCTCAACGAGACCGACGCTTGGCTGCTCCTCAAGCGCCGCCTCAGCGAGCTGCCGCTCGATTATTACCGTCCGCTCGGAAACCCGGTGAAATTCTTGGCTGAGCTGCTCAAACACTTCTCGCGCGCCAAGGACGAAGGCGTGTCGCCGGAGCGCTATCTCGAATTCGCGGAGAACGCGGCTTTGGATGGCGATGCCGAGTTCGTTTCAGGCGAGAGAAAACGCCTCAAGGAGCTGGCCGACTGCTATTTCGCCTACCGCCGCATCCTGCGCGAGGAAGGGGCTTTGGACTTCGGCGACCTGATCGTCGAGACGCTGCGCCTGCTGCGCGAGAGGCCGCGCGTCCTGAAGGAGCTGCAGGCGCAGTTCCGCTATGTCATGGTGGATGAGTTCCAGGACACGAATTGGGCGCAGTACGAGCTCATCAAGCTCATCGCCGGCGAAGCCAAGAACCTGACGGTCGTGGGCGATGACGACCAGTCGATCTATAAATTCCGCGGCGCGTCCTTGGCCAACATCCTGCAGTTCCGCGACGACTTTCCGGATGCGGTCACGGTCATGCTGACCCAGAACTACCGTTCGCACCAGGAAATCCTAGACACGGCTTACCGGTCGATTGAACAGAATAACCCGAACCGCCTCGAAGTCCGCCTGGCCGACACGGGTTTGAGCAAGAAGCTCATGAGTGCCCGCGGTGACGGCGGCTTGGCGGACGTGATGTGGTTCAAGACGCTGGAGGACGAGGCTGAGGGTGTGGCCGCGCGCATCCAGGAGCTGAAGTCGAACGATCCGGACCTGACCTGGAATGACATCGCCATCCTGTCGCGTTCCAACGACGGCGCCGAACCCTTTATCCGTGCCCTCGAGATCCACGGCATACCCTTCCGCTTCTACGCCCTGCGCGGACTGTACGCCAAGCCGGTCATCGTGGACCTGACGGCCATGTTCTCGCTCCTGGACGGCTATCGCGAGTCGTCGGCTGTTTGGCGCGCCATGACTGCGCCCTGTTACATGTTCCCGCCGCGCGACATCGCGGCCTTCATCCATCACGCCGACCATAAGGGTATCCCGCTTTGGGAGGCCTTGCGTCAGGCTGGTTCGATTCCTGGTATCGAAGAAGAGGCGGTCCGCCGGGCGTCGCGCCTGGTCGCACATATCGATAACCTGGCCGAGGCCGCGCGCCGCGAGCGTCCGCTCAAGGTCTTCCAGCTCCTGCTCGAGAAGACCGAGTATCTCGCCAACATCATGAAATTGCCGGAGCGCGACAAGGTGGATGCCATCGGCCTGCTGAACAGCTTCGCCAACCGCATCAAGCGCTACGAGCAGACCACGCTGGCGCCCACGCTCCGCGGGTTCATGGACGAGCTCAAGACCGAAATCGAGAGCGGGGAGGAAGGGGCACTGCACGCTGACCCGGACGAGGGGCCGGAGCTCGTCAAAGTCCTGACCGTCCACGCCTCGAAGGGTTTGGAATTCAAGCACGTCTTCATCGTGTCCATGGTTGACCAGCGTTTCCCGACGCGGCCGCGCGGCGAATCCATCCCGCTGCCGGACGGTTTGGTTAACGAGCGCCTCCCCGAGGGCGATGCGCATCTCGAGGAGGAACGCCGACTGTTTTACGTCGCGGTCACTCGGGCCAAGGATTCCGTCACCTTGACCGGGGCCGAGGATTATGGCGGGACGCGCAAGAAAAAACCGTCGGTCTTCATCTCGGAAGCCGGTTTCCGGGTCTCGTCCGAGGAAGCGCGCGCATCGTCCGAATTGTTGACCTTGGTCCCGCCGCCCCCGCTCCAGGAGGATAAGGAGGCGGCCGAGCGCGAGGTGTTCGAGCTCAAGCGCCGCTTTTCCTTCACCCAGCTGGCGGCCTTCCGCAGCTGCCCTCTCCAATACAAGTTCGCCCACATATACCGCATCCCGATCCTGGGCTCGTTCCATAAGAGCTTCGGCAATTCCATCCATCACGCCTTCAAACAGATACTCGAACTGCATCTTGAGCGCGGCCGCGCGGTCCAGGCCGACCTGTTCTCGGCCGCGACGCCGGACGCTCCGGCTAAGGAAGGCTTCCGCGTCACCGAAGACGAGGCGCTCCGCATCTTCGAGGAGAATTGGATAGACGAATGGTATCCGGACCGCGCCCGGCATGACGAGTACAAGCAAGAGGGGAAGGAGGCGGTCAGGCGGGCGGTGAAGGGCTGGCTTGAGAACCCGCCGCCCATCGCCTTCATCGAACAGCCGTTCGACTGGCGCCTGGGCGACCATTCGCTCAAAGGTTCGGTCGACCGCATCGACACCCTGCCGCAGGGCGGCCATGCCATCTACGACTACAAGACGAGCGAACCCAAGTCGTCCGACGACCTGGCCAAGGAGAACAAAGAGCAGCTTTGGATCTACCAGCTGGCCATGGAAGACAAGGGCATGGACGTGCGCAAGCTGGCCTACCTTTTCGTCCGTTCCGGCGTGGAGGCCGAAGTCGACATCCTCCAAGGCGAAAAGCGCGACGCCTTCCGCGAGGAGGTCCAGAAGCGCATGCAGGCCATCCTGGCCTCGCGCTTCGAAGCCAACGCTTCGCCCTTCGTCTGCCGGTTCTGTGATTTCAAGAATATCTGTGAATTCCGCCGCCTATGATGGCCTTCTCGTCATTCAAGAACATCCTCTCGACCAAGGCCGTGCATGACCCCAAGATGCGCGACCTGCAAGTCGCCCAGGTTTTCGCCGCCAGCAAGCAGGTGCTTGAGGCGCTCTGGGGGCCGGAGAAGGCGGCCTACGTCTCGCCGATGTCTTTCCGCGAGGGGGCGCTGAAGTTCGAGACGGCTTCGCCGGCGGCCAAGCAGCAGCTGCAGGCGGACCTGCCGCGGCTGAGGAACGAGATCAACCGCCAGCTCGGGCGCTTGGCCGTGCGGAGCATCGTCGTGACCGCGAAAGGGTTCTGACGGCGTGGTATAATCTTCGCGCATGTCCTTCCGCGCCTACATCGTACTGATGATCGTCGGCACCCTGGTCGCTTGGCTGGGGTGGGGGATGGTTTTGTGGAACGTGAATCCGTTGGAGGCCGGAGGTTTGGGCTTCGGTATGTTTTTCCTGACCCTGCTCATGTCCTTGGTCGGCACCATCACCCTCTTCGGCCTGCTTGTCAGGCTGGGCATCATGAAGCGCCGCGAGCTGGTCATCCGGGAGGTCAAGACTTCGTTCAGGCACGCCGTCCTGTTGGCCGGCGTCTCGACCATCTCGCTGATATTCAGTGCGCAAGGATGGTTATCATGGTGGGTAATTATCGTGTTCATCGTGGTTGCCGGGACCATGGAGTACGTTTCCCTCATCATCCAGCATTCACGCCGCGGTTAAGGCCGGTTTGCCCCTTGCGGAAACCTGCCCGAAAAGCGTAAGATACGGCCAAGATATGTGGCCATCTTTTTTTAGCCGTTTTTCGAATGACCTCGGGATAGATTTGGGTACGGCCAACACTTTGGTCTATGCCAAGGGACGGGGCGTCATCATCCAAGAGCCGTCGGTCGTGGCCGTCAACACCCGCAACGGACAGGTCTTGGCCGTGGGCAACGAGGCGCGGGCCATGATCGGCAAGACGCCGCCGCACATCCAAGTCACGCGCCCGCTCCAACGCGGCATCATCGCCGATTTCGAGGTGAGCGAGAAGATGCTCAAATATTTCATCGACAAGATTCATCGCGACAGTTCGGCGCTCGTGCCGCGGCCCCGCGTCGTCATCGGCGTGCCGCTCGACATCACCGAAGTCGAACGCAAAGCGGTCGGCGACGCCGCGGTCTCGGCCGGTGCGCGCAAGGTCCACATCGTGGAGGAACCGGTGGCCGCTGCCGTCGGCATCGGTCTGCCCATCTCGGATCCGGTTGGCAACATGGTCGTCGATTTCGGCGGCGGCACGACGGAAATCGCGGTCATTTCGCTGAACGGCGTGGTCACGGCCAAATCCATTCCCATCGCCGGCGACGAACTCAACAAGAACATCATCCAATACGCCCGCGACGTCTTCAATCTCCTGCTCGGCGAACGCGTGGCCGAAGATGTGAAGATCGCCGCCGGTTCGGCCATGCCCCTCACCGAACGCATCGAGGTGCCGCTGCGCGGCCGCGACCTGTTGTCGGGCCTGCCGCACGAGATCATGGTCAATGACGGCCAGATTCGCGAAGCCCTGTCGCGCTCGATCAAGTCCATCCTCGAGCACATCAAGTCCATCCTCGAGATAACGCCGCCGGAACTGGTGGCCGACATCTATCGCCGCGGCATCGTCATCACCGGCGGAGGTTCGCTCCTCCGCGGCGTCGATCGGGCCATCACCGAAGGCACGGGCCTGCCGGTCCGCGTGGCCGAGGAGTCGCTCACGGCCGTCGCCCGGGGCTGCGGCCTGCTGCTCGAAGACCAGCGGCTGCTCGATGACGTCTCGTTGCCCTCGACCGACCGCATGGCCTGAGCCGCTGACCGTCGGCAGCCGGACCGGGCGTTCGTCTGAACCATCATCATGCCAGCCTTCCGCCGCGTCCCTTTGTTTCTGACCCTGATCGGGACGGTTTTGGCCGTGGCTATCCTGTATGCGGTCGGTGCCCTGAGCCCGGCGCAGGACGCCATGCGCTGGCTGCTGTCGCCCCTGGCCGGGTTGTCGGCGGTCCTCGGCTCGAGGATCGGCCACGGGGAAGCGGGCGACATCCCGACGCTCAGGGCGCAGGTCAAGGACTATGAGGACCGTTTGGCGGCGTTCAGCGTCGACTACGTCAAGCTGCGCAGCCTTGAAGAGGAGAACCGCCTGCTGCGCGACACCGCCAAGTTCCTGTCGAGCACCGGCTACGACCATGTCGGCGCGCGCGTCATCGCGCGGCAGATCCAAAGCGACACGGCGACCGTGCTGATCGACCGCGGCAGCGACGACGGGCTGGAGAAGGGGATGGCGGTCGTCGTCGGCGACGGTATCCTGATCGGCAAAATCACGCTCCTCAACCGCCGCCTGGCGACGGTGACCCTGGTCTCGGACGAACGCAGCCGCGTGGCTGCCGCTCCTCTGGGGAGCAGCAAACTGTTCGGCATGATCGAGGGTCTGGGGAACGGCGTTTCCCGCCTGACCCTGGTGCCCCAATCCGAGCCGCTCAAACGCAATGACGTCATCGTGACGGCCGGTACCGAAGAGAAGATACCGCCCAATCTGGCCGTGGCCTTGGTCGACGAGGTCCAGGGGCAGCCGACCGATCCGTTCAAGACCGCTACCCTTTTGCCCTTGGCCAGGACCGACCAGTTGAGCCTGGTCACGGTTCTGCGCCCAGCGGCTCTTCGGCCGGAATCCGAATCCCGCTAGCTATGCGTATCCACAAATACGCGGCCGTGGCCGCCCTGGGTTTGGCCTTCGGGCTGTATGAGAGCACGTTCCAGACGTTCCTATCCGGCTGGCCGTCTTTCCTGAAACCGGTCCTGCCTTGCCTGGTGTTTTTCATGCTTCTCGAGCGGCGCGGTTACGCCCTGGTCTTCGGGGCGTGCGCCGGTACGGTGATGGACCTGTTCGCCGTCGAAAATCCGAGTTTCGCGCCGTGGCGCCTGCTCTTCATCGCTTCCTTGCTGTGGATCGCTTCGGAGCGGATTTTGACCAACCGTTCGGTCTATTCCACGGTCGCCATGGTCATGGCCGGCCGGCTGTTGGATTGGTCCTGGCTTGTGGCCGCGCAGTGGCTGTTGGGCCTGGTTGGGCGCAGCGTCAGGTTCGCGCCCAGTCTCCGGAGCTTGGGGGAAACGGCCGTCATGGATCTGATCCTTACGGTCGCGTTGTTCTTTCTGGGCCTGTTCGTCATGCGCCGTTATCTGCGGCCGCGCCGTGTTTTGGCTTATGGCTGACCGTGAGAGGCAACTGTTTCCGTTGCGGGAGAAGGGCATCGGCCTGCAGGTCGATCTCGGTAACCGGCAGACGGTGGCCCATGAGGTCCTCTTCGAGGACAGCTATCAGCATATCTCGGACAATCCGGTGTTTCTCGGGCCGGCGTTGCCGCGCAAGCGATTTTGGCTGGCCGTCGTGGCGATCGTGGGCTTGACCGGTCTGCTGTTGGGCCGGGCATTTTGGATGCAGGTCGCCGTACCCGGCATCTACCATGAACGCGCCGAACAGAACCGCCTGAGGCGCGAAGTCATCCCGGCGCGGCGCGGCATCGTGCGCGACCGCCAAGGCAAGGTCCTGGCCGAGAATATGCCGGCCTTCGACCTGCGCGTCATCCCTTGGCTCATGCCGCGGAACGCCGAAGAGCGGGACCAGCTTTTGGGCCAAGTCGGCCGCTCGGTCGGGATGACCTTGGACGAGATGCTGGCGGCCATGGCTTCGTCGAGCGACCCGGCTGAGAGCCTGACCTTGAAGCGCGATATCCCTTACGACCAAGCGCTGGCGGTCGAGATTGCGGTCGGGGACAATCCCGCGCTCCACATTGCGACCGGCAACAAGCGCCGCTATCCGGAAGCCCCGCGCCTCCAGACGCTCTCGCACGTGCTGGGCTATGTAGGTCCCATTTCGCCCGGAGAACTCAAGAGCCAAAAGTCCGAGGGCTACCGCCAAACCGACGTCATCGGCAAGACCGGCGTTGAACATACTTATGAATCATCGCTTCGCGGTCAGGCTGGAGAAAAGGTTTATGAGGTGGATGCCCAGAATACCGTCACCGCCCTGGTCAGCGAACGCGCCCCTCAAGACGGTTCTGATTTGACTTTGACCATCGACCTCGAGCTCCAACGGGCGGTCGAGGAGGCTTTGCGCAAGGGGATGGAGCGCGCCAAGCTTAAGCGCGGTTCGGCTATCGTCATGGATCCGCGTGACGGTTCTCTGCTGGCGGTCGCTTCGTTGCCGGCGTATGACGATAACCTGTTCTCCGGCATCGTCTCGTCGACCTATTACGCCAAGCTCCTGAAGGATGAGGATCGGCCTTTGTTGCCTCGGGCGTGGTCCGGCGTCTATCCGTCCGGCTCGACCGTCAAGCCGGTTGTCGCGACGGCGGGCCTCATGGAGAAGGTGATCTCGGCCAACACCACGGTCAATTCGAGTGGAGGCATCCGTATCGGCCAGACGTTTTTTCCGGATTGGAAGGCTGGCGGCCACGGCACGACCAATGTCCGTAAGGCCATCGCCTGGTCGGTCAATACGTTTTTCTACATCATCGGCGGCGGTTACGAATCGTTCGTCGGCCTGGGCGTCGACCGTTTGACCAAATGGCTCCGCATCTTCGGCCTCGGGACCGTGACCGGCCTGGATTTGCCGGGCGAGGCCTCGGGTTTCGTGCCGTCCAAGGCGTGGAAAGAGAAGACCAAGGGCGAACGCTGGTTCGTCGGCGACACCTACAACTTGTCCATCGGCCAGGGCGACCTTCTGGTCACGCCGCTCCAGGTGGCGGAGTTCACGGCCGAGGTGGCGAACGGCGGGTATAAAGTCACGCCGCATGTCGGGAACGTATCCTCGACGCGCTTCGTGCGCGGCGAACGGCTGGCCGACGGCTATGTCATGGATATCGTGCGCCAGGGGATGCGCGACACCGTGGTCTACGGCTCGGGCACGCTTTTGAAGTCCCTGCCGTTCGCCGCCGCCGGCAAGACCGGTACGGCCCAGTGGCGCCGCGACCGGCTGAACCACGCCTGGTTCACGAGCTTTGCGCCGTTTGACGATCCCCAGGTGGTGGTTACGGTATTGCTCGAAGAAGGGGACGAAGGGTCGCGGACGGCTTTGCCTGTCGCCCAAGAAATCCTTCAGGCCTGGCATCGCCAATCCGAAGGATTGCCCATCGGAATGCCAGGATTCGATGCCGCGACCGGCACAAGCCGCTAAAAGTTTTTGCGGTCTTGACAGTGCGTCCGTCTCTTGGTTATCCTGATGAGGCAATAAACGAACGCGCTGACCTGACGGAAGCGCGTATTTCATCATTATGGCAGACAAAATCACGTACGTGACCGCCGAAGGCCTGGAGAAACTCAAGGCTGAATTGACGTACCTCAAGATGACCAGGCGGCGTGAGATAGCCGAGCGCATCGATGCGGCCAAATCCCTGGGTGACCTGTCGGAGAACGCCGAATACCACGAGGCCAAGGATGCCTTGGCGTTCGTTGAAGGGCGCATCCGCGAGATCGAGGACATGCTCAAAAACTATTCGGTCATCCCGTCCGAGCAGACCGGTGATACGGTCCACATCGGCTCTAATGTCGAACTTGAGGTCAGGGGAGCCAAGAAGAACTACAAGATCGTCGGCGCCAATGAGGCTAACCCCCTCGAGGGTTTGATCTCGAACGAATCTCCGCTCGGTTCGGCGTTCATCGGCCGGAAGGTCGGCGAAGTCGTCGACATCGAGACCCCGGGCGGCTCGACTAGCTACCGCATCCTGTCCATCAGTTGAGACCGACCGAGATGGGGGATTTTGACGTCATCATCGTCGGCGCCAGTTTCTCCGGCCTGGCGCTGGCCCATCACCTGCCGCGCGGTTTGCGCGTCCTGGTGTGCGACGTCAAACCGGCGGTCGGTTCGAGCGTCGAATCCACCGGCCTCATCACGCAGCGCACCCGCGACGAGATCGCGGGTTTTTTCGAGGTCGACCGCCACATCACCAACCCGATCGACGCGATCTGCGTGGTCGCGCCGGGTTTCAAGGAACATTTCATCTCCAAAGTCCCGGAACCCTGGATTTTCCAGACCGATACCCGGGGCTTGGTCGCCGGGTTGGCCCAGTCCCTGCCTCCGAATGTGACGGTCATGCCCGGCACGGCCTTGGTCGGCGTAGGCTTCAGGGACGGCCGTGTCGCACGCGTGACATTGCAGAACAGCGGAGACAGAATAGAGGTCGCGACGCGCTTCGTGGTCGGGGCTGACGGTGGCCGTTCGAAGGTCGCGAGCCTTGTCCCGAGCCTGGACCGCAACCGGAAGTTCCTATTCGGTTACGAACGGGTGGTGCCGGGACGCGTGCAACTCGGAGAGAACCCGGAAAGGACGATTTACCATTACTGGTTCGGCGAGTTCTCGTTGGGTTACGGCGGCTGGCTTTCGCCGACGAAGATTCTGGGCCGTCCGGCGTTCCGCGTCGGTCTGGCTAAAAACATGCGGGATAGGGGAGACGCCGCGGCCCTCACCGACGCTTTCCTGGCCAAGCTGGCCGAAGCAGGACATGTCTCGTTCGACCCGGCCGACTCCGCCGGAGCTTATGCCTTTGGCGGCTTGATCCCCATCGGCGGAACGCGGCGCCGCATCTCGAAAGGCAATGTCATGCTCATCGGCGATGCCGCGGGTTTCTGCGGCGCGTTCGCGGCCGACGGCATCAAGGGCTCGGTCGTATCGGCCAAGGAGGCGGCGCCGCTGATCGCGGGCTATTTGGCGGGCGACCTGCCCGCCCCTCTCCGCCTGAAGCCCGCCATGCAGCGCCACGGCGGACTTTTGGCCTATTACAACCGCCAGCTGCGCTATCGCTGGATTTGGGACTTAATGCGCCGCGACCGCACCTTCCGCGCCATGTACGACGTCATTGCGGCCGAGAAGGAAGGCTTTCTCCACCAGTTCTGCGACAGCAAGGATACGCGGCGGAGCCTGGTCAGGGTGGTGTTGAAACCACGGCATGTCTGGCGCTTGGCGCGTTATGCTTGGTGCATATTCATTGACGCTTTGACGCTCCGTCGACCTTGACCTTCGGGGAAAATCGTGGTATCCAACATTGTCCTTTGGATAATGGAGGTAAGCTTGGATATCACGGAACTCCTCAAGAAATACGGCACCATCCGCACCATCCCGGCCGAAGACCTGGCTGCCGCCGGCTACGAACTGCGTCGCGCCCCGGATGGGGCGCGCTACCTGCATCGCCGCGATGCCGAGGATCCGGCGGACAAGCTCCGCCGGAAACTGGCGCATGCCCTGAACGTGCCGGAAACGTTGTTCGCCGGCCGTTCGCTCCACTTCCTGAATCGGCTGCTCTTGGTCCTGGATGAGGAAGTCGGCCGCGTCTTCACCGACGAGGCCGGCAAGGTCACCGAGGGCAAGTTCCTCGATGGCCGGGTTCTCGAAGAAGAAGACGTCTACAAGAGCTTCGACCTCATGGTCTGCATGCTCCGGGCTAAGGCCAAGGGCCAGTTGGCCCAATTGCGCCAGAACCATGGCGAAGCCGTGGACACGCTGGCGGAATTGACTGGCCTCGGCATCAATGTCGGAGTCTGGACCAATGGCATCGGCGAGCGGTTCATGGACAGCGAAGAGGGCGTCGTCACGACCGAGGCAGAATTCCTGGTGCGGGTCGGCAGGGACCTTAACCAAGCCCTCGAGATGTTCGTCCGCCTGGACAAAGCCAAGGCGCAAGGTTGTCTGAAGGAATTGGCATCGCATCTCGGCGGCAAGCCGGCGATGGGGGATGTCCTGGCCAAGGCCGTAGCTGACCGCAAGGCTCTGCAATTCGCCGCGGCTACGGCCCTCAAGCGTTTGGCCGGGGTCAAACCGGATAAACGGGACGAATTGGGCATTGCCCAGTTCCATCTGAAGCGCGCTTTGGACCAGCTCAAGTCCGGACCGGTCGACGATGGCGGCAAAAAGGTGTTCCGCGCCCGCTTGTCGCCCAAAGACCCGCTCGACGACCTGCTCATCGGCAACGACGCGGGTTGCTGCATCGGGGTCTACGGCGGCGATGACGAATTCGGCGGCGCCCCTGGCAAGAAAGTCATCCCCGCCATGCTGTTCGATCCGGCGACCCAGTTCATCGAACTGTGGTCCGGCGACGAGCGCGTCGGCTTGGCCCTGTGCTTCGCCTGCCAGAATGACGGTTCGCCGGTACTGGTTGTCAATTCCGTCGAACTCTCCGGACGGGTCGCGGGCCATCCCCGGGTCTTGTCCGAACTGGCCTTAGGCTATGCCGTCGATTTGGCCGAAGCCGCAGGCTTCAAGTCGGTCGTCATGGGCAACCATAGCTACAACACCGGCGTGAGCCATGGCCGCGACGAATGGCTGGGGCAGCCGGTCAAGGGGATCGTGAAAGTCCACCATCTGACGCGGCGCGTCCACGGCGACGTCTTCACCAATGACGATGCGGACGAGGATGAAAACGCGCCCCCGGACGGCTCCGAAGTCTTCGGCGTTTCGGCCGTCGTCATGCCGAGCCCGACGAGCAACCGGCCACCGGCCCGGGGCGGTGCCTGGGACGAGCAAGGGATGCTGACCTTCGCCCAAGCCCGCGAAATCTGCGAGGTGGTGATCGATCCGGGCAGGATGAGGGAGCTCGAAAAAGACCTCTACTCATTCTGGCATGCTTACGGCGAGGAGCACCCCTGGCTGGCTAAGGAGCAGTCGCCGTGCGGGTTTACCCTGGACCAGCTGGCGCGCTCGATCGAAGCGCTGACCGGCGCCCGCCCGGTGCCAGGCCGGAAATCGTCCGTGGCCCTCATCGCCAGGGATTGCTGGGTCGATCCGACCCAAAGGGATGCGGATGACGAGAGAGGGTCCGGAACGTTGGCTGACCGCGGTGGAGCGGGAGGGGATGATGATGGTTATAGAGTCATCCTCATGCCATTGGACTTGGCTGCGCCGCGAAGGCCGCGTCCCAAAGGCCTCGAACTCATCGACGTCGTCGTTTGCATGGAGTTCCTCGAGAAGGTCCTCGGCCCATCGGGGTTCGGACCGGGCGTTGAGTCGA
This sequence comes from uncultured Gammaproteobacteria bacterium, assembly GCA_964415965.1. Classification (GTDB taxonomy): domain Bacteria; phylum Patescibacteriota; class Patescibacteriia; order 2-12-FULL-60-25; family 2-12-FULL-60-25; genus CAIKNB01. Next base: position 481,821 of record CAYQCK010000001.1, read on the forward strand.
TCGTTTGCGACAATTATATCGAAGCCGTGGAATATTGTTTCCGCGGTCCCCGTCGCGGCGATTGGCACCGGCGACCGATCGACCCCATGGCCTTTCTGGATACCGTGGAAGCCGCTCTCTCCATCGAAGACGCCGAGACCGTCAGCTGGTGCCATGACGGCTTACCGGTCGACGACTAATCAACGACTGAATTGACGACCGCCCGCGGCCTCTTGGCCCGGGCTTTTTCTTTTTCCACAACCCTCGACACCGGGCATTGCGCGTGATACGAATAACGGCTAGTATTGTCGCGAGATATGATGGACGAAATCGAAGTGCGCAAGCACAAGCTGCAGACGCTCATGGACGCCGGCGTGAGGCCATATCCGTCCAAGACCCCGCCGCACCGCAAGGTCGCCGAGGCTTTGGAGAATTTCGATGCCTGGTCGGCCGACGCCAAGAAGGTGTCTTTGGCCGGACGCATCCTGACCATCCGCGTCCACGGCTCGCTCATGTTCTGCGACCTGCGCGACGCCACGGGCAAGCTCCAGTGCGTGCTCAAGGAGGATGCGATCGGCGCCGAGTCCTTCGCCCAATTCCGCGACCGCCTGGACCCGGCGGATTTCATCCAGGCCAGCGGCACGCTATTCACCACTAACCGGGGAGAGAAGTCGCTCCTCGTCGAGTCCTGGCAGGTCCTGACCAAAGCCCTGCGGCCGCTGCCCGAGAAGTTCCATGGCCTGCAGGACGTCGAATTGCGCTTCCGCAAGCGCGAGCTCGACCTCATCTCCAACCCCGAAGTCCGCGAGGCGTTCCGTAAGCGCACGCTCATCATCCGCACCCTGCGCCGCATTCTGGACCGCGAGGGCTTCGAGGAAGTCGAGACGCCCATGCTCCAGGCCATCCCGGGCGGCGCCACGGCCAAGCCGTTCATCACGCACCATAACGCCCTCGACATCGACCTGTACCTCCGCATCGCGCCCGAACTCTACCTCAAGCGTTTGGTCGTCGGCGGCTACGAGAAGGTCTACGAGATCGGCCGCCAGTTCCGCAACGAGGGCGTCGACTGGTCGCATAATCCCGAATTCACGTCACTCGAGTTCTATTGGGCCTACCAGGATTACCTCGGCCTCATGGATTTCACCGAAAAGCTGCTGACCGAGACCATCCAAGAAGTCGTCGGCTCGACGAAGATCGTTTTCGACGGCCAAGAGATCGACTTCGCCGGGTCCTGGCCCCGATTGCGGTTCCGCGATGCGGTCCTCGACGGGTCGGGCATCGACATCTCGAGCGTGACGCAAGAAGAGTTGGTGAAGGGGATGCAGTTGCTCAAGATAGACTGCGACTACAAGACCGCCTCGCTCGGCAAGCTCTACGATGAGCTGTATAAGGAGACAGTGCGCAAGAAGCAGGTCCAGCCGGCCTTCGTCATCGATTATCCGATCGAGATGGAGCCCTTGGCCAAGAAGTGCGAGGACGACCCGCGTTTCGTCCAGCGCTTCCAGCTCCTGGCCGGCGGGATGGAGCTGCTCAAGGCGTATTCGGAATTGAATGACCCCGTGGACCAGCTGGAGCGCTTCCGCGGCCAGCAGGAGCTGCGGGAATCGGGCGACGACGAGGCGCAGACTATCGACGCGGCGTTCGTCGAGTCGCTCGAGCACGGCTTGCCGCCGACCGCCGGGTGGGGGATGGGCATCGACCGCTTCGTCATGATGCTGACCGATTCGCGGAGCATCAAGGAGGTCATCCTCTTCCCGACCTTGAGGCCAGAAAACAAAATATGAAAAAGACCGTTTTGTGTTTCGGCGCGTTCGACGGATTGCACGCCGGCCACGAAGACTATTTCCGCCAAGCCAAGGAACAAGGCGACGACTTGATCGTGATCGTGGCCCGCGACGCGACCGTCGTCGAGCTGACGGGAAACCTGCCGGGCCTGAACGAGAACGATCGGCTGATGCTGGTCAACGACCATCCGCTGGTCGACGAAGCGCGCCTGGGCCACTTGGACGACCGTTACCGCGTCATCGAAGACGTCAAACCTGACATCATCTGCCTCGGCCATGACCAGGAAGCGTTCACCGAGAACCTGGACAACGAACTGGCGCGGCGCGGACTGTCGGCGATTGTGGTCCGTTGCTTCCCGTATGAGCCCCCGAGCACGTTCAAGGCACCGTATGAAGCCGAGGAGGAATTGTATGCCGAAGCGGAATACGAGGAGAGGGGATTGCCGCTCTAAAACCACTTTAGTCCGCAGTTCGTAGCTCTGGATCGGCCGGACTACGAATCCCGAACTACGAACTACGCATATGTTGGACCCAAAATACATCCGCGAACACGCCGCAGACGTGCGTGAGAACTGCCGCCGCCGCAATTCGTCGGCGGACGTTGACGCGTGGCTTGAATTGGACGCCAGGCGGCTTAAATCCCTCAAGGAAGTCGAGGCAGTCCGGGCGGAACGGAATGCCGTCGCCGAAAGCATGAAGGGTGCGCAGACCCCGGAGGAGCGCGATCCGCTCATCGCCCGCGGCAAGGCACTCAAGGACGAATTGGCGGTCAAGGAAAGCGGCTTGGCGGAGCTGGAAATCGGCTGGAAAGAGCTCCTGCTTTCTTTCCCCAATCTGACCCATCCGGACGTCCCGATCGGCAAAGACGACACGCAGAACGTCGAAATCCGCCGCGTGGGCGAAGTCAAACAGCTGTCCCATCCGCTCGACCATGTCCAGTTGGCCGAAAAGCACGGGCTCATCGATTTCGTGCGCGGCGCCAAGGTGGCGGGGACCAAGTTCTATTACCTGAAGGGTAAGGGCGCTTTGTTGGAACAGGCCTTGGTCAAATTCGCCTTGGATTACCTGGTCGGCGAAGGTTTCGTGCCGATGTCCACGCCGGACGTCGCCAAGGATGAAGTCCTGGTCGGCACCGGCTACAACCCGCGCGGGCCGGAGACGCAGATTTACTCCATCGAAAATTCGGATTTGTCGCTCATCGGCACGTCCGAAATCACCATCGGCGGTTACCACAAGGATGAAATCCTGGATGCGTCAGACCTGCCGCTGAAATACGCCGGCATTTCCCACTGCTATCGGACCGAAGCCGGCGCCTACGGCAAAGAGTCGTACGGCCTCTACCGCGTCCACCAGTTCACCAAGGTAGAACAGTTCGTCTTCTGCGCGCCGGAGCAATCGGAAGCCATGCTCCTGGAGATCCAGCGGAACTCCGAGAACCTGTTCAAGATGCTGGAAATCCCGTTCAGGGTCATCGAAATTTGCACGGGCGACTTCGGCAATCCGCATTACCGCAAATACGATATCGAGGCCTGGATGTGGGGCCGGGGAGAGGGTAAGGGCGATTGGGGAGAGGTGACCTCGGCTTCGAACTGTACGGATTATCAAGCTCGTCGGCTGAATATCCGGCTCAAGACGGAACAGGGGGAAAACGTTTACGTCCACACCTTGAATAACACCGCCTTCGCCGTCAGCCGCACCCTGATTGCGCTTTTGGAGAACCATCAGCAGGAAGACGGCTCGATCAAGATTCCGGCTGCGCTCGTGCCGTATTGCGGGTTCGACAAGATTGGATAAGTTTACTGTTCAATAAAGAACAGTCCGGCTTTTCTCCATGAACTATAAAGGTGTTCTTATAAAAGAGAGCCTGAAAGACCCGACGATTTTGACATCGTTGACCATCGTGGCGACGGCTGTCGAGCCGGTCGTCGAAGACGATAAGACGCCCTGGCTGGACTTTTGGACTTTGGTGTCTTTTGAAGTTTCCGAGGATAGGGCGGACGACCTAGCGCGATCCATTTCCGAAGGTTTTGACGATAAGCATGCCGCGAGTTGGTACGCCGATTTCAAGAACGACCGGCGGCATTACGTGGTTTTCCCCGGCAAGATCTTCAGGGTCGAACGTGACGATCCGTCGGGTTATGCCGCGGCAGAGGCTTATGGCCGCGGCCTCGGCATACCGGCGCATCAGCTGGATTTCTCGGCTGGCGCCGGAACCTGGCCGAGCCTGGACTAAACCCGGCAAAACAGCGACAATATCCCGCATGGGACAAAATCAGCAGAAAACTTGGGTAGAGATCTCCAAGTCGGCATTAGCGTCTAACCTTAAGGCGTTTCGTCGGCACGTCGGACCAAATACGTCCGTGATGGCCGTGGTCAAATCCAATGCTTACGGACACGGTTTGGTCGAAGCCGCCAGGATTACCGACCGGGCCGGGGCCGCCTGGTTCGGGGTCGATAACGTCGATGAGGGCCTGATCTTGCGGCGCTCTGGCATATCCAAGCCGATCCTAGTTTTAGGTTATACGCTGGATAGCCGCTTGAAAGACTGCGTCGAAAACCGCATCTCGTTCGTCGCGTATAACCTTTCGACCGTGAAAGCCCTGCGTCGGCTGAAACTCGCACCGCTCGGCGCCAAGTCCGCGAAGAATGCCAAGGCGGCGTTCGTGCATCTCAAGATAGAAACCGGGACTTCAAGGCAAGGCGTCGCCGGCGAGGAGCTTAGGCGCCTCGTGAAGGAGTTGCGGCGTACTCCGGGCGTGGTCATCGAAGGCGCTTCGACGCATTACGCCAATATCGAAGATACGACCGATTCGAGCTATGCCGAGCTCCAGCTTGAGCGCTATCGCGAGAATTTGGAGTTGTTGAAACGCGAGGGCGTGGATCCTCCGTGGAAGCATACGGCCTGCAGCGCCGCCGCCATCCTGTTTCCGGAGACGTATTTCAATTTGGCGCGCATCGGCATCGCCATGTACGGCTTGTGGCCGTCGAAAGAGACTTTGGCCGTCGCCAGGCGCGAAAAGCGCGTCCTGACGCTTAAGCCGGTTTTGGCCTGGAAGACCGTCATCGCGCAAATCAAGCGTTTGCCAAAAGGAACGCCGGTGAGCTATGGCCTGACCGAACGGACGACCAGGCCGTCCAGGATCGCCATCTTGCCGGTCGGCTATTGGGACGGTTATGACAGGCGGGGCATGTCCAATGTCGGCCAAGTCTTGGTCCGCGGACGGCGTTGCAAGGTCATGGGCCGCGTCTGCATGAATATGTGCGTCATCGACGTCACGGACGTTCCGGATGCCGCAGTCCAGGACGAGGTCGTGCTGCTGGGCAGACAGCGGCGCGAAGCCATCACCGCCGAAGAACTCGCGTCCAAGATGGAGACCATCAATTACGAAGTCGTGACGCGCATAAACCCGACGGCCAAAAGGATCGTCGTGAGCTGATATGCGCAACGGCGAGAGCGGGACTTTCAGCCAAGCGCGGGGAATCCTGCAGCGCTCGAACCGTTTATTGGTTTTGGCCTTGGTCCTGGCTTTTGCGGTTGCGGCCGCGGTTTGGTTCGTCTTCGTCTCGGGGTATTTCAGCGTCAAGCAGCTCGAAATCAACGAACTCCATACCATAAGCAGGGAAGAGGTGGCATCAAGTACCTATGAAACCCTGGAGCAGGGGAGGTGGCGGCCGTGGGACAAGAAGAATCTCTTTTTCATCGATGAAAACAATTTGGCGGAACAGTTGAAAATTCGTTTATTTGCCGAACGAGTAACTGTGGATAAGTCTTATCCCAATATTTTACGACTCATGATAGAGGAGCGGCAGAGGAGTGTGGTATTGGCCTCTAAGGATCAATTGCTTGTGATAGATATGGAAGGCGTGGTCGCCGGCGAGGCTGGCGAAAATGCGGCTAAGGAGGCCAGGGATTCGATCGGCGGTTCGTTGGTCGCCAACCTCGACCGGACGCCGGTCATCGTGTGTGAACTGCCGGAACTCGCGACGGCCGGATATCAAGTCACGAACCAGGAAGTCCTGAAGGTTTGGATTGGGGCCTACAGGGCGTTTATCGGCTCTGGTTTGAAATTCAGATACATAGGGCTCCAAGAGCCAAGGTCGAAAACGGCAAAGTTGGCCATGGTAGACGGCTGGGATGCCTATTTTGACCTGGATAAGGATCTCCAAGGCCAAATCGAGACCTATAAGAAGTTCATCCAAAGCAAGCCGCGCGGATTCAAGGCTGATGAATATATAGACGTCAGGGTGCCGGGAAAGGTCTACGTGAAATAATCGGTTCGGCTAAATAACCGGAAACGAATCCGGTACCGCGCGTCAAAGCCGGGCAATCGAGACGATTGCTTAAAACAAGCCCCCATGTGACGCATAAGATATATTGTGCGACGCATCCACCCCTTTATAAAACCGCTTTGAATCGGTTGTGAAAGTCCTCTGCCCTGCCGGAAATCGTTCTTGGTCACTAAGATACCTTACCTTTCCGTAAGGGTCAAATAATTGGTTCCCATACGGATTCTAAGCCGCGATCCTTTGGTACGCTTTGACGACATCTTCGTCATGAACGTCCAAATAGATTTGGCTTGAGTTGATGTTCTTGTGGCCGAGTATCTTTTGGATGTATCGAGGGTGTATCCCCGACTTCACGGCGCGCATGCCTAAGCCATGGCGGAATGAGTGTGGTGAGATGTTTGATTTGGGTCTTAGATCGGCTACGAGACGTTGGACGGAACGAGTAGAAAGCTTCCCTCCCCTATTTTTACGATCCATGGAGATAAACAGGGCGTCAGATGTCGCCCAGAGCTTCCTTTGAGGCAAATATTCGTTCATGAGCTGCGCCGTTGCATCATCCCAGAAAACCATGCGGAGCTGGCGATTCTTTTTCGAGATGATCGAGCCGTGGCCGTCTTGGACGTGCAGATCCTTGGTTTCAAGGCAGCAGAGCTCGGCTACGCGGACTCCGGACGAATAGAGGAATGAGAGCATCGTTTTATCTCTCAGGCTCCTGAAATTCTCGGCGCGAATGCCATCGATCATGGCTCTCGCGTCCTCCGTCTCTACGGGCGCGTAAGAGCGGCTGACGTACTTTGGGACGGACACCAGTTGGTAGTCCCAAGTGATTTCGTGACGCAGGAACAGGTACTTCATGAACTGGCGCAGAGCAACCATCATGAACGCGACGGATGAGTCAGCGTAGTCCTTGTTTTTGAGATAGCCGTGATATTTGGCGATCTCGGTCACCTTGATGTCCGCGAGCGGCTTGTCGCCGGCGAACGTGATGAATCTTTCGATGAGGTCGGTATACGTCCTCACCGTGTTGCTGGAGTATTTGCCCATACCCCATTCCGTGAATTGAGAAAGACCTTCTTTGAGCGTTAGACCCGTAGGTTCGCGCATATGAAACCGCCCACCCTACTCCCGCTCGGATTCCAGTCCTTGCGGTTTCGGATGGGCGGATCGCAGACGCCATGCATTTGCATGCGTGAAGCCTGTACCTCAGAACTTATTGCACCTAACCAAAAGATGCAATGCCCTAAGGCAAATCCTGTCCAAACGATCGCTTGCTGGAATATCATCCTCCTGATTAGGGTAGGACGCGCCGTGAGGCTCAAGCGGTTCGCCGGTGGGAGCTAGGAATAATGACTGGCAGTCCCATTTGTCGCTTAGCGCAAAAAAGCCGTCAAGTGGGTTATCCACTCGGGCTTTAGAAAAAAATTATGTGGTGCCCGCGCGAGGATTCGAACCTCGAAGCCCGCATTAGGAATGCGGCAGTTTATCCGGTTAGCTTACGCGGGCGTGGTGGCCCCGCTGGGACTTGAACCCAGAACTTGGGTGTAGAGGACCCTTGTTTTATCCATTGAACTACAGGGCCAAAATGAGCAATACAAAAACCCATCAGAGCCGCTCGTTTTCGGGGCGGCTACCGATGGGTCACCTTCTGTAGCGATGGATCATGATTTGATCAAATTCTATGCTGATATCTAAAAATTCGCAAACCTTAGATTCCTTCTTCAGCAAGTTCAACGGCATCATCCTCGTCCAGGCCTTCGTCTATGAGCTCTTGAGCACGCTCGGCGGTATCTTCATCGATATCATGATTGGTCATGAGTTCGGCGGCTTCTTCATTTGGATCAAGTGTCATATCCGTTGCAGTCTGCGCATCTTATTTTTCCTCACCCTCCTCCATCCTCCTTCTGCGTTCATCCAGTGTCTCGCCATCAAACATCCAATAATCTGTTCCCGCCACACCGTACTGATAACCGAGTATCTTTTGTGCTGATTGGGATAAACTCGTTTTCTTTCCATCATACTCAATGGAGTTCGCCGCGTGAGTATCTACGACTTTCGCCTTAATATTTTCATCACGGCTAAAATATAATTCTGCGCCGACAGGAATCTTTACTATTTCAAAATTGAATTTGCTCCGTATTTTTCGCGCGGCATTTAATGCCTCCTGATCTTCTTTGGATTCTACAAAATCCTTTTTGGGCGTTATATTTTCGATTTCCGCCAATTTCAAAGCTGCGACTACTCGTTCTGGAGCTACGCGAAAAAATTCTCTTTTTGGGTTGATGCGGTTGTCGTCAAAGGCATCATGAAGTTGATGCTCAACAAAATGAGCATCCTTAACCGTGCAAGCATAAAAAACAGTAAATGGCAGAGGAACACTGGTTGACGCGCTTAATTCTCTAACCCGTTGTTCAAGATTAGTGTTTGTCTTCCCTATTTTCACATAACCAGGCATGGTCTCGTTAGTGAGCACGTAAATGATTTCATTCATAGAGTTTTATGCGGAGAATTTACCTCCTGAAATATCAAAGAATCTTTCAAAGAATCTCGTCAATTTATCGAGCACATTCTCTCGCTTCTTGGTGCGGTCTCCGCCAGGAGAAAAACGGGACATGGGTGGTAAGACTTTTGTGATCGCGGTACCCGTCGTTGCAACGCTGCCATCGCGAAATGCGTTTTTGATAAACGCATAGGTTGCATCATGATCGAGGCTTTCAGTGGTGATAATCTGATCAAGCTCCTCAACCTTTTTCCGATCCATGAATTTCTGCCAATCGTCATCAACAACAGAATGTACATCTAGCGTGGAAATAAACTGATTAATGAGATCTTTCTTGTTGCGTAACTCGACGCTGGAATCAATTGCCTTATTGATGTCGACCAAGATTTCGCGATTCTTGATGTGGTCTTCGTGATATTTTTTGATGAGGCTCAAAACGTAATCGATATTGATTTCGACTTGCTTGATGAGTTCCATTTCAAACACCAAGTCATCATTGATATTCTCCTGTTCTTTCTCAATCCCCTTGCGGAACTCGTTGTACAGATCGATGTACATGCTGTGATAGTCCTGGATGTCGCGTTCCGTCAGGATCTCATTCCCAATGAATTCATCGAATGTCGTTAGAATATTGCGTACACGCAAAACAGCTCCATACAATTTGATAAAGTCCTTTTGGTTCTGTTCGCCCATGATCCTCTCCCCCACTGGGAACTTCTCTTGCAGCTCAGCAACGAGACTGGCATAACCACGAATTTCCTTCTCATCGTCTTTGTAGCCGTGATAATACTCCGCGTATGATTTGAGCAGTACGATGCCGCTGGCCTCCTTGTCACCGAACAGCGCCAAAGATTCATTGGTTGCCTTTTCAAGATTACGGAAACAGACAATGTTCCCGAACGTCTTCACGCTATTTAGGATGCGGTTCGTGCGAGAAAACGCCTGCAGTAGTCCGTGGAGCCGGAGGTTCTTATCTACCCACAAAGTATTGAGGGTCGTCGCATCAAAACCGGTCAAAAACATGTTAACCACGATTAAGATATCGACCTCGCGATCCTTCACCCGCTGACTCACGTCCTTGTAGTAATTCTGGAATTTTTCGGATGAAGTATCGTACGATGTCCCAAACATTTTGTTATAATCCGAAATCGCACCATCGAGAAAATCCCGTGAGCTGGCATCCAAGCCGCTCGTGTCTTCCGAGTTTTCATCGATCATCCCATCGGCGTCTTCGTCATTTACACCGAAGCTGTAGATCATTGCGACCTTAAGTTGCTTGTCGCTTGGGACACCCGTAAGCTGTTTTTTGAACTCAGCGTAGTATTTCTTGGCGACGTCGATAGATGAAACGGCAAAAATGGAATTAAATCCGGCCAAACGGCGTTCCTTCAGCTTGTAAAATGAATTTCGCTTGGTCTTTTGGTCGAAATGCTCCCGAATGTAGCCAACAACATTTGATAAGCGCTCCGGCGCTGCTAATGCCGCCTCGCGGTCAATGTCGCTAACCTTCTTGTCTTCAATATCCTCCGCTTCACGAATCGTGGAGACAAAATCAACCTTAAACGGCAGAACATTTTTGTCTGAGATGGCATCAACTATGGTATAGGTGTGCAGTTTGTCGCCAAACGCCTGTTCAGTTGTTTTCAGATCAATACGTCCACCCGAAGATGCGTTCTTCGCAAAAATAGGCGTGCCAGTAAAGCCAAAGATGTGGTAGTTCTTGAACGCTTTCGTGATCGCCGCATGCATATCACCGAATTGCGAGCGATGACATTCATCAAAAATAATGACGGCGTGACCATCGAAAATTGAATGTCCTGTGTTCTTGCCGATGAATCTGTCGAGCTTCTGGATTGTTGTGATGATGATTCGGGCGTTCGGGTTTTCCAATTGCCGTTTCAAAATCGCGGTACTGGTATTGCTGTTGGCCGCCCCTTTCTCGAATTTGTCGTATTCCCTCATCGTCTGATAATCCAAATCCTTGCGGTCTACGACGAATATCACTTGATCTACGTAGGGTAATTTGCTGGCGAGCTGAGCAGTCTTGAAACTAGTCAGCGTCTTACCCGATCCGGTTGTGTGCCAGATGTACCCGCCGGCTTCGACTGTGCCGAGTTTTTTATAGTTTGTGCTTACCTCAATGCGATTCAGGATCCGTTCCGTGGCAACGATCTGATAAGGGCGCATTACCAATAACTGGCGATCTGTAGTAAACACGCAATAGCGGGTCAAAATATTCAGCAGGGCGTGTTTAGCGAAAAACGTTTTTGCAAAATCCATCAGATCGGCAATCGGTCGGTTTGTCGCATCTGCCCACCAGCTTGTAAATTCGAAACTATTGCTCGTACGTTTCCCCTTCTTCGCCGCACCCTCGTTTGCCTCCTTAATATGTTCGGCGCGCGTCGTGTTGCTGTAATACTTCGTGTGAGTGCCGTTTGAAATTACGAACAACTGGACATATTCGAAAAGCCCCGCAGCTGCCCAGAAACTTTCGCGTTGGTATCGATTGATCTGATTGAACGCTTCTTGGATCGCAACGCCGCGCCGCTTAAGTTCAATGTGAACCAATGGCAATCCATTTACTAGCACGGTCACATCATAGCGGTTGGATCGCTTCCCCTCCTCCGTCGCGTACTGGTTGATAACTTGCAAGCTGTTATCGTGAATATTGTCCTTCTTGAGCAGATAAATGTTCTTGACCGAACCATCATCGCGCTTCAAATTTTTGATGTAATCCTCTTGGATAGTGGCTGTCTTTTCCGCTATCCCCTGATTCGGGTTTGCAAGCTCACTGGCAAAAAAGCGTTCCCATTCTTTATCGGTAAAAGTAAAGTCGTTTAACTTCTCGAGTTGCCGTCTAAGATTCGACACCAAATCGGCTTCAGACGTGATCGGGAGGTATTCGTACGCTTGCGTTGTTAGCCGTTCAATAAAAGCGCGCTCCAAATCCGCCTCACTTTGATAGTGGGCCACGCGCGCAGCATCTGGTGTATATTCCGCTACCACCGTGCTTTGCGGATTCTCCGCAACAAGATTGTACTTTTTACTTGGCATATTCTTTGAATGTCAACAGTTTCTCGCGATAGTATTCATATTGCGATCTACGTGCACTGATCTCAGCTGGCAGCCCATTAGATAGATTGTTAATCAATGCATCGAATTTATCCAATACGGCGACTATGCGACTCTGTATAGTGAGTGGTGGAAGCGGAATTCTAATCTTTGCGAAACGTTTTTTAGACACGTTAAATCTAGTAACACCACTGGCAGTTTGTGCGATTTGCTTCCTAATCTGCTCATCTCGAAATAAATATTTTGAAAATTCGGGCATCAGCAAGCTCTTGTCATTAAAACGAAAACCAAAACAGAAGCTATTTAAATAGAGCGGTTCCTCAATTTTTGAGGTCAAAACGGAAGACATGCCACATTCATCCGGCGTCTCTGAAGATCCAGTAAATAAAACATCACCATATTGAATAATATTTTGACTTTCATTATCACCTACTTTTACAAAATCCCTGATGTCTGTGTTAACAGCAATATTTGAAAAAATATTCATGTAGGTAACAAATTTCGCATTACCTTCATTAAAATCTTCCTTGCTTTTTCCAGTTAAACCACCATAAAAATTCCCTAGCTCCCCCAGCTCTTTAAATACAACCTCATCACCAAAAAATAAAAGCTTGGAACGGTAATAATCATATTGTTTTTCCCTAGCTTCCAGCTCCGCTTCCAGCTCCGCTTCCAGCTCCGAAAAAGTATTAAGAATTTTTGCAATCTCTTTTTGTATTTTTAAAGGTGGAACAGGAATTTTAAAAGCCTTAATCATTTTTAGGTTCAGGCCTCCACGCGTTCCGTCTCCTGACGATACTTTTCTTAATTGTTGATACTGCGTTTTTAGAAATTGATATAAATAATCACTGCTCACAGTCTCATTTGGAACGATCGAACAAAGTGATTGATTTGTACACAATTCAATTCGGGTAACTGCAACGGTACCTCTAGTTTTTCCTTGACCAGCAAGTGCGACAACAACAGAGTTCGCAGGGACCATCTTTGTACTGCAATTATCGAAGCCTGATTGTGAAATCATTTTTTCAGTACTAAAAATAACCCCATTATTAACCTCACCGGAGCTCATCCATGGAACAGTTCCATTTTCCCAATACTCAGCAACACCCGTTTTTGGTGTAGCGCCTGCATAACATTCGGCAAACTCTCCAACTGCTTTATATTCAACACCATCTGGGCAGAGTTCATTAATCAGTCTTTCGATTTTATTTGGATGATTCAACATAACTATTTCCCTCCCTCGAGATCAGCTATGATTGTATCAATCGCGGAACGCAATTCCTGTTCCCGCGCAACGATTCGATCAATTTCAGCATTGAGTTTTACGATATCGACGACCTCCCGAGTATCCTCTTGGGCTACGTAGCTGGATACTGAAATATTATATTCATTTTCAGCGATGATCTTATTCTCAACGAGCTTAGAAAAATGCTCAAAATCTTTGCGATCAACGTAAGCACTGAGAATTTTTTGACGATTTGTATCACTGAGCTTATTTTTGTTGCCAGCTCGTACAAATTCTTCTGCTGCATTAATAAATAACGTCTTATTGTCCTTCTTGCTCTTCTTTAACACGATGACGCATGTCGCAATTGTGGTCCCGAAGAAGAGGTCTGGTGGTAATTGAATGACAGCATCGACGTAATTGTTGTCTATCAGATACTTGCGGATTTTCTGCTCTGCTCCGCCTCGGTAAAGGACACCTGGGAATTCAACGATCGCAGCTGTGCCGCTCGTAGAGAGCCATGAGAGCATGTGCATGGTGAACGCGAGGTCGGCCTTACTCTTTGGCGCCAGAACTCCAGCTGGTGAAAATCGAGGATCGTTAATGAGTAACGGATTTTCGTCACCCTCCCAATGGATTGAATAAGGCGGATTCGAGATGATCGCGTCAAATGGCTCATCGTCCCAATGTTTCGGATCCGTGAGCGTGTCACCATGCGCGATATCAAAATGATTGTAGTTGATATCGTGTAAAAACATGTTGATGCGACAGAGGTTGTAGATGGTCAGGTTGACCTCCTGTCCAAAAAAACCCTGTCGCACATTTTCCTTGCCAAGAACTTTAACGAATTTGAGAAGCAGGGAGCCTGAGCCGCATGCGGGATCATAGACCTTATTCACTTCCTTCTTACCGACGGTCGTTATTTCAGCCAGCAGCTCGCTGACTTCTTGTGGGGTAAAAAACTCGCCCCCAGACTTCCCCGCATTCGCGGCATACATGGTCATCAGATATTCGTATGCGTCACCGAAAGCGTCGATGGTGTTGTCACTGTAATTTCCAAGGCGAAGGTTACCGATCGCCTCCAGGAGCTTGACGAGCGTTTGATTTCGCTTCTCCACGGTGTTTCCCAATTTATTGGAATTCACGTCAAGATCATCAAAAAGGCCCTTGAGGTCGTCCTCGCTATTCGTACCTTTGGCGGAGTTTTCAATGTTTCGAAAAACAGACCTCAGCGTTTCATTCAAATTTGCATCGTTGCGTGCGTTCTTTTGCACGGTCGCAAACAACTGGCTCGGTAAAATATAAAATCCCTTTTCCTTGACTGTATCAGCTCTCCCGAACTCTGCTTCTTTGTCAGTTAATGATGCGTAATCAAAATCCTTTTTACCGGCACGACGTTCGTCGGCGTTGATATAATTCGTCAGGTTTTCGCTGATGAAACGATAAAAAAGCATGCCAAGCACATATTGCTTGAAATCCCATCCATCAACGCTACCACGCAGATCTGTGGCGATCTGCCAAATAGTGCGGTGTAGCTCTGAGCGTTCTTGCTCTTTTATCGTGTTCATAGGTCAGTCCTCGATTTTGAATTTATTTATCCTCCCCTTGTAAAAATTTCAGAATATCCTCTTTCTTGTATCGTCTGTCTCCGCGCTCTCCAAAGCGTACAGCTTTTAGAATTCCTTTCTTATCCCAAAGCCTGAGTGTGTTCGGGTGGCACTTCAGGATTTCCGACGCCTCGCGAAGCGTGAGCAGTGGCGGGATTCGGCTTTCGTCCATAAAGACTGGGCATATTCTATCCCAGTTACCAATCCCGCACAATGCCTTATATATCCATTGACAGTATCCCTTGTTTTCCTACCTACATGGGCATAAGGTTTGCCCATGGAAAACGCCACACTGTCAAATACGCCCGCCCTGATTGGACCGCCACCGGAAACTGTTCCAGTCAAGCCAACAAACCCGCTAGAAGTAATTCAAAGCATCCGAAAACGCGACTTAGTGCTTCTTTTGATGCCTGAAGTAAATCGTCAGGAATCCATCGACCTTCAAAAAGAATTACTAGGCAAAAAGAAACTCCCTGAGATAGATGTCATACTTCAGACGCCCGGAGGTGATATCAACGCTGCATTTTTCATCACAAAACTACTAAGGCAGCACGCGGAAAAGGTGAACATTCTGATCCCTATCTATGCGAAAAGCGCAGGCACGTTGATCTGTCTTGGTGCCGATACGTTAGTGATGAATGAACTTTCCGAACTTGGTCCTCTTGATTCACAAATTCACGAGAAGCAGGTTGGAGATGTCGGACGACATAAATCTGCGTTAAACGGATTCAAGGCGCTAGATCAGGTTCAGGAGCACGCCCTGAGCAGTCTTGATACAACAGCTGTCATTTTGGCAAACAAGTCTGGTTTAAAAATCTATGAAGCGCTTCAGCTTTCTATCGACTTCGTCGCCAAGACTGCCGGGTCCTTATACAATCAGATCGATCCCAAGGTAATGGGTGAATACGCGCGCGCACTCGAAGTTGGATTTAAATATGGAATAAAAGTTTTGGTCGAGCATCGCGGGTGGGATTTGGAAAAAGCAAAGGCTCTCGTCAACCACTTGGTCTACGCCTATCCATCACACGGCTTCATCATCGATCATGACGAATTGAAACGCAATTTAGGCATAGAGCCAGAGATCATGGACGAAAAGCTGTGCCGAGCAACACACGATCTTGCAATCGGATTAGACGGACAGCGCGTGATAAAATTTATCCCCTACACAGAGAGCGCACCGCATGAGAAGATAGCTTCAGTATAGGATTATGATGCAACAACTTTTCCAAGAAAAAAAAATTAATCAATCCGCTGAACTCTCCGCTGAGATAAGAGAACAGCTTTTAATATCTCGTCGCATGGTAAAGAATTTGCGCGAGCAACAACTATCAGAAGGTAAGGATAGATCTTTGAATACCAACATTCTCAAGATTAGACCGAACACGTCTCCTGCTAGTTTGTCGCATTAAATTCTGTTCCGAACACATCATTAATATCCGCAAGATGGAGCACCGCTAAACATCCGTCGTACTCCACCCGCTGAATTCGCAATACCTGACCGGAAAGAATTGATGATGCTCCGCTTTTCACGTTCACGATCTTTACCGTATCGCCAGGCAAAATCGTCTCGATGGCGTAATTCGCATTAACAGTGATTTGAGTTTTGGTGAATGGACTTTTCAATCTCGCCACCTCCCCATTGCCCTTTGAATCCGCCGAACCGCTATTCTGAATTCCTGAGTCAGACAATGCCTCGTCTCGGTGGCCATACGACGCCTGGCTCGTAGCATCCGAGTAGACGGCATATGTGGGTCCGCTCCCCCAACCCAGCCGCGCGAGGTTCTTCACATCCAAGATAGATTTGCCAGTTTGGATTGAATCGACATTTTTTCCGAGCGCGAGCGTGTGCGTTGCGGTTACGTCAGAATATTGCTGGAGGTCAATCTGCCCGTTTGCGCGAACGCGCCAATACCAAGTCGCATCCAGAAAATCAAACGCGGATCCGAGAGCTTCGAGATGAGTCTTTTGCACGAAGTTCACGGAAACCGACAAGGCTGGGTTTCCCAGATTCTTTGAGAAAAACGTACCATGAACGGAATTGAGGTCATCGATCGCATCTGAAAACATCGTGTCAACGTCAGCGCTCGCGTAGCTCACGGTGTAAGCCGTGCCGACCCAAAATGCGTTGCCGATCAGCGCATCGATTGGGAAAATCCTTAACGAGGCATGATTGCTGTACGCGTCATACATCGCGTTCGCTTCGATGATGTGTCCTTGGTAAACCAAAAGCCCTCCTGGGTTCGCGTCATTCACGATATAGACTCGCACGAGGTCAAAAAGATTGATCGTGGAACCATATCCGAAGCTGTCCCAGGGCAGGGCAAGATCGATCGTGATCTCCCCTGCCGGTTTGTTTACCTCGCGTACGATTCTCGGAACAGATAATAGAATTCCGGAATCCAAAACCCTGCGGAAGGTGACCCCGTTGCTCGAATATACTTTCGCAAAGAATTTTGCCGCAGTCGGCATACGCCTTTATGTTTTGATGATGTAGTTGAACGTGTTATACGGTTGAAGGTTGTTGTGCGCTCCGCCGCTTCCAGCAGAACCTGATGTCCAACCTCCTGAATTTTGAGCCGTCGCAGGCGGATAACCACCAGACGTTCCAGATGCGCCAGGAATGTTGTGAGTGTGCGAAGGCATTTCCGTTGTCGTGAGCGTGTGCGTCTTTTCGCCACCTGTTTTGCCCAGCGTATTGAATTCAGTTTGTCCGGAATCATAGCCAGCCGGTACGTTCCCCTTCATATTCGGCAAATTGAAGGTTGTGGAACCATCACCCGTTCCATAAGCCGTACTGATCGCCGCGAATAGTGCTGAATATGTCGTTCTTGAGACTGCAGTTCCATCGCACAAAAGCCATCCTGATGGGACTGATGATCCGCCGAATGGAACCATGACTCCTGCCGGCAAACCTGACGCAGCGGTGGGTGAAGCCTGGAATCCTTGCGTGACTTTCGTCAGATCCCATTTGCTATCCGTCCCGTGAAAACGAAACTCCAAATAATCGACTGCGGACACGGCTGACGTGACCGCGTACGAAGCAATGTCGTTAGAGAAGCGCGTCCCGCCCGCAGTATTTAATGCGATCGTTTTTGCAGATGACGCATGCTGTCTAAAACGGATGAAGTACGATTCACCATCCATGCCGTTTTGCCATGTTACCTGCGTGATATTTTCTGTAAGCGTGCATTCAAAAAAGTTTGCCGCCGAACAGTCGCATGTCAACACGCCTCCCGACGAGGATACGGATGCGGTCACGATGTTTAAGTACCGAACATTCCCCGAGCTGTCACGCGTGTACCATCCCCCGTTCTTTGTCCAAAGGAAAAGGTATCCAGACGGAGGATTCACGCTGGGCGCATTCGTAACCTGTTTAATAAGCTCGATGTCGACGGCCTTGTTTACGGATTGGTTGAATTCGAAGCCCGAGGCCGTAACGGTTCCCGCTGCCGGCAATCCGTCTCCGAGCAATGTGATGGTCGTATTCGGAGCTCCGTACGAAACGGCAGTAATGAGCGCCCGATACCAAGTGCTTGATACCTTGAACAGATACACGCGTCCGACGGTGAAGATGGCAGTCTTGTCACCGCTGATCGTGTGGCTTGTGGCGGACGCGATCGTCGTAACGGCTGTTTGGACGATATAGCCACCATCGTCGAGCGTCGCGAGATAATCCTGTAATTGGTCGTAGTGCGCTTTGGTGAGATGGATTTCGATAAGCGAACCCGCAGCATGCGTGGCCGCCGTGGTTCCGTTATACCCGCGCGTATCGATCGTGCAGGTAATCGTTCCGCCTGTGATGGAAAGTCCAGACAGCAGAATTTGCTCCTGTTCGATTGTGATGACCGCCTTATGCGTGGAAGGCATGTTCCACGATTGCGTTCCGAGCACGGACGATGAGGAGCCTGTGAAGGTTCCGGCGGAAA
Organism: uncultured Gammaproteobacteria bacterium; assembly: GCA_964415965.1. GTDB lineage: Bacteria > Patescibacteriota > Patescibacteriia > 2-12-FULL-60-25 > 2-12-FULL-60-25 > CAIKNB01. Next base: position 500,198 of record CAYQCK010000001.1, read on the forward strand.
GCGATGATAGGAGCTGGGCGTCGAGCAGGAACGACGCGCGGTCCAAGACGTAAAGTTTTTGGTATGACATATCAGAAATAGCGTGAGTAATGGACTTCAGTCACCGCGATCGAGTAGCCCGATCCAGTGAGCGTTATCTTGAAAGAATTCAGACCCGAAATAATCTTCGGCAGGATGCCCGTGTAATCGATATCGGAACCGTTCTTCGTCACGCGCTTATTCTCCCCGTCGATGACGATCTGGTCGCCGTTCGTAAAGCTTCCCGAGATGATGAGTTTGTCTCCGTTCGTCGAGTTCTCCCATGTAATTTGCGAAACGGTTCCCGCAGTAACTAGCGTGAGATACGCGACTGAATCAGCTTCAGCGGTTCCTGCATTCGTGAATCCCATGACCGTCGGGGATGCGGTGATCGGCGTCGGAACATCGGTGGTCGTGCGGAGCTGATCTCTTCCGAACGGTTGGAGCGCGACCAGTTCGATTTCGAACGGGCACATGGTCATATGGTAGTGGTCGCGTTCTTGGAACATCCGATCAAGGCCGATTCCGTAGCACTCGTAGTAGCGATACGAGCCAGCCCACGGGATTTTGAGTACGCCTCCGAACACGGACAGGTTCTGGCGCATCGCGTCCATCCTCGTTTCCATCTCCGTCCGGCTCGAACCCTTTACCGTCCCGCGCAAAACGATGTGCGTCTCGCGCCAATACGCGGTCTCGGCATAGCCTCCCTGCGCGCGCGGGTACGCGCGTTTCTGGAGATCGAGGATCGGAGCCGATACCTTCACGAATCTGGTTCTGATGTTCGTGTTTTGCAGGCCGTAATTATTGAAAACGATATCGTCCGTGGATCCTGAGGGCGGTGACGGCGAAAGGCCGTCCCAGAGAGCGGTATCGAGTCTCGCGGAGTCAAGCTGGTAAACGGACATATTACATTTGGGCCGCTAGGCCGTAGCGGTTGCCTTGCAGGACTTTCGCGAGCTCCTTCGCGACCGTACGCGCAAGCCTCGTCTCGTCGGCCTGATTCGAAACGTTCACGGTCGCGCCCTCCATGATGGAAACCGATACAGGCTGGGAAAGCTGTCCAGAGTTTCCCCTGAGCGGAATGACTGCTTCCGGACCGGATTCGCCGATCAATGCGATGGTCGGCTTCGTGACGATTCCGCCCGATGCGAGATGGGTTTGCGGAATGACCGCAGCCGATCCAGATGGCGCAGATTTGATGGCGTTCTGAGCGTTTTGGATGGCTTGTACCGTGGCCTGGACTTGGGCTTCGATCGCTACCAGCTCCGCGTGCTTTGCCTTCGACTCGGCAATGATCTTGTCGTATCCGTCTTTGTATTCCTGCAACAACAAATCGAACCGGTGCGCGGTCTCTTCTTTCAAGCGCTCGGTCTGCTTCTTGTGCTCGTTTTCCTCTTTCTGCATGTCGACCTTGAGCGCGGCCATCTTCTGATCGAAAGCGATCTTGTCCTGCTGTTTTTCGTCTTCGTATTTCAAACGCAACCGTTCGAGATCGGTCGTCGTGCGGAATTTTTCCGCATCCGCCTTGAGGGAAGCGTATTGGTTGACGATGGCCTGCTCCGCGTCGAGCTGTTTCTGGATTTCCGTGATTCGAGATTGCAATACCTTCTGTCTGTCCGCGTCATCCGTCTTTTGCAGGTCGTCCTTCAGGCTTGCTAAGTCCTTTTGCGATTGGGCGAGCTTGTCTTGGTGGGACATGAACAGCTGGAGCTGCTCGTCCTGGTATTGTTTTTGCTTGTCGGCGGTCGATTTGGCAAAGTCGCTTTGCAGCTGCGCCATCTTGGACGCGATATCCGCAATCTTCTGGTTGTACGTATCGAGCTGGTCGGAAGATTTTTGCGTGTAGTCGCGAATGAGCTCGCTGAGCTTCGTCTGCGTCTGCTTCGCGTCGTCCTTGATTTTAGATAAGGCGTCGGACGCTTTTGACGCGCCTTGCGAAGCTCCGCCGCCGATCGCGTCGGTTATCTGTTGTTTCACGATCGGCGCTGCGTCTTCGATGGGTCTGAATCCCTGCTGGATAACGCCCTCCTTCATGGCCTCCCCCGCTTTGATAAATGCGGAGTCCATATCGGTCGCGAATGCGCCGATGGTGTTGTTGACCTGCTTGACCGATGCGTGGAAGCCAGAAAAGTCGAACGCGTTCGAGGCGCGCGCCATTGCGTCTCTCGCTCCCTCGAAGTCCCCCGTGAGCGCCTTTGCCAACGCGGAGTATACGTTCTGTCCGATTTCTCCGATCCTTTGGAATGACTTGGCGACATCCGTTGCAAACGCGACCGCTTCGATGGCTCCGCCTACAAGCACGCTCGCAAGGGCGAGTACCGCGTAGCCCACGCCTTCCAAAACATAACCAGCTGCCTTCGCGCCTGAAGCGAGGCTGTAAAAACTGCGCGACCACGTATCGTTCTTCGAGGTAGCGGTTTGCGCCGACTTCGCAGCCGCGACCGCGTCGTTCACGAACAGATCCATGGCCGGCAACACCGTCTTGCCGATGTTCTCTTGGATTTCGTGGAGCGAATTGTCGAGCTGCTTTATCTTTCCTTGATATGTATTGGCCGCAGCCGCTGCGGATCCGCCAAACTCCTTTGAGAGCTCAGCCAAGATGAGCTTCTGGGCTTCCATGGTCTTCCCCGCTTTTTCAAGCGTTTGGATTTGTTCCTTCTGCTGTTCAGTAAAGGAAACGCCGATGCGCGTGAGCGCCGTGAGTCCTTCCGCCGGATTGTTGAGCGCCTTGCCGAGCTGGATAACGGATGAATGCAGATCACTGCCCATGGCCGTACTTACGTTGAGCGCGGCTTGGATCGCGTCAGGAAAAACCTGCTTGCTCACTTTGGTGAACGTCAGCATCAGGTTTTCTCCCGCGAGCACTTGGTCTTTGCTGAAGGTCGTGAGATTCGACATCTGTCCGGCAAGGTCATTCGCCGCCTGGGCGGTGACGCCGGCCGCCATTCCAGTGGATTTCAAAACCGCCGAGAGCTGGGCTTGGGTGGCCTCCGCTTCCTCGGCTGCCGTGACGGTTCCTTTCAAAAAATCACCAAGGGCGTTGAACGCCGAACTGGCAGCGTTTGCCGCGAGATTGCCCAGTCCGATCGCGCCGACAAGTTTTCCGAACCCCATTCCGGACGAATCGGTGGCCGTTGAGACGCCGCGCAAGTCGTTTTCGAGCGACTTCAATTGCCCCGTCGCATTGTTCGACGCTTCGATAGCGATTTGGAGCTTAGCGTTTATGGCCATGGGTTAGGAGGTATAAAAAGTCTTCAACGACATCGGCGGGCGCGTCCTCAAGATCCCGCCACGTCCAACCGAGTTCGCGGCAGAGCAGGAACGCCTCGATCCTTCGGCTCGCGAGGGCGAGATCGCGCTCGGATATGAGCAGAGCGGAACCTCGTCCCTCGACAAGGTGCTCTAACGCACTTTTGGGCCGTCATCAGGCTTAGAACGGAATCCGATGGCTTGAAGGGCTTGATCAAGCAGGTTCTCCCCTTCCTCGGCGGTGAGGTTGTTCTCAAGCGATTCCTTCGTGATCGGGTCCGCGAATGACCAAGCGGTCACGAATTTCGCGAGCAGGGTCGCCGACCAATCGTTGAGCAAGCTCGGATCCACCGTCTCGCCTTCTTTGGCTTTGGCGTACGGACTTGCTTCCTGCATCCGACGGCGTTCGCCCCAGCTGAATGAGTCTTTGACTTCCGCCCATTGGGCGTTTGAGAGGTTGATACGCATATATCTGAAGCATATTCAAAAGACCGCTTTGCAAGCGGTCTTTGTCCACATGTAATTATTTTCCTTGGGGCTTTATCCCTGATCGTTCATAAACCATGCTAGAGAAAAAGCCAAAAATCCAAGTTGCGGCAGCTCCGCCCATAGCTTTGACGTCATCAATCTTCCCCAAGGCGCAGAGATAAATGATGAACCCAACAAAGCATATGGCAAGCAAAATTGGCGCCCATACGATAAAGCGTTTCAAGACCAGTGTCTTCACATCTTCAATACCCTGCTTGCGTTCATGCTCGCGTTCAGTAGCATCGTATTTTAGCCTCTTGTTCAAATCTTGATCATTGACGAAGCTGCCTTTCCTTGGATTAATCTTCTTGCGCGCCATATCATTCGGGTCTGTTATGCATCTAGAAAAGAACTTCGCCGAATAGTGTCTTGGCGCGGATGGTTGCAGCTGCAGGAGAAACGCCAAACTTTTCCGCCACTTCCTCAATAGCATTAGCGTGTTCAAATGCAATCCGGAACTGTTGGGCTGGCATCAATATTTCCGCAGCAATTGAATTTGCCTCCCATTCCATTTTTCGTTCAGCTTCTGACATGAGACGGTCAGCACGCTGCAAAACTTTCTCACCATTTACGGGCTGAACGATGAAGTCAAGGTGTTCTTCCTCAGCATCAAGAAGGTTTTTGTGTTTTACGAAATGAGCGATCTCGTGAGCGATCGTGAAGCGCTGTCTATTCGCAGGATGTCGCTCATTGATGTAAATCACGTAATGGTCATCCTCTTTTTTAATCATTCCGGACTGACGATCCTCCAAATCACCCGTAAGATACACGTCTAAATTAAAATCCCTCGCCAAAGCAGCCACCGGAAATGGAACTTGCCCGGCGTACTTGTCCAGTTTTTCCTGGAGTGTTTCTGGGATTTTCATACGCTTCAACCTTATCAGCAAAGCAAGCCTAAATCCAGCATTTTGGCAATAATCCGGGGTTAAAAAATTTGGCCAAAATACGAAGCAATTCCTTTTGAGGCGGTCTGCGAATTTGTATTCATGTCCACCGCATTTGTCACGAATCCCGCCTCTATCAACAAAGCGAGCGGAGTCGTATCCCGCACCATTCCAATCCTGCCGAATCGACCATCCCTGTCGTCGAACGCTCCCCCGTTCCAGATTGGAACGCCCGTAGCCTGCGAGTACGCCTGCGAAAGTTTGATAGCTTCCAGGCGTGCAGACTCAGATCCTCCCATGAAGCAAGTCGTGACGCCTCGAACGTTGGAATTGGTCGCGGCGTTTCCATGGATCGAGAGCAGCAGGTCGGATGGTTTTGATCTCGCATTGATCCATTTGATTCGTTGTACGAGATTATTGTTTGCGGATAGCTCGATAAGGAAATTCGTCGGGACCGGAACGAGCGTCCAACCCTTCTTGACGCAAAGCGCCTGGAGCATCGGCTGAAGCGATGCCCAGATCGCGCGATTCCAATCCACCTCAGCCTTGATGCCCACGGCGCCAGGCCAGCGCTTGGAGTGGCCGAGATCGACGAATAGTTTTCTCTGCATATTGAAACAGACCGCCTTAGGAGGCGGTCTTTGCTTCGAGCTCGGCGATTTTGGCGTTCGCTTCTTCGAGCTGTCTGTTCACGGCGCCGATGACCTGCTGGTCATGTTCTTCGGCGGTCGCGAGTTCGAAACCGTCGTTCAGGTAGCCCTGAAGTTTGGTTTCGAGTGATTCGGCGTCGATGTCGCCGATGCGCTCGACGTTCCCGTCCTTCTTGATGAATCGGTAAAGCATATGGATGCGGTTAAGGAATAAATGGATTAGTTAGGTGATTTCTGGAGTAGCATGGACATGCGTTCGGTCGCTTGGGTGTTGGCCTGCATGTTCTTGTCGATTTCTTTCAGCACTTCCGTCTGCCCCTGGAGGGCTGCAGAAAAACTTTCGATGGCCGCTCCGTGCTTCTCGAATATTTGCAAGAGCTTCCAACAGATGATTCCGATGACGGCGACTGATCCGAGAGCCGGACCGAGGCTGCCGAGGTCTTTAAGGAGAGATGGGTCCATATCAGACGGCGGTTAGGATTGAATAAAAGGCGATGATGATTGCCGCCGCCATGATTCCGACCGGAATGAGGCAGCCTCGCATATCAGTAGCTCGCGACCGTGTTCCGTACGGTGCTCGTAAGCATCGACGAATCCGTCTCCGAGTAATACGCCTTGAATTTCAGCGTCTGGGTGACGATGTCTCCCTTATTGAATTTGCGCGGAACCTCTTCCAGTATCACCTTGGCGAATTCAAAGCGGATGCGCGGGCTCGATGAGACGCCGATCGTGACGGCGGAATTCAAGAAATCGATACGCAGCGCTTGAGCCGTATTGCCAAGCAAGTTGGTGATTTGGGACTGGTCGTCGTAGTTAAGCTCGATTTCCCCTTCCGCTTGGAACTGGCGGTTCAAAATATCGACGGGGTCGACGCTTCCCAGTGCTCGGTCATCGTCCACGTTCTTCCCGATTTTGACCGTCACCTTGCGCACCTTGATCGGAGTCGCGACATTCAATCCGGAAATGCTGGAAGCGACTCGAATATCCCCCATAGTCGGTAGGAAAATGTTCTCCGCGACATACGTGGCGGTACGCACTTGCGATGCGCCCGTCTTGGAACGGAACCCGAACTTGGCCATGGCGTGCTTATCGAGCTCAACCGCGAATTCGAGATCGGTCAGCATGGAGAGTGCATAGTCCTTGCCGGCGTTCGGCTCCTTGAGATGGACGGAAAGCGATTGATGCTGGTTGGACTGCTGCACGGAAAACGCGTGGTCATAGACGCCCGTTTCGACGGTCGTGTCTGCTACCGATCCAAACAAAGACAACATGAGTAACCCGATGGACTTGTCGCGGACCGGAAGCGTGAAGCTGCCCTCCGCATATTTCTCCACGACTTGAGCGTCGATGGAGTTCTCGATGAGATTGCGGGACGATTCGTCGACCGCGTGCGCGACTCGTTCGTCGATGGAAACTTCAGACGGGCGCAACCAGTAGCCTGGAGCGACGGCCGTGCCTCGGACGGTTTCCTTCCCGACGCCGAGATCGATGCGCGAACCTGTGAATTTGGACATATGTTATGGAGTTGAGATATCAAAACGGCGGTTGTATTCGGCAACCGCCTCTTCGAATGAATCGGCGACGATGGTCGTGGGCGGACGCCCGCCTTCCGCGCTGAAATAAAATTCCTGCGCGCTAACTCGCGCTTCATTTTGGATGGCGAGCCTGCGCTCCTCGCTCTTCGAACGGGGTGCGGACGCAAACGCCTTGTTTTCGGCTTTTTCGATCATACGGATGAAGCGTATCCATCCGCCGACCTGCGAAGCCGAAGCTATCCACAGCTAGGAATTCCCCTGCACTTTCCGGCACTTGAGCGTGACGACTGAAACGTAGTGCGGTTTGCCTCTCCACTCGATGACGCCTGACCGCGAGAGCGCGGGATACACGTCGCCGTCGCATACGCCTCCGAGCGTGCGATCATGGGCGAATTGATAGATGAGGTCGTCGATGACCGAATCCAGAGACTTCTCCGCCGCCGACGTGCCCGCGTTGTCCATTTCGGCGTACAGCAAAATGTCGAATTGGTATTCGATCAAATCCTCTTGGTTCGTGAAGTACGAACCTTCGGACGGCGCTCTGCGAAGTTCGGCGACGGGATAGCTCGCGATATCGAGCTTCAGCTGGTCTTGTTCGCCGTCATAAACCTCGCCCAAAACGCCTGCGGTCTTGCGGGCGTCGAGTTTCGCTTTAAGTGCTGAACGGATGGATACGAGCGACATATTAAAATGCTGGGACGCGCATAGTTTCCACGATCTTCTGCGCGGCTTCGTCGAAGCGTTTGTTGATGAGCGGTTCGGACGCCTGGGCGAGCTTCTCCATGAACTTGCGAGGCTTGATGTACCGCGTGCCTTGGTCCACGTAAATCGCGTATTCGACCGTTGGACCGACGGCGCGCCAGAGGTTTCCGCGAACGATTCCTTCCTTGAACGATTGCGACATGCGGGTCGTGCGGTACGGGACGATACCGCGATGCGGCAATGCGTAATTCAAAACGATGTCGACCGAACGGTCGAGCGCCTCGTCGATGCATTCGAGGGACATGCGCGGATATCTCGCGACGGCCAGCCTCAGATCGTCGAGATTACGGATGCGGATCGTGATAGGCATATCAACCGAGATAGACGCGTCGATAACGGTCGAGCGAAAGCTGTTCCTCGGGCTCGAGCGTCTCCATCCACATCGCCATGGCCTCTCCGGCCTGTTCGCGGCTTTTGCCGACGCTTTCGCGCTTTTTGAAGGCTTTGATGGCCAGCCTTTCGCAGAGATCGGACAAATCGAACGGCAACGTGTGCTTCGTCGCGTCCGTGTCATGGGAAAAATCGATTTTGTAACCGGCCGTATATCCGACTTGGATATTGTTTGTCCCTGCGGGTACGCCTCCGTAGATGCGGATGAGTCCGGAAGATCCGTCTCCTACGAGTTCGAAGTCCGTGGGTAGGAAATCCGTCCATGAGGGAGCCGACGGGACGCCTGCGCGATATTGCAGGCTCGTAAGCGCGGTGACGGGTGCCTGCTTCAGCATAAGCATCCGTGCGCCTTCGGATTCGACCAAATAGACTTCGTTGGAATAAGCGGTCTCCTTGAAACGCCGTCCGCAATACGACTCGATGAGATCCGTGGACGCGTTAATCAGGCGCTCCAAGAGCGAATCAAAACCCGAACTCGTGAGTCCGAGCCGGTCTTTGACCCTCTGGAGCGAGGTGAGCGCGTATGCGGTCGTGGCCATAGCAGTATTCTAAACGATGCGGGACTGTCGGGGAGCATGCTCGACTCCCCGACAAAGGCCGCCCCGTCTAGACCACGGCGTCCGGCACGATGGCCGGATTCTGTGCCGCGCTTCCGAGGTTGAACAACCCAGCGAGGTCGATCGATGGAGTCGTTCCCGCGGCCGTCAGCACAAGGCGCACGTAGCGCTTGCGGCTGCCGGTTCCGAGGCCGTTTACGCCGATCGTCTTGAGTTGGCCTGATTCGGTGATCGTCACCGATGCGCCGGCGACGTCGGCCATGTCCGACCCATCCGATTCGTCTCCTTCTTGGAGCTTCACGGCGTAGGTTTCGTCCGTGCTTGAAGTGTCGATCGTGCCAGCCGCGATGACGGCTTGCAGGTTGTCGAATCCCATGGTGTCCGCGACCGTTCCATCCGTGCTTGCGGTGAGCGTAGCCGGACCGAGCGATGCGAGGACGTTGATGTTTTCTGCCACTGTGTTCATAGGTGTGGTTTGAGTGAATGAGGTTTGGGTGCGCGCTTTATTTTCGGCGTCCCTTCTTTCGCGAGATACTCCGAACCGTAGGCGAGCGCCTCCTCGTCCGTGAGTTCAACCGTCTCCCCCGCTTCCTTGCGGTCGCCGAGGACGATGATCGGCCTCAAAACTTTGAAGGCGCTCATATGGTTAGGCGCTTGCCGTCTTGATGGCGGTAAGGGCTTGCGGGAGCGAGATCACGGCAGCATGGCGGTTACCCATGACCATGCCGATCTGGCGGGACAAGGCGACTTCCTTGCCTCCGAACGTGCCGCTCGTGAAGCGGTCCATTTCCATTTCGCCCTTCATGCCGAGTCCGACGGCCTTGAGCGATCCGAACACGCCGAAGCGGGTTCCGGACGCAGAGTCGCTGAATTTCGGCAGGTGGCGGACTGTGTAGACCGGGAATCCGAGGATGGAACCTGCGGGCTTCGGCCCGCCGTTCGACGGGTTCACTGAAAGCGTTTGCGGGTTCAAGCCTGCGAGCTGCAAGACGTAGAAACCTGCGTCGTCTTTCTGCGCGCGGAGTTTCGCCCAGACCGTGCGGCTGAAATAAAAGGCAGCCGAGTCGAGGGTGGATTCTTCCACGCTCGCGATCACGTCGGACGAATCGTCGATGACCTTGTACTTGTCGAATCCGGTATTGCCGGACGACATCGTGTACGTGTTGACTTCCTTGCTCGGGAGAATGCCGACGAACGGATGGCCGGTCCCCACGAACACTTGCTTGTCGATCATGTTTGCCAAAGCTTCGGCGGCCAATGCCATGAGCCAATCGGCAACTGCTGGCGTCGCTTCGGCCAAGAGATCCTTGCCCAAAACGAATGCCAGTTGCCAGCTCTTGGCGATGAGCCGGGCGGTCTTGAACGTGATGCCCGTGACGTTTCCGACGGCATCGACGCCAAGATATTCGCCTTCGAGGAACGAGCCTCCGTAGGCTGGAATATCGAGTTCGTCGCCCTTCATTTCCCAACGCGCGCACTGCGAGATGGCGACGCCGACGGTCGCGGAGATGCGCAAGATGGCGTTCGCCACTTCGGTCGGAACGAGGTATCCGCCGCGAGAGTCCTGATCGCCGATCAATGCCTCGCCGGATTTCGTCTGCAACACCACCGTCTTCACGAATTTCGCGAATTCGGTTTTCTGCGCGTCAGACAAGCCCGTCTTGTCATGACCCAAAAGGATACGTTCGAGCTTCAATTGCTCCACGGCTTCGCGCACCATTCCGGCGCGTTCGTCGCCGATGAGCGCCTTCACTTTCTCGTGGAGGGCATTGTCGAGATGGCCCTTGATGTCTTCCGCGAGTTCGGTTTTGAACTGTTCGAGTTCTTTCAACATAGAGATTACTTTTTGATGAATAATTTGCTCTTTGCGAGAGCTTCCGAGGTTGCCGTGTTCACGGCACGCAAGACCTGACGTTGGAGAAGCCATTGCTTGAAGACTTCTTCGTCAGACCCTTCGTCACTCGACCTTTGTTTCGGGGCGCTCCCATCCGGCGCGTCTTTCCCCTCGGTACCCTGGTCTCCCGCTCCGCTTAGGAGCTGTTCCAGAGCACCGCTCGCTTGTTCCAATAGGTTGATGGCATTTTCAATCTGCGTCCGCGTATCCGCCGAGATCGTCCGGCCTGTTTTGGCCTCGACGGGTGCAGGCTCGGGATCAGCAGGCTTCTCTTCCGGTTTTTCCGATTTTCCGATGAACGCTTCGACGGCTTTCGCCTCGGCGTCACCGATATCCTTCACGGAAAGCGTCCGCGCATTCGGATTGCAGGGAACGGCAACGAAACTGATCTCGAGCAATTCATTCTTCATGGTTCCGTCCTGCGCCTGATTCCGCATGAAGCCGACGGACACCGTGTCGAGGAAACCTTGCTCGACCATCTCTCTCGTTTCACGCGCGGCATCGGTGATGTCGTGGAATAAAGGCTCGAATAATAGCTGTCGATTTTCCGCGCGGATGTTTTCCGCGAGTCCGACGATGGACTTTACGGAATAGTCATGATCGATGAGCAATCGCGGTGACTTCTGGAAGTTCAAAAGATCCCAGCTCGATACCGGAATCGCTTCGCCGGAGCGGTCGATCGTTTCGTCGCTGGCAACGATCGTCACCCGCCCATCGGCGGCTTTCGTGACGGTTGCCTTGAGTTGTAGTTGTTCGGTCTGCATACCTTGGTGAAGCGTATCGGGTTAATGACGCGCATTGGTTTCTTTATCCACAATCAATCTTGAAGTTCTTCTACCTGAGGCACGACTTGGCATCGGCAATTCGGATGGAGCGCTCCGCCGGTCACGTCCGCGTAGTCCACGGGCATAGTTCCGCCGTCCGATCCCTGCACCACGTCGCCCTTGTCGTAAAAGTTTTCGTCAATGCCCACGACGGTTCCTTGGAGCGGGGCGCAGAATTCGCATACGAGTTCGTCGGCAGCCGTGTACCAAACGAGTTTCTGCACGCCTGACTGGCGATATGCTTCTCGTCCGGCCATATTGGCAACGCGGAACGCTTCGGTTTTCGCCACGCGTTCAGCCCTGACGTCGGATGAGAATTCGCCGATATCGCTGATGCGGTTCTTGAGCTTGTCGATCCCCTCGCCTGCATCGAGTCCATCCCTGAGGGCGTCCCTGAGCAGTCGAGTCGTTTCTTCCTGGTACGATTCGGCCATGATTCCGACGGCATCGTTCACGGCCTGATGCACGCGGGCAGTCGTATCGTCGAAAGCTCCACCGATGAGATCGGCAGATGCCCTGCCCTCGCTTCGATATAGATCATCGAAAATGGGACGGACGGCGCTTACGATGATGCGGACTTCGGAACGCGGATCAAGCAAAGTCGCGAGATCGAATGCCTTGGACTGCTCCTCGAGGCTTGCCGATGCGCGTTCAACCATACCTTGTGCATAGTCCGCCATCGTCTTCCGGATCCGTTTCTCGTATGGAGCGACGCGCTTCACGAACGCGCGCCATCTCGCCTCTTCCTGCATGAGCTTGATGATTTTTCCAAAACGGCTGAAACCTTCAGCTGCTTTGGATGCAACGGCTTTGACGGCAACCTCAACCTTCACCTCCACATCGTTCATGTTCTTGGCGGCCGTAATCGCCAGGTATGCCGAATGCGGAGCGAGCGATTTGTTCGGTTGAGATTTCGGGGCTCCGACGGGCGTCTGGGTAAATGAAGCCATGACCGAATCGCCGTTCTCGATAGGCTCGAGTCCCAGTTCGTCGCGGACTTCATTGACGCTCTCATATGGAGCTCCGCCCAACGCCGCGACGCGTTTCTTGATTGCAAGGTCCTCGTCCTCCGGAACTACGTTGTCGAATTCGACGATCAGATCCTTGCCGAATCGCGGGATAAGCAAAACGTTCAAAAATGTTGCAATGCGCCGTAACCGCGGCATGACCGTGCGGAGCGCATAGATGTAATTCGTTGCTTCAGCAGTTGCGCGGTTCAGGTTCTCGCCAGCTCCAAGTCCGAGTACGACATGAGGCGTTCTCAGTCCGGACAAAATGTCGTCTCTGGACCATTTAAGCTGTTCCACGAAATCCATCTCCTTCTGGCTCCAGCCCATCTTGTCCGGCTCGACGCCGTCCGGAAGGATTGCGACTTTGTGCGCGTTCTCGGTTCCACGATACCGATCTTCGAACTGCATGCGGATGGGATCCATCTGCTCCCGCGTTTTGAACTTGGATTTGAGGATGAGGTCGGGACGCGCGCTGTTACGGAAAAAAGCCCGATTCCATTGGCGGGCGGATTGGTCGAGATCGACCGAGTCCGACATGGCTTGCACGGCTCCAAAACCGAGAATCGGATCGTCGGGATTGGATTCGCGAATATGCAGGATCTGGTAAGGCTGAAAAATGTATTCGCGCGATTTATGCCGGTACTTGTATGCGACGATGGCCTCGGGAAAAGAATCGGTTCGTACAAGAGTGACGTTTTGTGCCTTTAGGAAGTACAGCACCTTTGGTTTCGAGTGCGGCGAATCGGCTCCGTCCATGTAGACGTAGGCGTTGCCGTAGAAGTCGAGCGACATGCTGACCATTTCGAGCAGTTCGGAATGCGTAGAAATGGGATTCGGTTTGTGCAACAGGTCGAGGGCGGGATGGGAATCGAGCTCGCTCCACGATCCGTCGGCTTTGACGCGATACAGGCGGAACGTGGAATATCCCACGGTCTCGCCGAGAAGTTTCGCAGCCTTGAATTGCCAGCCGAACGCGACGTTGGATGCGCCGTTCAGCCAAGACGAAAACGCGTGGCCGACTTCGGCGATGCTTTTCCCGCTGCGGTAGAAGCGCCACGTTTCTTTCACGCGATCGAAGAAGTTCATGGCGCAAGCATCGCAAAAACGCGAACGCCAAAGCCCGCTATATCCACAGCATCTCTGGAATCCAGTTTGCCCGCTTCGCGTAATGGCAGATCGCAAGCGCGTCTGCGCGGTCAGGCGAACGCAATCCCCGCTTCTTCGCATCGTCCTTCGATTCGATCTTGATTTGTCCCTTGGAAGTCATCGCGTATTTGATTGACGCAAGCTGGTTCACGAGCACCGGATCATTCGGAATCGAGATGCGGTTCTTTTCGAAATCCTCGCGCAGACACCAGAATATTTCTGCTTTGAGATTCGCGAACCGCTCCGAATCTTCGGCGGCCGATCCGAAATTGACGGGGACGACCGATACGCCCTGCTCTCGCAGCATGTCGGTGACGCCTCCGCCCACGCCCGTGTCGTCGACTGCGACGAATTCCGCGCCGGAATCCTTGGCGGCAAGTACGAGCCGGCCAGCCGTCTCGTTCGTCGGCCTCCGGTTGACGCACTCGACCAGCTCATACGTGTTGCCAATGGATTTGAAGATGACTGTCTCGTCTTCGCCGAAACGCGCAACGTCGCATCCGACGCTCTTTCGATCGTCGCCAGGCACTTCCGCATTTGCCGCCCTTTCGACCCATGAGAGCGGAATCAGCGTGTCCGAACCTTCGACTGGAAACTGTCCGAGCACCTTGGCTTGGAACAGCGGGCTTGTTTCACCCCATTCCGCCTTTCGCTCTTCAACCCAATCAGCCGAAACGGCGCCGGGAATTACGATTTCACCCGTTGTAACGTTCGGGTGATCAAGGCATGAGATTTCGATCTTGTGCCAGATCGGGCTTTTGAAGGTGTCGTAGAACGGACCGGACGGGCTCGCAGGGTTTCCAATCGCCACAATGCGGTTGTTTGCCCCCGTGGCGAGAGATGTCGCGCCTGTCCACGTTTCTGGCGGTACGCCCGCCGCTTCATCAAGAATGACCAATAAATTGGGCGAATGAAAACCCTGAAGTTTCGTGGAACCGAAATCGCGCTGGTCGACGCCTTCGCGGGTCGAGATACCGAGCGCAAAACAATCCTCGGAAACCTTCCATTGGGTCGTAAGCAATTCGCCCCCGAGCGGGATACGAGACGATCGGTACGCTGCCGCAATCTCTCCCCAAAGCACTTTTTCGACCTGCGTCCACGTCGGAGCGGTCGTCACCACCTTGGATGGTTTGAACACGGTCAAAAACCAGATAGCAAGTCGTGCCATGAGCCATGACTTCCCTACCCCGTGTCCCGATCGGACGGTGACTCGTTTGTGGCCGACCACGGACTCTGCGACTTCGATTTGCTTCTCCCAGAGCACCGCTTCAGGCCAGCATAATTTCACGAATCCTACGGGGTCGCGCTGGAGCCTAAGCAGGATTCCTTCGGTTCGCCGACTTGCCATAGAGCGAGTAGATGAAGTCCTGCAAATTATCGATGCTCACACCTCCAGACATTTCGACGGAAGTCAGCGCCTTGCCTGCCGATTGGTCGAGCAAGTATTTGACCATGTCGGGATTCGGTTCGCGTTCGTAAACCTTGGAACGCTTGCCGTCCTTGCCTGGAACGTAGACCACGATGCCTTTGGCGAGATCGATGGCGGAATCCATTATCGGTTGGAATTCCTCTTCGATGCGATCAAGCATCTTCTGCCGCATCTGGTTCCGCTTGATGGTTTCCGGATTCAAAGTCCCGAGCGGTCTCCCGCCTAATTTCCCGTTTTCCCTGCTGGACTTCGATTTCGGCATACGAAAACCTAAAAACCTAAAACTTGGCTAACTTTACAGCCTGCTTTCCGGTGAATTTCTCCCATCTGTCGACGATAACGTCGCAATAGGCCGGATCCATTTCGATCATGTAGCACCGCCGTTCGACCTGCTCTGCTGCGATAAGCGTGGAACCTGAACCGCCAAAGCAATCGAGCACGATTCCGTCCTGCGGAGCGCTGTTCAGGATGGCTTTGGCGCAGAGCCGGACCGGTTTCATGGTCGGATGTTCCGGTGATTTGGTCGGACGGTCGAAAAACCAAACATCGCCTTGCTTCCGTCCGCCGTACCACGCATGACGCGTCCATCCATACAGAATTGGTAGTGCTTCGACGTCCTCGTTCGGATCGTCAAGTTTCGCGTCCTGCTCTTGGGATAGACCATGCATGATCGGTTCGGATTGGTGCTGGTAGTCGGAACCCCCGAGCGTAAATCGCTGCTTCGCCCAGACGATATATCCCTGCCAATGTCCGCCGGCATCCGTGAACGCCTGCCAGAGTGAATGCAGTTCTCCGTATGACATGCAGACGTAGAACGCGCCCGAAACATGGGCGACAAGATTGGCCATCACCTTGCGAAGGAACGCGACGAATTCATCCCGTGGCATTTCGTCGTTGGCGATTTTCTTCCGGCGCTTCCCAGACCCGCCGACGTAGCCCATGTTGTACGGCGGATCCGTAAAACACATGCTGGCTTTCGCGCCTTCGAGCAAACGGTCAAAACAGTCCGGATTGGTCGAGTCTCCGCACAAAAGCCTATGAACACCAAGTTGATACACGTCTCCCGTCTTGGTTTTGGGGTTCTCTGGCACGATCGGGTCGTAGTCGTCCTCGACCGGCTCCTTGGCGAGGCGGTTCAACGCTTCGGTTATTTCGTCTTCGTCGAAACCAGAGAGCCTGCGCGACTCGGCATCCAGCTCGTCCAGGAGTCTGGCGAGCATGTCCATGTCCCATTCGCCCGAGATGCGGTTGAGCGCGAGGTTCAGCGCCTTCTCCCGATCCTTGGGAATGTCGACGCGGATGCACGGCACTTCGGCCATGCCGAGGCGTTCTGCCGCCTTGATGCGTTGGTGCCCGCCGATGACCGTCCCGTCCGCGTTTATGATGACCGGATCCACGAAACCGAACGCGCGGATGGACTCCGTGAGTTTCGAGAGTTCGCGTTCGCTGATGGAACGCGGATTGTATTCCGCCGGTTTGAGCGCGGTGATTGTTATTTGTTCGTATTGCATAGGATTGTTCTTGCGACATGTTCGACCACTCGGCTTACGACTCCGTTCCCGCACATCTTGTACCGCTGGGTGTCGCTCATTTCGATTTCGTTCCCCTTTTCGTCGATTCCCCATCTCGTCCATTCGTCCGGCCATGACATGAGGCGTTCGCATTCGAGCGGAGTGAGGCGTCTGACTCGGATACCGTCCGTGACGCCTGATACTTCGGCGGTGCGGTGGCTGTATCCCTTGGCATATCTGGCTTGGATCGTCCGTGCGGCAGACGTGATCTTGGGATTTTCCGTGCTGAGATCGATGAAGGCGATTCCTCCCGTATTGGCTCCATCGATTGTGAAGGCGTAGTCTCCCTCGATTTTCTTCTGGTTGCGGTTCAGGTATTTGAGCGGGCAACGGACGGCGTAACAGCCGGTCTTAGCACCTATGCCTCCGCCGTTTGCCTTGAGTGTCCGTGCTACGCCGTGTTCGGAATAGACGCGCTCTGCTTGAGCGACCCGAGACGTGATTTCGCTAAGATTCGCTTCAGTACCTTGAGGCTCAAAAAATACTTCTCGTGTACGTTCGCCTCGAGTACCGATGATAAAGACGCGCTCGCGGTTTTGAGGGACGCCGAAGTCTCTTGCGTTGAGAATCTGCCATGAGAGAGCGTAGCCCTCTTCGGCCAGCGCATTGAGAATGAAGGCGAAGTCTCTTCCTCCATTCGATGACAAAGCGCCTTTAACGTTTTCCCAGATGAAATGGCGTGGCTTTTTCTCGTGCAAGGCGCGGACGTACTCCGCGAACAGTCCTGATCGCGACCCTTCGAGTCCCGCTCGCTTTCCAGCGATGGACAGGTCTTGGCATGGGCTTCCGCCGACAAGAAGGTCAAAGTCGGGAACGTCTTTCCAGTTGATTGATTGGATGTCTCCATAATTTTTGATTGTGGGGAATTTTCGCTTGAGCACCGCTGATGCGTATTTATCTATCTCGCTCATGCCGACGCATTGCGATCGAGGCATGCCCGCTGAAATGCCGAGTTCGAATCCGCCCACTCCGGTAAAAAGGGAAAAATACTTCATACGGCCTTAATGCCGAGGGCGTCGGCGACGCTTTCCCATGAACGCGCGAGCACATAGGTACCTCCGGCGGATTCGATTCGTCTCTGCCAAAGCTTCTGCTCGTCTCGTTGCCGTCCTTCCGGCGATTTGACCTCGATGCCGATGAACGAGCCGTTAATCACGCAGACGATGTCGGGCATGCCTACGTTGAAGGCGTCTGATTTTCGAAAACCGATGATGGCCTTCCCCTTCCTGATCGGAATTGGCGCGGGCTGGCAACGGAACGCGAGAATGTTCCGGTAGCGAAGGTTCGCGAGTATGGCGTATTGGATGTCTGATTCCCTCATGCGTACAAGCATAGGCGCGCGAAGGCTTGAAAATGCGCACTTATCCACGTTTTCCGACGGTCGGAGCGAACAGAGGCGGTGGTTTGTCGACGTACACGATGACGGCCTTTGGAATTTCGTGTCCTCGATCTACGAGGGCAGACAACCGTCCCGCAAGCCTGTCCGCCGTGCAAAGCCACCGATCCGCGGAGAGTTCGAGCTCTTGGTCTTTGCAGGAAAGGTAGCGTTCGTACGCTTCGTTCAATGAGCAGATGAGGCTTTCTTCTTTGCTTGGGATGTCCTCGACCTGCCAGATCCGCCTCTCTGCCCATTTCGCAAGCTCGGCCATCGAGACATGAATGGAGCCGCGCCTTCGCCGGAGCAGGTATGCATGGCCGTCCGAACCCATGATGAGGATGGAAAGCACGTCGACCTTGAGTAAGTTGCGTTGGGCTATCATGGTTCATGTTTTTGGAGGTTCGAATTTCGGGATCTTCCGGACCGGTACGAGCCTGACCTCCCATAGCCCGTTTCGCTGTTCGACCATGACGGATTCGAACGTCCGGCGGTTCGCCTTCTCGGCAAATTTGTCTGCGTTTCCCTTATCGCGAAAACGCGCGACGATTTCCTTCTGCTGCATAAATTGTGAATCCGCTTTTTAATCAAGAAGCCGCTGAAAGCGGGAAATGATTCGGTCCATGCGATCGCGGTACCAATCCTCGAATGGCGTTTGCGATCCAGAGCGTTCCCAGAGACGATAGAGAGTCGACCGCAGGCGTTGGCTTTGCGTGGGCGCGCGGTATTCGTCACGCCGACATGAGATCTCGAGAAAACGTCCAACGGGTAGAGCGTCAGGATGGTTTTGGCGCATATGATTCGGATGAAAGCAGAGCCGCTACAGGCTTGAATCCGCCTGCAAGTCTCGGAGCTTCCGATTTGGCTGCGAGCATTTTGGCTTTGCGCTCTGGAACGGTTAGCGCGCGGTACTCGCGTTCGAATTCTTCAGGCGTCGGCACGCTGTCTCGCGCGACTTCAGGGTAATAAACAGGATCGAGACGGACGGTGCGCAGTCCGCGTTGGTCTGGAGCGGAATCCGCGTCGAACCATTCGCCGAATTGCTTTACGACCCTTGTTCCATCATGCAGTACGCCTTGGGTCTGTTTTTGCCGTCCTTCGATTTCGTCTGATGCTTCTTCGGGAAAAGCATCCGCAACGGATTTTAAATTTACGAATACGCCCGTCCGATTGCAGGCGACGCCTCCGTCTCGGATGAGCGCGGCATATTCTTCTTCCGTCAGGACGTGCCTGTCGTTGTTGATCATTTTCACGATAAAACTCATACGATGGTTGCTCCTCTCCCCCGTTTGACGGGATCGAACTTGTCGACCTTTTCCATCCACGTCGCTATGCGTCGGTAGACCTCGAAAGTCCGCTGCAATTCCCAGCGCTGCTTGGTTCCCGAGCGGTTCCGCTCGGTCCAGTAGCCGACGAATTTTCGGATCTCGGAACGTACCGGCTCAACCGGCGCGGACTTGGCTTCCGCGATTCGCAAAGCCAGAGCTTCCTGTTCGCTAGGATCATGGAAAAAAGTTTTTGCCGTTTGGCTTGGGGTCAGCGCGGGAGCGCCTCTCTCAGAATCCGAATCCGTATCGGAATCAATATCCGTCTCAGAATCAGGCTCTAATGCGGATGCCCCTTCCATATCCCCTGCATGACCCATTGAAGGGGTATCAGTTCTTGGCTTAGCTGACGTGATTTTTTTCACGCGAACGAGTATTTCTTTCGGGATGCCCTTCTTTTCGTTTTCGATGCCTATCCTCACTTTGGAATTGCCACGAGCGAATTGGTGCCGTTCGAAATTACGGATAAAAACCCACCCGTCGAAATAGTAGATTTTTCCGTTGAGCCGCTCGAGGATTTTCACGAGTTCTCTTTCCCTCACGCCTGTTTCATAAGCGATCGTGCGAAGCGGGAGCTCGTAGATGCCGCAGATGCTCGTATGCTCATTCGTAAGGAAATACAAGAACAGGTATCTCTCGATAGGCGTAAGCGCGACGATGAAGCTATCGCTCCAGAATCGCGTGTTGATGAATCGTTGTTTTGCCATATGTCCTCCATGGAGCCACGCGCCGATTAGGCGTGACCGACGCGCAGCCCCCTTGCGTCATCGTCTAGGATTGAGAGATCTTTGATCTCCTTCTCGCGCTGGCGCGAAACGGCTCGCACGACGTCCTCGAACGCCATCCGTGCTAAGTCATTTTGTTCGCGCACCCGCATCCGCTCGACCACGTTCAATACCCAGTCGAGCGAACGGATTTGTCCGACCTTTCGTTTTTGCATGAGCGCGACGTTTTTTGCCTGCTCATCCCTGCCCATGCGGCGAAACGGCGCCGCATGGGTTGCGCGTTGTGCCTCCTGCATAACGCGGATCAAAATGGGATGTCGTCCAAGTTAACCTCGTCGGTCGCGGTGGACGTCTGATCCGCCGGTGCATGCTGTTCCCGCCGTTCCTCGGAAACGATGATTTGGTAGTCCGGCTGATTTTCTTTCTCCTTCCGGTCGTTCTTGAAGATCGCGATGCGGATTTCTCCGCGCAGATCCTCAAGTACGCCGGAAAAGTATTTCTTCCCGTCTTTGGTTTCCTTGAGCCATAGGGCTCCGATTTTTCGTGACATAGGTTTGGTGGTTAATCGTTCAACGCCTTCTTGAGCAATGACGAGATTTCCTCGTACACGCTCACGGCGTAGAGCGATTTGTGAGCCTGTTCCTCGGGATCGTAGACGCTCTTGAGTCGGTGGTTATCGCGCATGCGAGCACTCCACGTCTCGGCGTCTTCCTTGAATTCCCAAACGCTCGCGTCCACGTCTTTGATAAGGCGCTCGTAGATTTCAATGCGGATTTTCTTGAGCGTTTCCATGGATGCCTTCATACTTCTTCGTCCTCCTTTCCTTTCAGGTATTCGGCCTTGAGAGTCGAATACTGTTTGTGAATCTCGAGCACCGTCTTCCGATCGAGGCCGGATAAGCGGCTGACTGCGACGATGTCGAACATGTTCGTCACGCCGGATCGGCGAACGTCCTCGTATGCCAAGAATTCTTCTTTGGTGATAGGCATATGGTTAGAACGTTTCCTCGGCGAACGCTTCGGAATCCGTGTCCTCGAGTTCGACGGTGAGTGAATCTTTGGCGTGCTCGATGGACTTCTTCCATTCGAGCACGGCGCGCGTCGCGCTGAACGTCGCTTCCTGATTTTCCTGATGCGCGAGATACGAACTCATTTCTTGCATGAGCGCTGCGTGGAACATCTCTCCTGACTTCGCGGCTTTGATTGATGCGTCATGAGCCTTGGCTTGGAGCTGGTCAAACGTGTAAAAGTTTTCCATATCAAGCTTTGGCTAATTCCTTTTCGCGCTTCTTTAGCGCGAAGCAGGCTAAGAACGCGGATTCGTCCGTTTTGAAGTCGTCCTTCGTGTATTCGTATGGCGTGCAGACTCCGGATTCCTTGTCGAAATGCAGGATCATGGCGCCGTCCAGCACTTCGCCGTTCTCTTCCTCGTATGCGAGGCAGTAGCCGGCGACTTGATAGCGCATTTCCGTATACACGCCCTTGGCGGTCTTGTAGTCGATGAGCATCCGCTTGCCGTTAACGGTCGCGATCGCGTCGACCAATCCCGCGTAACCGTGGACGCGCGAGTAGATGAGCTTTTCGGCGTGTTCGAATCGCACGTCATGTTCGTTGAACCAATTCAGGAACGCGTTGATACCGGCGCGGACGCGTTCGTCCGAATCGTCAGGAATCGACGGCACGTCGGATCGATGGATGACTGCAAGCGCGAATGCTTCCGCGTACGCGTGCACCATGTCCCCGACGGACGCGGCCTGTTCCTTTTTGATCTGGTGTTGGCGAACGGCTTCCTCGATGATCGGAACGATCTCCTCGACCGTGAACGGTCCGGAGTTGGATTCGAGGAATGAACGGAGATGCTTTTCGGCAAGCCCGACTGCCCAAGGAATGAGGAATCGGGACTTGTCGATGATGCCCGTGCAGGCCGTGACCGAAAGCAGGTATTCTTTCGAACCTTCGATCCGGTAACGATGCGAGTCAGGCAGGTGCTCGAGCGTGATTTCACCGCCGTAGAGCTTCTCGGTGATTTTTTCAGCCATATGGTTAGACGGCTGCCGCGACTTTGGTTCGCGCGGTCTCGAGAGCCTGATTAGGATTGACCTGTGGCTTGGCTGGCGCGGGCGGAGTTGCCGGTGCTTCTGCCTTTGGTTCCGCAGTCACGGGTTTCTTCGACCACGCGTAACTTTCGGTGCCGTGAACCGCTTTGATGATCTTTGCAAAGTCCGGCTCGATGATTTTTCCGAGCTGGCCGGTGCGGTCTTTGGCCGTGAACTTGTCCGATGACGGATCCACGAATATGACGCGCTTGGATTCGCCGTCAGCTGTTTGAACGACCGTCATGTAACCGACTACGTCGACCATGTTCACGATGTCCTTGGATACCTTGGTCGTGATAAGCGGACGCAAAAGCACCCGATCTTCGTCGGGCTTATCGTCCACATGCGCTACCAACAGAACGTGCATGCCGGAATCCCGGAGCACTTTCACATAATCGCGCATGGTTTTTCTGAGCCATCCCCAACCGGCTTGGCTGGGAGAGCCATCCTTCTGTACGAGTTTGGAGTCACCCAATGCGACCATGTGGCGCATGAGCTTTTCCATGAGTTCTCCGATCGGGTCGATCACGGCGGTTTCGTACCCGCTTTTTTTGAGAGCCTCGGTGTACTCCCGCATGTCCGCCCATTTCTCGACGTGAGCCACGTCGAGTTTGATCCCGCGCAACCCGAAATACTTGGAACCGTTCTCGCAATCCGCCATGAGCGGTTTTGGAGCGGTCGATGCGAACGTTGATTTACCGACTCCGCCTTCGCCATACACGAGCATGACGAGGGGAGGTTTCACCGACGGATCGCCGGTGTTGATGATTTTGAGCATAGATATTTGTCCTCTAAGAATGAATTGAATAAGTCCTCGAATTGCCGGATGAACCGCCGGCACGGTCGACCTTTTGGGGCGGCCTTGTGTCCCCGCGTGGTGTCCGGTCCATGCTTGGCAGGTGCGGTTTCAATGAACCCGCCCAGCCCTACCGGACACCGCGCCAAAACGAAAAGCCGCTGATTGACAGCGGCTTCGCGGTGGGCGGTATTTCTGCTATCCTAGATACAGAAAAACCGCCCACCCCTTAAAGGAGTGGACGGTATAAATCGGCTAGAATTGGCCGATTTTTGCGTCACGTAAGTTGATTTGTGCGACGCTTGATAGAATATATACAAAACCGCTTTTACCGCCGCCGCTCCTCTACCCTTCCGCGATTTTCCGGAAAATCGTCTGTCCTAAATTCGGTCCCGTTTATGTGTCGATGAAGGAAAAATATCGATGCGAAAAAATAAATTTATTTCCGGCTCCTTTGATAAACCTATTTTGATTTATTCCCTGGGTTCCTTGACCTTTGCCGCAAACCGCACTAACCTCTCCCCCGCGCCCCTTCACCTGGAGGCAAGATGGACGCCTATCGACGCGCCGAAGAGCTGATGGATTTTGTCCGTCTTGTCCATCGCGATCGGCAATTCAAGGTTTACGCCAAAGACTTGGATAAGTTGTTCCGCTTAGTCAGCCCGTATGCCTTTATCGACCCGACCCTGGGCTCTGAAGTCGACTGGGAGAGGCTCAGTTCGTTCTGCGAATATTTCCTGGTCAAATGGCGGTTCGATCCCCGGCAGTCGGTCCAGCGGACGGTCCTGCCCAGCGCCTTGTATGAGCTGGCTTGGCTGACGCATGCGGAAGGCTATCGGCGGGCGCTCCTGCGCAGCATCGCGCATTCGTTCGCGGCTTACGCGGCATACGGCCTGCCCGAGACCCTCAGGCCGCCGCCGGCCAAGCCTTGACCTGAGGCCTGGGTCGGGGTATCTTTGGTTCCCGTTGTCCTTTTTGCGCGACCAGAGGGAGGTCCGATGACCGATTCAGTCAGCTCCGAGTTCTCGAGTTTCCTGCGTCTGCTCATCCAAGAGAAAGACTGCCGTTTCTTCGATGAGGCCAAAAAACTCATCCGTCTCGTCAAGTCAGCCAACGAATGCGGCTTGCCCCGCGACGAGCGCGATCGGCGCATGGCCGCCCTGTCGGATTATTGCCGGCTGCTCATCAGGCTGCTGGAAGACGTCCGCGATTCGGACTTCCGCTATCGCATCCCGCTTTCGGTCCGCGAGATGGGCCTGTCGACGCTCGACGCGCAGTCGAGGCTCATCCTTCTGGGTTGCTTCCAGATGGCGGTCCAACGTTTCGAGCATCCCGATAAGGACCGGCGCCGTCGGTCCGAAAGCCCTCCGGGCGTCTGAAACGGCGTTCGGGGCGCCTCGGGTCCGTACCTTCTTGCCGCCTGTGCGTCTCGCCAGGCGGTTTTCTTTATCGCCAAGCCTCCCGCATCTTCAGACCGGCGGTTTTGGCGGCCAGACGTTTATGTCCCACCAGGCCTTCAGGCTCGAGGCCAGGTCGCGGGTCCAGAAAAAGACGATATCCTTGTAGCTGCGTTTGTCGGCGGCCACGCCGTAGGTGTCTATGCCCATCTTGTTGCACAGATACAACGCCCGGCTCAGATGGAACCGTTGGGTCACGACGGTCAGTCTCCGGATGCCGGATGCCGCCGCGTTCTTGCAGCTCTCGTAGGTCCGGTAACCGTGGCCGTCCTCTTTGATGTCCGCCGCGGCGACGCCCAGATTGACGAGATAGGGCCGCATGACCGCGATTTCGTCGGCGTGGTAAGCGCCGTCGTCTCCCGTCAGGAGGATGGTCTTGGCTTTCCCTTGCTGGTAGAGCTCGAGTCCGGTCTGCAGCCGGTCGGCTAAGGCGTCCGACGGCGTGCCGTCGCTCTTGACGCTCGCGCCGAGGACCATGGTGGCGTCGGATTCGGGCAAGCGGGCAAGATCGGCGATGACCCGGTCCAGGTACCTGAACTGCACGTCGGCGACCGCAATGCCTGCGGTGATGAGGCCGAGCGCTCCGAGCAACAGCAGTCCCTTTCCGTTCTTCATGGGTCGGTTGCGGCTTATCTTCAGTCTTCGAGCTCGGGTTTGGCCAGCTGCTCGGCCTGGTAGCCGGTGCCGCTGCCGGTCAGGCGCAGGACGTCCTTGTCGATCTTGGCCAGCTCCTTGTCCGCCAGGTTGTATTTGTTGACGACCGTCGTGAGGTTGGAGCCCAGGCCCTTGAAATGCGTTTCATAGGCGCCCATGTGTTTGCCGAGCTCGCCGACGCGCTTGATCACCTCTTTCGCCTGTTCCTCGATCTGCATGGCGCGCAGGCCTTGCAGCACGGTCTGCAGATAGGCGAGGAACGACGTCGGCGACACCACGACGACATGGTACTTGGCCGCCGCCCTCTGGATGATGCTTTCCGTGTCCTCGGTCACCGAACCGATTTTGTTGATGAGCAGGTCGTAATAGATGGCTTCATGCGGGATGAACATGAAGGCGAAGTCCATGGTCCCCTCGCCCGGACGGATGTATTTGGCCGTTTCCTGGACGCGCATCTTGAGGTCGTTGACGAAGATTTTCTCCAGCTTCTCGCGCTCCGCCGGATTCTCCTCGACCGCCAGGCGGTTATAGTTCTCGAGGCTGAACTTCGAGTCGATCGGCACGATTTTGTCCTTGATGAAGACCACGGCGTCGACAATCTCCCCGTCGGCGAAGCGGTATTGCATCTGGAAATTCTCCGGCGGCAGGACGTTCTTGAGGAGCGTCTCCAGGAAGTATTCCCCGAGCACGCCGCGCTGTTTCGGGTTGCGGAGCATCTGTTGGAGCTTCTGGAGTTCGTTGGTCTCGGTCAGCACCTGGCGCGATATCTCCTCGACCTTGGTCATCCGTTCCGTGACGTCGCGCACCAGGCCGGCTGAGGCGGCGAAACTTTGGCGCACGGTCTCGTGCGTCTGTCCCATCCGGTCGCCCAGGTCTTTTTGGAGCTGGTTCATCTGGTTCTGCAGCATGGCGATGACTTGGGCGTCGCCCGCCGAACCGTCTGGGGTCCGCCTGGACTTGAAGAACAGGACCAGCAGAAGCCCGAGGATCGCCACGAGGAAAAAGGCGAGGATGGCTGCGCCCAGGTAGAGTAAAGACCCTTGCATAGTCTCCACAGACTGCCATGCGCGCTTCCCTGCCGCAACCCGGGCCGGGGCTGCAGGGCTTGACCTCGGGTGTTCACTTGGTTCTATTTTCCTGCTATCTTTTCCCTGCTAAAAACCATTAATCCTATGCTCAATCTAGATTTTTTGCGCATACCCAGCGATGACGAATTCGAGGAAGAGCAGGAAGACGAATTGGCGTCGGCCGGCTTCCGCGTAGTCGAAGGCGATGAAGAAAACTCCGAGGAGACGGAAGAGTCGGTCGAAGACGAGGTCGGAGCGGTCGAAGGCCAGCCCGCCGCCGATGAGGACGACGAGAAAGACGCGGCCGAGATCGGAGACGGCCTGGACGAACTCGAAGAGATGGAGAAAGACTACGCCAACATCCCTCTTGGTTTCGAAGAAGAGGAGGAGTGATGAGATGCCCGGAAACCGCAGGCTTCGGCCTGCGGTTTTTTCATATCTTCCGGCCTCAGATGATCCTGGCCCTGAACTGCTCGCGCTTCTCCTCCCCGATGGGCGCCAGCGCCTGCAAGACGTTGGATCCGACCGTCCTTAGGATGATGGCCATGACGACCCACCAGCCGAGGCAGGCAATCGCCCAGCCGCGCCGGTATTTGGCGCAGTAAGCCATGCCGGCCCCGAGGCCGATGACCGGCAGGGCGAGGGATATGACCCAATCGTTACGGTCAATCGCCGTCAGCTCGAAATTCTTGCCGAGATGGAATAATGCGACCAGGCGGACGACCACGGGGAAAAACAGCAACGCGGCCAAAAGGATGATGAGCCAAGTAGGCCCTAAGGCAAAGAGCAGGTTCGTCAGGAAGGTTTCTTCAGCCTGGGTGAAAAGCGTCCTGACGGCGATCGGCAAGGAAAGGAAGGCTAAGACGAGAGGCGTTATCAGCACCCAGAAGGCCCATCTTTTCCAGACGAACCAATACCAGGTTGCGGCGGATGGATTGATGAGCAAAGAAAGTGACCAATATAGCCTTTGGCGCAAAGGCGTCTTGGGGGTCGAGGCGGCATGGATCATTCCCCAGATCCAAAAGACCGCATAAGCCAGGCTGGAGACCGACAGGACGATGTACGCGGAGACTGTTTTGTACGGGATGGAGTGGATGAAATCTAGCATATTCTGGCTTCAAGATTGGCGATCATGCGGTGCTTTGCGGTACCAGACCACGGCGGCGATGGCGAAACCGCCGGCGATGATGAGGATGAACAAAGGGACTATCCAAGCGGCGTGTTCGGCGAAGGTGGTGCCGAAATAGTACCCTACGACCATGAGCAGCGCGTTCCAGACGAAAATCCCCGGAAGGGTCATGATGACGAAAATCCACAGCGGCATGCGGAGGGTACCCAGGAGAAGGCTTCCCACCGTGCGCAGTCCCGGCAGGAAACGGAACACGAGGGCCGCCGTCGGGCCGAAGCGCTTGGCTTGGTTCTCGGCCTGTTCCAGCCTCTCCGGTGTGATCAGGAGGTATTTGCCGTATTTCGTGAAGAACGACCTCCCCACCAGCCGACCGACGACGTAGGAGAAGATGTGGCCGGTCATGTTCCCGAGCACGGTCACGACCAAAGCGGGCAGGAATTTGACCTCGCCGATGGCCGCGAGATAACCGGCCAGGCCGAGGAAGATTTCGATGGGCGTGAACGGGATATTGGCCCCGTCGAGCAGGGTGACGAAATACAGGGCTAAATACCCGATATCCTCGAACGGCAGCCAGCTGGGCAGGGTTAATTCCGGAGGCATATCAGAAATCCAGCCCTTCCCTGGCCGCTATCCCCTGTTGGTAATAGTGTTTCAGCGGCCGCATCTCGGTGACGAGGTCGGCCAGCGCCTGGAACGATTCGGGCGCGTCGCGTCCGGTCAGCACCACTTCCATCGCGACAGGTTTGGCGCGCAGCGCCTCCAGGACTTCGGCTTCATCCAGGATGCCGAGTTTCGTCGAGATGTTCGCCTCATCCAGCACCAAGAGGTCGCATGCCTGGGATTCGATGGCTCGTTTGACGAGGCTGATGGCGCGTTTCCCCTCCTCGACATCCGCCGGGGTCACGCCGAACCGGAATTCGCCCGTTTCCGGGTCGATGCGGTCAAGGCCGGTCACTTGCAGCTCGATTTCCGGGACGCGTTCCCGGATCAGCGCGCGCTCCGAATAGTGCGACTCCCCACCTTTGTCGAAGGCTATCCAGACCACCTTTTTCCCGGCGGCCGCGGCGCGCATGGCTAAGCCTAAAGCCGCGGTGGTCTTGCCTTTGCCGCCGCCGGTGTAGACCTGGATCATGCCCCACTTGGGTTCGCGCAGTTCCGGCATCTATTTGAGCTTCAGGTCGAGCAGGTTGATGCCCATAGCGTCCAGTTCCTCGTTGTACGGCAGCCGTTCGTCCCACTTCTCGAGGGCGTAAAGCGTCTTGCCCAGGGCCATGGCCAGGCCAAGCTGGAGATAGCTGTTGGGGCCGATATAGCCTTTCATCCCGCCGCGCGGCAGGTCGTTGACCACGAGCACGGCGTCGCACTTCTTGATCTGCTCGTACATGCCCTGCATGAATTGGCGCTTGGCTTGCGAGCGATCCGCGAATGAACCGGCCGAAGTGTCGAGCGGCAACACGACCTTTTGGCCGCGGTTGCGCAGCAGGCCGGCGATGTCTTGGATGCGGTTGTATTCCCGCAACGAACCGATGACGCAGGTTGTCATATTATTTTGGCTAAAATCAGCCGTATGTTTGATGGTTGACGGGATATATGATAAATCATTTGCAGCTCATTCTCAAACCGGGGAGAACCAATATGCGCCTCGCGTCAACCTGCGCCTGTTTCCTGCTGGTTTCGGCCTGCGCCCCTTCATTGCGCCAGTCCGCTGACGAAGGGCGCCCCACGGCTGTCGTCCAGTTTTCGGCTGCTCCGGCAGCGTCCAAGAAGCCGCACACCTTCGCCGACTGCCTCGATGAATCGCTGGCCGCGGCGCCTGATCTGGCACCGTCGTTGGCCGAGAAATGCTGCGGCATCGAGGACCTTGAACCGGGCGAGGCTAAATGGTGCCGACGCCGCCTGTCCAACACGCCCGTCTCGCTCGACGGTGAAGGCGGCTACATCCGCTGGGTCCACGAATCGTCATATTGCCAGCTACTCGACAGTTTGCGGCGCCAGGATGCGGTCTACGAGGTCTCGTTGCATGAAATCGAGATCCAGTGCCGTTTGGCCAATATCATGGGCCGCAAAGCCAACAAATGACGGCCTGCACGCAGAGTCCTCCTTAGCTCCAACCGCAAAATCACCCGGCTCTCCCCCGGGTGATTGTTTATTACGAAAAGCGGGGTTGGCCCCGCCTTTCAGTTTTTGTCGTTGCCTGTCTCAAGAGCAACCGCTTGTCCCTCCGCAGTTCAGGCATTTGTAGCAGGCCGCGTTGCGCACCATGATGGAGCCGCAGGTGTCGCAGGCCGGGGCGTCCGATTGGTTGTCGAACGTCGCGGTCAGGGCGGAGCTGCCTTGGCCGGCTTCCGGCGACCTGTCGAGCAGGCTGGGTTGGTGTTCGGCGGCCGCTTCGAAATTCTTCGCGGCCAGCTGCTCTGCCTTGGCTTCCTCGGTGTCGATGGCGGCCGTGACCGGGTTCTCGAAGTTGATGCCGAGCGCGGTGCAATCCTCGGGCTCGAGGAACTTCAGGGCCAGCCAGCGGAAGATGTAGTCGATGACCGACTTGGCCACGCGGATGTTGGCATTCTGGGTGAAACCCGACGGTTCGAACCGGACATGCGAGAATTTGCTCACCAGTGTCTTGAGCGGCACGCCATACTGCAGGCCGATGGAGACGGAGGTTGCGAAAGCGTCGAGCATCCCGCGCAACGTGCTCCCCTCCTTCGACAGGGTGATGAAGATCTCGCCCGGCGTCCCCTCGTCGTACAGTCCGACCGTGATGAACCCGGCGTGCGACCCGATCTTGAACTTGTGGGTGATGGATTTGCGTTCGTCCGGCAAGCGGCGGCGGCGGGCGTACGGGATCTCGTGGGCTTGGACCACCGGCGCGGGTTGCGGCTTGGTTTCGGCCTTCGTTTCCTTGTCTTTGACCTCCTGTTTGGTCGTGGTCAGCGGCTGGGCGCGCTTGCAGCCGTCGCGGTAGATGGCGACGGCCTTGAGCCCCAAGCGCCAGCTCTCGAGGTAGACGTCCATGACGTCCTCGACCGTGGCCTCGTTCGGCAGGTTGACCGTCTTCGATATGGCGCCGGAGAGGAACGGCTGGACCGCGGCCATCATGCGGATGTGGCCCTTGTAGCTGATGGAGCGCGTGCCTTTGGCCGGCTTGAAGGCGCAGTCGAAGACCGTCAGGTGTTCCGGCTTGAGGTGCGGGGCGCCTTCGATGGTGTCGTTCTTGTCGATGTAATCCAGGATCTCGCGGATCTGCAGCTCGCCGTAGCCCAGGCTGTGGAGCGCTTCGGGCACGGTGCGGTTCACGATCTTGAGCATGCCGCCGCCGACCAGCCACTTGTATGAGACGAGCGAGATGGCGGGTTCGACGCCGGTCGTGTCGCAGTCCATCATGAAGCCGATGGTGCCGGTCGGGGCCAGGACCGAGATTTGGGCGTTGCGGAAGCCGGACTCCTTGCCGCGTTCCAAGGCTTCGTCCCATGCGGTCCGCGCGCGTTCGGCCAAGGCGGACGGCACCGACCCATAGTCCTGGCGGTAGGCGGCGTCGCGGTGCATCGCGATGACGTCCAGCATGGGTTCGCGGTTGGCCGCGTAGCCATCGAACGTCCCGAGCTTCTCCGCGATGCGGCTCGACTGCTCGTAGGCCGTGCCGGACATGACCGAGGTGACGGCCGCGGCCACGTTCCTCCCCTCGTCCGAGTCGTATGGCAGGCCCATGGCCATGAGGAGCGCGCCCAGGTTGGCGTAGCCCAGCCCGAGCGGCCGGAAGTCGTGGGAGTTCTGCTCGATGGCCGGTGTCGGGTAGCTCGAGAAGCCGATGACGATCTCCTGCGCCGTGATGATGATGCGGCAGACGTGCTCGAACGCCTTGACGTCGAACCGGCCGGACGCGTCCCGGCACTGCATCAGGTTGACCGACGCCAGGTTGCATGACGAGTCGTTCAGGAACATGTATTCGGAGCACGGGTTCGAGGCGTGGATGCGGTCCGTGTTCGGGCAGGTGTGCCAGCGGTTCACGGTCGTGTCGTACTGGACGCCGGGGTCGCCGCATTCCCAGGCCGCCTGGCTGATGTCGCGCAGGAGCTGTTTGGCCTCGTATTTGTCGCACGGTTCCCCGCCCAGGATGTTCTTGGTCCAGAAGTCGCGGCCTTCCTCGGCCGCCTTCATGAACTCGTCGTTCACCCGCACCGAGTTGTTGGCGTTCTGGAAGAAGACCGAGGAATACGCCTCGCCGTTGATGCCGCCGTCGAAACCGGCGTCGATGAGCGCATGGGCCTTCTTCTCTTCCTTGGCCTTGCACCAGATGAATTCCTCGATGTCCGGGTGGTCGACGTTCAGGATGACCATCTTAGCCGCGCGGCGCGTTTTGCCGCCGCTCTTGATGACCCCGGCGAAGGCGTCGAAGCCGCGCATGAAACTTACCGGGCCGGACGACTTGCCGGAGGAATTCCCCAGGTTCTCCTTGGACGAGCGCAAGGTCGAGAGGTTGGAGCCGGTGCCCGAGCCGAACTTGAACAGCATGCCCTCGGTCACGGCCAGGTTGAGGATGGAGCGCATGTCGTCCTGGACCGAGTTGATGAAGCAGGCCGAACATTGCGGCTGCGGGTTGACGCCGACGTTGAACCAGACCGGGCTGTTGAACGCGGCGCGCTGGTTGATCAGGATCGATGTCAGTTCGGCCTCGAACGTGTCCGCGTCCTCCGCCGTCTTGAAATAGCCGCCCAAGCGGCCCCAGCGGGTCATGGTCTTGGCCAGGCGGTCCACGACCTGGCGCATCGAAGTCTCGCGCTCCGGCGTGCCGAGCCGGCCGCGGAAATATTTGGAGACGATGATGTTGGTCGCGGTCTGGCTGTAGGACTTGGGCATCTCGACGCCTTTCTGCTCGAAGATGACCTTGCCTTTTTCGTTGGTGATGGAGGCGTCGCGCACCTCCCATTCGATCTCGTCGTACGGATGGCGGCCAGGCGCGGTGTAGAAGCGCGGTATGGACACGCCCTTGCCGTAGACCGCCTCTTCCCCCGACCGGCGTGCTTCTGAACGGAAGCCGAGATAGCGCTTGGAGGCGTGCAGGAGGTTGTGGTCGAGGAACGTCAGGCTGACGAGCTCGCGCAGGTCCTGGGTGCTCGGGATGGTGTGGCCGTCGTATTTGCGGCGCAAGCGGTGCATCACGTTGTCCGTGATGCGGCGCATGAGCCGCTCCTGCTCGACGCCGGCGGCCTGGCAAGCCGCTTTGATCGAACGGAAAAGCTTGTCCGCATCGAAGTCGTCGATGCGGCCGTCGCGGCGGCGGATCTGTTTGACGGACGTCAGGTGCTCCCAGACGGCGTCGGCTGCTTGGGTCGGCGACAGGCTCGTTTTCGCGTCTGCGCCTAAAACCACCGGCTTATCCATAGTCGTGTCTTTTTAAACTAGGACTTAAATATGTGTATTCCGGTCCGCGCGGGGCGGATCGGTCATGCCTCCCGCCCGTGGTAGCGGCGGAAGAGCCGGTGGCGGCGGACAAACCCCGAGCCGTTCATGGTTCAGGGAGGTGCGTGCTGTCCTTGCCTCCTCACCGGGCTATTTTGGCCGCGGCGGAGAGGTTTCGGGCCCGTTGTGGCGGACCTGAGGCCGGAACCGGCGGCCACTACATCTAGTGGTCGCAAGGGCGATTATACCACAAGATGTAGTGGCCGGCGTTCCCGTCAAGGTGCGGATAACTTCACAGGCCGAGGGACAGGTTCAGGGCCGGGCCTTGGTTCGGCGCGACCGGGGAAATCGGCAGCGGAACCTGTTGTTTTTGGCCCATCCGGTCGTAGAACATGACCTTCTGGTTCGCTAGGGCATACTCGTAGACGTCGCGCGTGACGCGGACATCCTGCAGGCAGTAGTCCTTCAGCTTATCCAGTTCCCCTTTCTTCCAGAATTCGACCGCCTGGAGCCCGTGGCCGCTCTTGCCCATGCCCAAGGTGGCGGTCGCGACGTCGTCGAGCTTGATCCGGAACCCGAGGCGCTTCTCGATCTCGACCAGCAGGTCGATCGTCGGCAGGCGCTTAAGGTCGCCGGTGTAGTACGTCTGCATGCACGGGTAGTCGAAGCCGAACAGGTTGTACCCGATGATGCGGTCGCTGCGTTCGAGCCGCGGCCAGAGCTTGGGGAGGTCGGCCTCGAAGAACGCTTCGAACGTATCGGTCTCGTAGAAGTAGACGCCGATGAGCGAAATCTGCAGCAGCGCGGCGTTGTAGGCGCCGACGTCCTGGAACGTGTTCTGCGTCTCGATGTCGAGGACTATCTCCCGTCTGGGCATATTTTTTTGCGGTGCGAATGTAACACGGATGCCCGGAGGAAGTAAGAGGACAATCAGGCTTGCCAACTTGACGGCGGATGGCTAAGGTGCCGTGGCACCTTGGAAAGGAGCCAGACTGTGTCCGAAAGCCGCATCGTGCTCTTCCCCTACGGCCAGCCCGTGGAGCGGGACAAGCGCGATGCCTGTTTGGCGCTTGTCATCCATGCGGACGGCGACTTGGGCCGCATCCTCGACGGGCCTTGGGATTCGGATCCGGCCAGCGAGGCCGCCGAGACGAATTTCCTGCGCTACGTCTCGCGCATCGCTGAGATCGCGAACGGCAGCCGGCCGCCGCTCGTCGTCCTGACGCGCTCCAATCCCCTGCCTTTGGCCGTCCTGGCCAAACGCCGCCGGGTCTGCGCGGCCATCAAGAACCTGAACCGCGCCATCTGGACCGTCTTCGTCGACCCGGTGAGCGATCCGTTCTTTTGCCAGAACGCCAACAAGCTCGGAGCCTTCGACGTCGCCTGCGACGCCGACGCGCCGGAATCGGCCTTCACCGTCTGGACGCCGGACGAGACCCAGCGGAGCGCGGAGCATGAGCGCTATGCCGTCTGGTCCCCGCAGACGGCTTGTGACGATTACTTCAAGGCGCGGCTGGCCATCCTCACCAAGGATTTGGACAGGATACCGCCCGCGAGCGTCACCCAGGCGCGCCTCCGCGCCCTGACCGACCTCGACGACCCTTCGCCCCTTTCCCGGAACGGGTCCCGTTCCCGCACCGGCTACTGAAAACCCCCGCTCGACTTGCGTCAGGCGGGGGCCTTCTTTTGTTTGGGCTTGGGTCTGTGTTTTGTGGGTTCTCCTCCCCTTGAGCCTCCGAATGGTTTCGGGGATTCAAGGGGAGACGGGAACGCCAGGACGGCTTTCCCGGGTGTGTGTGGGCTGCGTCAGGGGCCTGGCGTGCGGCTCCCTTTCAGCGGAACATTTCATGCCAGAAATCGTCGCGCATGAAGCTGTCGCTGTCCGTGTTGGAGTCGGGGAAGTCCTCGGACTCGACGCGGTTCGTGGACTCGCGATTTACAGGCAGGCTGACCATGCATCCTCCTGTGCGGCGCTTGCGGCGCTGCTTGGCACAGCATTTGGACTCGAGGTGCGCAGGCAGGCAGTAGGTGTATCCTCCTGCGAGGCACTGCCCGGTTTGGGCCGCTTCGTAGGCTAGGCGCTGAGCCGCCTCCTGCTGCGCGTCAGGGACGTTGGGGATGACCTCGATGGAATATCCCACGATTCCCAGCAGATTCAGTTCGGCGAGACTCGTCAGTTTTCTCATTCATTCCTCCGTCTTGGAGTTCCGAAGCGTGATTGCTTCGAGCTCCCAAGGAGAGGTGGGACCGAAGGACTCGGTCCCGTGTTGGAATGTACTCAGCGGGCGTTGAGGCGGGTGCGGGCCTCGTCCCAATCGCGGGCGAGCACCGGCAACTTTTTGTCGCCGCTCTGGAAAACGAAGATGCTTTCCGTTCCGTTCGCATCAGCTTTCGTGACCACCCCGTCTTCGTCGATGAACTTGAGGCACTTCGCGTCTGCGGGCAAGACGCCCTTGGACTTCATGAGTGGCTCGAACTTCTCCTGAGAAGAATGGGACACGACCGCGACGAGACCGTGGGGAAAGTTGTAGAAGTACTGGAAATTACCCATGGAACGTTCCTCCGTCTTCGGGGTCCGAGCGGGATTGCTCGGGCTCCCCAAGGGGAGATGGGAACGCCAGGATGGCGTTCCCTCAGAGTCGGTAGAAGTGGATTTCCGGGATGATGCCGGGGAAGGCGGTTTTTTGGGTGTAGATGTGCAGCCGCCGTGGCTGGATCGCGCAGGGCCAGCCATACGGCTTGAGCGCGGGGTGGCCAGTCGCCAGGTAGAGTGCCGGAACCAGGACGATTCCGCCCGGCATGAACGCCATCACGGAATTTGCCGCCAGGCGAGCCGTCATGCGTTTTGCCTCATCCAGCGCCATGCCGAATGCGGTTTCCGCGATGCTCATCACGTTCGCCGTCAAGTTGCTGAAAGCCATGTGGAGAGCGTACTTGCCCATTCTTTTCTTCCTCCGTCTTCGGGGTCCGAGCGGGATTGCTCGGGCTCCCAAGGGGAGATGGGAACGGTATGTTCCCGTCAGAGGTAGGAAAGGAGCGGTCTGAAGGTGAAGCTGGCGGGCCAGATGGGTGGGCGGAGTCTGGTCGACCCCGTGAGGATGAAAAGGATGGTCGTGACGACCAGTCCTCCGGGGAGGGCGACGGCGAGCAGCCAGATGAGCCAGTTGCAGAACCGCGCGTGGTTGTCGGCGAACTTCTTGAAACGTGCCACGTTTTCTCCTTCTTGATTTCCCGATTCGTTCAGGACCTCAAGGGGAGATGGGAACGTCAGGATGACGTTCCCGAGGAAGGTGCTGGGGAGGGATCAGATGGGAGACCACTTGGCGCCGAACAGGTAGCCGAACCCGGCGACCAAGATGGCCAGGGCGAAGAGCCCAAGGGCGATACCGCCGACGCCGACCCAGCTCACGATGCCGTTGACCGCCGCCAGCAAGGCGATGACCAGCAGCAGGAAGCCGAACAGGACGCCGAAGAACACGCCGATGCAGATCGCCAGCTTGGCGATGAGCATCCCGAGCAGCCCGAGGCCGCCGTTGATGGTCTGGGCGACCGCGATTCTGGCTGCGGGTCCGCGGAACGCCTTGTATTCCACGGTCGTCTGGGGCGGGGGCGGAGCAGCGTAACCACCGGGAGGCATTGCCATTTTCTTTTCGTCTCCTTCCCTCTTTGAGGGATGTAAAGTTCGGTTGGCGATCGGATGTTCCGACCCGAGGGTCCGACTTGCGTCAGCCTCTCGGGGGGAATTCGGACCTGGACGGGTCCGAATGCGAGGAAGGTTCAGTGGAGGTTCTGGATGATGGTGAGGCCGAGGAAGATGCAGCCGACGCTCAGGGCGCTGACGGCCGCCAGCACGATCCCCAGGAGCAGGATCGAGCCGACCAGCACCGAAGCGCCGGCGCCGAGCGACTTGGTGATGCTCGGAGGGGCTTGGACGCGCTCGAGCAGCCCGACCTTCTCCTTCTTCGGCTTGGCCGCGGGTGCCGGAGCGGGCGTCGGAGCTGCCGGGGCGGGGCGATTCAGGGCACGGAATCTCGGTCTGGGCATTCTCTTCTCCTCCCCATTTAATGAGGTTAAAAGGTTCAGTTAACTGGATAAGATAACACAAAATAGGCATTTTGTCAATACTAGACGGTCAATAAAAATGGCTCATTTGAGCCATTTTTATCTTTCTTATTTTAGCCAAATTTTACAGAAATGTGGCTTTTTAGCCGTTTCCGCCTGCCCGCTTGCGCTCATAGTCCTTCAGGAGCGTCTTGCGGATACGGATGGATTTGGGCGTGACCTCCACCAGTTCATCGTCGCCGATGTATTCAAGGGCGTCTTCCAGTCCCATGATGCGCGGCACGTCCAGCGCCACGGCCACGCCGTCGCCCTTGGAGCGCATGTTCGAAAGCCGTTTTTCCTTGCAGATGTTGACCACTAAATCCTCCGGCTTGGCGTTCTGGCCGATGACTTGGCCTTCATACACCATAACGCCGGGATGGATGAACAGCTGTCCCCTTTCCTGGGCCATCTTCATGCCGTAAGAGTTCGACTCTCCGGATTCGTGGGCGATGAGCGAGCCGTGGCCGATGGCGCCGAGCTCCCCGCAGAACGGCCGGTAGCCGAGGAAGAGCGAGTTCAGGATGCCTTGGCCGCGCGTGTCCATCATGAATTCGTTGCGGTAGCCGATGAGGCCGCGGGTCGGGATGACGAATTCCATGAACGAGGTGCCGTTTTCGACCTTCATGTCCTTGAGCTCGCCCTTGCGCTTGCCGAGCTTCTCGATGACTGTGCCGGCCATGTTCTCCGGGACTTCGATCGAGACTTCCTCGAACGGCTCGTGCCGCTCCCCGTCCACGGTCTTGTAGATGACCTGGGGCCGCGAGACCTGGAGCTCGAACCCGTCACGCCGCATCTTCTCGATTAAGATCGCGAGATGCAGTTCGCCGCGGCCGGATACGATGAAGCCGTCGGACGAGGGGTCGGTCTCGACGCGCAAGGCCACGTCGTTCTGGAGCTCGCGGTCCAGGCGTTCCTTGATGTTGCGCGAGGTCGTGTATTGGCCTTCCTGACCGCCGAGCGGCGAGGTGTTCACGCCGAAGGTCATCTTGACCGTCGGCTCCTCGATCTTGAGCACGGGCAAAGCCTCGGGATTGGCCGGATCGGCGATGGTCTCGCCGATGTTCACGCCTTCGATGCCCGAAAACGCTACGATTTCGCCAGCCGGAGCCTCGCTCACCTCAGTCCGTCCCATCCCGTCGAAGACCATGATGCTCGAGATTTTGGCTGGGGAATTCTTGCCGTCGCGGTTGATCCAGGCGACCGGTCCGGGTCGGAAAATCCCGCGTTGGACGCGGCCGATACCGATTTTCCCCTTGTAGTTGTCGTACGACACGTTGGCGACCGAAACCTGCAACGGACCGTCGGTTTGGGCGCTGGGGGCCGGGATTTCCTCGATGACCGTCTGGAACAGCGGTTTGATGTCGGTCATGACGTCCAGCACCGGTTCCCAGCCGGCTTTGGCCTGCTTGGCCGAGGCATAGATGACCGGGAAGTCGGTCTGCTCGTCCGATGCGCCCAAGGCCACGAACAGGTCGAAGGTCTGGTTCAGGACCCAATCCGGTCGGGCATCCGGCTTGTCGATCTTATTGATTACCAAAATGATTCGATGCCCGGCGTCGAGCGCCTTTTTGAGCACGAATTTTGTCTGGGGCATCGGCCCTTCCTTGGCGTCCACGAGCAACAGGCAGCCGTCCACCAAGTTCATGATGCGCTCCACCTCGCCGCCGAAGTCGGCGTGTCCCGGGGTGTCCACGATGTTTATCTTGTATCCGCCATAGACCACGGCCGCGTTCTTGGAGAAGATCGTGATCCCCCGCTCCCGTTCGAGCGGATTCGAATCCATGATGGTCTCGCCTTCCAGCCCCTTTTCGCGGAAAGTCTCGGACTGCTTCAAAAGCGCGTCGACGAGCGTGGTTTTGCCGTGGTCGACGTGGGCGATGATGGCGATGTTGCGGAGTTCCATATAGCCGGCAGAGTATAGGCTAAATTTATGGATTAGTCAAAGTCCCAGCCTTGGTTGTTTCGAGATTTTCCCTAAAATTCGTAAATCAGCCGTTTGAAGGGCGAATCAGCCGGATTCACAGGACATGTTATACTTTTTAGCGATGACAGGCATTCTGCTGATGTTGACCGGTACCTTTTTGGAGGAATCGTCGACATCCATCGGAAAAATCAGCGTCAGGCGGCGCTTAGAGTCGCCTTATTCATTCGGTTTCATAAGCACTGGATTGATGTCCGTGATGTTCCTTGTGATCATGCTGGCGCGCCGCCATTCGCTAGTTTTTGACCCGGGGTCGATTCCTCTTTTGGTCCTGCGCATCGTGCTTGAGGCTGTCCATGCGACAATCACCCTGTACGCCATAACCCGAGCTGATCGGTCGACTTTTGGGTTCATCCGGACGCTTACCATCCCGACCATCCTGGCCGTGGATTTGGTCCTGGGTTATGCGCTCGGCTGGGTGCATGTCGCAGGCATCCTGCTGATCGTCGGGGCTTTGTTGTATCTTTTTCTGAACCATGGTTTGACTAGACGAGGCGCCGGTTTGGCTTTGGCCTCGGCGTTCTTGGGGGCGGCCACCACCAGCCTTTTCAAGTACAGCATCACCAATTTCAACTCGACGGAAATCGACCAGGCCGTGGTAAATGCGGCATTGACCGGCTACTTCTTGGTGATGGCGAGATTGGTCTACGGGGAGAACGCTGTCGGTTCGGCGTTAACGCGGCAGAGCCTGGTCCAATCGCTCCTTTCGGCGTCAGGGGGCTTGGCAGGTTCTTACGCCTATCTGTTCGCTCCGGGCTCGGTCATCATGGCCGCGCGCCGCGCCATGGCTGTGTTCTGGTCGGTCTTGAGTGGACGCGCCGTTTTTCATGAGCGCCGCTTGGCCATCAAATTGGCCGCGCTGTTCGTCTGCGCCATGGGTTTGTCTCTCCTGGCTTTTTGAACCGATGGGAATTCAAAAGCGACGGCATGATCCGCCGCTTTTTGTCGATTCTTCGTCACTCCTTCGCGTGGCTCCCCCAAAATTTCTTGGCCGCATCGATGAATTCCGGATGGCCTTTCTTCTCTTTCATCCAAGCCCACCATTCGATGCCCCAGAAATCGACGGCCTCCAGACCCATCCTTTCGGCGTAAGTGAAGTTGCGTTCCATTTGGGTCACGTTCATGCTCGTGAGCTGGTCCTCTACCGGCGTGTCCTGGAGGGCTTTGTTGCTCCACGGCTCCATCTGGAATTCGCTGACGTAGATTTCCTTCACGCCGAGGGGCTTGGCCAGCAGGGCTTTGCGTTTGTAGAAATACGGCGGCAGGAACCAATAGCGGAAGTTCAGGTCGCCGAAAATCGGATTGCGCACTACCCGGTAGACGCTGACGCCGAGCTTGTCCACGAATACGCCGAGCGTCAGCCAGCTCGAGAGCTCGCCCGAGTCGGTCGTCAGGATCGGCCGTGTGGGGTCGAGTCCCCTCACGAACTGCGTCTCGCGCTGGATGAAGAGGTAGTCCGGCGCCGGGCAATCGCCGTAGCGGAAGTGGGGCTCGTTCTCGACCTGCCAGGCCAGGATGGCCGGGTTGTCGCGATAGCGCGTCACTACCTTCTCGAGATAGCGCAGCGTCTTTTGCCGCTGGGGTTCGCGTTCCAGTTTTTTCCACCAGTCCGGCCCCCAGCATTCGGGCCAGCGCGGAAGCTTCTCGCCGATGGCCAGGACGACCTTGCCGCCGCGCGAACCGACGGCCTGGATGTCCTGGTCCAGGGTCTTGAAGTCCCATTCCCCCTCGCGTGGTTCGATCAGCTTCCAGTACGCGCCGATGCGGAAACGCCGGATGCCGACTTCGTCGAGCGCGGTTTCGAGAGTCTTGTCGGGGTCGAGCCCGAGCTCTTCGGCGTAGGGCCGGCTCCAGGTCATGCCGTAGCTCACGTTCGGGGTTTTGCTGGGCCAGCCGACGAACAGGAACGCCAGCATGCCGGCGACGGCCAGTCCCAACAACCCAAGTAAAAGTTTGAACAAAGCGCCGAATTCGAAGGTCATACGAGTAAGTACATGCCGAGTGCCGTGACCGCGAGCGCGGCGCCCTTAAGGATCGAGGTCCGCTTGTCCAGATGTTCGCCTAGGAGTTGGAGTGCCCGTTTGCGCAAAGCGAGCGCCAATAGGACCAGAAAGGCGTATTGCACCGCTTGGAGAGCGTTGACCAATGAGGCGCTGCCTTTCGACATGGCGTATTGGACCAGGACGAAACCGACGGCGCCCAAGCCTTGGCCGACCAACGCCATGATGGCCGCTATCTTGCCCGGCTGTTTGTTGCCCTTCGATCTCCCCTCCTTGGCCGGCCGGATGATGCTCCAGGCCTCTTGGCCGGCGCGGACATCGACCAGGGTCAGGAGCCCCAATGCGGTCAAAGCCGCGGCCAAGCGGGAAACCACGAACGCGCCGAAGAAGCCGCTCGAGTCGTACACGGCTTTCCCGGTCACCGAAGACACCGCGAACAGGATGGCGGCGGTCACGGCGAGCCAGATCGTCTGGCTGCTGGGCCGGCCCGCGGCCTTGCCGCCGGAGAGCATGACGGTCGCGATGATGAGCAGGCCGAAGCCGACGAACGTCTTGTCGCTCAGGCGTTCGGCCAGGAAGGCGAAGGATCCGGCTAGGGTGAAGACCGGGATGAGCGAGCCGACGATGGGCACGACCCGGCTGGCCTCGGCCCGGGCCATGGCCGCGAAGAACGCCCAGAGCGCGAAAATGAAAGTGGCGCCGCTCAGGACCGACAGGACCCAGCCGCCGCCGTGCGGCCAATTGGCGACAAAGGGCATGGCCAGGACCACGACGGTCGACAGCACGCCGACCAGCCCGGCATAGGTCGCGCTCCGCGTGAACGCGGACTTCAGGAGCATCTTGTCGATGGCGAAAGCCACGCCGTTGGCGAGATGTCCGATGATGGCGAAGATTAACCAGCTCATATTTCGATGATGTCGTCTTGGCGGGGTACGTCGACGCTGATGCGGAACTCCTCGGCCAGCCGCGTCGCCAAACCGGCGGCAGCTTCTTCCTCGCCGTGGACGCAGTAGACCCTTTGCGGCACCTGTTCGGCGTTCCTGAACCAGTCCAGGATCTGCCGCTGGTCCGCATGGGCGCTGTAGGAGCCGATGGAGGTCACTTTGGCTTTGACGGCGACCCTCTCCTGCAGGACCTGGACGCGTTTGTCGCCATTGTACAGCTTTCGGCCCAGGGTGCCGCCGGCCTGGTAGCCGACGATGAGGAGCGTTGAGCGCTTGTCCCCCAGGTACCTGACGAGATGGTGCAGGATGCGGCCGCCGTTCATCATGCCGGAGCCGGCGATGATGACTTTCGGCCGAGGGGCGAAGTTGACGCCCTTGGATTCATCTCGGCTCAAGGTTTTGTGGAACCCCGGGAAGGTGAAGAGGTCGTCGCCGGAACGGACGAGACTCAGGGCTTTGTTGTTGTAATATTGCGGATATTCCTGCATGACTTCGGATGCCCGGATGGCCAAAGGGCTGTCCAAAAAGACTTCGACGCGCGGGATGAGTTTGTTTTCGACCAGGTGGTTCAACTCGAAGAGCAATAATTGTGTCCTTTCCACGGCAAAGGTCGGAATCAAAAGTACACCATTCTGCTTCATCGTTTGGATGATGCAGTCCCTCAATGTCTTTTCCCGGATGTCCATGTCCTCATGGAATCGGTTGCCGTATGTCGATTCGACGATGACCACATCCTGGGCCGCCAATTGGGCGGTTGGCTTGAGGATCTGGTCCGGGACATTGCCCAGGTCGCCGCTGAACGCCAAACGCGCTCCCCCATTCTCTTGGAGCTCGACAAAAGCGCTGCCGAGGATGTGTCCGGCGTCCCTGAAACGGAACGACAGGCAACCGAGTTTCACCCGATGGGCGTAGTCGACCGGCACCATCCGCTCGATGACGCCTTCGACGTCTTCTTTTTCGTAAAGCTTGGGGCGGTAGTCGCGGCGGAAATCGTCCTCCATGACCTGTTCGGCATCGTCGAGCACAAGCTTGGCCAATTTGGCCGTCGGCGGGGTGCAATAAATCTTGCCATTGAAACCTTCGCGCACCAGCTTGGGGAGCCGGCCGACGTGGTCGAGATGGGCGTGGGTCACGATGACCGCATCAAGCGATTTCGGATCGAAACCGAAATCCTTGAAATTCTTGGCGTCCGAGAATACCGACCCTTGGAACATCCCGCAGTCCAGCAGGACGCGGCAGTCCTTGGTGTCCACCAGATGGCAGGAGCCGGTTACTTCGCGGGCGGCGCCGTGGAAAGAGACCTGCATATTCGTGCAGGAGTTTAGCATGATATACTGGACGCAGCTATGAGAAAGATCATGTTCGTCAGCTTGGCTACCCTCCTGTTTCTCGGAGCCGGCTGCTCACGCGGACAATCGGCTGGTTCCGCCGCCGGTGAGCCGCAGGATCGGCAGACGACGCCCACGTCGTTCGCCAAACCGACGGCCCAACCGCAGATACCGGACGCCGCCAAGAACGTGCCGCGCCCCGAAGTGAAGTGAAGCGGGTTTGAAGCGCGATGATAAAACTCCGGCGGCATGCCGGAGTCGTTCGTTCCCAGCCTTCAGTTCGCCAGAAGGAATCCCAGGATTATCGATGTTTCCAAGACAAGCAGCAAGCCCATCGAAAAGAAAGTCAGCCGGTGGGCTATTTCGGGATGGCCGAAGGTCCGGCTGAAGGCGGGCTCGAAGAGCCACAGCTTGCCGCGCAGGCAGGCCTCCGAGAGCATCACGCCCAGCATCGCCAATCCGCCGTAGACGAACGGCAGCGGGCCGGGCACTCCCAGTGAGACGGCTATGACGAAGGTAACCAGATAAGCGGTCAAACTCAAAGCGGCCCAAACCAGCGGACGCAAATCCGTCCTCGGCCGCGGGGCGAGTTGGCCTTTGAAGGTTTTGCCGTGGACTTTGCGCATAATCCGTTTCGGAGGGTATTATACCAGAAACCACGAACATATGCCGCCACGCGAAAAGAAACCGACCGTCAATCCGGTCGAGAAACAGGCCCAACAGCATCCTGAATTCTCCAGATGGGAGACCCTCGCCGCCCAGGCCGAAGGACATAGTCCCGAAGATGCTCTTGAGCACCGCGCCGTTTCGCCGGAAGACAAGGCCTTCATGAGCGCCAAGCTGTACTGGTTCCGCCGCGCCGTCGACCAGGATACCAGCGGTTATGGTGCCACGGGC
Organism: uncultured Gammaproteobacteria bacterium; assembly: GCA_964415965.1. Taxonomy (GTDB): domain Bacteria; phylum Patescibacteriota; class Patescibacteriia; order 2-12-FULL-60-25; family 2-12-FULL-60-25; genus CAIKNB01. Next base: position 543,919 of record CAYQCK010000001.1, read on the forward strand.
GAGCATCGCCGCCGCGCCCAGTCTTTGGCCCGCGAGCTGGATTTGCCGGTCAATGACGTCGAAAAGATCTACGAGGACGCGGAAGCCGAGGTTAACGCTTTCTACAACCGTTTCGACGACGTCTGGAAGGCTCGTCGCCAAGCCGAAATCGAAATCCGCAAGCTCGAGGAGCAGCTCGAGGCGGCGTGAACGCAGCACGGAATAAAAAAGCGAGCCATCCCGACGGGATGGCTCTTCTGAAGTCGGCGCGGCTGGGTCAGCCGGTGTGCGGAATCAATCCGCGGAAACCGTGGCGCAACTTGCCCTCCTCGACCTCGGTCTCGAGCTCGGCTTGGGCCTCGGGGTCGGATTCGTTCCAAGGCTCATGGATCGACGGCGCAATGAGCGATGCGTCCCGCATGGCGGCGTCCACCGGGACCGGCCCGGTACGGCGGCGGGCTTTCTTACCCTTTTTCCTGGGCTTTGTCTGCATGGTAAGACCTCCTAATCGCAGATGTCTTGTCTTACCAGGATTCCGCGTCTCCGTCAAGGGATGCCGCCCGCGCGGCGCTTTCCGCGGGCCAGCCAGAGCAAGCCAGCGGCCGTCGCGAGGATGGTCCCGGAGGCCCACCAGACGGCCTTGTCCGATGCCTGCGGGAAGTAACCCTGCATCGCGAGCCACTGGAAGCCGAGGATGGCCGCAAAGCCGCCCCGGCTGACCATGGATTGCATTGAACCGTAGGTGGCCTTGAACGAACTCCCGACCCGCGAATAGATGAAATTGTCCGTCAGCGGATCGATCATCCCGCGGCCGATTTCATGGAAGGCGACCAGGAAGAGCGGTAACCAGAGTCCGTCGGTCAGGCCGAGAAGGGCCAGTCCGACGCCAGCGATCCCGAGCGCGAGGGGGATGCTATGGACCGGCTGGTTCCGGACGCATCTCGCGTTTTCGGCCAACCAGGCTCCGGTTATCAGCCCGGCGACGACCGCCGTCCAGACGACTGCCGTCAGCGGTTTCCCGAGGCCGGCGGTGAAGTGCGGGACCCAGGTCAGGTTGAAGGACAGGACCAGGCCGTAGGCGATGGCGCCCAAAGCTGCCCACCTAAGCCCGCGGTTTAGGCGAAGGGCTTGCCAGCTGTCCTTGAACGACTGGATTTCGGTGGTCCTCTCGGTCGGCTCGCCTTCGCCGTTCATGTGGCGTACGCAGACCGCCAGGGCCAGCAGGATGGCCAAGGCGCGGATTATCCACCCGGCCGCAAAACCCAGCTCGACCAGGAAGAAGCTGATGGCGCCGCCAGTCAGCAGGCCGACATGGCCGAACCTGGCGGCGCGACCCATGACCATCCCCTGCTCAGACTCGCGCTTTTCGCGTTTCAGCGCGTCGGATATCCAAGCTTGCTTGGCGCCGGACATGAACGAGCAGCCGATCCCTTCCATGACCTCGGCCAGGATGGCGATGGCGATGATGGCCCATTTCCTCTCGGCCATGGCGGCGGTCGCGTAGACCGCGGTCCCGAGGGCTGTCAGTCCTATACCTACCCGGACCGACCAGCCTCGACTTTTCCCGTCGGCTAAGGCGCCGGTCGGGATTTCCGTGGCCGCGATGGTGAACCAGTAGATGACGTTCACTAGGAAGTTGTCGGCGCGGGTCAGTCCGAGATGGAGCAGGTACGGGATGTACAGGCCCACAGACAGGGCGTTGGCGAACTGCATGAGGAAAGAATGTAACTGGTAGAACCTGATGGGATGCATGGGCCACTTCCTTGTCCAAGGTGCGTCAAACCGGCGGCTGCGCAGGCAGCCGTCATCCGTCCCGAAGAAACAAATAACCCGGGATGGTTCCCGGGCCGGTTCAGAGCCTGATCATGCGGTTTCAGCCACGCATCTTCAGGCGCTCCATGGCACGGGAACGCAAAGCGAGTTCGGCGCAATCGATGCCGGACTTAGGCTTGGCGTACATGTGCCAGAAATTGTTCATGTTGTTTTTATACCAACCGGAAAATACGCTGTCAAATTAAAAGAGGATGCCGCGCGCGGCATCCTGAGGGAGTTCAACGGTCGGGAACGAGGTCGAGGCTGGCTAGCGCGGCCGCGAAACCGAGCAGCCTGGGGTCGTCCGGCCTTTCGGCCGCGATGGCCACGGCCGCGACTTGGCGGGCGCCCGGCAGCTCTTGGATTATCCGCTTCGCCGCTTCTTTGAGTTGCAGTTGGGCTGCGTTGATTTCCTCCTGCTTCGTGTTGTGGCGGGTGAACCGCCGGGCTCGGGCGACGAGCTGGCGCAGATTGGCTTCGATGAAGTCGTCGGACAGCGCCAGCGCCTCATCCCCTCCCCGATCGAAGTTTTGCCGGGCGAACTCCAGGTATTCTGTGGCAAGTTGCATCACGGTCGCCTCCTGGAAAGAGCCTGAGCAGGATAGTCCTCCCCCGGCATAAGTCAAGGGATATTCAAAAGACGCGGTTTGCCGCGTCTTTTGCTTTTGATTCTGTTCAGTAGACGTAGACCGTTCCTTTGGAGGTCGGATGGACGGCGCAGCTGTAGCTATACGAGCCGGTCGCCTTGAAGACGCGCCTGTAGCTCGCGCCCGGCTGCAGCGTGCCCGAGTCCCAAAGCAGGGATCCGTCGGAGCGCGTGGTGTGGGGCACCGTATCCTTGTTGACCCAAACGACCGTCCCGCCGGCTTTGACCGACACGACCTGTGGGACGAATGCGCCGTTCTTGATCGTGACGTAGATGGTCTGCGGAGCGAGTTGGTTCGCGATGACCTGCTGCTGGGTCGGCGTGGTCTTGGCCGCAGGGCTGGTCGGCGTCTTGGCTGTCGGCTTGGCGACGGTCGTGGCCGGTTTGGTTTGCGTGGTGGTCGTCGGCTTCTGCGCTTCGGCGGACGGCGTGGTCGTGGCGGCCTCGGTCGGTTTGGCTTGCTTGGTTTGGGCTTGGGGAGGCGTCTGTTCCGTCTGCGGTTGGGTCGCTGCCGGCTTTCCGCAGCCGGCGGCGAGTAATCCCAGACCGGCGCACAGGGTAATCAGGGGGATGATTTTTGGCGTCATATGTTTCATGTTTGTTGGCATTATACCTCATAACAAAGCCAAAGTTACCGGTTAAGCGGTGAAATGCTCCAGCGGCCGGGTATTTCGGGTTCAGAATCTTGACATTTTGGCTAGTTTATGGTGAATTATCGCATTCGTTCTTTCGCAAGAAGGACGGCCGTCTGGCCGCCCTCAGACAGGTTTCGGCATGGTGCCGTCGCCTGAAACGCAGACCTTCGGAAGGAAGCGTCCAGCATGGAAGAGAAGAAGACCCGCCGTCGCCGACGCCGTGGCGAGTGGAAGTCCCAGGACTTCGTCGCCCTGCTCCAGCTCCCCGAGCGCTTGGCCCGCTACCTGCGCGAGATGCTGCATCTCGACGTGGCGACCTGGAAGTTCGCGCTCGACAAGATCCGCGCGGGCCAGGCCTACAAGGAATGGTCCAAGAGCAAGGGCCGGGGCAAGGGCCGCCGCAAGTTCGCGGCGCCGTGCGAGGAGCTCAAGACCGTGCAGCGCGCCATCCTCCAGCGGTTCCTGCATTCGGTGCCCGTGCACTTCGTGCGCCACGGCAACCAGGCGGGATCGAGCATCCTGACCAACGCCGCGGCGCATGCCGGCAGCCGCCACGTGTTCACCGTCGACATCGTGAGCGCGTTCCCGAGCGTCTACCGCTCGCGCATCCGGGCCAACCTGCGCAAGCCCTTCGCCTTCAAGCTGCGGCAGTTCCAGGGCGTGGAGTTTAGCCAGGCGCCGGACGAGGCGTGGGAGAAGTACGCCAAGGCCAAGGACGACGACATCAAGTCGCTGGCGCTCCGCCGCTGCCTCGAGCACGATTTCGACCTGCTGCTCGAGTCGCTGGTCGACCTGGTGTGCCTGCATGACCGGCTGCCGCAAGGCCCGCCGACTTCGCCGGCCATCCTCGACATCGTATGCCTGAAGATGGACGAGGTGATCTGGGGCTTGCTCGAGAAGTCGTCGACGCCGTTCCAGCGCTATCGCTTCACGGCCTACGCCGACGACCTCACGATCTCCTCCAGCGCGGATATCCCGGAGGAGCTCAGGACCGCGATCACCGAGGCCATCCGCGCGAACGGGTTCTTCCCCCACACCCGGGCCGACAAGACCAAGTACATGGCCCCCGAGACCGGCGAAGTCCCGGTCATCACCGGCATCGTCGTCAACGAAGACGGCCGCCTGACCATGGCTCCGAACAAGGTCAACCAGCTGCGCGCCCGCCTCCACCAGCTTCTCGGGCTGAAGCGTTGGAACGAGAAGCAGCGCGGTGTGGTCGCCGGCACGCTGGGGTATATCCGCCAGCTGTACCCGAAGAAGGCTCCGAGCACCATCCGCGAGTATGTGAGGTTGGCCGAGGCCCGCTTTGCGAAAAACAGCGCGGCGATCAGCCTGAAGCGGGCCGGCATGTGCCTCCCCGATTCGGCGTTCGATCCGTCGAGCGTCTGCACCGGCGGCCCGAAGGCCACGGCCAAGAAGCCGGCCAAGGGTAAGGGCAAGGTCCGCGCCAAGGACACGCTCGCCGACGCCGTCGAACCGGTATTGGCCGAGACGGTGTTCGTGGGCTGCGTGTCCGAAATGGTCGACGCGGCGGAATAGTCCGCCGCGTCCGATCGAACCGGTTTGCTCGACCGTACGAAGCAGCTCGTTTCGTCCGCACCGAACTGACGAGGCCAGCGACCCCGGTCTGCAGCAGGCTGGGATAGGCCGCGGTCCCTAGGGTGTGCCAGGGCGTGTCAGGTCTGCGCGTCTCGGGACGCTCCGAACCCGACAGGTTCTGACAGGGTGCGCTCCGCTTCCCTGTCAGAACCCAAGCGCACCATCCAAACCGGCCGGCTCGGGCAGGCGCAAGGCCTGCCCTTTGGCCCATCCGACACTCGTCGGATGGGCTTCCTCTCCCCCGCCTGGAGCAACCGGGCGCGGAAAAGGAAGTGGTACATTCAAATCAGGGTTCGCTCGCTGTGGATTCGCGCCAGCGTTTCTAGCCGTCGTCTTGAGGATGATGGAGCGGCCGCCAAAGAGCCTGTCCTGTTCCAGGATCGGGTGAGGCCGCGGCATCTGGTGATGGCCCGTACCTGTTACCGCCGAGTCGGTAACTGATCGGATACCTCTGGTATCACATCCGCTACCTGAAGGTAGACGGATGACGGAGCCGATGGCTCCTTGATACCAGCGGTAACCGATCCGAGGGCATCCGTCCGAACCCGTTCTTTTCCGGGATAATGGTTCGCTTGAATTCGCCTTGTGGGCAATGCAACAGACCGCGGGGTCTCTCCAGAGCCATTGGGCCAGTCCTGTTCCAGGACCGGTTGGCGGATTACCCAAGGAGAGTCGTTGGGCTTCAGGTCCTGATCGCCGTCCGCGGCGGATGCCACGTCCGGCTCCACGGACCTGACAGCGCCTGACAGCTCGCTGTCAGGCGCTGACGCTCTTCCATCCATCCGAACCTGCTTCCCCTCGGGGCGACACGTCTGACGTGTCGCCCCTACCCTTCCGCACTCGAGGTGTCTCGAACGCGGAAGACGTAGTTCTCCTCGAAAATCAGGGTTCGCTCGCTGTGGATCCGCTCGGCGTTTCCAGTCTGTCATCGCTCGTGATGGCGGAGCGGCCGCCAATGAACCTGTCCTGTTCCAGGATAAGGCGAGGCCGCAGCAGCCAGGGTCAGCCGTACCGGCAACGCCCTTCGGGTATTGCCTCCCGGCCACGTTCCGTTGCCATGCGCCGACGCCTCAGAAGGTGTCGCCGCACCCCGCCTGCGGCGGTTGGCAACGTTCCGCGGCCGCGCCCTGGCATCCGTCCGAACCCTTCTCGCGGGGCGAGGGACGTTCCACGCCCCTCGCCCCTACCCTCCCGCGTTTGAGTCCCATCGAACGTGGAAGACGTAGTCTTTCGTGAATCGGGTTTGCTTTGCTCTTGCTCGGTGGGCTGGTCGCGACAGTCAGCCGGGAAGGTCCGCCATCCGGCCGGATGGACGGAGCGGCCGTCAAAGAGCCTGTCCTGCATCAGGATCAGGCGAGGCCGCAGTACAAGGATTGAGTCGGCACCCGTCGATAAGGATATATCGACGTCGCGTCGTCGCCGCGACGACGCGAAAGGCCGCCATCCAAACCCATTCCCTCGGCAGTCAGGCATCTCGCCTGACTGCCCTACCCTCCCGCGCTCGAGGCATCTCGAACGCGGAAGCAGTAGGATGCACATTTCATGCAAAAGAGGTGGATATATGGCTGACCTGCTCGAAATCCGCGCCAAGAACGGCAAGGGCATCACTTGGTCGTGGGTCGACGAGTCCATGGCCAACTATGAGATCCGGCTCGACCAGCCGCCGTACGTCCAGATCAAGGACGGCGACGTCTGGCGGGTGGAGATGGTCCAGGTCCTGACCAAGACGGTCTCGCGGCGCAAGACCGCGGTCGTCCGGCTGGTGACCCGGGTGAGCGAGCTGAAGCCCTGGGAAAAGCTCCTGGCCCTGCCCAACTACTGGATCGATCCGCTCCAGCTCAAGTGCCTGCTCATCTGGCTGCACGCCGGGACCAACGTCATCCTCATCGGCCCCAAAGGCACGGGCAAGACGACGCTGGCTTTCGAGGTCGCCGAAGCGCTCGGCTGGCAGGATCCGTACAAGGTCGACGTCTACACCATCAAGCGGACGACCGACTTCTTCGGCTCCGACGCCGCGACCAAGGGCTCGACCCACTTCGTGCGCTCCGGCCTGCTCGACTACATCGAGCGCGCCCACATCGCCCTCGAGCGGAAGCTGGAGACGCGGTTCATCGTCATCCTGGACGAAATCAACCGCGTCCATGCCAAGTCCAACGAGAGCATGCACGGCCTGTTCGACGGGACGCGCCAGGTCTCGGTCGTGACGGCCGAGGGCACGAAGACCATCCGCATCCCGCCCAACGTCAGCTTCGTCGCGACCATGAACCAGGGCGCGGAGTACCAGGGCACATTCGCCCTGGACGACGCGCTCAAGGACCGCTTCGCCATCATGCGGCTCCGGCCCATGCCCATCGATTTCGAGACCAAGAAACTCGTGGCCGACACCGGCATGCTGGAGACGCACGCGCTGGCCGTGGTCCAAGTGGCGCGGGCCTTGCGGGAAGCGGCTAACGCCGGCCAGATCTCGTTCGGGCCGAGCTACCGCGGTTGCCTCATCGTCGGGCAGCTGGTAAAGCATGGGGTGCCCCTGCGCGAAGCCATGGTCATGGGCTTCCTGACGTATTACGACGGGGAGCTGGAGCTGACGCCGCAAGGCGAGGTGGCCAAGAACCCCAACAGCGACGTAGCCAAGGCCTACAGCGCATTGCGCATGAAGATCTCGGCCAAGCTGACGGAAGCGGTCTCGGCCGCCGCCTGAAAGTCCGCCAAAGCGTTCGCTTGTCCAGTCGTCGGGGAACCAGCCGCCATCCTGGCTGGTCAGGCCGCGCGGCAGCCGTCTGCCGCTCATCCCGGCTTGCATCAGGCCGGGATATGACCCTGGACCAAGGCGCGGCCCGACAGGTATTCGGGTTGCGGGCAACCGCTCTACCCATTTAGTCGGAATCGACACTGCGTATCGATTCCGCCGTAAATGGCTGCGCCGCCATCCGAACGCTCTTTCGCTCGGGGGAACGCCAAACGTTCCCCCACCTTATCGAGTATTCTTTCTTCCTCGACATCCCGGCCAAGCGAGTCTGACGAGCGCGAGCCGGGATCTAGACCCCGGGTCTCGGCGCTGCCTCGCCCGGGGTGTCAAACAGAGAAAGAATCCTGGACAGGGTGTTTGCTTGCTCTTTCCACAAGGAGAGTCCGTGTCGTCGCGAGATGCGCGGAGCGGCCGTTACGGAACCTGTCCTGCATCAGGATCAGGTGAGGCCGCGGTTCGATGTATCTGCCCGAACCCATTATGCCTTCGGCAGAATGTGTGCGTGACGCCGACGTTACGTCGGTTCGGTCGCAGGCTCCCCGTGACGCTCCGTTTCGCCGACTTCACGAAACGTCACGCCGACGTCACGTCGGCGTCACGCCCGGGAGGCATCCATCCAAACACCAAGTTCCTTCAATAGATACCGAGACAGCGTTTCTTGACCGTGCCGTGGCGCTGAATCCGAAGGGATGAACGGAAAGATGGCGCAAGCTAGCGTGCGCCGGAAAGATGGGATTCCCTGAAGAGGAGACGCCATGGCGGCATGCCATGAACGTGTCGTGCGGGCCGCGCGCCGGCCAGGTCGTGAGATATCGCCGGCGCAAAAGCCGTCCTGCAACAGGACGGTCCAGGCCATGGTCCCTGGGTTCGGCTTGCTGACGTTGGGCGAATCCACGCACGTGGTGCGGGATTCTTCCCTCGCTCCGGCATGTAAGTTGCGGTTAGAAACGCTCGTCCACTCGCGGACGTCGCTCCCTCGCGTTTCCAAAGGCAACTTTCCATGCCGGCCGACCCGCCAGCACATCAAACGCACTCGGTCATCGGGACGTCGAACGTCCCTCGGGGGACGTCCCACGTCCCCCACCTTATCGAGGTCTTCTCTTCGAGAAGTCCTCGCCAGGGTGTTTGCTCGACCGCGAGCGGAAGTATGGCGCCGTATGGACGCGGACGGTACTTTTGCCGCAGATGCATTTCGTGTCGCGAGATCCGTCCTACGGGTTTCGGAACTCGTCCTGTTCCAGGACGAGCCAGACCGCGGTCTCTATGTTTTGCCGGAACCACCTTATGCCGGGCTTAAGGTTCGGTCTCAGCACCGCAGACGGCGCTGAGACCGAAGAGGCATTCCCTCCAAACACCTTTCTCATGGGGACGTCCCACGTCCCCCACCTTATCGAGGCTTTCTCTCCGAGGAATCCTCAACAGGGTGTTTGCTCGCTCTTCGAAAGAAGTCTGTCGATCTGAAATCGATGGAGCGGCCGCCAAAGAGCCTGTCCTGCATCAGGATCAGGCGAGGCTGCGGTTCATCAGCGATGGCCGAAACCCTAATGCACGGAGTTCAAAGCGAGCGACCCCCTTTAAACTCCTACAAGAGGGGTTATCCCCCTCCTCGAGGCTCTCCTGCGGAGCTTCAGGTGGAGGGGGATAACCCAAAGGCATCCATCCAAACGCCCTTTTCGTGCCGGGGGACGTCCCACGTCCCCCATCCTATCGAGGCCTCCTCTCAGAGGAACCCTCAACAGGGTGTTTGCTTGCTCTTTCCCGACCGGGAAGGTCCGTCTGTCGTGAGATATGCGGAGCGGCCGCCAATAAGCCTGTCCTGCACCGGGATCAGGCGAGGCTGCAGGAATCAGTGGAAGCTGTCGACGGATTCCTTCCGGATTCGATCGCTATGCTTCACGAATCCGAAAGGAATCCGTATGGAATCCGTCGTCTAGTAGCCGTCGGATTCCATCAAGCGAACCATCCAAACGCCCTTTTCCATCGTGGGGAACGGTCCTCGTTCCCCCACCCTATCGAACGCCAGACCTCACGACCCCTCTCTCCTCCGTTTTGGTCGGGCGTTCAATCGGGTGTTTGCTCGCTCTTCGAAAGAAGTCTGTCGATCTGAAATCGATGGAGCGGCCGTTAAAGAGCCTGTCCTGTTCCAGGATTAGGTCAGGCCGCGGTCAATCGGTGTCTGCTGGCTCTAGTTCATGATTACATGATGAAATCGTGCAGCACGATTTCATCATGTAATCATAAACCTTAACGATCTATCCAAACGCCCTTTTCAATCGTGGGGAACGGTCCTCGTTCCCCCACCCTATCAAGCATCCTTTCTTCCTCGACATCCCGGCCAAGCGAGTCTGACGAGCGCGAGCCGGGATCTAGACCCCGGGTCTCGGCGCTGCCTCGCCCGGGGTGTCAAAACGGAAAGAATCCTGGATAGGGTATTTGCTCGCTCCTTCCGATAAGGAAGTCCGTACTCGGTCATCGTCGCGAGCGATCGCGTCGGGTTCGAAAGCGGAGCGGCCGTTAAATGAGCCTGTCCTGTTCCAGGATGGGTGAGGCCGCAGTCGATGCGTGCCGCCATTCCAGAAATCTGAATTTCACAAGTGAAATTCAGATTTCTCCGATTCAACGCCGATTTCCTCAAAGGAAATCGGCCTCGAATCTGGTTGCGGCATCCATCCAAACACCCGAAAACCGCTTTTTTGACAAGGAGAAGAAATGGTCCAATCGCTGCTTGCCGACGTCATCGCCGACGGTTCGCCGCCTGAGCGCGATACCGACCGTCAGCTCGAGATCCTCGAGAACGTGTTCCCTATCCTGTGCAACGACGCGGCCATGCTGGTGCGTCGGCCGTTCCGGCTGAACTTCGATCCCACGATCGATACGGCCTCGACCGATTGCCTGGCCGAGATCAACATCGCCCCGTGGTTCTTCCTCGAGGGCGAACGCGAGACCGGCTTCGGCTCGCTCTACCATGAGTGCGGCCACATCCTGCAGTCGCCCTACGGCATCGAGCTCCTCAAGGAAGCCGAACGCCGCGGCGGTCCGGTCCTGCGGTCCGTGCTGAACATCATCCTGGACCGCAAGGACGACACGCTCATGTACGACGAGGCCCCGGGCTTCGCTGACCGCATGCGCCTGCGCCTGCCGGTCATCTGCACGCTCTCCCGCAAGGAAGAGTGCGCCAAGCTGACCCAGGGCATGGCCCGCGACGAGCGTCTGCGCTTCCTGGCGCGCCTGCGGCCCAAGGATGCCTACGAGGAGTTCTTCCTGGCCGCCAAGTGGAACCGCCGGCCCCGTTCCCGGGCCGTTTTCCGGGCCATGAAGCATCTGTCGCGGCGCAACTTGCTTGCCGCTTCGCCGGGCAGGTTGCTGGACATCGCCGAGAAGGTCGTGGAGATCCTAGGCACCCCGCCGACGCGCGAAGAACAAGACCGCAAAGAACGGTTCGTCCAACTCGTGCAGCTGGTCTTGGGCACGGAGCACGGCAAGCGTCCGCCGTTGCCGAGCAAGAAACTGCTGGCGCGGATCAAGCGGATGCTCAAGCTGTACGTCGACGCCAACCGGCACGACAACCTGCGCCAGCTCGAGAACAAGCTGAAGGGCATGGGCTTGGTCCATCCCGGACCGATCTCGACCGGCAAGACGCCGAATATCCCGGTCAAGAAGATGGATGCCCAACCGGGCGACGCCGGACTTTACGCCGGCTACGCCGCGGAAGTCCAGGGCCATATCGAAGACCTGCGGCGCAAGCTCAAGGTCCTCGACAACCCGTCCGAATTCACGCTCTATGGCCAGGATGACGGCGACATCGACTTCTCCGAAGTCGGGAGGATCGCCTGCGGCTTGCCCGGATTCCGCATGGAGACAGTCGAGGAGCGCAATATCGACGCCGAAATCCACCTGGCCATCGACTGCAGCGGTTCGATGTCCGGCGAGAAGCTCGAGGACGCCAAGCGCATCGCCGTGGCGTTCGACCAGGCTATGGAGGGTCAGGGCGCGCTGCTCGACGGCCATCTCTGGGCCTACAATTCGCACGCGGTCTATGACCTCGGGTCGGCCGGTTCGGCCCAGTCGCTGGTCAGGCTCCAGGGGACGGGCGGCAATTCCGACACCGCCATGCTGGTTCATGTCGGCCAAGCGTTGGCCAAGTCCAAACGCCGCCGCCGCGTCCTGCTGGTGCTGTGCGACGATGGCCCGGACGACATGGAAGAGGCGCGCCGGCTCTCCCAGCTCCTCTTGGCCCGCGGCACCCTGTGCGTCCACCTCCTGGTTGGCGTCCACGGCACGCCGCACATCTTCCCTATCGAGTTGTTGTACGATTCGATGCGGAGCTGCCTCGAGGAGTTCGGTAAGCTCCTCGAGAGCATCATCAAGAATCTCCGCTAGAAATCTGCGCCCCGGTCATTCGACTGGGGCGTTTTTCTATCTACTTTCGTGACCGAAAGTAGCAAAGGTCCTGGGGGTCCGCTATGCGCTCTCGGTGTCGCGAACGCAGGTTCTTTTGCGTTCCGCGCCACGCGGCCCCCCAGACCCCCTTGTCACTTGCGAAGTGTGACTTTCCAAGAAACCAAAAACCCGGCCGCTGGGGCCGGGTTTGTGTCGCTAGCTGTTGGCCAGCATGTCTTTCATGATTTCGATGGCCTTGTCTTTGCCGTACCCGGTCATGAAGGCGCTGATGATGTACCACTTCCGGTCTTTGAAGACGTTGATTTGGTTCAGCTTGCCTCCGGCCCAGTAGGCCTTGTCGCCCAGCCCTTCGACCATCTCCGGATCGACGCCCGACAGTCCATTGGAGGCCTTGATGGCGCCATCGCGCTCGATGGCCGCCGCCTCGTCCGTGGCATAGCTCTTGATGAGGAGGGTGATGCCGCCCGAAGCCGATGAGTAGGTGCAGTTGCTGACCGTGGGATTGTTGTTTTCGTTGGGCGTACCCGCTTCGCCGAGGTATTTTTTCGCCAGTTCCGCGGTGAATACCTTGCAGGCCAAGGGGGCTTCCACCGTCGGCGCGGCGACGTCGGCCGTCGGTCCCGCGCTGCCGGTGCCGTAGTTTTCTGCCACGGTCGCTTCTTTGGAACATCCGGCGGCGAGCAGGGTCATGGCGCAGCCTGCGCCGACGAGCAAAAGATGGGTTTTCTTCATAGTTCGCCGATTATAGCATGCCGCCTTCGGCGTTCAGAATCCGGCCCGGCTCCCCTCTTCCGGTTCGCAGACCGGGCCTTGGTTCTTGCGCGGTTTGTCTTTGACGAGCGCCATGTAGAGCGTCGGCACGATGAACAGGGTGAAGAAGGACGAGAGCATTAGGCCGAAGATGACGGCGCTGCCCAGGGCGCGCCACAGCTCGTTCGAGAGCGTCACCGGGATGATGCCGACGATGGTGCAGATCGAGGTGATGAAGATGGCCTCGAGCCGCGACTTGCCGGCGTCCACGATGGCGTCCTTGAAGGCGATGCCGCTCTTGAGGTTCAGGTTGATCTTGTCCACCAGGATGATGGCGTTCTTTACCACGATGCCGAACAGGGCCACGATGCCGATGAGCCCCGGGAACGACAAGGCGATACCGGTCGCCGCCAGGCCGAAGAACACGCCGATCAGCGCCAGCGGGATGGTCACGAGCACGATCAGCGCCTGGCGGAAGGAGTTGAACTGGATGACGAGCGTCGAGACGATGAGCAGGCCAGCGATGAGCATGGCCTGGATGATGGATTCGACGGATTCGTTGTTCGTCTCGTTCTGGCCGCCGAAAGCGATGGTGTAGCCGTCGGGCATGGGATACTCCTTGGCGACTTTCGCCTGGAATTCCTTGACGACCTCGGCCGGCCGGTTCTCTTTCGTGACGCTGGCCGAGAGGACCACGGTCCGTTTCTTGTCGATGCGGGTGATGGAATCGACCGACGGCAGGAGCTCGATCTTGGCCACGTCTTTGAGGAAGACCGGCTGCTTCTTCAGGTTGATGACCTGGATGTTCTGGATGGCCTGCAGGTCCGGGATCTTGTCGGCGGCGTATGTCGCGATGACCTTGGTCTCGTCCCCGCCGCGGATGACGGTCGTCACCTCGGTGCCGGCGATGGCCGTGCGCAGCACGGAGCCGACGTAGGCCGCGTTCAGGCTGTAGAGCTCGAGCCTGGCCGGGTCGAGGGTGAAGGTGTATTCGGCCGGCGAATTTTTGAGCGAGATGTCTGCGTTAGCCACGCCTTTGATGCTTTCGAGCTTGGGTTTCAGGTCGTGGGCGATCTTGTCGAGTTGCTGCAGGTCCTCGCCGGCTATCTGCGCCTCGAAGTCGGAGCCGGACGGCGGGCCGGATTTGGGCGTGTCGACCGCGATGGTGGCTTCGGTGATGTCCTTGAACTCGCGACGCAAAGCCGCGGCGATCTCGTAGTTCTTGATGTCGCGGTCCTCGGGTTCGGTCAGCTTGACCGTGATCGACGCGACGTTCGACGGGTTGCTGAACGAAGCGCTGAGGGCGTTGCTCGAGCCGCCGGCACCGACCAGGGTCGAGAAGCTGACGACGCCTTCCGTCTTGAGCAGATGTTCTTCGACGTGCCGGACTATCTTGTCCGTCTCGTCGAGCTTCAGGCCGGTCGGCGCCGTGATGCTGATGGACAGCTGGTTGGAATCGGTCAGCGGGAAGAACTCGCTCGGCACGACGCCGGTCGCGGGCAGGGCCACGGCCGCGCAGAACAGGACGAAGACCGTGGCGAGCGTGGCGGCGCGTGAAAACCGGGTGGCCAAAACGCGTTTGAGGCCCGCCTCATACCACGGGATGACCCGATCGAAATGCACGACGCCGTGCATCAGCCGGCCCAGGAACCCCTCTCCTCCGTGCTCGGCTTGGCGACGGAGTTTTTCCTTGATCAGATCGTCGTCGAGCCATTCGCGTTCGGCCAGGGCGGCATTGAGCTCCAGATTGCGTTTGCCCTTGCTCCAGAACCAGACGGCCGAGGCGACGAAGACGACGCCCAAGGCTCCGGCGACCGCGTAGCCAAGCAAGCTGCGCGTCCAAGCCGCCACGCCGATGACGCCCAAGATGATGGCGCACCAGGCGTAAAAGAAGCCTTTCGTCAGCCGGATGCGTTCCAGGACGGCGGCCAGCGGGTGGTTGATGAAGAGCGCGATGAAGAGCGAAGCGATGAGCGTGGTCGAGACGGTTATCGGTATGGATTTGATGAACTGGCCGATGATGCCGGTCGAAACCAGGAGGGGCAGGAACGCCCAGACCGTGGTCAGGGTGGTGGTCGTCAGCACGACCTTGAAATCGTTCAGCACCAGGAGCACCGCTTCCTCCGGCGTGAATTTTCCGGTGTTCAGGTATTGCTTGGTCGCGCTCACCACCACGATGGCGTCGTCGACCAGGAGGCCGAGCGCCAGGATGAGCGAAAACATCGACAGGAAGTTGAGCGAGGTGCCGGTCAGGTACATGACCGTGAACGTCGCGAAGAAGACGAGCGGCACGGCCAAGCCGGCGACGAACGCCTCTTTGATGCCGACGATCAGGAACAGGATGATCGAGACGAGCGCGATGGTTATCAAAAAGTCGCGCACCAGGTGGTTGAAGTCCTTGCGGATGACCTCGCTCTGGTCGATGATCGTGCTGTAACCCATGCCGGGCGGCAGGCGCTTGAGCGTTTCGTCCAAGCTCTTCTCGGCCGTGTCGACGGTATTGACGATGTTGCCGCCGGTCTTCTTGATGATCTGCAGCGTGACGCTGTCGGACGGGGCTTTGCCGCCGGTCGAGAACCGCGACAGGACCGTCTTCTCGATCGCCGTCTCCTCGACTTTGGCCACGTCCTTCAGGTAGACGATGGCCCCGTCGTCGGTGTGCATGAGCGGGACCTGCCCGAGCTTCTCGGCGCTGTAGAACCGGCCGTCGGCCCGGACCGGGAAGGCGTATTTAGTGCCGTCGAAAGTCCCGGCCGGGACAGCGAGGTTGGCGGCTTTGATGGCGGAATTTGCCTGGTCGGCCGAGATGCCGTAGTAGGTCAGCTTCTGCGGGTCGTAGGCCACGGAGAACTCGCGCGTGTCGCCGCCCGAGATCTTGACTTCGCGGACGCCGGGTATCTTCTCGAGCTCGTCCTTGACGTCGTCGGCCGCCGCGCGGAGCGTGAAACCGTCATACGGGCCTTGGAGCGAGGCGGTCCAGATGGGCGTGTCGTCGAGGGATATCTCCACGACCTGCGGTTCCTTAGCGTCCGAAGGCAGGCTGTTCTTGACGCTGTTCACCTGGTCGCGGAGTTTCCGGATGGAATCGTCCAGGTCGGCTTTGGCGTCGTATTCGACGCGGACGGTCGAAATGGAGTTGGCCGAGCTCGAGGTGATCTTGTTGATGTTCTTCAGGCCTGCGATGCTCGTCTCGATCTTCTTCGAAATCAGCTCTTCGACGTCGCTCGGCGAGGCGCCGGGATAGGCGGTCACGATGATGGCGATCGGAATCTTGACCTCGGGCATCGACTCGCGCGGCAGCTTGATGAATGAGTACGCGCCGGCCGCGGTCAGCAGCAGGATGAGCAAAACGACCACGCGGAAATTCGTGACGAAGAAATTCAGCAGGCTCCGGCGCAATCCCGGATCGAACTGGAGCCTGTCCAGGTACAACTGGTCGGAAGACCGGCGTTCCGGCTTCGGGTTGGTTTCGTTTTCCATAGCGGCGTTATCGGTTGATGGCCACCGTCTCGCCTTCGCGGACGAGCTTGTTGCCGTCCACGATGATGGAGCCGTCCGCCGGGATGTCGCCCGAGACCTCGGCGTTCTCGCCTTCCACCTTGTCTATCCTGACGGCGGTCTTGGCCGCCTTGCCGTCCTTGACCAGCAAAATGCTGGCTCCGGCCGGAGAGACTTCCACCGCGGACAGCGGCAGCAGATACGAGCCGTCCCGAGCCGATTTCGTGACGGTCACGCGGACCGTTGTGATGCTGCCCAAGACCAGGTTCTTGGCGGCTTGACCGTCCTTAAGCCTGGCTTCCACCAGGAAGCGGCGCGTCACGGCATCGGCCTGCGGGGTGATGCTCCAGATGGTCGCCGGCATCTCGTCCGTCCCGGCGATGATGGCGGCGTCCATTCCGGCCGACAGCAGCCCGAGGCTCTCCTGGTCGACGTAAAATTGGATCCTCAGGCGGTCCGGGGTGCTGACCACTGCCAGGACTTGGCCGGCGCCCACCGTATCCCCGTTCTCGACCGCCTTCTTCGTGACGATACCGTCGATCGGCGTGATGACGCGGTGGACGTCGATCAGGTTCTGCAGGGCCACCGCGGCGTTGCGATATTGGATTTCGGCCATGTCCATCTGGGATTTGCTGACGGCCACCTGCGTCTCGAGTTTGATCTTGTTCGCCGAATACTGGTTGCGCGCGGCTTCGGCGCCGAACGCGGCGTTGTCCTGCTGGGTCTTGTTCCCGGCCTTCAGGTTCTCGAGATTCTGGGCCGCGATCTTTTCCTGCTGCTGGGCCAGCTCGTAGGCTTTTTGGAGGGCGTCCAGTGACGAACCGTTGTTCAGCGTGACATTGGCCAGGGATTGCTTGGCGCCGTTCAGCTGTTGCAGCAGTCCGCTGGCTTGGGATTGGAATCCGGCGACCTGGGTCTGGAGTCCGGAAATCGACAGGCCGCTGGGCGAAGACTGGGGCAAGGAAGTCGAAGGCATGGTCTTGTCGACCACGGTCTTCATGGCATCGGCCAAGCTTTTGGTCTTGGTTACCGCGTCCGACGCTCCGTCCAACCGGGCGCCCAGATCGGCGAATTTCGTCGCGCGATAAGCGTCGACCGAGTTCCGGGCGGCCGTATAGGCCGACTTGGCCGTCTCCAAGGAGTTGTCGCCGAGGAGCCCGAGGTATTTGTGGTAAGGCAGGTTTCCGCCGTTCGGGTTGTCGAGCTCGGCGATGGCGTTAAGGGCTACGATGACGGAATTGCACGAATCCACGGCGCTGTTGGCCGTGAGTTCGGCGTTGGTGCCGGCGTCTCCGGTCGTCTGGTCTGCCGAAGCTTGCCGGTTATCCAGGGCCAGCTTGGCCTGCTCGACCGACAGCTTGGCCGTCTGGTACGCCAAATCGGCGCTTTTAAGCGCTTCGCTTGTCGCCGATTCCACGTTCCCCTTGCCTGTTTCGGCTTGCTCGCGGGCGATCTCCAGCTGCCTCAGGTCTTTGCCTGAGGACTGGAGCAGATTCAGGTAATTGGTACGGGCCATCTCGTAAGATGTCCGGGCTTGTTCGGCCGCAAGTTGGGCTTGCTTGACCTGGCCCGCATCGAAACCGGCGGTCTGTTTGGCCGAGTTCACGTCGTCGATCTTGACCAGTTGGTCGCCGAGCTTGACCTTGTCGCCGACCTTGAAAGCGACGTTTTGCGCCGTGCCCGCGGTTTTGGCGATGATTTTCGCTTCCTGTTCTGCCGAGACCGTCGCCGGGAATTCCAGGTCCTGTTTGAGCGATTTCGCGTCGGCCGCCTGGCGGACCGTGACGGTGACCGGCTGCTTGGGGGTTTCGGCGGCCGGGGCCTCGGTCTTACGGCAACCGGCGCCGAAAGCGGCGGCGCTCAAAGCGAGCGTCGCGGCCGCGACCGCCAACAGGATTTTTTTGGTCGTCATAATCAATTCTTGCCTTTCGCCTTGGCCAGCCTTTGGTCGTGGCCGTCCATTATCTTGTTCAGCTTGTCCAGGATGTTGTGCATATGGAATTTTTCGTCAGCCGAGAATTCCTGCTCCAGGAAGAGCGATTTTTTTTGGACGAATTCCTTTATTTCGAGGTATTTCTTCCGGCCCGCCTCGGTCAGCTCTATCCGGACATTGCGTTTGTCGTCGCTCTCCGGGACGCGCCTTTTGGCCAGGCCGTTCTTTTCCAGGACGTCCAAACGTTGGGAAATGTTCGATTTCGTTCCGCCCGTCTGATGCAGGATCTCGGTCGGGGTCATCCCTTCTTTAGAGGCCAGCATGCAGATTATCTTGCAGTAAGTCGTGGTCAGCCCCATGGGCTCGAAATAATACCGGTTAGCGTTGGCCTCGAGGCGGGTGGCGGTCAGGATTAACCGCTGGAACAGTCCCTTGTCGTTGAGTATGTCCATAATATTTTGGTGGAAGTTTAGTTTATCAATGAACCATTAATATGTCAAGGGTCGGTTAAACAAAAAACCGACCCGTTGCCGAATCGGCTGTATCGGCTGGCTTGTGTCATTTCCGGAACATCTCGATCGTCCTTCTGACTTCTTCCGGGATGCCCATGATACAGGGTAGTGCGGCGGTTTCCTGGGCGTTCGCCCAAACGTATCCGTTGAACGAGCCGCGTTCGAGCGTGACTTCGCCGCCGCTGTAGCGCGCCGCGAATTTCGCCAGGAGCGTCGGCGTGCCGTCCGGCCTGACGTAAGCCACGCTATTTATGTAGGCCAGCGGGCCGCTGATCCCTATCCCCGCTTCTTCCGCGACTTCCCTTGCGAGCAGCTTTTCCACGGCATCCTCGAAATCAAGCACGTCGCCGTTGAGGCGGCTGGGGCGGCTGATGTCCAGATCGGACCATTCGAGCTTGCCTCCCGGGACTGCGTATTTCCCGGGATGGACATTCTCCGTCTCGCTGCGCTTGAGCAGGAGGCAGCGGCCGTCGCTCTCGCGGTAGACCACGACGTTGGCCACGAAGTAGAAAAGCTTATCCTGTTTGGCGCTGTCGAGGCAGATTTTTTCGGCGGGCATATGCGGCATTCTAGCACGAAAAACCCCGTCAGGAAGACGGGGTTCCGTTTATCCGCAAAGGCTCAGAAGCCGATGAACTCGACCTTTTCGGGGAGTTCGAATTTGGAATCGGCTATGGTTTCGGATTTGCAATTGTTCTTTTTCTCTTCGAGCTTGCTGATGATGTCGGCCGTGCCGTGGATCTCCTTGTCTCCCATCTTCGGCGGCTCCGTACCCGGTTTCACGTTCTTGAAGTCGAACAGCAGCCCTTTGGCCGATTCGTCTCCCCAGATGTACATCTTGTCGTCTTTAGCCAGTCCGCGGATGACCGCCGTCTTGCCGTCCTGCCCCGGCATGGGCAGGGGCTCGGATTCGAAATATATCCGTTTGTTCTTGATGTAGGTCACGGTCTTCTGGCCGTTCTCATCCGCATAATCGCAACGCACGGCGATGGAGCGGTCGAAGGCGTCTTTGATGGATTGCCAGGCGCTTTTATCCGCGTTATCCCCCGGTGTTGCGTTTGGGGCGGCCTCGTTTTTGCCGCACCCGGCCCCAAGGAAGATGATGGCTGAGATGGCGAGAACGGTCGGGATGGTTCGTTTGGTCATGTCAGGTCGGTTTAAAAATTTATTGCGCATAGTATAGCAGACGGCTACACTGCCCGTTAAAGTATGCAAATCCCCCAACGCCGCTCTCAAGCGCTGCAAATCCGTGAGGACAGCGACAACCTGATGACCGCCGAAAAACTAGCCCGCCTGAAACGCGACCTGGAAGACATTGAGAAGAATCAGCGCCCCAAGGTCGTCGAAGACTTGGTCTATGCCCGAGAGCAGGGCGACCTGTCCGAGAATGCGGAATACCAGGATGCCAAGGCCAAACTCGGCCGCTTGGATGGCCGGATATTCTCCATCAAGGAAAGGATAAAGAATGCAGTCATCATAGAGCACGGGGCTGACGCATCAGGCGGCATCAGGATCGGCTCGATGGTCAAATTGCTGATCAACGGCAAGACGCGCGAATACCAGATTGTCGGCGTCCAAGAGGCTGACCCCTTGAAAGGCCGCATTTCGCACCGCTCTCCGCTCGGTTCCGCCTTGTTGGGCCATGGCGTGGGCGAAATCGTAGCCATTGAAGCGGACGGCAATAGGATGGAGTATAGGATTGAATCAATCGAATGAATATGCGCATCGCCATCATCGGCGGCGGCGCGGCCGGGCTCATGGCCGCGGCTGCAGCCCACGAAACCGACCCTCGGGCCGAGATTTTCCTCATCGAGAAAAACGACGGTCTCGGCAAGAAGGTCCTCATCTCCGGCGGCGGGCGGTGCAACCTGACGACCGGCATCCGGGACATCAAAACCGTCTTGTCCAAATATCCGCGCGGCGCCAAATTCCTGACCAAAGCCATGCACAGGCTCCCGCCCGAAGCCGTCATGGCTTGGTTCGAGGACCATGGTGTACCGCTCAAGGTCGAGGCTGATCAGCGGGCTTTCCCGGTCTCGAACGACGGTCGGGATGTCGTCGCCGCCCTGACCGGCGCCATCGCCGCTCCGGTCGTGAAGATCAAGCTCAAGACCCATGTCGCCGGAGTCCGGAAAATCGGGGACGGTTTCGGCATATCCCTGAAAAACCAGGACGCTCCCCTGCTCGTCGACCGGGTCATCTTGACCACCGGCGGCCAAGCCTACCGCCAGACCGGTTCGACCGGCGACGGCTATGGTTTCGCGGTCTCTCTCGGCCATTCCCTCACCCCGCTCGCGCCGAGCTTGAGCGCTTTCCAGACCCGCGAGAAATGGGTCGCCGATTTAGCCGGGGTTTCGTTTCAAAAAGCCCTGATTTCCTGTCGTCTTGAGCGCAGCGAAGCGGAGTCGAAAGACCTCTATCCTCAAAAAAATCCGTCACTCCGTTCAGGACGACAAGAAATTCTCGGCCCTTTCATCTTCACCCACCGCGGCTTGAGCGGTCCGGCCGTCTTCGCGCTTTCCGCCCTGGTCGCGTTCGAGGATTTTTCGGCCGAAAAGCCGCTGTCCGTATCGATAGACTTCCTGCCGGACCGTAAGCTTCAGGACGTTGCCGATAATATCCGTTTCCATCTCGCCAAATACCCCAAGAAAAGCCTGGCCAACGTCCTCGGGACGCTGGTCCCGAAGTCCCTGGCCGCGTGCCTCTGCGTCCAGCTCGGTTTGGACCCGGCGTCCCCGGCCAGCGGATGCGGAAAGAAGGATGCGGAAAACATGGCGAAGATCGTGAAGGGCCTGGTGCTCCACGTCGCCGCCCGAGCGGCCGGTGACGAGTTCGTGACCGCCGGCGGCGTCGACCTGAAGGAAGTCGACCCTTCCACCATGGAATCGAAAGTCTGCCCCGGCCTGTTCTTGGCCGGGGAGATCCTGGACATCGACGGGTTCACCGGAGGATTCAACCTCCAGTCGGCCTGGGCGACCGGGCATCTTGCTGGCGTTTCTTCAGCTGATCCGCGATAATCAAACCCTTATGGGAGAGAACTTCAGTCCGCCGGGTCCCGAAAGGCCCCAGGTAGAGACGCCTGAGCAGCTGAAAGAAGCTCAGGAAAAGCATGAAGCCGCCTGTACGGCGCGTTTCATCGGCGAATACGTCGCCGGCACCGGCAACCTGCCGCCTGAACAGGAGGCGTTTCTGGTTGACTACCTAAAATCCCACCACGGCTTGTGGGAAAAGTTCGACGACGAGGATGTCTATCTGTACAAGACCGTCAAAGACGGCAACACGCTGCATTTCCATTTTTGCCAGATAGTCGAGGGCCAGCCGTACTCGCAGGAAGAGGCCATCAAGCTGCCTGGCTAGCCAGTCCGATCAATCGGCTGTTTTCAGCGTTCCGAGGTCGAGTATCTCGTCGAATTTTATCTTGTCCACGAAGTCCGGGATGTGGCTGACCATGATGAGCGCGCCTTTGTAGTCCTGGATGGCCTTGGCGATGACCGGCAGATGGCGGAAATTGATGTGGTTGGTTGGTTCATCCAGGATAAGGAGTCCGGGTTTCTGCAGGACGAAACGGGCGTAGCAGAGCAGACCCTTCTGCCCCTCGGACAACGAGCCGATTTTGTTCTTCAAAAGGTCGGAGGTCAGCAAAAACTCGGACGCCACGGCGCGCAGTTTTTCGTTGGATTTGATTTCCATCACGGCATCCAGCGCCTCGTACGGCGTCTGGTCGAAATCCAGGCCCGAGAAGTCCTGGGCGTAATATCCGACCTTGACTTCCGGGTTGATTTTAGCGTTCGGGTCTTTCCCGCCGGCCAACGTGCGCAGCAAAGTGCTTTTGCCGATGCCGTTCGGTCCGGCGATCAGCAGGCGGTAGCCGCGGCGCAGCGCGATATCCGTCTCGGCCTGGTGCGGCGCGTGGTCTTTGATGACCCGGACCGACGTGATCCTGACCATCTCGTCCGGGAAATCCTGCGCCGGGATGATGAAGTCGCGGATGGTCTTGTCATCGCGGCGCACGTCCACCATCTCCTCTTCGGCTTCCTCGACCTGGTCGCGCAGCTTGCTCGCCAGCTTGCGCATCTTGCCGCCCTTGTTGGAGAAGAAGTTGATCTTGTCCTTGCGGTCCTGGATGTCCTTCAGGAGCCGGGCGTTCTTCATGCGCTCGCGCTCCAGCCGCGCCGCGATCTCCTCGACCACGTTGAAGTAGTTCCCGACGTACTGCTCGACCTTGCCGGTGAACACGTCGAGATGCAGGACCCCCTCGGTGAAGGCGTTCAAGAAGTCCGCATCGTGCGAGATGACCAGCACGGTCTTGGGGTACATCATCAGAAAGCCGGTCAGGTGCTCGATGCCCTGCTGGTCCAGGTTGTTGGTCGGTTCGTCCAGGAGCAGGATGTCCGGGTTCTGGATCAGGGCGTAAGCCAAAAGCAGGCGCGCCTGCTGGCCGCCGGAAAAGTCGCGGATCTTCTTGTCGAGCGGCGCCGGCATGTTGACCGTCTCGAGGACGTCCTTAATCCGCTTATCGATGTCGTACGGCCTCTCGCCCAAAGCGTGGATGAAGAATTCAGCGACCGTGTCGTCCAGCCTGTCGCGCGGGATGACCTGCAAAGCCGTGGCGATGGAGGCGCCGGATTTGATGTGGATGCCGCCCTCGGTCGGCTTGAGGACGCCCGTCAAAAGCTTGAAGATGGTGCTTTTGCCGGCGCCGTTCTGGCCCATGAGCGTGATCTTGGAGTTCTCGCGCACGGAAAAATCAGCCTCGTCCAGGATGGGGTTTTCCTCGTCATAGCCGAATGTCACGCCGCTGAAGCGGATGATGACGTCGCCGTGGTCAAGTGCCATAAGGGTGCCTGATTAAACCACGGAATTCGGATCCGCGCAAGAGGTCAGGGTCCGGACGCCTTTTGCTTCCTTGCCGGTTCTGCCATAATCCCGGCGCATGGCGACCGTATTGTCGATCCAAGACGTGACCAAAGCGTTCGGCGTCCGACGCCTGTTTGACGATGCCTCGGTCACGGTCGCCGAAGGCCAGCGCGTCGGCTTCATCGGCGCCAACGGCTCGGGCAAGACCACCCTGCTCCGCATGGTTCTCGGCCAGGAGACGCCTGACACCGGCTCCGTCGTCATTTTTCCAGACGTCCGCCTGGGCTATCTCGAACAGCATGAGACTTACCCGCCGGGCGAGACGGTCATCGATTATCTCGTCCGCGTCTCGGGCCGCGAGCCGTGGGAATGCGCCAAGGCGGCCGGGGCGTTCGAGATCAAGGGCGAAAAACTTGAGCTCCCCTTTCAGAGCCTCTCGGGTGGTTACCAGATGCGCGTCCGCCTGGCCGGAGTCCTCGTCAAAGAACCGAATCTCTTGCTCCTCGACGAACCGACCAACTATCTCGACTTGCAGACCGTGCTCCTGCTCGAGGAAGTCCTGCGCCATTTCCGCGGGGCCCTGCTTCTCGTCTCGCACGACCGCGAATTCCTCAAGAACGTCTGCACCCACACGCTGGAGCTCGAGAACCGCAAGCTCACGCTGTATCCCGGGAATATCGAGGAATATTTCGGGGACAAAGAACGGCGGCTGGAAGAGACGCGGCGCTACAACCGGAAAGTCAGGGAGCAGCAGCGCCATCTGCAGGAATTCGTTGACCGTTTCCGGTATAAGGCGTCCAAGGCTACCCAGGCCCAGTCCAAGCTCAAACAGCTGGCGAAACTGAAGACCATCGAGATCGAGCATTCGCTGCGCACGGTCCGCATCCACATCCCGGCTGCGCCGCAGCGCAACGCGTTCGCTTTGGAGTGCTTGGACTTGTCCGTCGGCTACGCACCAGGCGTCCCGGTCATCGAGCATGTCGAATTCGAGATTAACCGCGGCGAACATCTGGCGGTATTGGGCGAGAATGGCCAGGGCAAGTCCACCTTGCTGAAGACCCTGGCCGGCGAGCTCGTACCTCTCGGCGGCCGGTTCAAGTTCGGCCACGGCTTGCGCATCGGCTATTACGCCCAGCATGTGCCCAAGATGCTGCCGGATTTCGGCACGGCCGGGAATTACCTCACGGGCATCGCCGGCCCCATCCTGCCCGAGGACCTGTTGCGCATGGCCGGCAATTTCCTGTTCACGCCCGACGACCTCGACAAGCCGATTTCCGTCCTGTCCGGCGGCGAGCGGGCGCGTTTGTGCCTCGCGGCCTTGTGCCTCGGGCATTATGACGTGCTCATCCTGGACGAACCGACCAACCATCTCGATTTCGACACGGTCGAGGCGCTGGCCGAGGCCTTGGGCGAGTTCCCGGGCACCATAATCTTCGTCAGCCACAGCCGGACATTCGCCTCGCAAATCGCGACTTCCATCCTCGAAATCAAAGATGGCCGCGCCATCCGTTATCCGTACCCGTACGACATCTACGTCTACGAGCTCAGGACCCACGAGAAGTTCACGCCGGCGCGGGATGAGGATTCGGGGACCGAGGGCCAAGTCCCCTATTCCCGCACCAAGACCGACATCTACGAGGATATCCAAAAGGAAAAGCGCTCGCTCAAGCGCCTCGAGGACGAGATGGGCAAGCTAACCAAAGAGAAAGAGCGTATCTTGCGGCATTTTGCCGATAATCCGACGACCGTTGATGTCGAAAAGGCAAAGCGGCTCAAAGACATCGACGCCGAGCTGATGGAGCGCGAGGCGGACTGGTTCGCGATCCAGGACCGGATTGACGTCCTGGGGAAAGAATTGAAGACGGCAAGGGAGGAGTGATGGGGTTGACCGGCTGAGCCGTTTATGGCTAATTGCCCCAGCCAAGACTGGAGGACGGCATGAAGGCCCTTTGTCTGCTGTGCGGTATTCCATTGGCCCTGCTGGCTTGCGCCAAGCCTTGTCCCGAGACCTTCTGCCTCGATAAGGCCGACGACGTACGGCTAGTCTGTCCGCCTGGCATGGATGAGTTCATGCAGGGCCCGAAGATCGAGGGTGCTATCCCGTGCGGCGCGATGTTCTTTTGCCGCGAGACGCGCTGCCTGATCTGTCTGGAGAGGTCCAAGCCCCTCGAATGTCCCGACGGAGCCAAGCCGGCGGCAGCGGATATCCCTAATGACGGCGGAATCATCTCGGATATCGACAGGTACGCCGTGAAGTACGGTCCAGGCCTGGCGATCTGCCAAAACGGCGCTTGCATCTACTGCAAGCGTCACCGCTAAGCTTGAATCGCCCCGACCATCTGGCCGGGGTGGTTTTTATCTCGGAATGAAAAATCAACCGAGCTTGAAAAGCTCATCCACCGTCTTATGCAGCGCTTTGGCCACGTCGATGGCCAGCTGGAGCGATGGGTTGTACTTCCCTTGTTCCAAGAAGACGATGGTTTCGCGCCGGACTCCGGCTGTCTTCGCCAGCTCCTCTTGGGTCAACCCGAGTTTCGTCCTGAATTCCTTGATGCGGTTTTCCATACTCACTTGCGGCATTCGGCCTGCGGCGCCGGGAATGACGGTTGGCCGTGTTTGACCCATTGGCCGTTCTGGCAGAGCCAGCCGTCTTCGCCGCTGAACAGACGGAGGCCGGCAATTACCGTGATGAGGATGATGAAGATACCGATCGCGAGATAGGCTGTCTTGCCGGCCATGAACTTCAGGCGCTGGTGGTAGCGGAAAATGATGGTGTATAGGATCATTAGGAAACAGGTGGAGTACGCCAGGGTCGAGGCTACGGCTTCGAAGGCCGGATTGGCTTCACGTTGGCTGTACAGGGCGAACATGATGATGACCGTCGCCCAGGCGTAGATTTGGATG
The DNA here is from genome assembly GCA_964415965.1 of uncultured Gammaproteobacteria bacterium. Classification (GTDB taxonomy): domain Bacteria; phylum Patescibacteriota; class Patescibacteriia; order 2-12-FULL-60-25; family 2-12-FULL-60-25; genus CAIKNB01. The sequence goes on from CAYQCK010000001.1 coordinate 570,191, forward strand.
GCCCACCTGGCGGCGGTACCCCCGATGGCGAAATCGCGTTCGTCGGCGACGATTTCCTTGACCTGCGAACGCATCCAGAACAGGACTAGCGCGCTCGCGGCGACGGCAGAGGCCAAGGGCAAGTAATTGTTCGCGACTACGGCTTGGCTGGCGGCGATGGCGACGATGAAGGCGACGACGAGCTTGGCTATGCCGAAATGTTTGGCGGTCATATTGTTAGAAATATTTAACTTTATCTACATGTTATATATTTCTAACTTAGACGTCAAGTGCCAGGAGCCGATTTGATAAAGAAAAGCATCCGGCGGTCACGGATGCTAGGTTACGCACCAGTCCAGCGGTCACGGATGCTGGAAGAATGAGTAGCGCCTGTTGTCGTATTCCTTGGCAGCCAGCTTGAGGAGTTCGTCGCTAGCGGCCTTAAACCTCTCGGGTTCGTTGCGCTCGAATTCGAGCGGATCTCGCGGCTGTCCGCGGCGTATGCCGATTACCGGGAGGGTTCCTTCTTTGCGATTGGTGGCATTGGGGCTGGGCGAAGGGTCTGTAGGGGGCATGCTTTCCTCCGATTTTCCGGAATGAACGGATATCGGGGACATCTTATCCCAATCTTTGCCATGCGTCGAACAATCCAAAAGGCGGCCGATCAGCCGCCTTTTGGATGCGTAGAATCTCAATCGGGGAATCCTACCGGATTGTCCTCGAGCGCGTATTGGTTGAACTGCTCGACCGTGAAGATGTCGGTGAAGCCGGCTACGATGTTGACGGGATTGTCCAGGATGCCCAGGAAGTAGCCGCCGATCTGGCCCCAGCTGGTCGAGATCTTGGTCGTTGGCGGTTTCTGCGGGAACCAGGTCACGAGTTTCTTGTCGAGATGGTAGCCGGCCAAGGCGCCTGACCCGTCGCCATCGGTGCCGATGACCGCCTTCTTCTGCACCCGAAACCAGACCTTTATCTTGAAATTGCCATTCCAGGCCACGGGCACGTTGGGCAGGGCGAAGACTTTGGTGTTGGCGTTCTGCGGGTCGCTGGCCGAGCTCCAGTTCTCCTCGTCGCTCCACACCTCGACGCCGTCGGATTCGATGGCGATGCGCCGGACGTCGACCTGGGTCTGTTGGCTCGAACAGCCGCCGGCCGCGACGGTCAGCGGAATGTCGATGGCTGAAGTTTCGATCTCGCCTTCGCCTTCGACCTTGTGGCAGTCCCACTTGTCCCCTTTCATGGTCACGACGAGTTTGGTCAGCTTGGTCGTGTTGTCGCTCTTGGTGTAGTCCAACCCAATCTTGACGTTGCCGATGCCCCACCAGACGTCCACGTTGTATTCCGGGATGAAGAACGCGTTGGCCGGCGTGCCCTCGTGCTGGTGCCACGCGACGAAGGTCGCGCCGCGCTCCACATGGTTGTCCGTGCTCGGCTTGTACATCGTCAGGGTGATGGGATATTCCTCGCCGGCCGCGACGGTCAGCGGGAATTCCACCGTCACGTAGCCGACCTTCTTGATCTTGATGGTCTTGGCGCCGGGCGCGGGCTGGAAGTCGAATTGCCCCTGGGGTCCGCTCGTGCGGATGAGGTTGCCGTTGACCCAGATATCCACGTTCTGCAGCGGATTGCCGCTGTCGTCGGTCACCGTTCCCGAGATGTAGCCGACCGTGGCCGGCGACATGGTCTTGTCGAGCGTGACGGTCGAGAGCGGCGCGATGCTGCGGCCCGGGTCGGCGAGCCGGGCGTAGCCGGATTTGACGTAGCGGAAATCGTACGTCCCGCCGTTCAGCAGGAAGCCGTATTTGCCCTGGCTGTCGGTCACGGCTTCGAGCCCCGTGCCTTCGAGGCGGACCATCACGCCGGGGAGCGCGGCGCCGTTCTGGTTCGTGACCTTGCCCGTGACCAACGCCTTCTTGTCGAGGTAGACCGTGCGGTCGCTGGCCGCGTCGCTGTAGCGGTCGTAGGCCATTGTCTCGGCGTATCCGCGGTAGCCGGGCGCCGCGACTTCGATGCGGTAGTTGGCCGTGTCGGGCCGGGATTCGAAGATGACGTTGCCGGTCGAGCTGTAGAACGTCTCGCTGCCCGTGGTCTTGGTCTCGACCGCGCCGGTCACGGTGTTGGTCAGTTTGACCGTAGCGCCGTTCAGAGGATTGCCGTCGTCGCCGACCACGTTGACGCGGAGGTACGGGTATTGGACGGTGCGCGGTTTATCGATGAGCGTCCGCACCGCCTCGAGCGCATTGTCCGTCTCATCGGTCTCGACCACGGTGTTGGCCGGATCGAGCTTCAGGAGCACGTGGACGGTCGTGCCGAGCGGGATGGTGTCGGGCAAAACTCCCTGGAGATAGACGTCGACCGAAGCCTTTTTGCCCAAAGCGCCAACTTCCTGCTCGGCGATTTTGACGGCCGCGGTCGGGTTCGTGCCGAGGTAGTAGTACAACGCGATTTTCGCGGCCGGCACCGGCAAAACGTTGTCGTTCGTGACTTTGGCCCACTGCGCCAGCCGCACGCCTTTGTACAGGTTGCCGCGGGTGTAGGTATTGGCGCCGGGAGAGAGCTTGAGGTTGGGCGCGGTCAGGTTGAAGCTGAAGGTCTTGGTGTTGTTGGCTTCGTTGGTCTCGTCGAAGGCGTTTTCCGGGTCGGCCGTGGCGCGCACTGTATACCCGACGGACGGGGAGATGTCAGCCGGTATGGTCCATTTGGCCGTCTTGGTTGTGGCGGCGCGGGCGCCCAGCGTCGGGATGGTTATGGTCGCGGTCGGTTGGCTCGAGTCGTTGGCCGCAAAGAATTTCAGCTTTACGTTCTTGGCTGAAGCGTTCCCTGCATTCTTGACCTTAATGGTGAACGTGGCCTGTTGGCCGACCTTGGGCTTCTGTGGCGATACTTTGATCGACTCGACCAGGAAGTCGCGCTCGGCCTTCAGGATCTGGAAATTGCGGGCGGCCCAGTTGCTCCCCTGTTCAAACTCTTTGCCGGCGATTTCCGCGGTCGCCTCGAACACAAACAGGCCGCTGTAGTTGTCCGGCAGTTGGTAGACGCATGAGACGGCCGCGCTGCCCGTTGTTTTTGCGATTAAGGAGACAGTCTTGGTGCAGAACGGCGTCGAGTCGTGGTATAGCGTGACTTTTACGTTGGTGGCCGTGGCCGTTCCCACGTTGCGGACTACTGCCTTGAACGTGACCTTGTCCCCGCCTTTGGGCGTGGTCTTGTTCATGGTCAGCTTGTCGGCCGTGATCAACAGGTCAGGCAAAGACGGAACGGTTTCGGCCACCGCGAACCGAGGCAGGCCTGGGATGAGTAGCCCGGCCAGGCTGACGGCGGCAAGCAGATTATTCATGCGCATATGGTTTCAAGGGTTATTCGCGATTTCGTGGACGAGCCAGTTCCCGTCGCTCTTCTGGATGGTCAGCCAGCGGAAATTCTTCCCGTTCTCCCAGCCCATATTTTGCCCATCGGTCGTGACGCTGACCTGGAGCTCGGCCTTGAAGCGTTGGCGGTCCGCCGTCCACTCCTCCTGGAAAATCGGTTCCAGCTTAGTCAGTTTCAGGCTCTTGAGGGTCTTGAAATTCGCCCGCCAGTCGCCTGCCTGCTTATCCAGCATGGCCAAGGCACCGTCGAAATCCTGGCTGCCGAGCTTGCCGAAGAAATCGCGGAGAACCGTCTCTTGCGGGTTGCCCAGAGAGTCCCGTTTCTCTTCCTCGTACGATTTGCCGGTGCTGGCTTGGACCGGATTCTTCTTGATTTCGAAATCGACGCCACCGGTCAGTTTCCGCGCCACCTTTGCCGCCAGTTCGATTGTCTCTTCCTCGGTCAGGATCTTGCTCGAGCTGCGGTTCAGGCGCACATATTCCGACGGACCCAAGATAATGTAGATCTGGTTGATCAGACCGTCTTTCTGGATGGCCAAGAAATGATCCATCTTGATCCTCGGGTCCTGGCGCATGGTCCAGCCCAGGATTTCGGTGGCTTTCTTCTGTTTGGCGACGTCAAGGTTTTCTTTGTGGAGCGAGAACCACGGTCCGCCGGGTGCGGTTTTTCCGCCGGGGAGTTTGTAGTAGTCCTGCTTGTATTCGGGATAGTAGGTGCAGGCGTTGGGCATCTTGAGAGTCCCGTGGTCAAAGTGCGCGATGGGTTTGCCCGAGGCGGTGTACATGAAGTCCGCGTCGAACACCTGGCACATGTCGGATAGGTCATCAGCCGACTGGGTCGCTCCGCCGGACGACGGTGAGGCGCCGGAGGTGGTCGCGGCCGGGCCTTTGCCGCAGCCCGCGCCCGTCAACGCCAAAAATCCGACAAGAGCCAGGGTAATCGCTATCTGTCGCATAGGATGCATGTTATGGATATGCAGAAAGGATAGCACATCCAGTGAACTAAACCGGAATCCAGTGTCAGCGGACCAGGCCGTAAAGCTTTCCGGCGAGTTGGACGAAGGTTCCGCCGTTTTTCAGGACGAGGAAAAACAACGCGATATAGACGACGGCATTCGCGCCGGCGCTGTTCGATTTCAGCTTGAGGGCGCTCCCCAACTCCTTGTTGGGTACGAATGGTGTTCCATGGAAATTGACGGCCGCATACGCTTCATCCAGCGCCAAGTGCAGGGTGAACCCGAGGGCTATGGCCAAGCCGAGCAAAAACGCTTCCCATTCGGCGAAATGCAGCGCCGAGGCCAGCGAGAAGGTCGCAAGTCCCGCCAAGAGCATCGCCGGGACTGAATGGACGATGCCGCGATGGTGCGTAAGTTTCTTGAAGATGGCGCCCAGGATTCCCCAGACGAACAGCATCGAACCTAGGGGTAAGCCGACGATCCAGCGCAAGTCTCCGGGGAAATGGTCCAGGGCATACCATAGCGACAGTCCCCCGGCAGTGATGGCCAATGATCCGAACGTCACATGGAATGGCACTCCCGTGTCGCTATCGATATCCGGCAGGATCGCGCCGATGACGGCTACGATCGCCAGCAGAGCCAAGAAGCTCAAGCCCGCCGCAGTCAACCCGAAAAATACCGTCAGGATTATGCTGGCCGCGCCGAGCGCAACACCGAAAGAAAAATGGGTCTTGAAGCTGGCCATGGATCTGTTCGGCGATAGTATAGCAAACACGGAATGCAAAACGCCCCACCTGATGGCGGGGCGTCGTCTTGCGTTTGGATTATTCCGTTTTCTTGGTTTTCTTGGCCTTCTTGGCTTTGGCCTTTTCCTTCTGCTCCACGGTCTTGCGCGGCGCGTCGATGATGTCGAGCGCGTGCTCGTCGGCCGTGATGGCGCGGGTGTCGGGGTTGACCGTCAGGGCCTTCAGGATAGCTTCCAGCTTGAGGTTGACCTGGCGCAACTGCTCAAGCATGAGTTCGTTGGCTTTGTTGTCGACCGGTTTGGGGGCCGAGAACGACGGCTTGAACGAATCCCCGCCCGACCGGCGCGGCGCGTCATCGCCGTCCTTCTTGAAACACCAGCTGCAGAAGATCGGTCGGCTGCCGTTCGGTTTGAACGGGACTTCGCAATCCTTGCCGCAACCGGCGCAGGTCGCGCGGAACATCTGTCCGCTGGAACCGCGGCGATCGTCGCGTTCCCAAGGTTTGGAATCGCCGAAGCGATTCCCGCCCCTGAATCCGCCTGGACCTTTGCCTTGGCCGCCACGGTAGCCGCCAGAGCCGTTATCTCGATGTGGTTTGAACATATTGTCGTGGTTTGGTTCTCCTTTTTGGAGAGAATGATGACTATACACCAGATTGGCTAAAATAGCAAGGGTTTGGGGTCAGTTCGTCGAGTTTGCTGGGCTTTAGGCCAGTATATCAGATGCCGGACCGGCTTCGGGGATTTCCCTTTTGCGTTGGTTCTTGTATACTCGTCCTCGCTTTTATGCCGTTCCCAAAGCCCAGACCCAGCAAATTCCCCGTCCGAGTCGGCCGCACCAAGGCCGGACTCGGCCTGTTTGCGGTTTCGGACATCCCCAAAAACCGCTTCATCATCGAATATTGGGGGGATGTCGTGACGGATGAGGAGGCCGACAGGATAAACGGCCGCTATCTGTTCGATTTGGGCAACGGCAAGACGATCGCCGGCGGGGTCCGGAAGAATATCGCCCGATACATCAACCACGCCTGCCGGCCGAACGCCAGGCCGCGCCAGGTCGGGAACCGGATTTTCATATTTTCGTCCAAACCGATCAAAGCAGGCCAAGAAATCACCTATAATTACGGCAAGGAATACGCCGACGCCTTCATCCACCCGCACTGCCGATGTTTGACGTGCGAGAGACGAAAGGCACATTGATTTATGGTGCGGAATTAGTTATCCGTTCTTCTTCGCGACTATCCGCAGGCGAGGGCTGTTGTATCGATAAATTCCTTCCGAAGTGTACCACCCGCCATACGTACGGATGATTTTAAAGCCAGCTCGCTTAAATCGATCATGCAGTTCTGGGAAGACATAATAACGATTTCCTGACGTCTTTCCCTTCTCCACCAGTTCCATGGTCTGAGCATTGAATTTGAAGTTTGCTTGCGGGTTCTGAGCTAGATAGTTCCAAATTCGATATAAGTTATCTTGGTCGAACAGGAATAGACCCCCTGGTTTCAATGTCTTGGCGACGCCATTCAGGACATTTTCCAGACGGATACCGTCCCAGTCCGGGAAATACATGAAGACTTTCGTGTAAATTCTCGGCAAATCAAGGTTGTTCAAGTCGCCTTTTATGAAACTTGCAACCAGATTCTTTCGAGTCGCCGTTGTCTTCGCTAGTTCGAGCATGTGGCTAGAGGAATCTAGCCCGTCAATGTCATAACCCTTGGTTATCAACTCAATCGTCAATCTGCCTTGCGCGCACTGCAAATCAAGGCACTTGTCTCGTTTCGTGAGCGCGAGTGATTTAATCAAAAAGTCGACATCTCTATTCAATATGTCATCCGTAAAGTATTCTGCGTGCTCCTTCAAATATGATCCATTTTTTCCGTAATATGAACGCATGGGCATTGTCAAGTAATTATACCTGTGGCACGGTCTCGTGTCAGGTGATAAAAAAACCCGTAGCTGAACCGAAAGACGTAAACTGCCGAGGTTGCGACCCGCCTATCGAGCTGTATGCGGGCACCGCGGCCGCAGATACCGGAAGCAATCTGTATAGCTCTTCGATCATTTGATGGAAGCCTTTGGTGACATGGTCGAATGTAAATCCTGATCCAGTTGGTACGACTAACTCACTCCAGAAGGGCCTGGACTCTTCAATAGGAATTGCGAGTAGATCATTTTTTCCCTTGTGCGGATCCGGGTCGTAAATCGAGCGTTTGAGAAACGTCGTGATTACTTGCAAACGATTTACAGGAGGATTCCTTTCAAGCATTAATCCATAAAACAAATCAAATAGATCCTTAACCCGTCTACGATGGAGAAGGGCAACTAACTTTGAAGCGTAAATTTCTTCCGCCTTCTGGCAAACTATTGACGCTATACAGGCCGCGCTATCAGAATAAGGATGAATTAAAGCTTGGGCACGCGGTGCTAGGAAGCATTTATCGAACTGTGTAACATCGAGCTGTGTTTTTACGACCATTCGCCCATCACCGTAGAAACTTTTAAAATATGCAACGGCTTCGAGCACCTGCCTTCCGGTCGGAGCTCCTTTTGGCTGAACCTGCGTATCATCAAGACGAAATTCAACTCCAGTATTCTCCGTAACAAAAGAACAAACATCATTGAGTGCTAGTTTTAGCGACCTAGGCTCAACTTCCGTGGCAACAGAGAAATCAAGATCCTTGGAATACCTCGATCCTGGGAAGTATCCTTTCCGTAATGCGCCTCCACCCTTGAGTACGCAAAGAGGAGCCAACAGCTCATGTTTATAAATTCCTTTCAGCATCCATCCATAGATATAATCCTTTTGCACCTCGAACGGATTAATTCCGAATTCAGCAGCTTTTGTGTCAATTTCAACACGTTCAATCATATGCATTTTATTTGCGGCATCTTAGCAAACCATGACTATCATTACAATAAAAATACATCGGAAATGTGATTGTTTTTACCCACAGCATCTTGGTCGCCAGACATTGATCGTCATGCTACATTGCCCTTCATGAGCAACCTCTGGGAAAGAGCGCAAAACAAACGGGCTAGATTAAAAAAGGCACGTGCTAAACAACACGGCTCTTTGACGTCTACAAAAACGTCCTTCATGCCATCAATCGAGAAGACCGGGGAAGATTATGGGGTTGTCGTTGGGATCGGTGGCAAAATCACCAATGTTCAATTTCACGACAAAATTTTATCTTCTAGTACTGACGACAATATTCAGCTTACGGTTGGCGACCATGTTCAGATAGATCTGGCAGACGCACAAAGCCCCCGAATCGTGGGGAGATATACTCGGCATAATGTCGTTGCTCGCATGCGTGGAGATTGGGCAAGAAATAGTCTCCATGTATTTGAGGAACATGTCCTGGCCGCTAACGTTGATTGTGGCGTTATCGTCGTGTCGGCTAAAGATCCGGCATTTCATCCACGTTTTATCGACCGCTATCTCATCACGCTGGAAAGCGGTAACATCACTCCTTTCATCTGTATCACCAAGAGTGACCTCGCATCGAAGATCGACGAGGTAAAAGAGTTGTATGGTTCACTCGAAATTCCCGTATATGAAATATCAATCATCACGGGAGCGGGAATGGATTCTTTGAAAGACGCCTTACGTTCGAAGACCGCCGTTTTTCTTGGACATAGCGGCGTTGGCAAATCATCGCTTCTTCGCGCATTCATCCCTGAAGCTGATATACGTACGCAGGAGGTGAGCAAAAAGACCGGTACCGGAAAACACACCACAACGGGGAGCAAGATGTATGAATGGGCTCCAGACTCGTTTATCATCGACACGCCGGGAATTCGATCTTTGGGAGTGAATACGATTCCGAAGAATCAATTGCGGTTTTTCTTTCATGAATTCGATCGTCCTGCTCAGCTCTGCCGTTTTCGAGACTGCTTGCATGATAAAGAGGAAGACTGTGCCGTGAAGGAGGCGGTCACAGAAGGCACCGTAAATCGGGCACGTTATAACAGTTATTTGAGGATGTTGAACGAAAAATAGTAATACAAACTAGCAACGATTACCCCATCTGGGATTCGAACCGACAATCTCATGTTAGCATAAACAATTCTCGTCTTTCGTGAGTTTTTACCCTGGGCGGGACAAAACTTTTTTCGAACTCATCCGAGTGTCCTCAAACATCAAAAAAGCGCCACGTTTGTGGTGCTTTTTTGATGGACAGCATCTGGGTCGCCAGACACTGTCCGTCATGGCTCCGAGGGTGGGGATCGAACCCACGACCAAAGGATTAACAGTCCTCTGCTCTACCGCTGAGCTACCTCGGAATGCGCATACGATATTAGCTTTTCGCCCGTCCTGAGTCAAGGCCTGAAAGGCCGGTGTTTTGTTGATAAAAAAGCGGACCTCTGGGGAGGTCCGCTGGTTCAGAACCCGAGCAGCCGGTAACCTCCGGGCGGCAAGTCCGAAGGATGCCGGAAGTGGCGCGAAAGGTTATTGAGGCCGCGCGGGTGGCCGATGACCAGCAGTCCGACCTTGTTCGAGTCGAGCAGCCCGTGTCCGTGGTCCATGATGGCGTCCAGGTGGCGGACCAGCGCTAAGAGCTCGTCCTCGCCGGGACGGCCTTCGTCCAGCCTCGCGTCACGTCTGATTTCCCCCATGGGTATATCGAGGACGATGCCCATGACCAATGCCGTCTGGTAAGCGCACGTCCCGTCCGAACAGATGACGCGCCGGATGTGGATTTGCGCGTCCCGCTTCATTTCGAGCGCCGTCCGGGTAATAGCGGTTTGGGCGTCGACGTCGATTGCCGCTGCAGCCCCGGCGCGGCCCGGCCCTGTTCTAGGCATCCGGCCCGTGCCTTGGCTGGCGATCACGATGCCTGGCATGGCTCGCCTTCATCGCCGTCCGATCGGACTGCCCAAGTCGCCTCTTTCTTGGTCAATTCGACCAGGGCGACGTAGCCCTGGGCCTGCATGGCGCCAAGGGACTGTGAGACGCCGTTGACCGACATCCCGGTCTTCTGGGCGATTTCTCTCTGGGTAGCCCGTCCGCCCAGGTCGATGAGCGCCTGCAGGATGCGGCGCTGACGCGGTTTCATCTTGGTTGGCATGTCTGCCCCCTTTCGCAAAAAAAGAACAGCGTGGTTTTACCACGCTATTCATTTCTAATCAATGCTCGCTCAATAGTCGACCAGCTTGCGGATCATCGGATGCTGCTGGATCTTTTCGATGGATTTCGCCTCGATCTGGCGGATGCGCTCGCGGGTGACGTCGAATTCCTTGCCGACTTCCTCCAGGGTATGGCTGACGCCGTCGGTCAGGCCGAAGCGCATCTCGAGGATCTTCTGTTCGCGCGGCGAGAGGTCCTTGATGATGTCGCCGACGTAGTCCTTGAGCAGCTGGAGCGCGGCGGCGCGGTCCGGGGTCACGTTCTTGACGTCCTCGATGAAATCCTCGAGCGTCGAATCCTCATCGTCCTCGCCGACCGACGTCTCGAGCGAAACCGTGTCCTGCGAAATCTTGATGATGTGGCGGACCTTGTCGACCTCCTCGCCCATCTCGGCGGCGATTTCTTCGGGGAGCGGCTCGCGACCCAAATCTTGGATGAGCTGGCGTTCGACTTGCTGGAATTTGTTGATGGTCTCGACCATGTGCACTGGGATGCGGATGGTGCGGCTTTGGTCGGCCAGAGCACGGGTGATGGCCTGGCGGATCCACCAGGTGGCGTAGGTCGAGAACTTGTAGCCTTTGCGGTATTCGAATTTCTTGACCGCGCGGAACAGGCCGATGTTCCCCTCCTGGATCAGGTCCAACAGGGAAAGCGACTTGCCCATGAACTTCTTGGCGATGGACACCACCAGGCGCAGGTTGGCCTCGATGAGCCGGCGTTCGCCTTCCTTGTCGCCGCGCTCCTTGCGTTTGGCGAGCGAGATCTCCTCTTCCGCGGTCAAGAGCGGGATCTTGCCGATCTCGCGCAGGTACATCTGGATTGAGTCGGCCGTGACGTCGAACGGATCCATCTTGACCCGCTTGTCGTCGGCGCTGTGGAGCTGCTCCAGCATGTCGTGGCGCTCCTTCTGGCGGCCGAGGATGCCTTCCTTGACCTCGATGAAGCCGATGCCGGCGGCATCCAGGCGGTCGATGAAATTCTCGAAAGCCGGGACATAATCCTCGACCTCGGGGAAGGCGTAGAGGATTTCGTTCTCGGTGATGAAGCCGCGCGTCCGGGCTTTATCGAACAGCTTGTCCTGGAGCTCCTGTGACGGCGGGGGTGATTTGACGTAAGGCGCGCGCGGCTGCGGTTTCGCTGGCGGTTGCGGTTTGCCTTGGGGTTTTTTGGCCTTCGCCGGTTGCGGCTTCTTGGCTGGCTTGGGCGCAGGTTTTCTGGAAACGGTTTTGGGTTTGGGCACAATGTGCGATTTTTGATGCTTAAAGGCTTTCTTCTTGGTCTTCTTCATACGTGGTGCATCCCCAAACGGCAGAGGGCTCGAGCCGTGCAGGGAGATTTCGTCTCGTGTCTGCATGGGGCGAGGGCCACCGGGATGGGATGCGGTTAAGGATCAATCCTTAAGGTTATTGAATTCCGCGAGAAGCTCCGCGATCCGACGTTCGTCGCCGGCGCGTTCAGCTTCGCGCATTTGTTGTTCCAGGTCAGCCCGCCGTCCGGTCGTGCGCAATTCGCGCAGGCCGCGGCAAGCCGTCTCCAGCTCCTGACGCAAGGCGTCGGGAGACTGGTCCTGGAATTCGCGGTCCGCGAGGATCGCGAGGTAATTTAAAAGACCGGCATCTGATGGAACGGGCTGATGATACTCTTTGAGGTTCTCCTTGGCAAGAGCTTCCGTCTCGGGCTTCAGGACCTGGATGGACCAGATGCGCTCCTGCAGCTCGTCGATGCGCTGCTTCTTGGCCGGCGAGGTCGGAGGCCGCTGCGCTGGGGTATGCGCGGCCGGTCCCGGACCGGGTGATTTTCGGTTCGTCGCTTGCGAAGCGCGGCCGGTCTTCAGGGCCTCGCGCAAGGCTTCGACCGCGACCGCCAGGTCTTTGGCCAAGCGGTTGACCCAGGCGTCGCGCTCCACGGGATCCGGGATGCGTTGGAACTCCGCCAGCAGATCCTGGGCGATGAGCTTCTTTCCGTCGGGCCTGGAAGCGTCGTGCTGCCGGAAGGCGTTGCGGTACAGCCAGTCGACGACCGGCACGGCGTCGCGGATGGCTTGGCGCCAGAGCTCGGGATTTTTCCGCACCGCTTCGTCCGGATCCTTCCCGGCCTCCGGCGGTAAAGTGATGAGTTTGACGTTGAAGTCGAGGCTCCGCGCCAGATCAAGCCCGCGCAGCGTCGCCGCATTTCCTGCATTATCGGCGTCGAAGGCGATGGCCAGGTTGGTCGAGAAACGCTTGAGCAGCGCCAGCTGTTCGGCCGTGAGCGCCGTCCCGGAGGTCGCGACGACGTTCGTGACCCCGAACTGGTGCGAGCCGATGACGTCCATGTTCCCTTCCACCATGACGGCCAGGTTCTGGCGCTTGATTTCACCTTTCGCCTGGTCTAGGCCGTAGACGATGAGGCTTTTTTTGTAGACCACCGTCTCCGGCGTATTCACGTATTTCGCCTCTTTCTTGTCCGGATCCAGGATGCGGCCGGTGAAGCCCGCGATGTTGCCGTGGACATCGGCGATCGGGAACATCAAGCGGTCGCGGAAACGGTCGTAGACACCGCCCTTCTGTCCGGCTTGGGCCAGTCCGGCTTTGACCAGTTCGGCGTCGGTCGCGCCTTTTTCCTTCAGGGCCAGCGACAGCGCGTCCCAGCTCTCGGGCGCATAACCCAAGCGCCAGACATCGACCGTGAGGTCGTCTAGTCCCCGCTTCTTCACGTATTCCCTGGCTTTTTCGGCCTGGGGAGATTTGAGGAGTTGGGCGCGGAAAAACCTGGCCGCCAGGTCGTTCAGTTCGTGGATGCGTTTGCGTTCGCTTCCCGCCTTGGCGTCGAACGCCGGCAGCTGGACGCCGGCTTTGTCGGCCAGGAGCTGGATGGTCTCGGGGAAATCCAAGCCTTCCATCCGCTGGACGAAGTCGATCAGGTCGCCACCGATATCGCAGCCGAAGCAGTGCCAGGATTGGCGCGGCCGGTTCACGTAAAAACTCGGCGTCTTCTCCTGGTGGAACGGGCAGCACGCCTTGAAACTCCCGCTCCCGGCGGGCTTGAGTTGGAGGTATTCGCCGACGATATCCGCGACGTCCAAGCGGGTCTTTATCTCCTGCGCGGCATCCATGGCCATACCTTACAGCAAAGAGGGTCTGGGGGCTAGGTTCCGGGGTTGACGGGAAAGGGCCGACCTGCTACACCCTTGTTCGGGCCTTTCACCCAGGGAGAGAGCCGGATGAGCAAGATTATTTTCCTGCCGAGCGACATCTACGTCACCCATGACCCGCCTGCCGGGGCCGCGCTCCGGTTCACCAAGTACCAAAGGTCTGACGGCAAGCCTCTCTACGAGTACTACTCGCGGGGCACGCTCGAAGACGCGTTGGATAACGGCGACGAGGTCTGGGTCCTGCTCGAGCCCAGGAACCTGGCCCAGGACTTCCACGAGTGGTGGCAAGCCTTGGTCCCCAAGGATCACCTGATCCAGGTCAACGACCTGACCAGCACCGACGGCTACGACACCCTCGACGTCCTGCGCCAGTTCGCCGTCAAGAACGCCCCCGGCGTGAGCGAAGACGCGCTCATGGCGGCGACGACTTGGATGCGCGTCTTGGACATTCTGTGCGGCCACGGCTTCGTCCGTGCTAGCCGATGATACCTCTCCGCGTCCCGACTCCGTGTTCGGGACGCTTTTTCATTTCAGGGCATCCCGGCTGCGGACGACGGTCGGCATCTCGTAGCGGTTATCGAGCATGAACGCCAAGCTATTGCTGCGGTTGAGGCCGCCGTGCGTCGATTCGACATGCGCAAATTTCGCCAATAGTTTCGAACCGAAGAAATATCCGTCCTTGATGGCCAGGATTACGTCGGGCGCGTTTTGGACAAGATCGGTATGCGCCCTCCATAGCCTCTCCGGTGCGCAAGGATAACGATGCTCCAAAGATTTGTTTAACCATCCGTCGGCGCCCATTTCAAGCTCGTCACCATCGGCCAAATCCAAATCCAGCGGATCGCCGGTGACGTTAAGGTAGGTGAATGCTTCGCCATTTTTCCAGACGTAGCCTTTCTTGCCTTTGGCCAAGATGGCCAACTTATCCCCCGCTTTATGGCTCACGAGTTCGGTGCACGGCAGCTCGGAGAGGTCTTGCGCTAGTCTTTCCGGCTGCTTGGTATTGAAGCCAGCGCAATGGACCAAACCGAAAGCCGGGTAGACGACGTCTTTGGTGTCATCCAGGCTGCGTCTTGGCCTCCAGCTAAGTTCTTTAAGCCGGCGATTGATGTCATAGAGGTCGCTCCGGACATAGCCGTGACCATGGTCGGAAACCAGGGTGATGCGCAGTTTCGGTTCGGTTTGCGACAGTTCGGCGCAAAGTTCCTCGATATGGTTGAGGCAGATGTTCTGGCCGGCCGCGCCATATTTGGTCCCGATGCCGGCGGTCGTCACGAGGTAACCGATGAACGCGTCTTTTTTCGCGGACACGAATCTGGTCTTCAGCCGTTTGAGTTCCAGTTTGAACGCCAACCACGGCGCAACGTAACACAGGGCGTCGAGCCACGACGCCGCACGGTAATCGAGTTTGGCACGGTAGGGTTGGTTCTGACCCAGGAGATAGGCCAGGTTCCCTCCCCTGACCCGATTTTCCTTTATGACGTAGCGCTTGGCCTCCAATCCCTCGCACGGCTCGCCGCCGACCAAGTCCTCGATGCACAGGTCGGTCATGCTCGGATATGGCGCGACCACGGCCGACGGGCCGTTGAACCCCTTGAACCCTCCGGCTTCGGTATATCTCTTCACGACGTCGTATCCGAAGCCGTCGAGGATGAGGATGAGGCGCATATCACCTTGTCCTTCCGTGCCTTGCCGCCCGTCGCGGCTTGGCCGGCGTCGCCTCCTTTTCCCGTTTCTTTATTTCCTTGTTCAGGGCTATCATCTCGTCGCGCAGGATGGCTGCCAGCTCGAACTGCAGGCCGTCGGCCGCCTCTTTCATCTCGGCTTCTTTCTGCTTGAGGACGGTCTTGAGGTCGTGCGTCTCGGCTGTGAGCTCCAGTTTCAGGATGTCCTTCACGTCGACGGGTCCGGCCGACAGGCCTAAGACCTCGCGGAAATCCTTGATGGCCTTGATGATGGTCTTGGGCGTGATGCCGTGTTCCTGGTTGTAGGCGAGCTGTTTGGCCCGGCGCCTTTCCGTCTCGGCGATGGCGCGTTTCATGGAGCCGGTCAGGCGGTCGGCGTAGAGCACGACCTGGCCCCGGACGTTGCGCGCCGCGCGGCCGATGGTCTGGATGAGCGAGGTGTCGGAACGCAGGAAGCCCTCCTTGTCCGCGTCCAGGATGCAGACCAAGGCGACCTCGGGCAGGTCCAAGCCTTCGCGCAACAGGTTGACGCCGACCACGACTTCGTAATTCCCGCGCCGGAAGTCTGACAATATCTCGAGCCGTTCGACCGTCTCGATGTCCGAATGCAGGTAGCGCGACTTTATCCCCTTCTCCACCAGGTAACCGGACAGATCCTCGGCCATCTTCTTCGTCAGGGTGGTGACCAGCACGCGGTCGCCGCGCTTGGTCGCCTCGCTGATGCGTTCGATGGCGTCGTCGACTTGCGATGGCGCTCCTTTCTTCTTCGGGGTGATGGGCCGGACGATGACTTCCGGGTCCACCAGGCCGGTCGGGCGGATAATCTGTTCAACGATTTGTTTGGAATTCTTGAGTTCGTACGGTCCAGGCGTGGCCGAGACGAAGATGACCTCTTTCATCTTGTCCTCTATTTCGTGGAAGCGCATGGGCCGGTTGTCCAGGGCGCTGGGGAGGCGGAAGCCGTGCTCGATGAGCGTTTCCTTGCGCGAACGGTCGCCTTCGTACATGCCGCCGAGCTGGGACACGGTTACGTGAGATTCGTCGATGACCAGCAGGAAGTCCTCGGGGAAGTACGAGAATAGCGTATCCGGCGGCGCGCCCGGCGGTCGTCCGGACAAAGGACGCGAATAGTTCTCGATGCCGTTGCAATAGCCGAGGTTCTCGATCATCTCGAGGTCGAACTTAGTCCGGCGCTCGAGCCGCTCAGCCTCGAGGAGCTTCCCGTTCTTCTCGAACCACTTGAGCCGCTGGTCCAGCTCCTTCCGGATGTCGGCGATGGCGCGCTCGCGGTCCGGGCCCAGGGTGATGAAATGCTTGGCCGGGAATATCCAGGCGTCCTTGGCCTCGTGTTTGACACGGCGCGTCACCGGGTCGATCACGACGATGGCCTCGACCGTGCCGCGCGGCGCCTCGAAGCGGAAGATCGTCTCTTCGTTGGCCGGCATGACCTCGAGCACGCCGCCCAAGGCGCGGAACGAGCCGCGCGTCAGGTCGGCCGTGTTCTGGCGCGTGAACTGCATCTCGACCAACCGGCCGATGACGTTCTCGCGTTTGACGTCGTCGCCGACGTTCAGGTGGAGCGCGGTCTCCGCATACGCCGTGGGAGCTCCAAGGCCGTAAATACACGAGACCGAGGCGCAGATGATGACGTCCTTGCGCGTCAGCAGCGATTGCGTGGCGTTGTGGCGCAAGCGGTCGATCTCCTCGTTGATCATCGCCTCTTTCTCGATGTAGGTGTCGGATTTGGGGATGTATGCCTCCGGCTGGTAATAGTCGTAGTACGACACGAAATACTCCACGGCGTTGTCCGGGAAGAATTCGCGGAACTCGTTCGTCAATTGCGCGGCGAGCGTCTTGTTGTGCGCGATGACGAGCGTCGGCTTCTTCACCTCCTGGATCACGTTGGCGATGGTGAAGGTCTTGCCCGTGCCGGTCGCGCCGAGCAAAGTCTGGAACCGGTCGCCGCGCTCCACGCCCTTCACCAGGTCGCGGATGGCTTCAGGCTGGTCGCCGGACGGCTCGTAAGGCCGTTTGAGGTTGAAGTCAGGCATGGGGTTTGGTTCGGCGTTTCATCGCGTCCCTGGCGTAAGCGATGGCGGTACCTAGCAGGGCTCCGAAGATCGGCCAGGAGATGTAGAGATATACGATGAGGCGGTAGATGGATTGGCTGTCTGTTGTTGATTGGCCCAAAATCAACCTGTTCAACCACGGCGACAACAATAGCAAAGCCGGCAATATCGCGATGGTTTCAGGGATCCGTACCAATCCCGTCAGGAAAATCAGGTCGAAAGCCAAGCCGGCAAGGAAGCCGATTCCCGCTCCAAGATACAGGTCGGGATTCCGCTTGCGGGATGTCTTGATCAACGGCACGAGGCGCCAAACGGCCCAGAACACGAAGCCGTAGAACAGCGCATTCGCCAGGACCAGCAGGACGAATTCCACGTTGGCATGGCATGGGGGCAGGTCGATGGCGTCTCCGGCACCGTAGGGCTTCTTCCCGCAGATTCCGTCAGCCAAGAAGATGAAGATGCCGGTGAGATAGCCGAGGAATAGCGCGGGCAAGGTCAGGGCCTCGAGCAGCCCGAGGCCCGGTAATTCGAAGGTGAAGAATAAGCTATGGAGCAACGCCAAAAAGATTCCGACGGCCGAACCGACGGAAAACATGATTTTACCGTTTGGCTTGAAGCTATGCATCAGTTTTGATCGTCGGTATCCGCTGATTGGAGAAATGGGCCGTCAACGCTCCAACTCCGGCACCGATGACGGGCCAGACGATGACCGTAAACAGGAAGAGTGCACCTAGTCCAACATCGTCCGAAACATTCGGGGAGAAGGCTGGCCCCATGAGGAAATCGAGCCGCAAGGCGTGCAATAGGCTGGCCGGAACCAACAGGAAGGCGACCAATGCCCCATGGATGCCCTGGGGGCTAAAGTAGGTCAGGATGATCAATGCGATACCGGCCAGCGCGCCGAGTCCGGCATACGCCAATGTTTTTCGGGTCTTTTGCATGTGTCCATTCTCGCATGTTTCGGGCCATTTTTCCAGTCCCTAGCCCCCAGTCCCCACTCCCTGTATCCTATCTGCCATATGAGCCAAGAACTCAACCTGTTCGTGCGCGAGGCGCTGCTCAAGGGCCAGTCCCGCGCCGAGATCCGCAAAGTCCTGAAATCCGCTAAATGGGGCGAGGATGAAGTCAGCCGGGCGCTCGACGGTTTCGCCGATGTCGCCTTTCCCGTACCCGTACCCAAGCGCCGACCGTACCTTTCGGCCCGCGAGGCGTTCATGTATCTCCTGACTTTCCTGACGCTGTATATCAGCGCCATTAGCTTCGGGACGATGCTTTTCCAGTTCATCAACCGTTGGCTGCCGGATATCGTGCCTTATGGCCAATACTACGACGGCACGGTCGAAGCCATCCGCTGGAGCGCTTCCGCCCTGCTCATCGCCTATCCCCTGTTCCTCACGATGTCCTGGCTCCTGCATCGCGAAATCCTCCGCGACCCGGACAAACGCGCCTCCAAGATCCGCAAGTGGCTGACCTACATCACGCTCTTCGTGGCGGCCGGGGTCATCATCGGCGACCTCATCACCCTCGTGTTCAACATGCTGGGCGGCGAATTGACGTTGCGCTTCATCCTCAAGGTCCTGACGGTCGGCGGCATCGCGGGCGTCATCTTCGGCTACTATCTGTGGGATTTGCGGAAGGAAGAGAAATCCTAACCATCGCCATATGAAAATAACGGGACTCAAGATATTCGTCGGCACCGTCACGCTCTGCGTGGCCGCCGGCATAGTCACCGCCTTCGTCGTGGTCGGTTCGCCGTCCCAAGAACGGGCTCGGCGCATGGACCAACAGCGGGTCAATAACCTCCAGCAGATTACCTACGCTTTGGACAGCTATTACGCCCTGAAGAAAAACATCCCGGATGACCTCAAGCAGCTGGCGGGTACCCAGGATGTCTATCTCGAAAGCATCAACGATCCGCAGACCAAGCAGGCGTACGATTACCGCAAGATCGACGAGACCAAATACGAGCTCTGTGCCGCCTTCGAGACCGCGGCCCAAAAATCCGAAGACACGGGCGTGACCAAGCCTGCCGGCTACGGGCCGTACGACACCATGTGGCAGCATGGGATCGGCCGCCAGTGCTTCGAGCTCCAGGTGCGGACCGCCAACAAGCCGGATAAGCCACTCGTGCCTTGACCGTTTGGCCGCTTGCGTTTAAGGTCGCACCAGTCCTTTCAAAGGGGAGGTGCGGCGATGCCGACATTTGAATTCGCGTTACCCGACGATTCGAACACCATATCGAGCCTGATCCGGACGGTCCCGGACGGTTGGTCGTGGCTGGATGGCGGGTTGTATGCGCCCAAGCGTCTGGTCAACGACGGCTTGGCCACGCCCGATACGGGTTATGCCTTGAGCCGCTTCCGCGGCGGACGTACCGAGGTCATGGGACGTACGGTCAGGGATGGCGCGACGGCCCACGAAATGGCGCCGGACCTGTTCGGTTTCCTGGTCGAACGCAAGCGTCCGGCCTGGATTTCGTTCGAGGAAGCCGGATACCAGAATAGCCACGACCTGACTTTGGCCCTGGCCAAGCGCCTGGCCAGCGGCTTTGTCCACCTGGGCTACCGCGGCTTCCTGCGCTTCTACAGCGACTGCTTCCGCAACAGCAAGTACCGCAACCCCGCCCGTCTCTACCTCGAGATGGCGTCCGGCGATTGCCACGGCGCCGGCGTCCGCGACAAGGACGGGATAGCTATCGTAACTTGGGATGCCGAGTGCAACGGCACCAAGGACATGGTCGGAGGCCTTCTGGACCTGTGCCGCAAGCTCGAGCTCAAGGAAGCGGCGAGCGATTCCCGCTGAACTCATGCGCTCCGATATCCGTCGGGGCGCATTTCCATATCTAGACCGATAAGACAATTAATGCTAGATTCCGCCTATGCTCGACTGGAAATCCGTTCCGAAACCCATCATCGCCTTGGCGCCCATGGCTGACATGACGGACCAGCCGTTTTGCCGCATTTGCAAGGAAATCGGCGTCCCCTACATCTGGCGCGAAATGGTCTCGGCCGAAGCCATCGTGCGCGGCAGCCTCAAGACCCGCGCCATGACCGGGATAACGGACGCGGAACGGCCGGTCGTCCAGCAGCTGTTCGGCAACGACCCGGCCAAACTGGCCGAGGCCGCGCGCATCGTCGAGGAACTCCAGCGGCCGGACGGCATCGACATCAACATGGGCTGCCCGGTCAGGAAAATCACGGAGAATTTCGACGGCTCCTCGCTCATGCGCGACCCGGAGCGCGCCGCGGTCATCGTCAAGGCCGTCAAAGCCGCGGTCAAAGTCCCGGTCAGCGTCAAGACGCGGCTCGGTTGGTCGAAGGAAACGGAAATCCTGGAATTCGCAAGAGTCCTCGAAAAGGCTGGCGCCGACCTCGTCACCGTCCACGGCCGGACCAAGGAACAGGGCTATTCGGGGACCGCCAATTGGGAACGGATTGGTGAAGTCAAACGCCTCTTGTCGATCCCCGTCGTCCTGAACGGGGATGTCGTGGACGGTCCGACGGCCAAGAAAGCGCTTGAGCTCACCGGCGCTGACGGCGTCATGGTCGGCCGCGGCGCATTGGGAAATCCTTGGTTATTCAACGAGATTGCCGCCGCATTCGACGCACTCAGTACGAAGTACGTAGAGCCGTCGTTGTCTGAGCGTATCCAAACCGTCCTCCGCCATGCCCGCTACCAAGTCGAGCGCTATGGCGAAGGCGGGCTGGTCAAGCTCCGCAAACATCTCCCCTTCTATTTCAAGAAAGAACTGAAAGCCGAATACCCCGACATCGATTTCACGGAGCTGCGGTCGCGTTTGGTGCGTATCTCGACCTTGAGCGAACTCGAGTCGGTTTTGGCTTCGTTAAGATGAAAAAAACGGCGGACCCTTTCGGGGTCCGCCGAGTCAGCGGCGTTTCGCGCCCATGGTCGGGCGTTTCTTGGGTTTGGCGCGGGTCGGTTTCGCTGGCGGCGGTTCCGCCAGAGCTTTTTCGAGCGCGTCGACCAACCAGAGCGGGGCCGGTTCCGATTGCCTGCAGCAATCGCAGGGCATGAACTTGATCCGCTCGGTCAGATCAAGGGGAAGCGTCTTGAGCGAGCGGAATTCGATGAAGTTATCCAGGGTAATCACCGCGTGATGGCCGCTGCTCAGGCAGAGGACGAATGAACGGTCATAGGTCCGGTCTCCCGTCATGCCGGGGATTTCCGGCGTATTGCGCGGGTTGAGGATCCTGTACCTCAAAGGTTCTTTTGGCGGCATGAGTCCCTCCTGTCGGTCTCTTAACATCGAAAAGCAGCCTGGTCAAGGCTGCTTTGGGTTGTCGGATTCATGGCCGGTCTCATTCGTCGTCCTTGGCCGGCAGGCTCGGCAGGTAGTTTTCGGGATTCACCGGGATGCCGTCTTGCCTGACCTCGAAGTGCAGGTGCGGACCGGTTGAGAGGCCGGCTCCCGGTTGGCCCGGCATGCCGCCGGAATAGCCGATGAGCTGTCCGCGTTGGACATAGGTGTCCGGCGTGACGGCGAAGCGGCTCAGGTGGCCGTAGATGGTGGCGATATTGCCGGGGTGGACGATCATCAGGTAGTTGCCGTAAGCCTTGCCGAGTTTGTTCCAGGCGACGTATCCGCCAGCCGCCGCGTAGACCGGTGTCCCGACCTTGCCGCGCAAATCCGTGCCCGGATGGGCGAAGCGTTGGCGGAACGGGTAGGTCGGGTCGTGGAAATGGGCCGTGATGTAGATTTCGTCGATCGGTTTGAACGGCCAGTTGAGCAGGACGTCGCCGCGTGCCAGGGATTCGTCGATGCTGTCCAGCTTGTCCTTGAGTGCGTTCTTCAGGTTCGAGATTTCGTCCGCCGTCATCTGCTCCTGCTGGTTCAGTTCGTACAGCAGACGCTCATACTCGGACTGTTTGTTCTTGGTCTCTGCAGCCAGGGATATCTTGAAGTTTTTCTCTTCCTCGAGCTGGGCCTGTTCCTTGCGGAGCTGTTTTTTCTCCTGTTCCAAAGTCAGGCGCTTGGAGTCGAGGTCCTTGCGGGTCAGCTCAAGCGATTGCTTATGGCCTTTGACCTTTTCCATGACGTCCGTCAGGCCCTCCTGGAGCTTCTTGTCCTGTTCCAACTGGTCGAAGAACGAAGACAGGGACGGTTTCGACAGCAGGATCTCGAAAGTCGGGACGTTGTCCTTTTCGTTTATCCGGCGGATGAGTTCGGCGGCGGATTCCTTCTGGCGGCCGATACGCCGGTTTTCGTCGCTGATCTGCTGTTCCAGCGATTGGATCTCGAGTTTCGTCGATTCCAGCTCGACTTTGGCCCGTTCGATATCCAGGAGTTTCTTGGCGATGCGGTTATCGATGATCAGCACGTCGTTCTCGAGCGTCGATTTGGCCTTTTCCTGTTCTTCGATGCGCGCCCGGTATTTGTCGATCAAGCCATCGAGTTCCTTGACTTGAGATTGTTTGGATTTGATGGCGCTGTTCAGGGTGTCTACCTGCTGTTTGCTGACGGCGTCCGAATCAGCGGCTGCCTGGACGCAATTCGTGTTGACCGAAATACCTGAAAGCGCGGCAATCAGGTTGGTCCAGACCAAAAATTTAATCGCCCGGGGGCGGAGCATGCCTTAATTATGCGCTAAGGTATCTGGCCCGTCTAGCTCAGATGGTGGATAGCTGCGTCGAGACGTTTGAGGCTCCGTTCTTTGCCCAAGACTTCCAGCAATTCCCACGGGCTGGGCGACTTTTCCTCGCCGGACAAGGCCACGCGCAACGGCCAAAGCGTATCACCGTTGCCCCAGCCTTTTTGGGCTATGAAATCTTTGATGCGTTTTTCGTGTTCGGTCTTGGCGCCGGTAGTCGAGAAAGCGGCTTCGCCGATGTCTTTGAGCAACTCCTGTACTCCGACGAGCCGTTCCTTGGCCTCTTCTTTGCCTTGCGTCTTCCAAGTCAGGCTGGCTTTTGAATAATCCAGCTCTTCCTTGAAGAAAGTGGCCGTCAAATCGACTACTTGCGACGGCAAAGTCACGCGGTCGCGGACCAAAAGCAGGGCGCGATCGATGAATTGGTGGTCATCGGATTTGTCCTGGACGAACGGATGGACGAGCGCCAGATAGTCTTCGTCCTTCATTGTCCTCAAATAGTGTTCATTCAGCCAATCCAGCTTCTCGAGATTGAATACGGCTCCGGATTTGTTCACTTTGGCCAGATCGAACATCTTGATGAGTTCGTCGTGGGTGTAGATTTCCCGGTCACCGGTCGGGTTCCAGCCCAAGAGAGCGATGAAATTCAAGATTGCCTCCGGCAGATATCCTTTCTTGAGATAGTCCTCGACCGCCACATCGCCCTGGCGCTTGGACAGCTTCGAGCGGTCCGGATTCAAAAGCAGGGGCAAATGGGCGAATTTCGGCGGCGTCCAACCGAAAGCCTCGTAAATGAACAGGTGTTTCGGCAGCGAAGCTATCCATTCGTCGCCGCGGATGACGTGAGTGATGGCCATGTCGTGGTCGTCGCAGGTGTTGGCCAGGTGATAGGTCGGAAATCCATCGGACTTGATCAAAACCTGGTCGTCGATGAGCGCCCAGTCGAAATTGATATCGCCGTGGATGATGTCCTGGGCCGTCACGCTCCCCTGTTTCGGTAATTTCAGGCGGATGACGTACTTTTCGCCGGCCGCGATGCGTTTTTCGGCCTCGGCGCGCGTCAGGCTCCGGCATTTGCCGTCGTACATGGTCGGCTGGTGGGCCAGTTGTTGGCTCTCGCGCAGCTCGGCCAACCGTTTTTCGTCGCAGAAGCAGTAATAGGCCTTATCCATGTCCATTAGCCTGATGGCATAGGCCGTGTGCCGGTCTTTGCGTTCGGATTGGAGATATGGGCCGAATTCCCCGCGTTCGAACACCTGGCCCTTTTCATCCAGCCAGACACCCTCGTCCGGCGTTACGCCCATGGTCTTGAGCGAGCGGCAGATGTTCTCGATGCCACCTTCGACGAATCGCGTCCGATCCGTGTCCTCTATGCGCAAGATGAAGGTGCCGCCGTCCTGCTTGGCCAGGAGTTCGTTGTATAGCGCGGTCCTCAGGCCGCCGATGTGCAGAAAACCGGTCGGGCTGGGCGCGAAGCGCACGCGGATTTTGTCGCTCATAATGCGGCCAGGTTAGGCGAAAAACCGAAGTTTGTCCATATTCCGCTTGCATTCCGGCTGCGTTCGCCGGAAGATTATGGTCTATGTGCGGAATCATCGGTTATGTGGGCCGGCGCCAGGCCTTGCCCATCCTGCTCGAAGGCCTCAAGCGCCTCGAATACCGGGGTTACGACTCGGCCGGCGTGTGCGTGCTGGATGTCGTGCTCCGGACCGTCCGTTCTCCCGGCAAGATCAAAGCGCTGGAGGATAGGCTGGCCGGCCAGGAGCTCGGCGGAAGCTTGGGTATCGCCCACACCCGCTGGGCTACCCATGGACCGCCGACCGAAGCCAATACCCATCCGCACGCCGATTGCAGCGGCCGTTTGGCCTTGGTCCACAACGGCATCATCGAGAATTACTCCGAATTGCGGCGGGAACTCGAAGCCCAGGGCCACGTCTTTGCCTCCGAAACCGATACCGAGACCTTGGCCCATCTCATCGAGCAGATCCAGAAGGATGAAGCCTGCGACTTGCCGATGGCCGTCAGGCTGGCCCTGCGCCGGGTGCGCGGGACGTATGGTTTAGCTGTCGTTTCAGCTGACCAGCCGGATGTCCTCGTCGTCGTCCGTCTCGGCAGCCCCATAGTGCTCGGCATCGGCGACAACGAATTCTTCGTCGCCTCGGACGCCAGCGCTATCCTAGGCCACACGCGCCAGGTCGTGTTCCTGGACGACGGCGAGATGGCTGTCTTGGATCGCCAGGGCTACCGCGTGAGTTCGTTGGATGACGCGCCGGTCGCCAAATCCCCGGAAAGCATCGATTGGTCGGCCGAGGAGGCCCAAAAGAACGGGCAGCCGCATTTCATGCTCAAGGAGATGCGGGAGCAGTCGGACGTCATCCGCAATTCCGTGCGCGGCCGCATCGATTCGGAAAACGGCTTGGCCGTGCTCGGAGGCTTGCGCGACGTGGCAGACCGTTTGCGCCAAATCGACCGGCTTATCATCGTCGCCTGCGGCAGCGCATATTACGCCGGTTTAGTCGGCGAATACATGCTCGAGGAGAATGCCGGCATCCCGGTCGAAGTCGAACTCGGCAGCGAGTTCCGCTACCGCAAGCCCATAATCACGCCCAACACGGCGGTCCTGGCCATCACCCAGTCCGGCGAGACGGCCGACACGCTGGCGGCCTTGCGCGAAGCCAAGATGAAAGGCGCGCTCACGCTCGGCATCGTCAATGCGGTCGGCTCGACCATCGCCCGCGAAACCGACGCCGGCGTCTACAACCATGCGGGCCCGGAAATCGGCGTGGCCTCGACCAAGGCGTTCGTGTCGCAGTTGACCGTCCTGGCGCTGCTCACGCTCTTCCTCGGCCGCCAGCGCCAGATGTCATTGGCTTACGGCCAAAAGATTGCCCAGGAACTCCAAAGATTGCCCGAGCTCGTCGGGTCCGTCCTCGATCAGCGCGAGAACATCCGTTTGGCGGCCGAGCGCTGGGGCAAGAGCCGGGACATGCTGTATCTCGGCCGGAAATATCTTGCGCCCATCGCCCACGAAGGGGCGCTGAAGCTCAAGGAGATCTCCTACATCCACGCCGAAGGCTACGCCGCCGGCGAGATGAAGCACGGCCCCATTGCGCTCATCGAACCGTCATTCCCCTGCCTCGTCCTATGTCCGGAAGACGGACTGTACGAAAAGACCAAGTCCAACATCCAAGAGCTCAAAGCCCGCGGCGGACCCATCATCGCGGTCACGACCGAGGGTAACGAAGAGGTCGGTCGTTTCGCGGATGAAGTCCTGTTCATGCCCAGAAACATGGAGATGCTCCAGCCCATCTTGGCGGTCGTGCCGCTCCAACTCTTTGCGTACTACGTCGCGATCTCGAAGGGTTTTGACCCGGATAAACCGCGCAACTTGGCCAAAAGCGTGACCGTGGAATGATTCAGCTCAACGCAGCACAAATAATTTTGCTTAACTAAGCCAATATATCGAGCTCGTAACCTTGACAAAAAGGGCTTTTTGTGCTATTCTTGTTTGTTTTAAGGGTGGATAATCCTTAAGACGAGGATTGACTCTCGTACCTCGACAGAGGAAGAAAGGCTAGAAATGATCAAGGAATTCGCACGGTTGTTCGGTCTCGTGGCTGTTTCGTGTGCTCTCGGCTGCAGCGGCAGCGTCGACGGTTCGGAAGAATCGGTCGGCGGCAACGGCGGCTCGAACGCGGCCGGTGCGTCAGGTCAGGCTGGCCAAGGTGGCCAGTCGACCGGCGGCCAAGGTGGTTCGTCAGGATCATCCGGGAACGCGGGAAGCGCGGGCGTGTCCGGCCAAGCCGGCAGCTCGGGTTCGTCCGGTTCCGGTGGTTCGGGCGGCGCGGCGGGTTCGTCCGGTGCCTCGGGCACGGGTGGCGTCGGCGGAAGTTCTGGCGAAGCCGGTTCGGCAGGCGATGCAGGCCAGGCAGGCAACAGCGGCCAAGCCGGTTCCTCGGGAACTGGCGGAGTTGCTGGCGAAGCCGGGTCAGCGGGTGCGGCAGGTTCGGAGAACGACGGCGGCACAGATGCCGTCACGGGATCGGTACTGACGCTCGGCCTCATGGCCGACCCGCCGAGCACGATCTACGTCAAGAGGATGCAGAATGTCCCGGCGCTGGGCTTCATGGCCTCGGCGGCCGGTCATGACATTCTGGTCAACGGTCTTGACCTGGAATGCCGCGGCTCCATCAACGGCGGACCGTTCCAGGCGACTGATTGCCAGAAGCTCGTCACGAGCGTGGCCGTCTATCGCGGCGCCGATCAGGTCGGTCTGGCTTGGGCTCCGAACACGGACGGTTCGCTCCACTTCTCACCGCAGCTCGTGGTGCCCGGTGGTTCGTCCATCGCACTTACCGTGAAGATGTCGATTTCCTCGAACATCAGCCCGGACTGGCCCTACGATCGCGTAGCGTTCGGCATCAAGCAAGTCTCGAGCGCCATCGATCTCATCACCCAGCAGGCGCCGCAGATCATCTTGGCGCCCGAAGTCTCGACGGCGCAGCTCTCAAATGCGCCGATCGTTTCCCAGACCATCCGACCCTCCGGCACGCTCAAGATCGAGGCCGACGGACATCCGGCGGCGCAGATCGTGATCGGCGGCAAGGATAGCTGGTTCGTGGCCGCGAGCTACAAAGCCATGGCCCAGTACGAGGCGGCGACGATTGATCGCTCCAGCGTCATCCAGGATTCGGAGCTGCTCGCGGACAACGCCGATGTCGTGGCTGTTGCTGTGGCCTCGGCCGGAATCATCCATGGCCAGACCGTCCTGCCGGCATCGCCGACGGGATGCAACGATGCGGACATGTCCGGCAGCCCTATCCAGGTGCCAAAGGACGGATCCACGAGCATCCAGGTGTGGGTCAAGTACGCGGCTCCGCTCCCCGGCGCCGCCGTCAACGGTGCCCAGCATGGCGTCCCCCGCTCCGGCCATCAGCCGCGCGTGGGCCTCTCCGACAGCATCATGGGCGGCGAGTGGCCGACGGAATACCTGAATCGGTTCAACCTGCGGTCCACGGGCGAAACTTCCGGCGAACGGCTTTACGCCTCTTCGGTCGGAGTCGCCAAACCGAATGTGATGGTCTTGCGCAAGTCGCGGCCTATCTTCAGCAAATTGCAGACGCCGTTCGGCAATCTCGGAGTCGGCTCACAGGATCTGTACCGGTTCCAGGTGGCGGCTGACGGCATCCTTGATCAGGCCCAAAATATCGTGCCGAATGTCGCCATCAAGCAGTACGCATTTGACATCAAGTTTGAGGGCTGCGATCCGGTTCTCTCGAATGCCCGTCTGTACCGCAGCGCCATGGAAATCGCGGCGAGCGATTACTCGCTTGTCGACGGCTACACCGGTTCGGACCTCAAGTTCGAGTCCTTGACGATGCTGTCCGGTTCGGTCTACCGCCTGATTGCGGCGTTCACCAACGAGGAAATCGTGAGCGGCTCAGGTTACCAATACGAGCTGTTAGCGAACCTCCAGTCGGTCACGCTGGGTTGCTCAATGACGACCAAACTGGCACAGGACCCCAACCCCGTAGTGAAGACCGGCTATCTGCTGCAGAACGACGCTTATGCGCCCTATGCGGCCAGCTACGGCATCTTCAACGTCGGGATGTGGCCTGACCAGAACGGGCTCGGTGCCTGGCATGTCCAGGGCACGCAGGTGTGGAGCGATCAGAGCGAATTGCCGCACATCGCCCTCACCCTGCCCAGCTCGGCAGACTGGACTACGGATCCGTTGGTCAACGACTTGACCTCGACCCTGGTCAAAGTCTCGACCTGGTAGCCTTCCTTCCCCCTCCTTCAAACAACCCCGCCATCCGGTCCTCGGATGCGCGGGGTTTTGTTTTTGCGTCAATTTTTCGGGATCGCCATCATCCAGCGCCTGACGATGGTGTCGAGTTCGCTGTCGGTGTCGTACCAAACCTTCTCGAATTCGGGGATGGGCATGGTGCATTCCCCCGTTTCCGAATCGGGGTCCATCATCCTGATTTGCCTGTCGTCGATGTCGAAGATGACGCTGTAGTGGTATTCGTCGACATCCCACCACCCGACTATCACCGGGACGTCTTTTGACAGATAGGCCTTCAGGTCGTCGAGCGTCGCGTTCGATTTGACCGCGGGGGTAAGTCCCAGCGTCTCCACGGCGGTGACGAGGTCCTCGTGGTTCGTCCCGATGTCCGGGGTCGTGTGGGCGATCTTCGCCAGCTCTTCCTCGGAATATTCCCGACCGTAATGGTCAAGTATTATTTTTACGCACGCCGGACCGCATTTGTCTTCGGACTGGCTGAATGGTTTGAGTTTTATCATCTCCGGTGGTCGGTTAGGGACGGACGCGGCCAGCCGTGCGGATCAGCTCGATGGCCGCATCGGCTTGGGCGCGGGCGCGTCTGGCTATGGGGAAATATGAAGATGGGGTCTCGAGCGCCCCGGCGAAGCGGCATCCGGGGCGATGGCTCATGAAATCTTCCGACGAGCCGTCGTGCATTTCGAAGACGATGCCGTTTTTCAGGTCGATGCGCCGATCCTTGAAATCCGGGTCATCCATCCAGGGATTTTCCTCGATGGGCAGCGTCTTGGCCATCGCGTGGAGCAGCTTTTTCGCCAGGCTCCGGTCCTTGAAGGCGTAAAGATAAACGCCTCGCATGTCCTTGTCCTCATGGAGATCGAGATAGTATCCAGCCTTCGAGCCGGACAGCAGTCGTTTGAGGCGGTTGGATTCCGGCGACGGTTCGCCGATTTCGGGATGTACGAAACCTCCGTTGGTCTTCTTGTTGTGCGGATTGTATTTTGTCCGTTTGTCCAACCCGTAGGGATTGCCGCAAGGCACGACCAGCAGATTGACCGCCGATTTCTCGCTCTGGCGGATCATCTCTTCCAGGTGGTGGGTCAGGGCATAAGCTCCGGCGGGCTCGTCGCCGTGCAGCGTGCCGACCAGCAGAACGGTCGGCCTGGCTTGGAGTTTTTTCCGGCGTTCGACGACGAAAACCCCATAAGACCCATTCGCGTAGCGCCTGGTCTCCAGCGTCTTGAGGCGGTAGGCGGCATTCCGGCCGACGCTCCCGCGCAGAAGTCCGATCATCTTCCGGTACGTCATAGTCAGCCCCGGACGAATTCCGCCACGCCGTCTTCGCGCCTTTGCATGCGCTCCATGGCCAGGGCGAAATCGTGGGCGTTGTCGTAAGCCATGCCTTTGCCCATGAGCTCGCGTTCGTGCATCTCGTGGACCAAGGTGTACTTCCATTCGCGTTCGTCTGAACGGGTGTCGATCCAGATTTCGTTCTTCGGGATGTACGGGTAGACCAGGTCGTGGCCGCCGAGGATGAAGTACGGGTCGTCCTGGCTCCGGACCTGGGCGCCGTCGACGTACACGACCTTGTATTTGCCGTGTTTCTCGGTCTTCAGGATCTTGGGTTTGGATTTCTTCGGCAACGTCAGTGTCTTCTTGGCTTTGGCGCGGATGAGGCGGAAGGACTTCCCGCGCATCGAACGTTCCAGTTTGATGAGGCTCAGGATGAGCTGGCGCTCCGTCTTCAGGAACTTATCGAGCCAGATTTCGCCCAGCGGGATGTAAGGATAATCCGCGTGCGTTCCCCATCCGCTGAAGTCGGTGTCCACCGTGTTGCGGATTTTCCAGCCGTCGACGATTTTCAGGTGCATAGTCGTGAGTCGAAGTAGATAGTCGATGGTCAAAGCTTCTCGCTGCGCACGTTATCGAACAAGAAGGTCAAAGGAAAGACGACGACAGCGTCCAGGATCCTTTTACAGCGGCTAGGCTCGCGGATGAGGCGATACAGCCACTCCAGACCGGTCTTGCGCATCCATCCCGGGGCCCGCTTGCGTGTCTCGGCCCAGAAATCCACGGTTCCTCCGACGCCGACCGCGATTTTCACGCTCGGCATCTCATGGAGATGACGGGCGATCCAGGCTTCTTGCCGCGGATGCCCGAAGGCGACGAACATGATATCCGGGGCGAAATGCGTCAGCCGATAGCGCGCTTCGGCGCCTGTTTCGTCGTCCGTCCCGTCAGGCTTAATGGCGCCGCCTTGTTCGGCCATGATTTGCAGTTGCGGAAAAGTCCGGCGGAGATTCCAGGCGGCTTTGTCCGCGATTCCTGGCTGGCCGCCGATGATCCCGATTTTCCAGCCGCGCGCTTCGGCCGTGCCGCATAAGCTCCAGGCCAAATCGACTCCAGCAAGCCTGGACGGCTTGGCGCCGCGCATCCTGCCTGCGAGCTCTAGGCCGAAGCTGTCGACCAGACGGAAATCCGCTTGGCGGAGTATGTTCCAGTAGTCGGGATGTTTTTTCGCGTAAAGGAGTATCTCGGGATTGGTCGTGACTAGCATGGCTTGCTTGCCGAGTCCGTTCAGCCTGTCCGCTTGTTCCAGCAGCTCATCATAACCCAAGCCGCGGATCACCAGTCCGAAGCAGTCAAAGCTCGAGTTTATATTCTGCGATTGGTTCATAGACTGATCCGTCCGCGGTCAGGGTGCTTTTTACGAGCTGGAAGGCTTCCGGTACCCAGGCGTACTCGATGATGGGGCGGCTCCAGACCGGCAAAGTCGTGCGCTTGAGCGCCCGTCCGATGGAGATGTGCGGCAGCCAGGGCTTGCGGTCGAGCTCGGGGGCGACGATCGAGGCGTAATCGCGGACCCGGTTGGCGAAAGACCGCCAACTTTCCGGATCGACGGCCGTGGCCCTGGCGGCTACCCTGGCGGGTTTTTTGGCCGGAAACGTCTCGAATCGGTTGATTAAAAACGCCCCTTTTGGGGGTTTTTTGGCGCAATCCTCAAGCAGGGCAGACAGGGCGTCGACCTTGTCCGGAGCCACTTCGTCCAGGAAAGCCAAGGTCAGATGCCAGTTGCCGGGCGGCAACGGACGGTATTTAAGCGGCCTGTCTTCCAGCAACCTGAAAGATTCCTGCAGGTAACCCCGAAGGCTCTCGTTCAAGGGAATCCCGATGAAGAGCCGCATGGTTAATAATAACCAGATTGTAGGCTTTTTGGCTAGTTTGCGGAGTCAATGGTCGGAGTGCTGCGCGGTGCGTGTTTGCGTCTTTGGGCTAATTTAAAGCGGGCCATCTCACGTTCCATGGCAGCCACTGCCGCCGCGTATTGGTTGTCGTCCAGCCGAACCGCTTCCTTCATGACCTTTTCGGCGCGTCGTTTGGCTTCCTCGATGACGTTCAGGTCAAGCTCTTCCCCTCTTTCGGCCGTATCAGCCAGGACGCGGACCTGATCTTTCCCGACCTGGATGAAGCCGCCTGAAACGGCGACTTCCTCTTCCCCGTCCTGCGTCTTCAGTTTGGCGATTCCCGGCACGAGCGCGGCGACCAATCCGATATGGCCCGGCAATACCGTAATCTCGCCAGCCGCGGTCGGCAGGGTTATCTTGTCGGCTTCCCTGCGGAAGACGACGCGTTCTGGGGTGATGAGTTCGAAATGGATTGGCATACTTGTCGCCTCGAGCGAAGTCGAGGGGTCTCTACTCGGTTTTATCCGGTTACTTCTTCGATTCCACCCTTCATGTAGAAGGCTTGTTCAGGCTTCCCGTCGTGTTTGCCTTCAAGAATTTCCTCAAAAGCGCGGATGGTGTCCTCGAGCTTGACGTACTTGCCGGCCACGCCGGTGAAGACCTCGGCCACGTGGAACGGCTGGGACAGGAATTTCTGGATCTTGCGGGCGCGGGCTACTGACAGCTTGTCCTCTTCAGAGAGTTCTTCCATGCCCAAGATGGCGATGATGTCCTGCAGGTCCTTGTAGCGCTGGAGCACCTTCTGCACGCCGCGGGCGACCTTGTAATGGCGTTCGCCGACGATGTTCGGATCGAGCATGGTGGATGACGAATCGAGCGGGTCCACGGCCGGATAGATGCCGAGCTGCGAGAGCGAGCGGGCCAAGACCACGGTCGAGTCCAAGTGGCTGAAGGTCGTGGCCGGGGCCGGGTCGGTCAGGTCGTCGGCCGGCACGTAGACGGCCTGGACCGAGGTGATGGAGCCCTTATTGGTCGAAGTGATGCGTTCCTGCATCGCGCCCATCTCGGTCGCCAGCGTCGGCTGGTAGCCCACGGCCGAAGGGATGCGGCCCAACAGGGCCGACACCTCGGAACCGGCCTGGGTGAAGCGGAAGATGTTGTCGATGAAGAGCAGTACGTCCTGGTTCTCCTCGTCGCGGAAGTATTCGGCGATGGACAGGCCGGTCAGCGCAATGCGGGCGCGGGCTCCCGGCGGTTCGTTCATCTGGCCGAAGACGAGGGAAGTCTTGTCGAGCACGCCCGACTCCTTCATCTCGCGGTACAGGTCGTTGCCCTCGCGCGAGCGTTCGCCGACGCCGGCGAACACCGAAAAGCCTCCGTGCTCGCTGGCAATGTTGCGGATCAGTTCGGTGATGACGACTGTTTTGCCCACGCCGGCGCCGCCGAAAAGGCCGATCTTGCCGCCTTTCAGGAACGGGCAGATGAGGTCGATGACCTTGATGCCGGTCTCGAGGATCTCGGCCTTGGTCGATTGCTCCTTGAAGTCCGGTGCCTTCCGGTGGATCGGGTATTTCTTCTTGGATTTGACCGGAGCCAGCCCGTCGATGGCGTCGCCGCTCACGTTGAACATGCGGCCGAGCGTCTCGCGGCCGACCGGCACGCTGATGGGCTCGCCGGTGTCGGCGGCTTTCATCCCGCGTTGGAGGCCGTCGGTCGTCGACATGGCGATGCAGCGGACTTCCCCGCCGCCGAGATGCTGTTCGACCTCAAGCACGAGCTTCTGGCCTTCATTGTCCACCTCCAGGCCGGTGTAGATGGCCGGGGCGTCCCCTTCG
This sequence comes from uncultured Gammaproteobacteria bacterium, assembly GCA_964415965.1. GTDB lineage: Bacteria > Patescibacteriota > Patescibacteriia > 2-12-FULL-60-25 > 2-12-FULL-60-25 > CAIKNB01. The sequence continues at coordinate 603,671 of CAYQCK010000001.1, forward strand.
AAAGCCACGTCCACGACAGGACCGATGACTTGGGTGATTTTTCCGTGTCTCATATTGGTTGATTGGTGGTTAGTTCCGTGGGGCTATTCGAGGGCCGCTTTGCCGGCTGAAATCTCGGAAATCTCGCGGGTGATCATGGCTTGGCGGGCTTGGTTGAAGGTCAGGGTCAGGTCATCCAGCATATTGGTCGCATTGTCCGTGGCGCTGTGCATAGCCGTGTTGCGCGCAGATTGTTCGGAGGCGGCCGATTCGAGGAGCGACTGGTAAATCTGCATCTCGAGGAGCCGCGGCAGGAGCGTGTCGAGGAGCGTGGGTGCGTCCGGTTCGAACAACGCTTTGGGTTCCTCGAGTTCAGGCTCGTCCTCCTGCTCGGCTATGGCCTTAGGCAGGTCTGCTTCCGGGATGATCGGCAGGAGTTGTGACACGGCAGGTATCTGGACCAGCGCATTCTTGAAATCCGTGTAGGCCACGAAGATGCGGTCTGCCCGTCCTGCCGTGAATTCACCATATAGCAGGCTGCCGATGGGAGTGGTGCGTTCGAACGATGGGGAGTCCGAAATGGAGCCGAAAGCCGCGAGGATAGGGTATCCGGCGCGCCGGACAGCCTGTTCGGCGCGTTTGCCGATGGTGACTACGGCCACTTCCTCGTTCCGCGTCTTGATGAAATCCATTGCCTTGCGCAGGAGCTGGGCGTTGAAACTTCCGCACATGCCGCGATCGGAAGAAGCGATGGCCAGGATCGTCCTTTTGGCCACGGGTCGACCGGCGAGGAGCGGATGGGCGTTCGGGTCGACCAGGCCGCTGACCTCGCCGACCACCTGGCCGATGGTCCGTGCGTATTCGCGCGAAGCTAAGGTCAGTTGGATGGCCTTGCGCATCTTGGCCGCGGCCACCAGCTCCATGGCTTTGGTGATCTTGCGGGTGTTGGCCACGGATTTGATGCGTCCGCGGATTAATCTGGTTGAGACAGGCATGGCGGGTGGGTCGGTTAGGCCGCGAACGTCTTATTCCAATCCTCCAGGGCTTTCTTGAGCCCGTCTTCGATGTTCGGTTCGAGCGCCTTCTTTTCGGCGATTTCGGCCATCAAGGCGGAGTACTGGACGTCCAGGAAGCGGTGCAGTCCGGATTCCCAATCGCGGCACTTTTCGAGCGGTACTCCGTCCACATAACCGCGCGTCACGGCGTACAGCACGGCGACTTGGTGCTCCATGGACATGGGCTCGTATTGGCCTTGCTTCAGCACTTCGATGGTGTGGCGGCCGCGCTCAATCTGCTTGCGCGTAGCTTCGTCAAGATCGGTGGCGAATTGGGCGAACGCTTCGAGTTCCGCGAACTGCGACAGGTCGAGCTTGAGCTGACCTGCTACCTTCTTCATGGCCTTGGTCTGAGCGTCGGAGCCGACGCGGGATACGGACAAGCCGACGTTGATGGCCGGACGGATGCCGCGGTAGAACAGGTCGCCTTCGAGGTAAATCTGGCCGTCGGTGATGGAGATGACGTTGGTCGGGATGTAGGCGGAAACGTCACCGGCCTGGGTTTCGATGATCGGCAAAGCCGTGATCGAACCCCCTCCGGCTTCGGCGCTGCGGCGGCAGGAGCGTTCAAGGAGACGGGAATGGAGATAGAACACGTCGCCTGGATAGGCTTCGCGGCCCGGCGGGCGGCGCAAGAGCAGCGAGACTTCGCGGTAAGCCCAGGCTTGCTTCGAGAGATCATCGTAGATGACGAGCACGTCCTTGCCTTGGTCCATGAAGAACTCGGCCATGGCGCAGCCGGCGTATGGCGCTATGTACTGCAGAGCCGCCGGGGTCGAGGCGCTCGCGACCACGAGAATGGTGTGGTCCATGGCTCCGGCTTCCTGCAGCTTGCCCATGATTTTGGCGATTTTCGAGTCCTTCTGTCCGATGGCTACGTAGACGCAGACCACGCCGTTCCCCTTCTGGTTGATGATGGTGTCGATGGCGATGGCTGTCTTGCCGGTCTGGCGGTCGCCGATGATGAGCTCGCGCTGTCCGCGGCCGATCGGGGTCGTGGCATCGATGGCCTTGATGCCGGTCATGAGCGGGACGCTGACGCGCTGGCGCGACATGACGCCCGGGGCGATTTTCTCGACCGGATAGTCCGTCTTTGCCTTGATGGCGCCCTTGCCGTCGAGGGGACGGCCCAGAGTATCGACCACGCGGCCGATGAGCGCGTCGCTGACCGGGACGGACAGGATCTTGCCGGTCGTCTCGACTTCGTCGCCGGCTTTGATGGTCTGCCATTCGCCGAGCACCATGGCGCCGACGCGGTCGTGTTCCAGGTTGAGCACCACGCCCATCTCGCCGTTGCCGAATTTCAGCAGCTCCATGGACCGGGCCTTCGACAGCCCGGTGATGGAGGCGATGCCGTCGCCGACGTCGCGCACGATGCCGGTCTCGGTCTCGTGCACGCCGGCTTCGAATTTCTCGATCCGTTTCTTGAGGTTGTCCGCGATGTGGGCCGCGGCCGTCACGTTTTTGGCGTTCATATTTCCGTTGGTTGGTTAGTTCGGGTTAGGCGGCGGACATGGACTGCTTGAGCCGCTGGATCTTTCCTTTCACGCTGGCGTCGAAAGTCCAGTCCCCCACCTGGATGAGCAGGCCGCCGAGCAGCGAGGGGTCGATTTCCTCGTGGATGTGCTGGGTACCGCCGAGCTTGCCTTTCAGGATGGCTGTGGCGTCGCTGCGTTCGTCTGGGGTGAGCGGCACGGCCGAGCGGACGACGACTTCGTGGTGCTGGGCTAAGTCGTGCGCCGCGTCGATGACGGCGTCGGCGAAGGTGCGGAAGTCCTTGAGCAACCCGGCCTCCTGCAGGACGCAGAGCGCGTTCAGGACGAAAGGGTGGACGGAAGCTTCGAAAGTCTCGATGAGGGCATGCCGCCGGTCGGCCAAGGGCGTCGCGGCGTCGGCGTATTCGGCCAAGAAGCGCTTGTGCGCCTTGGCCGCCAGCGCCACCAGGTGCACGCTGCGCACGACCTCGGCGACGCACTCCTTCTCCTGGGCCGTCTGGACCAGGGACTGGGCTATGTCCTTGATGCGGCGCGTTTGGATCGCCATATCATTCAGCCTTGGCTTTCTTGAGTTCGGACAGCGCCTCGGAAATCAGCAGGCGCTGCTGCTTTTCGTCGAACTTCAGCGCCACCTTCTCCGTCGCCTGCGCGATGAGTTCCGCGATGTCGTTCTGGAGCGCGCTGTAGGTCGCTTCCTTCTCCTGGTTGATGCGCTCCTTGGTCTCGGCGACGATCTTTTCGATTTCCGCCTTGGTCTGCTCGAGCTTTTCCTGGCGCAAAGCCTCGGACCTGTTTTGGGCTTCGTCGATGAGCTTCTGCCCCTCGTTCTTGGCTTCCCTGATCAGCCTTTCCTTTTCGGCGTCGCCTTCGGCCAAACGCTTCTTGGCTTCGCCGGCGTCTTTGAGCCCCTGGGCGATATCTTTGGCGCGCTGGTCCATCATCTTGAGGAGCGGGGTGTAGACCCACTTCCACATGACCGCGACCACGATCGCGAAATTGATAAGCTGGGCCAGGAATAGTTTCCAGCTTATGCCGAGCGTGCCGAGCACGCCTTGGGATGCTTCGTGTACCATAATTTTCGGTTGGATCCGTCCCGCGTCCGAGACGCGGGACGTCGCAAACGGCAATTACAAGGTGAAGACGACGACCAGGGAGTAGATGGCGATGGCTTCGGCGAACGCGGCGCCGAGCAGCATCGGGACGAACAGCTTCTCGGTCGACTCCGGGTTGCGGCCGATGGATTCCATGGCCTTGGCCACGATCTTGCCGATGGCGAACGCGGGCGCGATACCGCCGATGGCGATGGCGCAGGCTTTGGCCAGCAGCTTTACGGATTCTGCATCCATAATGGTTTGGGCTTCGCGGCTCGACGATTTTTTTTTGGTTTAACGTCGTCCGTTCCGCCGGTTAATGAATGATGCTCGGGATTCCAGTCCCAAGCGCCGAGTCCCCAGAGACTAGCTCGGGATTCGGCGCTGGGGGCTAGGCGTGGGCCGGGGCGTGCCCTTCCCCGTGCTTTTCTTCGTGCGAATCGTGCGACGTCGTCATGGTCGTGAGGTAGACCAGGGTCAGCATCGAGAACACTGTCGCCTGGATGACGCCGACGATTAGCTCAAGCGCCATGAAGGGCAGCGGCACGAAGAACGAGATGAGCGACGAGATGACGGTCATGAGGACCTCTCCGGCGAAGATGTTGCCGAACAGGCGCAGTGAGAGCGACAGGACCTTCGCCACCTCGGAAACCAGCTCGAGCAGGCCGACGCCGAACTGGACCAAGGCCGTGATCATGTCCATGGGCTTGAATGCCTTGATCGCCTTCCAGATGCCCCCGAGCTGGATGAATTTGTTCCAGTGCGCGAAAAAACCCAACGTGACCATGCCGATGAGGTGCGAAGTGATGACCGAGACCAGGGCCATGGCCAGCGTCAGGTTCAGGTCGCTGTTGGCCGGCCGCAGGACCGGGATGAACTCGAGCTCGCCGTGCATCAATCCCCATTTGCCGATGGAGCCGGTCCCCGGCAAGAGGCCCAGCCAGTTCGAGAGGAGGATGAACAGGAAAAGCGAGCCGACCAGCGGCAGGAAGCGCTTGGTCTTCTCACGCGAGCCGGTCACTTGGTCGAAATAGCCCATCAGGAATTCCAGCAGGGATTCGACGGCGATCTGCGGTCGGCTGGGTATGCGCTTGATGATGCGGCTGAAGGCGAAAGCGAAAATCACCAGGGCCAGGGTGATGATGGTCGAATTTATGTAAGCGTTCGTGACCGTGAAGTGTCCGATTTCGAAGATGGGTTCGGCGGCTATGGGGATGTTCATTTCGGTGGGTCAGCTAAACGTTTGGCGATGTCTTTGGCTTTGCGGCTGACGAGGATGTAGGCGATGCCGAGGGCGAGGACCAGGCCGAGGAGCGTGAACCACGGGGTGGCCCCGAGTTTCCGGTCCAGCCAGCGTCCTCCGAGGGCGAGGAGAGTCGTCGGGAGCGCGATGATGACCACCATGTCCCAGACGAAGGACAGCGCTTCGAGCATCTTCAGGTTGCCTTGTTTGTCAGGTCCGGCCATACGTCAGTCGCGCCGCGAGTGTACATTGAGCCGGGGAAAAGGTCAATGGAAGACGAAAAAAACGCCGGTCTCCATCCATGGCGAATGGTTAAGGCGCGGAACTTATCGGCCGAGGTCGAAGAACCTGATGGCGTTTTCCGTCGTCAGGCGGCAGACCTCGGAATATTCCATTTTCCGCAGTTCCGCGATTTTGCGCGCCACGAAATCGACGTACGCCGGCTCATTCTGTTCCCCGCGGTGCGGTTCAGGCGCGAGCCAGGGCGCATCGGTTTCAATCATCAGCCTCTCCAGAGGCATGCGCTCGATGACGCGGTGGACGTGCTTCTCGGGGTCCTGCGACTTCTTGATGCCGAAAGTGACGATGCCGGTGAACGAGATGTGCAAGCCGAGCGCCAGGATGCGCTGCGCCTCGACCCAATCGCCGGTGTAGCAATGCATGACGCCGCGCACTTCCCTGCCTTGGCGCTTCTCCTCCTCGAGGATCGAGAGCAAGCGGTCGCTGGCCTCGCGGCAATGGATCACGAGCGGCTTGCCCATCTCCTGGGATAGGGCGACGTGACGGCGGAAGACGTCCTCCTGCAGCTTCTCGGCGGCCGCACGGTCGCGGTCCGGGTCGATGCGGAAAAAATCCAGGCCGGTCTCGCCTATCCCGACGACCCTGCCATCTTTGGCGAGTTCGCGAATGGCGTTAAAATCGTACGGTTCATGTTCGCCTTCGTTCTCGTCATGGAACGACGAGGTCAGATGTTCGGGATGATAGCCGACCGTGCACCAGACGTTCTCGTGCCGGCGGCAGAATTCGATGCCGCCGCGCGACGTCCCGGCCGTGGTCCCGACCGTGACGGCCCAGGTGTCTGCTTCCTGCATGCGCTGCAAGACATCCGGCAAGGAATCCTTGTAGGCCGGGAAATGCAGGTGGCAATGGGTGTCGATGAGTATAGGAGCCATATGTTTGTCATCCCAGCGAAAGCTGGGATCCAAGCGGCCGTGGATTCCTGCTTCCGCAGGAATGACGAAACTAACTCAATCTCGGGAACAATATCTCGGGTTCGGGGAGCGCGGAGCCGGGCTCCAACCCGCCCCACTTCTTCAATGTTTCGATGTCCTTTATGCGTTCCGCTTCCGGATCCTGGCCGAGCTGCCGGATTATCTTGGCGGCCGTTTCTGGCATGACAGGTTCGAGCATCCAGGCGAACTGGCGGCAGGATTCGAGCAGGATGTAGAGGACGGCCGCGGTCGCGTCCAAATCTGTTTTGGCCAGCTGGAACGGCTTAGTCTCTTCCACGAGCTTGTTGGTCTTGATGAGCGACCAGCCTTCGCCGTTCCATGCGTTTTCGAGCAGGACGTCGAACCGCGCCGTCTCGACGGCTTTCTCGACTTCATCCCACGTCCGTTTGAGCGCTGCCGCGTCCCAATTGGCGATGGGTTTGAGCGTAGCCTCGACCAGCTGACCGGAAACCGCCGGCACTTTGCCGTCGAAATACTTGCGGCTCATGTTGACCGCGCGGTTGAGTAGGTTGCCGAGCGTGTTGCCGAGGTCCGAGGTATAGCGGTCGGCCAGGCGCTGCCGCGAGAAATCCCCGTCCTCGCCGAATGTTATCTCACGCAGGATGAAATAGCGGATGGCGTCGAACGGGTAGGCCTGCGTCAGCTCCAGCGGATCGATGGCGTTGCCCAGCGATTTGCTGATTTTCTGGCCGTCGACCGTGAAGAAACCGTTGACGAAAACGTGTTTGGGCAAGAGCGGTTTGCCGTCCGCGCCGCGCAGCGCTTCGTCGGACTTGGCTGCGCTCATGAGCATGGCCGGCCACAGCGCGCAGTGGAATTTGATGATGTCCTTGCCTACGAGGTGAGCGTCCGCCGGCCACCACTCCTTGAGCTTGGCGTCATCTGTGCCGTAGCCCGCGGCCGTCAGGTAGTTGATGAGCGCGTCGAACCAGACATAGATGCGCTGGCTGTCGTCGCCCGGCACCGGGATGCCGCACGAAAGCTTGCTGACCTCGCGCGAGATGGAGAAATCCTGGAACGCGTCCTTGACGTAATTGCGGATCTCGTTGAGCCGCGCGGTCGGCTGGATGAATTCGGGCCGCTCCTCGTAGAGCTTGAGCAGCGCGTCGCGGTAGGCCGAGGCGCGGAAAAACCAATTCTCTTCCTCCACGGTCTGGAGTTCCTTGTTCGGGTGGAGCGGGCATCTGCCGTCGACCAGATCCTGGTCGGTCTTGAACGACTCGCAGCCCACACAATATTGGCCGGTGTACTTAGACTTGTAGATGTCGCCGGTCTGTTGGACCGCCTTCCAGAACCGTTCCACGGCCGCGTGGTGGCGCGGCTCGGTCGTGCGGATGAAATCGTCGTTCGAGATGTTGAGTGTCTTCCAGGTCGTCTGCCAGACCTCGGCCATCCTGTCGAGATAGGCCTGCAGGTCCTTCTCCCCCGCCTTTTCCGCGGCCTCCACGCTCTTTTGGCTGTTCTCGTCGGTACCGGTCAGGAACATAGTCCGGTCCCCGCGCAAGCGGTGGGCGCGCGCCAAAGCGTCCGCGATGACGGTCGTGTAGGTCGAACCGATGTGCGGTTTGTCGTTGACGTAATAGATGGGGGTCGTGAGGTAGAACTTGTTCATGCCGCAAAGGTTACGTAAAAAGTACGGATAAGTAAATATCCGCCTTCCCATCCGTCATTCCCGCGAAAGCGGGAATCCATGGGTGAAATCTACAGCAGCAACCCCAGCACCTTCTGGAAGATGGCGTAGATCCAAACGGCTATCTTGGACGATGTTGCCCAGGTGATGAGGGTCGGCGAGAGCTTGAAGGTCAGGATGAGGTAGATGGCGCCGCCGATGAAGATGATGCCTTCGACGAACCCGAGGAACGCGCCCAGGAACTTGTCGATGGACTTGAGGAACGGCAAGAGCTTCATGATCTCGAAGATGCCGTCGACGAGCTTGAAGACCATCCCGAATACGCGGGTGATGGCGATGAATATCAAGATGAAGGCGATAAGCCGCGCCCAGCCGGCCGGCATGAAGATGCCCAAGATGCCGACGAGCCAGATGGACCAGGCGCGGGCGGCCAGGAAGCCGAGGATGGCGCCGAGGAACCGGCCGAGGGTGTGTACGAAACCGTCCTTGAGCCCCATCCCGACATAGCCCAGGATGAGCAGGACGAGGATTAGGTTGATGATGAAAGTGGACATATTTTTTGTGACATCGCGAGCGCAGCGCGGCGATCTCCTGAGATTGCTTCGCTATGCTCGCAATGACACGTACAGGAAGTTTACCTTTTCGGCTGCGGGCCGACAATGACGGTGAATTCGCCCTTGCTTGAGGTCTTGGATAGTTGTTCCAGAACTTCGCGGCAAGTCCCGCGATAGAGGGTCTCGTGCAGTTTGGTCAGCTCCCTGCCCACGAAAACGAGGCGCTTCTCATCCAATGCCCCGGCCAGCGCCTCGAGCGTCTTTTGGATGCGGTGGGTTGATTCGAGGATGACGCAGGGGCGCTTGTCCGCGGCGATCTCCGTGAACATGGTCTGCCTCCCTTTCTTGTGCGGCACAAAGCCGAGGTAGACGAACTCGTCCATAGGGAAACCACAGACCGATATCGCGGCCGTCAGGGCCGAGGCTCCGGGGATCGGTTCGACCCTCAATCCGGCGGCGAAGGCGGCTTCGACGAGCTTGCCTCCGGGGTCGTTCATGCCCGGCGTCCCGGCATCACTCACGTAGGCGACGTTTTGTCCGTCTTCGATGGCCTTGATTATCTTCGCCAGCGCGGCCTCGCCGGAATGCTCGTGCAGGCTCATGAGCGGCTTGCGGATGTCGTGCCCGGCCAGGAGCTTGGACGTCACGCGCGTGTCCTCGCAGACGATCAGGTCCGCCGAGCGCAAGATGCTTAACGCGCGCAGGGTCATGTCCTGCAGGTTGCCGATGGGCGTGGCGACGATGTGGAGGGTTCCGGGCATATCAGTATTGGCGCAGGATGGCGCGGATAGCGTCCACGAAGAAGGCGACGACGTTCTTCCAGTCGAATTCGTCCTTCCCTTTGAAGCGCAGGATGTAGCGCCCGGCATCCCCTTTAGGAGAGCGGACCGCCAGGCCGTAGGTGGCGTCTTTCGGGGCGATGAACTTGAGCGACGGCCCTCGGTTGAAGGACGTCAGCGTCAGCCTGTCGAAATTCGTTTCGCGCGGCTCTTTGTTCTCGCGCAGTACGATGCCGCCGTTCGGGTCGCCTATCCGGATGACCGGGTCCTCAGTGGGTTTGCTCATGCCCGGGCCGAAGAACACCATAACGGGCCGGAAATCCCCATCGGCCGTCGGTGTCTCCAGGCTGACTTCAAGCTTTTGGTCTTTTTTGAGCGTGACCGAAAAATAATCCGCCGTATCCTTGTCTTCCAGCCGTCCGAAATACCTGAAGGCGACATCCGGCCGGCGGATGATCCAGGCTTTCTCCGGCGTGTCCTGGATCGAATCCTTGAACACCAAAGTCTCGGCGTTGAGCGCCTTAGGCATCGCCGTCAGGCCTAGGATAGCCGCCAGGAATGCGGTCCCCAGCTGTCTGGCCGCCGCCGAATGTCGGATGGATCGGGTCATGCGTGATTACCAGTCATACAGTATAATGGTCGGACAATCAAGGGACAATGCAGCTATGGGAAACATCCGCAAAATCGGCTTCATCGTTTTCGCTGCCGGCTTCGTCTTGTCCGGCTGCGGCCGGGCCAGGACTGAAATCAGGCTTCCGAGCTTGGAGGTCGTTCGTCCGCTCAATCAAGCCAGCGTGGCGTCATCATCCGTGATGCTCGAAGGCAAAACCGACCAGGAAAGCGTGGTGGTGAACGGCATCCGGATTCCGACTCCAGCAGGGGTCCTGCTATACGAGTATCCGCTTGATAGCGGGAGCAATCCCATAGACATCAGCGCCGGCAACGAGTCGGGTACCACGACGGTCAGGTTGGAGGTCATCAGGCAATGAGCGTCGGCGGATATCGTGCTATCATCCAGCTTAGGATATGAGGATTCACCACAAATTTTTGGCGCTGGCCATCATCGGAGCCGTATTTTTGGGCGCCGGTTGCTGGGATAAGGGCAACGCGCCGGCCGCGGCTAAACCCGAGACCAAGCCGACGACAGCCGCCAAGCCGACGCCGCCGAAAGATCCCGACACGGAGCTGAAGGAAATTTTGGCCGCGTTCCATGAGTCGAAGTCGTATAAGACCAAATTCCGTTTGCCGACCAAGGACGGGATCGTCAAGGGGACATTGGACCACACCAAGCCCAACCGCTACCAAGGCATGACCCAGCTGGGTTCAGAGAACACCGCGGAAATCGTCATCGTCGGCAAAGAGCTGTACATGAAAATCGGCGATTTGACCTGGGAGGACATGTCCGACACCAAAGCCGGCAAGGCCATCATCGAGAACATGACGAATGCCGCCCAGGGTAATTCGGCCTTCAACCAGGAGCAGACGGACAAATTGAAGGTCCTGACCCGCCAGACCGACGAGCTGAACGGCTGCAAGCTGTTCATCGCCCGCTCGACCGACGCCAAACCCGAGTCCCCTCCGGTCAAGATCTGCGCCAAGAACGGCCTGCCCCAGTACTTCGAGATCGATACGAATCTGGGCGTATACCACGTCGATTTCTACGATTTCAACTCTATTTTCATCATCGAAAGGCCGATGTAGTTCGAGAGGTGGATAAATGGCGGGGGCGCAGCCAATTGCGCCTTTTTTGGCTGAATTCAGCTACATTGACCGTTGGCACTCTCAATGTTAGACTGCTAACAATAATATGATACCCCAGAATTTCACGACCAAATCCCAGGAAGCCATCCAGCGCGCCCATCAGTTGGCCATGGGGAATGGCCAGCAGACGGTCGAGCCGGCGCACCTTCTCGTCTCCTTGCTCGAGCAGGAAGGCAGCGTCGTCCCCTCTTTGATGAAGAAGCTCCAGGTCGACAGCGGCCGTTTGCTGGGCGAATTGGAGGCACTGCTCAGCCGTATGCCGAGCGTCCGCGTCCAGTCCGGAGGCGTGGGCGAGATTTACATGTCCCAAGAGCTGGTCAGGGCTTTCGTGTCGGCCGAGAAGGCGGCTCGGTACTTCAAGGACGAATATATCTCGACCGAACATCTCCTGCTCGGCCTGTGCGAGAACCGGGGCGAGGCCGGTTCAATCTTGAACAGCCACGGCGTGACCACTGATTCGATCCTTAAGGCCCTCAAGGACGTCCGTGGCAGCGCCAAGGTGGACAGCGCCGAACCCGAGGCCAAATACCAGGCGCTCGAGAAATACGCCAAGAACCTGACTGAATTGGCGCGCCAGGAAAAGCTCGATCCGGTCATCGGCCGCGACGAGGAGATCCGCCGCGTCATGCAGGTTCTGACGCGCCGCAAGAAGAACAACCCGGTGCTCATCGGCGAGGCCGGAACCGGCAAGACGGCCATCGTCGAGGGCCTGGCCCAGCGCATCGTGTCGGGCGACGTGCCCGAGTCGCTCAAGGACCGCGAGATCGTGGCGCTCGACATCGGCTCCCTCGTGGCCGGGACGAAGTTCCGCGGCGAGTTCGAGGAGCGCCTCAAGGCCGTAGTCAAGGAAGTCGAACGCTCCAACGGCAAGCTCCTGCTGTTCATCGACGAGCTCCACACCTTGGTCGGCGCCGGCGCGTCCGGCGAAGGCGGTTCTTTGGACGCCTCCAACCTCCTGAAGCCGGCCTTGGCCCGCGGCGAACTGCGCGCCATCGGCGCCACGACGCTCAAGGAATACCAGAAATACATCGAACGCGACCCGGCGCTCGAACGCCGTTTCCAGCCGGTCTTCGTCGATGAACCCTCGCTCGAGGACGCGCTCGCCATCTTGCGCGGGATCAAGGACAAATACGAAACCCATTTCGGCATCCGCATCACGGATAACGCTCTGGTCGCCGCAGCCAAGCTCTCTTCGCGTTACATCACTGACCGCTTCTTGCCGGACAAGGCTGTCGACCTGATCGACGAGGCCGCGTCGGCGCTCAAGATGCAGGTCGAGTCCATGCCCGACGAATTGGACCGCGCAAAACGCGACCTGATGCGCTACGAGATCGAGAAACGCGCATTATCGAAAGAGGACGACAAGGAATCCAAGCAGCGCCTGAAGGAGCTCGAGAAACATCTCGCCGAGGTGCAGGAGAAGACGCATGAGCTGGAGCTGTCCTGGAAAGCCGAGAAAGACGTCCTGGCGGCTAACGCGGAGCTCAAGAAGAACGTCGAAAAGCTGAAGAGCGAGGCGGAGATCGCCGAGCGCCAGGGAGATTTGGAAAAAGTCTCCGAAATCCGTTACGGCCGCCTGCCGCAGGTCCAGAAAGACCTCGAGAAGGGCGAGGCTAAACTCAAAGGCCTGCAGGGTCAGCGTGGTTTGTTGCGCGACGCCGTGACCGAAGAGGATATCGCCAAGGTCGTGGCGCGTTGGACCGGCATCCCGGTCTCGCGCATGCTCGTGTCCGAGACTGAGAAGCTGGCCAAACTCGAGGACGAACTGCACCGCCGCGTGGTCGGCCAAGAAGAGGCGGTCAAGGCCGTCGCGAACGCCCTGCGCCGCTCGCGTGCCGGCATCAGCGACGAGCGCCGGCCCATCGGGTCATTCCTCTTCCTCGGCCCGACCGGCGTCGGCAAGACCGAATTGGCCAAGGCTTTGGCCGAAGCCATGTTCGACGACGAGGACGCCGTCGTTCGGCTCGACATGAGCGAATACGGCGAGCGCCACACGGTCGCCCGCATGGTCGGTTCGCCGCCGGGCTATGTCGGCTACGACGAGGGCGGCCAGCTGACCGAGAAGATCCGCCGCCGCCCGTATTCGGTCGTCCTGCTCGACGAGATCGAGAAGGCGCATCCCGAAGTCTTCAACGTCCTGCTCCAGGTCCTGGACGACGGCCGGCTGACCGACGGCAAGGGCCGCACGGTCTCTTTCCGCAATACCATCATCATCATGACCTCGAACATCGGTTCGGACCGCATCTTGGATTGGGGCATCCGCAACAAGGAAATCGGGTTCACCGACGAGGACGCCGAACCGGACCGCGAGAAAGGCCTGCGCGCGCAGATCATGGACATGCTGAAGGATAATTTCCGGCCGGAATTCCTGAACCGCGTGGACGAGATCATCATGTTCCACTCGCTCGCCCAGAAAGACCTGCTCAAGATCGTGGATCTGCAAATCAAGGCGGTCGCGGAGCGGCTCAAGGAAAAACGCATCGCGGTCGAGTTCACGGACAAAGCCAAGAAATTCCTGGCCGAGAAGGGCTATGACCCGGCCTACGGCGCCCGGCCGCTCAAGCGCGCCATCCAGGACCAGGTCTTGGACGAATTGGCGCTGCGCATCGTGGAAGACAAGATAAAAGACGGCGACCAGGTCACGGTGGATGTCGCCAAGGGGCATATCGTGTTCAAGTAAAGCCTTCTACCTACTTTCGTGACCGAAAGTAGCAAAGGTCCTGGGGGTCCGCTATGCGCTCTCGGTATCGCAGACGCGGGCTCTTTTGCGTTCCACGCCACGCGGCCCCCCAGACCCCCTTGTCACTTGCGAAGTGGAGTAAAAATCAAGAACTCCGCCGGGCCGCGAGCATGACGTTGCGGACGCGTTTTCGGGCTCGTTTGCGGTCGTGGTGGCGGAGCTCGATGGTGATGTCGTGGTGCCGGCAGACGGCGGTCAGCCATGAGCTGGTGCGGTGGAACCAGGTGTACATCTCCTCGCTCGTGAGGAAAATGCGGCCGCGTTTTATCAAATGCAATTCTTGGAGGAAAACCAGCTTCAAGACGTCGCTCGCCAGCTTCCTCTTTTGCCCGGGCTTGGGCGAGCCGAATTCACCGGCCTCGCTTTGGCAGACCTCGATGGCTTCACGGGATGCTTCGTGCCAACCGTCTATTTCGACGGAATACTGTTGGCCGCCGTCTTCGAAAGTGAAGATGTGGCCTTGCGCAAAACCGGGCGGAAGGAGTTCCGCCTCGGCTTGCCGCAGAAAATCCGTGTTCGACATGCAGGAAGCAGGTGCGTCTGCCTCCCTACGTCTTAGCGCTTTTTGAGTTCCTTTTCAATCGACTTCCACTTTTTCAGCAGAAGCTTCTTGATCTCCGGGACTTCCTTCTTGGTGACGTCTTTGGTCTTGACGTAGTAGTCCGTGACCTTGTCGACGATTTCCTCGTACTTCTCCTTGGTCAGGTCTTCCGCGTTCTTCAGCTCCTTCATGAGCTTGGCCTGCAGGACGGCGGCTTTCTTCTCGACGTCCTTCATCAGTTCCTTGCCTTTCTTGCTCTGGACGAACAAGCCGGCGGCGACCCCAATGATGGTGCCGACCATGATGCCTAACCCGAGATGCGAAGACTTTTTCTCAGTCATACGTTATGCGTTAATGGATAAGTTGGTTGGATTTTACAGGTTTTCGGCCGAATCCTCAAATTTTGTCGCCCAGCAGGCGGCGGGCGATGATCTTCCCCTCTTCGACGCCGGGTTGGTCGTAAGGATTGATGCCGTACAGGTGGCCGGCCATGGCCGTGGCGATTTCGAAGAACATGAACAGCGCGCCGACGGCTTCGGCCGACGTTTCCGGGACCGTCAACGTGCCGTTCGGCCGCTTGTTGGCGCGCAATGACTCGGCTGTCCCGGCCAGCTCCGCATGGATGATCTTCTGGAGCCTCGTCCCCGACAGGTACTTCAGCCCGGGCAGGAGGTCGGCCGATTCCGGGACTTTAAGGGCTTTGTCGAATTTCGCGATTTTCAGGAAAGTCACCGTCTTGTTGTTCGGACCGGCGTTGTATAATTGGATCTGTGAATGCTGGTCGGTCGCGCCCAGCGCGGCGATGGGCGTCGGTCCGGCATGGACCGTATCTCCGGCCAGGTTGGTTTTCTTGCCCAGGCTTTCGGCCCAGATCTGGCGGTACCATTGGCCCATCTCGCGCAGACGCGAACTGTAGGGCATCAGGACGTGGATGTTCTGGCGCCGTTCGGTGTCGGCCAGGAACTGGCTGAGCGCGAATATCGAAGCCTCGTCGCTCGCTTGCTTGCCTTTGGTGAAAACCGACCTCGTCTGTCCCGCGCCCTTGAGCATCGCCTTGATGTCTATGCCTGCACAGGCCAGCGGGAAGAGGCCGACAGCCGTCAAAACCGAGAATCGGCCGCCGATATTGTCCGGGACGGGCAACGTGTCGTAACCGAAGCGCTTCGCCAGCTTGCGCAACGCCCCGCGTTCCTTGTCGGTCGTGGCCACGATGTGTGCGGCATGCTTCTTTTCGCCGACGGCTTTGATGAGCTTTTCGCGGGCGATCAGGAAAGCGGACATCGGTTCGATCGTGTCCCCGGATTTCGAGATGACGTTGATGAGCGTCTTTTCCCAGTCCAAACCCGCCAAGACCTCGTGCAACTCATCCGGATCGGTGTTGCCCCCGGCGAACGCGAGTTTCATGCCGCCCTTGGACTTGTTTTTGAGCGCTTGGTACGCAGCGCGGGCTCCGAGATCTGAGCCGCCTATCCCCAAGACGAGACAAGTGTCGAAAGCCCCTTTCTTCGCCGCCAGTTTTTGGATGCGCTCCACGAGCTGCTTGTCGTCCGGACAGTCCAGCCACCCCTGGCGGCCGGTTTTCCATTCGGTCAAGACACTGCTTTTGGCTTCGGTCAGCCGTTTGGCGTGGGTCGTCAGGAAATTCTCGTCCGCCCCATGCAGTCCGACCGCCGGCCGGAGCATGTTGCGGTAATCATAGGTCAGGTATTTCATATTCGCGTGGGTTTTATTTCGTCACGGCGCTCGTGTCATAGCCGTAGACTTTCTGCGGGATGTCGCCGACGAAGCGCACGCCGCCCGGGTTGATCTCGACCTTCTCGACTTTCAGTCCGTCTATGCCGGCCAGGATGTTGTTCACATAGCCGATGAATTCGCCCTTGGCCTGCGCGACGATCGGCGCCGGGACCGTGTAATCCCCGACCTTCAGGTCGCTGACCGCGATATCGAACGAGCGCGGTCCCGTGTTCCAGAGCGAGCCTTTGACGTAGACCGGTCCGGGTATCTTGATGCGCGGGTCAAGGACGATGCCCGAAGCCTCGACCTGGTTGTTGCCGAGGAACTTGATCTGCACGTCGCGGAACGGCCCCTTCGTCGAGTTCGAATAGTTCTGGATGGCGCTGATTTCGGCGTCGGTGAAGACCTGGTCGATCTTCTGCTGGCCTTCGGTCCGGAATTTTGAGCCGAGATACAGCGAGCCCTTGTCATTGACGAAAACCCCGGCCTTCTTCGCGACTGCTTCTTCGTATGTCTGTTCCGTGTATTTGACCCCAAGGTCGACTTGAGCGCCGTGGGTGATTTTCCAAGCGCTCCAGCCGATGTAACCGACCGTCCCGACGACGAGGACCAGGACCATGACCAGGAAAATCTTGAGGTATTTCATATCTGTTTCGATTTGGATCAGTTTTATTCCGAGGATTCGTCGTGGATGGAGATTCTTTCCGTATGCTTCTGCTGGACCCATTCGCGGTTCAGGCCGATGAGCATCTCGCAGAAAGGGAATTTTTTACCCCAGGCTTGGAGATCTTGCAGCTGGGCATCCGTCGCGTAAGCGAAACCGATATATTTATTGGGCAGCGAGCGGTCGGAGTTCTTCCCGATTTTCGCATGGAATTTGCAGGCGTCCAGAATCGACGGATCGTCGAAGGCGAACCTGAGCTTCAGTTTCCGTTTGTCGAACGCCTCTGCTTCCGGTCCTAGGTATTCCAGGCTGTTGAGCGGTGCCGCCACTTTATTGAAAAGCCAGCCTTCATGCCTGACGGTAAAGTCGGGATGCAGTTTTTCCAGTTCAGGCGTTTCGGCCGTGCCGAACAGTTTCTCGAAGATCTTAGCCATGCGTTTAGATTATGGTGAACCCAGTATAGTTTTCCAGCGGGCCTTCCACAACCTCGATGTTCTCGACGGACGCCGATTCAGGTCCGTGTTTGGCCCATTCGGAGAAAGCGTCGAGCGCTTCTTGGTCCCCTTCGACTTCGATAGTCAACGTGCCGTCAGGCTCATTCTTCGCGAATCCGGCCAATTCAAGCTCATCCGCCAGCTTCTTGGCCGAATGCCTGAAGAATACTCCTTGCACGCGGCCCTGAATCTTGAGGTTGAGGTGGACGGCCGTTTCCATATCATCTGCTGTATACGCCGACGAGCTCCGCCTGGTCCAGGATGCGGCCTTGGATCGCCGACTCGATTTCCTTCTTGGACGCGCCTTCTTTAAGCCCGAGAACCGTCTCCAGGGCGTAAAGCTTGAAGACGTAGCGGTGCTGGCCGTTCGGCGGGCATGGGCCGCCGTATTTCAGGTCTCCGGAGGAATTCTTGCCGCGGATCCCTTTCGGTTCTTCGCCTTCGGCGACTCCTTTCGCGTCACCCGGCATGTCGAACACGATCCAGTGGTCCCAGGTGCCGCTCGGAGCATCCGGGTCGTCCATGATGAGCGCCAGGCTCTTGGTCCCTGTCGGGACTCCTCCGAACGCCAACGGCGGGATTATATCGGCGCCGTCGCAGGTGTATTTCTCCGGAATGGGTTGGTTGTGGCCGAAGGCCGGGCCGGTGAGGCGCATAGTGTTCTTTTGATGTTGATTGGCGGTCCCATTCGCCCTCGACGCCGATTGGCAACCGGCTCCGAGGGCGATGACGGCGCACAAGACGACGGATGCCGCCTTCAGGCGCATAGCAGATAAGTCGCGACGATGGCCGCGGTTTCGCCGCGCAGCACGCGCGGTCCCAGGGTGGCGATGTTGAATCCTTTGGCCTTGCCTATCCCGAGTTCCTCCTCGGTCCAGCCGCCTTCCGGCCCGATCCAGACGGAGAAGTTGCCGCTGTCCTTGGCCGCTGTCCTCTTCATCTGCTTGCCCGTGGCGTCGAACATGTGGTGCATCGAATCTGGCGCGGCGTTTTCGGCCGCGATGACGAAGCGCGACGGCGACCTGACTGCCGGGATGCGGCCGCGGCCCGAGAGTTCGGCGGCTTCCTTGGCGATTTTCCACAAGCGCTCGAGCTTGACTTCGGTCTTGACGGTCCGCGCCGTGATGAGCGGGATGATCTCGGTCGCGCCGACCTCGGTCGCCTTCTGGACCACGAGATCGAAATTGTCGTGCTTCAGGATGGCGCAATACAAAGACACTTGGTTCTCGGGTTCGGCCGAATTCCTCATCCTCTCCTGTATGCCGACTTCGATGGCGCCCTTCCCTGCTTCGAGGATGACGGCCAGAGCGTCATTCCCCTGTCCGTCGCATAGATAAATCTGCTCCGTCGGCTTGAGCTTCAAGACGCTGCGGATTTGGTGCGATTCCTCGTCCGGCAGCTTCAGCTTGTCTGACTTGAGGTCGAAATCGCCGATGAACCGGTGGATTTTCATACGTCGCACTTCACGGCTTCGAGGTACATGAACAGCGGGATCTCTTTCCGTGCCGTGTTCTCGGCTTTTGCCCGCGGTCCCGAATCGCTCTTGCGGTGCGAGACCCATTCCTCCATGTTGCGGACGTGGAAACCGGCGGTGCGGAGCCATTTGAAATACGATTGCAGCGGACGATGGTACGACCAGGTGGTTTCGCCCGGATCGGCTCCGGGATGCATCTTGATCTCGGCCTTGGTTTCCGAAAGATAACGGTCGACGCGGCGGAATTGGACGCCGGCCTGGTCGTCATAGGCCCAGGCGCTGGCCTGCGGCACGCGGTACGCCGGATGGTTAAGCACGAGATGCAAAGAGCCTCCCGTCTTGAGCACGCGCGCGGCCTCGAAGAGCGCTTCGTTGGCGTTATGGATGTTCTGGATGGCCAGGACGCAGATGGCCTTGTCGAACTTGTCTTCGGCGAAAGGCGTCTCGTGCGCCGGCGCCGCCTTGAAATCGATTTTCAGGCTCGGCGAAAGGGTCTTGGCGCGGGCGATGAGCTCCGGCGAGATGTCGCAGCCCGAGACGGCGGCTCCGGCGCGCGCCAGTTCGCGGCTGAAGAAGCCTTGGCCGCAGGCCAGGTCCAAAATCAGTTCGCCCTTCGTCGGAGCGACCAACCGCATCAGGTTCGGCAGGATGACTTCGCGCTGGAAAGTGTCGCCCGGCGCTTCGAGCAGGTCGGAATACCAGTCCGCGACGTTGCCCCAGGAGGTTTTGCTGGGCGGATTCGGGCGGCCGGCGCGAATCTGCGGCCGCGGCGGCAAAGGCGGTCCGCCGCGGATGGGTCGGCTGTTGGGGAAAGGGTTCATGCCAGGATTCTAGCCTAAAATCCGGCATTCCCCAAATCACCGGCCGGCGTATATCCGGAGGAATCCGCGGACCGTGTCGGCGTACTTCCCGATCGACGCGATGTCGACCCATTCCTCCGTGCCGTGGTGGCCGTCGCCCGTCGGCTGGCTCAAGATGACCGGGACGCCGAGCGGCGTGAAGAACCTCGCGTCCGACGAGCCGTGATCCAGGGTGAAATTCGGGTTGCCGCCGGCTTCGCGGATGGCCGCGGCATAGGCCGCGACAGCGGGATCGCCTTGCGGCACGAAGACCAAGGGTTCATCGAGGAGTTTTTCGATCGCTACCCCGTCAGGCAGCTTGGCCGCTATCCCGGCGAAAATCGCTTGCGGATTGTCTACTTCGGTCAGCCTGATGTCGCAGACGGCGCTGGCCGAATCCGCGACCTTGTTGGCCGCACCGCCGCCT
Source organism: uncultured Gammaproteobacteria bacterium (assembly GCA_964415965.1). GTDB lineage: Bacteria > Patescibacteriota > Patescibacteriia > 2-12-FULL-60-25 > 2-12-FULL-60-25 > CAIKNB01. The sequence continues at coordinate 623,404 of CAYQCK010000001.1, forward strand.
TCGACCCTTCCCACGTTGCAGGTCGCGACCCAGTGGTTTTCCGGATGCTGGTCATGGAGCATGAAGCCCGCCTGAACCGCGTCCAGCGCGCGGTTCAATTTCTGGATGGCGTTCTCGCCTTGCCACGGGGTCGAGCCGTGCGCCGGCTTGCCTTGGGCCGTGAGTTTGACCCACAGCACGCCCTTTTCCTTTTGGACGATGTTTTGCCAATCCTTACCGCCGTCCGGCAGGATGACGGCCTGCGGCCTTATCCCCTGTTCCAACAAAAACTTCGTGCCGTCGAATCCCCCGCTCTCCTCGTCCGTCGTCAGCATGAGGCCTAAATCGGCACTCGGCCCCATGTCTTGCGCGAGTTGCATGAGCGCGGCCGTCCCGCTCTTCATGTCCAGTGCTCCGCGCGCGTAAAGCCGGCCGTCTTGCTCGCGCGGCTCGAATTGGCCGTCTGCGCCCGGCACGACGTCCAGGTGCGCGGCGAACAGGACTTTAGGCGTGAGGTTTTCGCCGACGAACACGGATTTCACGCCGCGGCGTTCGAAGCCCCTGACCTTCCAGCCGGCCCGACGGAAAAAATCCCCGACATAATCCAAACAGCGGCCGATCTCATCCGGCCGGTCCGCGGTCGTCCGGAAGCGGATAAGATCGCGCGTGGTATCCAAAATTCGGTTCAGGTCGGTCATAAGCAGGTAAAAGATAGCCTAATCGCAGGAAAAAGTAAGGGGCGGATAGCTCCGCCCCCTGACGGATCAGAACGGAAGGTCGGCGGCCAGCTGCTGCATGGCCGCATTCTGCTCCATGGCCCGAGTGATGGTCTCGGCCAGCACCACGTAGCCCATCGAGCCGCCGGCCGGCGGGATCGATACGACCACGCCCTCGCCGGCGTCGGGGTCCCAGTGGAGGCCGCGGTCGGCCATCAGCTGGCGCACGGTCGCGAAGGATGTGGCCTTGCCGACCTTGAGCGCGTCGTTCGAGACCGTGACCGCGCCCTGGGCGTTGTCCGGCCGCAGGCGGCGCCTGATCTCGTTCACGTGGATCATGCCGCCGTAGCGGAAATTGCTCTCGAAGGCGATCAGCGAACCGTCGTGCAGGATGCCCCAGTCGATGCCGCAATAGCCGTTGCCGCCGCGCGAGCGGACGTAAGCGGCGTAGCGTTTCGACATCGAGACCATGGCGTCGACCGTCCTGGTCGGAAGCCCGCTCGGCGCGATCGATCCGATGTAACACGAGCCCGCGATGATCTGCATGGAATGCGAGACCAGGCGGAGCCTGTCGGGCGCGATGCAGTAGAGCGTCGCCGGCGAATGCCGGACCTTGAGGTACGGCTCGACGAGCACCGTATCGCGTTCCCAGATGGCCCGCGGCTGCATGCGTTCGACGAGGTAATCCTCGAGTTTTCGGTGCCCGGACTGCTCGAGCAGCTCCGGCGTAGCCTCGATGTTGCCGAGGCCGCCGGCGCCGAGCGCTTGGCGCAGCATCACGCTGCCGCGGCTGTCGTATATCTCGAGGGCCGCGGAGATGACGCGTCCCATGCCGGACACGTGGAGCGAGTCGGGCACCGGGATGCCGAGCCGCCGGCAAGCCTCCTGGAACTTGGCTTTGTCGTTCAGTTCCGCGACCCGGTTGTCCATGACCGCGGCTTCGTCCATGCCTTGGATCGGCAGTCCGGTGCGCCGTCCGAGCTCGAAGACCGAAGGATGCTGGATGAAGGGCGAGATGCGCCAGCCGCGCCGTTTGCCTTCGCGGCCCAGGTCGGCGATGAGGGCCGCGTCAGCCAGCATGTTCTCGACGAGCGAGAGCGGTTTTGACATGTCGGTGTAGCGGGCCTTGGGCGCGAAGGTCCTGGGCCGGTAGCCGTACAGGTCGCGGTAGTATTCCGCGTAGTCCTCCGGCAAGGGTTCGTACAGGACGGCGGCGTCGTCGGGACGCAAGTAGTGGACGGCCCGCGGGGCGACGTCGATGCATTTCTTGGCGAGCTTGCCTGTGGCTTGGCCGGCCAACGTGATGGCCTGGTCGATATTCGTCACCACGATGCCATTGTCGTAGTTGCCGACGAATATCTGGCCCTGCTGGTCCAGGCCGGCGCTTTCCGCCTTATCTTCGCCGTTTCCGCGCCTGGGTTCGGCTTGGCATTCGTGCGTCTGCATCTCTTGGCTCCTTGGTTGTTGGGCTTATTCCGTTCTGGTTGAAAGGGCGTGCCCTTTTCAGGGCGGAGAGGCGGCCTGGCGGGAAGCCGGCTGTCCGCGCCGGAAAAAACAACAGCCACCGCGGGCGGTGGCTGGTTGATGTCTGCTGTCGGGACTAGAACATCCTGTCGGCCACCGCTTTCGGTCGGATAATGCTAAACAGGAATCCGCTTGACGCGGCCTGCCTGTTCCGTAAAGCGCTGGCTTGCCGTTCCATGTTTTTGAAATTAGCTGCGTGTCCGGAATCTGTCAAGCTCATCCTTTATTTGAGCGAGAAGGTCGTACGGACGATGGCCGTCACCTTCTTCTCTTTTGTGGCCGTGTCGTAGGCGCCGTAATCCGAGACCTCGGTCGAATTCACGGCCGTGACCTGGAACACGCCCATGCTCGCGTTCTGGAGTTTGCCGATGGCCGAACCCGTGCTCTTCACGATGCGGCCGGCGCGTTCCTGCGCGTTTTTGGTCGCCTCCTCAAGCATGTCGAGCTTAAGGTCGGCGAGCTTGGAGTAGTAGTACTCCGGGTTGTTGCTGCTGAACAGGATGCCGCTGTCGGCGAACGCCGATTGCGCGTCCTGGGCGATCTTGGTCACCTCATCGACTTTGGTGGATTCGATCATGATGGATTGCTGCAGCGTGTAGCCGACGGTCCGGTTGCTGCCGCAGTTCTGGTTGCCGAACTTGTCCCAGCCCATCGGATTCTGCCCTTCGCAGGTCGGCGTCAGCGTCGAAGGCTGGATGGTCAATTCCTTCTCGTCCACGCCGCGGCCCTTGAAGTACGCTTGGATGGTCTTGAGGTCGGCCTTCATCTGGTCGCTGCCCTGCTTCAAGCCGTCCAAACCGACTTGGCGCGAAAAATTCCCGGTCCACTTGATCGTGTCCGACGTGACCGTCTTTTCGGTCGATCCTGTTACGCTGATGGTGTCGCCGAGGCGTTTGGCTTTGAGGAAGTATGACGCGCCGATGAACGTGCTGACGATGAGCGCGACACCGAGCACGATCGCCGCGATGGTGTTGGATGTTCGTTCCATAAATAAAAGCATAAGACTAATGCCGAAAGTATAGACGGCAGGACAGGAAAAAGGAAATATTACTCAATGTCGTTTCGACCGAAGGAGCGCAGCGACTGAACGGAGAAACCTCTTAACAGAGATTTCTCCGCGTTGGTCGAAATGACGGCCTAGTGCCGCTTTAGACCCGTCCGTCCTTGACCCGTTGGGCCGCCTGGAACATCTCGCTCGGCGTGGTCTTGGACCAACCCTGGGCCGTCGGATGGATGATGGATGCGATGCCGGACTGGAGAAGCAGGCGGCTGCAGGCCACGCAGCAATACGAGGCGTCGGTCACGCGGACCGTGCCGTCTTCGCGCCGGCCCATCAGATACAGTTCCGCGCCCCGGATGTCCGTGCCGTTCTTAAGCGCCGCCATGAGCGCCGCCTCCTCCGCATGGATGCCGAGGAGCGGATGGTCGGCCAGCTGCTCCTTGTCGAGCGGCTTGTAGGCGAAACCTGACGCCAGCACATGGCCGTCTTTCACGACCATGGCGCCGTATTGCGGATTCCAGGTGGATTCGGCCGTCACTCTCTCAAGTTCCTGGATGATGTTCGGGGCGATATCCATATGCTTAAACGATAGCCCTGGCCGCCGTTCGCGTCCACTCGCCTGTCGGCCGGCGGTTAACAAAAAACGGCCCGGAAAGATTCCGGGCCGCGAAAGGGCGAATGACCATTCGCCCACGTCATCAATCACGTCGCGTGTTTCGCCAGGAAATCGGCGATGGGCGCGGGATCGAGCTTGAGTTTGGCGGCTTCCTCTTGGAGCAGTTTCAGCTCGGAGATGGCTTTCTTCACCGCTGCTGCGGACTTCGCGTCGGCCGGCTTGGAGTCGTCGAACAGCTTGGCGCGGTTCGTCGTGAGCTCAGTCTCGGCCGCCTCGAGTCGTGTCTTGAATTTGGCGACAGCCTCGCGATAGTCGGCCTGCAGGGCCGACAGCATCACTTCCGGATTCTGGAAGAGGAGCGCCATGTCCCGCAAGCCAGCCAGGTTGAGATCGAACTCCACGAAGACCCAGTTCTCGAGCTTCTCCTCGACGGCTGCCTTGCCGATGGTGAGGTGCATGGTGGCGTGGCGTCCGAGGTGCCGGCTGACCGCTTCGATGGTCAGCAGGTCGTGCTTGTCGAAGCGGATATCGGAGGGCGCGAGTTCGGGCGCGTAGCGCATGCTCCGCATGGCGTGAGGCCCTGTATTGAAGCCGAAGGCGCCATCGGTCAGGTCGAGGACGAGCTTGTCATCTGTCAGGATGCCGTACCGGATATCGAGCCGCCGGAGTTCTTCGTATCCCGAAGGCCCGAAGCCCCCGCCTCGGCCGGTCGTGATCCATTCCTCCTCGCGGATGACGGCCAGGATCGGTTGCCCCGTCTTGCCGGCGAGTTCGGTCTCGAGCTTGTTCAGCGCTTCGACCACGTGCTCGTCGCCGCCCCATTGGGCGAAGGCGTAATCCATGATGCGGTCGCCGGTCGTTTCACCGGCCTTGATGCGGTCCGTCAGCTCCTGGCAAAGCCTCCGCTCCTCCTCGGCTGCCTTTTGGGCTTCCTCGGCCTTTTTCCGGCGGGCTTGCTGGACCGCGTCCAGGCGTTTTGAGTGGATGTCCATGCCGCTCTCCTTGTTAAGGTCCTGGCCGGAATTTAGTCCGTCCAGACGGAATGCGCAAGTTCGCCGTGTCGCGTCTTTCGGTTTCGTGCATACGAAAACACTCCGCTGACGCGAAGTGTTTCCTTGGCTCCGGGGCAGGGACTCGAACCCCGATAAACAGATTCAGAGTCTGTTGTCCTACCATTAGACGACCCCGGAATGGTCTATTGTGAGGCGATGATAACGGCTTTTTCCCGGCAAGTCAAGGCGTTCCGCTCTCCTCGACCAGATTGCCCCCGAAGGTCTTCAGCAGGCTGGCCACCGTATCCCTTTGGGCTTCGTCCTTCGCGACCGGGGCGTCCCCGACGATGCCGTCTAACTTCAGGTCGGGGGCGCCCAAGGCCTGTCGTGCGCAATCCTCGACTATCCGTCGGTTCTTGAGGTCGCCCAGGATTTTTTCCTTATGGAACGGATATTGGAAGCGGATCGTCACCAGATTCCCTTCGATCGCTACCGGCTGGCTTATCTTCAGCACGAAGGTGAGGGATGGGCTCTTCTCGTCGAGCAGTTTCATGATCGCGGGCCAGCGGCCCATGACTTGGCCCAGGGTTACCTGGGCCGCTGGGCTGTCGTCTCCATGATTTTCGGAAGTTTTTTCGCTGGGCGGATGGGTCCCGGTTTCCTGTTGTTGTTCGGTTTTTGTTTTCGGTCCGCCGTCCGCAATTCCACCTCCGGACGGGCCAGGGGCTTGTCCGTCCGACCGGTCGTCGTTCTTCGGAGTCAGCTCGCGGTTCGGGGTCTTTTTCAGTCCCGAATGCGGCAGCATCCCGACCGCCACGGCCGTCGAGGCCAGTTCCAGGCAGAAGCGGACGTCGGCTCCTTGTTTGGCGTCCCGGCGGCGCTCCATCAGCATCAGGGCCATGTCGGACAGCTCTTCCGACGGGAATACGCCGACGATTTTGGCCAGAGCCTTCTCGCCGTCATCGCCGGATTCAAGGTTCTTTTTCCATTCCGGTAAATCACCGGCCAAGAGCAGTAGGCGGATGGCCTGGATCAGGTCGTCAAACAGCGGCAGGAGCGGTATCCCCTGCTCCTCGAGCTCGTCCGCTTTCTTGAGCGCCGGACCCAGTTCGCGTTTCGACCAGGTCGCCAAGATTTCGGCCGCCAAGGGCAGGCGGGAAATCGGCATCACCAGGCTCGCGATTTCGGCGGTGATCTTCTTTTCGCCCAGCGACAAGAGCTGGCCCAAGAGGCTTTCGGCGTCGCGGACGCTGCCGTCGGACCGGGCGATGATGCTCTTGATGACTTCCGGCTGGACTTCGGCGCCTTCCTCGGAAGCGATGCGCGTCAGCTTGGCGGCCAGCGACTCGTTCGACACGCGCTTGAAATCGAAGCGTTGGCAGCGACTCTGGATGGTCTGCGGCACCTTGTGGAGTTCGGTCGTGACGAAGATGAAGACCGCGTAGGGCGGCGGTTCTTCGATGGTCTTGAGCAGAGCGTTCCAGGCGCTGGTCGAGAGCATGTGGGCTTCGTCCAAGACGTAGGTCTTGAATTTCCTGGCATGGGGGGCGAATCTCACGTGTTCAACGATGGCTTCGCGGACGTTGTCGACCCCGGTGTTCGAGGCCGCGTCCATCTCGATGAAATCCAGCGACTTCCCGGAATTGAAATCCTGGCAGGCCGCGCAGGCGTTGCACGGCTCGCCGTCCTTGCGGTCCAGGCAGTTCAGGGATTTCGCGAAGATGCGGGCCAAGGTCGTCTTGCCCACGCCGCGCGGACCCGCGAACAGGTAGGCATGGCCGAGTTTCCCGGTCTGCGCTTCGAGTCGCAGAGTCTCTTTGATCTGTTCTTGGCCGGTGATTTCGGCGAAAGTCTGGGGCCGGTACGTGCGGCTGAGGGATGGCATACGGCGACAAGCTTACCTCGCGAAACGCCAAACGTCGAGAACCGAAAAAGCGCCCTTTCGGGCGCCTTTGTCTTCAGGCTTCGTTCTTTATCATGTTCTCCACAGCCGCCCATTTCGACGGCGCGGCTTTCGGTATCAAGATGACCGCTTCGTCGCCGACCTGGCCCTTGTGGTACGACACGGCCGCCGGCAGCACCGCGAATTTCTTGCCGTTCGACAATACCTTCCAGTCGTTCGTGATCTCGTCGCGGGTCAGCGTGCCGACCGCGCGCTGGCGCTCGATCGGCCCGATCTGTTTGTAGACGAAGCTGCCGTTGGGTTGGATGGTGAGCTTCAGGATGTCGCCTTCGACCAGCTTCGATTTCGACGCGTAATTCGGCGGGACGATGTACTGCCTCCCGTCGGAGCCGACCATGTTTTGGCCGTCGAACACACCCTCGACGATTTTCCCCTCGTTGGAGGGCGTCATGTATTCGCCGCTTTCGTCCTCGTGTCGTTTGACGAGTTTTTCCAGGTCGCCCAATTCCCCCTCATCGGCGCTGTCGAGGATACGTTCGAGGTTCGACAGCTCCTCCCGCATCCCGGAAATGAGTTTCCGGGCCAACGCCAATTTCGCATCCCAGGCATTCACCCGGATGTTGGTTCCCTCATCTTTTGCCCCTGGTTTGGATATTTCTTCGCTTTGTTTAGCCATTTTGTTTTTTGGCCTCCGTTACGCCACCCAGTGTAGCATTTCCGCCGTCAAAGTTCGAATGTCTCCTCTTCGCCCCCATCCTCGCCGGTCATCATGCTGTCTTGGGCGCGCTGGCGTTCCAGGATCTCGGCTTCTATGAGTTCGCGCTTGCGGCCGTACTTGTAACGCGACAGCTCGACGATCATCTTGGCCAGCTCTTTCTCTTTCTGGCCGGCGCGCGGCGCGAATTGGACCTTCATGCCGAACGGACGCGAGGCTGTGTTGTCGATCAGGAGGCGCGTCAGGAAGGTCAGGCCTTCGACATTGACCAAATCGTATTGGCTGAAGACCGGCGCGAATTCCTTGGCCAGGAACTCACCGTCATCCACGCCGACGCGGCCGACGCACTTGGTGCCGACGTTGCCGAAGATGGCGTCGCGGATGGCCGTGTCGCCTTTCGGCGCAAGCTGCCCGATATACTGGTGCGCCACGATCAGGTCCAGGCCGTACTTGCGTGCTTCAGACAGGATGGCCGAGATGGAATCGGTCAGGAAGTTCTGGAACTCGTCGATGTACAGGTAGAAATCCTTGCGTTTGGACGGCTCCATGTCGGTGCGCGACAGGGCGGCCATCAGGATTTTGCCGACGAGCACCATGCCGATCAGGTAGGCGTTCAGGTCGCCGAGCTTGCCTTTGGACAGGTTCAGGATGAGGATCTTTTCGCCGTCCATGATTTCCCGCAGGTTGAAGGCGCTCTTCTGCTGGCCGATGATCGGCCGCATGATGTCGTTGGCGATGAACGGCGTCAGCTTGGAGGTGATGTACGGCACCATGTTCTGGAGCGACGCTTCGCCGCCGGCTTTCTGGGCCTCTTTCTGCCAGAAGTCTTTGACCACCTGGGTCTTGCATTTCGTCAGTTTGAACGCCCGGAATTCTTCGTCGGCCAGGACTTTCGGGATTTCCATCAACGTCGAGCCGGATTCGGGATGGTCCATGAGGAGGATCATGGCGTTGCGCATGTATTGCTCGAACATCGGGCCGCCGGTCGATTTGAGGTCGTACAGCTTGTCGAAGATCTTCAGCATCTCGTTGATGACGAAGGTCTTCTGTTCCGGATAACGCTCGTCGTATTCCATCATGTTCAACCCCATCGGACGCTCGGTGTCGGAGGGATTGAAGTAGACAACGTCGTCGGCCCGTTCCTTGGGCACGAATGTGAGGCACTCGTCCGCCAAATCGCCGTGCGGATCGATGACGCAGACGCCGTGGCCGGCGATGATATCTTGCCGAATGACCGACGCTAGGAAGGCGGTTTTGCCGGCGCCGGATCCGCCGATGACGTACATGTGGCGCCGCCGGTCCTCGCCCTTCATCCTGATGGTGTAGCGCTGGCCGCGGTATTCGGATACGCCGAGAACGATGCCCTCGGTCGGGAGGTTCGGCGGCGGCAAGGCGCGCCGCACCAGGAGCCAGTTGATTTTCGGCGTTTCGGTCACGGCCAGGGGGAAGTGGAAAACGGAAGCCAGCTCCTCGGTGTTCAGGGTCAGCCGGAACCGCGGGTCATAATGCCGGTAGATGAAGCTGCGGACCATGCTGCTTTGGAGGGTCGGGGTCTGGGCCGAAAACGAGTTGCCGTATTCGTAGATGTTGAATTGCCCGAACGAGCCGACGATGTCCGCCAGATACCGTTTGGATTTTTCGGCGGAAGACGACGACACGATGACTCGGATATTGCAGTCCAAGCCGGCCTTGGAGGCTTTTTCCTCGAGGCCTTTGACCATCTCCTCCTCCAGGGGCGACAGGCGGTAGGCTTCTTGGGGTTTCTGTTCGCCGGGTTTGGCCATGGAGGCCATGCTGCCCAGTTCCTTGCCGATCTTGGCCAGCCCGCTCCCGCTGACCTCGCTCAGTTTCTTGCCCTGCTGCATGGCTTTGGCGATGCGCAGGCCTTCGCGGCGCCAGCTCGGCGGCGCGCTGGAGAATACTATCTGCACGGCGGCGCCGTCTTCCTCCGCGACCTTCGACAGGGCGTTGGTGATGGAATTGAGCGGATCCGATTCGATTTTCTTGTAGGTCTTGATCGGGAAATGCGACGGCCGTTTGAGCTTCAGGTAACTGCCCATGATGATGCCCGTCGGTTGGAAGATGTTGTAGTCCGGGACGTCCTCGACGTCGGCGGCCGGGAACTGAGCGTGGATCTGCTGCTCGATGAATTCGCGGAAGGCTTTGGGCGTGACGATGTAGAACGAAATTTTGTTCTTGTTCATCACGATCTCGCACGCGAAGAGCTTCTTGCGCCCGATGAGCCAAGGCAAAAATCCCCTTTCCGATTTCAGCGCGCCGACCGAGGCGAAGACCGTCTCCATCACCGAGATGAGCTCCTGGACCTGCTGGGCCGATTTGCTCTGTTCCAGGTCCTCTTTTTTCGTCTCCTTGGGCACGCGCACCAGCAGCACCTGCAGGTCGAACGCGACCGACGCCCGGCCGCGCCGCATGAACATCTGCCGGACGAACAGCAGGGCCAAGAAAGCCGCGGCCAGCACCCCGACGAGGACAATCGCTAAAATCACCAGCGGGTCGCCCAGCAGCGGGCCGAGGCCCGCCGTCTCGTCGACGACCGCCTCGTCAGGCAGGGCCGCGAATTGGAAGAGGAAAAAAGGGATCATGGTTTTTTGTTGGCTTGCTCCTTGCGCGCGGCGGCCAGGTCGACCAGCATGTCGACTTTAATCTTGGCCTCCTGCTCGAGGAAGAACTTGTTCACGCCCGGGATGCACAGCAACCAGTCGCGGATGAGCTGCAGGGCGCGCTTCATCTTGACGCTGAAGTTCCGGACCATGTCCGCTATCTCTTTTGATGCCTGCTCGCCCTTGAGCTTGAATTTTTTCTGGTCTTCCGGACCGAGCTTGGCGTAGTGTTCGCCGAGCCCTTTCTCGAGGATCTTTTCGACCTCGAGCGTGACCTCGTCGGCCGGCACGGTCGTCGGCGGAGGTGCGGCTGCAGCCGTCGGCTGACCCTCGATGACTTTCGTGACCGGAGCCTGTTCGACGGGCTTTTCGAGGAATTCGTCTTTGACCTCGGACACGTGTTCCTTGGATTTTTCGTCGGCTTCGACCAGGTTCTCTTCCTTGGGCAAGATGTCCTCCGGTCTGAGCTTATCGGCGTTCGGGTTCAGCAGGTTGGCCATACCTTACTATTTTACCACACGGAGCGCTTAACCATCGAAAAAACCCATCCAGCCTATCCCCAGGCCGAAAACGGAGCCTGGCCCTGAATCATGATAAAATACCGGCATGGCCAAACGGCCGACGCCGTTCATCCTGGAGAAGTCCAACGCTTTCATGCGCTGGACGCATTTTGAGCGCGCTTCAGACAAAGAACTGCGGGTCTTGCGCGACGATTACGGCTTCCATCCGGTCGACGTCAGCGAGATCCCTCCGCCGCTCCAACGCCCCAAGGTCGTGTCGCGCGACGGCTATATCTTCATGATTTTGCCGTTCCCGAAATTCGACTACCGGACGCGCATCATCACTGCTTCGGAAGTCGATTTCTTCATCTCGAAGGACAAGCTGGTGACCGTGAATCCCGACGGCTTACCCGCCATCCAGCACGTCTTTTCGCGCTTCACTGACAAGAACGCCAAGCGCCAAGATGTCGCCCGCGTCCTCCTCGACCTGCTGAACCAGCTCCTCGAAGACCAGTTCCCCATGCTGGTCCATCTGTCGCAGGATATCGACGAGGTCGAGAAAGGCCTTTTCCGCGCCGACCAACGCGAGGCCATCCTGGAGCTGATGCGCATCAAGACGAACATCGTCAACGTGCGCAAGGCCATGCAGGGCCACAAGAAAGTCATCCGGATGCTGATGACGGAAGCCGACGGCATCCTGCCGCTCGGCCGGCTCGACGACTACTACAACCGGCTGGTCGATTACACGAAGGAGATTTGGGACACGCTCGAGGTCCAACGCGACACCATCAATGCCCTCCACGAAGCCCACGCATCGCTCCTCGAAAACCGCACGAACGAGGTCATGAAGACCCTGACCGTCTTTTCGGTCATCATCTTCCCCATGACCCTGATTGCGGCTTTGTTCGCGATGCGCGTCGGCGGCCTGCCGTGGGAAGGCGACCCTTGGGGATTCTTCAAGGTCTCGTTGATTTTGGCGCTGTTGGTCGCCGCGATGCTGACGTATTTCAAACGCAAGCGGTGGATATAGGGCGGAGATTCCGGTTCTACGTTTTCGGGCTGGCTTTCTGTCCGTCTTTCGTATCCTCGACGGTCCAACCCCGCTCTTCGATGGTTTTGCGCAGGTTGTCCGACTCGGCCCAGTCCTTGCTGTCGCGAGCCGCTTGCCGTTGCGCCAGCAGCGTTTTGACGTTTTCCGGGATATCGATTCGTTTTCCGACGTACTTCTCCAGATCCAGTCCCAAAACCTTGTCCATCCAAAGCAATGTCGCGCCCTTGTCGGCTGCCGGATAATCCCCTTCGACCATTTTCCAGACAGCCGCCAGGGCTTTCGACGTATTCAGATCGTCGTCGAGCGCAGAGCTGAAATCCGCTTGGATATCCGCCAAAACAGCACCGCCTTCGTCCAATTCGCGGGAATATGACCAGAGGCGGCGAAGCGCGTTCTGCGCGGCCGTCAGGGCTTCGAAGGTGAAATTCTGGATCTGGCGGTAATGCGCGCCGAGATAGAAATAGCGCAAGGCCAAAGGATCGAAACCTTTCGCTTCGAGGTCCGGGACCGTGTAGACGTTGCCTAGCGACTTCGACATCTTCTGACCGTCGACCAGCAGGAATTCGTTGTGCCACCAATAATCCGCTAATTTGACGCCGTAGGCCGCCTCGCTTTGCGCAATCTCGTTCTCGTGATGCACCGGAATGTGGTCCACGCCGCCGCAATGGATATCGAAAGGTTGGCCCAGGTATTTATGCGCCATAGCCGAGCACTCCGCGTGCCAACCCGGGAACCCCACGCCCCACGGGCTTTCCCATTCCATCTGGCGTTTTTCGTCCTTGGGCGAGAATTTCCAGAGCGCGAAGTCCGTCTTGTTGCGTTTTTCCGGGTTGATGTCGACGCGCGCTCCCTCCTCCTTCTCCTCCGCCTTCTGCCGGCTCAGCTGGCCGTAGTTCGGGAACTTCGAGGTGTCGAAATAGACGCCGTCCGATATTTTGTACGCGAATCCCTTATCCATCAATATCCGGACCAGTTCGATCTGTTCAGGGATGTGGTCCGTCGCCCGGCAAAGGAGCGGTTTAGGCGGAATTTTGATGTTAAGCTTTGCCGCGCTTTGCACGAAACGGTTCGAATATTGCTCCGCGATTTCCCAAACCGTCTTATTCTCGCGGCGCGCACCTTTTTCCATCTTGTCTTCGCCTTCATCGCTGTCGCTGACCAGGTGGCCGACATCCGTGATGTTCAACGCTCGGGTCACTTCGTATCCGTTAAGCTCTAAAGTCCTGACCAATATGTCCTCCAGGACGTAGCACCGGAAATTACCGATAGTCGCATCCCAATACACGGTCGGCCCGCAGGTATACATCCTGACTTTGCCGGCGTCGATGGGCTTGAATTCCTCGAGCTGCCGCGTGAGGGTGTTGAAGAGTTTGAGCATATCTGATTCAGAGCAAGATTATTGAACAAGAGACCCCGGGTCAAGCCCGGGGTGTCTTATCGTGATATCCCGGCCAAGCGCAGCGCGAGCCGGGATCTACAGTTACTTCATCAACGCATCCATCTTAGCCTCCAAGACCCGCAGGCGCCATTCCAGCGATTCGTTTTGGGTCTTTAGCTTGTCGTTCTCGGCTTTGAGCTCTTTGATGGCGTTGACCGAGGTCCAAACTATCGGATCCAGGGTCATCATCAGGTAGCCTTTGTCATCCGTCTTCACGGCCTCAGGAATCAACTTCTTGATTTCTTGAGCTGTTGGACCGATGCGGCTTTCGTCGCTAGCTAGCCCCAAAGGATTGTTCTGCTTGAATGTATAACTATATGGATTGATTCTCATTATAGCGTCCAGACCCTTTGAGTAATCCCCATGTAAATCCTTCAAGCGTTCATCTGAAGACGAATACGCTCCAGCGATCCACAAATTTCCCGTGTTGCTGAGTTGCATTTTGTTCGACCAACTGGCCCCATCCGGACTGTAATAGAAGTACGCATAATCGCCTTGGCTGAACATGGCCCATTCCTTTGTCGTAAGGCTGCGATCCCTGAAATAGTACCCCGAGCCAGAACCATATGCATGGATATCACCTCCTGACTGGAGCTTGAATGGTTGGTTTGTCGTCCCTGTCCCGCCCGAAGCCCTGATGTAGAGCGTGTTGTTCGCTCCCAAATTCAGGAACATGTCGTTGCCGTACAGCTGCATCATGGCGGTCTGATCCGGCGTGCCGTCGAAGCTGATCAAGCCGCCTGAGGTTATGAAATAACCATTGGTACTTATATCTCCCGCGGAAAAGAGCTTTCCTGAATCAGCAACTGACAGCAGATCTGTTTTTGTGCTGTTGGCATTGTACTTGGCTACCACGAAATATTTCCCTGCGATATTTGGCATGCCGATCGTTATGGCACTCGGCTCCATGAAGAGGCCCCAGCGGCCCATGTTGGCGTACTTGCCGCTGGTGAATAAGTCCCATGCCCTTGTTATGAATGGCCTATCGGCGGCCGCTAGCTCAAGACCGCCTGTTGAGTTTGGCAGCGCGGAGTCGTATTGGACAAGCCTTCCGGTCAGGAATGAGGGGCCGTTGATGATGGCGCCACTCGTACCCGCGAAGAGCGCGCTTGTGCCTTCGGCAGTATTGAAGAATCTGCCCGCCACTTGACCTGATGCCGCCGTCGAACTCACGCCACCCGTGACTTTGAACAGCGAATTGGCGGAGTCCCATGTCATCTTACTGTCGCCAGCGAATACCCCGCTGTTGTTGTATTGGATTTGGGTGTTGGAACCGCCTGGAGTTCCGCTTGTCGGCCATGATGATCGGCAGTCCATGCTGCTACCGAAACAAAGTTTGGTAGAAGTCGTGATTAGGACGTCCCCGCCGAACCTTGACCTTCCAGTTACTATAAGCGATTGATCGTATGCTGCCACGTGTACCGAGTTGCCGTTTGCAGAATTCCAGAAATAACCGCCTGACGCACCTGAATTGTTCGTTTGGCCGACAATGCCATAAGACGTGTTAGATTCGAATTGTCCAGCCGAGTTGCCTGTTGAGAATCCTTTGATGGCGTAGTCACTAGCGCTGGCATAAATGCCTTGGATACCGCCTGAAACACTAACGCCGAGACCAGAATTCGTTATGTTTAGACCCATGCTACTGACTGCATCTGACATGTCTATGTCTATGCCGTAATTGCTGCTGCCATTAAGCGATTTCAACTTTATCATGCTGTTTCCCAGGCCTAAGGCGCTCGAGTTGACTGTAATTGCACGATCGGTCAGATTCATGTTTATCGGGCCCGTCATCGAATCCCCGACTGTATTGACATAGCTATCTATTACGGAAAGGGTGACGGCTGGTCCGCTGGGATTTGTGACCGTCAAGCCACCTCCGTTTGCGATTGAAGTCAGCGTTCCTCCGCTGTTCGTATCCGTGTCTGCCGCGCACGCCCAGGACGCGCCGTTCCATTTCAATATCTGGCCCGCCGCGCAAGATGACGACAAACCGATGGTGGCCGTAGGGCCTGTCGGATTGGTGACTGTTAAACCAGAACCGACGGCAATTGATGAAATCGTACCTCCGCCACCGCCTGTGGGCCAGGAGGTGATGCAATTCACACCTCCAGTACCGATACAATATTGAGGTGCATCAATTCTTGTGTAGGATTTAACTTGTCCATCGGTTGTTATTTGACCATACTTACCGGCCGCACCACCTGCACCCACCATGTGGGAATAAATATCGCCATAAATATTGAATGTATAAGGTTGCGCGCCGCTACCCCAGTTACCCATGCTAAATGCCGAAGAACCTGCTTTATCGACTCTAAATGCCGCGGTATCGGACAATTTAACATCACCAAGAAGATTTTGCGTTTTTCCGACTTGACCAATATTAATAACTGCCGATGGCTGAGTAACACTAGTACCATCAACATTCCATATGACCCCAGGCGTATTTCCACCCGTTGGCCCTTGGGTCGGACCTGTAAAATCATAGGCCGCCAATGCAGCCGAGGCCGAAAACATCAAAACGCCAGATATGGCAATGAAAGAGATGCGTTTCATATTGTGGTCATTATAACATAAATATCGTTGGGGCGAATATTCATTCGCCTATTCCTGCGGCTTTTATCCACAGCCGAAACATTTGATTGACGATGGGGGTTAATGATGTCAGCGGTGGGGTATGGCTTTCCCCTATCATTCTCGCCGTTCAGTCCGTCTTCCCGATTTCGATTATTCCAGCCCGGGTGCATATTTCGTAACGATATGCACGAAGGATCGGGAGAATCTGTTTGGAGAGATCAATGACGGTGAGATGATATTGAGTCGATTCGGGGAAACCGCCCGGAAGTGCTGGCAAAAGATCCTAGCCCATTACCCATTTATCGAATTGGACGAATACGTAATCATGCCAAACCATATTCACGGCATCTTGTTTATCCGAGATAAGATTAATGTAGGGGCGAATAATCATTCGCCCATTCCAATAATCCGTTCACCCGGATGGAAGGGTTCAAACGGCACATCTGAAACGATTGGTGCCGTTATACGAGGTTTCAAGATAGGTGTAACGAAATGGTCGCGTTCAAATACTGAAATATATGCAATTTGGCAACGAAATTACTTCGAGTCCGTTATCCGGAATGAAAGTGAATTAAACGCAATCCGCAAATATATTTACGAGAATCCGTTGAAATGGGATTTGGATCATGAACGAAATCATTTATAGGTGTGGGCGAATGATTATTCGCCCCTACATTATTCATATATTCACCTGCGGCAATAAAAAATCCCGCGGTTTGGGGTGGCGGGCGGTCCGATGGACCGCCTTTTCCCATTCCGCGGGGTGTCGCAGCGTCGCAGGTTTTTGGATGTAGGTCCGCTGACCTGTGACGATACTTGTCAGTTGCAATCGGCGGTGTAGACGCCAGCGTGAATCGGAAGCCCAGGCGTAATGTTCACGAAGTACATCTTGCCCGAGTTGTACCACGTATCGACCCCTGGCCCGAAGGTTTGGGAATCGACCGACGTCGTCGCGGGTTGGCTCACTTGGTCAAACGTCGTGATGCGCATGTTGCCCGCGTCCATGTTGGCCAGTCCGCCCACAGCGAATGCTGTTCCAGCCCTTGCAGAGAAAATCGGCTGGTAATGGGCCAGATTCTGGTTCACGTACGGCGTCCAGGTGGCCAGGTCGTTGGTGATGCGGTAGACGACGCCCTTGCCTGAGGTCGTGATGCCCGTGGCCCAGAGGTCGCCGAGGCAGGTCCCGTGGATGGCTCGCAGCTCCCGGCAGTCAGCCGGAACCTGGACCGAAGTCCAGGAAGAGCCGTTGAAGTACCAGAGGACGCCGCTGTCGGTGTTGCCGTCCTTGTTCGTGTCGTTCGTGCCGGCGGCGAAGACGTGCTGGCTGTCCAGGCCCCAGACCTTCCAGATTTCCACCGAGCCGGTGAAGCTCGGCGTGCTCTGCATGGTCCACGAGTTTCCGGACTTGATCCAGACCTTGGTCACGTCGTCGATGCCCTCGAGCACCGTACCCACGACGTACACGCTGTTCTGGTTGGTCCAGACATGCGTGAACGTGCGGGCGCTCGGTTGGCTTGAATCTTGGGTCCACGAATTGTTCGTCCGGTGGTAGATGGCCCCAATCGGCGCGGTTTGCCTTCCCACGGTCCAGACGTCGTTCGTGCCGGTCCCAGAGATATCGCCGATTTGGAGCGGCGTCGGGGTCAGCTCCTCGTTGACCCACGTGCTCCCATTCCAGTGCGCGACCGTGCCCTTGGTGTAGGTCGCGGCAGTCACGTAGACATTGGAAGCGCCGGTTCCCCAGACGCCGCCCACCAGGGAGACGTCATTGCCATCGATCTTGAACTGGTCGAACGCCGCGTTGCGCGCGTAGTTCGAGCAGCTGAACGGCTGAGGAGGGATCTGGCAGTTGGGGTAGCCGGTGTAGCCGCTGGCGCAAGCGCCGCAGTTAGCCGTGTCGAACCCCGTGTTGCACGCGCACTGGCCGGTCTGGTCATTGCACGTCCCGTGGCCCGAGCAGTTGGCCGGGCAGGTCTGGATGGCGTAGCACGTGGGATACGACTTGTAGCCCGACGCGCAGCTGTCGCAGGCCGTGCCGGCGAAACCCGTGGCGCATGAGCACTGGCCCGTCTTGTCGTCGCACGAGCCGTGGCCGGAGCAATCCGCGGGGCAGGTCTTGATCAGGTAGCACTCGGGGTAGTTCTTGTACCCTGAGGCGCACTGGTCGCAACCCGCGCCATCGAAGCCGGTCGCGCAGCTGCAGACGCCGTTCTGGTCGTTGCAGGTGCCATGGCCCGAGCAGTTGTTTCCCGGACAGGCTGTTACCTGGTAGCACGTCGGATAGTTGGCGTAACCGGATGCGCACGAAGCGCAGTCCGGAGCGGCGAACCCCGTGTTGCACGCGCACTGGCCGGTCTGGTCATTGCACGTCCCGTGGCCCGAGCAGTTGGCCGGGCAGGTCTGGATGGCGTAGCACGTGGGATACGACTTGTAGCCCGACGCGCAGCTGTCGCAGGCCGTGCCGGCGAAACCCGTGGCGCATGAGCACTGGCCCGTCTTGTCGTCGCACGAGCCGTGGCCGGAGCAATCCGCGGGGCAGGTCTTGATCAGGTAGCACTCGGGGTAGTTCTTGTACCCTGAGGCGCACTGGTCGCAACCCGCGCCATCGAAGCCGGTCGCGCAGCTGCAGACGCCGTTCTGGTCGTTGCAGGTGCCATGGCCCGAGCAGTTGGCCGGGCAAGGGACGACAATCGTCCCACCCGTGCCGCCAGTCCCGCTATCGCTAGCCGAACCACCGGTTCCTGCGTCCCCTGACGCTCCGCCGGTCCCGGAATCGACGTTTCCGCCGGTTCCAGTGTCCGCGTCTCCGCCATCGGGGTCGTTTCCGCCGGTCCCGCCTGCATCGGCGTCAGCGCCTCCGCTTCCGCCTGCATCCTGCCCACCGACATTGGCTCCGCCAGTCCCGCCGGCCGAGCTTCCGCCCGTTCCCGAGCTTCCGCCGACGCCGCCGGTACCCGACGAACCACCCTGGCCAGAGCTTCCGCCCTTGCCGGATGATCCGCCTGAATTGGCTCCGCCAGTCCCGCCGGCCGTTCCGCCGTTGCCGCCGGTGATCGGTTGGATCGTGTTGGGTGAATCGCCATCCCCGCATCCGGGAGCGATGAACGAAACGATGCACGTGAGCAGGGCCCCAGCGGCCCAGCCCATCATCCGCTGAGTCTGCTTCATGATGACCTCTCCTGATTGTTGCAACTGATTGTGAAAGAGCCGCGGGTCCGTCATCGGACCAGCATCTCATGTGCTGAAAAAAGCGCACTTGACAAAAAGCAGTAGAGCATGGTTGCGGGTTTTTGTCAAGGGGTATTGGCTCTGTTGAGCTAAATTATATAAAACACAGGGACCTTTTTAGGGTCCCTGGGGGTGTTTTTTCGCTACAGCGCGGACTTGGCCGCTTAAAGGTTCTGGAAGGTAATCGGGTTCGGCCGGAAGGGGCGGTTCAGTGCCGCCCATTTCCCGGCCTTCCCCTCTCATTTCAGCCCCACATATTTTCGCCTCCTTGTTGGGAGTGAGTTGATGGAAGTTGTGCAGATTTGAAGCTGCAGACTCCGTCAAGCTCACGCCCGAAGGAGTCATCCGATTTCGTCTTGCCTGACGATTCGTGATGAAGCCGAGGCCGGAACGGCCACGGCTGCGTCGCTTGGGCTAGCTTCGGTCCTTGCGGGCCGGATTGAAGGTTCTTTCCGTAGAACGGAATATGATGGCTTAACACAAGCCTTAGTAGGTGTCAAGAGTGCATGGTTAAGCCAAAAAACAGGCAGGTGTTTCCCAAAATATCGCCTTGCCTTACAATGTTCAGGTTGTTTACTTCTAATCAGCGGCAGCTTGTCGCCACTTTTATGCCTTATCCAGTGCTTTTCAGCCCCGCTAAAATCGGAAAACTCAAGCTAAAAAACCGACTGATCATGCCGCCGATGGTCAGGAATTACGCGGATGAGAAAGGGCTGGTGACGCCGCGCTATGTCGCCCACATCGCTTCCCTCGCCAAGGGCGGAACCGCCGCCCTGATCCTCGAAGCCAGCTTCATCCGTCAGGACGGCCGGGGTTTCAAGAACGAACTCGGGCTCCATTCGGATAAGGTGATTCCCGGACTCAAAAAATTGGTCCGGGCGGCGCACGCCGGCAAGGCGGCCATCGGCATCCAGGTCTACCACGCCGGTCGCCAAACCAACTCGGGCATCACCGGCATCCAACCCGTCGCCCCGTCCCCCATCGCCGATCCGACCGAGAACGAAGTCCCGCATGAATTGACCGTCGCCGAAATCCAAGGGCTCGTCAGGGCTTATGCGGCCGGAGCCAAGCGCGCCAAGAAAGCCGGCATGGATTTCATCGAACTCCATGGCGCGCATGGCTACCTCATCACCCAGTTCCTCTCGCCGTTCACCAACAAGCGCAAGGACGCATACGGCGGTACGGCCGAAAAACGCTTCCGTTTCTTGGCTGAGGTTTTCGCCGCGGTGCGCAAGGCGGTCGGCGAGGATTACCCGATCATCGTCAGGCTGAGCGGCGACGAGCTGGTCGCCGGCGGTTTGCGGCTCAAGGACGCGGTGGCCATAGCCAAGAAACTCGAGAAGCTCGGCGCCGACGCCCTGCACGTTTCGGCCGGCAACTACGCCTCGTACGGCCAGGGCATGATGATCTCGCCGATGGCCGTCCCGGACGCGCCGCTCGCCCATCTGGCCAAGGGCGTCAGGGCCGCGGTCAAGATCACGGTCATCACCGTCGACAAAATCCGCACGCCCGAACTCGCCGAGAAGCTCCTGAAGAACAAGACGGCCGACTTCATCGCCATCGGTAGGTCGCTTTTGGCCGATCCGGCCTGGCCCAACAAGGCCAAATCCGGCAAAGCGGACGAAATCAACCATTGCATCGCCTGCAACCAAGGCTGCATCAGCCGACTCTTCGCCCAGCAGGACGTGTGGTGCACGGTCAACCCGGCCTGCGGCCGCGAACAGAAATTCGCCAAGCCGCGTTCAGGCAAATCCAAAAAAGTCCTGGTCGCCGGCGGCGGACCGGCCGGATTGGAAGCGGCGCTGGTCGCGGCCAAGCGCGGCCACAAAGTCATCGTCTACGAAGCCGCGACCAAACTCGGAGGCCAGCTCCACGCGGCCGCCGCCGCGCCTTACCGCAAGGACTGGAAGATGGTGCTTGAATACCTGGTCGGTGAGCTGATGCGCCGCAAAGTCATGCTCAAGCTCGGCGTCGCCCTGACCCCGGAAATCGCGGCCGCCGAAAAAGCCGACGCGGTCATCGTCGCCACAGGCGCCCGCCCGACGCGCCCGGGCATCCCCGGCATTTCCGGTGCGAACGTCATGACCTCGCAGGATCTGCTGGAAGGCAAAGCCAAGGCCAAAGGCAAGGTCATCGTCGCCGGCGGCGGCTGCGCCGGGGCGCAGACAGCCGAATACCTCGCCCAGAAAGGCCATGGCGTGACCATCATCGAGATGGCCGACGTCGTCGCCGCCGAAGCGCCCATCGACGAGCGCCTTCTTCTTTTGGGCCGCCTCCAGAAATCGGGCGTCAAGACCATGCTCAAGACGAAAATCACCGACATCACGACCGATCATGTCGCGGTCGAGACCGAAAAAGGCATGTCCCTCATCCCGGCCGAGACGGTGGTCGTTTGCCTTGGCTCGCGCGGCGACACGGCGCTGGCCGACAGCCTCAAGCCTATCGTCAAACAGGTGATCACGGTCGGCGATGCGCTGAAAGCGCGTCGCGTCACCGACGCCGTGCTCGAAGGAGCGTTGGCTGCATTGTCCCTGGGCTGATCCATCCGACAGGAACATGAGCCGGAGCCGTCCGCGCATCGCGGACGGCTTTTGGCGTCAGTCGGGATTAGTTGGGCCAGGATATCCGTGATAAAATATCGCCAATATGCACAATCCAATGCGGACCCACAAAAAAGCGTGGGTCGTGTCGGTCAACATGGGCTACGGGCACGAGCGCGCGGCCTACGGCCTGCGCGACTTGGCTTACGGTGACATCATCACGGCCAATGATTATCCCGGCATCCCGAAGAAAGACAAGAAGTTGTGGCGCGAAAGCCGCAGCCTGTACGAAGCGGTCTCGCGGCTCAAGCCCATCCCCGTCCTCGGCGACATGATATTCGAGGTCATGGACGCCATGCAGCGCATCGCGCCTTTCTATCCGCGGCGAGACCTCTCCGCCCCGAACATGCAGATCAGGCAGACCTACTATTTCATCGAACAGCTGGGCTTGTGCAAGCATCTCATCGAGAAGCTGTCGAAGCGGCCCCTGCCCTTGGTCAGCACGTTCTTCATGCCGGCTTTCGCCGCCGAGATCTACAACTACCCCGGCGACATCTACCTCGTGGTCTGCGACGCCGACATGGCCCGGGCCTGGGTCGCGCGCGACCCGCGCAAGAGCCGGATCAAGTACTTCGCCCCGAACGGCCGCGTCGCCGAACGTCTCAGGCTTTACGGCGTGAAGAGCGAGAACATCTTCCTGACCGGATTCCCCCTGCCGAAAGAGCTGATCGGCGGCCCCGAAGGCACGGTCATCAAGCAAGACCTGGTGAACCGGTTATGCAACCTCGACCCGAACGGCATTTTCCTGAACAAATACGTGAAGACGCTGGAGGCCGAGCTGGGCAGCGGCACGTGCGCCCTGCGTTCCAACCATCCTTTGACGCTCACCTTTTCCGTCGGCGGCGCCGGCGCGCAGAAGAAATTGGCGGTCGACATCATGACCAGCCTGAAGATGAGGCTCAAGAACAACAAGATGCGTTTCCGCCTCGTCGCGGGCACGAAAAAGGACATCGCCGATTATTTCGTGGCGAAAGTGAAGGAGTTGGGCCTGGGCAGGTCGCTCAACAAGAACGTGTTCGTCGATTACTACAAGGACCGCCGCAGCTATTTCATCGACTTCAGCAAAATCCTGCGCAAGACCGACATCCTATGGACCAAGCCCAGCGAGATGTCTTTCTATTCCGGCGTCGGTCTGCCCATCATCATGGCGCCCTCGATCGGCTCGCAGGAGCAGTTCAACCGCACCTGGCTCAAGATGGTCGGGGCCGGCGTGACCCAGAACGACCCGCGCTACACCGACGAATGGCTGTTCGATTGGATAAACTCCGGCGGCTTGGCGCGCATGGCCTGGAACGGCTACATCGAGGCGCCGACCCACGGTTCATACCGCATCTCGAGCATCATGACCGGCGAGGAATACGAGCTGGAGAAGCTGCCGATGATCATCTGACGCCGCCATGCTATCGCCTCTCGACAGCCTGGTCTTGGGCACGGTCCAAGGACTGACGGAATTCCTGCCCGTTTCCTCGTCCGGCCATCTCATCCTGGCCCGCGAACTGCTGGGCGCCAACACCGATAGCGGCCTGGCGTTCGACGCCGTCCTGCAGCTCGGCAGCATCCTGGCGGTCTTCATCTATTTCCGCGTGGACGTCTGGCGGCTCGTGCGCACGGCTTGGGCTTGGGCTTGCGGCCGGGGCCAGGACTCCAAGCTTGAGGATCGGCGGCTTATCCTGGGCCTCATCATCGGGACGATACCGGCCTTGGTCCTCGGCTTGTTGCTCGAGAACAAGATGGAAACCGTCTTCCGCAGCCCTCTCCTGGTCGCCTTGAGCCTAGCCCTGGGCAGCGGCATGTTTTATTTGGCGGAAAAATTCGCGGCGCGCAAGGCCAAGGCTCCGTCGTTGAAGCAGGCTTGGTGGATCGGCTGCTTCCAGTCCCTGGCCCTGGTCCCGGGCGTCTCCCGTTCCGGCTCGACCATCAGCGGCGGCCTGTTCCTCGGCCTGACGCGCGAAGCCGCGACGCGGTTCGGCTTCCTGCTCTCGCTGCCCATAATCACCGGCACCGGCCTGCTCAAGTTCGTGAAGATCGCCAAGCACGGCGCGACCGATTTCACGTTTTTGGGTTTGGCCGTGGGCTTCTGTGCCGCCTTCTTCGTCGGCTACGCCTGCATCGCCTGGCTCGTCGGTTATCTCAAGAACCATTCGCTCATGCTGTTCGTCTGGTATCGGCTGGCGCTGGCCGCGGTGGTCCTGTCTTCCTTGGCCATCAATTGAAATCTATGAAAGAGAGAACATCTAATGACGGCGCCCGTGAAGCGGCCGCGGCTTGGGCATTGGACGTCGCGGGCGTTTTTGCGGAATACCGCAGCGGCACGCGCGGTCTCGAGCCCCATGATGCTGCAGCCAGGCTGCAGACGCACGGCCCCAACGAAGTCCAAAGGGACGGCGACACTCCGGCATGGCGGATATTCCTGCAGCAGTTCACGAGTCCGCTCGTCATGATTTTGATCGGCGCCAGCTTGATTTCTTTCGCGCTGGGCGAACGCACCCAGACGATCATCATCCTGGCCATGATGTTCATCGGCGGCGTCCTCGCGTTCGTCCAAGAATATCGGAGTGAAAGGTCATTGCGGCAACTGAGGAAAAAACTCACCCGTTACGCGACCGTCGTCCGCGGAGGAAGGACGGAGCGCGTCGACGCTCGGCGACTCGTCCCAGGCGACGTCGTCGAACTCGACCTGGGCAAGGTCGTACCCGCCGACCTCCGTTTATTCAAAGTCGAAGACATGGAAATCGACGAATCGGTCATTACCGGCGAGTCTGATCCGGTTCCGAAATCCGCCGCCCCGCTCTCTCCGTTGGCTAAACTGCCTCAGGAGCAGCTCAATATCGCTTTTCTCGGCACCCATGTCGTCCAGGGTTCAGGCTACGGAGTGGTCATCCGGACCGGCGCCGACACCGAATTCGGCCGGACCGCCGCCCTCCTGGTCACGAAAACCGAGGAGACGGATTTCCAGAAAGGCATCCGTGAATTCGGCAACTTCCTGGTAAAAGTGACCCTGGGCCTCGCGCTCGTGGTCTTCGTCTTCCTGGCCCTGCTGCGCCACGAATACGCGGAATCCCTTCTTTTCGCCCTGGCGCTGGCCGTCGGCGTATCGCCCGAGCTCCTGCCCGTCATCGTGACCATCAACCTATCCCGCGGGGCTATCGCGATGGGCCGCAAGAAAGTCTTGGTGAAGCGGTTGATCGCCATCGAAGACCTCGGCAATGCCGATGTCTTCTGCACGGACAAGACCGGAACGTTGACCGTCGGCAAATTGCGCGTCCGCGGCTCGTACGACGCATCAGGCGTCGAGGACGAGACGTCACTCAGGCATGCGATGTGTTGCCTGGACATCGCCGGAAACGGTCGGGCGACCAATCCCATCGACCAAGCCCTGCTCGAAGCCGCCGGCACCCGCAATCTCGCGGATTTCATGCCTGGCTGCCGCCAACTCGACATCATCTCTTTCGATTTCCGCCGCCGTCGCATGAGCTGCGTCCTCGACAATCCGCGCACCGGACGCGAACTGGTGACCAAGGGAGCGGTCGCTGAGGTGATGGGGATTTGCGACACCTTCCTTGAGCCATCCACCAAGGTTTCGGCGCCCCTGGACGAAATCAGGCGTCAGGCCATCATCGAGCATCTCGAATCTTTCCATGGTTCAGGACAAAGGGTGGTGGCCGTGGCCCGGAGGCGGTTGGAGGCGAAAGACAGCTATTCGCCCGACGACGAACACGGCATGGAGCTCTTGGGTTTCGTGACCGTCAGCGATGCCCCGAAGGAAACGGCCAAAGCAGCCCTCAAGTCCCTCCAGGAACTTGGTGCTAAAATCGTCATCCTGACCGGCGACAATGAGCAGGTTACGGGCTACGTCGCCAAACAACTGGGCTTCAGGATCGACGGCCTGCTGACCGGAGACGACATCCAAAGCATGGACGACCCGCAATTGGAAGCGGCGGCGGAAATAACCAACGTCTTCGCCCGAATCACGCCCGAACACAAGCTCCGCATCATCCGCGCGCTGAAAAAACGCGGCCATACGGTCGGATTCATGGGCGACGGAGTCAATGACGCGCCCGCCCTGCGCGCAGCCGACGTCGGAATCTCTTTCGATGACGCGGTGGACGTGGCCAAAGAAGCGGCCGGGATCATCCTCCTCAAGAAAAACCTCTCGGTCCTGGCCGACGGCATACGCGAAGGACGCAAGACGTTCGTCAACACGCGGACGTATATTTACGCGACCATCAGCTCGAATTTCGGGAACATGCTGTCGGTCGCCGGCGCCTCGCTCTTCCTGCCTTTCATTCCCCTGCTCCCGGCCCAGATACTGCTTCTGAACCTTTTGAGCGACCTGCCGATGCTGGCCATCACGACCGACAAGGTCCATGATTCCGAGCTCAAGAAGCCGAAACATTGGGACATCAGGAAAATCTCCAACTTCATGTATTTCTTCGGCACCATCTCCAGCGTCGCCGACTACGCCACCTTCGGCGTCCTGTTGTTGGTGGTCAATGCAGACATGACCCTGTTCAGGAGCGGCTGGTTCATCGAATCGATGCTCACCGAAGTCGCCATCATCTTCATGGTCAGGTCGCGCGTTTTGTCGTTTTCCAATCTCCCGAGCAAAGCCCTCATCGGCTTGGCCGCCGCCGTCATAGTCGGCACGATTTGGTTCGTCGAAGCCGGTTTCGGCAAGGCTCTTGGGCTCGTGCCTCTCGGTCTCTGGCTCCAATCGGTACTGTTCATGATAGTCATCGGCTACTCGGTCTTGACCCTGGCCGGCAAGACGGCCTATTACCGCTATATATCAAAAGCAGCCGACTGATCGGCTGCTGCTTTCATTTCTTCTTCGTTTCCTTTAGATAGTCGGCCCGAGCGCGTTCAATCGACTTCTTGAAGGAATGGATCTCATCCGTCAGCCCGTAGGCCCCGCCATATCCGCAGTAAGGATCCTGCATCGCGCCCCACGCCATATCCAGACGGTATTTGTATTTGGCGCTTGCCGCTTCGCTGTTTTTTCCGTATTTCTCGATATCGGCCTCCATCTGCTTCACCGCTTTGGCGTTCAGGTTCTTGATGGTCTGGACCAGGCACTTCGAGGTAGGTTCGATCGCTTCTTCTACCGCTTCCGTTTTGACGGCGGCGATTCTTACCGTTTTGACTTTAGCCTGCTTTGTCGCGACAACCTTCTTTTTGGGCGTTTTTTGCTTGACCGCTGCGCTAGCATCGGTTGCCGCAAAAGCACCAAAAATGGCTACAATTGCCGTCAACACAGCTATTTTTTTAGCCTTGTCGCTGATCATGAAATCACCATAGCACCATCGGCCTTAGGTGTAAATAGTCGACTGTACGGTTGTTTTTTGGCCGATTCCCCAACGCTCGCCCAGCACCGCCCACAACCCAGTACCCGAGAGTTCAAAAAGCAAGCTGAAGGATACCGCGTAAAACAGGTCTCCGGCCAAAGAATTCCTGAAAAACGGCAAGGCCAACCAATAACATCGTAAGAGACCGGCCAAGGTATGGCTGTACCAGGGGGAAAACGCCCAAACAGCCAAATTCGTGGCCAAGAAGAACCCAAGAGATGAACCGAGAGCGGCCAAAACGGTCTTGATGGCGCGTCCCCTTCCGTCAATCAGCCTCGATGCCTGGACGGTCATCAAGGTCATGGCATATACGACCGCCATCAGCCTCCAGTCATACATCCCCAAGAAAAAGTCCGAGGCTAACAAAGAGAACAGCGCCAAGAGAGACCCGTTCCGGATTCCCAGATAGGAACCGCCGACCAAGGCCGCACCGGCCAGCGGGGTGAAATTCCATGGATGCGGCAACAGCCTGCCGGCGATGACAGCACCCATGAGCAGGCCCGCTGCCGCGATTTTTCCTCCTCTTGTCATAGGATTACTGCATTTGCGAGCTTAATTTCCAAAAGACGCTGTCCCCGGGGCTAAGCTCGTAACTGCCCGCCCCCTTGTCCGCGTATTTGCCGTTGACCCAGAATTGCCACCATTTCTTTTTCTGCGGATCCTTCTTGCCGTCGATGGAGTTTACGAATACTCCCATGTCGCCCCCGTAATCCTTGTAATCGAGGTCGAAGGTCGCTTGTTCGGACAACTTCTGCAGGGCCTTGAAGACGGTCATCTTTTCCTCCCAGGCGATTTCGGGGCTGATGATGACCTTATCGTCACCCGCATCTACGAAGACGCTGACGAAGCGCGCCTTCGGCCGCTCCTCGGAAGCCTGTTTCGCCGGCACGGTTGGATTCGGGCTTCGGGGCGGCAAGAGCCTAGCCGTCGTGAAACCCAGGAGGAACAAGCTGAGGGCCAGGATGGCCCCGAACAGCCAGCGATAGGCCTTGGATGTCATAGGCCAACATTAACCCATCCCGTACCGAGCGGGTCAAATCCCGCGGCGTAAAAATCAGAACAGCTGCTCAGTGCTGTCAAGATTCGATTTGTCCTCGATTTCACCGGCCGATTCTGCATCCGCCTCGTGCTTGTAGCTTTCCCACATGCCGTTCAGGATGGTCTGCAGGTTCTCCAGGTCCATGTCCTTATCCAGCTCGCCAAGCGCCAGATGGGATTCCAAGGTTTCGCCCACGAGTTCGTTCCAGGCCTGTTCGTCGGCCACGCCCTGCTCCCGAGCCAGGTCGGCGATCTCTTCGAACAATTCGCCATGCGAAAGGGTGTCGAGCTTCATATGTTTCATGCTATTCCGCTTCGCCGACGGCGCTGTCTTGCGCAGCCTTAAGCATAGCCGTCTGGTCATCGAATTTCACGTCGGACGGCGGATTGAAATCCGCCGCACCTGACCAGGGCTCGCAGGAATAATCCATTTTTTGCGTGAGGGTCGCTTGGACGTCGGACGTCTGGGGGGCGGAACCGGATTCCTTGCCGGCCAGCTCGAGTTCGGACAGCTTGAATTTGGTCCCCTTGTCCTTCATCACGCTGCTCCAGGTGTAGAACCATTCGCCGTCGGACACGGAATTGAAGACGTACTCTTTTCCCTCCTCTATCAAGCCCATGATCTTCACCTCTTGCCGGAATTTCTTGCCGTCGACGTAGACCACGCCGCCCGAATCCTTGTCCTGTTCGGGATTTTTCCAGGTGCACTTCTGCAGACCCTGACTGGCCATCAGATCGGCTAATGTCGAACCCGTGGTCTTTTTGCCGGTTTCGACCGACGTCGCCGCACGCTCAGCCGCGGGCCGGGTCTGTTCCGCGGCCTTAGGGACGGCCGGTTCCTGACCCGAAAAACATCCGGCACCGAACAAAGCGACCAAGAAAAGAGGAAGGATGGCTTTTTTCATAAATATATCGAATGAATGATGCCCGGATTATAACCGCCTTTCAGGACAAATGCCAAAAACTCATTCAGCTTATCCAACGCCCAAGCCCGACAATACAAAAACCCGCCTTGCGGCGGATTTTCGTTTGGTAGCGCCTACGGGAATCGAACCCGTCTTACATGGATGAGAACCATGTGTCCTAGCCGATAGACGAAGGCGCCGCGTTCTATTTTCAGGGCCGCGCCAGCCAGTCCGGAGTATGCCTGACGAGCAGCTTCGCCGCCAAGTCGGGACGGGCCATGAGCTCTTTGGTGATGCGCTCCATGCGCGTCCCTTGGGAGCCTTTGATGAGCACGACATCCTTTTCATGCAGCCGTTCCTGTATGAACAGTCCGGCATCCGTGCTCTTCGCGAAGGTGAAGACCTTCTCTTCCGGCATCCCCGCTTCCCGCGCCCCTTTGGCGACGATGTGCGCGAGTGTACCACAGGCCACCAATAAGTCAAGCCCGGAATCCGCCGCCGCTTTCCCCATGTCGAGATGCGCCTGCTCGCTCAAGCTGCCGAGTTCGAGCATGTCGCCCAAAGCGGCGATGCGCTTGGCGCCGGCTTCGACCGGGAACTCGAGGAGGTCGTGGATAGCCGAGAGCGCGGCCAGCGGCGAGGAGTTGTAGCTGTCGTCTATGAGCCAAGTCCGTTTGATGCCCGGGATCAGGCGCATGCGGCCCGGCATGCCATGGAAATCCAAGACTAGGCGCTTGACGGCTTGGCCAAGGTCGCCGCCTGTCGCCCTGACCACGGCCAGCGCCGCGGCGACGGACAAGGCTTGCGGCCGGCCGACCGTCCCGGTCAGGGTCAGGTTCAAGTCTTCGTGCCCGATCCGGAACTTCAGGCGGACGCCCGAGGCCTCGGTGCGGACAGGGTCCAGGTTGACCTCGAACTCCAACAGGTCGACATCCGGCGCTTCATACCTACCGAATGAGGTTTTCTTGATCGTGAGCTGTTCGCAGATCTCCTTGACCCGCGGATCATCCGAATTGTAGACGGCGATGCCATCCTGGGGCAGCATCGACACGATGGCGGCCTCTTCCTTGGCTACGTTCTCGACGCTCCCGAAGAATTCCGTGTGCTCCGGACCAATGGCCGTGAAGACGCCGATTTTAGGTTCGACCATCTTCATCAACCTGGCCATGTCGCCCGGCCGGTCGGTCCCGAGCTCGAGCACGAACGTCTTGGCCCGCAAGCGCGTGACGCCGACCGCGCCCAGCGTCGCCTTAGCCAAGAGGCCGAGCCATTTGGCCGGCGACTTGCCCGGCATGCCGCTGCCGAAAATCGTCATCGGGACGCCTAGATCGTTATTGAAATTCTTGTCCGACATCACGACCCCGCTGCCCTTTTCGTTCGCGCCGAGCGCGATGCCGACCGCCGACCTGGTCGACGTCTTGCCCACCGACCCGGCGACGCCGATGATGAGCGGCTTATCCCGTTTGACCGCGGCCCGGACGCATTTGCCCAAATACCTTTCGAGGGTTTGTTGGAGTGGCATATTCAGTTCGTTTTAGTCGATGAAGTGGATGAGGCGGAAGACGGCGCGATTTGGGTTTTCGGCGGCTCCGGCTTGTAGTTGACCGGCCGTTCAGGCTGGACCTGGAGGTATGTAAGCAGATATTTTGCCATCTCGCCAAATACCGGACCGGCCGAGGCTTCGGCCCACTGGACGTCGCGCGGGTGCTCGATCCTGACCAGCATGACGAATTTGGGATCGTTGGCCGGCGCGTAGCCCGCGAACGAACCGATCGTCAGGTCGGGTTCGTAGCCCAATCCGTTCTTTTTCGGCACCTGGGCGGTGCCGGTCTTGCCCGCCACCCAGTAACCCGGGACGCCGGCTTTTTTGCCGTGTCCGTTCTCCACGACCGAGACGAGCATGCCGCTGACCAGGCGCGCCGCGCGCGGCGTGATCGGCTGCCCCAAGACGAGCGGCTTTGTCTTTTCGCGGCGGCCGTCGGGATGGATTATCTCGTCCACGATGTACGGCCGCAGCAGCTTGCCGCCGTTCGCGAGCGACGCGTACGCCGAGGTCAGCTGGATGGGCGTCGCGGTCATGCCTTGCCCGAACGAGATGGTGGCGGCGAAAATGCTTCCTTTCTTGTCCAGCGCCGCGACGTTACCCTTGCTTTCCGGCGTCAGCTCGATTCCCGTCTTGGTCCCGAAACCGAAACCGAGCGTGTATTTGCGGAAAAGCTCCTTGCCGAGCTGGCGTTGCACGAAGATGGTGCCGGTGTTGAGGGATTCGTCGAGGACCTCGATCATCGACTTGACGCCGTGGGCCAAGCCGTCGGAATTCTTGATCTTGAAGTCGTCGATCTCTTCCACGCCCTTGTCGACATAGGTCGTCTTGGGCGAGATCTTCCCCGCGTCCAGGCCGGCCGCCATGGTGAAGGCCTTGAAGATCGAGCCCGGCTCGTAGGCTTCGAACGTCGCCGGATTGTTCAGCACGGACAGGTCGGTTATCTTGCCGTATTCGGCCGGATCGAAATCCGGAGCCGAACACATGGCCCAGACGGCACCGGTCTGCGGATCCATGACGACGATAGTGCCGCTGTCGGCGCTGTGGCGCCTGACCGCGTTCTGGATGGTCACGCAGGCCTGGTATTGGATGGCCGGATCTATGGTCAGGACCACGTCCGAACCCGAGACCGCTTCCTTCAGCTCGAGGGCTCCAGTCACGATGCGCCGGCCGCTCGCGTCCTTTTCGGCCGCCAGCTCGCCCGCCCGCCCCGCGAGCAGCTTTTCGAGCGAGCCCTCGGCGCCGTACAGGCCCTTCGGCTGCCCATTCTCGTCCTGCCCGACGAAGCCGATGAGTTGACCTCCCAGGTTCTTCTCCGGGTAGAACCGCGCCTGGCTTTTGACGAAACCTATCCCGGGCAGCTTCTTGGATTTCAGCGCGTCCACCTTGTCCTGGTCCAAATCTTGCGCGATCTTCTCGTAAGGGTCATTCGGATCCTTGGTGAGTTTGGCCACCAGGTCGACGTCCGGCAGATTCAGGACCGCCGACAGCTCGTGGGCGACGGCGACCGGGTCCTTCATCTCCTTGGGTACGGCGTAGACCTGCCATGACAGGCGATTGGTCGCCAGCGGACGCAGTCGCCCGTCTGCGCGATCCCTGACCAGGATCTGGCCCCGGTTCGGCATGAGCTTGGTCTGCAGGTCATGCTGGTCCGAAGCCAGCAAGGCGTAGAGCCCGTATTCCATTATCTGGAGGTAGCCGAGGCGCAGGACGATGGCCGCCGCGGCGCACAAAAAGAAGGCCTTGAGCCAGGTGAAGCGCTTGTCCGTCTGCCCGCCGTTGTTCTGCCTGCCCCGGTTGAACATACTCAGTACTGTTGGTTCTTCTTGCGCAGCATCTCCTCGTAATAAATCTCGAAAAGATCGGTTTCCTTTTCGTTTATCATCTTTCCGGTCGAAGTCGATACGGTATTCTTGGCGCCGAAGTTCGTTCCGGTCGCGCCGCCGGGCAAGGTCCGCAATTTAGCCTGGGGCAGCGTCGCCCGCTGCTGGGCCTTCAGGACGGCGGCCGAGGTCACGTCTTTGGATTTCTCCGGGATGCCGATGTTCACCTTTTGGCCGTGACCGGACAAGCCCAGGGAAAAGGCTATTTTCCGGATCCCTTTGCCGGTCTCGTCGAGCTGGTCGAATTCGCCCCTGAGAAAAAGCGGCTGCCGCGTGGCCGCATCCAAAGTCAGCTCGAAGCGCCCGGAAGCTAAACTTGCCGCCGCCGTTGCCGCCCAGCCATGTTCTTCAGGTGTTGGATTGTCCCCCATCCATGACCGGACAAGCGTCAGCAGGACCGGTTCGATTGACTTCTTGTCGACCCTGAAGGTCACCTTGACCGTTTGGCGGCCTTCGTCCATACCCCGGACCAAACCGGAAACCGGGACGAGAGCCGGGATGACGAAAGCCACGTCACGTTTGAGCGCTTCGTTCTCGCCGTTCGCGATGGCTTTCGGGAATCCTTTTTCGTTCAGGAAGGCGTCGCGGCCTACGACCAGGAAGGTCTCGTCGCTCGGGTCGTTCGACAGGCTTTGGGCGTACCGTCTAAGCTCAGGGCTCACGCTGCGCGGACGCAACGCCAAGCTATCGCTCTCGACGACGACGTCTCCGGTCTGGTTCTGGCCTCCGGCCGAAGAGGCACCGACGCGGAGCACGCCAAGCGCCCGCGGCCGCGTCCAGGATTTGAGGTCGACCTGGCCGGAAAAACCGAAGCCCGTGGTCGTCCGGGACGCCGGGTCGGTCCAACTGACTTCCAGGTTGAGGGATTTGGCCGTCTTCAGCCCGAGCAGGGCAGTGAAACCGTCACGCAACGCCTTTTCCGGGGTGTCGCGCAGGAACCACCATAAGGCGAAGCCTCCGCCGATCAACAGCGCCAAAAATATGGCCGCCCATATCCGCTTCATGGCCACAAGGATAGCAGGAATGCGCCCATTTCTGTAGAGCCGGTCAGCGCGGAAAATCGAGGTATTTGCGGCCCCGCAATTTCTCCGGGAGACACTCCTGGTCGACCGGACGGCTGAAGCTGGGATTGTATTTGTAGCCCTTGCCGTAGCCCAATTCCTGCATGAGCTTGGTCGGCGCGTTCCGGATATGGAGCGGCACGGGCTCGTTGGGCGAATTCCGGATGTCGTCGGCGACCTGGCCGTAAGCCAGGTAAAGCGCGTTCGATTTCGGGGCTCGCGCCAGGTAAGCCACGACCTGCGCCAAGATGACGTTGCATTCCGGCAAACCGATGAAATGCGCCGCCTGATAGCCGGCCACTGCCTGGGTCAAGGCGCCGGGATCGGCCAAGCCGACGTCTTCGGAGGCGAACCTGACCAGGCGCCGGGCGACGTAGAGCGGATCCTCGCCGCTTTCGAGCATCCTGCCCAGCCAATATAGCGCCGCATTGGCGTCAGAACCGCGCATGGACTTATGGAGCGCCGAGATGATGTTGTAATGCTCCTCGCCAGCCTTGTCGTAAAGGACATGTGTCCGTTGGAGGAGCGCTTTCAGGTCCTCGCTCTTCAGGACGAGCTTCTTCATGGCGCCGGTCTGCGACTGGGCGGCCTTGACCAGGAACTCCAGGGTGTTCAGGGCGATCCTGGCATCCCCGTCCGCCACGACCGCGATCTCGTCCGCCACCTGCTCGGGCAATTCGATGGCCAGCTTGCCATAACCCCTTTCCGGGTCGCCCAAGGCTCGCCTCACGAGGGATTTGATGTCGTCCGGCTCCAGCTTCTTCAGGACGAACACCTTGCATCTCGAAAGCAAGGCGGAATTCACCTCGAAGCTCGGGTTCTCGGTCGTGGCGCCGATGAGGATCATGGTCCCGTCTTCGACATGCGGCAGGAAGGCATCCTGTTGGCTTTTATTGAAACGGTGGATCTCGTCGATAAACAGGATGGTGCGCTGCGACCTGAAGTCGAGCAGGTTCTCGGCCTCGCGGATGACCTGGCGCACCTCGGCCACGCCCGACGTCACGGCCGACAGCTGCGAAAAACTCATGCCCGAGACGTTGGCGATGACTTTGGCCAGGGTGGTCTTGCCTGAGCCCGGCGGCCCCCAAAAGATCATGGACGGCACGTTGCCGGACTCGATCATGGTGCGGAACACGGAATCCGGCTTGACCAGTTCCTGCTGGCCCACGACTTCGGCGAAAGACTGCGGACGCATCCTGTCGGCCAAGGGCGCGAATTTCCTGCGTCGGGCTTCGTTCGCGGCGTCAAACAAGGTAGCCATATGGAACAAATATAGAACGGGTCGCCCCGCCTGTCAAAATCATGCCAGTCCGCGTTCAAGCCCCGTACCGACGCTGCCGTTCCGCGAATTCAGACAGCGCCCGATCCAATTCCGCGGCATCGAAATCCGGCCAATGCTTGTCGGTCCAATAGAGTTCGCTGTACACACCTTGCCAGGTCAAAAAACCCGACAGACGCTCTTCGCCCGACGTCCTGACGATGAGGTCCGGCTCAGGCATCTCGGGCCAATACATGCGCGACGCGACCGCGGCCTCGGTGACGTCTTCCGCGGCGACGCCGTCTTCGACCAGCTTCCGGCAAGCGTCCACGATCTCGGCGCGACCTCCGTAGTTGATGCACAGGGTCAGCGTCGCCTCCGAATTTACCGCGGTCGCCTTTTCCGCGGATTCGATGGCGCGCTGGATCGACGGGCGGAGTCCTTCCCGGCGTCCGATGACCCTGAGCCTCAAACCCTGCCGGGCGAATTCGCCCAGTTCGTCGGTCAGCGCCTTCTCGAAGAGGTCCATCAGGTAGCCGACTTCGTCATCGGCGCGCTTCCAATTTTCCGTGGAGAAAGCGAAGACCGTCAGGTGCGTGATGCCGCGCGCCAGGCATTCGGGCCCGATCAGCTTCAGCCGTTCATATCCTGCGCGATGGCCTTCATGCGGGGGCAATCCCCTTTCCTTCGCCCAGCGTCTGTTGCCGTCCATGATGACGGCCAGGTGTTTCACTTCTTTTCCCATAACAAAGAAATTACCAGCCCTTGTCCGGGCTGGCAACATCGTTGGCGGAATATCATTGTCCGCGCGACGTCGGGGTCACCGTCTCCGTGGCCGGGGCGGCCGTGGGCGGAGCCGCCATCGTCGGCGAGGCCGTCTCTTGGGTGAATCCGCCGCCGCTCGTGATCAGGCACTGGTTGCGGCAGGTACCGTATCCGGAATTGCAGAATTCCAATGCCTGGATGTTGTCACCGGCGGCGTTCCGACAGGCCAGGAACGAGCGCGTGCAGTCGTTCTCGCAGACGATGTTCTCAGCCGCCGCCTGGGGCACTGTTCCGGATGCGGATGCGGATGCGCCCGCGCACGCCGTTTCTTCGCAGGCTTTTTTGCTTTGGGCGCACTCGGACAGGGCCGAGGAATTCAAGCGGTTGGCCTGGCGGCAGACCGTGAAGTCGCGCGCGCACTGGTTGCGGCAGGTGTCCGGCGGCAAAACGGCTTCAGCGGTTGTCCGACCGCTCCTTGGACAGAGGGATTTCAGACAGGTTTCGTTCGATTTTTTGCAGGCGGCCGCCAGGAGACCGTCGGTTCCGGCTCCCTTGACGCAAGCGCCGAGTTGGATGGCGCAGGTGGTGTCGCACGCCAAGGCGTCGGTCGTCGGTCGACACAGCCTGGCGCAAGATTCGACTCGGCTCTGGCAGGCGGATGAGTTCACCCCGCCCGTGCCCGTCAGGCCAGCCGTCGTCGGACGAGCCGCCGTCGGAGCCGCGAAACACGTGGCTGTCGATCTCCGGCAGGTATCCAGGCATTCGGCAACGCCCGGGGAAGTGGCCACCGGGTCGGCGTCTGACAGGTAGACCGTCTCCAAGCGGCTGCTCATCGAATCCAGTTTGCTGTTGACCAGATCGAGCCGTCCGCGCAAGACCTCGACATCGTCCTTGATAGCCCTAAGCGAATAGCTTACCCCGCCCAAATCCAATGCTCCAGTCGTCGTGCCGTCGCCGATCGCGTAGACGTAGAAGGGCGCCGCGACGATCATCGCCAAAGCCGTCATGACGACGCTCAGGCCCGCGTCTTCCGCCAGCTTCCTCTGGAGCTTTTTGGATGGCATATCTTTGCGCCGATTATAACACAAAAACCGCGCTTGACGCACGGTTTTTGTCTGGTCGGGCTAGTGGGACTCGAACCCACGGCCTCATCGTCCCGAACGATGCGCGCTACCAACTGCGCTATAGCCCGAAACTCTCCTTTTAGCCGCCCAAGATTAGCAAATCCCCCGCGGCATGGCAAGTCCCTACGTCTAAGGCAAAAAACCGCCGGCCTGGATTTCCCACAGCTTCTTGTACATCCCCTGCCTCTTCAGCAGCTCCGCATGGGTGCCTTGGTCGATGATCCGGCCCTCTTCCATGACCACGATGCGGTCCATCTGCATGATGGTCGAGAGGCGGTGCGCGATGACGATGGAGGTCTTGCCCCGCATAAGCGTCTTGAGCGCGTCTTGGATGAGCGCTTCGGATTCGGAATCGAGGCTCGAGGTCGCCTCGTCGAGCACGAGGATCGGCGCGTTCTTGAGGATGGCGCGGGCGATGGCCACGCGCTGCCGCTCGCCGCCCGAAAGCTTGATGCCGCGCTCGCCGACATAGGTATCGTAACCGCTGGACAGCGACATGATGAAATCGTGGCAATTCGCCTTCTTCGCCGCCGCGTAGACCTCTTCATCGGTCGCGTCCAGCCTGCCGTAGCGGATGTTCTCCATCAGGGTGCGGTGGAACAGCGCCGGATCCTGGGGCACGAGCGCGACGTTCTCGCGCAGCGAGTCCTGGGTCACGGCCGAAATCTTCTGGCCGTCGACGAGTATCTTGCCTTTATCCAGGTCGTAGAAACGGAAGAGCAGCTTCACGATAGTCGACTTGCCCGAACCCGAAGGGCCGACCAGGGCCACGTGCTCGCCGGGCTTGATCTCAAGATTGAAATCCTTGAAGACGGTCCGTGTCTGGTTATAGCTGAAACTGACGTCGGAGAATCCGATGCCGCCCCGGCTGACGGCCAAGGCCTTGGCCCGCTTGGCATCTTGGACTTCGTGCGGTTCGAGCAGGATGTCGACCATCTCGCGCGAATCCGAGAACGTCTGGTACAGGCCCTTCATGATGCGCTGGAGCATCCAGAGCTTGCCGAACAGGATGGTCAAGTAACCTTGGAACAGGACGAAATCGCCGACGGTCAGCTTGCCTTGGCCGAAAAGCCCCAGCGCCGTGTACATGACGGCGAACTCGAGCACGCCGAAGCTGAAACCCCCGACGATGGCCGGGAGCATGTTCATGGTCCAGCCCTTGATGGTCAGCTTGCGCCACTCGTCGAGGACCGTCTCCATCCGCTTCTCCTCGTGGCCGTAACGGGCGAACAGCTTCACGTTGACGTTGTTCGACAGCGAATCCGAGAGCACGCCCGTGACCTGGGAATCCTTCTCGGCCCGCAGCAGGTTGTACTTCTGCACCCTGCTGAACAGGTAGATGTTGGCCGAGACGTAAAGGACGACCCAAACCGCCAGGATGGCGCCGATGGTCGGCTGCTTCCAGGTGATGATGCCGACCGTCCCCAGCGTCAGCACGACCTGCGGGAACAGGTTGTAGGACAGCGTATCGGTCAGGTCCTCGAAGCCGCGGACCAACCGGTTTGATTTGCGGACGAGCGAACCGGTGAAGGCATTGGAGAAGAATTGGTATGAGTGCCTCTCGAGGTACTTGAAGCAGGTATAGGCCGTATCCCCCATGACCCGCGCCTCGAGTTGGATCAGGGTCCAATCCAAGCAGCGCCAACACGCCTGGACTCCTGTTTTGGCGAGCAAGATGGCGATCAGGATAGGGACTGCCCGCGAGATCCTGTCTTCGACAGGCAAATCGGCGGCGGTCAAGATATCCAACAGGAACTTATAGAACCACGGCCAAACCAACTCGATCAGGTTGACCGCGATGCTGAAAAACAAGGCAAAAAACGCCATCGCCTTGTATCTGCCCAAATGGCGCAAAAAGAGTTTCAGGACATCCGAATTCTTCGATTGCATGCCGGAAGTATATTCTCGCCGCCGACCCGCGACAATGTTCGGGTGTTGACAAAAAGGCTTGGTTCTGACAAAAAAGCCGCAGACCTTTCACACTACGAGGTGGATTTTGGAACCTGCACGCACGCGCGAAGCCATCGAACGCCTGTCGCGGCTCATCCAGGTCTTGGATATCGGCCGGGTCAACAACGTCAAGGACTACGAACGCTGGTCACGCCAGAACACGACGGTCGTCGCCGACGTCCTGGGGCATCCCAAGGATTCCGGCCTGCCGCCGGCGCATCTGCTGGTCAAGCCGTTCTTCCATCCCAACCTGCCGCTCGTCGGCCTGAACTACGGCGACGCCCAACGGCTCCTGCGCGGCCATCCCGAAGGCTGGACCGACGCCTTGCGCTATTGCCGCGGTTCGGTCTTCGAATGGGGCAATGGCCAGATCATCGCGCTGCCCTACCCCAAGTTCTTCAACCTGTGGAACCACGAACATCCCGAGGCGGACAACCCGCCCGACGGCCCGTTCGAAGCCACGGTCAAACTCGACGGCCATCTCGGCATCGCCTTCCACTATGCCGACGAATGGCGGCTCACGACCCACGGCTCGTTCACCAGCCGCAGCGCGAAGCTCGGACAGGCGATGCTGGACAAGCTCGTCGCCCGAGGCAAGTCCAAGGCCTGGTCCGAAACCAGTTTCCGCTCCCTGAACCCCCTTGTCGAGATCATCCATCCGTCGACGCGCATCCGCTGCGACTACCACGGCCACCAGGGCCTGGTCCTGACCGGCATGATGAACCGCGCCACGTTCACCGATTACGCCTACGCCGAAGCCGCCAAGCTCGGCGTCGAACTCGGGATGCACGTGACCGAGCTTTGGACCGGCTGGGAGCTGCCCGAGCTGCGCTACGAAGTCAGGAATTCGAAGCCCAAGGACCGCGAAGGCTTCGTCATCCGCTTCGCCGACGGCACGCGCGGCAAGCTCAAGTACAAGCACTACCTGGACCGGATGTCGGACCAGAACCTGTCGTACAACGTGCTCATGCGCTGCTTCATCGACGGCACGCTCAAGGACAAGCTGTCCAAGATGCCGGAAGAGCTCTGGGAATACGCCGACGACATGTGGCGGAAGTTGGAGTACGGCCGGCGCATCAAGGACATCAAGAGGGCTCGGGGCTACATTTACGCCCTGGTCATGCCCGAAAAATCCACCCAGCACTACCGCAAGCTGTGCCGCGATTTCCTGGACCACGGCCGCTGAAGCGGTTGCCCCGAATCCGATTCGGGGCTTTTCATATACGAAAAAAGCCCCAGTCTAGTCGGGACTGGAGCTCGAGGACTACGCCCTGCAGTCGGGCGAGGATCAGTTCTTGGTCAGACGCGCGCCATGGGCGCCGACGTCGGGTTCATGCTCTTGAGCTCCGTATCCCTGGCGGCTCCGTGCGGCGGACCTGGGCTTACCGGCCCGGACGCTGCGCGGTTGTTGTCTTGGATTTCATCCTTCAGCTCCACATGGCTGCTGCCGACGCTCGCGCGTCCGGCTCCAACCTCGGTAAGCGTCAGGTCAAATCCGGTTTAGGCCTAGCCTGGCTTACGGGGTATCGAACCGGTGCATTCGCCGGATGCATCGCCGCCGCCGCAGACAAACCAACAGATGGCTCTACGCATGATTACACTCTCCTTACCGTTTCAAAGGACGGAATGGCCGTGCCTTTCCGCCGTGCCGGTTCCTTTTCGGGATGCCGAAAGGATTTGAGGTCTTAGCATACATCTTGGATTCCGTCAAGGCACGGCCTTACACGCTTTTCCTTCGGATTGTCTGCCGCCGCCGAACCGGAGCCGTCGCATGTGCCAAGCGCTTATGGATAGTGGTATAATTACCCCATATGGAGCCAAACAAATCTGCCAGCCGTTATATCCTGACGGCCCTAGCCATCATCCTGGTCATCACGGCCTTCGTGCTCATCGGCCTGAATGCCTTCAATCTTGAGCAGCGGCTCGGCCTGTCGAAGGGCAAAGCGTCGGACGAGCAGCTCGCCGCGCGATACAAGGCAGGCTACCTGGCCGCCCGGGCGGACCTTAAAACCA
Organism: uncultured Gammaproteobacteria bacterium; assembly: GCA_964415965.1. Classification (GTDB taxonomy): domain Bacteria; phylum Patescibacteriota; class Patescibacteriia; order 2-12-FULL-60-25; family 2-12-FULL-60-25; genus CAIKNB01. The sequence continues at coordinate 663,746 of CAYQCK010000001.1, forward strand.
TCTGCCCCATAATCGAAAGGCACGGCGACACCATCAGCGGAAAAGTGACGGCGGTTTCCGGGTCGAAGATAACGTTTACCCAGGATTCGTTCGACACCAACGAGACGATTGACGGCGTGAAGAACGACCGCACGGCCAATCTCCAGACAGGGGCAAAAATCGAGATCCTGAACCCCAAACCGATCGACGCATTCAACAAGGAGGTAGCGGCCTTCAAACCAGGCCCCAACCTCAATCCCCCTCTGCCTTACTCGATTACCGCAGGCGTGTTAGGCGACATCAAACCAGGCGACCGCATAACGCTTACCGGTTCCGGCGACTTGAGGCTGGCGGAAGAATTCACGGCCCTGACGGTCAGGATCCAGAAATAGGCTGGCGGTCAGATAAAATACGACTCCCGCCTGAACGGCGGGAGTTTGCGTTTCACTTCCGGTCCTTGCCTTTCCGGTCGGCTTCGCGGCGTTCGATCTTCTGCCGGACCTTCTCGTAGGCTTGGCGGCGGCGGTCATCCAGCTTGTCGACCTTGGCCTTAAACCGTTCTTGCTCTTTTTGCGCCAGGTCGACGGTCGTGCTGGCAGGATTATCGAGCAGGTCGCTGTACTGATCCGCCAATTCCGCCGCGAGCGCGTCCATCTTGGGATGCTCGTCTTCGGCCAGCGCCGAAACCTGATCGATCGATTTCTCCAATCTTGAATGGAACGCTTCCAGGCGCTTGTCCGACAGGCGCCCTTCCCGTTCGACGGCCAGCCTGTCTTCCTTGAGCCTTCTCTCCAGATGGCTGAGCTCCACTCGCGCCTTCCAATCAGGCCTCCAGGCCGTCTTCTCGACCAATTCCTCGACTTTGAGCTTGACCGGATACAGCTCGTCCCCGGGCATAATGCCGTCGGAGGCATAAGCATAAGCGCTGGTCGCGCCACCGCCGACCAAAACGACCGAAAGCGCCACCGCCGACCACCGCAAAACCAACGGAAATCGCGTTTTTAAAACGGTTTTTTCCGGCATCAGCTTCGCCTCAAGGCTTTTGGTGAACGCCGGATCCGGGCTGGCCCGTTCCCCGAGGCGCCGAAGTTTGTATTCGATCAGCCAATTCATATGTTTCCTAGTGCCCGTTAATACCGCGGCAAGTCATTTATGTTTCAGGATTTTCTTGATGTTTTTGAGGGCTCGATGCGCTTGGACCCGCAATGTACCGCTGGTTTTGCCGGTTATTTCGGCGATTTCGGTGTATTGCCAGCCCTCCAGGTATTTCAGCCTGACGAGATCGGCATCCTCCTTATCCAGTCCCTGAATGGCCCGGATGAGGCGGACTTCGTCCTGCTTCAAGGCCGCCGACTCCATCAGATTGAAGGTGTCGGGCAAGATGTTTTCGACATCCTCCAGGTTGACCTGAGGCCTGATCTTCTCGAGTTGGTTTATCAGGTGGTTGCGGGCAATCGTCAGGATCCAGGACGTTTGGCTGATGTTTGGGTCGTAAGATTCGAACGCCTGCAAGGCCTTGACGAAGACGTCCTGGGTCAGGTCTTCGGCCAATTCCTTTTTTCCTCCCACCCGAAAATAAATGAAGCGGTAAACCCGCTTGACGTTGGCCCGGTAGAAAGCCGTGAAGTGGCGGCGTTCCATGTCAGATTGATAACATAAAACGCAAAAATTGCCCAACCTCCCGCGTGTAACGTTTCCGCCGGCCTATTCTTCGGCCTTTTTGCCTTTCGGCGCGATAGCCATCAGGACGATCGGCAGGATCATCCAGGCGCTCCGTCCGTTATCGCTCATGAATACCAATTTCGTGCCTTCTGACAAACCCTGGGTGATTTCACGGGGCAAGAAGCTCAAGGTTATGCTGATGAGGAGCCCGACCTGCAGGACGCTGAACAGTATGGTCTGCCACCAGGAGCCGGGTGCCGATGACGCGCCCAACGTCTTGAGCAAAGCGCTGCGCGACAGGAGGAAGAACAGCACGACGAACAGGCCAAGGAATACCGTGATCTTCACGACCGAATTGTCGTTCACGTTGAACGACAGGTTGATGCCCGACAGGATCGGCGTGTTCGAGACGACCGCCAGCGCCATATAGACCGAAACCATGATGACGATGACCCGGTCGCGTCCGAGCGACAGCCCGTAAAGCAATGCGCCGATGATGAAGAACAGCAGGATGAACAGATCCCAAGTCGGCGCAGACCAGCTCAGCGTTTGGAAATATTGGATTACGGAGCCCATACGGTTGGATTATAGCACACTCACAACCCCGCTTCCTTCAGCTTTTCGACCGCCTGCCGCTCTTCGCGGGTAAGCTTCTTCTTGATGAGGGGCTGGACAGTTACCAGATGGTCCCCGCGCGAACCGCTGCGGTGGTAGGGAAAGCCTTTGCCACGGACGCGGAACACGGTTCCGGCGGGGGTGCTTTCGGGTATCTTCAGCCTGCCCGGTCCGTCGACCGTCTCGATTTCGGTCTCACCGCCCAAAACCAACATGGAGAACGGCACGAAAACCGTCGACAGCACGTCGTGGTCCTCGCGGGAGAAGGTCGGATGGCTCTTGACCCGGATGCGTACATACAAATCGCCAGCACGTCCGTTACTGCCCGGATATTCACCGGCGCCGGTCACCTTGATAGCTTCGCCGTCGCCCATGCCTCCGGGAATCTCGACCTCCAGCTCTTTGGTCTTGCGGTCCACGCCCGTGCCGCTGCAGTGCTTGCAGTTGACCGAGTTCCGCTTGCCCTGTCCGCCGCACTCCGGACAGCTCGCGGCCGTTTGGATGGTGCCGAAGAACGTCCGCGTGGCCCGCATCACCTGGCCTTGCCCGTTGCAGGTCTTGCAGGTCTCGACCTTGGATCCCGGCTCCGCACCGGAACCGGCGCAGACTGAACAGACGTCGTTGATATAGAGATTCAGCTTGCGCTTGGCGCCATGGACAGACTCGAGGAAATCCAAGGCGACTTCGGTCTCGATGTCCTGCCCTCGTTTCGTCCTCGGTCCTCCGCCGTGGCTGCGCCCGCCGCCGAACATCGAACTGAAGATGTCGCCGAGATCGCCCAGGTCCTCGTAATTGATGTTCATCCCGTCGAATCCGCCGAAACCCTGCCCGAATCCGCCGCCGCCCATCCCGCCCTGCTCGAAAGCCGCCGACCCGAACTGGTCGTACTTGGCGCGCTTCTGCTTGTCGCCCAGGACCTGGTAGGCCTCGTTAATGTCCTTGAACTTCTGCTGGTCGCCGCCCTTGTCCGGATGATGCTCGTGCGCCAAACGCCGGAACGCCTTCTTGATATCGTCCTCGCTGGCGTTCTTCTCGACGCCGAGAATCTTGTAGAAATCTTTTGCCATTAATTTGTTGACATCCCGGCCAAGCGAGACAATCGAGCGCGAGCCGGGATCTCCAGTGACCCCGGGTCTGTGCCCGGGGTGTCATGGGGATTATTTCTTTTCTTCTTCGACCGACCCAGCGCCGCGTTCGTACCGCATCTTCTCCCACTGCTGGAGCGTCTGCTGGAGCATGTTGATCAGGTCGCGGGCCGTAAAATGGTTCAGGAAGATGCGTGAGACGAGCTGGGTCGGCTGTCCGGCCGAACTCACGTGGCTGAAGAAATCGATGGCCACGTCGCGTTCCTGCGACGTGATGCTGAAGGCGTTGGCGTAGCGCCCCTTCAATTCGTCAGGCTCTCCATGCAAGGTCATCCCCTGCTGTTTCTGTTCGTCGGACATATTTGGATTTTGTAGGGGCGCATGCCATGCGCCCGGGGCGTGTGGCACACGCCCCTACGGATGAATTATTCCTGCTTGAATTCCCCTTCCTGCGCGCCCTTATCGTCCTTCGGGGCCTCGCCTTGCGTTCCGGGCTGTTCGCCCTCGACCGTCGTCGACGCGTTCTGCTGTTTCTTGTACATGGCTTCGCCAACCTTCTGTCCAGCCGTGGCCAGTTCGTCGCCGGCTTTCTTGATGGCTTCGATGTCTTCCGAATCCTTGACATTCTTCAAAGCTTCGAGTTTTTCTTCGACCGCCTTGCGATCCGCCTCGTCGACATCTTTCGCTTCCTTCATCATCTTCTCGGTGGTGTAGATCATGCTCTCGGCCATGTTGCGCGCTTCGATGAGGTCGCGCTTCTGCTTGTCCTCGCCGGCGTGCGCTTCGGCGTCCTTCTTCATGCGCTCGACTTCGTCCTTCGACAGGTTGGTCGAGGCCGTGATGGTGATCTTCTGCTCCTTGTTGGTCGCCTTGTCCAAGGCCTTGACCGACAGGATGCCGTTGGCATCGATGTCGAACGTGACTTCGATCTGCGGGATGCCGCGCGGCGCGGTCGGGATGCCGGAGAGCGTGAATTTGCCGAGCGTGCGGTTGTGCGCCGCCATCTCGCGCTCGCCCTGCAGGACGTGGATCTCGACCGAAGTCTGTCCGTCCGCGGCCGTCGAGAAAATCTGCGACTTGGCCGTCGGGATGGTGGTGTTGCGTTCGATGAGCTTGGTCATGACGCCGCCCAAAGTCTCGAGACCGAGCGACAGCGGCGTGACGTCAAGTAACAACAATTCGCCCTTGATGTCGCCCTGGAGATTGCCGGCCTGGACCGCGGCGCCGACCGCCACGACCTCGTCCGGGTTGACCGTGATGTTCGGCTTCTTGCCGAAGAACTTCTCGACCGTGGCCTGGACGAGCGGCATGCGCGTCATGCCTCCGACGAGGATGACCTCGTTGATGTCCGCGGACGTCATCTTGGCGTCAGCCAAAGCCTTGCGGCACGGTTCGAGCGTCTTTTCGACCAGGTCGCCTACCAGTTCCTCGAACTTGGCGCGCGACAACTTCAAAAGCAGATGCTTCGGCCCGTTGGCGTCGCTCGTGATGAACGGCTGGTTGATTTCCGTTTCCATGGCGCTCGACAGCTCGATCTTAGCCTTCTCCGCCGCCTCTTTGATGCGCTGGAGCGCCAGGTTGTCCTTGCCGAGGTCGATGCCTTCCTGCTTCTTGAATTCGTCCACGATCCAGGTGATGAGCTTCTGGTCGAAGTCGTCGCCGCCGAGGTGCGTGTCGCCGTTGGTGGCCTTGACCTCGACCGTGTTCTGGCTGGTCGTGGCGTCGTACGCGATTTCAAGGACCGACACGTCGAACGTGCCGCCGCCCAAATCGTAGACGATGACCTTCTCGTCCTTCTTGCGGTCGAAACCGTAAGCCAAAGCCGCGGCAGTCGGTTCGTTGATGATGCGCATGACCTTGAGGCCCGCGATCTCGCCCGCGACCTTGGTCGCCTGGCGCTGCGAGTCGTCGAAATACGCCGGGACCGTGATGACGGCCTCGGTTATCTTCTCACCGAGGCGCGCTTCGGCGTCTGCCTTGAGCTTCTGCAGGATCATGGCCGAGATCTCTTCAGCCGAATAGTCCTTGCCGCTCATGGCGACCGCGACGCCGTCGCCTTTGCGCGACAGCTTGTACGGCAGCCACTTGAGGTCGCGTTGGACCTCGTTATCCTCCCAGCGGCGGCCGATGAGACGCTTCACGCTGAAGATGGTGTTCTCCGGATTCACGACCGACTGGCGCTTGGCGATCTGCCCGACGAGCCGCTCGCCCGTCTTGGACACGGCCACGACCGACGGCGTGGTCTTGGCGCCTTCCGCGTTCTCCAAGACCTTCGGCTGTCCGCCTTCGACGACCGCCATGCAGGAATTTGTCGTACCGAGATCTATGCCGAGTATTTTTGCCATAGTGTATTTGTTGGGACGAATAATCATTCGCCCTTACCGATCACGTCGATTTTGATGGACTTAGCCTTCGGTTCCTCCAGCTTCGGGATTTCGATTTTCAGGATGCCATCCTTGAATGAAGCCTTGGCGGAGTCTTCCTTGATGCCTTGCGGCAGGGCGACCTGGCGCATGAACGAGCCGCTGCGGATTTCCTTGCGGTAGTATTCCTTTTCGTCGACTTCGGTCTTGCGTTCCGAGCTGCCGCTGATGCGTAGCACGCCGTTCTCGATGGCCAGGTCGACTTTGGACGGATCCACGCCCGGCAAAGCCGTTTCGACCACGATCGCGTCTTTCGAATCGTAGACGTCGATGGCCGGGACCAGGCCGTTGCCGCGCTGGACCGCCGGCAGGCCTTCGAAAATCTTGTCGAAGTTATCGAAGGGTTCGAAGAAAGGTGACCATTTGATGATAGACATATGGTTGATGCGATTGCGTTGATTATGATGTCCGTTTGGCGACCATGACTTGGGCGGGGCGCAAAAGCTTACCGTTCAGCCGCCAACCCGAGCGCATGACTTTGGCGACGGCTCCTTCCTCCAGCTCCGCAGAGTCGACATGGCCGACGGCTTCGTGGACCAGCGGATCGAACTGCCCGTCGGTCGGCACGCGCTCCAGGCCGATGTCCTTGAACACCGATTCCCAGAGGTTCTTGACCGCCGCGACGCCCGTAATCCAATTCTGGATGCGCTTGGCCTGGTCCTCGGCCAGCGGGCGGAGGTCCGGGGCGTGCGCCAGGGCGCTCTCGAACTGATCGATGGCCGGGAGCAGATCGTTGATCAGCTTTTCGTTCGCATATTTGGCGAACTCGAGCTTCTCGCGGTCGTTCTCCTTTTTGAGGTTCGCGTAGTCGGCCTGCGCCCGTTTCCATCCGGCGAGATATTCCTCGCAGTGGCATTCGGCCTTGTCCGTCACGTCGCCGGCGGCCGGTGTCGCCCCATCCTTCATTTCATCATTCATATTCCCGTCTATGTTCTGGGTCATGGTGGTTATGGCATGAGTTGTTTGATCGAATTGAGCGCGGCTCCGGCCAAGCGGTAGTCCATGCGCATCGGGCCGAGAACGGCGACGAACGAACCGTCATTCAGGGTCAGCAGGGCCGAACCGCAGACCGAGCCGAACGGGCACGTTTCGCCGAGCCGGAAGGTCGGGACGACGAACCGCTCGCGGCGGACGCGCATCAGCATCTCGTCCAAGCTGTCGAGGATGTTGCCCAGGCTGACGACGCTGCCCCAGTTGCCGAACTCCGGCTGGCTGAAGAGCTGCGACAGGCCCGTGTAATAGGCATCCGCTTCCCCCAAACCCAAGACCACGGCCGTGCCGGCGAGTTCGGCGACTGCCTTGGCCGCGTTCTTAAGTTTTCGTTCGTTCTCTTCGGCGGATTTGATCGCCGTCTCGACGGCCTGCTGATCGCGGCGCGAAAGCGGACGCGAATCCATTATCTCCTCGACATACAGCCGGTAGCCCTTCTCGGTCGGCTGGCGGCCGGATGATGTATGCGGATGCATCAGATAGCCCTGTTCCTCGAGCTCCGCGAACCAGTTGCGGATGGTCGCCGAACTCACGTCCAAGCCGTGCGCTTCGACGAAGTGCTGCGAACCGACCGGCTCGCCGGTCCGGATCAGGTCTTCCGCCACCAGTCCGAGGATTTTTTTGAGCTTGTCATCCATGGTTAGCACTCACAATAATTGAGTGCTAGAAGAATATCGCGCTACGGAACGAGCGTCAAGTGGCAAAATATCAAGCCAATCTAGCCAAAAAACAAATCCCTGACGTAGACCTGGTCATTCGTATCTAAGCGCCTCTATGGGGTTCAGCTTGGCCGCTTTGCGTGCCGGGAAATAGCCGAAAACGATGCCGATGGCGACCGACACGCCGAAGCCCATCCCGATGCCGGACCACGGAACGACGAAAGACCAGCCCGCCTGGTAAGCAGCCAACGCCTTCAGGCTGAGCCAGGACAGGCCGACACCCGAGGCGACGCCGATTATCCCGGCGAAGAACGACAGGAGCATGGCTTCATACAGGAATTGGCGCAGGATGTCTCGGTACAGCGCCCCGATCGCCTTCCGCAAACCGATTTCCCGCGTCCGCTCCGTCACCGTGACGTACATGATGTTCATGATGCCGACGCCCCCGACGATGAGCGAGATGGCGGCGATCGAGCTTAAGAGGACCTGCAGGATGGTGCCGATGGCCCCGGCGCGCTGGGCCGCATCTTCCTGCGAGCCGATGAAGAAATCGTCCTTCGACAGGTCGCCGGTCGGGTTATCGATGTTATGGAGCTCCCTGAGGATGACGCTCACCCGCTCTTTGGCCTCGTCGGTGGCGACGCTGCCGGTCATGACGTTGATGAATTGGATCCTCTCGAGATTGAACTGGTCCATCATGGTGGTGTACGGGACGTAGGCTTGCCGGTCGAGGTTGGTGAAGAACCGCGTGCCCGCCTGCTTGAGTATCCCGATCACCTTGTACGACCGTTTGCCGATCTTGATCGACTTGCCCAACGGCTCTTCTTCGCCGAACAGGTCCTTCGCCAAATCGACGCCCAAGACCGTGACGTGCGCCTTGGCGTCGACGTCCTCGAGGCTGAAGAAGTAACCCCGGCCGATCTCGGCGTTGTACATGGCCAACCCGGTCTCGGCCGTCCCCGCGATCTGCGAACGGATGCTTTCGCTCAAGTATTCGACGTTGGCGCTGTTGAACAGGTTGGCGCTCGCCAGCCTGACCCAGCCTTGTTGCTTGAGGCGTTTGTAGTCCTTGACCGTCAGCGTCTGCTTCACGACCGACGTCGGCGGTCCCGAGCTCTGTTTGCCGTCGCCGGATCCTGAGCGGATGATGAGCATATCCGAACCGAACGACGCCACCTGCGACATTATGAAGCTCTCGGCCGCCCGGCCCACCGACATCATCAGGATGACGGACGCGATGCCGATGACGATGCCGAGCATGGTCAAAGCCGCGCGCCCTTTGTTCCGGGTGAGGCTCGCCAAGCTGATTCTGATCACGTCTCTGAGCAGCATGGGATTATTCCGCCCGCAGGGCTTCGATGGGCCTGAGCTTGGCGGCCTTGCGCGCCGGGAGATAGCCGAAGAGCACGCCGATGGCCGTCGAGACGCCGACGCCCAACAGGACGCCGCGCCAAGACACGGTGAAGACCCAGCCCGGGGTGTAGTAATTGATGATGAGGATCGCGAGATACGCCACCAACGAACCGAAGATGATGCCGACCAGGCCGCCGACTACGGTGAGCATGGTCGCTTCGGTCAGGAACTGGCGCAGGACATCCCGGTAGCGCGCGCCGATGGCCTTGCGCAAACCGATTTCCGAGATGCGTTCGGTCACGCTCACGAACATGATGTTCATGATGCCGATGCCGCCGACCAGCAGCGAAATCGCGGCGATGGAGGAAAGCAATATCTGCAGCACGGAAGTCACCTGGTCCACCGTCTTGACGGCGTCCGCTTGCGTCATGATGAAGAAGTCGTCTTTGGCCAAATCCCCTTCCGGATTGTCCAGGTTGTGTTGGTCCCGCATGATCTCCTCGATGCGTCGTTGGGCCTCGTCAAGCGGGATGGTGGTCTTGGCGTAGATGTATTCGAAATGCTCCTTGGCGTACAGGTCCATCATGGTCGTCGCCGGGATGTAAATCATGTCATCCAGGTTCTGGAAGAACTGCGTCCCCGCCTTGCCCATCACGCCGATGACGCGATATGAGTTAGTGCCGAGCTTGATGCTTTGGCCGACGGGCTCGTTTTGGCCGAAAATCTCCTCCGCTATGGAGTATCCCAAGACCGCGACCCGGGAATGGCTCTCGACGTCCGGGTCGGCGATGAAGAACCCTGATTTCATCCCGTAGCCGCCGATTTCGATTTCGTCCGGCGTGGTCCCGACGATGGTCACGTTCTTGTTCGTGCCCTGGGCGACCAGCATGTCCGACTGGATGAGGTCGGCCGACACGAGGGGCAGCCACGGCCCGGCCTTGCGTAAGCGTTTGTAGTCCTTGTACGTCAACGTCATCTCGATGAACGGACTCGGGTTGTCGGTGACCGATTTCGGGCCGGGATGGATGATGAGCTTGTCGGGTCCGAAACTCGAAAGCTGGGACAGGATGAAAGCCTGGGCCGCCTCGCCGATCGACATCGCCAAAATGACCGCCGAGATGCCGATCACGATGCCGAGCATCGTGAGGAGCGACCGGTTGCGCGTGCGCCTCAGGCTTTGCCAGGCGCTTTGGGTGAGGTCGCTGAACTGCATACGGTCATTTCATGAGCGTCGCCTCCTCCGATGCGATGAACCGCTTGGCGACCAGCTCGTCCTTCACCAACAGGCCGTCCTTTATCTTGACGATCCTCTCGGCGTGTTCGGCGGTGTATGTCTCATGGGTGACCAGGATGACCGTATGGCCGCGTTCCCTTTCGAGGTTCTGCAGGATGCGCATGACTTGGGCGCCGGACTTCGAATCAAGGTTGCCGGTCGGCTCGTCCGCGAAGATGACCGGGGGCTTGCGGATGAGGGCGCGGGCGATGGCGACGCGTTGCCGCTCGCCGCCCGACAGCTGGTTCGACAGGTTATTGGCGCGATGCTCCAGACCCACGGCCTCGATGGCGTCCTGGGCCAGCTTCCGCCGCTTGGATGGCGGGACATCGGAATACAGCAACGGCAGCATGACGTTGTCGAGCACCGATGTCTTGGGCAGCAGGTTGAACGCCTGGAAGATGAAACCGATTTTCTCGCCGCGCATAGTCGCCAACTCGTCCTCGTCCAAAGTCGAGACGTCGCGCCCTTCGAAGAAATACTTGCCCCCGGTCAGGCCGTCGAGGAAGCCCAGGATGTGCATGAGGGTCGACTTGCCCGAACCGGAAGGTCCCATGATGGCCAAAAACTGCCCTTCGGGGACGCTGAAGGTTATGCCGTGCAGGACCGCGGTCTCGACCTCGTCGTTAAAATAGCTTTTTTTGAGGTTCTCGACGCGGATTATTTCCTTGTCGCCGTTGTTCATTTCGTCTTTTCCCCGGTTATGACCAAGTCGCCCGGTTCGAGGCCCGTTTTGATCTCCACCTTGCCCTCGTCCCCTTTCAGGCCCATCTCGACCGTGCGGTTCTCGATCTTCAGGTTCTTGAGGATGCGGACCGTACGCGCCGATCCGTCCGCGGTCTTTATGGCCCGGAGCGGGATGACGAGGACATCCTTGGCTTCGGCCGTGGTCACGGTCACGTTGGCCGTCATGCTCGGTTTGATTTCGCGGCCGGCCGGCTCTATCTGGACCCGGATCTTGTAGTACACGGCGTCCTGGACCTTGGTCTCGGCCGGATCCTTGGCGCTGACGAGGCCCTTGAATTTCACGTCGTCGCCGTAGGCGTCAAGGGTGATTTCCGCCTGTTGCCCGACCTGGACTTTGATGATGTCGGTCTCCGGGACCAGCGCTTCGATGTCGTACGTTTCGGTCCCGACCATCTTGACCGCGACCGCATTCGCCATAATCTGCTCCCCGACGTCCGGCAGGACTTCGGAAACGGTGCCGTCGACCGGCGCCAGTATCTGGATGTTCTCCAGGTCGCGGCGCGCCTTGTCGTAAGCCACCCGCGCCTGCTCGACGGCCGCGCGCAAAGGCGACAGGTCGACGCTCCGCGGTCCTGAACTCTTCAGGTCATAAGTGGCCCGGGACGCGTCCAACGACGCTATCTGGATGGCGATGTTCGTCTCGGCTGACTTTACCTGGACTTCGGCGTTGGTCTTGGCCGTATCGAGCGCCACCTGGGCCGTCTTGACCGCGTTCTCCAGCTGCTGGATGGTCTGTGTCTTGGTCAGCGAAGTGTTGGTGATGGCTTGGACCGCGTTCTCGACCGTGGCCTTCTGGCTCGAGATGTTGATGCGGTCGTTGTCGATGACGGTTTTCTTCGCCGTCAGGTCGGTATTGGTGAAGCTTGTGCTCGGCATGGTACCGGCCAGGACCTTCTGGACGTCGGTCAGGTAATCCTGGGCCAAGCCGATCGCGATGACCATCTTGTCGGCCCCCGCCAAGATATTCTCGCGCGTCGACAGCGTGTTCAGGCTCCTGACGACCTGTTCGGCGCTCTCCTTGGCCGCCTTCGCCAGCTTGTATGAATTCTTCGCGCGCTCGACCGAACCGGCCTCGAGGATGCCGAGGTAATACGCGAACGACGAATTCGCGGCTGTGTTGTCGACGCCGATGATCTGGTCTCCGTCGTTAAGCCCGGTCTGGAGCGGACCCAAGGCGCTCAACAGGTATGTCCGGGCCGTATCGTAGGCGTTCTGGTTGGTCTGGGTCACCACGGCATCCGAATTCTTGAGGTTGTCCTGCGAGTTCTGGAGCGCTATCTCCGCCGTGCGCACGGCGTCGGCCGTGGTCTTCTTGATCGACTCGAGGTCTTGGTTGGCCTTGTCGAGCGCAGCCTGCGCCTGTTCGACCTGGGTTTCAGCCACTTTTATCGACTGCGCGGTTTCGCCGGCTTGGCGTTGGCTCAGGTTGGCTTCGGCGATGGCCAAGGCGGCTTTGGCGCTGCGTTCCGCGAAGACTACGTCGGAATCCTCCAGCTCGGCCAGGACTTCGTTCCGCTTGACCTCATCCCCGACCTTCACGTTGATCTTCGCGATTTTGCCGCTGTTCCTGAACGAAAGCTCGACCCGCGCCGCCGGTTTTATCTCGCCCGTGACTTCGACCGTCTGGAGCAGGTCCTGTTTGGACGCGGTCACGGTCTCGTATTCAATCTGCCCCGCTTTCGATCTGAGGTACCATACGTATCCGCCGGCCAGCAGCACCAGCAGCAGGATGATGTACGTCCGTTTTTTCTTCAAAAAATTCGGGATAGCCATAGTTCGCTCGGGTCAATGACCCAATCGCGATATTTTAGCCGAATAACGCACCCTCGGCAAACTCAACGGAACTCTCCCCGCAACCTGGCCAAGCGCACGATGGCCATGGCCTTGATGATCTGCCAATCCATGTGGATATACTCCTTCAATCCTTTGAGGAATCCGACCTTCTGCATCTTGCGCCGGATGTGCAGGCCGGGCAGCTCGACCGTGCCGTAAGGAAGTTTGTGCGACCGGCAGTAATAATTCATGGCCGATTCGACCATGAAACCCTGCAGGAACTTGTCCGGTATATCCTCGAAGACGTGGCGTTCCAAGGCCCGTTCTCCGCCGATGAGCGGCAAGTGGGCCGCCAGCCACATCGCGAACTTGCCGCGGTCGCGGATGCCCACGACCATGGATTTTTCGCCCTTGAGCACCGGCTTGAGGATGCGCTCAAGATGGTCCTTGCGCAAACCCTTGAGGTCCGCGTCGCAGAAAAAGATGAGCGGCGCGTCGGTATGCGATACACCGTGCATCATGGCCGCGCCTTTGCCGTGCTTCCACGGCAGCTGGTGGACCAGGTCGGCGCCGTTCTCACGGGCCAGTTCGGCCGTCCGGTCGGTCGAGCCGTCGCTGATGACGACCACGTCCCGGAAAAGTCCGGACTCAGCCAGAGTCTTGACGATGGGGCCGATGGTCTGTTCTTCGTTGTAAGCGGCGACGATGGCCGCGACCGGCCTGACGTTTTGGTTTTTGGGGCTCATACGAAAGAGAGGTCGTAGCGGATATCCTCAAGCCGGCGCAGATGCTGGCGCGCCTGGTCGATCTTGTTGCGTAAACCTCCGGTGGCGTCCAAGGCGAGCATGAACTCGACCAACGCTCCGCTCATCTCGAGCAGACGGTCGACCCCCTCCTTGTCGCGGGCGATGGCTTTTTTGACGCCCAAACGGGCGAATTCCCCGATGAGGTCGGACAAACCGCCGACCAGGATGTCCGGCTCGTCCGTCACCGGCACCGGCAGCAGCTCCTTGCCGGCGATGGCCCGCTCGAAGAAGAACGCTTCGCAGAATTCCTCCAGCGCCGCGCGCCACATACCTTCGCTGTACAGCCGCTTCTCGCCGAGGACGATCTTACGCCCTTCCAGCAACGCGGCTTGGGCCTGCTTGAGGAGGTCGGCGGCGCGGGGCTTCTCGTCGCGTTGGAGCGCGAAAATCGCCTGCTTGGACTTTTTTTGGGCCGCTTGGGACAGTTCCTGCAACTTCCTCCGTTTGACTTCGATTTCGGCGTGGCGCTGGGCCAGCTTTTTGAGTGAATCGTTGAGTTTCATAGTCATTTGGTCAATGAGAAATACAAGGCCTCGGTCCGACTGACGACCGAAGCCCATGAATAGAGCCGATGGACCGCTTCCCGGGCCCGCTCGCCCCGTTCCTTCACCATGCCAGGATCGGACAGCGCCCAACCGATGGCGTCCGCCAGCCCGCTGACGTTCCCGACCTGGTAAGCGATGCCCGAATGGTCGATGAGCTCGAGGTTGGGCGGGATGTCGCTCATGATGACCAGCTTGCCGTCGGCCATCGCCTCAAGCACCGAGAGGGACAACCCCTCGATGCGCGACGGGTGGACCATGGCATAGGCGTTGCACACCAGCTGCTGGAGCGTTTCCCCGGTCTGCCGGCCGGTGAAAACGATGCGCGGGTCCGAAGACGCGAGTTCCCGCAGGCGTTCCTCGTACGCCTTCTCGGCGCGGTTCGGACCGGCGTAACCGATGACCGCCAGGCGCATGTCCGTCTTCACTTCGCGGAACGCCCGGATGGCGTCCTCGATGGCCTTCACCGGGACGAACCGGTTCAAGGTGTAGAGATACTTCCCCGGTTCTAGACCGAATTTCTTGAGTTCGCTTTGGCCTCCGTGGCGGCGCGGCAAGTCCACGCCGTTTGGGATGTGCCAGGCGAAGCGCTTGTAGCGGCGCCGACACAACAGCTGGAGCGTATGCGACACCGCGATGGTCGCGTGCGGGAAATGCGTCACGGCCCATTCGCCGAAAGCCAGATACAGCTTGGCCGGCCAGCGCCATTTCTCATGGAACCGGTCTTGGCTATGGAACGTGGCCACGACCTTGCTCCACGGCTTGAACACCCGCGGTATCCAGGCCAAGGTCGAGGGCCCGACCGCATGGTAGTGGACGATGTCGGCTTTCCGGAACAGGACGTCGACCGATGCCAGGAACGTATGGGTTATGGCGTCGAGATTCTTCCGGCGGATGGTCGGCAAGGTTATCAGCCTGACGCCGTTGTAGCTTTTGAGCCTCTTGGGGTTGGCGTACGGCCTGACGTAAACCGTCACTTCATGGCCGCGTTTGGCCAGGCGCGTCGCCAGCTCTTCGACGTGCGTCTCAATGCCGCCGCCCTGCGAAAAGGCGGCCGGAATACCCTTGCAACCGAGCATCGAGATGCGCATCTTGATTTATTCTGAAGAATTCTGTATTATCTTAGCGCATTTTTTGGAGTTTGTCAGTTTCCCTAAATACGTCAGTCCGAAAAAATCCTGCGCCTGTAGCTCAGTGGTAGAGCAGTGGCCTTTTAAGCCAACGGTCGTGGGTTCGATCCCCACCGGGCGCACCAAACGAAAAGCCCCGCCCTCGCGGGGCTTTTCGTTTAGTCCATAAAAAAACGCCCCGCGGGATCGCGAAGGCGGTTAGGGCGGACTGCCGCCAGGTCGGGCAGTCAGTTCTGCTTGCGCGCTTCGCGGATGGCGCGGGCGCGCGGCTGGATGAAGGCGTTCACGTGCGGACGGAGCTCGTCGCGCACGAACGCTTGCTCCGGCGGCTCGAGGCTGTCGATGAGCGTCTCGTCGCACAGGAGCCCGATCAGGTCGCGGATCTGGTCCGGACCGAAGGACCGCTTCGCGCGGCCCATCTCGACGTATCCGCGCAACCGTTCGAGCGGAAACCCGCCGGACGGCACGCAGACCACCTGCGGCTCATTCCATTCCGTATATGTAATGCGGGACTTTTCGGCCATCACGAAACCCTTTCATGGCAAAGGACGATGATAGTCCTGTATACGCCGGATTTCGCGTTTTGTCAATGCTTGGGGAGCAAATCCGACCAGAGCTCGGCCAAGGCCCGTCCGTCATCCGTCGGCAATGCCCGGTCCAGCCTGTCGCCTAGGCTGCGGCGGCCCACGGCGTCAAACAACAAATCGACGACGTTCGAGAGCAGGTCCCGGGATAATCCATCGGTCTGCCTGACCAACCGGACCGCGTCACCCAGCGCTTCGACGTTCTCGATCCACGGACTTTGCGGGATGGGCACGACGATAGCCGCCTTCTTGAGCGCCGCCATCTCGGACAAAGCGCCGAACCCGCCGCGCGACACGACAAGGTCGGCCGCGGCGTAGGCGTCGAGCATCTTGCGTTCGTCGAAAAATTCATGGGTTAGGTAGTCGGGATGCGCGAGCGCGTGCCCGACGGCCTTGCCTTTGCCGGTCAGGTGGACGACTTGGGTGGCCTTGAGCAGTTCGTCCAGGATCGAGGATACCGCCTGATTAATGGCCAAGGCCCCGGTACCGCCGCCGAAGACGAACAAAATCGGACGTTCTGCATCCAAACCCAACCTGGCGGCGGCTTCTTCCTTGCTCGGTACGACGACCCCGGCGAAGCGGCAGGGCGTCGCCGCCCGGACGGTTCTGACGCTCCCGAAAGGCGGTTTCGGATAATCGAACGACGTCGTGACGAGCCGACACTTGCCTGCCACGGCTTTGTTCGAAAGCAGCGGGGTCCGGTCGAGCTGGTGGATGGCGCACGCAATCCCCTTTTTCGCCGCGGCCCGGATGACCGGGACCTGCGTGTAGCCGCCGGCTGAGACCACGAGCTCAGGACTCTCTTCGTCTACGATCCGTCCCGCCATATTCGCGGCCCTCAGGTAGTCGAACGGAAAAGTCAGCCAGCGCTTGGACGGGTAGCGCGGGAAAGCCGCGCGCGGCAGGACGTGAAAACCGACACCTTCGGCTTCGACCAAGGGCGCCTCCGGCCCGGAGTCGGTCCCGACCCAGGAGAATTCCAGGTCCGGACGCGCCTCGCGCATCTTGCGCAAGACGGCCAGGAGCGGCGTCACCGGTCCGAGCGTGCCTCCGCCGCAGAAAAGGATTTTCGTCATATTCTGGCCTGTCGAGATACCGACGCCACGATGCCCAAGCCGACGGCCAGACCGATCACGGCCGAGCTGCCGTAGCTCACGAACGGCAGGGTGACGCCGGTCATGGGCATGAGCCCGATCATGGACGAGACGTTGAGCACGGTCTGCACGGCGATCCAGCAGCCGATGCCGGTCGCCAGGAAGCGCCCAAAATCATCGGCCGAGTTGCGCGCGATGAACAGGCAGCGGTCGACAAGGAAAGCCATCGCGGCCAGGAAAACCAAGACCAGGAAAAAGCCCAGCTCCTCCGCCATGACGGCGAAGACCGAATCGCCCGCAACCTCCGGCAGATACATGTACTTCTGGCGCGAGTGGCCGTAACCCAAGCCGAACAGCCCGCCGGAACCGACGGCCAAGAACGCCTGGTTGATGTGGTAGCCGATGCCCTGCGGATCGAGCTCCGGATGCATGAACGTCATGAAACGCGCGGCGCGGTAAGGCGTCAGCTTGATCAGGAGCGCAATGAGGCCCAGGCCGCCGAGACCCAAGATCACGAACCAGGCAATCGGCGCCCCGGCCACGAAATACATCAACAGCGCCGAACCCGTGATGACCGCCATGGAACCCGTATTCGGCTGCAGGATGAGCAGCCCCATGACCAGACCGAGCGCCGCCAAGAAAGGCAAAAGCCCCTCCTCCAGCGTCCGCGCCTTGTTCTGGTGGCGCGCGGCCAGCCACGCCGCGACATAAATCAGGAAAGTCACTTTGACGAACTCGGACGGTTGGAACGAGATTATGCCGAGGTCCACCCAGCGGCCGGCGCCGCCGAACCTCAACCCTACGCCCGGGATGTAGACGAGGATGAGCAGGACGATAGACGCGATGAGCGCCGGGACGGCCAGCGGCCTGAACTTGCGGTAATCGATGCGTGAGATGATGTAGAACAAAAAGATGCCGGGGATGATGCCCTTGGTCAGCTGCTGCTTGAAGAAAAACCAGGTGTCGTTGAACCGCGACAGGCCGAGCGGCCCGCTCGCCGACAGCAGGATGAGCAGGCCGAACAGCGTCAGTCCGCTGACGAGCCAAAGGAACCGGCGGTCGATGGGCTCGACTTGGCGCATAGGCTAGCGGTCGATGAGCGCCAGGATGACCCCGGCGCCGGCGCACATGATCGACACGAGCCAGGTGCGGAAGACGATCTGCGTCTCCTTCCAGCCGCTCGCTTCGAGATGGTGGTGGATGGGCGCGCTCTTGAACACCTTCTTCTTGCGGATTTTCTTCGACGCGACCTGGATGATGACCGAAAGCGATTCGAGCACGAACGGGAACCCGATGATGAGCAGCAGGAGCGGCTGGTTCGTCAGCATGGCCACGACGCCCAAAGCCGTGCCGAGCGCCATGGCTCCGGTATCACCCATGAAGAACGCGGCCGGCGTCACGTTGTACCACAGGAAGGCCATGAGCGCGCCCATGATGGCGGCGCAGAATATCGCGAGGTCGATCTTGCCCTGGGCAAAAGCAATCCCGCCGTATGCCGCGAAGGCCGCCATGAGCGGACCGCCGGCCAGGCCGTCCAGGCCGTCGGTCTCATTGACCGAGAAGGACGTGGCGATGATGACGAATGCAAAGAACGGCACGTACAGCCAACCGAGTTGGACATCGCCGGCGAACGGGACGTGGATGATGTCCCAGTCCAATTTCGAATAGAACCACCAAGCGCCGCCCAGGGCGATCAAGGTGTAAGAAATCAGGCGGTGGCGCATCCGTAACCCGCCGCCGTCCGCGCCGATCCGTTTGACGTTCAGGTAATCGTCGACCAAGCCGACCAGGGCGGCCAATACCAGCGCACCCAACGGCAGCAGAGTCTGGCTGCGCGACAGGAAATTCCACGAGCACCAGGCGTTTTCGTGCACGGCGCAGCCGGCCGACAAAGCCAGCATGACGACCAGGACCGTGACCCACACAACCAATCCGCCCATGACCGGCGTACCCGCCTTATGGGCATGCAGATTCGCGAACACGGGCGCGCTCTCGGACGACCTCAGCGATTTGCCCATCTTATATTTCCGCAGCAGGCGCAAGAGCAGCGGCGCCCACGCCATGCCGATGATGAAGCAGCCGAAAGCCACCACGAGGATGCGGATGACGTTGAATGAAACGATGTCCATGGTCATAGATCGGATTTATAGATTGACGCGCATGATAAAATAGCTGCCGACGCACCACAGGACGGTCAGGACGGCGCTGAGCGTGACCAAGGTCTTGGCCGCCAGCTCATCCGGCCTGAATAGCCCAAAGGCCGAAACCGAATTCACGAGATATATCAGGAGCATCCCGGCGGGCAGCACAAAAATCCATTGCCAAGGCTGGACATTGTCGATGCCGAGATAGATGTTGTAGTGGAGGACGAGGACCCCGCCGCGCATCCCGACCGGGATGAGGCGCCACAGAAAAAAAGACGCGCCGGCGACAATCACCAGGCCGTCGATGATCACGGTCCACCGGATGTAGCGGTTCTGCCAAGCGCGCTTGGCCGAAAACCGCCAGTCGCTCCACTGCATGCCGATATCGTATGCCTTCCGCTAATCCACGGCAACCACTTCGCTGACCCCCGGGACCATGTCCAACAGGGTCTGCTCAATCCCCTCTTTCAGGGTCGATTGGGCGAACGGACAGCCGACGCACGCCCCCTGCAGCCGGACCGAAACTTTGCCCGTATTTTCGTCGACCGACACCAGTTCGACGTTCCCGCCATGCAGCATGATACCTTCACGCAGTTGGGCCAGCACCGCTTCGACTTTTTCGGCTAAATTTGCTTGTTTTTCATCCATATTGAGATATCAACTTTACCCGTCCGCCGAAACCTTGACAAGATGCCGGTTTTCCCGTAATCTGACGTCCATATCGGAAGGCGTGATCCATCCACGGCTGACGAATAATCACCAACACTTATGGCACATAAGAAAGCTGGCGGCAGTACTAGTTACGGCCGCGATTCCCAGGGTCAGCGCCTGGGCACCAAACTCTACGCCGGCGAGTTCGCCCACATCGGCAATATCATCGTGCGCCAGCGCGGCTCCGCCATCCGCCCGGGTTTGAACGTGAAGATGGGCAAGGACGACACCCTCTTCGCCATGGCCGAAGGCATCGTCAAGTTCACGGAAAAGAAGGTCCGCCGCTACACCGGCGCCTTCAAGAAGGTCAAGCTCGCCAACGTAATCCCGGTTGAGGCGAAATAAGACCGACATCCAACATCAACAGAAACCGAAAAGCAGCCTCGCGGCTGCTTTTGCGAACTACCATTAAACCTTGTCGAGAAAATCTTTTATGATTTGAGCTACAGAATCTTTATTAATATTCTTCTTTTGACAGTACTCGGACTTCAGCCATTCATTTAATCTTATCACCCCCTTACTCGAATTACACGATGAACAACACATCGCGATATTCCATTCTTCAGCGGGTCCATCATTGTCAATATGTTCGAAAGTAGCTTTGTCTCTAGGCGTACCCCTTGTTCTCAAGTACTCTTTCATCAATATCCCACAATAAACGCAAAACTTATCCCTTGCTCGTACTTTGGCTTCTAGCCAATCGGGTATGTTGTAGTTGTTCGACATGCCATTCATTTCCTCCCCGCCGCTTTCACAAAACCCAGAAACAGCGGATTCGGTCGGAACGGCCTCGACGTCAGCTCCGGATGGAATTGCGAGGCCATGAAGAAAGGATGGCTCTTGAGTTCGATGATCTCGGCCAGCTTGTCGTCGGGTGAGACTCCGGAGAAGACGACTCCGGCCTTCTCGAAAGCCTGGCGGAATTCCGGATTGGCTTCGTAGCGGTGACGGTGGCGTTCGCGCACGATCTCGAGGTCGTAGAGCGCCCGCGCCTTGGTCCCCTTCTTGAGGACGCACGGGTATTCCCCGAGGCGCATGGTGCCGCCGTAATTCTTGTCTTCCATCTTTTTCTGCTGTTCGTCCATCAGATGGATAACCGGATGCGCCGTGTCCGGGTCGATCTCGGTCGTATTGGCGTCTTTCCAGCCGAGGACGTCGCGGCCCATCTCGACCAGGGCCAGCTGCATCCCGTAGCACAGGCCGAGGTACGGCAGCTTATGTTCGCGGGCGTACTTGATGGCCATGAGTTTGCCCTCGATGCCGCGCGCGCCGAAACCACCCGGAATCAGGATGCCGTGCAGGCCTTTCAGCGTCTGCGCGACCGTGGCGGGGCGCTTCTCGAAGTCTTCGCTGTTGAGCCAGACGATCTCCGGCTTGCGATGGATGGCCCAGGCCGCGTGCTTGATGGCTTCGAGGACGGAGAGGTAGGCGTCGCTCAAGGTGAAATTGCCGGTCGAGAAATATTTCCCGACCACGCCGATCTTGACCGGCTTGGCTGATGATTTGATGCGCTTGACCAGGTCGACCCACTGTTTGCCGTCTTTCTTCGGCGCCTTCAGCCCGAGCTTCATCACGATTCTCTCGCCCACGCCTTCTTCCTCGAACTTGACCGGCACGGCGTAGATGGATTCGACGTCCGGCGCCGCGATGACGTCTTCGGCCGCGACATTGCAGCTGATCGAAAGTTTCCTCTTCCGCGGCTCATCGATGGGGAATGCCGACCTGCAGATGATCAGATCGGGCTGGAGACCGGCGGCATTCAAACTCCTGGCCGCATATTGCGTCGGCTTGGTCTTCATCTCGCCTAGATTGCCCGGGACCGGCAGATAGCTCACGAGGGCAAGCAAAACGTCTTTCGGGCTCTCGAGATGCATCATGCGGCAAGCCTCGAGGTACAGCAGGTTCTGGTACTCGCCGACCGTCCCGCCGATCTCGACCAGCGTCACGTCGGCGTCGGCGTTCTCGGCCGCGGTCTTGATGCGCGAGATGATTTCGTTCGGCACGTCCGGCACCCATTCGACCGTCTTGCCGTGGTAGCCCATGGCGCGCTCGCGGTTGATGATGGTCTGGAAGATGCTGCCCGACGTCATGTAGTTGACGCGCCCCAGGTCCTCGTCGAGGAAGCGTTCGTAATTGCCGATGTCCTGGTCGGTCTCGAGTCCGTCTTTCGTGACGAACACTTCGCCGTGTTCGGTCGGATTGAGCGTGCCCGGATCCACGTTCAGGTACGGATCGATCTTGACCGCCGTGACCTTGAGGCCGCGCGCTTTGAGCAAGGCGCCCATGGACGCGACCGACACGCCTTTGCCGACCCCGCTCATCACGCCGCCGGTGACGAAAATAGTCGTCCGGCGACGACTTTTGGTTTTTCCCCGTTTGTTCATCATACGGGGCTAAATTATAGCACAAGCGTACGCTTAACGCCGCAAGTGGACATGCTGCGCGATGGCCCGCAACGCCCTGGCCAAAATCCGGTCGAGGTTCTTATACCCGCTGACCGTGAAGACGTTCTGGGCCTTGGCCCATTGCCCCTCGAAAATCGCGCCTTCGCCCGTGAAATGCGTCTTGGCCTCGAGCGGCGCTTCGAACAGGAAAAGGTGGACGATCTTCTGGATGAGCCCGGTTTGCCGGCGGAAACGGAAATTCGTATGGCCGAGCGGCGCCAGGTATTTCAGGCCTTCGAGGCCGGTCTCTTCCTTGATTTCCCGCAACGCCGTCTGGACCAGAGTCTCGCCGCGCTCCTGGTGCCCTTTCGGGAAAGTCCAACGCCCGAACGGATCCTTGATGAAGAGGATCTCGACGCTATGCCCGCGGCGCCTGAAGATTATGCCGCCCGCCGAAATCTCGTGGCTGATACGGCCGGGATGCGGGTTATTCAGCGGTGGACGTCGGCGTTTTGGCTGACGCGGCCGGCTTCGGAACCGGTTTTCCGGTGAGAAGCTCGATGGCTTTGTCGAGTTGGGGGTCTCGGTTGGCATTGTAGTCTTCGTTCGTCCGGTCGATTTTGACGTCCGGTTCGATGCCTATCTTGTTGATCGACCTTTCTTTCGGGGTGACCCATTCGGCGATGGTCATCTTGATGGAACTCTTGTCCGGGAACTCGGAATAATCCTGGACCGAACCTTTGCCGAACGTCTGCATGCCGACGATCTTGGCCAGCCCGTAATCCTGCAGGGCGCCGGCCACGATCTCGGAAGCCGAGGCCGAACCCTTGTCGACCAGCACCACGGTCGGGAAATTCTTCAGCCGGCCGCTCGCGGTCCCGCGGAATTCGTCGACGATCTTGCCCTGGCGCCGCTCCTTGACGACGATGTCGGCGCCTGTCCACTCCCCGGCGACGGTGATGGCCGTGTCGAGATAGCCTCCCGGGTCGTTGCGCAGGTCGAGGATGATGCCTTTCGCGTCGCGGTTAAGCGCGTCGTTGACGGCTTGGGCGAACAGGGCGGCCGTATCTTGGTTGAAATTGGAGATCTCGATGACCGCCAACCGCTGCTCCTTCAGGAACTCGCTGCGGACGCTCTTGACCACGATGGTGTCGCGGGTGATCGTGATTTCCTGGGTCGTCGGGGTCTTCTTTTCCTTGCCGTTCTTGTCCTTCTCGGTCTTGTACCGGCCGATGGTCAAGGTCACTTTCGTCCCCTTCTTGCCGCGGATGAGCGAAACCGCCTTGTCGACCGACATGCCCGCCGTGTCTTCCTTGTCTATCTTCAGGATGAAGTCCCCGGCGCGCAACCCGGCTTTTTCGGCCGGCATCTCGGGCAAAGGCGCGATGATCTGGAGCTGGTCGTCCTTGATGCCGATTTCGGCGCCTATCCCTTCAAATTTGCCGGCCAGCGACTCGTTGAATTCCTTGGCCGTCTTAGGCTCGAAGAACACGGTGTACGGGTCGCCGAGCGAAGACGCCAAGCCCGACATCGCGCCATAAAACATCTTTTCCTCGTCGACCGGCTGCTCGTAGTAGCTCTCCTTGATCCGCCGCCACAGGTCCCAGAACTGTTTGAAGTCGGCCGGCAGCTTCACGTCCGACGGCGGGTCGCCGTAGACGTTCAGGACGCCGGCGAAAGCCTTGCCCGCAGACGGGATGCCGGCGGCTTTAGCCAAAGACCCGTCGGCCCCGGCGGACTTGAGTCCGACGATGAACGCCAAGACGACGGCGAGGACGAAACCGCCAGCCGTCAAACCCGTGCGCAACGTCGTTTTCCGCTCAGATTGCATGTTTCCGATGATAGGTCAAGAATCGCCCCCAGTCAATTGTGGTTAAACCGACCCAAAACGCGCTATGATGTACTGACTTATGCGGAAAATCTCGTTCCATCGGCGCATCCTGCCCGTCATCTTCATCATCGGTTTTTTGGCCCTGGCGCCGGTCATCATCTTCTACACTTCGGGCTATCGCTGGAACCCCAAAAAAGGCAAAGTCGAGCGCTATGGGACGGTCATCTTCGACACGACGCCGAACGGGGCCAAGATCGCGGTCGACGGCCGGGACATCGCGGACAAGACACCAATCACCATCCAAGACATGCCGCCAGGCTCGCACCGCTTCGACCTGAGCCGGGACGGATACACTTCCTGGTCCAAGACCCTGGACGTGCTGCCTGAAAAAGTCACTTTCATCAACAACATCTGGCTCTGGAAAATAAGCTCCCCGGTCCTGACCTACGCCGCCGACCACCAATCGTTCTCGCTCTCCCCGGACGGCGCCCATGCCCTGTTCGTCTCGGCTTCGCCCACCAAGGCGACGGTCTATGACACGGCCGACGGCACCACCCGGGAACTCGCGTTGCTGCCCGGTGAATTCGACCGCCGCAACATCCTTTGGTCGGATAACGGGCGCTATGCCGTGCTCGGCGCCCGCCGGAGCGAACTGGCGCAATGGCTGCTCGACTCCTTCGGCCAGCGGACGCCGCTCAAGCTCCCGGCGGCCGAATACCGTTGGAACGGCTCGACGCTCGTTGGCGACGACGGCCATTCGTTGATTTCCATCAAGGGTTCGGATTTCTCGCTCAGCCGGACGCCGCTGCCGGCCGACACCCGCGACGTCTCGGACCTGGCCGAGCTGAAGACCGCCACCGGCACGCCGAACCTGGTTTATGTCTCGGTCAACCGTCCCGACCAGGGGCTCGTCCTGCCGGCAGGCGGCTGGAACTTCCATTCGTTCGGCAAGGACCAGGCGCTGCTGAATGACGGCGACCGCTGGCTGGCGCTCGAATACAAGAAACAGCCGCCCGAATACCACACCGCCCAGGGTGAGGAGCCGCAACCCATCACGATAAAGCGCCAGACCAACTACCTCATGGTCAACGGCACGGAGTTGTGGACGTGGAATGGCACCGACGATCCGGAGCTCATCCTCCGCCAAGGCGAGCCCATCATAGGCGCCGCCTGGCATCGCGACGGCTACAACCTGTTCTTCGCGACCGAGACCGGCGTCTTCGGCCTGGAGCTCGATGCCCGCGACCGCAGGCTCATGACCAAGCTCGCCGACTTCTCCCGCGTCCGCGGTTTCTCGGCCTACAACAAAAAACTCTTCATCCTCGGGGAAAAGGACGGCCAAAACGGACTCTGGACCTTGGACGTCGAATGATTTGATTTGACAAATGCCCGGTCCCGGCCGAAGATGCGGCCGGGACTTTTCGACTCCAAGGAGGATGTGATGAGTGACGGACTCACCGACGGCTACCGGTCTTCGCTCGATGCCGAACGCCGGCGCATGTTGCTGCGCTCGGTCGCGGCCAGCCTCGTCGACGGCGACGACAGGTCCAAGACCGTCGATGCCGCGAACGACATCATGTTCTATCAGGCCTCGTTCTATGCCGTGGATCCGGCCCAGGACCGTGAAGCCCAAGCCGTGGTCTTCCTCGACCGCCTGCGCGCCGGCGACAAGGCTTCCTGGGCGCGCCTCATGGTCTTCGCCATCAAAAACCCGGACAGCTACGGCGGAGACGGCTTCCAGGCGCTCAAGGACCTCTCGCCCTTCAAGGGCCGGACATTGGTCACCGCCAAATCGGACGGACACGATCTCCGCCTGGTCCGCCAAGCCGACATCGAATGCACCATCGCGCGCCAAGCCGGACCCAGCGGCAACAAGCTGTACGTCCTGGACCTGGCCGTGCTCGAGGACTTCTCCCTCGAACCCTGACGACCAAGGCGCCCTTCCCGGCGCCCTGTTTTTTATCTGATGGCGGCTTTTATCTTCTCCGCCACCGAATCCGCTTCGCCCTCGGCATAGCTTTTGCCGGGCCAATGTTTGAGCCCGTCCCCGGCGTGGCGCGGCACGATATGCAGGTGCAGGTGCGGCACCACCTGTCCGGCGACCGATCCGCAGTTCATCTCGAGGTTATAGTCGTCGGTCCCGAGACCGAGGCAGATGGCCCGAGCGATCTTTTGCGCCACGGCCATCAGGCCGCGCGCCGTGTCTTCCGTGGCGTCCGACAGGTGCCGACTGTGCTCTTTGGGCAGCACCAGCGTATGCCCCGGGTTCACCGGATGGATATCAAGCAGGGCGTAAAATCTCTCGTCTTCGTAAATCGGCGTCGAAGGCAATTTTTTGTCGATGATTTGGCAGAAGAGGCAGTTGTCCATAGTCGTTCGATTCTAAGCCGCGGCGTCCCGTTCCGCAAGCTCGTCATGCCACAAGGCGAAATAACCGACACCGCCCAGCAAGGCAGCGACCACCAACAGGACATAGCCCCGCATCCCCAAGCCATCGGTCCTGGTCGAGAGGAAAAAAAGCAGCGCGGCCAACAGCGTGAAGTACACCACGGCTGACAGGCTGCGCCACCAGCGCGACCTGGTTCCGGGCAGGACAATCACCGCGGCTCCGGCCAGCAGCGAAGCCGCGAGCCCCAATTGGGCCAAGTCGACCATCGGCGAGACGAATCCCGGTATCAGCTTCTCGAGCGCCAACAGCGCGAAGTACAGGACCGCCGAAGCCAGAGCGAGCTGGCCGAACAGGCGTTTGAGGAATTCCGTCAGGGGCATATCACAGGCGGTGCCAGGCGTTAGCCAGCTCACGGCGCAATGTCGTGAACCAGTCTTCATAAGATGCGGCCGACCGGCGGAACTCCAATCTGATATTGCGCACGTCCACGCCGGCCGACCTGGCCATGATGCCGGGTGACGACAGGACGAACCTCAGGCTATCCAAAGTGGGATTGAGGTTGAACCGGAAACTCTTGCGGTACCAACCGTCGCCCAGGCTTTCAGGCTTGACATAGTCGGTCAGGACGGCGTCGATGCGCTCGGCGTCCAGGTCCGTCCCGTCGGCCAGACGGCGCGGTTTGGGCTCGAAGAAGGCCTCCGGCCGCAAAGCGAAATATCCGTCCCCGATGAACCTGACGTCGCCTTGCGGCGCTTTCAGCGGCACCAGTCTCTCGTTATCCTTACGGTCCGCGCGCACCAGGGTATGGGTCTTCTTGATTTTGGGCTTGAGCAGGCCGAACGTCAGCTCCTGCAGCCCCTCCTGGTGAAAAGTCTCGGCGACGAGATGCCGCGAATTGGTCCAGGCCATACCGGCGAAGGTCGTGGTCGCGTACCCTACCGTGTCCCCGAAGACCAACCGCGGGCCAATCACCCAGCGCCGGCTCGGCGTCTTGATCGACCGGATGAAGACGTCGTCGCTCGCCTTGAACGAAACGCGGTAGACGCAATCCTTGGCCGACTTGACCAGGATCGTGTGCTCGAACTGCTTGCCCATGCGCTCGTCCTGGCTCCCGGAAGCCGTGAACGCCTGCCGGTCGATTTCGTCCTCCCCGCAGAAGACCTGGAAAGCGGCCAGGTCATTGCCCTTCGTCCGGTTGGCGGCCTGAAGCTTGAAGGTCACCCTGAGTTCATCCGTCGGGATAAAATAGAAATCATGCGAACCGCGCAACGACACGGGCTGCACCGCTTCTTCCCCGGGCTCGTCCCGGACGGCGATGGGAGTGCCGGAAGCGTTCCACAGAGCCAGGCCCTGCGGATCGGCATCGGCCAAGCGGGCCAAAGGCTTGTCTTTGCGGACGTAACCGGTCTTGCCCCCCGACTCTCCCTTGCGCCATTCGCCGGATTGCAGCCCGGCGAAATACAGCGGACGAAGTTCGAGGTCTTTGCCCGCCAAGTCGTGGACCAACCCGAATTCGAGCAGCGGCTGCTGCAGCGGCCTGAATTCCAAAGTCACGTCGACAGTTTCATACGGCCCCGGGACCAAGGCGTTGAAATACACCGGGTCGTCGATGATCCTTTGGCCGACCCAGCCGTCCGGTTGGCGGCCGGCGCTGGACGCGCGTTCCGCAGGCAGGAACGGATGGATCCAAGGGCTCGCCCCGTCCATCGGGCTCGAGGCGACGAAAACGCCGGAAGGCGGAAAACGCTGCACCGCGATCCAGGCGAACACCGAAGCTGCCGCGATCCAAGGCAGCACGAACAGGCTATAGGCTATTGGTTTGGGGATTCCGGGGGTTCCTGCCATATATCTTCCACGCGATAGGGCGCCTTGGATAACGGGATCACCTCATACAGCCTCTGGTTCTTGGTCTCGATGACCGGCTTGAGCAGGAAGCCCCGGTCATACCACGCGCCAAGTTTATCCATATCGAAAATCGAATCGAACAGCAACACGGGTTCAGGGTAATTTTCGACCAAGTCCTTCAATTTGGCATCGTCCGGCATGGGGCTAACGGCCCACATCACCGGGAAAAATACCTTGTCGCTCCTGTCCGACAGGACGATGGCCCGGCGTCCGTATTTTGCATAGGCGGACTGCCTCACCAGTTCATATCGGTCCAGCTCTTCGACGTTTTGGCGGAGGCCTTCATCGTCGTGGTCGACAGCCGCCCAGACGCCGAAAATGCCCAATCCCCCGGCCAGAAGCAAAGCGAAGATTTTCGCCCGCAGCGGCGTCAGATGCTTCGCCGCGAAACCCACAAGGACAGCGACCGAGGCCGCGATGAACGGCACCACGGGCAGGAGATAACGCAGGAAAGAATTTCCGAGCGACACGATGTTGTATCCGACGTGGTCCTGGTAGATGGCTTGGCCGTAGACCAAAGACAGAAGGACGAGCGTCGCGGCCCCGGCGAACACCGGCAAGCGGGAACGTTTTTGCCTGAACCATATCGCGGCCGCCCCGAGCGACACCAGAGC
Source organism: uncultured Gammaproteobacteria bacterium (assembly GCA_964415965.1). Classification (GTDB taxonomy): domain Bacteria; phylum Patescibacteriota; class Patescibacteriia; order 2-12-FULL-60-25; family 2-12-FULL-60-25; genus CAIKNB01. The sequence goes on from CAYQCK010000001.1 coordinate 692,439, forward strand.
CCACGGCGCCAGCATCCCGAACAGATAGCCCTTCAGATTGAACCAGACGTTGCGCGGATGGAAACCGAAGGGCCACCCCGGCGCGGAACCAGCCGACCGGGAAACCGCCTGTCCGGACGCCGCATCGATGACAGGGTCGCGCAGCCAATAACCGACAGCCAACGGCGTGCCATAAGTTTTCCAAGCCATGAACGCCGCCGCCAACGGGAAAAACGCGGCCCCCAAGAAGAACAAAGCGATGCCGCGATACGGGAGCGTTTTATCACTTGCCGCTTTTCCGGCCCAGAACGCCGCCGCGATCCAAATAGCCATCCAGAGGATTTCCGTCGGACGGATGGCGCCGGCCAACCCGAACAGGACGCCTGACGCCAACCAGTTCCAGCGCCCAGGCTTATCCCAAACGAGGTACGCCGACCATAACATCAGGCAAACCAGCGCCAGATTCGGAAACAGGCCACGGTTTGCGTAAAGGATGACGGTCGGGAAAGTGAGCCAGGCGACGACACCAGAAACCTGGGCATACCAGCCAAAACCCCTCAGGAAACGCCACAAAGGAAAAATTGCCGCCAGGACCAGCAGCGGCGTCAACAGCAGCATCCCGAGCTCGCCGAAAATCTTCCAGACCAAACCCGCCAGTATGGGCAGCCCCAAAAATCCGACCGGAACCACCGCGCCCTGGTGCGTGACCCAGCTTCGCGGATGGAGCCACGGAGCGGCCTCAAGCGCCTGGTACTCGAGCCTGAAGCTGGCCCGGGTCCCGAATTCGCGCGCCGCCACGGCCACCGCCGTTTCATCCGGACTCAGATACACCAACGGAACCCTCAACGGGATGATCAGCAGGAACATGCCCAAGGCCACGAAGAGGCCGACCAAAAACAGATTCCGCCTGTCTATCCTGAACATCCGGCAATGGTAACACGCCGATTGGATTTTGCGTATGTTAATGCGGATTAACCATCCGAACTGACCTATGACTTCCGGCAAAAATGTGTTATGTTTAGAAACATGAGAAGACTGCAAAAAACCATCGCTGGTTTGAGTCTGTTTTTGGCTCTCTGCCAGCCTTTTTATGTTTTGCCGGCGACGGCCCAAGCATTGGACTTGGACCCGGGCTTCGACCCGAACCGCATCTTGGAAGACGAGGATATTTTCGACGCCAACGGCATGAGCTATGACCGCATGGTGGCCTTCCTGCGCAGCAAGGGTACTTTGGCCGATTATCGGACGCCGGATATCGACGGCGTGCCCAAGACCGTGCCCGAAATCATCTGGCGGGTCTCGAATTCCTACAAGATAAACCCCAAATACCTCCTGGTCCTCATCCAGAAGGAGCAATCCTTGGTCGAGGACCCCGATCCGACGCAGCGCCAGTTCGACTGGGCCGCCGGCTACGGGGTCTGCGATTCATGCGCCAAGAACGATCCCGCCATCCAGGAGTTCAAAGGCTTCGCTTCGCAGATCGAATGGGCCGCCAAGCAGCATCGCGAAAAATACCTGATGCAGATTTTGGGCAACGGCCAGACGCGGGCGGGCAAGGCGCCGGGCAAACCCATCAACATCGACGGCGAGGTGGTGACGCCGGTCAACAACGCGACGGCCATGCTCTACAGCTATACTCCCCACCTGCACGGCAACCTGAACCTGTGGCGCATCTGGAGGCGCTGGTTCACGGTCAAGTTCCCCGAAGGCACGGTGGCGCGGGGCGAACCGTCGGGCAAGACTTACCTCATCCGCCTCGGCCAAAAACGCGCCTTCGAATCGCGCTACGTGCTGGAGTCGATGGTGGATCCGAACAAGATCGTCGAAACCTCGGACACCGAGCTGTCCGTCTATCCGGACGGACCCAAAATCCAATTCCCGAAATTCGCCCTGCTCGAAGACCCGAAGGGACGGATCTGGCTACTGACTGACCAAGGCCGCCGCCAAATCGTCGATATGGCGACCTTCCGCAGGTTCGGGTTCAACGAGGACGAGATAATCGAGGTCGCGGACGCGGATTTGGCCGAATACCCCATCCTCAAAGCCATCGACCATAAAACGGAGTTCCCGCAAGGCAAGGTCATGCAGGACAAGGCAAGCAAAGCGCTGTGGTACGTGGACGACGACACCAAGCGCGCGCTGCCGGACAAGGTCTTCCTGAAGCTCTATTTCCGCGGCCGCGTCATCAAGCAGGTCACGGCCAAAACGCTCGACAAATACCGGACCGGCGAGCCCTACCGGTTCAGCGACGCCGAACTCGTCCGCGGCCTGAAGGACTCGGCCGTCTACGTCGTGCAGGACAAGACACTGCGGCCCATCCCGAGCGCCGAGGTCTTTGAGGCCCTGGGATGGAAATGGAGCAACGTCGTGGTCGTGGCCGACAAAGTCCTGGCCGACTATCCCAAGGGCGAACCGTTCACGCTTGAAACTTTAACGGTCCCGGAGGATAATAGCGACGGCTCGACGCCGGCCACGGCGTCTTCCACGATACTCACGCAAAACTAGATTTATGATAGTCTTCGCCGCCATCGTCCCCCATTCGCCGCTGCTCATGCCGTCCATCGGCAAGGAGCACCGCCAAAAGCTTTCCGCCACCCTGGCCGCGTTGGGCGAGATCGAACAGGCGCTCTACCTGGCCAAACCCGACACCATCTGCATCATCGCGCCGCACGGTTCTCGCTATCCCGACGCCTTCTCCATCAACCTTGCCCAAAAATACACCGGTAACTTCAAGGCTTTCGGCGATTTCGCCACGACCGTGACGGCCAAGGGCGACTTCCTGATGATCGACCACCTCCAGCGCAAGCTCCGCGAAGAGAATGTCCCCTTCACCCTGACATCAAGCGAGGAGCTGGATTACAGCTACAGCGTGCCCATCCAACTGCTGACGTCCCACCTCCAGAACTGGAAACTGATCGCGGTCTCGCCGTCCATGCATGACGGCAAAGCCCACTTCGATTTCGGCGCCCAGCTCAAACGCATCCTGCATGCCGAGGAGCGCCGCGTCGCCGTCATCGCCAGCGCCGACCTGTCCCACAAACTGACCAAGGAATCACCCGGAGGCGCATCGGAGGAAGGCCCCAAGTTCGACGCCGCCGTGGTCGAAAACGCACCGCTCAACAGACCCGAACCGCTCATCTCGCTGCCGCCCGAAATCGTCGAGAACGCCGGGCAGTGCGGTTACCGTCCGATAATGACGCTCTTGGGCACCCTGAACGAAGTCAACGTCACCCCGAAAAAATTGTGTTACGAGGCCCCGTTCGGGGTCGGTTACCTCACGGTCAGGTACGACGCCGTCTGATCAGGCATGCCTTTCATCACCGTCATCCCGTCGCTCCGGACCGTCCCGGGCGTCGACGCTTTCGATTACGCGGTCGAACCCGGGTCTGATTTGGCTGTCGGCGACCTGATCCTGGTCCCTTTCCGCCGCCGGCCCACGCCCGCCATCATCGCCTCGTTCTCGGACGAGAGCAGCGTGTCCGCCAAAGCCATCAAGCTGAAGAATCCGGTTCGGCTGCTCCGTCTCGGCCAAACGTCGGTCGACCTGCTCAAACGCCTGGCCGCCCAGACTTTCTCATCCCAACCGTCGATCCTGCATGCCTGGCTGCGGAATATCCCAAAACGCGCCAAAGAGCCGGCATACGCCCTGCCGCCTTCAGGCCAAATCGCCCTCGCCTTCAACACCCGCGACATCAGGTCGTCAACCGAGATGCGCCACGGCAACAAAGGCCTGCTGAGGACGGCGAAACAATCAACTGGCCGGACCTTGGTCTTGACGCCCTGGAAAAGGCCTGCGGATGCCTTGGCCGAGGAGTTGAGGTGTCCGGTGCTCCATTCGGACCTGGCCGACGGAGAAGCCTGGAAATTGGTCAGCGGTTTCGTCGCCGGGTCCGTGCCGCGCCTGGTCACGACCAAGGTCGGCGCCTGGCTCGCCTGCTTCGCCGACTCTGTCCTGGTCGAGGAACCCGAGAACGATGACTTCAAGCAGGACGAGATGACCCCGCGCTTCGACGCCCGTTGGGTGGTGGACCAAACCTACCGCCTGAGGCGCGGACTGGACCTGGTCGAATTCACCCTGACGCCGCGCTTGGCCGCCGCCCCCTCGGTCGATGCCGCCGCCATCCGCATCGAGCCGCGGTTCGAGAACCTTTCGCGCCGCGGCCGGACCGATATCGAACCGCTCATGGCCGCGACGCTGTTCCGGCTCGAAGAGGCGGTCGGCCGAAACCAACCTGTCCTGCTCATCCATCCGCCGCGCGGCGAACGCGGCCGCTACGCCTGCGCGAACTGCGGCTGGCAAGCCGTCTGCCAAGCTTGTGGCTATTCCTTGTCGCAGTACCGGACCCACGGCTTATGCCGCAAATGCGGCCGCAAGAATCCCCTGCCGGCCGTATGCCCGAACTGCCGGGGCACGGATTTTTCACGCGGCGTGCTCGGCCAGGAAAAACTGAAGGAACAGCTGGCGCGGCTGCCGTACGGCAAGAACATCCAGGTCTGGAACCTCACACAGGCCGCCGAACTCCCCTTCCCGCCCGAATCTCTCGTCGTGCTGACCAATGCCGCGTATCTGGCCGGCGCCGTCGAGGACATCCGCCGCCGCGAACGGCTGGTTATCGCCTGGCGCCGCCTGGCCGCGAAAGCGCACGCCGCGAAAGCCGATTTCCTGGTCCAGGCCCAGGAAGACGTCCTGCCCATCCTGCGCGAAACGCTTACGGCCGAAGGCCTCGCCCGCGAACAAGCGCGGGAATTCCAGGAACGCCAGGTCTTCGGCTTCCCGCCGGCCGCCATCCTGGTCAAGCTCATCGTCGACGGCCCGGAAACGAAAGCTGCCGCGCTCATGGAAAGCCTCACCGGTTCCTTGCCGCTCGGCTGGACCTGCAGCGGCCCGTACCCGGTCCCGTACCGTTCCGCCGCCCGCGGCGCCCGGTTCGTCATCCTGGCCAAAGCGCCCGCGAACGCCGACCCTTCGCGCCTCCAACCCATCTTCAACGCATTCAAAGGCCAAGCCTTCATCGACCTTGACCCTGTGGCTTTTTTTTGCTAAGCTGCCTCATTATCCTGACTTCCATGGCCAAACCGCTGTCCATCGTCACCCTGCCCGCGCCGTCGCTCCGCGAACGGTCGGTTGAGGTTGCGCCCGCCGCGATCGGCACACCGGAATTCCAGGAGTTCATCGACCGCCTGACCGACGCCATGTTCGAATACGACGGCGTCGGCATCGCCGCCCCGCAAGTCGGGCGCAATATCCGCGTCTTCATCGCCAACGAAAAAGGCGGCCCCCGGGCCTACATCAACCCCGTAATCACCGAGATGTCGGAAAAGACGGTCGACAGCGAAGAGGGCTGTTTGTCCGTCCCCGGCGTCTGGGGCGTGGTGCCGCGGGCCAAGCGCATCAAGCTGAAGGCTTTGGACCGCCACGGCCGGACGATCGAAATCGACGCCAAGAATTTCCCGGCCATCATCCTGCAGCACGAGTTCGACCACCTGGAAGGCATCCTGTTCGTCGACAAGGCCACGCGAATCGACAAAGGCGCCAGCAAGTTGGCGACCAAATTTTTCCAAGATGCATAAGATAATTTTCTTCGGCACATCGGACTTCGCGGTCCCGTCTTTGAAGTCCCTGTTAGATGACGGCCGTTTCGAGGTCGTGGGCATCGTGACCCAACCCGACCGGCCCGTCGGCCGCCACGCCGTCTTGACTGCTCCAGCCGTAAAAAAATCGGCTCAATCCGTCATTCCAGCGAAAGCTGGAATCCAGATATTCCAACCGGAAAAGCTCAAAGACGAGGACTTCAAGCATTGGATTTCCGAAATCGGTCCGTCCTGCGATGCCTTCGTCATCGTGTCGTACGGCAAGATCCTGCCGCAATGGTTGCTCGATCTGCCGAAGAAGGGCGTTATCAACGTCCACGGCTCGCTCTTGCCCCGCTGGCGCGGCGCGTCGCCCATCCAAGCCGCCATCGCCGCCGGTGATGCCAGCTCCGGCATCACCATCATGAAACTCGACGCCGAGATGGACCATGGCCCGATTCTGGCGCAGGCCGAGGAGCCCATCATGAACGACGACACCGGAGGCGAGCTCCACGACCGCCTGGCCAAACTCGGCGGCGAAACCCTGCCCAGGGTCCTAGCCGATTATCTCGAAGGCAAAATCGAACCGCGCGAGCAGGACCACGCCGCCGCGACCTACTGCAAAACCCTGACGCGCGACGACGGAAAACTGGATTTCACGAGACCGGCCCAGGAACTCGAACGCCTCGTTTTCGCCTACTACCCCTGGCCGGGCACCTGGACCGAGCTTGACGGCAAACGGATGAAAATCCTCGAAGCCATGGAAGGCGACAAGGACCGCGAGCGCCTGCCCGGCGAGTTCTTCGTGCACCAAGGGATCCCCTGCATCTCCTGCGCCGAGGGCACGGTGCTCGAAATCAAGCGCCTCCAACCGGAAGGCGCCAAGGCGATGTCCGGCCAGGAATTCCTGCGCGGTCGCCGCTGAATTGGGCGCGGTCAGCCTGAAACCAGATGCGAATACATGGCCTCAGACACTTCTGAGGCATCTTTCAGCATCTGGACCGCCCGGCGGTTCTTTTTGATGGCCGGGTTATTGTCGATGAACTGATCCATAGTCGGAGCGCTGACCAGGCCATTAATCCAAATCCTCACATTCTTAGCGTCGGCCAGCTCGGGATACTCCTGCAGGCAATCCAGATAATCCGATATGCCGAGATGGATGGTGCTTTTCGATGTGGCGAAAGCCTTGATATCTTCCTTTGACCATTTCACGCCCGTGAAGTAGAGATTCTCCGGCGGCCGATACTCGACCCCTTCATTCGAGAGATATCCGGTCGCGAATCCCGTGTAGACCTCCTGCTCCCTCCCGGAAAAGGACAACGGCGCCCGCCCCTTCTTTTCGAAGGCCAGATTCTTGATTCCGTGGCTCGTGTAATACGGCACGACCGACCCCTTATTGCTCACGTCGTCGACGATCAGGACGATGCGCTTATCCGTCTTTGACCGATCGGCCAATTCCAAAAATTCCTCTACCTTGTCCGGATTGGCGCTACGGATATCGAAGGCGATCTCCTCGATATCGGTCTTCAGCATCTCGGCCAATACCTCATTCGGGATGTTCTCGATGTTGCCGGCGTTCACCCTCATGGGCTTGGTTGAACCCAAGCCCTTCTCATCCCAACTGTTGAGCAGTCTGACCTGCTCGAGCGTCGGGACGCCGAGGCTCGAAACATCAAGCTCGGTATATGACAGATGCGAATAGGGCGAACCCGTGGCCTCAGAAGTCCGGTTGACGGCCTCGTTGCTCGCCCGCTTCGCCTGATCGAACAGCTCCTTGGCTGCCGCCAGGCGCTTTTCCCTGTCGTCCTCCAACTCTAACTGTTGAACCCCGACCAAGCGTTCAGGCGGCGCTTTAACCGGCTTGATTCCACGCTCCTCGGCGATCCGCATCACATAATCAGAACCGCGGAGCTTGCCGTCGACCCTGATGTTGAGCGCCACCGGTTCGTTGGTCACGACGTCCAGATCCGGACTGTCCGCGACCTCTTCGCCTGGCTTGGTCGGGGCCTTGACCCTGACCGGCTCTTTCGAGACGATGGCGCGCTTGACCGTGGCCATGTCGACGGTCGGCGACCCGGCCCGGTCGCGGGACCCTTGGATCGTCCGGACCGGCGGCTGGAGGAAGAGCGTCCGATTGACCGTGCCGTCGTCGTTCAGGACAGTCAAGGTCGCGATCTCGTGGCGTTTTTCCATGGCCGTGCCGAGCTGGAATTTCTGCCGTTTCTCCGGCGGCAGCTTGGCGAGCAACGCCTCGAAGACCATCTGTTCGGCCCGGGCGATAGCCACGCAATTGCGCTTGCCGGTCACGAAATATTCGGTCACCGAACCTTGGCCGAATGAATAGTTGGCATCCGCACCATACATCTCGTCGACCACGGTGCGGATGAAGTCGTCGGACAGGTCGTCGCCCATGCGCTCAGACAGCCTGGCGACGAGCTCGTCCTTGCGTCGCTTGGCTTCCTTGATGCGCTCCGGGTCTTCGCCGTTCGTCCGCGCCAGCTCGAAATACATCTCATCCAACGGCACGTCCTGCCCCCGGTCGAGCTTGCGGCTGAAATCGTCTTTGGCGCGGTCGCGTTCTTGGGCATTGGACCGGGCGCCGTCCTCGAACATCTTGGCGATCACCGCATCGCGCTCGGCCTGGCTCTGCGGCTTGATGACCATCCCCGGCTTCTCCCATTCGGTGCGGGCGCCCTTGGCCCATTCCACGGCATCGCCAAGCACCCGCTGTCCGGCAGGCGTGGCCGGCACATGCAGTCCGATGGCGACCAGCGCCGCCTTCAACATCCTGCTGTGCCGCAACCTTTCGCCCCAGCGCGAGAGAATGCCGGGTTTGGCCCCCGGCGCTTCCGTGACCACCGGCGGGACATCGTCCGCCTGTTTCCGCGGCGCGACCCCGTGCGACTCCTGGATCATCTGCGCCAGCTGGCGTGCGCGTTCCTCGTCCCGACGGCGGGCGGCAGCGCGGCGTTTTTCCGAGACTTCTTGCCGCCGCCGCTGCTCGGCAAGATCCGGCCGTTCACGGACGCCCGAGTCTTCGTCTTCCCGGTACTCCGGATATTCGTGCGGTTTCAGGGATTCTGGCGGGTTCATCGATTCACGGGGCATATTTTTTCGACGACGTAATCAATCCTTCACCCAGCAGAATGAACGCGAACCCGAGCGGATGGTTCAGGTAGGGCGTGAAAAAATGCAGGACGGCCAAAGCCGCGAGTGAAGACACGGCCCCGACCCGCAACCAGCGCGGTTCGTCCAGTCTCCAGACGCGCCACCCGAGCCAGACCACGACCCACAGCATGAGCGGGATGCCGAGGATCCCGAACTTGAGCCAAAAATCCAGCCAGCCCCATTCGAAGGCGTAGGTGCGGTAGAGGCCGGTGCCGCCTGTCCTCTCGATGACCCGCGGATCCTTCGACTCATACGTCACGGTCGCCCCGAAACCCGAGCCCATGATCGGCCGATCCTTGATCCTCTCCCAAAGCTTCGGCAGCAATTGCCAACGGCTTACGGCCGCGGCTTCGCCCATGTCGCTCCGGTTCGCCAAGACGTCGCCGAGCGAGACGAAGCTCACGGGCGGCAAAGGGAACATCAACGCCGCCACGATCATCGCGAGGCCGACGGCGGACGAAGTGAAGACCAGCCTGACGCCCTTGAGGCTCAAAGAGCGGTAGCCGAAGGCGGCCAAGACCAAAACGCCGGCCGCCGTCCCCAACCAGAAACTGCGCGATAAACTGATGCCGACGATGAAGACCGACACGGCCATGAGCCACCAAGCGGAGCGGATAGGCCTCCCGCCGTCGTCCTGAGCGGAGCGCAGCGGGGTGGAAGAACCTTTCTCAGCGAAGACGGTCCAAGCGGCAGCCAAAAGCCAAGCGGCAATGAAATAAATATGCGACTGGAAGAAGACGCGCCAGGCATTGCCCGTCACGCGCGTCACCTCGCCGACGCCGGTCTTCCGGATCCACAGGTAGACGTAACGACCGGCATCGAGGCCGTGCGCCAACACGTACTCGACAGCGAAAGTCTTGACAGCGACCCAAAACAGGCCGATGGACGCGACCTGAGGAACCGTTTTCCGGAGCTCCGAAGGATAGCGCCGTGCGATGTCCAAAACCGGGACGAGCAGCGCCAAGTCCAGCCAGGCATTGGCATCCGCATACAGGAATTCGCGGTCGCCATTCAGGATACCGTTATTGAAGGCGAAGACGACCAACGCAAGGAGTGCCGCGTAATGCCAGCGGCCAGCCAGCAGGGATGCGGAGCCTTGCCAGGCCCGGTTCTTGACGACATTGGCGGCCCAGCCGATGAAAAACGCCGCGAACAGCACGATGCGCAGGGATATCTGGGAAGGACCGAATTGGATAGACAGCAGATAGCCTTTTGAGCCGGTCAGCAACTCAAGCAGGAGAATGCTTAAAGCCAAAGGCGGGTTCTTCCAAGCGAACCAACCCGCGACGAGGCCGACGACGGCGCAAGCGACCGACAGGACCGCGGACTGTCCATACCCAAGCAAAGAAACCGTCTCTACGGCCAATAAACCCAATATCCACGGAAAAGTTTTCGACACCGAAAAATTCAACGTCCAGACCGCAGCCATGCCGATCGGCGCCAGGATCTTGATGGACCATGCTTGCCAGCCCGGATGCCATTTGGAGAAATATTTTTTGAGGCTCGTCAGGTAATATTTTTGGCGTTTGGGCTGGAACTCTTTCGCGAACGATTGCCCCAAGTGGTGGATGACCGAAACCTGCGGAAGATAACGCACCTCCCAGCCCTTTTCTTTCGCGGTTCTGCAGAAATCCACCTCTTCCATCCAGATGAAATAACGTTCGTCGTAGCCGAGCTTTTGGTCGATGAGCTCTTTCCGGACGAGGAAACACGCGCCCATGACCTGGTCGACCGGCTGCTCCGCATCCAAATCTATATCCGCGCCGAGATACCTTTTCAGGACAGGGAGCCGCGGCAGGAAATGCGAAAGCTTAAGGACGATGGCCGCCTGGTCCCAAAACGACGGGAAACGCCGGACGCTGGCCTGGGTCCGGCCATCCGGATAGACCAGTTTCGGACCCAAGATCCCAGCCCGCGGCCTTTCGTCGGCCAAAGCAACGAGCTTCGCCAAGGATCCCGGAGGGCTTTCCGTGTCGGGGTTCAGGAACAGGACGTACCGCGCCTCTGATCCGGCGGCGCCGAGATTGCAGGCTTTGGCGAAACCGAGGTTCGAGCCGCTCCGGACCACCCGCAAAGGCAGGCCGAGCCGCGCGCCGACACCCTCCGCGATTCCCGCGCTCCCGTCGCTTGAGGCGTTGTCCACGACCACGCATTCCCAATCCAATCCCGCGCAAGCGCCAGGCAAAGACGCCAGACAGCGTTCCAACAGGTCCGCTACGTTCCACGAAACGATGACGATGCGCAGGTCCTTCATAAGCCGTGTTTTTGCCGGATGACGTTTTCAGCGTCGCGGTATTTCTTGATTTCCTTCGGCATCCAGCCCCATATCGGCCACGGGAGCTTATGCATGAAGCTCGGCAACCAAGAGCTCATGCCGCTGGCGCGCGGCTTGACGACGAAAAGATAGTCGTCGATCCAGACGCCTTTCGCGCCGCGTTCCGCCATGGTCAGCCAGATATCCCAATCCTGGAATTTCTTGAGGCTGGGATCGAAACCGGGAAAAGCCCCGCGCTTGATGAGCGAGGTTGTATGGATGTAATTCAGTTTCTTCAGGGATTCGACATCCCACTGACGGGCCTTGAAGGCTTTCCAACCCCAGATGAAGTTGGAATACGCGAATGCCGCGTCGGGAGCTGCCGCCAAGGCATCAACGAACCTTTTCAGCGAATCCACGCCCAGGACAACATCCGCATCAAGGAAAAGAAGATAAGGCGAAACCGTCATCTCGGCGCCGCGGTTACGCGCCGCCGGGGCGCCGCGGTTCTCCGCGAAACGTTCGGACCGGATCGGCAGCCTGCCGGAAAACTTTTCGACGACAGAGTTCACGTCGTCCCGGGAAGCATCGTCGATGACGACGACCTCGACGGGACGCAAAGACTGGCGCTCCAATGACTCAAGCGCCTTCTCGAGCTCCGCGGCATGGTCGCGGCATGGGATGACGACGGCGATTGCTTCGTTGCTCATACTTCAGCGTGTGGCGCACTCCCCTCCCCAAGCGAGAGCCTGGACGCGAACAACCGCCACCTGTCATCCCACCTGAAATCCTTGAGCGCCCGTTCTTTGCCCTGCAATCCCAATCTCGAACGGAGTTCGCCGTCGGCCAGCAGCCTTTCGACCGTCGTTTCGACTTCTTCGATGGATTTCGGGTTCACGAGCAGGCCGGAATACCCATGCCGCACCGCTTCGCCCGCTCCCCCGCTTTTGCCGGCGACCGCCGGGATGCCGGCCAGAGCAGCTTCGAGATACACGATGCCGAAACCTTCCATGTCGTTCGTTTCCTCGCGGACGGGCAAAAGGAAAACATCAGCCGCCGCGTACCAACTCCATTTTTCGGCCTCGCCAGCGTTCGTGACCCACCTGACCGATGTCCGGCATTCTTCGGCGACGCCTTGCAAGCGCGCCTTATCCGGACCCTCGCCGATGACGACGTATTCCGCGTTCCGGCGCTTCTGGAGACGCGCCAGCGCATGCAGCGACAGATCTATGCCCTTACGGGGCACGAGCCGCGTCACGGACAGCACGACTTCGACGTCCGGATCCAAGCCAAGGGCCTTCCGCGCCTCGTCCCTCGTCGGTACTGGATGGGACTCGATGCCGGGAGTCATGACCGTGGCCTGAGCTTGGGGCGCCAACTTCAGGAGTTCGTCGAGCGTCGCTTGGCTGTTCGTGAACAACGCCTTCGCGTTGCGGCAAATCCGCCGCAAGAGCCAGCGTTTCCAGGCGTTGTTCGCCAGTTTCAGGTCGAGGCCGTGGAACAGAACCGCATACTCGGGTCCGCCGAAGATCCGCGACAACCAGGCCGCGGTGCCCACCGGAAAAACATGGCTTACGAGCAGGACCGGTGTCTCGCCACCCAAGTGGCGGGCCAGATTGACCATCGGCCACCAGCGCGGCCAAAGCGGCCAGAACAGGGGCTTGGATGCGACTTTCCCAGGTCCGTCGGTCGCATGGTCGATCGGGACCACGACCTGCATCGCGCCGCCTGATTCGCGCACTAGATTGCCCAAATACCGGGCGACGCCACCGTATTGCGGCGGGTAATCCAAGGTGAGCAGGGTGATTTCGGCTTTAGTCATTTATGTCTTTCCGGACCAGGCTGCGCCGCAAGCTCAAGAAAAATTTCAGGTCGTCGCGCGAAAGCAGGCGGGTCGCGAACGCCATGCCGAGCGCCGCGAAGCCGCCGATGAAGCAAGCGGCCAGGAATGGGGCGTTCTCCGAAGCGAAACGCCAGACGAACCAGGAAACCGCGGCCGACACCAGCGCCCGACCGAGGATGCCCAAGGATTTGACCAAGCCTCCGGCATCTTTCCTGACGTAGAACAGCCCGAACGCGAACAGGCCCCAAAAGCTTATGACGCCGGCGATCGCCGCGCCGACGGCCGCGTAGCGCGGCACGAGCAAAGCGTTCGCCGCCAAGCTGACCACCGTCGTGGCGAGCATGGCCGCCGTCTTCAGCTCGGCCCGCCGCGTCGCGTTCAACAGCGACCCGACCGGAAAATCCATGAAAATCGCCAGGATGACCCAGGGCAAAATCTCGAACGGCGCGATTGCCCCATCGTACCTGTGCCCGTAGACCAGCGGGATGAGCTTTGGCGACAAGGCCGACAGTCCGGCCGACAGCGTGAAGCCCGCGACCGCCAACAGACGGAACGTACCGAGATAAGCCCGTTCGACTTGGCCGAAGTCTTTCCGCGCCCAAGCCGAAGACAGCGCCGGATACAGCGCCGCCACGATGGTCATCGGCAGGAATTGGAAGGCATAAGTCATCTTAAAAGCCACCGAGTACACGCCGACGGCCGTGATGCCATGGTACGCCTCGACGAACATCGGATCGATGTATGAATAGACCTTGCCCGCGAAACCCGCGACCATGAAAGGCCAGGCTTCGGTGAGGAGGATGCGGTAATCAGCGAGCTTCGGCGCAAGCCAGCGGACGGCATGCGTCCTGACGTTGCGCAGCGACCAGAAGAGGTTCCACAAGCTGCCCATCAGCAGACCGCCGACCAACCAGATCGGCCCCAGGCCAGACATGGCCGCAGTGAGCGAAAAGGCCGCGGTCAGCAGCTGGCCGACCAGCATGCCGAGGGCTTCAGGACGGAGGTCCTGCCTGCCGCGCAACGTGCCGTAAAACAGCAGCTGGAACGTATCGGCGGCCATCACCAGGCAGGCCAAACCGATGGCCATCATGGTCTCCGTCGACGAACCCTTGAAGTACCCGTACCCCAAACTCGCCAGGATGGCCAATGGCGCGATCAGGAACTTGAAACGCAACGCCGCGCCGAACAAGCGCGCGGATTTTTCGTCGTCGCTCGCGATGCTCCGGATGACCACCGGCGTGATGCCCAAATCGGCCAAAATGGTGAAGATCGAAGTCACGCTGACCGAAAAGAAATACACGCCCGTCGCGTGCGGCCCCATTATCCTGGCGATGACGTAGAAATACAGGAAAGCCACGACCTTGCTCAAGGCCATGGCGAACGCCAACCACGAGGCGTTTTTGGCTATCCTTACCCCTTCTGACACGCTAAAAGCTTAGCTTATTTAAGCAAAATTGGCCAGACATCCAGCCAAAAACGTCATGTTTGTTATTTTGGCCATATCCGCTTGACTTAGGCACCGCTTCCGTTGCCCACGTCAGGCGACACGAGCACTTGAGAGGCCTAAGCCTCGTGTCAGGTTGAGGGATGTCATGGACATACTCCTCGAGATGCGGCGTCAGACGCCGTGGTTAAGGCTAGTTTGCGCTAGCGGTTGTGGCGCAGCGAGTCGGCCAGCTCGTCCCTTTGCTTAAGGTCGAAGCTGACCAAGCCGTCGCGGTCGATCCAGAATGCCCTTCTGGCTTGCCGGATGGCATTTCGCTGCTCCTCGGTTCGGTCGCACGTTTTGGCGCCCGCCAACATATTCGGCTTCAGCGCCTGGACCCCCTTGTCCGCGACAATGTCGCTCAGCGGATGTCCCGCCACCTCCTGTACTTGTTGTTTATCGGTTGACGTATCCACTTTTTCGCCTGTCTTGTTCGTGTCGTTTATCTCAATCATCTTGCTCCTTGAAATGCAGCGACGCTGCGGGTTGTAAGGTTCGGTATCGCCTCTCTGATCAGACGATATGCCGCACGAACTGCATTGTCAACCGATTACATTACAAATATTTCGGGTCAGCTCGGTTGCCGCATCTCGTACAATCAAAAGAGACCCTCTCGGGTCCCTGTTTGATTTTTTTTCTTTAGCGCTTGCTCCACTGCGGACTGCGGCGGGCGCCCTTGAGGCCGAACTTCTTGCGCTCCTTCTTGCGCGAGTCGCGTTCGAGGTAGCCGAGTTTCTTGAGCGATTTGCGGAACGTCTGGTTCAACTGGATGAGGGCGCGCGAGATGCCGTGGCGGACCGCCTCGGCCTGGCCGCGGATGCCTCCACCGACCACCTTGACGCTCACGTCGACCGAAGCCTCTTGGCCGCTCGTCTTGAGCGGGCTGACCACGATTTCGCGGAGCTCGAACGTGGTGAAATACTTGTCGTAGGCCTTGCCGTTGACCGTGATGGCGCCTTTGCCGTTCTTGATCAGGCGGACGCGGGCGATGGCCCGCTTGCGGCGGCCGACGGTCGGGATGAACGAACCGCCCTTGGCCGACTTGGCGGCTTCCTTCTCGGCCGATTCCAGCACCTCGAGCTTCGCAGCCTCCTTCTCCACTTTAGCCTCTTCGGCGTCTTCCGCCTTCTTTTTGGCGGCCGGTTTCTTGGCCGGCTTCTTCTCTTCCTTGTCCGTCGCCGTCTTCTTGGCCGGCTTCTTCTCTTCCTTGTCTTCGTCTTTCTTGGCTTTGGTCGGCATAGGTTTAGGCGATGGTCAAACGCTTAAGGCGGGTATACTGCTGGCGGTTCTTCGGCAGCATGTATTTGACGGCGTGGCGCAGGACTTCCGACGGCTTCTCCTGGCGGAGTTTGGAGACCGGTTTGCGCTTCAGGCCGCCCGGACGGTTGGAGGTGCTGAAATGCACCTTCTGCTCCCACTTCTTTCCGGTCAGTACGATCTTATCGATATTCTTGACCTTCACGAAATCCCCGCGGTCGACATGCGGCTCGAATTCAGGCTTATGCTTACCTTGGAGCAAGGTCGCGACGCGCGTCGCCAAACGGCCCACGGCTTGTCCGGCGGCGTCGATTTCGTGCGTCTCGCGCTTTATCTGCGGTTTGCCCGCTGTTTTCTTCAAGGTCATATTAGTCTTTCACCAGTTGGATCTGGGCGATTTCGGCGCCGTCACCCTTGCGGGCTCCGAGCTTGATGATGCGGGTATAGCCTCCCGGACGTTTGGCGTAGCGGGGACCGAGTTCCTGCAGGACCTTGTTGACCGCCGGTTCGGTGGTCAAAACCCGCGCCAATTGGCGCCGGGCCGTCAGGGTCTGCGAACGGCCGGTAGTGATCAGCTTCTCGACCATCGGACGCAAAGCCTTCGCCTTGGCCAAAGTCGTGTTCATCTTCTCGTAGAGCACCAGGCTCGTGGCCAGGTTGCGCATCAGAGCCAAGCGGGGTCCGCGTTTGCGGTCCAGCGTCTTGCCTTTACGGTTATGCTTCATATTCGACGTCCTTTATCAGCGTTAGGTGGTCCAAGAGTACGCCGACCGCGGTGCGGCAGGCATCCAGCGCGTCCATCGTACCGTCGGTCTCGATCGACAAGGTCAGCTTGTCGTAGTCGGTCTTCTCGCCGAGACGGGTCGCTTCCACTTTGTACGATACGTTCACGACCGGATTGTAGAGCGCGTCGATGGCGATTGTCCCTAGGTCGAGCTTCTCTTTGATGCGTTCCTCCGTGGTGCGGTAGCCGCGGCCCTGGGCAACGGTAACCTCGAGTTCGAGCGAGGCGTTCTTGTCCGTCAGGGTGGCGATGGCCAAATCCGGATTGTGAATTTCGACGTCGGCGTTCTTGGTGAAATCGGCGGCCGTCACGACCTTCTCGCCCTTCACGCTCAGCATCAGCTTGACCGGCTCTTCCGAAAAACACTTGAGGCGCAACGATTTCAGGTTAAGGATGATCTCGAGCACGTCTTCCTTCACGTTCGGCATGGTCGAGAATTCATGCTCCACGCCCTTGATGCGGACCGCCGTCACGGCGGCGCCAGGCAAAGACGAGAGCAGCACGCGCCGCAAGGCATTGCCCATGGTCGTGCCGAAGCCCGGCATGCAGGGCTCGACGGTCAAGACGCCCTCGTTAGGGCGCTCGCCGCGGCTGAACCGTATCTTAGATGGGAGTAGGAGTGATTCCATATGGAAAAAGGAACGTTAGCGGGAATAAAATTCGATGATGAGTTGGGGCTCAAACACCTGCTTCAGCTCCTCTCCAGCCGGCACGCTGGTCACCTTGGCCGACAAGTTCTTCAGGTCCACCGCGATCCATGACGGGGATTCGATCTTGTTCGTCTGTTCGGAGAACGCCTTCCACTGCTTCTTCTCGCGCTTGTTCTCGCGGATGGTGATGACGTCACCCGGTTTCACCTGGTACGACGGGATGGTCACCTTCTTGCCGTTGACGTCGACGTGGGCATGCGAAACGAGCTGGCGGGCCGCTGCGCGCGTCTTGGCGAAACCGGCGCGGAACACCGCGTTGTCCAGGCGCAACTCGAGCAGGCGGATGAGCGTTTCGGCCGTGTCGCCCTTTATCTTGGTCGCCTTCTCGAAATAATTGCGGAACTGACGCTCGGCCACTCCGAAGACCAGTTTGGCGCGCTGCTTCTCGCGAAGCTGCTTGCCGTAGTCGGTCTGGCGGGTACGGCTGGTCGGTCCATGGACGCCCGGGGCATAAGGACGCTTCTCCAAAATCCGGGCCATCTTCTCGCGGCCGTCGAGATTGACTCCTTCGCGCCTGACGCGTTTTGCGTTGATTCGCAGTCTCATAAGTCTGGTTCGTTACGTTTAGACGCGGCGCGGGCGCGGGGCGCGGCAGCCGTTATGCGGTATCGGGGTGCAGTCCTTGATGCTCAGGACACCGATGTTGTTCGCCTGGAACGCGCGGATGGCGCCTTCGCGGCCTTGACCGACGCCGGTCACCAGGATGTTGACGTCCTTGATGCCGCAAGCCTGGGCCTTGTCCAGGGCGTTCTTGACCACGAGCGAGGCCGCGTACGGGGTGGACTTCTTCGGGCCCTTGAAACCGGAGGAGCCGGCGCTGGACCATGAGAGCACGTTCCCGTTCAGGTCGGCGAGCGTCACGATCGTGTTGTTGTACGTCGCTTGGATATAGGCGCGGGCATGCGGAACCGAAGCCTTGGCTTTGGCCTTGCGCTTGCCCTTGGACGGCTTGGCCGCAGCCTTGCCCTCGCCCTTCTCCGTGGTGACAATCTTTTCGTCTGCCATATTCGTTTATTTCTTCTCGAGCTTACGCTTGCCGGAGCCCATGGTACGGCGGGTGTTGCCGCGCACGGTGCGTGAATTGGTTTTGCTGCGCTGACCGCGGGCCGGCAGGTTGCGGATATGCCGCGTGCCGCGGTAGCTGCCGATATCCTTGAGGCGCTTGATGTTGGCCAAAACCTCGCGGCGCAATTCGCCTTCGACCTTGATGGTCTTCTCGACGAAGTCGCGAAGCGTGTTGGCTTGGGTCTCGGTCAGGTCCTTGACCCGGATG
Source organism: uncultured Gammaproteobacteria bacterium (assembly GCA_964415965.1). GTDB lineage: Bacteria > Patescibacteriota > Patescibacteriia > 2-12-FULL-60-25 > 2-12-FULL-60-25 > CAIKNB01. Next base: position 710,764 of record CAYQCK010000001.1, read on the forward strand.
TCGGGATCCACTCCGGTGGCCTTGAGGATTTTCTTGGCCGTGGTGGCGCCAACCCCGTAGATATAAGTCAAACCGACCTCAATCCTTTTTTGGGCCGGCAAAGTGACTCCTGCGATGCGTGCCATAGATGATATTTAGACCGTTCAGCCGAGTTTGTTAGATGCGCCGTCGTCAGCCTTGACGCTGCTTATGCTTAGGGCTCTTCTTGCAGATGACCGCAACCCGGCCCTTCCGACGGATGACCTGGCAATCACGGCACATGGCTTTTACGGATGACCTTACTTTCATAGCGAGTTGATTAGGCCGCGCGGGCGTAACGGGTGGTTAAACTGCTGTCAAGTGGGCTACAATCTATATGTTATGCGTCCTTTTGTCAAATCGTATGGGGTGATCTCCACCTGGACCTCGTCCCCCGGGGTCAAACGGATGCGATTCATCCGCAATTTTCCGGCCAAATGACACAAAATCGTGTGCCCATTCTCGAGTTTGACCCGGAACGTGGCCGACGGCAAGGATTCTTCGACAACCCCCTTAACGACCAAAAAATCCTTGTTAGCAGGTTTGTTAGCCTCTCCCATAGGAAAGATATGACTGACGCTGGTAACTTATAGCTTTGTTAACGTTATTTATGGGAAGATGATAGCAACAATCCGGGCAAAGGGTCAAATCCAGGGCATCAAACCCCAGTGACCGCGGCCTTGATGCGGCGCACGCCGGCCGAAACCGCCTCCTCCTTCAGGATCTTGAACGACCCCAATTCGCCCGTCCGACCGACATGCGGGCCGCCGCAGATTTCCTTTGAGAAATCACCGACCGAGTACACGCTTACCTTGTCGCCGTATTTCTGCTCGAACAGGCCGATGGCACCGCCGGCTTTGGCTTCAGCCACGCTCATCTCATCACGCCTGACCTCCAGATCGCGCCGGATGGCGTCATTCACCAGCTCCTCGACTTTCGCGATCTCTTCCGGCGTCATCTTCTGCGGATGCGAAAAATCGAAGCGCAGCCGCTCAACCGTGATGTTGCTCCCCTTCTGCGCCACATGTTCGCCCAGGACTTGACGCAGGGCCTTGTGCAGCAAATGGGTGGCCGTATGCAGGCGCGTGGTTTCGATCGAATGGTCGGCCAAGCCGCCCTTGAAGGCGCCGGCCGAGGCGGTCCGGGACAGCTCCTGGTGCTTCTCGAATTCCCGCTTGAACGCCCCGACGTCCAGATTGCCGCCGCGCTCGCCGACGAGCTCCTCGGTCAGCTCCAACGGGAAGCCGTAGGTCGAGAACAGGATGAACGCCTCTTCGCCGGTTATCACGTGGTCAGCCATCATGCGTTCGAATTCCTTGAGCCCTTTTTCGATGGTATTCGCGAATTTCCCCTCCTCGTTCCTGATCTCGTCCATGATGCGCGTCCGGTTCATCTCCAATTCCGTGTAATGGCCGCCGAATTCGCCGACCACGGCCGCCGCCAAATCGGACAGGAAGGGCTCGGTGATGCCCAAACGGCGGCCTTCGCGGACCGCCCGGCGGATAAGCCGGCGCACGATGTAACCCTGGCCGACGTTGGACGGCGAGATGCCTCGCTGATCGCCGATGATGAATGTGGCGGCCCTGGCATGGTCGGCGATGATGCGCATGGACCGGGTCATCGCCGCATCCGACCCATAGACCTTGCCGGACTTTCCCTCGACGGCCGAAATCAGCGTTTTGAACTCCGGCAGGTCAAAGACGGTCGGAGCGCCGTTCAGGACCGCGACCGTCCGCTCCAAGCCCATGCCCGTATCCACGTTTTTGGACGGCAAGGGCGCGAGCGGACCGCCTTGCTCCTCGCGCTGGAACTGCATGAAGACGTTATTCCAGATTTCGACGAACCGGCCACAGTCGCAGTTCGGATGGCAGACTTCGCCGAAAGCGGAATCATGGGCCCTTCCCGTATCGTAGAATATCTCGGTGTCCGGGCCGCACAGCCCTTTCATCTTCGGGTCAGGCCACCAGTTCTTGGCCTTCGGATAGGCGTAAATGCGCGGACCTTCGGCGCCGGAAGCCGGTTCATCCTTTCCAGCAACCCCTGTCTCGGCCGCGATGCCGTGGACCTCGAATTGCGCCTGCCAGATGGCCGCCGACTCCTCGTCACGCGGCGCATCCTCATCGCCCTCGAAAACCGAGACGTAGATGCGTTTGGGATCCAAGGCGAACCAGTCCTTGTGGGTCAGCAATTCATATGACCATCCGATTGATTCAGGCTTGAAATAATCCCCCAGCGACCAGTTGCCGAGCATCTCGAAAAACGTCAGGTGGCGGTTGTCCCCGACCTCTTCGATGTCTCCGGTCCGGATGCATTTCTGGCTATCCACCAGCCTTCGGCCCATGGGGTGGGCTTGGCCGCGTAGATAGGGCGTCAAGGGATGCATGCCCGCCATCGTGAAAAGCACCGTCGGATCGTTTTCCGGTATCAACGACGCAGACGGGATGGCGACGTGGCCCTTGCTCTTGAAGAAATCCAGGAACTTCTGGCGGGTTTCGTTGAGCGTCATAGCGGAATTGAAGATTACAGGTTAGCCGCGCCGGTTTCAAGGCGGATGCGCATCAGGAGACCTCGCCGACGGACATCCCGGCCACTTCGTCGACCTTCTGCAGCGGCGCACCTTCGCCGCCGCCCCGTTTGCCCACGATCTGGTGATAGACGAGCTCGGCCTGGTTGGCGAACACCTTGAGCAGCGAGACTTCGATCTCCGACACGTCCGCCGCATCGGCGACCAGGATCAGATAGGCTTTGACGGTCGAATCCTTCCGGTCAGAAGGCACGGCGATGATTTCGTTTCCGTCCTCGGTCCGCATGAAGGCATACGGCGCCCCGAATTGATGGAGGTTCTTCAGCTCCTTATTGGCGACGCGCAGCGCTTTGCTGCTGAGGTTCTCATGGTGATATTCGCGCTCGGTCCGCAGCTTTTCGACGTCCAAGATGCGCACGAAGGCCCCCTTGGCGTTGACGCTGGCGGCGGCGTTCGACAGGATCGACTTCATCAGGTCCTTCTCATAAGATTCTTTGCCGACGATCGTCAGCGACGTCTCGTTGACCAGCGTCTTCAGCACGTCAATCTGGCGGTTGACCGAACCGATGTATTTGTACGACTCGAGCAGCTCCTTGATGGCCTTCTCGGATTGGGATAGCGCCTCGTCGCGCTCCTTCAGCCTGCGTTCCATGATGCGTTCATAAATCGAAAATGTCGCCAGCCCGGACAAGCCGAAGATGAAGATAAGCACCTCCTCGACGTGCTGCTCGGGTACGCCCCAAATATCGCCGCTGATGATCGAGGGAGACATCACGGCGAGCACGAAAAACAGCAGGTAGATCAAGGAAATCCATTCCAGGCGCCGCGTGCCGGCTTGGTGTTCGCTCGATTCAGGCATAGGGTCGGTCAATTATACCTGGCCGTGATGATTCCGCCACCTAGGCACTCGGCGCCGCGGTAAACCACGGCCGATTGGCCCGGCGCGACCGCCTTGACCGGTCGCTTGAATTCGACCCTCACCCGGCCGCGTCCCGCGGATGTCAGGATCGCCTTGACCGGCTCTTGCCGATACCTGACCTGCACGAGGCACTCTTGCGGATAGTCCGGCGCCTTGCCCGAAACCCAATGCAGATCAGACATCTCGATGGCGCGCGAGCACAGCCTCGGATGTTCTGCGCCCTGAACGATGATAAGCCGATTCGTCCCGGCATCCTTGTCCGCCACGTACCACGGCTCCCCGCCCTTGGCCACCAAGATGCGCTCGCGCTGTCCGATGGTGTAGCCATCAAGACCCGCGTGTCGCCCTAAGACATTACCCTCTTCGTCCACGATATCACCCGGTTTCGACGGGATTTTCTTGCGCAAAAAAGCGACCATGTCGAGTTTGCCGATGAAACAGATACCCTGGCTGTCGGGTTTGTCCGCCACGGGCAGTTTCCGCCGTTTCGCCAAGTTCCTCACCTGCGCTTTCTTGAGATGGCCAATGGGGAATAGGCTCATGGCCAACGCCGCCTGCGGCACGCGGTACAGGAAATACGACTGGTCCTTGTCCGGATCCGAACCGCGCAGCAGATGCGCCACACCCGCCGCATCGCGCTTGATCCGGGCATAGTGGCCGGTCGCCACGAAACCGCAGCCCAGCTTGCGCGCTTCCTCGAGGAATAATCCGAACTTGATTTCCTCATTGCATAACACGTCAGGGTTGGGCGTGATGCCTTGGGCGTAGCCCGCGAACATCATATCCACGACCTTCTTGCGGTAATCCTCCTCGAAATCGAACGTGACCAACGGGATTCCGAGCCGCGCCGCGACGCGCATGGCATCGCGCCGTTCCGCCTTCCAAGCGCACTCGCCGGTCGCCAGATCCTTCGTGTCGCTCCAATTCTTGATGAACCCGCCGATGACCGCATAGCCCTGTTCCAAAAGCAAAACCGCGGCCAGGCTCGAATCGACTCCGCCTGACATGCCGACCAACACTTTTTTTCCTTTTCGCTGGATTTTTTTTGCGGCTTGGGTCATATCCGTCCTTCCGCATCAAGGCGGAATCCGTATCCTCAAGAAGCGCCTGCCTTGCCCGCCAGCTGGCCGCACGCCGCGTCGATATCCTCGCCGAACGAGACGCGGAAGGTCACGAGGATGCCGCGGTCGCGCAAGCGCTGCATAAACGCCTCGCGCCGCTCCAGGCTGGTCGGTTCGAACTTGCCGGTCGCATGGTATTTGATCAGGTTGACCTGGTATAGGCGCCGGTTCCGCTCCATCACGTCCGCCAACCGGTCGGCCTGCTCCAGGGAATCGTTGATGCCGTCGAGCAACAGGTATTCGAACATGACTTTACGGTTGGTCTTGGCGGCGTACGCATCGACCGCGGACATGAGCGCGGATATCGGATACGCCCGGTTGACCGGCATTATCCTGTCGCGCGTTACGTCATCCGGGGCATGGAGGGAGATGGCGAGGTTCACCTGCAGCGCCTCTTCGGCCAAGCGCTCGATGCCCGGCACGAGCCCGCACGTCGAGACCGTCATATGGCGCGCTCCCAGGTTGAACCCCTCGGGGTCGTTCAGGATGCGGATGGCCTTCAGGACATTGTCGTAGTTGTTGAACGGCTCGCCCATGCCCATGAACACGACGTTCGTCACATGGGCTTCGGGCTTGAGCGACCTGGCGAACGCCACGACCTGTTCCGCGATTTCGTCGGCCGTCAGGTTGCGCTTGAATCCCTGGGCGCCCGTGGCGCAGAAAGCGCAACCCATGGGGCAGCCGGCTTGCGACGAGACGCAAACCGTGTTCCTTCCCGCCTCATGGCGCATCAAGACAGCCTCGATCTTTTGGCCATCCGCGCAGCCGAAAAGTTTCTTTACCGTATCCCCCTTCTTGCTCGTCTGGGAAGTCGCTTCCTGGAGCGCGTCCCAAGGAACAGCCTCGGACAGGCTCGCCCTCAACGCCTTGGGCCAGGTGGAAACGGCCTCCCAGGACGGCGACAAATCTACGTAAAAAGCGCGCTTGGCCTGGGCCAAACGGAATCCCGGCTCTTTCAGGTCCTCGAGGGCCTTTTTGACGCCGTTTAAATCCATTATTTCGTCGCTACTTGGTTGGATGGCCAAGCATACGCCCGCCAGGCCCAATTGGCAAGGGATTTGGCCGAATCGAAACTTGAATTCTTGGTCGGCGCACCCAGGACCACGACCATGAGCTGCGGACCGCCCGCCATGGGCCGCATCTGGACCGCCAGGTTATAGCGCGCCTCGTAGATGAAGCCGGTCTTGCCTCCGACGACCCACAGGTCGTCGTCGCTCGTCAGCAGGCGGTTCGTGTTCTTGACTGTCTTCACCACGGTCGGATTCGAGACCGTGAACCGGTAGGCCATGGTCGAGGCGGCGCGACGAATCATGGTTTTGGAGAAAGCGGTCTGCGCCAGCTTCGCCATATCCTCGGCCGAGGTCACGTTGTTTTCGTTCAGGCCGGTCGGCTCCTGGAACTTCGTATGTTTGAGGCCCAACTCTTTTGCTTTTGTGTTCATGTGGCTGACGAATCCTGCCTTTCCGAGGCCCGAAAGCCTGGCCAAAGACATCGTAGTGTTGTTGGCGCTGCCCACGATGCTCGAGTAGAACATGTCCTGGACCGTCATCCTCGAACCGACTTTCACGACCAGGCTGCCGCCGCCGACTTCGTCCGCCCTGACTGTCGAGACGACCTTGTTCCAGGCGGGATGATGGTCCAAAACGACCAGCGCCGACATGAGCTTGGACAGGCTGGCGGCTGGCCAGACTTTCTGGGCCTGATAGCCGTAAAGCCTTTTGCCGCTCTGGATATCGACTACGACGGCCGAAACGAACTCGTCGTCAGACCGTTCGTATGCCATGGCTCCGCTGCGCAGCGCCGGACCGGCTGCCGACGCGTCCGCCGCGGAGACTGAAAAAGCCGCCAGCAGGGCCAGCGCCACGAAAATCGCCCGTATCGGTTTAGGCATGCTTTGATTTTCCACCTAAATCCAATCCCGGTCAACGCACGATGCTGACAGGGGTGCCGACCGGCGTCCAATCGTACAGCGCCTTGGCCGGACCTACGCCGAGCCTGACACAACCGCCCGAGGCCGGCGTCCCCAGATGGTTTTCGCCTTCTTTCTTGCCGTTCGGCCACTCAGGCAGCTCGTGCAGCCCCATCCCGCTCTTGGAGAACTGCATCCACCAGGGCATCCACAATTTGGCGCGGTTGGACCAAGCCCGGGGGTTCTTGTTCATCGTCCGATATTCTCCCGGAGGCGTCGCCGCGCCCGGTCGGCCGGTCGAAACCCTGTGCGTCGCCAACACGACTCCGCCCAAAACCTGGTCCAATTCCTGTTTTTTCAGCCGAATCACGATTTTCTTGGCTAACGGTTTTTTGACGTCTGATGCCGGATCAAAACCGGCCGCGACTTCCAGGCCATCCAAATAACCGTCACCGTCGCTGTCTTCGGCCGTGGGATCGGTCTTGAACGCAAGCTCCAACCTGTCGAGCAGGCCGTCGGCGTCGAAATCCCCGAAGACCTTAGTCCCTTTACCATTCGGATCGAAACCCTGCCTGATTTCCGTCAGGTCATCGAAACCGTCGGAGTCGGTATCCTTCTTCGTCGGGTCCGTCAGGAATACCGAAGTCTCCCAAGGATCCGGCAGGCCGTCGGTGTCGGTGTCGACGGACACTTGGGCCGCAGAGACGGACGGGAGCAGGGACGCCAAAAGGACGGCCGAGGCGACCAAGCCCTTAAGACTCATCATTATCCCCGGAAGACGTTCCACACCCAATCTGCGGCCTTGTCGCTCAAGGTCGAATCATATTTTAGCATATCCGTCCCATGGCCTGCGCCTTTGTACGGGACGAACAGCTTTTTCTGGCAAACGGCATCATCGAAAATCTCTTTGGTGTCGGCGAAAGAGCCCTTGTCCTCCTCGGAAGCGGCCGCGAACAGGGACTGCGAAAACACGAGTTCTTTGGCGTATTCGACGGCGTTCGTGCCGTGATAGTCCGCGCCCGGGGACAAGACCACGCCGCACCTTATGCTGGGCGTGTCCTTCAGCATCCACAAAGCCAAATTAGCCCCGAAAGACGCCCCGCCGACCCCGATCCTGTCCCGGCCGATCCCCCGCTTGCGGATCCAATCGATCCCGGCCGACACGTCGCTGATGCATTCTTGGTGCTGGTCATCGTCGAAGGCGCGATAGTCGAGCTTGGCGTCCTGCCAGCCGCGGGTGCTGTCGCCGTGTCCGCGGAGGTCTATGGCCAAGGAAGCTATCCCGAGTTTGGCCAAGGACCGCTGGAGCATCACCCACGACGCCCGCGATTCCTTCATCATCGGGACGAGCAGCATGGCGCCGATCATGGTCGGAGCCGTGAACCAGTCGCCCACGATCGTGACCTGGTCATTGGTTTTGTAGCTGATTTTTTCAGGCATAAAGATTTTCGCGACCTCGACTCAATCCATGGGCCGCTGCGCGGCTTGGCCGGAAGCTCCGGGATGCTTGCCGTGGGACAACCGTTTGTCGAGTGGGTTTATGGATTGGGGCGGCTCATAATCAAGCCTGAAGGCCTGGAAGTCCTCATCCGGTCCCGGAGTCTGGTTGGGCGGCGTCGAGACCGAAGAGACGCTCTGCTTGAACACCGTGGAAGTCGCGGGCGTAACGTCAGGAACCCTGTCTTCCGAGGTCATATCGGACGGCTGCGGCCGCGGCCTATCGACCGGTTTGGGCGCACCGGCCCTCGACTGGAATCCTGACGCTATCGGCTTCTTTTCGGGGGAGTTTCCCGTGGTCAGCTTGTCCTTATCGGTCTCGAGCTTTCCTCCCCTGCCCTTCATCAAACTGGCCAGAAGACTATCCCTTTCGTCCTCACCCTCGTTCCGTCCCACGATCCTGACCGTGCCTTTCGGGGGCGCCGGGGGCAAAGGACGCTTTTCTCCGGTTATCCGCGGCTTATTCGGCTGGGGCCGCGGCCGCGCCGGGCCTTCTTCGGCCGCCCTGAAAGTATCCCTCAATTTCGATTCCAGTTTGTTTGCCGGCCCCTGGTCTTCGATCTTCCCGGGGACGTCGGTCCGCGGTTCCGGCCGCAACGCGACCTTGGACAAACCGGTCTTGAACTTCCGTTCTTCCCGCACCAAAGGCATGCACTCGGCGCAGAAAATCGGTCTCGAGGGATCGAGCTGCACCGGCATGTCCCAGGTCTTGCCGCACCGGTTGCAGGTATACGTGAACTTGGGCTTCTCCTTTTTCTTGCCTGCCGGCGCCGCTTTGACGATGGCCGCCATGCGCTCGTCCGAGATCTTCAGGTACTCGCCCGTGTCTTCCTGCTCGAACTCCTCGAGCTCGCGGCGCGGCGCGGCGCCAACGGTCCCGGCCGCCTCCAATTCCTCTTCGGTCCTGATGTCCGGATACTCCAACTTTGACTCCCCGACCTCCATGCCGCTCCAGCGCAAAACTTTCTCCTCGATGAGCGCTTTCTGCGTCGCGTAGCGTTCGCGCGAGACCGAGATGACCTTCTGCGTGCTGGCGGTACGTTGGGCGATCGGCGGCAGCGTATTGGCCGAAAACGGCCGGGTGGCGGCGCCGTCCACCATCAGCTTGAGGTAGACCTCGAATTTGTTCAGGTTGACCAGGTCTTCCGGCGTGAACACGGGCATGAACTCGTTCTCCATGAAGGCGGCGTCTTCGGTGCCGACGCGGAACGCGATGAGCGTCCCGACGTTGCCGAACACCGCCCAGGCCACCTCTTCCGCCAGCTGCTTTATGTACTGATGCGCGACGATGAGGCTCAACCGGTATTTGCGGGCTTCCGACAGGATGTTGGCGAACGACTCGTTGGCGAAGTTCTGGAACTCGTCGACGTACAGGTAGAAATCACGCCGCTCGCTTTCGGGTATGTTGACGCGCTCCATCGCGGCCAGCTGGATCTTGGTGATCATGATGCCGCCCAGCAGGCGCATGTTGTCTTCGCCGATGCGGCCTTTCGAGAGGTTGACTATCAGGATTTTCCCCTCGTCCATGATCTTGCGCGGGTCGATGGTCGATTTGACCTGCGCCACGATGTTCCGGATGATCGACGCCGACAGGAACTGGCCGACCTTGTTCTGCACCGGGGCGATGGCCTCGGTGGCGTATTTCTCCGACCAGGAAGCGAATTCCGCCACCCAGAAAGTCTTGACGATGGGGTCCCGGATCTTGGCGATGACGCGCTTGCGGTATTCGATATCGACCAGCAGGCGGTTGATGCCGAGCAGGGTCGCGCCCGGATAATCCAGCAGCGCCAACACGCAGTTCTGCAGGATGTATTCCATGCGCGGGCTCCAGACGTCAGGCCAAATCTTCTTGAAGACGCCCATGAGGCCGGCCGCCACCAGGTGCTTCTGGTCCTCGCGGATGGTCTCAAGGATGTTGAAGCCGACCGGGAACTCCATGTCCGCCGGATTGAAATACACCACATCGTTTATCCGGTTTGACGGGATGTAATCCAGCAGCTTTTCGGCCGTATCCCCGTGCGGATCGACGTAACAGCAACCATGCCCCGCCAGGATATCCGACAGGATCATATTCTCCATGAGCGTCGTCTTGCCCATGCCGGTCTTTCCGATGATGTAGGTATGCCTCCGCCGGTCGTCGGTTTTGATGCCGAAACGCCGCCGGGCGTTCCTAAAATTCGTCTCGGCGAAGAGCGTTATCTCGTTTTCGTGGTCGTGGTTATAATCGACTGGCATAGGAGGGAAGGGACGGGACAAGGTGCGGGCGGATACTGGGACCTGGGCGTCGGTAGCCGGGGTCTGGGCATGAGTCCGAACCCCAGTACCCAGCTACCAGTCCCCAGCCCCTAAAAAGTCATCCGAACGGGATGTTCGTCGGCGGGGCCGTTCGCTTAGCCTCGATCTTCTTGAGTTGCGGCGCCTCCACCTGGATCGTATGCGGGAAATGCCACAAGGAAGCCAACTCCTCGGTACACAGATGCATCGTCTTCGCGCCTGACCAACCCGACCGGTTGCGGTAAGCCCGCACCAGGTTGGACTTGCGGATATTGTTGCGCCAATCCTTGAAGAGGATTATCGAACTGCTGACCCCGACGTGCTTGAGCTCCGGCCTGAGCGACTGCATGTTCTGGGTATTGAACTGCTTGATCGAGCCGAAGAACGGCTGGATGATGCGGGAATTCGTCTTGACCTCTTTCCTGGCGACGTAGAGGAAGCGCAGCTTGCACTCGAAGGTCAGCTTGCTCATCTTGTTCTCGATCGCCTGCACGACGTCGCGTTCGCCCGGCGTCATGTTGAGCATGCGCAGGTCCATCTGCTTCGCGTCTTTCTTGGGCGGAGCCGCGCCGCTGGAGAACACCTGGTCGGCGGCGAAACTGAGGGTCGAAATCGGCAAATCGATCGCCTTGTCCAGCATCGTCTTCTTCGGCTCGACCTTCTGCCCGGTCAATTTCTTGACCGCCATGGAGGCTTCTTTGACGAAATCCGTACCCAGAATCGGCTTCAGGACAATCTGGAACCAGGCCTGCTCGCCCGGGCCGAGCCGCCCGAAGCTCTCGAACATCGCGGCCAGCGGATCCTTGAACTCCATCGAGACCTTATCCTCGAAATACGGGTAGGTCTTAAGCGGGTAAAAATCAGGCTTGGCCGGGATGAGCTCCGCGCCCCAGCAATCCCACTCCTCGTCCGGATAATGGCTCGGGACCTTGAAAGCATAATCCTCGACCTCGGTGATCATGGCCGTCGGATATTGGGCGTAGACCGCGGCCTCGACCAGATCGCGCAATTTCCTCGTGGTCCGGATGATGAATTGGACATTGCCGTCGATCGAGACGATTTCGCAGGAAATCAGGTCTTGGGTATATCCATGCCACCACAAATCGATGAAGCTCGCGCCGCCATGGGCGCCGGCCAGGTACGCGAACATGTTCTCGACCGCCCGCGGCCCCTGCTCCGAAACACGCGGCGTGTCGATGGCTAACACCACGAAAGTCCGCTTTTTGTTGTATAAGGTCTGCCGCCAATCCTGCCACAGCTTCAAGGCTCCCCAGCCCAATACGAAAAGCAGGATGAGCCAGCCGCCGTTCGCCAAAAAGAAACCCATGGCGATGAAGGGGTTGTCGCCGATCTGGTCGATGAACGACCAATCTATGTTGAAGAATTCGTCCATGGATTTACCCGCCGAGTATAGCAGATGCGGCGCTGGGTTGTCAGCAGAACGAAAAAGGCGGCCCAACCTAGGTCGGACCGCCGGGATTCACAGCACTTGCCAGCGTTCGCGCGGCGCGAAGCCGGCACACAGGAGAGACGAGGGACAGATCGGATACTCGTGGATGAGCGGCCGGCACCGCAAGCGGGGCTTGGCGTCACGGATCAGGCGCTTGCCGCCGAAAGCACGGTACTCGGCGGTACGCCAGATCCACAGGACATCCGGCTGCGGCAGGTAGAGGCCGGGCCTGAGCGAAGGGCTGCCGCTGACGGTGTAGATCAGCTCGACCCCATTGCCGTTGGTCAAGAGCCCCTCCCCGTCAGGCAACCACCAGTCGATGCCGCCCTCGAATCGCTCGGGGAAGGCATCCGGTTTGCGGTGGAGGACGGCGACATCGACATCTTTCCTGGGGGAAAGCGAACTGCGGCTGGGGCTGATCCAGGCCTTGCGGGCCAGCCCGCCGATCAGCAACCCGGGCAATCCGCGTTCCAGCAATATCCCGTGGGCCGAGCGCAACCCCGCGAATCCGCGGGTCGCCGACTCCGGGGCCGGAGCCTCCAGCGACTGTTTCGTCTCCAGGCGGAGCTCTTGCCTCAGGGAAACCGACTGCCTGAGGACCATGCACATCGACATTCAACCACCTCCTCTGCGGAATGGACGATTGGCCAACCTAGCAGGTTACGGCCGCGCCGTCAATGCCCGAAGGGGAAACCTAAAGGCGGACCTGATGGTCCGCCTTCCGTGTTTATCCGTGCGTTTATTTGGCTTTGGCTACCGCCCGCTTGCGCGTCACGTTGTTCCAAACGACCAAGAGCGACGGGATGACGAAAATCGAGGAATAGGTTCCGGTCGCCACGCCGACGATCAGCGCCAAGGCGAAATCCTTGATCGAATCCCCGCCGAAGAAGAATACGGCCGACAGCGCCAGGATGGTGGTCAGCGAGGTGTTCAGGGAGCGCAGCATCGTCTGCTGGATGGATTGCTCGACGATCTCCTCGAACGTGCCGGACATCTTCTGCAGGTTCTCGCGGACGCGGTCCAGGACCACGATGGTGTCGTTGATGGAATAGCCCATGATCGTCAGCACGGCCGCGATGAACGGCGTGCCGATCTCCCAGTTGTAGAACTTGCCCAGCAAAGCGAACAATCCGACCGGGATCAAAACGTCATGGAACGCCGAGGCCAGGACCACGGCGCCGTATTTCCAGCTTTGGACCGGCGCCGAGACTTTGCGGAACGACCAGGCGATGAAACCCAAGACGAGCAGGAAGATGATGACCAGCGAAGACACGGCTTTCTGCCGCAGCTCCTCACCGACTGCCGGCCCGATGGCGTTATACTGCAATTCCGTCACTTTGCCGAAGGTCGAACCGAGCGTCTCCAATATCTTCTGGTGGGTATCCTCCTCGACCGTCTTGAAACGGAAGATGAGATCGGCCTCACCCGCCGGCTGGATGGTGATGGCGTTCAGGTTGAACACGGCCAAGGCCTTCTCCGCATCGACCGGCGTCGGGCGTTTCTCGAACCTGACGGACAGCAGCGTGCCGCCCGTGAAATCAATCCCCTGCTTCAGCCCGAACGTCGCCAGGAGGCCGATGGCCGAGGCCAGGAGCACGCCCGAGAGCAGGAACCAATACCAACGGTTTTTTACGATTTTCATACTATTTCTTGTCTGACGGGTTGAAGAAGAACCAGCCGCCGCGCTTAAGCAGCGGGGTCAGGGCGGCGATGCGGAGCGTGGTGCGGGTCACGACGATGGCGGTGAACAACGAGACCAGGATGCCGATGGCCAGAGTCAGGGCGAAACCCTTGATGACGGACGACGAGAACCAATACAGGACCAAGCATGAGATCAGGGTCGTCGTGTTGCCGTCACGGATCGACGGCCAAGCGCGGCGGAACGCCTCTTCCAAGGCTGTCATCCAGGACTTACCGAGCTTCAGCTCTTCCTTCAGGCGCTCGAACACGAGCACATTGGCGTCGACCGCGATGCCGAGCGACAGCACGAAGCCGGCGATGCCAGCCAAGGTCAAAGTCACCGGCAGGAGCTTGAAGATCGAAAGCGAAATGCCGACATACAGCGCCAGCGACAGGATGGCGAACAGGCCCGGACCGCGGTACATGACCAGCATGAACAGGGCGACGAACGCGAATCCCCACAAAGCGGCGGCCAATGACTTGTCCACCGAATCCTGACCGAGGGTCGGACCGACCGTCTGCTGGGCGATCAGCTTGATGGGTACCGGAAGGGCGCCGGCCTGGAGCCGTTGGGCCAGGAGCTTGGCGTCATCGATCGAAAAATTGCCCGTGATGACCGCTTCGCCGTTGCTGATTTCCGTCTGCACCGTCGGCCGCGACAGCAGTTCCCCGTCGAGGAAGATGGCTACCGGCTTGCCGATGTTGCGCTTGGTGATCTCGCCGAACAGCTTCTTGCCCTCGTCGTCGAACTTCAGGGCGACCTGGGCGGCGCCGGAATTCTGGTCGAAATCCAAGCTCGCCTTCTTGAGCTGCTTGCCGGTCAATTTGGTCGACTTCCAGCCGTCGTTCGGCGGCACGATGTCGGTCGACACGGTCTTCCTCAGGAAAACGGCGCGGACTTTGACGTCGGTCGTCGGGCGCTCATCGGCTTTAAGGATGATATGGTAGCCGAATTGCGTCTCGACTATATCCGAGACTTCCCCCTTCTTGAGGGCGAACACCGCCTTCTCGAAAGGCTCCACCATGGCGCCCTTGCCGAACCAGCCCAAGTCGCCGCCTGACTGCGCGGCCCCCGGTTCTTCCGAGAATTTCTTGGCCTGGTCGACGAAATTCGCGGCCGTCGTGCCTTTCTTGATGTCCTCGATCAGTTTCTTGGCCTCGTCCTTTGACCTGACGGTCGTGGTCGGCGCGTTTGCCGCGTCTTTCCATTGGACCAGGATGTGGCGGGCCGAGACTTCAGGATCCGTCGCCTTCGTCTCTTCGACCATGGCGACGACATACGCCTCGGGCAAATCTATGACCTTATCCGCCACCTGTCCGGCCTTGAGCCCCTTGGTCGCTTCGTAGATGCCGGAATATTTCGGCTGGTCCTTGATGAATCCGAGATCGCCGCCGAGCACGCGGGACGTCTCTTCGGCGGAATGATCCTTAGCCAGCGCCTCGAGCGAAGCCGGATCCTTGAGCGCCTTGGCCAAATCGGCCTCGGCCTTCTTTTTGGCCTCGGCGTTGTCGGCCTCCATCTTCTTCTTCTCCTCGTCCGTCAGGTCGCGCGTCGGCTCGGTGCTTTCTTCCTTGAACTCCAGGATGGGCGTTTCACCGATGAGCTTGATGGCCTGGTTGACGTCCTTGATGCCTGCCAGTTCGACCGACACGCGCCAAGCGTCGCCGGCGCGGGCCGTAGTGATGAGCGGCTCGGAGACTCCGATGGAGTTGACGCGGCGCTCGATGACGTCGCGCACCCCGTTCAACGCCCCACTGCGTTCCTTGTCGGTGACTTGTGAGACGTCGGCCTCGTATTCCAGATGCGTCCCGCCCTGCAGGTCGAGCCCGAGCACGAAGCCCTTATCGATATGGCCGAGATGGGTCCCGACCCAATAGTTAAGCCAATCGATGGTGCGGTTGGCTGCCGGCGGATAAGCGACACCGCAGACCAAAAGGGCCAACAGGCCCAAAATGACCGCGCGCTGCTTGAGGCCGGAGCGCGAGACGGATACCTGAGTTGGTTTTGACATAGGATAATCGGGCCAAGTCTAGCGAAAAGGCGCGGTTAAAGCAAGCCCAAAGGAGTCAAGGGACCGGCCGGTCGAAGCCCGGTCGCGGCCGGCTGTCCTCCGCCCCTTTACAAAAATCCCGTTCCGGGGTATTTTCCGGGCGAGGTCTGAACATGGACAAGGAGACCAAGCTCTTTACGCTTATCGGTCCGCCCGAGGCCGGAAAGATGGCTTTGGCGCAAGCCTTAGCCCAAGCCTTGGGCGAAAAAATCGAGCTCATGCCTCGGTTGACCGACAAACCGTCGGAAGTCGACACCCGACCCGGCGGAACCGTCAGGCATGTGACTCCCCCGACCCTGCGGCGCCATCTGCAGGATGGACGCCTGATCCTGACCCGCGAGGGACAGCACCGTTCCGGCTTCGACCGCACCCGGCTCGACCGGCTACTGCAGAGGAAAAGCGTCATCCTCGTCACGACCGAGGACGGCGTGCGCGAACTCCAGCGCCTGTGCGACGAACAAGGACGCCCCAAGTACAACATCGTCGTCATCCGCGTGGTCCAACCGCGAAAAAACGGCTCGGACTCCGAGCCGCCCTCGGGCCTGCGCGCCGACCTCGAGATCCTGGCCGGCGTCGGTCCCGACCCAACCAGCTGGGCGGTCCGCGAACTCTCGCGCCACTTCAACCGCCTCCTCGCCTGACACCCATCCGCTCCGCCTCCTCGAGGCCGAGCGGATTTTTCATTCCAGGGATATTATCTGGATGCCCTTGTCCAGGATTTCCTCCTTCGGCCAGAACAGTTGGTCCAACTTGAATCGCGCGACATACGTCGCCGTCTTCTCGAGGCTGCGCCCGGTGTACGCCTTGGCTTCCGGATCCCATTCCTCGAGGACGAGCGTGTCGCCTTCGGCGATTTCGAAGTCGTTGAGGCGCAGCTCGAATTTCTTCTTGCCCGATGCCACTGCGTCGAAATACTGGGGCAGGATTTTCTTTCTGATCATCGCCATACTGCTTTATTGTTTTCGGATGATTTCATGTTTGAACCACTTCTCCTGGAAGGAAACCAGCGCCTCGATTTCGCCGTCTCGGATGGCGGTGCCTGGCGGCACGATCACCAGCTTGTCGTCATCGTCATCCAGACGATGGATCACGGCGATGCACTCGCCGGAAAACTCAGCCAGCGGCACATCGACACCCAAGACATAGGCATCCAAGCCTTCGCCGTCAGGCGCCAAGGTTTCGGGGAGATGCCCGTAATTGACCTCGTAGACGAAACCGTGTCGGGGATGCCGGCTGCCGAGCGGACGATCGATTTCGACCCGAATGCACCGGCCAAGGAAAGTCCGGGCCAACCCGAATGACACCGAGTCGTCAGGCCCCATGGCACTTCTTGAATTTCTTGCCGCTGCCGCACGGGCACGGGTCGTTGCGTCCGGCTTTGTCGAAATCGGATTGCTTGATTGGCGCCGGCGAACCGGCCGCGGCCAAAGCATCCTTCGTCGGTCCGGAAAGCTGCAGGTTCTTTTTGCCCGGCAGCTGCGAGCCCATGTCCTGCTGGGCCGTCTCGCGGACGATCTGGATCTTGAAGATGTTGCCGGCGACCTGCTTGTCGATGACCGACAGCAGTTCGTTGAACAGCCGGTACGATTCGCGCTTGTATTCCACGAGCGGATCGCGCTGGCCGTAGCCTTGGAGGCCGATGCCGTGGCGCAGATGGTCCATGGCCTCGAGATGCTCCACCCACAGCATGTCGATGGCATGCAGGAGCAGCGCCTTCTCGATTTCCGCCATGCGCAAGCTGTCGCCGACCTTATCCTCGATCTCGGCGTATGCCTGGCGCGCGACTTCCATCAGGCCCTCGATGATTTTCGTCCGCTTGGCCGCGATATCTTGCTTGCCCTGGAGCCCGGTGTGGACGGCCTCCAACCGACCCTTGATGTCGATGGACGACGGGAATATCGCGGTGCAGGCCTTTTCGATCTCCTGCATGTCCCAAGACTCGGCGTCCTCGGCGGCCGTATGGAAAAGCACGATCTGTTCGATTTCGCCCTCGACGGACTGGAGGACCGACTTCCGGGTCTCGCGCTCCCCTTCCTGCGTCCGCGCCGCGGCCTGTTCGATGACCGCGCGGCGCCTCTGGTAGATGACCGTACGATGCTTGTTCAGGACGTCGTCGTAATCGAGCAGGTGCTTGCGGATGTCGAAGTTATGGCCCTCCACCTTCTTCTGCGCCGACTCGATGGCGCGCGACAGCACCCGGCTCTCGATCGGCTGGTCTTCGGGCAGGCCGAACATGTCCATCCGCTTCTTCATCTTGTCCGAGCCGAAGATGCGCATCAGGTCGTCCTCCATCGAGACGTAGAACTGGGTCGAACCGGGATCGCCCTGGCGTCCGGCGCGGCCGCGCAGCTGGTTGTCGATGCGCCGCGATTCGTGGCGCTCGGTGCCGAGCACGTGCAGGCCGCCGAGCTTCCTGACCTCCTCCGCCTCTTCCTTGGTCGGCGGGTTGCCGCCCAGGATGATGTCGACGCCGCGGCCGGCCATGTTCGTGGCCAGCGTGACCGCGCCCTTGCGTCCGGCTTGGGCGATGAATTCGGCTTCGCGCTCATGGTTCTTGGCGTTCAGGATGTTGAACGGTATGCCTTCTGACTTGAGCAGCTCGCCCAGGATCTCGTTCTTCTCGATGGACGCCGTGCCGACGAGCATCGGCTGGCCCGTGGCCTGGCGCGCCTTGATCTCCTGCACCACCGCCTTGAATTTGCCGATCTCGTTCTTGTACACCCGGTCCGGCAAATCCGTGCGCTGGGCCGTCTTGTTGGTCGGGATGGAAAGCACCTCGAGCTTGTAGATCTTGTAGAATTCCTCGGCCTCGGTCATGGCCGTGCCGGTCATGCCGGCGAGCTTGCCGTACATGCGGAACAGGTTCTGGAAGGTGATGGTCGCCATCGTGACCGACTCGCGCTGGATCGGCGCATGTTCCTTGGCTTCGATGGCCTGGTGCAGCCCTTCGGAATAGCGGCGGCCGTGCATCAGGCGCCCCGTGAACTCGTCCACGATGATGACTTCGCCGTCCTTGACCACGTAGTCGCGGTCGAGCTTGAACAGGGTGTGCGCCCGGAGGGCCTGCTCGAGGTGGTGGACCAGCCGCACGCCGCCCTGGACGTACAGGTTGTCGACGCCCAGCATCTGCTCGATCCTCGAGATGCCCGACTCGGTCAAGGTCGCGGTGCGGAGTTTCTCGTCCACGACGAAATCCGTGGCCGCATCGAGCCGCGTGACCAGGTCCGCGAAGCGGTAATACAGTTCGGCCGCTTCCTCGGCCGGCGCCGAGATGATGAGCGGCGTGCGCGCCTCGTCGATGAGGATGGAGTCGACTTCGTCGACGATGGCGTAATTCAGCTCGCGCTGGACCATCTCCTCGAGCCGGCCGACCATGTTGTCGCGCAGGTAGTCGAAACCGAATTCGTTGTTGGTGCCGTAGGTGATGTCGGCCTGGTACGCCTCGCGCCGGCTGACCGGCCGCAGGTAATCCATGTCCACGCGGAAGCTGCCGGTCTCGTCGCGTTCCCCGTCGTGCTGCGGCTCGGCCTTGAAATCCGGGTCATAGACAAAACCGCTCTCGTGCTGGATGCAGCCGACCGTGAGCCCGAGCGCATGGTATATCTGCCCCATCCAGACGGCGTCGCGCCGCGCCAGGTAATCGTTGACCGTGATGACGTGGACGCCCTTGCCGGACAACGCGTTCAGGTAGACCGGAGCCACGGCCGTGAGGGTCTTGCCCTCGCCGGTGCGCATCTCGGCGATCATGCCGCGATGCAGGACGACGCCGCCGATGAGCTGGACGTCGTACTGGCGCTGCTTGAGCTTGCGTTTGGACATCTCGCGCGCCACGGCGAACGCTTCCGGCAAAAAGTCGTCGAGTTCCGCGCCCTTGGCCAAGCGCTCCTTGAACTCCGCGGTCTTGGCTTTGAGTTGTTCGTCGGTCAGCGTCTGGATGCTCGGTTCCAACGCGTTGATGGCGTCGATGGTCGGTTTGATTTTGGCGATTTCCTTGGCATTCGGGTCGCCGAAGAATTTGGTGAAGATTCCCATAAGTCAAGCCATATTAGACCGTCCTGGCGGCTTTGGCAATGCATCGAAAACCCCGACAGGGCGTCGGGGCTCTCGTGTCAATCTAGCGGTTATTTGGATACCGTCGGTCTGCAGGCTGCCTTGGCCGCGGCGAAAGCGTCCTGAGCGGCCTGCAAATCGGCCTTGTACGCCTTCCAGGCCGCGGTCTTGGCTTTGGTCCAAGTCTCGCTTGCCGCCTTACGCTCGGTGCGCCAGGTGTCGTGGGCCGCGGTCTTGGCTTTGACCCATGCCTCGCGGGCGGCCTTGGCCGCGACCTTGTCGTTCTTCTCGCGGGCTGATTTCAAAGCGGCCGCGAAGGTGTCCTGGGCCGTCTTGAGGGCCGCATCGCGTTTTTCGAGGGCGGCCTTATACGCGGCGTTCCGCGTTTCCAATGCCGCCTTCTTGGCAGCCGTATATTTCACCAAAGCGGCCTTATGCGCATCGACGTACTTGGTGCGGGCCGCCGAGCGGCATGCGGCGACAGCCTGTTGGTTAGCGGTCGTGGTCGTGGCGGTCACGGTCTCGGCCAATACCGGCGTGGCGACGAACGACGCCAACAACGAACCGGTGACCAAAAGATGGGTCATCTTCATAAAGCTTGTTAGCCCAAAGGGCATTAATCTTTAGCAATCCGACGGAAGCCTCGGATTTGACGAATATTACTCGTCGGCCCGCAAAGCGTTACATCACGCCTTGCGCTTCTCGTCGCGCTTCTTTTCTTTGGTCTTGACCATTGATTCCCGGGCATGGTCCTTGACCTTGTCGATGGCTTTATACAGGTTCTTCTCGGTCTTCTCGATCTTGACCACGTCCTTCGGCAGTTGGATGACGACCGAGCAGGAGTAGATTTCGCCCTTGTTGTGGTGGTGCGTATCCAGGCCGAGATCCACGTCCATGTTCAGGATGCCGTCGACGAATTTCTCGAGGCCGCTGAGCTTTTCCTCGACGTACGTTTTGATGGCCGGCGTGAGGTCCATGCCGACCGCACGGATGTTGATGTTCATAGTATTCACATGATAACCGGCGGGCCGCGTAAGGCCAAATGGATAAGTCAAGGCTCAAAAACCGACCAACTGGACTTCGTCCTCGAGCAGGATGCCGAGTTCGTCGCGCACTTTCATCTTGACGAGCGACGTCAGCTGCAGCACGTCCTGCGCCCGCGCGCCTCCGGTGTTCACCAGGAAATTGCCGTGGGCCTCGCTGACCTTGGCCGCGCCGACGGCCATCCCTTTCAGGCCGAGCTTGTCGACCAGCCAGCCGGCGCCGATCGATTTCCGTTTGAGCATCTCCTCGGGGATCGGGTCTCCGGAACGTTTCAGGATGTCCAAGTCGGATTCTTTGGTGTATTCGAAATTCTTGAACATGCAGCCGGCCGAAAGCTCGCCCTGGGGCTGCGTCTGCCTCCGCTTCTCCTGGAGCTCCGCCGCCTTGGCCTGGACGCGCTCCTTGTCGCTCGGCGCGAGCGACAGCAGGGTCTTCAGGATGACGAGCGGCTTATGCTTGAACAGGCTGTCGCGATAGCCGAACTTGCACTGGAGCTTGGGCAAGGCGACGCGCTTGGCCGCTTCCGGATCGTAGGCGTCGACCGACACGACCAGGTTCTTCATCTCGCCGCCGAAACAGCCGGCGTTGCCGCAGATGGCGCCGCCGATCGTGCCCGGCACCGTCGTCCCCCACTCGAACCCGGTCAAGCCGGCTTCGGCCGCTGCCTTGGCCACGACGACCGTCGGGGCGCCGGACGATGCCGAGACCGTGCGTTCGCGGACCGTGTAGGCCGAATCGAGGTAACGGATCACCAGCCCGCGATAACCCTCGTCCGAGACCAGGACATTCGAACCGCCGCCGAGTATGTACCACGGGAGGTTCTGGGCCTTGGCCGTCTCGATGGCGCCGATGAGGTCGTCCGCGTTGGCCGCTTCGAAATACAATTGGGCCGGTCCGCCTATCTTGAGGTAGGTGTGCGGCGCCAGCGGCTCGTCGCGCTTGGCTTCCGGAAAAACCGTCAGGAAAGTCTTGATCTGCTGGTCTGACAACGGGTGCATATTATTTCTTGGATATGTTCCTTATCGCGTCATCGATATCTCCGGCGCCGAACACGAGCAGCACGTCACCGGGTCCGGCGAGTCGCCGGGCTTGGGCGACCGCGGATGCCGGATCCGGCGCGAATTCTATCGGACGCTCCCTCCCCTTTTCCGTGTCGCGTCCTTTGACCGCGTCCGCAAGCTTCCACGAAGACATCTCGGCGTCTTCAGACGCGTCCCGGCCGGCGACATCGTAGATCTCGCACAGGACGAGAGCATCCGCCAAGTCGAAAGACGGGACGAATTCGGCGAACAGGCTGCGCGTGCGGTTGCGGTGATGCGGCTGGAAGCATAATACCAAACGCTGCCCGGGATGCGCCTCTTTGGCCGCCTGCAAAGTCGCGGCCACGGCCGTAGGGTGGTGGGCGTAATCCGAATAGATGGTGACGCCGTCCAGCTCGCCGAGCCGTTCCATGCGCCGCCAAATCCCCGAAAATTCCCCCAAGCCCAGCCTGACATCGTCCGCTGAGACCCCCAACGCCTGGGCGACCAAGGCCGCGCCGGCGGCATTCAGGACGTTATGCGAACCCGAAACGCGCAGCTTGAATTCCAACTCAGAATCGCCCTTTGCCAGCGCCACTTCAGTCATGCCGTCTTTCCGCGCTGACGACACGGACCAAACGTCCGACGCTTGCCGTCCGGACGAAAACGGCACGGCCTGGATACTGCGTCCGCGCAACGCATCCGACGTCCGTCCGAGCAGCGCCGCGACGTTCGGATCGCCGACGTTCGCGACCAGGACTCCGCCGTCCGGCATCTTGCCGACCATCTCTCCGAAGGCGCCGACGTAATCGTCTAAAGTCGGATAAACGTCCACGTGGTCCAGCTCGATGTTGTTGATGAGCGCGGCGAACGGTTTGAATTCCAGAAAATGCCGCGCGTATTCGTCGCCTTCGATGAGGAAAAATTCCCCGCTGCCCATCCGCAAATTGCCGTCCGGCAACGACGGTAGCTTGCTGCCCAGGATGACCGTCGGATCGAGGCCGGCCCTTTCGAGGATGAGCGCCAGCATGGCCGTAGTCGTGCTCTTGCCGTGCGTGCCGGTGACCAGGATGGTCTTGGCGTCCGCGAACCATTCGGCCAGGAAGCGGAAATTCGTCATCTCCGGGATGCCGCGCCGTCGGGCCTCCGCGCGCTCCGGATTCGTCTCCGGCGCTGCCGAAGTGTGGATGAGGATGTCGCAATCCTCCGGCACGTTCTGGGCGTCATGGCCGATGGCGATCTTCGCCCCGCGTTCCGCGAGGATATTCGTCTGTTCGTTCTCCTTGACGTCCGATCCAGTGACTTCAACCCCGGCCTTGAGCAGCAGCTTCCCGACAGCCGAGATGTTGATGCCGCCCGCGCCGACCAGATGGGCTTTTTTGATGCCTTTGGTTTCCATGTCGCATAGGTTACTCGCTAGGCGAAATCGGTGCAATAAAAAAAAGCCCAGGCTCATCCGAGAACCGGATTCACCTGGGCTGACGAGGGTCTACGTCAGAGGAGCATGCCCGCGCTGACGTTCGCGTTGGGAGCGACATGGACCGTGCCGATCGGGTAGCGCTGGCCGTTGATCGTGTAGACCAACGTCTCGCTGGTCTGGTCTTGGCCGGCGACCAAGCGCTTCACGACCCGGCGCTCGAGCCCGATCTTGACGTTGCCGCCGCAGACCGGGGCGTCGAACGGCTCCACGACCCTGACGTAAGTCGGATTCTCGGCCTCGACCTCGCCCGGCTTCGTGGGCGGCACCGGCTTGGCCAGCTGTTCGCAGTCGATGGGCATTTCCTGCCCATCCCAGCTGAAGACGTAGGCGTTGGTCGTGACGCGTTCAGCGCCGCGCTCCTCCACCTTCGACTTCCAGCCCACGAACACCGGCTTGCCTTCGACCCACATCGGCATGGTCGTGTCGGCATACGGCCCGAACTTGCCCTTGGCGCGGTGCTGCTGGACCACGTAGACGTTGTTCGGTCCGGATTCGGTCGAATGGAGCTTGAGCAGCGCCGACCCGACCAGGTAGAAGACATGCTCGCCGCTCGGGACGACTCCATCGTGGTGGTAGTCGTAGGTCACGGTCCGCGAGCCCAGCTTCTGGCTCGAACTGAAGACGTAACCGTCGACCGAGCTCCATCCGGCGCCGACGCCACTGACGTCCCAAGACTTCGACCGTTCGCTCCAGGTCACCGTGAACTGGTTCCCGCTACCGTCGAAGTAGTAGTTCAGGACCGGATAGGCGCGGTCGCGCGGCACGGTCTGCGATGGTTGGACGCGGCTTTCGCCGTAAGTGAAGTAGTGCGTCCACTCCTCATACTTATTGAACTTCACCAACGTCACCGGCCGATTCAGGACTGTGCAGACCGGCGCGCGCTCGTCGATGCCGTAGTAGTGGTCCCACGTCGCGTAACCGATGCCGCCAAGGAGACCCGCGACCAGCACACCCACGAAAACCAGCTCTCCACGCATTGTTCTGCCTCCCAAAACCGGTTAGGGCTGTTATTAAGTTAAGCAAAGTGCGAAGGGTGGTTTATACCATAAAACCGCCATTTTGTCAAGGCATGAACATGAGACAAAACGTTAAAAACCAATAAAAAAGCTCCGACCGAGATGGTCGGAGCCCTAGGCCGTCGAGCGACGGCTAATCCATGAAGGGCAAACGCGCCTGGCCGATGGGCACGCGCTTGCGCCGAGGAAAGAACCTGCGTTTTCTCGGCGCCGACTCCACGCCCGGGAAAAGCGGCGGTTGCGACCATTCGGCCGACGGCCGCGGGAACCTCAGCGGCAGCTGGGCGTCCGGGACGCGGCATCCGTCGTCCGACGCGGCCGCGGAACCACAGGAATTCGGCCGATCGCAGGCGCACAGGCAGAGTTGGCCCGACGCCTGGACCGCGAACCTCGGGATATCCGGCAGCGCCTGTTGCCGCATGCGGCGGCCGTGGCGCTTGGACGGAACGATGCGCGGCAGATCGCCTTTGACCAGCCGCTTGAGGCGCGAGGCATGCTCGCGTGGCGGGAATTCGAGCACGTCCCGGAGCAGCTGAGTGCCAGGCAACGGAAGCTGCTTGACGTCTTCCATCCCCGGCTCCCATGACGGCAGCCAGGCGAAGCGGCCAAGCCGTTTCTCAGCCTCCTCCTCGAGCTTGCGCAGCCTGGTGTCGCGCTTGCCGGCCAAACGCGCGGCGATCAGCAGATAGTCGCGCGACAAGTTGCGCGGCAAGTTGGGCAGCGTGATGAGGACTTGCCAGACCGAATCCGGGATGGCCGTGAACCGGCCGAACGGCAAAGCCAACTCCATCTCGCCGGCCAGGCGGTTGCGGAACCTCTGCAGGGCGCTGCGCCAACCGGTGGCAGAAAAGGACCCGACCAGCGCATGCTTGAACAACCTGCCTTCATCCGGGATCTCCAGCGGCTCCAGCCCACGGTCGGCGCTGTCGAAGACGAGATTCCCGCGCCGGCGCCTGAACTCGTCCAGGTCGACGATGCGATAGAGCACGCGCTTGGGCGGATTGAAACGCCGCGGGCGCCCTGACCTGCCGCGGCCGAAACCGATATCCGGTTCGGGCCTGGCCGTCTTCACCCCGGGCAGAGACGCTTGGTACTCCTCTTCGCTCTCGCCGGGCGGGATGAAACTCGTGCACAGCGAGGGCAATACTTCGACCCCGCGCTCGGCGTAGAGCTCGGAACGCGCCGCCGCGGCATCCCACTGGATACGCCGCTGACGGACCCAATGGTTCATCACCGCCGCCTCAGCGACCACGAACACGCGTTCGTCCATGTACTTCCGGCTGATTGCCTGGCCGAGTTGCCTGGCCTGGCGGTATTTGGCGAATCCGCCATTCGAGGCGAAGAGACGCGCCGAATACTCTGTGTACGCCCCCTCGAGCCGCATCACCACGCAAGCGCGGCGACTGGCTTCGAAGAGCTTCCCGTCATGGTCCGCGAAAGCTGCGTTCCTGGGATCGAGGCGCGCCCTGTCCAAGGCCGCCTGCGCTTTGGGGAGGTCGACGACATACCAGGTATTGCGCCGTTTGTGGTGGTTGCGGGTCGGTCGGCTGCTGACTATCCTCTTGCCCATTTCCCCTCCGGGATGTGAAAGTACGTGCCTCGAAAATATCCGTTTTCGCCCGGCCGGTCAATACCAAACGCCCCCGTCGTTGACGGGGGCGCATCCTTTAATGCCAGCCTACAGGCCCAAATCCGTGGAGATCTTGTCGGCTCCGGCCGTCTGGGCGCCGACGTTGAAGTCGGCGGCCGCCGCGATCGGCGCACCGAAGCTGTAGTTCACGTAGAAGGCGTCGCTCATATCGTCTATCCGCGTGTTCCAACCGTCGCCGTACAGGGCTTTCGCCAAGGTTTCGGTCTGGATCCAGCGCAGCTGGCCGCCAAGGGACACGGCGTAGACCTTCGGGTCGGTCGTGAATTTGACCATGCGGACGCCCGGCTTGTAGTGGACGTTGGCGCCGAGCGGGATGCTGGCGAGCTTGTCGGCCGTCAGGACCGCGACGCCCGAGAAATCGTTGTACCAGGTGAAGTAGACCTTGTCGTTCGGGAAGGCGTGCCGCCGTCCGTCAGTGCCGATGTAATAGACGGCCGTATCTTCCTGCGTGGTCTTGTCGCCGTCATCCGGGAGTTTGACCAGCGCGTGCACCGCGACGCCGATGTTCGCCAGGTTCTGGACGTTCGCGGCCCGGTCTGCATCCTTGCTGTACGTCTGGTAGACCGGAGTGTAGGCGATGTACGTGCTGCCGCCCACGCCACCTCCGCCGGAACCGCCGCCTCCTCCGCCCGATGACGGGGTGTGGGACGAGCCGAAATACGAGGCCTTGGTCGTGGTGAATGTGCAGAGGCCGGACGAGATGACGCAGGTGCTCGCCCCCAGGCCGGTCGTGGTCCAACCGCTGGTGAGCGACGACGACCGCTGGATGTTGAGCGTCATGCCGTTAAGCGCGGTCCCGACGCTGACTTTGATGGTTATTGCCGGGCTGAAAGACAAGCCGAGCCCCGGGATGCCCCACTGCATCACGCCGTCCACCGTCGTGCCGGCCAGGCCTGAGGCCAGCGATGCCGTCACGGACGCGGCCGCAAGCAAGGTCGCGTCGAAATTGCCTCCGCCGTCCTTGGTGATGACCGTCCCCGCCGGGATGATGATCTGGTGGCTGCCGGCGTTGATCGTGACCTGCTCCAGGACCGTCACCGACGGGGTCGAGGTGCTCGGATAGCCGCTCGCGATCTGGAACACGCCCAGGGCGATCAGCGTGCTGATGTTGGCCGCGTCGACCGTCTGGGTACTCAGGGTCGTCCGGCCGGAATCGGTGTAGAACGGCCGGTAGACGACCGGATTGGAGACGCCATTGCCCGTACCGGACGGATTGGACGACGCGTTGTTCGGTCCGCTGGCGGCATCCCAGTAGTTATATCCTGCGCTGACCGTCGTCGCGCTCTGCAGGGCCAGGGTCGTGTTGCCCGTGAAATTATTCTGGAAGAATCCGATGTTGCCGCTGCCGCCCGTAAGGTTTGCCCCGTAGTCATTGCCGTTCAAGGCGTTCATCGTCACCGTCCCCGAGGCCGAGTTGACGAAGAGCAGGCCGGCGTCCGTGTTCCCGACGGCCGACGAGTAGCGGAAATAGTTCGCATTCGAGCTCGAAGCGACGAATCCGTAGTAGCTGCTCTGGACCGTGCCCGAAGTGAAGTCGAGGGAGCCATAGCCTTCGATGTAGACCGCCGCCTTGCCCGCTCCGGTCGCGCCCTTGGCAGTGATGTCTCCCAGGACCACGCTATCGGCCGCCACGGTGATGACGTGGTTGTTCACATTGCTGGCGGCGATGACCGGATGGCTGCCGCCGCCGGTCAACGTCATGGTGCGCGGAATCGTGATGTTTTCGGTGTAGGTACCGGCCGACGGACGCACCGTGCCGTTGGTGTTGACCAAGTTGATGGCTTCCTGGATTTTGCCGGAGGTATTGACGTAGACCAGCGAAGAAGAGACGCCCATGATGCTGATTGGCGTGGTCTGCAAGCTGAATGAAGAGACGTTGACGCCGCCGGTTCCGGTCAGGTTCACGCTCTTGTTGATGGTCAAGGCTTCGGCGTATGAACCGGCCGCCACATTCACCGTCCCTCCGGTCTTCACCGCCGCGAGGGCGTTGGCGATCCTGCCCGAGCCGCTGACGTCGATGGTCGGGACGTCCAAACCGCTGACCGTGATGGGGTTGGCCGTGAAGGTGAGTTTGGTGGTGGTCGCCGTGCCCGCGCCCGGACCGGTGATGGTCAAACCCTTGCCGACGGTCACCGTCTCTCCGTAGTTGGCCGTGCCCAGGACGTTCAGCGTCCCGCCGCCGGTCACGCACGCCACGCCGTCGGCGATTTTGCCGCCGGAGCCGACGTCGACCGTATTGGCCGTGATGCCGCTGCAGTAGATGGGTTGCGAGTTCAGGGTGAACTTATTGACCGTCGGGTTGCCCGTGCCGTTGATGGCCAGGGGCCGCGCCAGGCTCACGTTCTCGGCGTAGGTCCCGGCCGCAACGTTGATGGTGCCGCTGGCGCCGATGGCGTTGGCCGCGTCGCCGATCTTGCCGGAACCGCTGACGTCCAAGGTCGGCACGTCGACGCCGCTGATGGTGATGGGATTGGCCGTCAGGACGAACTTGGTCGTGGTCGTCATGCCGGCGCCTTGGCCGGTAATGGTCAACGATTTGCCGAGGGTGACGGTTTCGCCGAAGTTGGCGCTGTCCAGGATGACCGTCCCGCCCGGCGCCACGGCCGCCACGGCATCAACGATGCGTCCCGTGCTGCTGACGGCGGTAGTGGTGGCCGTCAACCCGGAAACGGCGATGGTGCTCGAGGCGAACGTCAGCTTGGTCACCGAGGGCGAGCCGCTGCCGTTGATGGTGACCGAGGTCGCGACCGTCACGTCCTCGTTGTAGGTGCCGGCCGAAACCAGGATGGTGTCGCCGATATTGGACGAGGTCACCGCGTCTTTGAGGGTATTGAAGCCTTGGCCCGTGGTCTGGTTCAGGACCTTGAAGGCGCCGAATTCCGTGAAATGGCTCGCATTGAAGCTGAAGGTGCCGCCGCTGAAACTCAAACCGGTCAATGCCGGATAGGTCGAACTGGTGGACGGGATGATCGTCCCGAGGTCGGTCGCCACCTGGATGTACGGCTGCGACAGGAAGCCGAGACCGGTCATGCCGTACATGTCGATGGTCGCCCCCAGGTTCCTCAACTGCTCCGACGTCTGCGCGTCGAAACCGACGAAGGCGTCAGCGAAGCTCATTTTCGTCCCCAGGTCCTGGAGCAGTGCCTTGGTGTTGTAATCCGTGAAGTTTATGGCGGCCGAGTATGTGATGCGGCCGGTCGAGGTCGTGAAGTAGACCCCGCTCGCGGCCGAGGGATTGGCGACCGAACCGAGGTTCGTAGTGATGCCGCCGGCGTTGATCTGGGCCACGATCGAAGCGAGGCTCGGGGCCGGCGGACCGTTGAACCAACCGTAGGTCAGCGGCGTCGAGGACGTATTCCAGGAAGACCCGAGCAGGTCGAAATAGGCCGTGCCGTCGACGGGCGGAAGCGCCACGTGAGGCTCAGGTCCCGGCGGATCCGTATCGCCGTACGAAACGCTGGCGATCGTGTTGCCCAATTCGTCCTTGAGGGTGACAAGACCGCCGGCGTCGGGAAGCTTCCCGCTGCCCGTGAACACCAAGATGCCGTGGTCAGGCAGGACACCGGACAGGGTCATGGTGCTGGTCGGCGTCGGATCCATCCGGGTGACCTCGACGATCCAATGCGTCCCGGACGAGAAATCGAACGTGCTGCTGACTGCGCCCATCAGCTCGATCCATTCCGTGCCGCCCGAGGGGCGCGGATTGAACTCGCTGATGATGACGTCGCCGAGGGTGGCGGCGCTCGCTTGTCCTCCTAAGGAAAATAAGCCGAGCGCTCCCAGCGCCAGGCCTAAAAACATGGAGGACGTCTTCAGGCCGAGGCCCGAAATGTATCTCCGCATATATGGGGATAAATGGTTAGTGACGATGGCGGAAGTATAGCACATTAACGAATGCACCTGAATTTCCGGAGTCAAGCGCTATTCCGGTTCCAACACACGAAAACCCGCCGAGTTCGGCTCGGCGGGCATCTGATTATCCTGACCGTCCAGTCCTAAATCTTCACGTACCCCAGCACCCTGACGATGGACCACTCGAAAGGCGTCTTCGGGACGCGCTTGTACATCGCCTGGTAAATGCGCAGACCCGCCGCCTCTTTCACCATGTCGCGCGGGAAGCGGATGCGGTAGAGCAGCGTATTCCAGGCGAGGTTCTCCGCGGCGATCTTGAAATCCGGGGCGTGGCCGAAGATGCGGCGGAAGACGGGCAGGACCGTCGCGACGCGCTGGCGTTCGAGCGTCAGGTTGCGCTTCAGCGGGATCTTGCCGGTGGCGATGCGCTCGACGTCGGTCCAGACGAAGTCGCTGCGGCGCACGGTATCCATGTAATCGCGCGAGATGGCCCGGCGTTCGCGCTGCCCGAATTTGATGGTAGCCGTCGAGATGCCGTACTGGATGAAATTCCGGATTGACACGGCCTGGCTGGCCGACAGCGTCAGGCCGAATTCTTTGGCGTCGGCGTACACCTGCTGCAGGACCAGATCTTCGTCAGCCACGCGTTGCGTCGTCCCGATCTCCCGGAGCAGCTTCGGCAGGTCGTTCGGATCGAGGACGCCGCCCGAAGCCAGGACGGAAACCGCGGGCCCGGCCGTCGGCGCGGCCGGAACCGCCAGGTTGGTCATAGCGCTCACGATTTCGGAAGCTCCGCCGTTCTGGGTGTAATAGATGACGTAGACCGTCTTGGGCCCGTCACCCTCGGTCAGGGTCCAGGTCGCCGTCGGACCGTAGGCGACCTTGGCCGCACCGGCGAAGTCGGCCGTGTTCGAGATGGCCATGCTGACCGTGTCAGGACCGCCGAAAAGCCTCAGCGAAACCGACGGCGAAGCAACGGTTTCGGTGCCGTCGTTTATCATGACGCCGAATCCGCCTTCCGGCGCGACCGGAGGCGTCGCCAGCGTGACCGTGGCGGTGTAGGTGGCCGAAACTCCGCCCGATTGGGTATAGAACCTGACATAGACCGTCTTCTGGCCGTCGCCCGCGGGCAGCGTCCAGTTGGTGGTGGAAGCGTAAGCCACTTGGCTCGTCCCGGCGAAGTCGGCCGTGTTCGAGATTGACATGCGCGCCGTATTCGAACCGCCGCGGAGCGTCAGCGTGACCGCCGGCGAAGCGACTTTGGCGACGCCGCCGTTGATCAGGACGCCGAACCCTTCGGTCGGCGCCGTCGGGGCGCTGGCGTAGGAACCTCCTCCTCCGCCGCCGCCACCTCCGCCCCCTCCCCCGCCGGTGCTGATGGTGTAGAGGTCCGTCCTCACCGCTGAGAGATTGCCCGCGGCGTCACACGCGGCGGCCTTGAGCGTCAAAGTGGACGAGATGGCGAAGGCCCCCGCATAGACCGTCCCGGCGCTGCAGCTCGGGGCGCTGCCGTCGGTCGTGTAACGGATGGTCGCCGTGCCGTCATCCGTGGTCAGGGTGACGCTCTGCGCCGCGGCATAGGTACCGCCGGCCGGACTCGCGCTGGGGATGCCGGGCGCCACGCTGTCGAAAGTCCTGGACAAAGTCAGGGCCGCGGTCGATGTATTGCCCCAGACGTCCTGGGCGGCGCCGGCCGCGATATCGACCGTCACGGCTCCTTGGCCGCTCGGGGTGACGTTGAAGGTGAAGACGGTGTCAGCCGTCGTGGTCACGAAAGCCGAAGCCGTGCCGTTTCCGACCGCGATGTCACCCAAGTTGAAGCCGACGACATTCTCGGAGAAGGTCGCGCTGACCGAGAAGGGCGTGCTGTTGGTCGAGGTCGGGACGGTGGACGACAAGGTCACGGACGGGCGGACGATATCGATGACGTATCCGCTTTCGCTGGCCTGCGTAGCCGGGTTGCCCGCGACGTCCGTGGCGTCGACCCTCAGGGTCCCGGACGAGGTGATGGAGATCGCGCAATCCACCTGCGTCGAGCTGGTTTGGGTGCAGGAGAAGGAAGCGTAACCGGCCGTGGACGACGCGACCGAGATCGCCGTCGATGAGACGGCCGCGTTGTCGGTGATGCGGATGGTCGTATCAGTGATGGCCGTGCCGGAAACATGGGTCGGGGCCGTGATGGCGATGACCGGAGCCGTCACATCAGAGGAAATCACGTAGGCATGGCTGGCCTGCGTAGCCGGGTTGCCCGCGGCATCAGTGGCATCAACCTTGAGCGTGCCAGAGGAAGTTATATCGATTGTGCAGTCGACCTGGGTCGAGCTGGTTTGGGTGCAGGAGAAGGATGCGTATCCGGCGGTTGATGAAGCGACCGAGATCGCCGTCGACGAGACGCTCACGTCGTCCGTGACGCGGATGGTCGTATTGGTGATCGTCGTGCCCGACGCGCTGGTCGGCGCCGTGATGCTGATGACCGGGGCGGTTGTGTCGGATGAAATCACGTAGGCGTGGCTGGCCTGCGTAGCCGGGTTGCCCGCGACGTCCGTGGCGTCGACCTTCAAGGTCCCGGACGAGGTGATGGAGATCGTGCAGTCGACCTGCGTCGAGCTCGTCTGGACGCAATTGAACGAGGCGTAGCCGGCCGTGGACGACGCGACCGAGATCGCCGTCGATGAGACGGCCGCATTATCGGTGATGCGGATGGTCGTATCGGTGATCGTCGTGCCCGACGCGCTGGTCGGCGCCGTGATGCTGATGGTCGGCGCCGTGGCGTCGGAGGAGATCGTGTAACCGGACATGGTGGAGGCCCCAGGATTCCCGGCCAAATCAGTGGCCCTGATGGTCAAATCCCCGCTCGAGGTGATCCAGATGGTGCAATCTATCTGGGTCGAGCTGGTCTGGGTGCAAGACAGGTTCGACCAGCCCGCGGTGGAAGAAGCCGCCGACACGGTGGTCGTGGAGATGCCGGCGTTGTCGGTGATGCGGATGGTCGTGTCGGTGATGGCCGTGCTGGAGGCGGCGGTCGGAGCCGTGAAGCTGACGGTGGGGACCGTGACATCGCCGATGATCCAGTTGATGTTGTTGCCGGCATCGCTGCTGTTGCTGCCGACGACGATGGCCGATGCGTTCGTGTTGTCGCTGTCCTGGACGCTCAGGTACGAGAGGCTGCGCGTTCCTTGCGGGTCCACGTACCAGCGGTTGCCGGGAGTCGTTGACCGGAGGTTCAGCAGGTTGCCGGCAGCGCCCGCCAATGTCATGACTCCCGAAACCGTCTGCGTCGCTCCCGCCTGGAACGTCAGCGTGGCGGCAGCCGTGACCGTCTTGGTCAGATTATTGAATGTCGTCGAGCCGTAGACCGTCTGGCTCGACCCGTTGAGGTCTATCGTGCCGCTGCCGGAAAGCGCAGCGCCAACGTTGTTCCAATTGCCGGAAACGTGCAGCGTATGTCCGCCCAACGCCAGCGTCCCGGCGTTCAAGGTGATGGCCGTCGTGGTGGCATCTCCGCCCAAGGTCAGCACGCCGCCTGGCTTGTTGATGTCCATCATGGCGGACCCGCCCAGGACCAGACCGGCCGGCAACGTCACCGAGCGCGACCCCATGAAGGTCAGAGTGCCGTCCGTCGCGGAATATGTCCCGGAGTTGCTCCAGGTGCCTCGCGTGATTATGGTCCCGCCGGAATGGGTCAAGGTCCCGGAATTCACCAAATCCCCCTGGAAGTCCGTGGTGTGGCCGAGGGTGTTGGTATAGGTGCCGGCATTGGTTGTCGTGGCCATGACCGTGACCGACAGGTTATTCGCCACGTCGCCTCCGGAGACGATCATCAACTGCCCGCCGAGCGACGCTACGCCGTTGAAGCTGACCGTGCCTCCGGTGTTGTTGACGAACACGCTGTTGAAGTTCGGTTCCGCACCCACGGCTTGGGCGCCCGTGCCGTTGAACTCAACCCAACCCGTGCCGCCGCTGAAGGTCCCGTTATCGGTCCAATCGCCGCCGACATATAGGGTATTGGCGCCGATGGCCAAAGTCCCGGCCGTGATGGTCAGATCGTTCACCACGATATCGCTGGCGAGCGTCGCGGTGCCGCCGGATTTGTTCACGGCGAAATCATGGAAATTCGGTTCGGCGCCGATCGTCTGGGTGCTGGTGCCGTTGATCATGACCAGACCCGTACCCCCGGCGAACGTGCCGCTGTCGGACCAATCGCCGCCGACATGCAGCGTATTCGCCCCCAGGGCCAGCGTCCCGGCCGCGATCGTCAGGTTATGCGTCGTCGTCGCGTCGCCCGAGAAGGTGACGGTATTCGAACTGTTCGTCGACAGGTTCCAGAATGTCAGGCCGGAAGGGATGCTCTGCGGGACGTTTCCGGAAAAGACGATCGTGCCGAATCCCGGACTGAATGAGCCCGAATTGGTCCAAGACTTCTTGATGTTCATCGTGTAGGTATCCCAAGTATTCCCCTGGATGGTGCCGTTGTTGATGAAATCGTCGTTGAAGGTCAGGGAGCCGGAGTTGAGCGAACCGAACGTGCCGTTGTTGGTGGTCGTGCCGTTGGCGGTGAAGACGTCGCTCGAGTTCTCCAAGGCGAGCGTACCGAGCGCGGCGATGTTGGACAGGCCGTTGACCGTGAGGTCTGAGCCGTCGACGAGATGCAGGGTCCCCTGGGTCAGGGTCAGGTCGCCGTTGACGGTGTAGAGCACCGCCGAAGAAGGCCGGACGAACCGGGTGCTGCTGACCGTCAGGTTGTTGAAGGTCAAGGGGATGGCGGAAAAAATCTTGTGAAGGAAAGCACCGTCAGCCGTACTTGTCGAGAATCTGACCGTGCCGCTGCCGGCCGTGAAAGAGCCCGAGCCGCTAAAATTCCAATCGTTGCCGATAGTGATGATATTACCTCCGCCAGCGACGAGCGACCCCGTGCTCGTGACCGTATCATCGACGGTCAGATCGTTGCCGATGGTGTCGAACGTAGCCGAGGAACCGATCTGGAGGCCATTAACCTCGAGCGAGCCGCCCAAGCTGACGGTGTTGGTGCCGTTGGCCGAGATATTGTAGTAGGTCAAGCCGACCGGGACAGTCTGGGCCGCGCCGCCTTGGAAATCCACCGTCCCGGTCCCCGGGCTGAAGATGCCCGCATTGGACCAGTCGGCGCCGAGATGCAAGGTACCGGTATCACCATGCAGCAAGCCTGGGTTGGTCAGCGTGCCGACGCAGGTCGATGAACCGGAACCGACGTCAAACGTGCCGTTATTGGTCAAGTCGGTGCCGAGCACGAACCCGCCGCTGACTGAGCCGATATTGCCGTCGTTCGTGACCGAACCGGACAAGGTCACTATGCCCGAAGTCGAAGTCACGGTCGTGCCGCTGCCAATCGAGGAGAGGCCGCCGACGTTCAATTTATGGCTCTGGGCGGACAACGTGCCTCCGCCCATCGTGTACAGCCTGCCACTGACCGTCACGTCGCCATCCAATAAAACCGAATTGCCGGACTTGGTCATCTTGAGGATGTAGAACCCGGGTTCCGCCGTCACCGATTGGTCGCCGGCGCCGTTATAGAAATCGACCGTGCCCGAACCTCCGTCCAAAGTCCCGTTATCGACCCAGTTGCCTCCGACGTGCAGGGTATTCGACCCTAATGCCAGCGTCCCGGAATTTATGGTCACGCTCCCGGTGGACGTGACCTCTCCCGCGAGTGTCGCCGTGCCGCCGGACTTGCTGATCGTGAGGGACTCGAAGTTCGGTTCGGTGTTGATGGCCTGCGCACCGGCTCCGTTGAAGATCACCGGACCGCTGGGCAAAGCCAGGCTTCCGTTGTCCGTCCAATCGCCGCTGACGTAAAGGCTCGAGCCGTTCATCGTCAGGGTCGAACCCGCACCGATGGTCACGTTATTGGCGGAGCCGTCAACCCACATGTCGGTGCTCGTGCCGGCTGGGATCGTCACGTCGTCGGTCGAGGTCGGGACGGCCGCGCAGCTCCAGTTGGCCGCATCTCCCCAATCGCTGGAGCCGGCGCTCGCGAACGTGCAGCTCGCAGCCGACACCGGCGAACCGGACAGGAGGAACAAAACGAAGGCTGCCGCCAGCGCCGTACAGAAACCAAAAATCGGTTTTCCGAAACGGAAACCTGGCAGCCCCAAAGGAAGGCTTCTCATAATATTTTTTTGTCGTTGAATGGCTTTAATGCCGAAAGTTTACCAAATCAACGCTGCTTATGCTGTGGATAATCATCCAGGTCATGGCCAAAAAACGCTTGAGGCATTATCCTGGAATCCAATTATGGATAACCTCAAATTGATCGACCCCGAAATCGCGGATTTCATCGGCCAAGAAACCGCCCGACAGCAGGACGGCCTGATCCTGATACCCAGCGAAAACTACGCCAGCCAAGCCGTCTTGGAGGCTTTAGGCTCCCCGCTCAACAACAAATACGCCGAAGGCTATCCCGGCAAACGCTACTACTCCGGCAACGAATTCGTCGACAAGGTCGAAACGCTCGTCCAGGAACGGACCAAATTACTTTTCGGCGTGCCTTACGCCAATGTCCAGCCCTATTCCGGCAGTCCGGCGAACCTGGCCGTCTATTCCGCCCTGCTCGAACCGGGCGAACCGTTCATGGGCTTGGACCTCCTGCACGGCGGACACCTGACGCACGGCTGGAAAGCCTCGTTCACCTCCAAAGTCTGGACCAGCATCCCCTATCACCTGAAGGAAGACGGCTCGACGGACTTCGAGGAATTGCGGCGCGTTGCCCTTGAGAATAAACCCAAGCTCATCTGGTGCGGCGGCACGGCCTTGCCGCGGACCGTCGAATTCGAAAAATTCGCGGCCATCGCCGACGAAATCGGCGCCTACTTGGTCGCCGACATCTCGCACATCGCCGGACTCGTCGTCGCCGGCGAACATCCGAGCCCGGTACCGCATGCCCATCTCGTCACGACCACGACGCACAAGACGCTCCGCGGCCCGCGCGGCGCATTGATCATGGTCACCGAAAAAGGAATCGCGAAGGACGCGGAACTCCCTGAAAAAATCGACAAAGCCATCATGCCCGGACTCCAAGGCGGTCCGCACCTGAACGCCATCGCCGGCATCGGCGTCGCGCTCCACGAGGCCGCCCAGCCGGAATTCAAGGCCTATGCCAAGAACATCATCGCGAATTCCAAGGCGCTCGCCCGAGCGCTGACGGACAAAGGCTTCACGCTCGTCTCCGGCGGCACCGACAACCACCTCATCCTCATCGACCTCTCGCCCACCGGCTTGGGCCGCGGCGTCCTGCTGCACGAGGCACTCGAAGCCGCCGGCCTCTACGCCAACAAGAACATGGTGCCCGGCGACAAGAGTTCGGCCTTTTACCCGAGCGGCCTGCGCCTCGGCACGCCGGCCGTGACGACGAGAAACATGGGCGAAGCCGAGATGCTGAAAATCGCCGACTGGATTTCCATCGTCGCCGACCATATAAAGGAAACGCAACTTCCGACTGACAAAGAAACGCGCCTCGCCTTCCTGAAGGGCTTCAGGAACTCACTCTCCGACAAATTCTATTCCGACATCAAAGCCGAGGTGAAAGCGTTGTGCGACAGATTCCCCGTCTGAACGACCGACTTCAGCCTTTCTTCCCCGCCATGTTCTTGCCGCGGAGATAGGTGACGATAGCGGAAAACGCACGCGCTTCGACAGGGTCAAGCGCATTCCTGGCTGCCGAATAAATCCGATCAAGACGCTCTAATGCTGCGGCATCGTCTGATTTTTTGGCTTTCTTGAATTTCCTGACGAAGTCTTCGATGGTGCCGAAAAGCTGGGTCCCGGCCGGTTTCACCTCCCCGCCTTCCGGCTTCCTGATGGCGCGGCGTTCCCCAAGATAACTTTCC
Source organism: uncultured Gammaproteobacteria bacterium (assembly GCA_964415965.1). Lineage (GTDB taxonomy): Bacteria > Patescibacteriota > Patescibacteriia > 2-12-FULL-60-25 > 2-12-FULL-60-25 > CAIKNB01. Next base: position 748,181 of record CAYQCK010000001.1, read on the forward strand.
ATCAATTTAGTAAGTTCAATCGTCTGATTCGCCTCATCCATCCGGTCCAACCCACCATACCAATAGACGTTCAACGCTTCAGCCAGCATGTCCGCGTGGCTCTGTTTGACCTCATGCGACAAGACGACGTTCAGCACGCGCTCAAGCCGGCCGTTTTCCAGTTTCCGGATGGACTCGGTATCACCTCGCCGGATCGTCTCGAGGATGTCTTCGAGCTCTTGATTGGACTGACCCACTAGTTCGTCGACCGCGTCCTTCGCCGCTTTCTCACGGACTTCGAGCGGTGCCAGCGCCATTTCACTGACGCGCGGATCGCTGCTCGACGGCGTTCCGTCGACGATGGCCGCCCGGTTCTGGCCGAGCGCATCCGGCCAAACCACGAACGCCGCGGCGTGCGCGTGTTTGACCTGCGCGATTTTGCCGTTGGGCGACAGACCGTTGGCGATCCCCGAGAGGAAGCCGGCGCGGCGCAGGATGGCGCAGGTGATTTCGGCGAAATCCGCGCACACGCCGGCGAAACGGCGTCCCGCGAAATCCGCTGCTCTTTCCGGAAATCTGGAACGTAACTCCTCGAGCCGCATCTCCTGGAGGAGCATGCGTTCCTCGATGGTCCGACCGTCCTTCAATCCGCTGACTTCCTGGTTTTCGGTGTCGTAATAGCCGAGCGAACGGACGTAATTCTCGATGGCCGCCACCCGTTCTTTCGGCTGGAGCTTCAGGTATTCCGGCGAAACCAGGAACGCATCCATCTCCTCCGGCAGGTTGGCGAGCTTCTGCCCCAAGTCCGGGCCATGCGCCTTCACGAACCGCTCGCGGAATCTCCGATAATCGCCCTCCCCGACTTCGGCCAACGGCTCGGGACCGGCTCCGATGTTCAACGAATAGGCCACCTTCTCGACCTTAGGCAAGTCGCGCACGACCGACTCTCCCAGGCTGTCGGTCTCCGGCCGCAGAGCTACTTCCGTCTTGTCCGATTTGATGCCGTGCACGCGCTCCGGGATGAGACTCGCGTCCAACGGCATGGGCAGCGGGATGTCGCTCCCCGACCTGACCTTGGGCAGGATGACGGTCGTCTCATGCATCGGCTCAACCGGCTTCGGCCGCAGCGGCACGCGGCTCTTCGACCACCTGCGCGCCTTTTCGTCATACTTGCCGTACAACCCCGTGACCACCATCTCATGCATGGGTTCGCGGAATTCCATCAGCTCGCGGTCGTCGTCGAGCTGTTCCGCGCCGCCGCCGTTGAATTCGACGCTTTCCCGGCTCTGGAAAAAATCCTCAAGCGACGCCTCTGCCGTAGCTTCCCTCCTTCGACCGCCTCCCATGAAACCGAATAAGCCGTTGCTGGTCTCCATGTGCTTGGAGCGGAAATAGACCTCGGGAAAAATCTTTGATGTCAAACGGTCCGACAGGATGGAAGGCGACCGGTCGCGCCGCGCGCCCATGGTGGCCAAGAATGCATCCGGCGCCTCGCGCAACACCTGGTTCAGCATCTTCGCGACTGTGGCTGATTTTTCCAGCAACGCCTTCGCCCCAGACTTCGCTTCCTCCCGCCGCGGCCGGAAATGCTCCTCGATCTTGTCGGCTTCCGGGGCGTGCACCAGGTTCAAGAGATCGAGTCGGTCTTGGACCGTGCCGCTCAACCGCCCATCTCCTTCGCCGGGGCGCCTCAATCGCCTGACATGATGGAAATAGGTCCCGGTCAAGCTTGTGACGGCCTGGAGCTTAAGCTGAGGCCAATACGAGAACCGCCTGCGGATTTCCCAAGCTTTATCAGAATCCAATCCGGCCACGCTGGCCAGGACATCGCCGGCATATTTCTGTACGTCTTCGTTGATGAGCCGTTCCCGCATTTCCCATGCCCGGTTCGAGTCCAAGCCTAACAGACTTTCCGCTAAACAGGTCTGGGAACCCATCTCGGCGAATAACCGCCCCCTCATTTCCCACGCCCGCTCCGAATCGAGGCCGGCCAGGCTTTGGGCGACCTGCGGCTTCGCCGCAGCGAATAACCGCTCCCGCATGTCCCACGCCCGCTCCGAATCGAGGCCGGCCAAACCAATGGCTAAATCGCTCCATAACGCCGGCTTGGTCGATAATCTTTCCCGCATTTCCCAGGCCCGGTCAGAATCGAGGCCGGCCAGGCTTTGGGCGATGATTTCTTCGGTCTCATTCGAACCAAACAACGCCTCGCGCATTTTCCAGGCCTCTCCGGAATCCAGCCCAGTCAAGCTCATCGCGACATTGAATACCATCATGTCGTTCCCCCTGTTCTCCTTCAACCATTTTTTCCGCAGCTCCCAAGCGCGTGGGGAATCAAGACCGCCCAAACTCAAAGGCAAACCTTCCAGTGCCGCCTTGTCTTTGGCCAAACTTTCCCGCATCTCCCAAGCCCTATCCGAATCCAATCCGGCCAAACTTTTGGCTACGCTGAACTTCACGAACCAATCCTTATCCTCTTTCGGCAACCTTTCGCGCATGTCCCAAGCCTCCTCGGTATCCAGACCGATCAACCCTCCGGCCACATCGCTGGCACCCACGCCGGACTTGAGCATCTTATCCAGGCTCTCCAAGACCTTCTTCTCGAACTCCGGAGCCTGTTCCCCCTGGTCTCTCGCCTCTGCTCCCGAAACGTCGATGACGACCTTCTCGGTCTTGCCATCCAAAGTCTTGCCGACGATGACCAAACGTCCGCCGTCATCCAAAATACCCAAGATGCGCGTGTAGGCATCTCCGTATGCCCTACCATTTTTGTCGTAGACCCTTTGCTCGCCCTGCTCCTCCTGGGCGACATAGAACGCCTTGCCGCCGACCGCCGCCAGCTGCGTGATGAATCTCCCTCCGCCGAACGTCTCGCCGCGCTCGTTGCGGACGAACCATTCCTGCCACTGTGGTCCGGTTCGCACGATGTAGTGGAGGATGCCACCGACGTTCACCGGTTGCGTGCATTCTTCATCCGCGCCCCCGTATTCCCGGCCATCTTGGTCGACGACCGTCTTATGCCCATTCGATTGGTGCCCTTCGTAAAAATACTTCCCACCGGCTTCGACCAGGTTCTCAATCGCCCGATAATTCGGCACGACCTCGTTTCCTGACTCGTCGGCGATCAGATATCGGCCGCCTTTCCTGGCGATGAACACAATCTTTCCACCTACTTTGGCGAACGAGTAAATCCTGCTGTATTCCGGTTTGACTGCGACCTCGATTCCCGACTGCGTCGCGATATTGTTCAAGCCGCCAGCCATCCCGACGACGAAATACAGCTTTCCATCGATTGAAGTCGGAAGATCAGCATCATCGTAACCAACAGCCAATTCGTTCCCGTTTTCATCCAGGATTTTATATCCGCCTTTATACGAGATATGCGAGTAATACAGCTTCCTTCCAATAGAACACGCTGGCGTCATTTCGAACTTTAATTCCTTGCGCTCGATGACCCTGCCGCCCTTACCGCCGTCTTCCGGCTTTACCTTTCCCACCACCTCATACTTCCCCGTCTTCTCGTCCAGCACCAGTTCCTGGTCATTCGTGATGAGGCCCTTGATTTCTGATTTCAGGCTCGAAACGGCGACGGTCTTATGCATGCCGTGCACCGCTCCGTACAGAACGTATTTGGCGCCGCGCAGGCTGTCTTTGAATTTTTCCGCGTCAAGCTTGAGCTCGGCGCACAGCGCGCCTAGCTCCGCCTCCGTGACGACCTGCTGGTCGCGGATGAAGTCCAGCCACTTCCCGAGCTTCTTCGGCTTGGCGCCGGAAGCGTACAGCGCCTCGAGCTGGTCGCGGACCGGACCGCCGTAGAACGCGCCCTGCATGGCCAGCCCGGCCTCCGACAGATAGGCATCAGCCAAACGCTCGCCGGCCGTCTTGCCCGACGGCGCGGCCGTGCCCCGCTCCTTTATCTCGCGCTTTTTCACGAGGTCTGCGTACACGGCCTCGACTTGGGCGTAGTGCTTTCGGCTTTCCGCGTCCGCCAATTTCAACGCCCGCCGACCTGCCACGCCTTCCGCTCCGGTCTCCGCGGCCCGGACGGCTTCGACGTCCTGTGGATCGATATCCTTCTCATGCTTAACCACGAAAGCCTTGAGCCCCTCGAATACGCGCGGATGCTTGAGCGCGAAACCCGGACTGGCGGCCGTAGCCCCGAAAAGTTCGTCCGGCGTCAACCGCAGTCGCTCCGCGAGTTTGAGCCCGTCCTCGGCGCTGTGTTCGAAGACGCGCGCGGCGATGGCCACGACGTCGGCCCGCGGCAAAGCGAAAGCCGCCGATTCGATGCCCGAAAGCAACGCCGTGACGCGCTCGGTGGAGCGGATTTCCGGCTGCCTTTCGGGCGCCCCCAGGAAAGGGTTGTTTTCCGGGAAATACCTTCGCCTCATCTGCGGCATAAGTCGGCCTGAGTGTAACACGAAAGGAAACGCCTCCGAACCCTGACGCATAAAAAAAATTCAGGCACCAGCCGAGCGGCGGTGCCTGAGAGGAGAACAAAGAACGGAAGCGGTAAGTGTGGATGCAACGCTGTAGACGCGTCGAGTGAACGAAGTGCCCGAGGGCTTCGCATCCAAACGGTGAGGCCTGCCTCGCACCGTCTCCAAGGTCAATCGATCCTTGCGGACCTTCATGCCTCGGACACCTATCCTTGCTCTGAGAGCGCCGCCAATCCGGTTTACCGGCCGTTTCGGCAGTCTTCCCTGGTTGTTTCCGCAGAACATGTCCCCGGATGCGACCTCGCTGGCGCGGGGTCTGTCGGTCCGGACATGTGCGCCGGCCGGCTTGCCTCTTTCGAGGTTCGCCTTCCCGACCGGGACGGCACCTTCCGTGCTCAGCGTCTTGCGACGTTTCGCGCCTCGGGTGCGTCTGCGTCGGCCTCGCCTGGCGGCGTGGCCGTGGACCTTTTCCCTCACCGGATATCGCTTCGTGCATCAACCGATGTTCTCCGACCTCGCGGCCGAACCACATCCTGACACCCCCGGCGATCCGCAGCTAGGAACCGATCCAGACAAACAGGTATCTCTCACAGGCCTGACAGAGCCATGGACAAGCGCGGGCTTGCGGTAACAGGTTCGTACCTGTCCGACAGCCGCTTCCGACATGCGTTTCGGCGCTGAGATATCATCCGCGCGCCATCCCCACATGCCGGCTACGCCAGCCGAGTGCGCCATGGGCCTTGGGCGGTTTCCCGCCAGGCTTGTTCGCGCACCATGTGCTCTGTCCGTCCAACGAATCCGCTGCCTTCAGGCTCCGCGTTTTACCGCGGTTCCTCATGACCCGATCTGCACGATCGCTGCGCCGAAGCGCGCTCTGCCGTCGGTGCCGAAACACCAGGACAGGGCTTCCTCGCCTATCCGGAATTGCTCCCGGAAAAACGATTCTCACGACCGCCGTTCGGTCGCCGTTCTCTCGCCGTCTTGGCGCTCTCGAGGGTTAGCCCGAGGGTGGCTCGCTTCCTTGCGGTCGCTTGCCGGTGCCGTGTCGACGATCGTCTGGCGTGGCGGATTTTGTTGACGAACTTTTTGAAGAACGTGATGCGTAGTTTAGTCCTGGTCGTAAACCACGTCAAGGCCTGACTGTGGATAAGTCGAAACGCATCAAGCCAGTCGCGCCAAAACCTCTCCGCAGCTCCTCACGCGCGGCCCAACACAAGAGCCAAGAGCGCCATGCGCATGTACTGCCCGTACTCCATCTGGCGGTGATAGGCCGCCCGCGGATCCTTGTCGACCGACTTGGCGATCTCGCCGACGCGCGGCAGCGGATGCATCACGACCATTTCCCCGGCCGGCTTAGCCTTGGCCAAAACTTCCGGCGTGATGACATAGGCGCCATTGACCGCCTCGTACTCATCCAACGAAGCGAAACGCTCCTTCTGGACCCGCGTAACGTAGAGGACGTCGGCCTTCGGCAGGGCTTCGTCGAGGACGGAATACTCGCGCGGCTCAAGGCTCCGTTCGCGCAGTTCCGACATGATCTCGGACGGCATGCGCAGCGAGTCGGGCGAGACGAAGTGCAGCCGCGCGCCGTACAGCGAAAGGAGGCGCGCCAGGGAATGCACGGTGCGTCCGTGCTTCAGGTCGCCGAGCAGGACGACGTCGAGCCCCTCGAGCCGCCCCAGTTCGCGTTCGATGGTGAACAGGTCGAGCAGCGCCTGGGTCGGATGTTCGCCGACGCCGTCGCCGGCGTTGATGAGCGGCCGCCGCTTGCAGGCCGCCGCGGCCAGCGCCGCCGACCCCGTCTCGGGATGCCGCAGCACGATGACGTCCGCGTAGCACTCCATGGTGGCCATCATGTCGTCCAGGTCTTCGCCCTTGGCGACCGATGAGTACCTCACCTCGTTGATCGGGATGACGCTCCCGCCGAGGCGCTCCATGGCCGAGGTGAACGACGACGAGGTGCGCGTCGACGGCTCATAGAACACGTTGGCCAGGATGCAGCCCCGGCACATGTCGGTGCGCCCGTTCAGTTTGACGCGTTCCTGCATGCGCTTGGCTTCGGGCAAAACGCATCCGTCCAGGTTCTGACGCGTGAACTGCTTGACCGACAGGATGTGTTGGCCGCGAAAAGGGTTCTCGGCCAGCGGTTTGACCGTTTCGTACATGACGGACCTCGCTTGGTTTTCGCTCTTTTGTTCTCACGGGACCGCGGACATCTTGGGCGCCGGCCGGCAGGATGTCAAACCGCGGCCCTGGGCAAAGCCGCCGACGGCTGCTAACATCCCGGCATGCAAACGATCGACGGAAAATCCCTCGCCACCGAAATCCGCGGAGACCTCAAGACAAGGATCAGCGCTTCCGGACTCCACCCCAAGCTCGGCGTCTTGCTCGTCGGCGAAGACCCGGCTTCACACCTGTACGTGAAGCTGAAGGAAAAAGCCGCGGCCGAAGCCGGCATCGAGACGGATATCCGACGCCTGCCGTCCACCGCGACGGACGCCGAGCTCATCGGCCTCATCCGCGCCTGGAACGACGACGAGTCCGTCCACGGCATCCTCGTGCAGCTGCCGCTGCCTCCCGGGCACGACCAGGACGCCGTCATCAACGCCATCCTGCCGCGCAAGGACGCCGACGGCTTCCATCCCAAGAACCTGGACGCGCTCTACGCCGGCGAGGGGCGCATCGTCCCGCCGTTGCACGAGGGCATCCTGCGGCTCATCGGCCAGACCGACGTCATGCCCAACCTGGCGCAGGCCGTCATCCTCGCCAACAGCGACGTCTTCGCGAAACCGCTGGAATATCTGCTCAAGAAAGCCGGCGCCTTCGTCCAGACCTTCAGGCCGGACGAACTGGACGGGCAGGCATTGAAGGACGCCGACATCATCGTCGTCGCGGTCGGCCGGGCGCGCTTCCTCAAACGCGACCTGGTCAAAAGCGGCGCCTGCGTCATCGACGTCGGCACCAACAAGACCGAAAGCGGCCAGACCGTCGGCGATGCGGACGCCGAGAGCCTGCACGATGTCCCGGGCTGGCTCTCCCCGGTCCCGGGCGGCGTCGGACCCATGACCATCGCCATGCTGCTGAAGTCCGTCACCGACCTGGCAGCCGCGGCGGAAAAATGAAGCCCGACCCAAAACGCCCCGAACGGGGCGTTTTCTGTTGTTCGGTTTGGCCTATCCCGCGATGATGCCTTTGGCTTTCCGCTCCAGATACCAACGGACCAGGATAGCGCCGACGATGACCCCCAGGATCTCGATCAGGTACGCCAGCGTGGCTTCCGGGCTGCGCCACACGAAAAAGGCCCGGCCGAAGATATAGAACTCGTAGGCGTTCTGCATCACCAGCATCACCAGGAGCCAGACGCCCAGCAGCTTCAGCACATCCTTCCAGCGCGGCGATTTCTTGAGCAGGGCCCAAAAAGCGAAGGCGGCGGACACGGCGAAAATCATGATCCACATCGGGGCGGCCAAGGCATACCCGCGCCAGGAATCAGGCAGGATATAGAACAGCATCACCAACGTCAGGACGTTGACGGTTATCCATTTGAGGAGGGAAATCGAGATGTAGCGGAACCACATAGTGTTGGCTTGATTTTACCAGATTGTCGCCAGCTTCCAAAGGATGACCGTGGCGAAGGCGCCGGCGCAGACGAAAGGCACGACGTTCCGCCAGGCGTAGTTGATGTCCTTCGGCTTCCGGCTCATGAGTTTCCAGGCCATCAGGCACAGGAGCAGGGCGTTGAAGGACGAGATGGCCGAGCCGATGAAGCCGACCGTCGAGAGGAAATCGCGCGTCGTCAGGAAGAGCAGGAGCAAGGGGCCGCCGAGGGAGATGGCCCAAGCGATCTTCTTGGGCAATCCCGCATCGAGATGGAGCATGGCCTTGAAATCCTGCACCAGGGTGATGAAGGAAGTCGCCACGGCCAGAAAACCGACGGCCGGAATGAGCCAGAACAGGCCGGAAGGCAGGCCGCGCGACAGGTCGGCCGGATCGCTGCCCAACGAATCCCCGATGGCCGCGTAGGCGAAGACACCGAACAGCCACATGAGCAAAGCGGCCGCCAACGAACCGCCGGCCACAGCCAAACGCGTCTTGTCGCGGTCATGCCCGCAGATGGCGCTGACCTCGGATATCACGCCCCAGCCGAACAGCGAAAACAGGAACACGCCCAGTAACGGCATGACCGCACCCCAGTGCATCGCCGTAAACAGCGCCGGATCCGCCTTCGGAGCGTACAAGCCGACGGCCAAAGCCATCAGCGCGATGAGCCCGATGGTCATCCAGGCCTCGATACGCGCCACGAGTTTCAGCCCCACGAACACTACGGCCGCGCCGCCGGCCCAAAACAGCACCTGCCAGACCAGCAATTGGTCCGGCAGGCCGAAATGACCGGCCAATGACGCCAGGAATTCCCCGCCCAATATCACGTAAGCCAAACAAGCGCCGATGACTTGCGCGGCTTGGGTCAGATACGCTGCCCGCTTGGCCCACTTGCCGAAAGCGATGTCGACATATCCAGGGAACCTCTTCTTGTCCATCCCCCGGCTGTAGAGGACGGCTTCGACGAAAAGCAGATGGGTAGCCAGCACGACCAGGGCCACGGTCCAATACGCGACCGAACCGGCCAAAATGCCCATGGACTGGAAGGCGGCGGGTATCGCGAAAGTCCCCGCGCCGATGACCGTCCCGATCATGGCATAGGTGGCGCGGCGGAAAGGGCGCTTATCCGTTGTCATGGCTCGAGTATACCATCCTATCCACCTCCCTTCCCCAATTTCAGGCGTTTTGCGGCCTTGCCAGCCGGCGCGTGGCGCGATAAGTTGGCGGCGTATGGAGGAACTCCAACGCGTCCCGCCGCAGAACATCGAAGCCGAGCAATCCCTGCTCGGTTCGCTCCTGCTCGACAAGGACGCCATGATCCGCGCCGGCGACCAGGTCAACGCCGAGGATTTCTACGTCGACAAGCACCGCCGCATCTTCGAGTGCATGCTCGACCTGTTCCGCCGCCACGAACCGATCGACCTGCTCTCGCTATCGAACCGCCTGCAGGAGAAGGGCGAGCTGGAGCAGATCGGCGGCCGCGCCTACCTCATCCAGCTCTCGAACACGGTGCCGACCGCGAGCCACGTCGTGCATTACGCCAACATCGTCCAGAAGAAAGCCACGCTCCGCCGGCTCATCAACGCCGCCGGCGAGATCACGCGCCTGGGCTTCGAGGAAGCCGAGGACATCGAGGTCGTCATCGACCAGTCGCAGCAGAAGCTGTTCAACGTCTCGAGCCGGTTCCTCAAAGCCAGCTTCACCTCGATCCAGGACGTGCTCGACGGCGCGTTCGAGCGCATCGACGAGCTGCACAAGGAAAAGGGCAAACTGCGCGGCGTCTCCACGGGCTACGTCGACCTCGATAACCTGCTCGGCGGCCTGCAGAAAAGCGACCTCATCATCCTCGCCGCCCGCCCGGCCTGCGGCAAGACCTCACTGGCCTTGGATTTCGCGCGCTGCGCCGCGGTCAAACACAAGGTGCCGGTCGGCCTGTTCTCGCTCGAAATGGGCAAGGAACAGCTGGTCGACCGCTTCATCTGCGCCGAAGCCAACGTCAACCTGTGGAGCATGCGCACCGGGCACCTGACCGACCAGGGCGAGAACGACGACTTCTCGCGCATCGGCCACGCGCTCGGCATCCTGTCCGAAGCGCCGATCTTCATCGACGATTCGGCCAGCTGCTCCATCATGGACATCCGCACCAAAGCCCGCCGCCTGCAGATGGAGAAGGGCCTGGGCTTGATCGTCATCGACTACTTGCAGCTCATGGAATCGCGCAACCCGACCGGCGACAACCGCGTCCAGGAGCTGTCCGAGATATCGCGCGGCCTCAAGTCCATCGCCCGCGAACTCAACATCCCGGTCCTCGCGCTCTCCCAGCTGAACCGCGCCGTCGAGCTCCAGAAGCCGGCCATCCCGAAGCTCGCCCACCTGCGCGAATCGGGCTCCATCGAGCAGGACGCCGATATCGTGATGTTCATCTACCGCAAAGCCGCGGACAAGAACTACCGGCTCGAAGACCTGTCGCCCGAGGAACGCCATCTCGCCGAGATCCACATCGCCAAGCACCGCAACGGTCCGACCGGCGTCGTCAACCTCTTTTTCGACGATTCCCGCGCCAGCTTCAAGAATCTGGCCAAGAAACCGCAATACGGCGGCCCGTCACTCTCCCCGATCGGCCAAGCGCCGCAGGTCGAAGCGCCGAAATTCGACCCCAACACCCCGATCACGAACACCCCGCCGCCGGGCGGGCCGTTCTGAGCATAAAAAAAATACAGGGAAACCGAGTCGGTTTCCCTGTTTTTGATGGCGCCCGTCGGCGTCAGGGCTCCTGCTGCTTCTCGGGTTCGTCCGGAGCCGCTTCTTCGAAGTCATAGATGACCGCCTCCTTGGCCGGACGCCCCTGGCCGAAATGGCGCGTCAGTTCCATGGCCAGGATGTGCTCGTTCCTGTTTTCCATCCTGAGACTGATGTGCGGCTGCGGACTTTCGTCCGCCCCTTCGCGCTCCACGACGATCTCGAGCATCATCGGATACTTCCATTTCCCCAGGAGTATCTCCAGCGCGGTCTCCAGATCGAGCCAGACCGCCGGGCCTTTGAATTGCATGCGCATTACCATCTCCTTTCGGTTCAGCGGCCGGCGATGCAGCGCAATTGCCGCGCCAGCACGTCGTCCTCTTCAAGCCCGAAGGCCGCGACCATCCGGCCCCCTGGTTGATTTGAATGTCCCTTAACGGGATTATCATTTTCCTCAACATCCGTCAGTCCTCACCTTCGGCGCCGGATTGTCTATTCCCCGACCTTTGTGTAACCTAACGGCCATATGTTCAACAAACTCAAGCAATTCAAAGACCTGCGCGACAAAGCCAAAGAGCTCCAGACCGTCCTGGCCGCGGAAAAGGCCGAAGGCTCGTCCGGCTGGGGCAAAGTTAAAGTCGTCCTCAACGGCAACCAGCAATGCGTGTCCGTGACCATCGACCCCTCGGCCACGGCCGACAAGACCAAGCTCGAGGAGATGCTCCGCGACGCCTTCAACGACGGCATGGGCAAGATCCAGAAGGTCATGGCCGACAAGCTCAAGTCGGGAGGCGGTCTCGACTTAGCGAAGGATCTGCAGGAGATGATGGGAAAGCAGCAGTAGGTTCGCCACAGACGCTAGGGACTAGTAGTTAGGCTCTAGGGTGAATCCCAACCCCCAGCTACCAGCCCCCCAGTACCCAACCCGCCATGCCCTCAACTCCCCGCCCGATCCATGACGTCGCCGCCGCTTTCGACGGCTTGCCGGGCATCGGTCCCCGGGCGGCTTTGCGCTATGCCTACTGGCTCGCGGCCCAGCCGCGCGACCTCATCCTGCGCTTTTCGCGGACGCTCGAGGCGCTGGCCAACGGGGTCCAGCGTTGCGGCGTCTGCGGCGCCTGGGGCGAAACCGGCGGCTGCCCGATCTGCACTGACCCGAAACGCGACCGCACCGTCATGTGCGTCGTCGGGACCAACCAGGACATCCGCGTCATCGAGGAATCCGGCGCCTTCAAAGGCCTGTTCCACGTCCTCGGCGGTCTGCTCGACCCGGTCGAAGGCCGCACACCCGAGACGCTCCACATCGCCGGCCTCATCCGACGCCTGTCCGCGCCGGACAACCAGGCGAAGGAAATCATCCTGGCGCTCGACCCGGACGTGGCTGGCGACACGACCGCTTTGTATCTGACGAAACAACTCGCCGCCTTCCCCGCCATCAACGTGACGCGCCTGGCCCGCGGCCTCCAGAACGGCGCCCAAATCGAATACGCCGACGGCTCAACGATAGCCGACGCGATACAAAACCGGAGAAAGATGGGTTAAACAGCGCCCCGCTTCGTAAGTGACTCTCGGGGGTCTGGGGGTCCGCGCCAAGCGTCGTGGCAGGATGACTGGCGTCGGCGACACCGAGTGCGGCATCGCGGACCCCCAGGACTTTTGCTACTTTTGGTCACAAAAGTAGATAGGAAGGCTTTTTGTTCAATGGCAGACCATGGATTCCAGCTTTCGCTGGAATGACAGCATAGTGCTGATACCAAAACTCGCCGGTTAGGCGAGTTTCGTGATTTTGATCTGGGTGAACGGCTGGCGGTGTCCGACGCGGCGGCGGTACTTGGACTTGGCCTTGTACTTGACCACTTCGACCTTCGGATGGCGGCCCTGGGCCACGACTTCAGCCTTGGTCTTGCTGCCCAAAGACGGGGTGCCGACCTTCAGGTCGCTACCTTCCTCGTCCGAGATGAGCAACGTCTCGAGTTCCACGGTATTACCGACTTCAGCCTCCAGCTTCTCGACCTTCAGGACATCGCCTTCGTTGACGAGAAACTGCTTATTGCCGGTCTTGATGACTGCGAACATAGTGCGGAGAGATTACAGAAAAACCCCTAAGTTGTCAAACATTCCGGCCTATTCGGGCAAAATGAGGCGAAAACCCGGTTTTAAGCCCAATTCCTGAGCCATTCCCGCCCTGACCTCCAGGACCCGATCGGCCGGATTGACCGGGTCGTGCCGCGGCACGAATGCCGAGGATGTCGGCGCCGGCAAGGTCGCGACCTCGACCACCTGGCCGCCGTCGAGCCAAACGATATCTATCGCGAATTTCATGTCCTTCATCCAGAACGGATGGATGCCGCGGTACGGCAACAGGAACAGCATGCCGGAATCGCCAGGCAAATCCTCGCGGCCGGACAAGCCGCGATAGAGGTCCCAGGGCGACCTGACGGCTTCGACCTTCAGTTCCCGCCCTCCAATCAGGATGGACGTCTGGCGTCCGGCGAACGCCCAATATCCGCCAGCCGCCATGATGGCGGCCAGCAGCATGACGGCGCCGATTGTCCAGGTCATGAATTTCATGGTTGGCTGTCTTTGGCCCCGGAAGCCTGGCCGCGCATCCCCGCATGTTCCGCCCTCAAGCCCGCGACATACGAGGCCAACGCCGCCACGACCACCAGGGTCACTACCAGAAAAATTTTGCCGCGCGTCTGCAGGCCGAGGGCCAAAACTCCGGCGAAAAGGGCTACGCCCCAATAGACCAGGACGGCCAGCCCGTGCGGCATCCCGGCTTTGACCAGGCGGAAATGGAGATGCGTGTTGTCGCCCTTGTACCACGGCGCGCCGCGGCGGATGCGGCCCATCACGACCAAGGCCAAATCGGCGATCGGGATCGCCAGGACCGCGAGGGCGATGGCGATCTTGGCGCTCGACAGGATGGCCAGGACGCCGAGCGTGAAGCCGGCCATGAGCGCGCCCGCCTCGCCGAGATATTGTTTTGCCGGATGCCGGTTATGCGGCAGGAAGCCCAGGAACGAACCGCCGACGATTCCGGACAGGATGGCCACAGCCGGTTGGAAGTAGGCCGTCGACAATGACAGCGCGCCGACCAAGCCGGCACCGATGACGGCCAGGCCGTCAACCAGGCCGTCGAGGCCGTCCAGGATTTTCGTCGTATACGTCGCGACCATGAGCCAAGCGAAGGTCAGCAGGTCCGCCGGGAATGAAATCGACAGCGGCCCCAATCCCCCGGTCCACCAGGTCAAGGACAGCGGATGGCTGCCGAGCGGACTCGAGACCAGACGGATGCTCGTGCCGGTAAGCATCACGACCAGCGCCGCCGCGATCGGGAACATGATCTGGACTCCGGGTTTGAGGGGCTTGCGGTCGTCGATGAGGCCGCCCGCCAAAAGAATCAGCAAGCCGACGAGGAAGCCCGTTATCTGGAGCGGCTGGAGCTTGGCATGCTCCAGGAGCCCGAACACCTGCGCCAAACCTACACACGGCAATATCGCCAACAGGATACCCAACCCGCCCCACTGCGGCATGGCTTTCTCATGGATGCGCCGACCTCCGGGATAGCTCAACGCCCCGAACCTCCAAGCCCAACGCCGCGTCGAGAACGCCAGAAACCAACTCAAAAGCGCGGCAGCTACGGCCGACGCCAAGACCCAAAAAATGGCGGCCTCAGAACTCATCTGGCAGCCAGTTTAAGGGAATATCCAGGAAGAAACAAATCAGCCGGCGGTCGGGTCCGGCTGATGGGTGACCTCGATAGTCTTCAGGACCTTTTGGATGGCCGTATCGAAAGTCTTGAGCATTTCAGCGCAACGGGTCGAAGTCGGCCTCTCCTCGCAACCGAGACCTAGCGGACTCATGAACTCGAAATCGAAATGGACCGGAACATTTACCCATCCGTTATCGGCCTGATATTTGCCCGGCAAGACATATTTCCGCACCAAGGTGTCGCCGGTGGCGTGATACCAAGTGTCCGTGATGCACACATCGACTTTCCCGATTCTCCTGATTTCGCAATTTTGTGCCATCCCTTCATTAGCCGAAAAAGTCACCTTTTCTAATCCGAAACGATAGTCGTAATCATAGGCTATGGTCTTGCCGTCGCGGCTGGCAACCTGGGGCAACGGCGGAATCCTATAACTTATCGACAAACCGTCGATCTGCACTTCCTGCGGAATCCAAGCTGGATTATCAGGCGCAGCCGCGATGTTCTTCACATACGCTTCAAGAATATTTTTCTCCAGCCTCAAGCCATCGATATCCTTTTCGAGCAAAGCGATCTTAGCATCAACCTTGTCCAGATACAATCCATCGGATAAGGACGTCCTAGTCGGTGTCGACAAAGGCTCTTGTTTCGTGGGCTGAGGAACGTACGCCACGCCGCAGGTTGTCTTGTCTGCCACCACAACAACCACGCCGGCTAAGGCGAAAGCGGCTAAGATGAAACCTATCCAGGCGATGAATTTGCCCGAACCGCAGCAAGCAGAGGATTTTGAAGTTGGTTTGGTTGGCATAAGAGCGGATGTCATTCTGAGCCTGCGAAGAATCATCCAATCGGAAGGTCCTTCGCTTCGTCGCGTTAAACGCGACTTCGCTCGAGGACGACAATTTTGTTTACATTGGATTTTATAGCGTAGGCGCCTTCTCGATGCGGATATTGCCGCCCGGTTCGAGGACCAGCGTATCCCTGCGACCGACCTCTCCCTTCAGCATCAGGTCGGCCAGCGCCGTGTCGACCTTCTCTTGGATGACCCGGCGTAGCGGACGGGCGCCGTAGAGGGGGTCGAAGCCCTGCTTGGCCAATTCCTCGACCGCCGCGTCCTCGGCCCGGAAATTCATCCCTTTGGCCGCCAAGCGCTTGGCGATGCCGTTGATGAGCAGCCAGGCGATCTGGTTGACGTCGTCGATGGTCAGCGGCTTGAACACGATCACGCCGTCGAAACGGTTGAGGAATTCGGGACGGAAGATGCCTTTGAGCTCGGTCTCCATCAGGCCGCGCTTGATGTTCTCGAGCGGCGTGCCTTTGGCGACCTCGCCCTGGATGTACTGCGTGCCGGCGTTGGACGTCGCGATGAGCATGACGTTGGTGAAATCGACCGTCCGGCCCACGCCGTCGGTCAGGCGGCCGTCGTCCATGACCTGCAGGAACAGGGTCAAGATGTCAGGATGCGCCTTCTCCAATTCGTCGAGCAGCAAGATGGTGTACGGCTGGTGGCGCACTGCCTCGGTCAGCAAACCGCCGCGGTCGTCGCCCGGGGCGCCGATGACGCGGTAGATGCTGCCCTTGTCCTGGTATTCCGACATGTCGAGCCGGACCATGGCTTCTTCCTTGCCGAAATACTCGGCAGCCAGTGCCTTGGTCAGCTCGGTCTTGCCCACGCCGGTCGGCCCCATGAACAGGAAATTGGCGATCGGCCGTTTGCCTTCGCGCAACTCGGCGCGGGCGCGTTTGAGCGCCTGGGCGACCGCCTTGACCGCCTCGTCCTGGCCGATGACCCGCTTGTGGAGGTTCTCCTCGAGGCTCAGGAGCTTGTCCGCCTCCTTGCGCGTCATTGATTCGACCGGGATGGTCGTCTTCTCGTGGACGACCGTGGCCACGTCCTCGGCCGTGACGAAAGTCTTTTCGCCCCTCGCTTTGCGCGCCAGGACCGCGGCCTCGCGGATGACGTCGAGCGCCTTTTCCGGCGCGGCCTTGTCGTGGATGTATTTGCCGGCCAGTTCGGCCGCCTTCTCGATGGCCGAGTATGAGAAGAAGACGTGGTTCTGGTATTCGACCAAACCGCTGCGCGCCATGAGCACCCGGATGGTCTGTTCCGTCTCCATCTCCGGGATGTTGACGCGGATGAGCTTGTTAGCCAGGCTGCGACGTTCGATGTAGCGCGTCCAAGCCTGCGGCGTGGTCGTGACGATGGCCAGGAGATATCCCTTGTCGAGCTCGCTGGCGAACATCTCGGCCAAATCCATCGGCCCGCCCAGG
Organism: uncultured Gammaproteobacteria bacterium; assembly: GCA_964415965.1. Taxonomy (GTDB): domain Bacteria; phylum Patescibacteriota; class Patescibacteriia; order 2-12-FULL-60-25; family 2-12-FULL-60-25; genus CAIKNB01. The sequence goes on from CAYQCK010000001.1 coordinate 764,921, forward strand.
CCCGCGCCGGTCAAAGCCTCGATGCCGTTCATGACCAGGATGATATTCCCAGACATCCCGACTTCATGGAGCATGGCCAAAAACCTTTCGGCGGCCATGGACGGATCGCCGGCGGCCACGACTTGCGAGATGTTCACCGAGACCAGGCGGCGGTCGAACAGTTCCGGCGGCACGTCTTCCTCGACCATGCGCCGCGCCAGATGTTCGACGATGGCGCTCTTGCCGCTGCCCGGTTCGCCGACCAGGGCAATGGACCGGCGGCCGCTCTCGATGCCGCGCAACACCTCCTCGACCTCCTTGTCGCGTCCGATGGCCGGTGCGACGTAGCCGTTCTTGGCCGCCAGCGTCAGGTCTTCGCTGAACCTGTCCAAGAGCGGCGTCTGTTGGGCCGTCATGGCCCGGTTCATGCCGGTCTTGGGCTTGAAGGCGGCCAATGCCGTGAAGCGCTCATGGTCCTCGCGCAGCTGGTCGCGCAGTTTTATCCACTCGGCCACATGCAGCACGTGGTCCGGCGGGAAACCGAGCTGGTCGAACAGGTCTTCGATCTTCGGGCTGAGCCGGTATGCCTCCAGGAATACCTCCATCACGTCGACGTGCTTCCGGTGGGCGTCCCGGGCGTCGGCATACGCCAAGGCAAGCACCCGTTTGGCCTCGCGCGAGATGCTGATCGGCGGGTCGCCGGCGGTGTCCTGCATCAGCAGGTTGGCCAGCGGCATCTTGACCTTGTCGAAAAGCATGCCCAGCCTGACCATGAAGAGTCCGCCAGTCCGGCTGGTCAGCGCTGCGGCGACCAAGGTATGCGGCGTGATCTCGGTCCTCCTCATCGTCTTGGCCAGCACAAAAGCTTCCTCGATCAGGCCCATGGCATCAGGCGAATAGTACGGGGCGACGTTGAATTGGAAACCTGCTCCGGGGTGGCTTTTCGCCTGTTCTATCTGCCTTCGCGTCAAACCGAAAGTCGGGATGATCTTGGTCTCTCCGGTGTATTCGGACAGACGGAAGTAAAGGAAGCATCCCAGGAGCAAACCGAACCAGAGTTGGGTCACGTACCAATGGCCCACGAACCAGAACTCGAGAGTCCTGAGCACGGTCGGATCCTCGAGGGCGTTCACCTGCCAACCGAAAATGACGAGCGACAGGAGGAACAGGCCGAGGACGGAAAAATGGAACAGGCCGGTGGCTTTACGCTTGATTTTCCGCAGCGCGATGGAGAAATCGTCGACAGCTTCGTTCCAGACCAAAAACCCTTCCGGCGACTGGATGCCGATGCCGGCGCCGCCGCACATCCTGCAATTCAAGGACTGCCGCGGATCGCCGCCGCAGGCTGAGCAGATGATGGCCTCGTGGTTGGTTTCGATGTCAGCCATATCAGCGCATTATGCCGCCTATCTGTTCCAGGAAAGCCCCTTGGACCAAACTGGTGACGAACAACAGGGCGAAAAGCGCCGGCGCCGCGGCGTAAGCCAAAAGCCCGACGGCATACAAGGCCGCCTCGACCGCCAGACCGATCAACCGCCCGACCAAAACGACGAAACGCATGAACAGGCTGACCAGCCTGCCGGACCAGTCATGCTGACCGTACATCGGCACGAAAAAATTCTTGATCCAGATCTTGAGCCCATAGCTCGCGACCCGGTATTGCAGACCGTGCCAGAACTTCAAAGCCAGCTTCTTGAGTCCGACCGTATACCACCATACCGGGAACCATAAGAAGCTTCCGGCGAAATCGATGAATAGCAATCTGAAGATTTGCTTGAAACGGGACGTCACGCGGACAGTATAGCAGAAAAACCGTCCGAGTTGGAGACGAAAGCGCCCCATTTCGCAAGTGACACGGGGGACCGGGGGTCCATGCTAAGCGCGGCGCACAGGATAGCCGACGCCAGCGACACCGAGAGCGCATCATGGACCCCCGGAACTTTTGCTACTTTTGGTTACAAAAGTAGATTTAAGGCTTCGACCATCCGCAAGAGGCGAAAAGTTGACACTTCCCGCCATCCCCACGACAATATGCCGCATATGCAAGCCCTCCAAATCGCGCTCGTCGTCGGCGTCCTGGCCGTCATCGTCGGTTCGTTCGCCTGGAAAAAATGGAAGGAAAATCAGGCTGCGGCGCCGTCCGAAGACACCGCGCTCACGACCGACCTGACCGGCATGGCCAAACAGGGCAAGCTCGATCCGGTCGTCGGCATGGAGGAGGTCATCGAACGCGTCATCCACGTCATCGCCCGCAAGAACAAGAACAACCCGCTGCTCATCGGCGAGCCGGGCGTGGGCAAGACCGCGGTCGTCGAAGGCCTGGCCCAGCGCATCGTGGCCGGGCAAGTCCCGGACGCATTCAAGGGCAAACAGGTCCTGGCCCTCAACCTCGGCGAGCTTATGTCGGGTACGCGCTACCGCGGCGAGCTCGAAGGGCGTCTCCGAAAATTCCTGGCCGCCCAGGAAGAGCGCTCGCGCGAAGTCATCCTGTTCATCGACGAGATCCACATGCTCGAACAGGCGCGCGGCTCCGAGGGCTCGCTCGACGTGGCCGACATGCTAAAACCGGCGCTCTCGCGCGGCGACCTGCAGGTCATCGGCGCCACGACCTGGGCCGAGTACCAGAAATTCCTGAAGCCTGACGCGGCCATCGACCGCCGCTTCCAGCCGGTGCTGGTCGAGGAGCCGTCGCGCGACAACGCGATCAAGATCCTGGAAGGCGTCAAGGACGAATACGAAAAGTTCCACCACGTCTGCATCCCGGACGAGACCATCGAGGCGGCCGTCGACACGTCGATCAAATTCATCAAGGACCGGTTCCTGCCGGATAAGGCGTTCGACGTCATCGACGAAGCCTGCGCCAAGGTCGCCATCGAATCCAGCCGCCCGAACGCCATGGCCCTGGGACTGATCCACGCCGCCTCCAACCGTGCCAAGGACGAATGCGGCGTCAAACAGAATATCGTCACCCCGGCCGACGTGGCTGACGTCGCCAAAGAATGGCAGCAGCACCATCTTAAACCCCAGGGAGCATGATCAGCCTTTCTATGATGCTCATCGCAGCCATCGTCATCATCGCGCTGATCATCGTCGCGGTCGTGGCCGGCACCCGGGACGACAGATAAAAAACTCCCCCGAGCACGCACGTCGGAGGAGTCCTTCGGATCCGGCTCATGGCGATGTTGAGTCGCGTGGCCGAATCACCCTCATGCGAGGGCTCGCGTAAGCGCTCTGCTTACCCCTGGCGCTTAAGCGAACTTCGCATGAATGCCGTCCTGGTCTCCAGCAGATCCCACACGATCTTCCGGAGCGCCGCGGCCGTCAACCTGACGCCGGGCATGGAACGGTATGTCGCGAGGACGTCATTCCACAACATACCCTGTTTATTTTGCTAAAGCGTAATTCTTGGCGGCCGGATTCAGGAATTCGAGTTTGTCCACCGGCGCCATGCCGAGCTCAGCCGCCCGCGCCGTCAATTGCTGCAGTGATGAGACCGCGGCCGCCTTGTTTTGGATGGCCAGCATCTCGGTCTGGAGCGTCTCGACGCGTTTTTCGGCTTGTCCCAGCCTGTAGCCCTTGACCGCCGCCGCGTTCACTTCGACGACGTAGATTACGCCGCAGACGAGCGTGGCCGCCGCCAGCGCCAAATTCCAACCCACGAGGCCGTGCGGAAGCCGGCGCCCGAGGGGCTGCGGCAGACCGAGTGCTTCATGGGGCTTGGTCATGGCTATGGCGTAAGCGTTGGGCATACTTGATTTTGGTTTTTTCGAAGCTGGTTTGGTTTTTGTTATTTCGACCTTCGGTTTTCCGCGCGGCGCGAAGCTTGGCGCTGCGGGCCCGCGGATTGCGCGCGGTCTCGTCATCGGACGGGACCTGCGGCTTTTTCGTCAGCACCTCCCATCCATCAGCTGACTTCAGGTAGCGCTTGACGATCCTGTCCTCCAAAGAGTGGAAGGAAATCACGGCCAGGATTCCGCCGTCTCTCAAGATATCTTTGGCCCCGGCCAAGGCTTCCTCCAGTGCGCCCAGCTCGTCGTTGACGGCGATGCGCAGCGCTTGGAAGACGCGCGTGGCGGGATTGAGCCGTCCCCGGTCGTAGAAGCGCGGGACGCTCGCGGCGACGAGCTCGGCCAGTTCGGCCGTGCCGTCTATCCGCCCGATTTTCCGTTCGTTCGCGATGGCTTCGGCGATCCTCCGGGCGAAGCGTTCTTCGCCGTATTCGCGGAAGATGCGTTCCAGCTCGCGCGGCGGCCAGGCGTTGACGATGTCTGCGGCCGTCAGGCCGGAATCGTTGGCGCGTGGGCCGAGCCGCATGTCGAGCGGCCCAGCGGTCTGGAACGACAGCCCTTTGGACGGATCCTGCAGTTCGTCGGACGAAAGCCCGAGGTCGAACAGGATGCCGTCGGCCGGCGCGAAACCGTGTTCGCGAGCCGCCTGCGCCAGATGGCGGAAATTGCTTTCCGCGCATTCCCAGCGCTGGCCAAAAGGCTTGAAACGTTTGCGGGCCCGTTCGAGCGCCGCCGGATCGACGTCCAGGGATAAGACCCGGCCGTCGGGGGCTGACGCCGCGAGGAGCTCGGCGGTATGCGTCCCACCGCCCAAAGTGGCGTCGATGTAGACGCCGCCCGGCCGCGGCTTGAGCAGTCCGATGGCCTCTTGGACCATGACCGCTTCGTGGACCGACTCCTTGGCTTTCATGGTCGTAGGCATAAAAGCTGTCAGATGACGGTCCCGAGACGCTCCGCGATGTCGTTCCCGGAGCTTTCGGTTTTGGCCGAATATTCTTCCCAGGCTTTTTCGTCCCAGATTTCGAGACGGTCGTAGAGCCCGGTCACCACCACGTTTTTCGTCAGGCCCGCGTAGGTCCGCAGGTATTCCGGGACGCAGACGCGCCCCGACTTGTCGACCTCGACGTCCATTGCGCCCGCAAGCATGAGCCGGGCGAACGCTCGAGTGTCGGCCTGGTTGAACGGCAGGGCTGAAATCTTCGATGCCAGTTTGTCCCACTGCTCCTTCGTATAGAGGAAAAGCGAGCGGTCCAAACCGCGCGTGACGACTGCGCCTTGCGCCAACTCAGCACGAAATTTCACCGGTATGGCTAACCGGCCCTTGTCATCGAGAACATGATGGAATTCTCCGATGAACATGGTGTTATTCGGCAGATATCTTATTCCCCACTTTCCCCCACTGCATCCCATAATATGCCACTAGGATGTATCGGTCAAAGGGTAGCTATCAAAGATTCTACGGCTAATCAAAGCCAAAATAGTGTTCTTTTTTTGTTCCAATGTGGATATCACTATTTCCCACTCTAGGCCCATGATCCATCTTCAACGAATATTTCATCCAAAATATTTCGAAATACTGAAAACCGCGCCCCCTGGAGAGTGTCCGCGAGATGCGGATTCCAGTGGCGCGGTTAAGCGTCTATGGCTTAGGCAGGTGAGGCAGAAGCGCGTGGGCGACCTCAGCCTGAGCCTTGAGGCGTTCGCAGTATGCATCTTCCTCGACTCGTTCTTCAGGCGAAAGTGCGGCGCGCCGAGTCGCTTTTTCAACATCGCGTCGTGCCCGGCGAGCCGGTTCTCGCGCTTCCCACGCCTCTCTCGCTATGCGGTTGGCCTCGCGAACGGCCTCGACCGTGTCCATCAATCTGCCGTCATGTGGAAGATACGGGAGATATCTGACGTCGACTGCCTGGCAACGGCAGTCATCCATCTCGAGCTCTTCGAGGAGTCGCGCGCGGGTGTAGTGCTCGATCTTTCCGTCGCACGGCGACGGACCGAAGTTCGACTCGAAGTGTTCGACATCGAACTCGTCACCCCTCACGTTCCTCACGACGCCGCTCACGCAGTTCTCGAACTGGATGACCGTCCTGCCCTCGATGAGCTCTATCACATGCGCCTTGTTCTTCAGGCTGTGTGTCCACGGCTTGAACACGTCACACATGCGCATGAGCGCGAGGAGCGGTTCCGGGATCATCCCAAAAATCTCCTCGGTCAGTAGCATGTGACCGACCTTGGGTCCCACGAGGATGACTTGAGCGGGACGGTAGTCGAACTCCACCAGGCACGCATCCTTATCCGTAAGCGGCCGTTCGACAAGCTTGCGCTGCGGGTCGTGCAAACCACTGAACTGGATGCTGACTTCGTGCCAATTCGGGTCCAGTTTGGCCACATGCCCGCCGATGCTATGGCACGCCATGGCATGGATGCGCCGGCCCAAAGCCCGACCATCACGGCTGCAAGCGAATTCTTCGAATCTTGAATAACGGTTTTCCGTCACGGTCACCTACCCTGTTGTCAAATGCGGACTAAAATCCAGCCGCGGGTGCCAACGGCATCTGCCGTTAACGAGATAACCTAGCAAAGAAAGGCGCTTTTGTCAAGAGTCTATTAACGATGCAAAGAGGTGTTTCACACGCCCTTAAGGCTGCTTTCTGCTGTTCTAATGCGGATATCGCCATTTCCCACTTAGAAATTAAAACCCCGGATTGCTTTCCGGGGCTTTTTCTTGACTACCCAAATCCCCCTATCCTTACTTATCCACAACCGCCCATCCCCTCGCCCTCTCGACCGCTCTCTCATATTGCTTCATGTAAGCCGCGCCGCGTTCGGCGCGTTTGGGCACGAACGTACGCGAGCAGCCGGCGAGCTTCGAAAGGTCCCGCCAGTTCTTCCAGATTCCGGCTCCCAGGCCGGCGATCATGGCCGCGCCCGTGGCCGTGGCTTCGATGTGCAGGCTGCGGCAGATCTTGACCCGGCTGATGTCGGCCTGGCTCTGCATCAGGATGTCGGAGCGCGCCAAGCCTCCGTTGACCCGCCAGTAGGATATCTTCTTGCCGAGCTGTTCGCCCAGGATCCTCGCCATCAGTTCGGTCTGGCAGGCCAGCGCCTCGACCGCCGAGCGGCAGATATGCGCCCGATGCGTCCCGCGGTTCAGGCCGATGATGAGGCTGCGCGCGGTCGGATCCCAATACGGCGCCGCAAGTCCGGCGAACGCCGGCACGATGGTCACCCCGCCCGTGGTCTGGACCGAATTCGCCAGCTCGTCGAATTCCTTCACGTCCTTGACCAGCCCGAGTTCGTTCTTGAACCACTCGAGCATGGCCCCGCCGGTCAACGCGCTCGTCTCGTAGGCGTAGTCCATGGGTTTGCCGGGCCGTTTCCACGCCACGGTGGTCAAGATGCCGCTCGCGGCCAGGCGCGCGACTTCCCCGATATGCTTCATCGCGAAGATGCCGGTGCCGTAGGTCACGGCCAGCGTATCCTCTTTGAGCGCGCCATGGCTGAAGAGCGCCGCCTGCTGGTCGCCGAGCATGCCGGTGATCGGGATTTCCGAGCCGAACAGCTTCTTGTCCGTGACGCCGAACATGCCCTGCGAATCCAGGATGCGCGGGAGCTCGGCCGGCTCCATCCCGAACAGATCCAGGAGCTCCTCGTCCCACGTACCCTTGCGCAGATCCATCAGCATGGTGCGGGAGGCGTTCGACGGCTCGGTGGCGAAAGCTTTGCCGCCGGTCAGCTTCCAGAGGATCCATGAATCAACCGTACCGAAGGCGTGGAGCTTGCCGTTGCGCACGTTCTGCTTGAGCCATTCCATCTTGGTCGCGCTGAAGCTGGGGTCCACGACCAGCCCCGTCCGCGTCTTGATGCGCCGCGCTAAATCGCGGTTCGCCTCGATCTCGCGGCAACGCCCCGCGGTCCGCCGGTCCTGCCAGACGATGGCCGGCGCCAACGGCTTGCCGGTGGCCAGGTTCCACATGACGGACGTCTCGCGCTGGTTGGTGATGCCGATGCCGGCTACCGCCTGCGGCTTGAGTCGCGCCGTCCTCAGCGCCTTGCGGGCGCACTCCATGGTCTTGTCCCAGATCTCCGACGCGTCCTGCTCGACCAAGCCCTCTTCCGTCGCCATGACGCGCAACGGCAGCTGGCTGACGCCCTTGGCCCGCAGCTCCCCGTCGAAGACGATGGCCCGCGTCGAGGTCGTCCCGATATCCAAAGACAGGATGTGTTTCATAATCCCGGACATTTTACGCCATCCGCGGGGATAAAAAAACGCCCCGCCGGAAATCCCGACGAGGCATGCGCATCGGCCCAAGGCATCAGCGGGCCGAAACGATCAAGACGAAGCCAAGCAAAGTACAGGGACGCACTGCGTCCGGATCAGCCGACTTGCTCGGCCGGCCGCGGAAGATCCTTCTCCTTCAGGAAATTCCTCGGGTCCGTGCCGCGCTCGTGGCCGTTCCACCACACGGGGCTCGCCTGCTTCCGGCGCTCGCTGCCGTTGACGATACAGAGCACCTGGCGGCATCCGCCTTTCCCGTCCTTGATGCATTCGAGGCAGGCGTAATACCAGACATTGCCCCGCACGAGCCTGAACTTGACCGCCGGCTGCGTGAGCCGCAGGTCGTTCCCCTCTTCCTGCTCCACGCCGCACGGCTCGTGGCACAGGAACTTGTCGAAAGGACGGTCTTTCCTGTCGAACTTGCGGATGGCCTGGGTGATCATGCCCAGGTCAAATACGTCATGCTCGCCGCAGAACTTGACCATGACCTGCATCACGGTGAAGCGCGGCGCCCTGCACCTATCCTTCCTACTCATCCTGTGAACCTCCGGTTGTCTCCCCAAACCCTTTTGGGAAGGGTTTTAAATTAGCCCCGTCCGCCGCAGATGTCAATAACCCGATTGACAAAACGCCGGACCGCGTCGGAGGCCGTCGTCGAATACGGAATACGGTCAGCCTTTCCTCAACCCCCGGCTCCTCAGCTCCCGATGGTATTTGATGGCGAAGCGATGCGCCTCGTCGCGGACTTTGACCAGCAGGTCCTTGTGCCGCTCGCAAACGCGGCATATGTCCAGATGGTTATGGTCGCAGATGAGCTCGTCCTTCTTGCGCTCCGGCCCCTTGGCCAAGCCGACGACCGGGATGCCCAGGCCCAGCAGGCGCATCACCTCAAGCGCCGCGTTCACCTGCGGCGCGCCGCCATCGATGAGGACGAGGTCCGGCTTGCGCCAAGCGTTGCGGAAGCGCCGCATCAAAGTCTCTTTGATGCTCGCCACGTCGTTGGACCCGGTCACGGTCTTGATGCGGAACTTGCGGTACTCGGCCTTGGCCGGCGCCCCGTCCTCGAACACGACCATGGACGAAACGGAAGAAGTGCCCGAGATGTTCGAGATGTCGTAACCTTCGATGCGGCCGAAGACATTGACCGGCGCTTCGCCTTCGCGGATCTTGTCCACATCCGCATCTTCGCGTTTGAGGATGGCGATGTCCTGGATATGCTCGAGGAAGAATATCTTGTCGCGCAGCTCCGCCGCCTCTTCGAAATGCTTGGCCTTGGCCGCCTTCCGCATCTCGCGCCGATAACCTTTCAGCAAACCGTCCTTCTTGCCTTCGAAGAACCGGATGAGGTCGCGGATGATCTTGGCGTAGTCCTTTTTCGAAATCGCGCCGATGCACACGCCGGGGCATTGGTGGAGATGATAATAAAAACACGCTTTCGGCGCCTTACTGCCGACTCTCGACTCACGACCATCGACTTTGGGCGCATCACACGTCGACCACGGGAATGCGCTGCGGACGAGGTCGAGCGCGGCGCGCAAGGCGCGCGGCGACGTATACGGACCGAAAACGGCCTTGAACTTCTTCGCGGCATCGTCACCCAGGTCAGTTCCGCGGATGAGGAGCGGCTTGGGGAAATCCTCCTTCGTGATGACGAGATACAGGAAGCTCTTGTTGTCCTTGTCTTTGACGTTGTACGGCGGGAAGTAGTGCTTGATGAGGTTGGCCTCGAGGATGAGCGCCTCGATGACCGTGGGTTTGGCGATGTAATCGATGGCCGCGATCTCCGACACCATCTGCGCGATGCGTTCCCCGCGGTCGTCGGTCCGGTCGCCCTGGAAATACGACGAAACGCGCCGCTTGAGCGACGTCGCCTTGCCGACGTAGATGACGTCGCCGGCCGCGTTCTTCATCAGGTACACGCCCGGCTCGTCCGGGAGGGCGCCGCCTTTGATTTTCACGTGCTCCGGGATCATTTTCCTGAGTATGCCACATTGACCTTTCCGGTCAATCATGTTGAGATGCTGCAGCACTTTCGACATCTGGAGCATCGGACATGCCTGACAAACACACGTCGACAGCCCGGAAAAAGCAGATCGAGGGATCCCTCTACTCCCAGTTCAAGG
>CAYQCK010000002.1:0-322067 GCA_964415965.1 uncultured Gammaproteobacteria bacterium
CGCCAGCATCCTGCTCGACCGCAACCTTCCGCAGGAATCGGAGCTGCGCAAGCTCCGGATCCAGCTCTCGGTGGCGCGCCGCGGGCGGTTCACCGACGCCAAGCTCTCGGCCGCCAAATTGGAGAAAAAAATCTCCAAGACCGAAGCCAGCCTGACCGGATTGCGCGGACTGCTGTCCGTGCCGGTCGGCGTCGTCTACCTCAGGCTATATGCCCTGCGCCGCATCTTTGACTTCAACCGCCTGACGAAGCACCCCGAGATGCTCCTCATCCCGTTCGAACAGGTGGTTCCGCAAACCGGATTGCCGGTCCGCGGACTCAGCATCCCGCCGCCCGCCGAAGCGCACCTTGACGTCCTCGAAGCGAAAGCCCACGAGCTCCGCTATCGGGCCAACGAACTGGCGGCCGCGACCGGCAGCGACAGCGCCTGGCGCCGCAAGCCTTTCAGCCAAATGCTCCTCGAGCCGACGCGCGAGCGTTTCCAGAAACGGCTCCAAGCCCACCTGAAGCGCAAGCGCCAGGCCATGCTCGCCGAACGCGGCATCGACACGCGCTCCAGCCGGCCCGTCCGGCTCGTGTCCTGACGCGCAGCCCCGAGACTCCTCGGGGCTGCTTTTTTATTTGAAATACTTCTTCAGATATTTCCCGGTCGCGCTTTTTTCGTTCTTGGCGATGTCTTCCGGCGTGCCTTCGGCCACGACGCGTCCGCCCTTGTCGCCGCCGTCCGGCCCGAGGTCGATAATCCAGTCCGCGTTCTTGATGACGTCCAGGTTGTGCTCGATGACCGCCACCGTGTTGCCGCGCGCCACCAGTTTCTGCAAGACTTCGAGGAGCTTGCGGATGTCGTCGAAATGCAGCCCGGTCGTCGGTTCGTCGAGCAGGTAGAAGGTGTTGCCCGTGTCGCGCCGCGCGAGCTCCGAGGCCAACTTGACGCGCTGCGCCTCGCCGCCAGAAAGCGTCGTCGCCGCCTGGCCGAGTTCGATGTAGCCGAGCCCGACTTCCTGCATGATCATGGTCTTGTCGTGGATGGTCGGGATGTCGCGGAAAAAGTCGCTTGCTTCCTCGACCGTCATGGCCAGTATGTCGGCGATGGTCTTCTTGCGGTATTTGACCTCGAGCGTCTCACGGTCGAAGCGTTTGCCCTTGCAGACGTCGCATTTGACGTAGACCGTCGGCAAGAAATGCATCTCGATGGCGATCTGCCCGTGGCCTTCGCAGTGCTCGCAGCGCCCGCCCGGCACGTTGAACGAAAAGCGCCCCGGTTTGTAGCCGCGCATGCGCGCCTCGGCGGTCAGCGAAAAGAGCTCGCGGATCTCGCCCCACATGCCGGTATAGGTCGCGGGATTGGAGCGCGGCGTGCGGCCGATCGGCGACTGGTCCACGTCCACGATCTTGTCGACCCACTCGAGCCCTTGGATAGCCTCGTGCTTCCCCGGCTTGGCCATGGAGCCGTGCAGCTGTTTGGCCATCGCGCGGTACAGCACGTCGATCATGAGCGTGGATTTGCCGGACCCGGAGACGCCCGTGACGCACACGAACCGCTTGAGCGGCAGCTTGACCGTCAGGTTCTTGAGGTTGTTCTCCGACGCCTTGCGGATGGCGATGTGCTGCTTGGCCGGCGGACGCGGACGCGAAATCGGGATGGACACGTCGCCGCGCAGATAGGCGCAAGTCAGGCTATGTTTGTCCTGCAGGACCTTCGGCATCGGCCCGGCGGCCACGACGTTGCCGCCGTGCTTGCCGGCGCCGGGCCCGAAATCCACGAGGAAATCCGCGGCCGAAATGGTGTCCTCGTCGTGCTCGACCACGATGATGGTGTTGCCGGCGTCGCGCAGCTTCTCGAGCGTCTGGACGAGCTTGGCGTTGTCGCGCTGGTGCAGGCCGATGGTCGGTTCGTCCAGGACATACAGGGCACCGACTAGACGCGAACCGATCTGTGAAGCCAAACGGATGCGCTGCGCTTCGCCGCCGGACAGCGACCCGGCGATGCGGTTGAGCGTCAGGTATTGGAGGCCGACGTCCAGCATGAACTGGAGCCGAGCCAAAATCTCGCGGACAATGGGTTCAGCGATGTCAGCTTCGACCGGCGAGAGGTCGAGGAGCGAGACGAATTCATGGGCCCGGTCAATAGTCAGCGCCGTCAGGTCCACGATGCTCAATTTGGCGTTGCCGCGGTGGCCGTCGAGCGGCCCTTCGAGGAAGACGTTCAATGCCTCGGGCCGCAACCGTGCGCCATGGCAGGCGGCGCAGATCTCGTCGGAGAAGATGTCTTTTGTCCCCAAACCATGGCACGTCTCGCACGCGCCGTACGGCGAGTTGAAGGAGAAGAGCCGCGGTTCGATTTCGGGGAAGGCGAACTCGTGCGTCGGGCAGGAAAAGCGTGACGACATCGTGAGCTCGGAGCCGTCGTCGAGCATGACCGTCACGTTGTCGTTGCCCCGGTCGAGCGCGACGGCGATGGATTCGGCCAGGCGCGACCGCAGCCCGGTATTGCCTTCGACCGGCCAAGCCAACGGCACGCGGTCGACCACGAGTTCGATGGTGTGCTGCTTGTAGCGCGCCAACGGCACGCGGCCCCGCAGACTGTGCCATTTGCCGTCCAGCCGGATCTCGAGGAAGCCGCCCTGGTACAGGTCCTGCAGCAACTGGTGGTACTCCCCTTTCCGACCTCGCACGACCGGCGCCATGACCACGATTTCGTTAGTCGCCTCCTTCTTTTGCCGCTTGGCGATGGCCGCCGGGTCCGAATGGATCTCGACGGTCCGCTTGAGCGCCACGTCGACCATCTCGTCGACCGTCATCTTGCGGATAGGCTCGCCGCCCAGCGGGCAATGCGGGTGGCCGATGCGGGCGTAGAGAACGCGCAGATAGTCGTAGATTTCGGTGATGGTCGCGACCGTGGAGCGCGGGTTGGCGCTGTGCGCCTTCTGGTCGATGGAGATGGCCGGCGACAAGCCTTCGATCTCGTCGACGTCGGGCTTGTCCATCTGGCCCAGGAACTGGCGGGCATAAGCCGAGAGCGACTCGACGTAGCGGCGCTGGCCTTCGGCGAAGATGGTGTCGAACGCCAGGGACGATTTGCCCGAACCTGAAACGCCGGTGAAGACGATCATTTTGTTGCGCGGCAAATCCAAAGACACCCCTTTCAGGTTATGTTCGCGCGCGCCCCGGATGATGATGGAATCCTGCATATGACTATAAATCGGCGCCTTGGCGGCGCTTCGTACCCAGGGTATCGCATCCCTTCGGGCCTGTCCACGCTGCAACGTCGGCGCCGGCCGGCGGTATACTTGCAACGACGCCCAGTCTGGGCGATAATCCAAACACTATGAAAAAACGCATCCTCACTGCCGGGCTGATGTCGGCCTCGGCGCTCATGCTGGCCCTGCCGGTATCCGCCGCGACCCCGCAACAGACCCTTAACCAGATTTTGGCCGCGGAACAGGCCAAGGGGCCGCAGAAGTTGGAGATAACGATGGACATCAACTTCGCTAGCCGGCCGTACAAGGTCACGGCCGAGCGCGAGGAGGGCCAGGTCAAACTGCACATGTCGCTCCGTGAATTGCCCGGGACCGTCAAATCCGGCGAAGGCCATTTGGGCTTGGACAAAGTCACCGTGACTACCCGGCCTTACAAACGGCCGGAGCAGACCATGAGCTTCGACAATCCGTTGTCCGTCCAATGGAAGTATTCAGACAAGGTCGCCTACGCCCGCCTCGAATCCCTCGCCCAGACCATCGTCGACGAACTCAAGAAGAACGAGGTGGACCTGGCCCCCTACATCGGCCAATGGTTCGTCCTCGACATGACCGAGTTCGGGCAGATGATGAAGGGCGGACTCGGCGAGCTCAACCAGTCGACGACCCCGCTGGAAGCCGTGAACAAGGTGAAAAGCAGCGACCTGGCCGCCTGGAAAGGCAAGAGCGTCCTGCTGGTCACTTCGGTCCCGAAACGTTGGACCGACGCTGACGGCCACAAGCTGCTGCGCCTCGGCGTCCGCGTGAATCCAGTCTTCATCAACGCGATGCATCAGGCCGAAATCAAGAAGGTCGCGTCGAACGACCCACAGCGCCGCGCCAAAATCACGGAAATCAACAAGCGCTACCAGGAAATGCGGCAGAGCCTGTCCAAACTGCGCTTCATGCTGAACGTCGACGAGACATCCAAGACGCTTGACCGCATCGAAATCGGCGGGACGCAGACTGAACCCGTCAAGGACTGCACCTACAACTTCAAAACGGGCAAGGATGTCTGCAAGACCACGGGCACCAAGACGACGCGCATCCTGATGGGCATCTCGGTCCTCTCCGACAACGGCGCCGCGGTCGAACTCCCGACCCAAGCCACCTCGGTCAACGACCTGCTCAAGAACCTAATGGGCAGCGCCCAATAGCCAAGGCCATCAGCACAAAAAACACCCCGACGAGCGGGGTGTTTTTTTATAGCGCTTCACTTCGCAAGTGGCAAAGGGGGCCTGGGGGTCCGCGTCAAGCGTGGCCCGCAGCATAACAGACCTCGGCGACACCGAGAGCGGCATCGCGGACCCCCAGAACTTTTGCTACTTTTGGTTACAAAAGTAGACAGAGAATCATTCCATCTCGAAATGGTACCTCAGGATCTTCCGGTAGATCTTGTTCCGCGTGATCATCCCGACCAGCTTGCCTTCCTCGACGACCGGCAAGCGGTTCACGCCGCGCGCCAACATGATGGCTCCGGCGCGCATGACCGGCGCGTCCGGGTGGATGGTCACGACCTCGCGGGTCATGAAGCTCTCGACCCGATGGGTCCGGATCTCGTCGATCTTATGTTCCCGCTCCTCATAGTCGACGTATGATTCGGGATGCTCGTAATAGCTCTTGTAGAAAGGATACATGATGCGGAACAGGTCCTTTTCCGAAATCGTCCCCACTAAATTACCCTCGGCGTCGACCACCGGCGCGCCGCTCACGTCCTGGGTGTACAGGACGCGGGCCGCATCCTCGTACGACGCATGGACCGGGACCGCGAATATCTCGGACTCCATGATGTCACGGACTTTCATATGGTTTGGAAAAATTTCGTTAAGAAATGGCTACTGCATACAGCATAACCCGACCGCCGATTAATGCAAGCGGATTGTCAACCACGTTCAGGCAAGACGCAAGCCGGGCGACGCGCGACGACGGAAAGCCCGGCGATTCGGGTCGCCCGGCCTGCACAGGTCCGATTGACGCCGGCCAGGTCCATCATCCGGACCCAAGGGCCTAAGCGCATCCGCCGTTCAGAACCTGTATATCGCGAATCCGGTCAGGCCCAGCATCACGACGCTTATTCCGATGATCACCTTGAGCATATTCCAATCGTCAATGTTAGCTCCATGACGCGACCCCATCAAGCTCCCGTCCGCCGGTCCGAACATGCAAAAACCGCGCTCATGCTGCGCGGCTCCTGCGTGGCGGAGTCAGTGGATTAAGCACCGAAGCGGAACTCGACTTCGGGATGCGATGCATGCATTAGCTCTTTTCGCGTTATCTGCACGCTCTTCAAAGATGGAGTTCGGGCAAAATGCATCAGGTACCTTGGTTGTCAGGACGCTTGGGCTGGAGCAGGTACCGCTACACCAGCTTCTCTGGCTGGGTGCCGCCTCGCAAGCCAACCCCGCGCAGCCAATAATCATGACAGGCAGAGGGGCGTCAGCGTCGGAGATGTAGCCGACCGCCGATCCGGCGCGTCGACCGGATTTTCATTTGAAGGTATCCAGCTTAACCGGCGCCCTGTCCGGCTTGTTGCGCATCAGCCTTTCGACGACATTCCATTTACCCACCCCAAGGGCCAACAGGATGGAAGCGCTAATGAGGCCGAAGACGGAAATGAGCACGAACAGGACGTTAAACCCGAATTTATCGGCAATGACGGCGCCCAAAGCCGCGCTGGACGCCGTCGCAATCCCAATCCCCACGTCCTCCAAAGACCATTCGAACCCGACTATCCTCTTATCGATGTGGTTGGTGAAGATTATGCGCCAAGCCGGGACCGCCAAGGAGTTGGCGAATCCGTTGGCCACGTGCAGGAGATAGATATGCCACGGTTTCGATGAGACCGCATAGAACAACGGGATGAGGGCGATCATGAAAGTACCGACCACCATCATGAAATATTCGTCGGATTCACCCTTGATCCTGTCCATCAGCCGACTAAACGGAATCACCATGACGACCCGAGTGCCCCAATAGCACGCGACGGCGTAGCCAATCACCTCTATCCGGTTTTCGATGTTCTGGAGAACGAATACCGCGAATATCGGCGCCAGCAGGCCGACCGCGAAAAAAAGAAAGAAATCGGAGATGATCAAGTAGCGGATTATCCTATTTACTCCTCTCCTATTCATAATTGCCGAGCGACTCTGGTTGCTGCAAAATCCTCTCCACCTTCAGCAGCTTGTTGCCCTTAGGGGTCTGGATAGATATTAAATCGCCGACCCTGCAACCCAGCAAAGCGCATCCGATCGGAGAAAGGACGGAGACTTTCCTTTGGAGTACGTCGGCGTCTTGCGGGAACACGAGCCAATACTCAAAACGAGTCTGGGACTCCATGTCGGAAAGAGCCACCAACGAATCCATGGTTATGGCGTCGCCGGGGATATCCTGCGGTTCGACGATATGCGCCCGGCCCAATTCCAACAGGAGCGCCCCGTCGTAATCGTCATGAAGCCCCTTCTTGCTTATCAGATCGATAATTTTTTGACGGTCGGTTTTCGTGATGTAGATAGTACTCATATATAATAAACAACCGGCTTCGCTGACCGGTTGTTTGCTTCGTTAGATATCGGCAGACAACCGGTCAGGGGCCGGCTTCAAGCGATTTCTTCTGGTGATTGTATCCCTTCCTCATGAACCCATGATAACCGACCTGCGCAAAAAGTAAAGGCACTCCATATGATACCGTTTATGGAAAGCGGCACCGTCACGCAAATCTCGGGCTAACGCCTGGAGCGACGCCCAGTAACGCAAATTGAAAATGCCCCGTCTTTTGGCGGGGCATTTTCCATGGCGGAGAGGGAGGGATTCGAACCCTCGATACCTTGCGGTATGCTTGCTTTCCAAGCAAGTGCACTCGACCACTATGCGACCTCTCCGGGTCTTCGGTCGGTTTCGATTGCGGACAAAGATTACAGGATAGCCCGTAAAAAATCAAGCCTGAAACACAAGACCCGCCGGCCGGAGAAATCGGCTCAGCGGGTCAGTGAAGGGACATCGGACATCACCGGATGCGGCGGTTCTTGCCGGAGTAGCGGTAGAGCGTTTCGAGGGCCCGGTTTTCGCAGTATTCCTCGTACCACTCGACGGCGCATCCGGCCAGGATCATCATGGCGAAAGCGATCATTCCGCCCATGATCCAGCGGCCCATTTCGTAGCGGTACTCCCTGAAGTACGAGATGCCGTACGCGAGCATGGCCGCCGCCAGGGCCATCCCGATCACTCGTTCGAGCTTCTCCATTCATCCTCCACTGGTTTTGAACGACCGTCATTTATACCATAAAATGACCTTTTCGTCAAGGTCCCGAGGATACCGAAACCCCCGCCTGGGCGGGGGTTATTCCTGTCTTGGTTTAGGCTTATTTCAGGAGCGAATCGATGGCCGTCTTATAGACCGAGAACGGTTGGGCGCCGCCCGGGACCTCGTTCCCGTTCAGGAAGTTTGCCGGCGTGCCTTGGACGCCGAAGGTCGTCGCTTCGTCGGCCTGGGCCTTGATTCTGTTCGCCGTCTTGCCGGAATCCAGACAATCGTTGAACTTCGCTTCGTTCAGGCCGATATCCTTGGCCAGCTTCTTCAGGCCGGCGACCGTGATGTCGTCGGCGGTGAAGATCTTGTCGTACATCTTCCAGAATCCGTCGTTGCCGCCGAGGTCGGCCGCGCATTCCGAAGCTTCAGCCGCCTTCTGGGCGTTCGCGTGGAAATCCAACGGATAATGGCGGTAGACGAGCCGGACCTTGTCTTTATACTCGGCCAGGATCTGCTTGATGGTCTCGTAATGGCGGCGGCAGTACGGACATTCGAAATCGGAATATTCGATGAGCGTGACCGGAGCGTTGGCCGAACCCAGGACATGGTCGGTCTTGTCGGCCCCCCTGACGGGCTGGGCCGGCGGCTGTTCGGCCGCGGGTTGGGCGGCGTCGGCATTCGGCTGGGCAGCGACGACAGCCTGCTTGGGGGCTGCGGCCAAGATACCCTTGCCCGAGGAAACCGACCAGACGAGATAGCCCAACATAATGGTCGAGAATATCGCCAAGCCCGCGAACAGACCCATGAAAAACATTATCTTTGGCAGCCCCTGGAAAGCCGCGTCGCAGCACTCGCCGGCGGGCTTCTTGTCTTCTTCTAGCATGGTCATAATCGGAATACTTAGGTTTTAGGCTGATTAATGATAAGGCACGGTCCTTGAACCGTCGACGGGAATACGTCAAGACCCCTGGAGCAACGTGCCGATCTCGGCCTCCCAAACGCTCTCCTCGAGTATGCCCACGAACCGCTTGTTGCCGATGAAGAATGTCGGCGTTCCCTCCACGCGGTTCGCCTTGCCTTCAGCCTCGTCATCCTGGATCTTCCTCAGGAACTGCTGGTTGACGAGGCAGGACGAGAATTTCGCCTCGTCCAAACCGATTTCCTTGGCATACCGCTGGAAAATCGGCGTCGCCGCCTGCTGGTCGGCCCACTCCTCCTGGGAGGCATACAGCTTATCGTGGTAGTCCCAGAATTTCCCCTGGTCTTCCGCGCAACGCGCCGCCAGGGCGGCCGGCCTGGCGTTCGGATGGATGGAGGTCAAGGGGAAATCGTTCCAGACGAAACGTACGCGGTCGCCGTACTTCCGCTTGGCCACGGCGAAAGCCGGCTCGGCCAGCTTGCAGGCCGGACATTGGAAATCACTGAAGATGCGTACCTTGAACGCGGATTCGCCCGGGCCGTATCCGGGGTCGTTGTCGTCCGTGAAACTCAGGCCTTGCTCGACCCGGCCCTGAGGACCGCCGTCGCCCGGCTCCGACATGACGGCGAAAACCAAACCGGCGACGATCAGGGCGCCGAGCCCGATCGTGCCGAACAGGAAATATTTTTTCGTGTCTTGTTCGTTCATATGTTTGATGTCTGGAAATGCCTGATTATGTCCAACGCCGCCTTGCTCCCCTCTCCGACCGCGACCGCGATCTGCTTCTCCGAGATATCGGTGACATCCCCGGCCGCCCACACGCCGTCGACCGAAGTCCGGTTGCGCTTATCGACGATGACCTGGCCCCACTTGTCCTTCTCCACGAAATCCACGAAACCCGAGACCGGCACGAGTCCGATTTCGATGAAGACGCCCTGCGTCGGCACGTACCTCTCGACCCCGTCCGGTCCGGCCAGTCCGATAGATTCCACCAGGGTTTCGCCCCTGATGCCTGTCGTCTTGGTCTGCGGCAAAATCTTGATCTTGGACGATGCCCGACACTTCGTCTTCATGGCTTCGTCGCCGCTCAGGTCGGCGTTGATGGTGACAAGGGTGACCGAGTCGGCGTATTTTTCGAGGAACAGGGCCGCGTCCATGGCGCTGTTCCCGCCGCCGATGACATGGACCGTCTTCCCGGCGAAGAGCGGCGCGTCGCAGGTCGCGCAATAAGTCACGCCTTTGCCGTAGAACTCCTTTTCGCCCGGGACATTGAGCTTCCGGTTCTCCTGTCCGGTCGCGATCAGGAGCGTGCGCGACCGATAGCTGCCGGCCTCAGTCTCGACCGAGAAGCCGTCTTCGGCCCTCTCGACCCTCTTCACCGTCTCACCCTCCTTGAGGTCGAACGTGCCGGCGTAATCGTCCAGATGGCGCCTGAACTGCTTCACCAGGTCGGCCCCGTCCACCATATGGAAGCCGAGGTAATTCTCGATATCCGAACTCCACAAGGCCTTGCCGCCCAACTCGCCGGCCAAGACCAGGAATTTCATCTTCTGCCTGGCGAGATAAACGGCCGCCGCCAAGCCGGCCGGTCCGCCGCCGATGATTATCACGTCGTACATCTGATTCATTTTACCACGCCGCCCGGTTTCGCCGGATGCCGTCTGGCATAAGCCAGCCACAGGCTGAAAACCAAGAGGGGGATCGCCAGCCACTGGGTCGGCGTCAACCCCGCATATCTGACGTCGGCGATGCGCAAAACATCTAGCAGCAGGCGCTGGAGGGCCTCGCTGGCGAAAAACGCGCCGATGAAAAATCCGGGCGACCTGGGCTTGCGGTCCAGGACCCAGAGCGCAATGCCCGTCAGCAGCCCTCCCAGCGAAAGATACAGCCCCAAATCATGCCGCGCGCCCCCAGGATAATCGACGGCCAAGAAAAAATCCGACAGCTTGCCCGGATGGTCATGGATCAGGAAACAGCCGAGCCGTCCGACGGCTATGCCCCAAGCCGTGCCGATAGCCCCGACATCGCCGTACTTCACCCAATCGATTTTCTTGAGTATGCAATAGCCGATGAATGCCGCGGCCGCACCGGCCAGCCCGCCCCACATGGCGAACCCGGGCAGCATCGGGTTGATGAGGTCCAGCGGATGCTCGATGAAATACCGAGGTTCGTAGAACACGGCATGGAACAGCCGCGCCCCGACGAAGGCCGAGATGAACACCCAAAAAGCCATGTCCCAAAGGCGATTAGGATTTAGGCCGCGCTTCTCGGCGAGCCTGGCGGCAATCCAGCCGCCGAACAGGAAACCGGCCGCGACCAGCGTGCCCCAAACCTGGACCTTCAGCGGCCCGAGAGATATCGAATGCAGTTCGAAATACGGAATCACAGCTAGATGACGTTCAGCGTCTTCAGCGCCCGCTCGAACTCGTCCAGCGCCCGCTCGGCTTCGCGTTGGGTGATCTGGAACGAGGAATCGTGCGCCAACTGGTTCCGCAGCTTGTGCGCCCACCAGACATTCCTGAGTTTCGGGTATTTATAGCACGCCACTTTCAGCCTTTCGCCAAGCGTCTCGCCGGGCATCATCAGCGACTTCAAGCCGGAATCGAGAAGCGTATCGGCTTCGATGAGCGCCAATTTGGCGCCCATGAGGCTATGCTGGCTGGTCTGCCGGATTTCACGCCAGCGCCTCAGGAGCTGTTCGCGCGTCATGCCGACCATCTCGGGCCGGGTCAACAGGCGTTTTAGCCTCCAGATGCCCCAAGCCAGCAAGCCTAAGACAAGCACGGCGAACACCAGCGCCGCGGCCACCCAGACGAGATAGACGGTCCAGGTCGCGGATGAGACCAAATCGGCGGCGTTGTCTTCCATACTGGTTCTATTTTACCGCATCCGCGTGGACCTTGGCGGCCGCCAGGATACCGGCCTCGTCGAAATGCCGTCCGATGAGCTGCATCCCGACCGGGAGGCCGTCAGCCGAACCGCACGGGATCGAGACGGCCGGCAGGCCCGCGACGTTCACCCCGACCGTGAAGACATCCTCCAGATACATGGTCAACGGGTCCGACGTCTTCTCGCCGAGACGGAACGCCGGATTCGGCGCGGTCGGCGTGACGAGCAAGTCGACCTCTTCGAAAGCTTTGGCGTAGGCGCGGCGGATGAGCGTCTGGACGCGCTTGGCCTGGACATAATAGGCGTCATAGTAGCCGCGCGACAGCGCATAGGTCCCGAGCAGCACGCGGCGCCGCGCCTCGGGCCCGAAGTTCTGGGCGCGTGTCTTGGCGTACGTCTCGAACAGGGGCTCGCCCTTGGTCCGCGGTCCGTAGCGCATCCCGTCGAAACGGGCCAGGTTGGCCGATACTTCGCACGGCATGATGACGTAATACGCGGCCAAAGCCTCTTCGGCGTACGGCAGCTCGACCTCTTTGACTTCCGCGCCGCGCGACTTAAGGACTTCAATCGCCCGCTCAACCGCGGCGCGCACGCCGTCATGCATGCCCGCGCCCCAGGCCTGGCGCGGCAAGCCGATGCGCACGCCGGACAGATCGGTTTTCCAGGCCGGAACGAAGGGTTCGACGTCAGCCGTCGTCTGATCGAGCTTATCGGCGCCTTGCAGGGCCTCGAGGACCAGCGCCGCGTCTTCGGCCGACCGCGTGAACGGCCCGATCTGGTCGAGCGACGACGCCATAGCCATCAATCCGTAGCGCGAAACGCGTCCGTACGTCGGCTTGAGGCCGAAAGTGCCGCACAACGCCGCCGGTTGGCGGATGGAGCCTCCGGTATCGGACCCGAGCGCCGCGAGACAGAGGTTACCGGCCACGGCCGCTGCGCTGCCGCCGGACGAACCGCCGGGCACGCGTTCCAAATCATGCGGATTCTTGGTCGGGCCGTAGCACGAATGTTCGGTCGACGAACCCATGGCGAACTCATCCATGTTGGTCCGCCCCATGATGACTGCGCCTTGCTCCTTCAGCTTTCGGACGGCGGTCCCGTCATACGCCGAAATGTGGCCCTTCAGGATCTTCGACCCGGAAGTCGTCTCCTTACCTTGGTTCAGCAGGTTATCCTTCAGTCCGACGGGGATACCGTCCAAGGCGCCATTGCACTCCCCCTTGGAATGGCGTTCATCCGAACGTTTGGCTTGTTCCAGCGCATCCGATTCGTAGATTTCGATGAAGGCGTTTAGCGACGGATTCAGGTTCTTGATCTCGTTGAGGCAAGCGCGCGTCAAATCAAGTGACGTCAAATCCCCGGCATCCAGCCGCTTCCGCGCTTCGGCGATGGTGAGTTCGTTCAATTTCATATATTTCATTTACTCTTATGAAGCCATCGGCGATTTCTGCAGCGAGGACTGTCCGAGCGAGCCAAGTCTGACTGCGTGCGAGTTCCGCAGCAAAGAAATCGCCGATGGCTTCATCCCTTCCCGCCCTTAGGTTTATCGAAAACCCCCGGCGTCTTAAGCAGGTCGCCGGTGCGTTCCGGGAAATTCGACAGGATGATTTCGCATGCCGCGTGGTCGCAAGGCAGTTCGACGTCCGGCCGCCATTCGGTGCGCGCCGGCATGGTGAACGGTTCGACGCCGTCGGTCGGGATCTTCTGCAGGCGCTCGACGAAATCGAGGATCTTGTCCAGATCGTGTTCGGCCGCGGCCAGCTCGGCGTCGGAGAGCTCGAGCCGCGCCAAATCGGCCAATCCTTGCACTTGGTCTCGGGATAAAGCCATATGCGTGCCAGCTTACAATACGCGGCGTATTTTATCTAGATATGAAAAATCCGCCACGGAGTCACCGGGGCGGATCGGTTCGGCCCGTCAGGCCTTGGGGTCTCGTCGCCTTTCGGCATAGCGCTTGGCCATGCCGGCGGCGATCAGGGCGTACTGGTCGGCGGTTATGAGCCGCTTACCGTCCTTGACGGCGCAGCCCGGACCGAGCACGGCCGCGGCTTCGGCCTCGCCCTCCGGCCTGATCTCGACTTCGAGCGAATACTCGCGGGCAGCCGGACGATAGATCAAAGTCAACGCAAAGGCGCGTTCCGCTTCATCGTCGGCGGCGTCGTCCTCGTAATACACTTCGAACCACGCCTCCCCATGGGTCACCACGGTCCGGCTGCCGAAGGTCGAATTCTCGACATCGACAGGCGAGATGAACATCACCTCCTCGCCGACCCCCGCTTCGCCCCTGTGGCCGGCCGGCTTGAGCCTGAACCGGCGCAGCGTCTCCTGTTCGAACGCTTCCGCATGATGCATGACGCACTTGACCTGCTCCAGGATGGGATGCATCCGGCGCCTCCTTGGAATGCCAAAAGACCTGCCGGGAGCTAAACATCTATCCGACCCGCGGTCAACTCTTGAGCTTCTTCAGGAACTCCTCCTCGTCCAGGGTGGTCACACCGAGTTTCTGCGCCTTCCCGAATTTGGAACCAGGTTCGGCGCCGACGACGACGAAAGACGTCTTCTTCGATACGTTTTCCGAAACCTCTCCGCCCAAGGCGCGGATCTTTTCCTTCGCCTCTTCGCGGCCGACCGATTCGAGCGTCCCGGTCAGCACCCAAGTCGTCCCGGACAGCTTACCCTGCGTTTCATTCTTGGCTTGGCGTTTGACGCGGACGTGCTCAAGCAGCTTGTCGATGCGTCCGGCTTCCCGCTTGTCCTTGAAGAAATCGACGATGGAGTCGGCCACGACCGCGCCTATGCCCTCGACCTCCAACAAATCTTCTTTGGACGCCTCGCGCAGCTTCTCGAAAGTCCCGAAGGCCTTGGCCAAGTCCCGCGCCGTCTCTTCGCCGACATGCCGCATACCGAGCGCGTTGACGAACCGATGCAATTCGACTTCTCGGTGCGCCTGGATTTCGTCGAAGAGTTTCTTCGACGAGATTTCGGCGAAGCCCTCAAGCGCCAGAAAGTCCTCCGGCTTGAGTTCATACAGATCCGCCGCCTCGCGCACTAAGCCGCTCTGGAGAAGCTGCTCCGCAATCTTGTCGCCCAAACCCATTATGTCCGCGCTCGCCACGAAATGGAGCAGCCGCTGGAGCTCCTGCGCGTAGCACGAACGGTTGGAGCAGACGGTCGCTACCTCGCCCTCTTTACGCTTGACGTCGGAGCCGCATATCGGGCATTTCTTGGGCATGTGGAATGCCTTCTCTTTGCCGGTCCGCAGCTTCGGCAGCACCTGGACGATCTTCGGGATGACGTCGCCCGCCTTCTCGACTATGACCGTGTCGCCTATCTTGAGCCCCAGCCTCCCGATTTCGTCCTCGTTGTGCAATGAGGCATGGGTCACGGTCGTCCCGGCCAGATGGACGGGGTCCATGACCGCTACCGGCGTCAGCGCGCCGGTGCGTCCGACCGAGACGATGATGTCGCGCACGACGGTCGTCCCCTGCTCGGCCGGATATTTCCAGGCCAGGATGGCGCGCGGCGTCTTGCCGACCACTCCGAGCGACCTGAACAGCTTGTCGTCGTTGACGTTGACCACCACGCCGTCGATCCAATAGTCCAGCTGATCGCGTTTTTTACCGACTTCGGCCTGGAACTCCGCCACTTCGGCCAGCGTCGGGCAGTAGCGGCAGTTCGGATTGGTCGGCAGCCCCAAAAGCGAAATCAGCTCGTGCGCCTGCTCGTGGGTCGTTGTGCCGTAATCCCCGACCATGGCGTAACCAAAGAATGACAGGCCGCGTTCGGCCGCGATCTTCGGATCGAGCTGGCGGATGGACCCCGCCGCCGCGTTCCGCGGATTGGCCAGCTCAGGCTCGCCGCGCTTCTTGAGCGCCTTATTCAATTTTTCCAACTGCGAACGCGTCATGAAAGTCTCGCCGCGGACCTCGATTCGTCCGGGATGTACCGTCAAGACTTCCTTGACCTTTGCGGCATCGATTTTTCCATGATGTTTTTTGAGGAACTTTTCGATGTCTTTCCCGGTCGGCACCCGCAGCGTCAGGGGCACGCCCTCGATGGTCCGGATGTTATGCGTCACGTCCTCGCCCACCGTCCCGTCGCCGCGCGTCGATCCCTGGATGAACTTCCCGTCCTGGTAGACGAGCGACACGGCCAAGCCGTCCATCTTGAGCTCGGCGAAAAAATCGAACTTGGCGCGCGGCTCCAGTTTCCTGATGCGCGCCAGCCATTCCTCGACCTCGGCGAAAGAAAAAGCGTCCTCAATCGAAAGCATCCGGACGGCATGCGTCACCTTCTTGAACCCCGGCAACGGCTCCCCAGCCACGCGCTGGGTCGGAGAATCCGGGGTTACGAGGTCGGGATACAGCTGTTCCAGGCGGTAAAGCTCGTGCTTGAGGTCGTCCAGGGCCCCCTCGGATATCTCGAGGGCATTCAGGACATGGTATTGGTAGCGGTATTTGTCGATTTCCTGCCGCAATTTCTTGACGCGGATTTCCGCCTCGGATTTTGTCATGGCCATAGTTTAGAGGCTTTCCGACGGCTTGTCTAAGCCCGGCCAGCCTTGACAAAACGGCCTTCCGCCGCTATAAGCGAGACAGACCTTTCGCCAACAGGAGCCCGCCATGCGCGATAAGCTCGAAGAGCTCAAAACCCAAACCGCCACTTTCCGCGATATCTTGCCTCTGCTGGAGGCCGTGGCGGCACGGCTGGCCAAGAACCATCTGCAGGAGGCTTCGCGCCGCCGCCCGTCGGACGAAGCGCTATTTTCCTTCAGCGTCACTCTGGATCCGACCCGGGAAGACGGCCCGATGTTCGCTTGTGACATCACCCGTCCGGAATGCGGCCAAGCTTTCGACTTGGCCGAAAGCCTGAAGCACCTACTCGACCAGATCGAGACCTTCGGGCAGATGGCCGGTTCGCTCCGCCGGCTCGGTCTCGAGCTCGGCGCGGTGACGATGGAATCCGGAAACACCGGCCGGATCTACCGCCGCTCCGCCAAGCTCCACGGCCACACGCTCGAACTCGTCCTGACCCTCGAGGACCTCGTCTACGTCCATCTCGACTTCACCGGTCCCGACGGCCAAGACCTCTGGATCGATGCGCAAGACGAGGTCTGGCGCATCGAAGCCGGCGGCTGGACCGAAAACAATCCGCTGGACGAGCTCATGGGCGACACGACGAGCGAACCAGGCTCGGTCAACTACTCGCATGAGGGCGTGCTGGAAGCCCTGGTCGAGCGCATGCGGAACCCGGTCAAACGGACCACAACCAAGACCAAAACCCGGCGCCGGCGCAAGTTGCGCCGCTACGCCGTGGACTGAACGCTCACGCCCGCCAGGACCTCTGGCGGGCTTTCTGATGCTCTGAAGCAGCCGTCACCGTCCTGACAGCATGCCATTATGGACGCTTGACAAAAACGTAAATCCGTGTCATTTTCAGCCATCGGAGGAACTCATGGAACACGAGGAACTCAACCGACTGAAAGGCTGCATCCTGCTCTTTGAACAGCTCTGCGCCATCCTCGACGAGGTCGGCGTCCAGACATGGCACACCGAATACGTCGAAAACGAAAGCTTCATCGTCCATGCAGAACCCATGGTCGAAGGCGTCCTCCTCAGCCCTCAATTCTTCCTACCTGGGAAAAATAGCGCCAGCGTGACGATTGAGCTGATCTCGGGTACGGACCTTGATTCGACCGGGGGACGCGACGTCGAAAGCAACCTGAGCCTGAGGCAGGACCAGTTCGGCGATTGGCATCTTGCCCACAGCCGCGGCGACCCCGATGACCATCGGCTCGATGCCATACGGGACAAGCTCGGCCTGACCGAAGAAGGCCAGCGCGACGTCTTGCCCCATGAAATCGCGGGCATCGTCCGCGCAATGGGCCAACACTTCCTAGCCCTAGGAAAATCTGGGTCATAAGCCGAACCCTTTTGGCCAAAAACCGCTCCCCGACCCCGGAGCGGGATTTTTTTAGCGATTGGCGGCCGTCATCAACTTGGGCACCGCAGCTGCCCGGCGTAAACGATCCTCACGGACACACCGTGGCCCCCGTGCCTTTGACCAGGGTACACTCGGAGAACAGGACGTAGCTGAAGACGCCTGACAGGACGTCGAGCTTAGGCATGGTCACCGCTATCTTCTGGGTCGCGGCCTGGTACGTGCCCTCGGCCGAGAGCGTGATGTCGCCGGGGTACGGTATTTGCGCGCCGGCCGAATTGAAGAAGGCTGCCGTGACGTTGATGGCCGGACAGTCGTAGGTTTTGAGGCGGATGCGGTAGCGTTTGTTCGCGTCCAGGACCACGACCAGGCTACCCGTCCCGTTCTTGGGCACGACGACGAACTGGTTGTCGGTCGGGAACTGCGGCACGCCGGCGATGACGTCCCAATAGGCGTAGCTCACCTCCATGTTCGAGACCGGGCCGCCGCACCCCGGATCCTTGGCCCAAGTCAGGCGCATCTGGGTGATGTTCAGGGCCGTGGAGACGTTGTCCGGATCGAACAGGTCCAGGACGGCGAAACTCGAGGTCGTGACCTGGGTAATGGTCTTCGAGACGGGCTGCTCCAGTCCGCCGGTCGAGACCCATCTGCCGCCGTTGAAATACGTCCCGCCCAAGGTGTTGACGTAGGCCAGCGTCTGGTTGTTCTTGCGGATTTCGTAGAGCTGCTTCTCGACGCCGGAATCCGCCAGGTAATAGGCCGTCACCGAATCATTGGATTCCGCCGCCCGCTTCGAGCCCTCCATGACCACGATGCCGATGCCGATGCCGCCCATGAGGAGGATCATCATCATGATGAGGGCGAGCGGCAGGATGTTCCCCGGACGGCGCGAGATGGAGCGAGCCGAAAAATGTCCGGAAACCCCGGTTCCATTCATCGCTTCACGGCCCTTGGTGCTCGTTCCTAGCTGCATATCAGCGTTGGTAAAGCCTGGACGACACCGTCGATTGGGCCTGCAAAGACACCTTGTCTTTTGGGTTCGGCGCATTGTATTCAAGTCCGACATTGAAAGTCACGAACGGCTGCTGGTTGTTGGTCAGGTCCGTGAAAGGACTGGTGAGGGGCCTGACGTAAACGTCGAAAAACTTCACGTTGACGCGTTTGGAGGTGAGCGGATACCAAGAGCCCCCGTTCTTCCTCAACATGAGGCAGTTCGTGACCGTGGGATCGCCGCAGGTGGCGCTGTCCATCGGCTGGACCTCGATCGTCCCGCCCGCCGAGGTCATGACCTTGAAGGTCGTGCTTCTGTTGGCCAGGGGCTGGGTCGAATAATCGATATAATTGCTACGCGCCGCCCTGACCCCCATCTCCATGACGAACCGCATGTCCTGCGACAAGGTCGAGTTATAGGTGATGCGGCGCTGCAGGCCGGTGATGTTGAGGAAGATTTGGGCCAGTGCGCCCGACATCAGGGAAAAGATCAGGACGACGAGCAGCATCTCGACCAGGGTGAAGCCCGGCTTTTTCGTCTTAGCGCCAATCATACAGGTCGCTGTACATGGTCAGTTCCTTGGGCACGTTCTTGAGCATCCATTTGACTTGGGCATTCGCCCGGATGCCGATTTTCGTCTTCCCGAGGGACGCGCAGCTCACCCCCGCGCCCACGATGGTCCCGTCCTGGCAGATGCCGTTGAACGTCATCAGTCTCGAGAAAGTCGACGTCGTGCCGGTGATGAAGGTGTTCCAATTGACCATGAAGTTCGGGGTCGAGGCCGCGTCGGATGCCATGACCTTGGTCCGCGGGTCCGTGAAATCGTTGGCCGTGAAATCCACATAGACCGCCGTCGCCGGCAGTCCGGTCCAGACCCAGGTCCCCGTGTAGTCCGTCCCGTTGTACATGCCGGCGTCGAACGCGTTCCCGGCCAGCCAATTCGAATCGCGCTTGTTCTTGGCCAGCTCCAGGTATTCGCGCGCCAGGTTAATGGCCGTGATTTCGCTCTTGTCGCGGTCCGCCAGCGTCAGGTTGTAGAACACCAAAGTCGAAGCCGCAATCACGCCGACCGCGATGACGGTGGTGGCGAAGATGAGCTCGATCATGGTCTGTCCGCGTCGGAGGTGCATAAGCCTATTCTTCGATGGAGATGCGGCCCGTGTAGTAATTCATCGAGACGACGATCGTCTTGAGCGACAAGGCGTGTTTCAGCGTGACGTTCACGAAAGCCTGTTCGGCGCACGTACCGCATGAATTGATGCGCATCTGGCCGGTCTGCCGCATGAACGCGACATCCACCTCGGTGAACGGGACCGCGCCCTGGATGTCCGATACCGTGACGTTCAATCCCCCTGATTTGGCCAAGTCGCGGGTCATCACCAGGTCCTTCATGTCGGTGCTCATGCGCCAATCCGACGTATTGTTGTTGAGTATCCCGTAGATGCGGTAGACATTCGAATCCTTGGTGAAATGGACGCCATAACCTCCGGAAGGGTACGCCGAGCAATCGGCGGGGATATTGCAGGCCGCGTTGGAATCCTCGCACACCATCCAGGCCCCGGAGGTATTCAGGCACCACTTGACGTTGCTGCCGTGCAAAGCGCGGGCTTGCGTCGCCCGCAGGTCCGCCGCCACGACCCGGGATGCGGTCCGCAGCTCATCGTTCATGCGCGTGGTCCTCAGGTTGTAGTAGGCGGCCACCGAGATGATGCCGACGATGGCGATGGAGACCATCGCCTCGACGAACGTGAAACCCGGCGCCTTAGTCGAACGCATAGGCGAGATATTGGGCGAGGGCCGGCCCGTACCACATGGCCACCATTGTACCTGCTGCGAGCGCCGGCGCGAAGGGCAGTTTGCTCTTGCGGCTGAGTTTGCCGGCCATGAAGCCCGCCAGGGCGAACGCTCCGCCGCAGACATAGGCCGCATAGGCGGCCACTGCGACGTTCGGCCAACCCAGCGCCAAACCCAGCATCAGCCCGAACCAGAAATCCCCTTCGCCCAGCCAGCGGCCGCGCGATAGGACTATCTGCGAGCCGAAGAAAATCGCCGCCGCGGCACAGCCTAGGAGGATCAACCTCGTCGCCAGCCAGCCGGCCGGCATCCAAGGGGAATAGCCTAGCAGACCGAACGCCGCGCCGAAGGCGCCGAGACCCAACATGAATTCGACCGGCAGCTCTTTCCAGCGGATATCCATGGCGACCGGTATGAGCAAGCCGACCGTCAGCAGGAACTCAAGCCAGAATTGAGGCTGGCTGAAGGGATCCCAACGCCAAGCCACGACCGCCCCCAACAAGCAGGCGGCGGATTCTATCAGTACATACTGCGGATGGATCTTCCGTTCGCAATAAGCACACCTTCCGCGGAGCCACAACCAGGAGACGATCGGGATGAGGTGGCGCGGCCTGATCGGCCGTTTGCATCCCGGGCAATGCGAACGCCCGCCGAGCGACTTGCCGGCGTGCCAGCGCAGGATGAGCACATTGCCGAATGACCCCAAAATCCCGCCCAGGACGGCGGCGAAAATGAGGCCGATTATCCGTTCGATTTCCATTCAGCGTACGGGCGCATGGTCATGCGCCCCTACATTATTTTTCGGAATCGTCCTTATCCACACCGCCGGAATGGGCGTAATACGTCCCGGCCGCACCGTAAGCCGTCTCTTTTTCGGTCGTGAACTTCAGCGAGTAGCCCTGCGCCGAACCGTGGTAGCGATAATATTCGTTCGCCTTCGGCCCGGTCGGGATGCGCTGCAGGAAAATCGGCTCGATGGCTTGGTCGCTGGTCGCCCAACCGTTGCCAGCCAAGACCTCGGCCCCGGTGCCGGCCCGTCCCAAATCGACCGGATCCGCCGCGGGATAGGATGCCTTCTGCAGCCAGTGCTGGGTCAGGGCGGCGCGGATGACGCTGATGTCCGAGACCCGCTTGGCGTCGCGGCTCATGGCCCGGGTGACATTCAGGGAGTAGATGGCCACGGCCGCCAGGATGCCGACCGCCGCGATGACCACCAGGAGCTCGAGGATGGTGAATCCCCTTTTTAGGTTTAACCTCATATTGGATGCCATTATACCCCATCCGGAGCTCCGTTAAAACAAAACGCCCCGGTCGTAGGCGGGGCGTTTTTGGATTCAGATCCTATTAGTTGACCAGACCGTTCTGGTTCGCCGTGTGGTTCTGGCCGGTCGTCAGACCCTGGACGTCAGTGGCTTCCGTCCGGAAACCGATGGTGAAAGCCGCCGGGGTGGCGCCGTTGTACACCGTGTAGTCACACGCTGCTGCCGGCGGATTGGCCGCGCAGGCGCCGGTGTTCGTCGCCAACGGATCCTTCATGGTCGACAGGTTGATGTAGGTCTGGGAAACTTCGGTGCCCGTACCGCAGGTCGCCGGATAGAACTTCAGGGCGCTGACGTTGATGTTGGCGGCGATGGCGGCAGCACCGTTGCACAGGACCATGGACGGATTATCCTGGTAAGCCGTGGAAATCGCCCCGATGACGGCGCGGATATCGGCCACGCGCTTGGCGTCGCGGGCTTTGGTGCGCGCGCTGCCGAAGGCGACGACGGCCAGGGTGGCGAGCAAACCGATGATGGCGATGACCACCAGGAGCTCGATAAGGGTGAATCCTTTCTTGTTCTTCATAGGTTATTTTACCTATTTTAGTTTTTCGGCCTTAGTGGCCGTGAATTAATTATTGATGGCGGAATTATAGCATGGATGGAAACTGGGCAAAAAAGTTATCCACATCCGGGTCAAAACTCAAGCCGCACCCGACAGGCTGTAGAGCGGGATCATGATGGCCGAAACCATGACGCCCACGCCCAGCCCGAGGATGATGAGCACCAGCGGCTCGATGAGCTTGGTCATGTTGCCGATCATGTTGTCGATTTCGCGCGCATAGAAGGCGGAAACGCGGTTCAGGATGTCCTGGGTCCGGCCGGTCCCCTCGCCGACCGACATCATCTGGACCATCATGGTCGGCACGAACTTGTAGCGCTGGAACGCGGTGACGATGGAATTGCCGTCGTTGACTTCCTGGATGGTCTCGAAAACCATCATCTTCCAGACGTCGTTCCCGACGACGTTCGCCACGATCTGGAGCGCCTCGACCAAATCGACCCCGCCTTTGATGAGCGTCGCCAGCGACCGCGTGAAACGGACGACGTAAATCTGCTGGAACATCTTGCCGAAGATCGGGATATGCATGAGCAGCCAGTCGAAACGGTATTTCCCGGATGGGTTCCTGACCCAGAACCTGAAACCGACCGCTCCGGCCACAATCATGCCGATCAGCAACCACCAGTAGTTCACGAAGAAATTCGAGGTCCAGATGAGCATCTTGGTGGTTATCGGCAATTCGACGTTGGCTTCCTGCAGGACCGCGACGAGCTTCGGCACGACGAACGTCATCATGACGAAGGCCACGATGATCATGGCGCCGATGATGAACGCCGGATAGATCATAGCGCCCTTGAATTTGCTCATCAGGTCGAAATCCTTCTCCTGCTGGTCGGCTAGGTATTCCAGGACGTCGGCCATTTGGCCGGACGTCTCGCCCGACCTGACCATGTTGATGAAAAACGACGAAAAGACCTCGCTATGCGTCTCGAAGGCGTCGGACAGACGCGCGCCGCCTTCGACTTCGGACGCGATGCTCGACAGCACCTGCTGCATCCGCGGATTCTTGCTCTGGCGCGCGATGTTGCGCAGCGCTTCCGGCAACGGCACGGCCGCCGAGACCATGACGGACAGCGAACGGATGGCGACCACGATGTCTTTGGGCGTGATGCGGTTCAGGAACGGCAGGTTGACCGTCCCCCCGGGTCCGAGGCCGATGTTCCGATGCTCCTCGAGCATCAACAGCTCCATGCCCCGGTCCTCGACCGCCAATTGGGCCTGCTCCTGGCTTTCCGCCTCGATCAAACCCGCCTGGATGCGGCCATCCGGCGAACGGGCCCGATACTTGAATGAAGGCATGTGGCTGGATTATCCCAAAATCTCCTTGATCCTCTTGACCGTCTCTTCGGGCAGGGAATGGGCCTTGATCATGTAGCCCACGGCCCCCAACTTCATGCACCGGTCGACGTCCTCCTTTTGCCCCAGGTTGGAGAGCACCAGGACCTTGATGTCCTTCGTCGCCGGATCGGCCTTGACCTTCTCCAACACCTCGAAACCGTCCATCTGCGGCATGAGCAGATCGAGCAGCATCAGGTCGGGCTTGTCTTTCTGCGCCAGTTTGAGGCCGTCCTCGCCGTTGGTCGCGAACGCCACTTCGAAACCCTCCAACTCGAGTTTCTGGGCATAGATGCTGGCCAAGAAGCCGTCGTCCTCGATGATCAATACTTTTTGCTTCATAGATTTTTTGCGTTAATGGCGCCGCTCACGGTCACGTGCCCTCCTGGACTTCCTGGCTGACGCGCATGACCTCGCTCAAGCTGGTCAGGCCGGCCAAGGCCTTGAGCAAGCCGTCCTGGCGCAATGTCAGCGCCTCCTGTTTGGCGATCTGCAGGCGCACCTCGGGCAGCGGGAATCCCTTCTCGATCAGTTGCCGCAAGGCGTCGCCGAACTCGAACATCTCGACGATGGAAATCCGGCCCTGATACCCGTTATTGCCGCATTTCACGCAGCCCTTGCCCATGAAGAACTGGATTTGGCCGTCGGGGTCGAATCCCGGCGCGAAGAATTTGGGCGGGATGCGCTTGATTTCGGCCCGCATCTTCTCGATAACGGTCGGGTCAATGACCTGCGGCTCCTTGCAGTACTGGCAGACGCGCCGCGCCAAGCGCTGGGCGATACCCAGGTTGATGGTCGCCGCCAGCAGGAACGGCTCGATACCCATATCCACCAGACGCGGGATGATGCCGAACGCGTCGTTGGTGTGCAGGGTCGAAAACACGAGATGGCCGGTCAGCGAGGCGTGGATGCCCAACTCGCCAGTTTCCTTGTCGCGGATTTCGCCGACCATGATGACGTTCGGGTCCTGGCGCAGGAGCGACCGCAGACCGCTGGCGAAAGTGTAGCCGATCTCGGGTTTTATCTGGGATTGGTTGACGCCCGGGATATAGTACTCCACCGGATCCTCCAGGGTCGAGATGTTGACCCCCTCGCTGTTGAGCCCGTTAAGGATGGCGAACAGGGTCGTCGATTTGCCCGATCCGGTCGGACCCGTCACCAGGAACATGCCGAACGGCCGTTTGCTCTGTTCGTGGATGATGTCCACGTGCTCCTTGCGGTAACCCAGGCTCTCGAGCGTCGGGGCGCTGGAGGTCGTATCCAGGACGCGCATCACGACCTTCTCGTTGTCCACGACCGGCAGGGTCGAGATGCGGAAGTCGATCTTCCGCCCGCCGATGTCTTGCGAGATGCGGCCGTCCTGCGGGATGCGCGTTTCGTCGATCTTGAGGTTGGCCAGCACCTTGATTCTCGAGACCAGGGCCGGATGGACGTAGATCGGCAGCACGAGCGACGTCCGCAAGACGCCGTCGATGCGGTAGCGGACGCGGGACTCGTCGCCGAGCGGCTCGATGTGGATATCCGACGCCCCGCCCTCGACGGCATGCCGCATGATGACCGAGACCATGCGCGAGACCGGCGCGCCTTTGATGACCTCTTCCAGCTTGCCCAAGTCCTCGGTTTTCTCTTCCTTTTTCGTGAATTTACCCTTGGCTTGGGCTAGGGCCGTCGCGACTTCGGTGCCCAAGCCCTTCAGCTTCTTGAGCAATTTGGCGATCTGGGCGGTCGGCGCTATCACGTACTTGACCGTCCAGCCGCGGTCCGCGGCCAAAAAGTCGATGGCGCCCGTTGCCTTGATGTCCCTTGGGTCGAGCAGGGCGATGTGCAGGGTCTTGCCGTCGAACTCGACCGGCACCAGATTGAAATTGTCTTTCGTCTCCTGCGGGATCAGGTCAAGCGTCTCCTTGGGTATGACCCTTTCCGTCAGGTCGACGAAATCCAGACCATACGCCTCAGCTTTGGCCTTGGCGTAGACGATATCCGTCACGTACCGGCCGCCGACCGCCGCCTGCTCCAACGTCTTTCCGCGCTGCATTAAATCCTTGACCACGGCCAGGGTCTTTTCGTCGATAGCTTTATTTTTCACCAGGATGGCGAGGATCTGTTCGTCCATAGTCTTATGGCTGCGGCGCCGCCGTCGCCGGCATATCCGGCGTCGTCGAAGCGGTCACGGCTGTCGAGGTCGCGACCGCGGTCGGCAGGGTCGAAGTCGTCGAGCTCGCCATCGCAGGCGGCGGGGCTTTGACGACCCGCATGAACGGATTCGGCCGGCCGACTTCGTTCGCCTTGAGGTCCAAATCCTTGACTATCGCGCTCAGCTGCCCGAAGACCTTGTTCTGCCGCATGTCGGCTTGCGGATCGAAGCGCAAGGCGTTGCGCGAGGGCGGCGGCGGCGGGACCTCGACCGGACCCAGGCTGCTATAAATGAACCAAAAAACCGACCCGCTGACGGCAAGCGCCCCCAGGACCTTCAACAGACTCGAGAAAACCGATGATTTAGCCGGCATACGTCAGGGCTTGGGCTGAGGCAACGGCACTCCAGCGGGCGCCGCCAAGGCCGCCGTCGAAGTGGCGGCGGTATCGGCCGAAGCTTGCTTGGCAGCCGGCGGTTGGTACGTATAGACCCTCAGCAGGATGCTGAACGAAGTTTCGGCCTTGTCGCTCGAAGACAAGGTGATGCTTTGGACGTCCATGAGGCGCAAGCTGTTTTCGATTGCGCCCAAGAAACGCCTCATCTCGAAATACGACGGGGCCCTCACGGACAAGGAAACGTCCATGGGCACAACCATGCCCTGCAGGGGCACTTGTCCCGCCGCTCCTTTGGGTTCGATGAAAGCTATGGTGTCGATGCTGACCGAATTCGCCAGGGCCGCCGCCCCGAACTGCACCAGGAGCGAGGGTATGTTCTGTTCCTGCGGCAAAGCTTCGCTCACCTGCTGTTGGATGTCCGCGGGAATCGACTGGGCGGCCGCGACCGAACCTTCGACGCTCTTAAGGTACGTCCTCTCGCTTTCGGTGGTTGACAGCCTGTTCTGGGTCTCGGAATTGAGGCGTTTTATCTCCTGGATCATCGGCCGGTGGATGAATATCGCCGCCGCCGCGAACGCGGCGATCATGAAAAGATAGATGACGGCGTAGTAGTCGGTGAATATCTTGGACGGACCCTTAGCCTGTTCTCCTTCGGGGACCGCGCCGAAACGCTTCAAGCCCGACGGCGGCAAAGCCGGCTTTCCGTTGTTCTGGTTGTTCGGCATGGGGCTCGGGTTAGCCATATCATTGGGCGACCTCGGTCGCGGCCACCAGCGGCTTGAGCGCGTTATCGGACAACGTTAGGGACAGCTGGAACCTGACGGCATCCACCCTCCGCTTGTCCTTAGCGTCGTATTCGACCGTATAGCTGGAGGATTCTGCCTGCTTCACAAAAGGAGCCGTCCTGAAGACGACGAGCTGCTTGGCTGCCGTATCCAGACTGTCCGCCACGACCGCCAGCATCACTTTCCGATCCGTCGTGACCGAAAAATTCTCGTAATAGACGGTCGGGAGCGTCGAGTTCTCCAGGTCCTGCAGGAGCTTGGTCGGACTGACGTGCACATCGAGTAGGCCGGCCAGGGTCTTGAGTTTGGGCTCGAGGCTCTGGAACTCGGACCAGGATTTCAACTGCTTGTTGATGTTACGTTCCACTTCGAAATACTGCGCATCGGCTTGGCTCAGGCGTCCCGCGGCCTGGCTTTTCTGCCAGTTCAGCAACGCATAACCCCCGCCGCCCAGGATCAAAAACATGACGAATGTCAGGGCGAAGGTGAATTGGCGCTTGCGGACGTCGACATGCAACAGCCGCACGTCCTCATCCGATACGAAACTCACCCGCAACGGCTTGCGCACGCGCCGGATGACCCTGACGCGCTTGGGGGCGACCGGGAAAGGCGCAAACTGGGCCTTTGGTTTTGGCGCTGCTGCGGCCTGGGGACCGGCCGACGGAGCAGCGGGCGCGCCGCCCAACGGTGCGACCGTCGGCAAAGCGCCTGGAGATCCCGGGACAGCCGGCTTGCCAGCGGCCGTCGGGGAAACCTGTCCCGCCGGGGCTGCTCCCGGAACGGCCGGTTTGGGCGCCGGCGGCTTGAAGAATTGGGGCGGCAGCTTGGGCGGCGCCACCGCGGCCGGCGGCTTGAACAGCTTCGACTTGAGTTCTTCGAAAAAATTCGTGGCGTAGAAAGCCAGCTTGGTTAGCGTCGGTTCGCCGGCCAGGACCTGGTCGATTTCGCCCTCGTCGACTTCGATGACTTCGATGTCCTCGCCCTCTTCCGCCGGGATGAAGAATTTCATCCCCGACCCCTCGTCTTTGGGGGGCTCCTGTTTGGCGGAAATTTTCAGCGCTTCTTCCTTTTTCCGCAGTTCTTCGGGGAGAAGCGAGATGTCTGAGGACATTCAGGTCGTCGTCATTCGATATCGCGCATGGCGCAGCCGATGGAAACCGTGAACCTCGGCCCGATTTCGTCCAGGATGGGCCGCAGATCCTGCGGATAGACCACCCGCGCCCACGGATCGCCGAGATACGCGTTGACGTTCATGAGTTGGGTCACGAATTCGGGCAAGCTGGGCAACAAGGCCGAACCGCCGGTCAGGATGATCTTGTCGATGCGCTTCGGCTGTCCGTTCTCGGTCTGGCCCTGGTACAGGTTGAACGAATAGCGGATTTCGTCGATGATCGGCTTCAGGATGGCCGACAGGATGATGGAGATATCTCCGGTCTGGGCGAAGGTCTGCATGGAACGGATGTCGCGCTTCATGTTCTCGGCCTGTTCGTACGGGATGGAAAGCGTCTTCGAGATGGTCTGGGTGATGGCCACGCCGCCGGTCGCGATCGACCGGTTCAGGAACGGGATGCCTTTCTCGATGACCGAGATGTTGGTGCGCATCGAGCCGATATCGATGACCATGATATTAGACCGGTCCTTGCCGATGAGCGACCTGATCTGGGCGAACGCCTCGGTCTCGAGCGAGATGAGCTCCAATCCCGCCTTCTTGGACAGGTCAAGATAACGCTGCACGAGGCCCTTGGGCGCCCCGGTCAGCAGGACGCGCGTCACCTTCTTCGTGCCTTCCCCGGTCGCCTCCGTATCGATGACCTTGCTGTCGAGGGATACTTCCTCGAGCGGCACCGGGATGAGCTTACGCGCCTGGAGCTTGATGGATTCCTGGATCTCCTTTTCGGTCGAACCCGGCACGCTGATGATCGACGAGAAGACGGAGGAGATCGGCAAAGCGGCCACGGACAGCTTGGTCGTACACTTCGCCTTCTCGATCATCTTCTTCACGAACACCGCCGTCTTGTCGAGATCCTCGCCCAGCGCCTTGTCGAAGGATTCCGTGGGCAGGGCGGCATACGCATAGGTCACGAGCCGGGCGCGGCCCTTTTCGTTCTTGAGCTCGACGATCTTTATCCCGGATTGGCCGATATCGACGCCGAGGTAGCTTTTTGCGGCTGGTGCCCTGGAGAAAAGTCCCATATGGTTAGAATGCGTCGCGTGATGCGGGTAAGGATTTGGTCACGTCACCCATGCCCGGCGGAGGGTTAGCCACGGCCCGGCCGTCGAAAACCACTTCTTCGGCCGCCTGGGCAGCCGAGCGGTAGTTGCGCTCGAGGTTGATGCGGTACGCGGCCATCAGACCGAAGACCTTAAGGGGCACGTCGACCCCGCCGGTCGTGCCGGTGTAGATGGCGTTTTCCGCGAAATACGCCCCGACGATCTTGGTCGCCCCGGAGTTGATGTAGATATTCCCTCCCCCGCCGACCGCGTTCTTCTTGACGATGATGCCGAACGACGCCAGGTTCCGGAGGGATGTCACGTTGCTCAATGCGGTGTAATCGAGCACGGTCCCGGCGCCCGATATCGTCAGGTTGCCGGATACGATCAGCAGGCCATTCCCCCGCTCCGTCGCGCTTGTCCCGTTCAGGAAAGTCTTGGCGCCCAAGGTCGCATCCCCGGGCACGTAATATACCTTGCCCGCCAAAGTCGCTGGCAATGCCGCCGTGATGTTGCCCGGCGTCAAAGTGACCACCTCGCCGTATCGTCCGGCCAAGATGCCGTTGATGTCGATGCTGCCGAGCGTGCCCGCGTATTGCGTCGAACCCTTGGGCAAGGTCAGGCTCACCGCCCCGGCCTCGGTGCAGCCGGAACCGCTGCTGAATCCGGTGATCGACCCCTTGCTGGTCAGGCAATACGTGGATTGCGACACCTTGGACGCGCTGCCGACGATGCCTTGCTGGGCGTAGACATTGCCGAACTTCGCTTGGAGCCAGGCCGGCACGCACAACGGATCGGCAATCTGGCAATTGGCATCATAACAATCCGCAAGGCCGCTCAAGTCGTCATCCAACCCGTTGCTGCAGGCCGTATGCACATCAGGCGGCGTGGCCGGCTCGCCGGCGACCGGACATCCGGCATATCCGGCACAACCCGAATCCATGCAGTCCTTCGGACCGTCCCAATCGTCGTCAAAACCGTTGGCGCACAGCGCCGTGCCGTTGAATTCGGTATTGGTCAGGTTCTCGATGCATTCCGGCGCCGTGCTGCAACCGTTATCTCGGCAATCGGCGTTCACGTCGCCGTCATCATCGATGCCATTCCGGCAAAGGGAGACGCCCCAAAAATCGGTCGCGCCCGTCACCTCCTGGCAAACGGAATTGGATTTGCATTGCGTATCGGCGCAATCGGCCGCACCGTTCAGGTCGTTATCCAACCCATCGCGGCATTCGGCCTCGGCCGGACCCGGCGGAATCAGGGGTTCGTTCGGGGTGCTGAGTGTAGCGTACTGGAAATCGATGTAGCCGAACCCCGAGCCGTCGCTATTACCGTTCCACGCCAAAGAAGAAAAGTTCCCGACCGGATGGCTGCCCAAGGGATTTCCGTTGAACGTCTTATTGGCCGTGTTGTATAGGACCTTATAGCTGAACAAGACGCACGCCCCGGGATCCAGGCAATTCAAAGAAATCCAACCCTTGGAACCTTGGTTGCAGACCTTGGACCAGCCATGGACCTCAATCAAACCTGAACCGGAATTCACGTAAGCCATCGCCGGTCCCGTGGGCTGGACGCCTGAACAGTCGGGATGGGCCTGGCAAGTCGCCCCGAAACACACCCAGCCGACCTTGTCGGACCAGCCGAAACCCTTAAGTTCGCGGGTGTTCGTATCGACCGTCACGCCATAACTTCCGCAGCCGCTGGGGCAAGCTCCCGGCACGCTGGACAAATCCACGTCATTCAACGATATCCAACCGGTCGGATCGGACCACAACCAGCCCCTGACATAGTCCGCCGAGGTCGCCCTGGCTTGGTAATGCGTCTTGGTGTCGAACTGCAGCGCCGCAATCAACATCCCCACGCCGACGAATAGCACGAAGGCCGAGGCAAGATGATGCCAGCGCCAAAGCCACTTCGGCCACGACCAGCTATTACGTCTTTTCATAGACGCTTTTTTAAATAAAGAATGGCGGTTTTTCATTCCGCCATTATTGTACCACATCCGAGGATAAAATTGCGCAAATAAGCTCAACCTTCAGCCTCGCGAGTTATCCCCATCCCCTCATCCATGGCTTGGTTCGACAGCCGGTCGGCGTGCTTGTTCTGCTCCCGCCTGACATGGCGGTACGCAACCCGACCGCCAAGGAGGGTTTCTTGGTTTTTCAGTTCCAGGAACCGCCGAGCCAAATCAGGGTTCTTGACTTTGTATTCGCCCCTGGCCTGCTTGACCAATAATTCGCTGTCCGCGACGACTTCGGCCGACTTGGCGCCTAAAGCCACTGCCCGCTGCAGCCCCAAAATCGCGGCTTGGTATTCCGCCTGGTTGTTGGTAGTCTTGCCTAGATACTTGGCATGCTCCTCGAGGACATTCCCGGTTTCGTCCGAGATGACGACCCCGATGCCGGCCGGCCCCGGATTGCCCCGCGCGCCCCCGTCGGTCTGGATGGTGAGTTTCATAATTTCTTCAACGTCCCGTCCCAAACATACTCTTCGGAGCAGCTCAGATACCCCGGTTCATCGGCGCAGCCGGAAACGCCGTTCACGACCAGGTCCGTATCGTATTCCACGTTTTCGAAGACGTTCGTCTTCAGCCAGTCGTATTTTTTCTTGAGGTATTCGCTTTTGGCCGCGGCGGATCGGAACTTGCGTCCGGCCGCGACATATGCCGCGAAGCTATCGGCGAAATCCTCATTGACCCTGACCCGTCCATCCGGGCAATACAGGTTCTGCTTATTCGCCGACGCGTAATAGCCATAAGCCGTCAAGAAATCCTGGATCGAGGATGAACGCCGGACGCCGCAAGTCAAAAGAATGCCCGACCCAGGTTCGGGCAAGACGAATCCGATATCGTAGAATTCCGCCGTATCTACGGTATATGCTTCATGGGCTGTAGATATGCCGTCAATCGCATGGGCATATTCGTGCAGGATGGTGTAGATATCGACACTCGCATTCTGCGGTAGATAACTTGCGGTACTCCGCGAAAACCACATGTCATCGAACAGCCAACCAACCGGAAGGCTCGGGACCTGTCCCGCGAAATTCGGCTCGGTCCCATCGGCATTCAGTACGTCACCCATGCAGGTCCCGAGGATACAGATGGCGTAATTTCCGTCGTCCATCAGGATCCTCTTCGGCAAGACCGAAAACGGCATCTGGTAGATCGCGGCCACGAACTCTTTCGGCACGTCGTTCTGATCCCAGGTTTTGAATCTCGTCCGGAACGGGAAGGCTTCGGCGTATGGCTGGTATAAGGCCTCGCGCTGGAACAACAGCTCATCCATTTTCTGCAAGGTCGCAGCCGTCAGCAAGTTGCCTTCGGGCAAAGAGTTGTTCCGCTGGAACCTGTGGAGGGTCTTGAGGTCGCCGGAAAGCCAAGCCGCATTATCAGCATCCTGCGGACTGTAACCCAACATCAACAACGCGCCGTAGACCCTGAAGGCCGGCGACGCTTTATCCGCCAAACCGGCCTGGACCAAATCGATACCGGAACCCGTAGATGCGATCTGTTGGGCCCGGGCATCGCTTGAAAAATATTTCGATTTAAGCTGGAAAGGCACATGGGCCGGAGCGGCGGTCGGTGTTTGATTTGACGCTGAATTCTGGCTGGCTTCTTGGCTCGTCGCGGGATTCTGGCTGGTTTGAGGCTGGGTGATTTGGGTCGGCGTGCTTGGAGCCGTCTGATTCGCCGCTGAAGATTGGGCTATGAGCGCCTTCCGGAATTCCAAATCATAACCGATGGCCGGAGAGGCCGTGAATTCCTGGTAGGGCTGGAAATCGTTGACGCTGCCGATTGGCGGACCTTGGAGGTAATTGGCGAAGAAAGCGTCCGACAGGTCATGGACAAGATTCGCCCAGCCGGTTCCGTACAATGCGATGGCCGTCGCCTCGTCATTCACCCACCTCAACTGGCCGCCGCGGGCCACGGCGTAGACTTTCGGGTCGGTCGTGATCTTCACCAGTCTGGCTCCAGGCTTGTAGGTGACGTTGCCGCCCAGCGGCAACTTGGCCAATTCGTCATCGGTGATGCCCTGGACCTTGTCGAAGCTCTCGTACCAAGTGAAAAACACCCTGTCGTTCGGGAAAGCATGGCGCTGCCGGGCCCCATCTACGTAATAGACAGAGGGCTGGCTCCCCTTGACCAAAGAACTCGGCTCGACGGCGCCTGCGGCTTGGATAGCGAAGCCTAAAAACAATACGGTGGCGCCGGCGGCCAAACGGATTTTTTTCATGCCGAAAATTATCCAATGCCGGCTCGCCCTTGTCTAGCCAGCCGCCCGCACGTCCACCAGCTTGCATTGGATGTCGCGGCGGCCGTTCCATTCGTTGATGCCGACTTCATAGGCGGCATCGATGAAGGCGCCGGGCGCGAATTCCTCCGCCCGCTTGCCGAAATTGAATCCGATGAAACGCAACGATTTGCCGTCCGGATCGCGCAAGGCGCAGCGCAGGTGGTTCTGCGCCTGGCCGACCAGATCGCACGACACGACCTGCAGGTTCCGGCTGACGAACACCGGCCGGCGGTTGCCTTCGCCGAAGGGCTCGAACCTCTGCAGCGTGCCGACCAGTTCCCAGTTGACCTCGACCAGTTTCAGCTCAGCGTCTATCCATAGGACCGGCCCGACATCGACGCCGGCCAAGGCCGCGGCCGCTTCGGCCAGGAACTTCTCGACCATCACGACCGCCTCGACGTCCTGGGGAAAGGAAAAACCACAAGCCTGCACGTGGCCGCCGACATGGGTCAGGATGCCGTCGCCGGCGCGTTTGACCGCGGCCGTCACGTCGAAGAAGTGGAACGACCGGCCCGACCCGACCCAGCGCTCGCCGTGGCGTCCGATGGCGATGGTCGGCTTGCCGGTGCGGTCCAGGAATTTCCCGGCCACCAATCCGACGAGCGAAGGCGACCAAGTCTCCGACCAGAACGCCAAAGACGGCGCCTCGACCATGACCGCGAACTGCGTTTCGGCCTCTTCGATCATTTTCTGCATCGCCTTTTGGCGCTCGCGGTTCTGTTCCTCCAACCGTTCGGCCAGGATGGTCGCTTCCTCGTCGTTTTCGGCCAGCATCAGCTTGAGCGCCAACGAGGCGTGGTCCATGCGTCCGGCCGCGTTGATGCGCGGGCCAAGCCCGAACGCGACCGAGTTGGTGTCCAGCGCCCCCGGCTCATAACCGGCCGATTTGATGAGCATCCGCATCCCCGGACGCCGGGTCTTGTTCAGGACCTTGATGCCGTACGTCTCGAGCACGCGGTTCTCGCCCAGGAGGGGCACCATGTCGGTCACGGTCGCGATGGACACGAAATCCAACAGCCACTTCT
Source organism: uncultured Gammaproteobacteria bacterium (assembly GCA_964415965.1). Classification (GTDB taxonomy): domain Bacteria; phylum Patescibacteriota; class Patescibacteriia; order 2-12-FULL-60-25; family 2-12-FULL-60-25; genus CAIKNB01. The sequence goes on from CAYQCK010000002.1 coordinate 34,070, forward strand.
CGAATCCCTCGACGAGCGGCAGGGCGCGCCGGCGCGCCTCGACGCACAAGGCGCAAGCCAGCTTCCAGGCGACGCCGACGGCAGCCAAATCCTTGAACGGATAGGTCTCGCCCGGCACTTTCGGATGGATGAGGATGGCGTCCGGCAGCTCGTCCCCGAACTGGTGGTGGTCGACGACGATGGTCTCGATGCCCAGGGTTTTCGCCTTGGCGATCTCGGCGACGTTCGCGACCCCGCAGTCCACGGTGATGAGCAGCGAAGTGCCGCGTTCCTTCAGGTAGTCGACCGTGACCGGGTGCAGGCCATAACCCTCCTTGTCGCGATGCGGGATATAGGAGTCGACGTTCGAGATCGCGGACCCGGGACCGTCGGTCGGCTCGTAAGTGACGGCGCCCGGGCCGTCAGCCATCGCCCGCGACAGCCTCTCGAGCTCCCGTAGGGTCGAGATGAGGACTGCGCTTCCGGTCACTCCGTCGGCGTCATAGTCCCCGTGGACCGTGACCTTCTCGCCTCTTTCGAGCGCTTTGAAGACGCGCGCCACCGCTTCAGGCATTTGCTTGAAAAGCGCGGGGTCGTTCACGCCCCTGTCCCAGTCCGGTTGGATGAAATCCGCGATCTCCTCCGCCGTCTTGAGGCCGCGGTTCGAAAACAACCGACAGGCAACCGGATGCAGGCCGAACCCCTCGGCCAACGCCGAACCCCGCTCGCCGCACGGCGCATCTTCCTTCTCGACCATTTGCCAGCGCTTCGTCATGTCGTCGGATTCTGGCACGCCGTCCGACCGCTGGCAAAAGACGGAAAAACCCCCGCTTTTGGCGAGGGTCAAGTCGGCTTCCGGCTTAGGCTTCGGCCCGGCCGTCAGAAGAGCGGCAGGCGCCAGGCGGTCCAGGTGCCGAGGATTTCGTTCGAGCCGTTCACGCGCACGATGCCGTAGAGGTAATCGTGCGATTCGAGCACGCCGTCGTACAGGTAGTCGTTGTCGCGGTTGAACTCGATGCTCCGCGCCCGGACCAGGCCGTCGGACAGCGCGTCGTCGTCGGTGTAGATCAGCCGGCCGTCCTGCAGGATGGTGACGTCGTGGCAGTCGCCCTCGAACGTGGCGCCGGAAAAGCACCAGGCGCCTTCGATGTTGGCCACGTCGCGCACCGGCAGGCTGCGGCACAAGGGCTGGAAAGCATGGGGCGCCGTTTCCGGCGGCTCCACGCAGACCGTCAGTTGGGTCTCGGGCTCGACGTCACCGTCGGCCGACCAAAAAACGTCGGTCAGGGCCGCCAGGCGGCGCGTGTTGCCGGCATAGCCGGTCGCCGGACCGGCGAACGAAGCCACCTCCTGCTGGGGCAAGGACCACACGACAACCGACCCGTCGACGAGATACGCGCCGTTCGCGTCCTCGCGGTACGGATACGCCGTGACCGTGTCGCACAGCTTGCCGTCAGCCGCATTCAGGGGCAACGCGACCTCGGTCGGCGAACTGTCGCAGGTCGCGAGCAGGATACCCGTCGGGATATCCTCGTCGTCCAGCTTCGGTTCCGGCAGGTCGATCGGTGACTTCTTGGCCGGCCCTAACCCGGTTCCGTCCTTCGACGGCTGATTCCTCCCGGGAATCCCGGTCGCGACCGGCGGCGGATCATCTTTCGGATCCGCGACGACCGATGCGTTCGCGCCGGCCGCCGGCTCTTCATCGCGATAGAGGCAACCGGCAAGCAGCATGACGGTCAGGAACGACGCGCAAGCGAGGACGATTTTTCGCATGACGACCTACCCTTTCGACGGACGTTGGATATGAAAGAACAAATGGTCGAGCCATTTGTCCTGCACCTGCCTCTACAGCTATCAAAACAGCCGAGGACGTCAACCGTCGCGCGGCTGTGGATAAACCCTAGAAATAATTCGCGAACGGCGCGATCAGGAAAAAGATGGTCGAGAACGCGACCAACCCGACCAGGATTTTCCAGATGACCTTGAAATGCTTCTGCTTCATAATCAATCTCTATCCCCTCGCCTTAAGATCTTGATGAACGCGTCGGACGGTATCTCGACCGTGCCGGCGCCGAGCCCCATCATCTTTTTCTTGCCCTTCTTCTGTTTCTGGAGCAGCTTCATCTTACGCGTGACGTCACCGCCGTACAAGTAGCCGGTGACGTCCTTGCGGAAGGCCGAGATGCGCTCGGACGCGATGATCTTGGCGCCGATCGACGCCTGGATCTTGATGACGAACTGCTGGCGCGGGAGCGTATCCTTGAGCATCCCCACGATTTCGCGGCCGCGGCGGTATGCCTCGCTTTCGTGGAGCAGGGTCGAGAACGCCGGCACGCGCTTCTCGGCGACGCTGATGTCCAAGAGGACGATGTCCGACGGCCGGTAATCCTTGAACTCGTAATTGAGCGAACCGTAACCCGACGTGACGCTCTTGAGCTTGTCGTGGAAATCGACGATGACCGAGGCGAGCGGCATGTCGTAATGCATGACCACGCGCGTCGGGTCGAGATAATCGGTCGATTTGAATTCGCCGCGCCGTTCCGACACGAGCGTCATGATGCCGCCGATGTATTCCGCCGGGCTCACGATATCGACCGCCACCCAAGGCTCGCGCGTCTCCTCCAGATAGTTCGCTTCCGGATAATCCAGCGGCGAGGTGATGGTCTCGTCGGTCCCGTCGGTGCGGGTTATCTCGTAGGCCACCGACGGCGTCGTGATGACCAGCTCCATGTTGTGCTCGCGCCGCAGCCGCTCCTGCACGATCTCGAGATGCAGCATGCCCAAGAGGCCGCAGCGGAAACCGAAACCCAGCGCCGCCGAATGTTCGGGTTCGAACTGGAGCGCGGCATCGGACAGCTTGAGTTTCTCCATGGCCTCGCGCAATCTTTGGTATTCGTTCCCCTCCTTCGGGAAGATGCTGGCGTAGACCATGGGCCGCACTTCCTTGTAGCCCGGCAGCGGATGGATGTCGGTCGTGCCCAATACGTCATTCAGTTTCGTCACCGTGTCGCCGACGCGCACCGCTTGGATCTCTTTCAAGCCGGAGACGATGTAACCGATTTCTCCGGCCGCGATGCGCCGCGTGTTGACGTAGTCGGGTTTGAGATAGCCCGCCTCGAGCGCTTCGCCGGTCGCACCGGTCGCCAGGAATTTCAGTTTCTCGGTCTGCTTGAGCTCGCCGTCAATGACGCGGACATACGCGACGACGCCCTTATAGTCGTCGTATTTTGAATCGAAGATGAGCGCGCGAAATGGCTTGCCGTAATCGCCGGTCGGCGGCGGCACTTCCTTGACCACGCGCTCGAGCAGCTTGTCCACATTTTCGCCGGTCTTGCCCGAGACCGAGAGGATCTCCTCTCGCTTGCAGCCGATGAGCTTCATCAGCTCCTCGGCTCTGCGCTCCGGCTCGGCGTTCGGCAAATCGATTTTGTTCAGGACCGGGATGATGGCCAGGTCCTGGTCGAGCGCGAGATAGAGGTTCGCGATGGTCTGCGCCTGGACCCCCTGCGTCGCATCGACGAGCAGGACCGCGCCCTCGACAGCGGCCAAAGACCGCGAGACTTCGTAATTGAAATCGACGTGCCCCGGCGTGTCGATGAGGTTGAGCTGGTATTCCTCGCCGTCCTTGGCTTCATACTTCATCCGCGCCGGCTGGAGCTTGATGGTGATGCCGCGTTCACGCTCCAGGTCCATCGTGTCGAGCATCTGCGCCTGCATGCGCCGTTTCTCGATGGTGCCGGTCAATTCCAAAAGCCGGTCCGAGAGCGTGGACTTGCCGTGGTCGATGTGGGCGATGATGCAGAAATTCCTGATTTTCGACTGGTCCATGTGCAGGCAGTCTGCCTGAAAATACGAGGTTTGGCAATGGTCCGGATAAAGAAATGCCCCGACGTGAATCGGAGCGAGGCGACCGTCACCAGTCGCGCTTAAGAGCGCACGACCATGCGCCCTTTCCTGCCTTATGCTAGATGGAATCCCCTATCCGCTCGGCCCTCTGATGACCGGCGTCGTCGTCGGCGCCGTGGTCTCCTGCAGGGTCGGCGCGCGCAACGGCGCGACGAAAGTCGACGACGCGGCCTGCATGAGGGCTTCGCGGCGCAGCAGGAATTCTCGGTAGAGCCGCAGCTCCGGCGTCATGACCGGCTGTACCCTGAGCCGGACCGGATTGATCGGTCGGCGCAGGCGTTCGGGCAAAAGCCGGTTCACGCCGAACCTGAATCCGGCCGTGAGGCGTTCGTTGGCGTTCAGTTGGCGGACGCTGTCCTTCAGCAGCTGGATGTCCGGCAAGGCGCCGCGCGTCGCGATCTTCAGGCCTTGGCCGGCGGATATCTTGAGCGCTTGCCGGATCTTGAGCGAGGCCCAATCCGACGGGTTACCCTTGGCGGCGATGACTTCGACCGCGTGGTCAGCCACCTGCACATCCACCTCGCCGTCGGCGACGCTCATGCCGAAGGCCGTGCCGCGCACCGTCGCCACGACGCCGTTGGACGACACCGCGTAATATTCGCCGCTCCCGAAGAGCCGCTCGAAGCGCGTCCAGATACGGCCGGCCGTGAGCTCGAGCTGCATGACCAGACCCGGCTGGCCATCGTCCGTCGACAGCACGATGTCGGTTCCGGCTTCGAGCTCCGAGGCGCCGGATTCGGGATAGACGATATACACCGTCCCGGTCGTGACCGTGATGCGGTCGCCCGACGCAAGCTCCAAACCGTCGACTGCCGCGACCTTGGTCGCGCCGCGCGTGACATCGGCCTTGCCGCCGTTCAGCTGGAGATAGGCCAACGCCGCCGAACTGGACGACGCCTCGAACTGGTCGCCCGGTTCCTGCGCCGGACCGGCACCGGTCTTGCCTGCCATCTGGACCGTCTTAGGATTCTCAGGGGCCTTCGTCACCCGTGGACCAACCTTTAAGCAACCGGCGCCCAAAGCCGTGACGGCCAGGGCGGCCGTGACAGCCAAAACGACTTTATTCAGGTTTTGCATATTGGATTATTGGGGAGTGACGTTCAGGAGATTCAGTCCGCCGCCGTCAGCCGTCCCGCCGGTGGACGAGCCGCTGCCCGACGCTTCGGCCGGCTTCACCGCCGGCGCGCGGCCCTCCAACTCGTCCGGCGTCGCCGGGACATCGGCACCTTTGATGAACAGGTCGGCCTCGAGCCCGGTCGCCGGGACCGGCGACGGGATGAGCGGCGTCAAGTCCTGGTCCGGCAGGTCGGCCGCGGTCGTGACCTGCTGGCCGGCTGCCACGATCATCGGTTCGCCGACCGTCTCCTCGACCGGTTCCGTCATGCCCCGCGCGCGCTCCTCCGATGTCGGTTCCCGGTCGCGGACATAAAAGGCGGCGACACTGGATTCAGTGACCGTGACTTTGACTTCCTGCAACGTCCGCTCCACGCCGAACGACGTCCCCCTGACCGACGTGATCAAGCTCCCAGACCGTACCTCGAAAGACGAACCGTCCAGCACCAGGTTCTCGAAGCGCGTCCAGATGCGCCCACCCTCGAGCTTTAGGCGCGCGGTCCAAGCGCCTTCCCGACCGGCGGCGCGGCTGATGACGACCCGGCTCCCCTCATCGATGACGGTCCGGCCGTAGCCCAACCACAATATCCTCGCCGAAGACCAAGGGCCGACCTCGATCGCATCGCCCTCCAAGAGCTCCATCTTGGGCCGCACGTCAGCCGTTTTGCCGCCGCGAAAAATCACCAACTCGCCGTCATGATCCTCGAGGATCGCCAGCGCTTTCTTGCCTTCCGCCGCCTCTTTGGGTTCCGTCCGCGTTTCCGCGAGCCGCTCCGCCTGTTTTGCGACCGGAGCCGCGGGCGGCGCGTTCACCCTGAAACCGCTGCCGAAAAACCGGTACGCCCCGTAGACCAAGCCCGACAGGAGGACGAGCGGGATGAGGATGGCCGCAGCTTTTGCCGCTTTCATGGATTTGATTCTAGCACGTTCAATGCCCCTGCGCTTCTTCGCCGCCCGCGATCTTGGGCTTCTGGCGCAGGAGCTTGCGCTGGAGCGCCTGCCTGAACTCGATCATCTCGCGCGACTTCAGCAGATGGGCCACCACGACGAACGCCGTGACGCCGACGAAACCCGCGGCCGCGGCCTGGAGAGCCACCTGCCAGAAGGTGCGCAGCGGGAATTGGGTGCCGATGAATTGGCGCACCGGCCAGCCGAAACCGATGATGGCGACCGAGGCCGCCATGGTCTTGAGGAACGACAGCCCGAATTCCCGGCCCTTGACCCCGAGTCCCCGGCGCTGGAGCACGGTGAAGAGGATGGCGGCGTTCAGGAGCGAAGCGACGGAGAAAGAGACGCCCAGCGCCAAAATCCCGATTTGGTCTTTGAGGAAATACGCCAGCGCCAGGTTCGCGGCTTCTGCTACCGCGCTCGCGATGAGCGGGACGCGCGAATCCTCCAAGGCGAAGAACGCCCGCGCCAGGAGCGGCACGAGCGCCTGCGGCAAGAGCGACAGCACGAACAGCCCAAGCACGTTCGCCGTCCGGATGGTGTCGGACCAATCGAACTGGCCGGCCCCCAGGACCAGGCGCACCGCTTGGGCGCGGAGCAGGAAGAACAGCGCCGTGGCCGGCAGGATGAAGAACATGATCTTCGTCATCCCGGACGACAGCTCGTCGCGGAAGCAGATCCAATCCTTCTGGCTCGCGGCCCGGGCCAAAAACGGCGTCGCGGCCAAAGCGAACGAGATGCCGATGATGCCGACCGGGAACGACTGGAGGTTGTTGGCCAAGTTGAAGACCGCCACCGACCCCAGGCCCAACGACGAAGCGATAGCCAGCAGGAAGATGAGGTTGATCTGCGTCAGTCCCAGGCTCAAGGTCCGCGGCACCATCAGCTTGATGATGCGCCTGACCCCAGGTTCGGACAGGGTCGGCAGCCGCAGGCGGCGCAGGCCCAGCCGGTACGCCACCGTCGCCTGCGTCGCGAGATGCAGGAGCGCGCCCAACGCGACGCCCCAGGCCACGCCCGTGACGCCGCAGCGCGGGGCCAAGACAAGCGCGCCGAAGATGATGCCGAGGTTGTAGAAAATCGGGGCCAAGGAAAAAGCCAGGAACCGCTTCAGCGCCTGGAGCACGCCGCCCATGACGGCCGACAGTCCGAGCAGGAGCGGCGACAGGAACATGATGCGCGAAACCTGGATCGTCAGCGCCGTCTGTTCCGGCGTGAAGCCCGGCACGGTCAACGGCACGAGCTGCGGCGCGAACGCGGCGAGGACCGCGCACACGGCGGCCGTCACGCAGCCGACGGTGGCCAGCACCTGTTCCGCCAGCTTCCAGGCCTCTTTCTGCCCCTTGTTCTCCAGATAATCCGTGAAGACCGGGATGAACCCCGCCGAGAGCGCGCCCATGATGAGCAGCGAATACAGCAGGTCAGGTACGCGGAACGCCGCATAATACGCGTCCAGCTCCGGCCCGGCGCCGAAGGTCGCCGCCAAGGCCCGGTCGCGCAGCACCCCGACCAACCGCGACGCCAAAGACGAAGCGCCGACGATCACCGCCGCCGCCGTCAACCCGTTCGTCTCCCCGTGCCACAACCGATGGAGTTTCTCCTGTATCCCCATGTCACGCGCGATTATGCCGCAGTTGCTCTCGCCTGTCGACCGAAAACCCCACTTCGCAAGTGGCTTCAAAGGTGGATTCCAGCTGGAGTTTACCCCGGCCAGCGAGCCGGGGCTAGAATGACGGAACGAGGGGGCGAAGGCGCCCCGCTTCGCAAGTGACCCAGGGGGTCTGGGGGTCCGCGCAAGCGTGGCCCGCAGGATAGCTAACGTCCGCGACACCGAGAGCGGCATCGCGGACCCCCAGGACTTTTGCTACTTTTGGTCAAAAAGTAGACTGGAGGCTTTACGCAGCCCGTTCGTCAATCAATCCTCCTTCTTGGGCCTCTCCTCCCCGCCCATCTCGTACTCGAACAGCTCTTTCTTGATCGGACCCTTGGTGATGATGTGGAGTTCGGCGAACAGGTATTTGATGGCCATGTTCATCCGACCGTCCTTCTCGGCGCGCCGGACCGAGACCGCTATCGGATGCGACCTGAGGATGCCGAACTTGTAGCCCATCTTGTGCGCCCGATGGACGTAATCATGGTCCTCGGCGAACGTCACTTCCTCGTCGAAGCCTTTGACGCCCTCGTGCACATGCCGCCTGACCAGGATACAGAAACCGGGCGCGTGGGGATTGATCTTCTCCATGGCGATGGCGTACGCGTTATACGCCTCATGCATCGCCTTATCGACCTGCTTCCGGGACAAAGGTTTGATGCGGCAGGTCGCGACGTCGAGTTTTTTCCGGTCCATTTCGGCGATCGTATCTCCCAGGAAACGGCTGGATGGCATCTGGACGTCCGCGTCGAAGAATATGACGATTTCGCCGTTCGCCGCCAAAGCGCCCTTGTTGCGGCCCGGACCCGGCATCCCGCCTTCGACCACCTTGGCCCCGTACTTTTCGGCGATGGCTACCGTGGCGTCGGTCGAATGGGCGTCGGCCACGATTATCTCGTAATCCGCGTACGTCTGGACTTTTATCGAATCGAGGAGCTTCGGCAGGTTCCGTTCTTCGTTCTTGGTCGGGATGACGATGGAGACTCGCGGCATATTTTGGTTTTACGATACATTCAACAGCCGGTAACACGCAATCCCGGCGGCCACGGCCACGTTCATCGATTCCTTCATCCCCTTCTGCTCGATGAAGACCAGGTCGTCGCACAACGCGCGCAGCGAAGGCGGAATCCCGTCCACCTCATTCCCGAGGAGCAAAGCGATATTGTCCGCGGGACGGTAAGTCGCCAAATCCACCGCCCGCCTGTCCAGCTCCAATCCGACGATGCGGAAACCGTCGCGCCGCAGGTTTTCGATGACTTGCGCGACGTCGGCCATCTTCTCCCACGCGACCGACGACTGCGCCCCGAGCGCCGTCTTGGCCACGCGCGGATGCGACGGCTCCGGCGAATACCCGGTCAGCCACAGCTTGGCCACGCCCAACGAATCGCAAGTCCGCAACAAAGACCCGACATTTTGCGCCGACCTGATGTCATGGGCGATAAGATGCAGTTCCATGCCGCAAAGGTACCGTCAGTCCTTAAATTGGGCAACACGCGACTCCGTTTCGCAAGTGACACGGGGGACCGGGGGTCCATGCTAAGCGTGGCGCACAGGATAACCGACGTTCGCGACACCGGGAGCGCATCATGGACCCCCGGAACTTTTGCTACTTTCGGTTACAAAAGTAGATAGGAGGGCTTCCCCCTACCCAAATCCCCCTTTTTCCTATACATTCCCGCCATGCGTTTCGGACACAGGATCCAAGGCAAGGTCAACGCCTACGACGACAAGGGCCGCGGCGTTTTCGAGCTGACAGGCGAGGACGGCGAAAAGACGGGCCGCGGCGTCGCCGCCATCCCTTTCACGGCAGTCGGCGACGAAATCACCGCGATTTTCATGTCGCGCGACCGCGGCGTAAAGCTCTGCAAGCTCGAGACGGTCGTCGCTCCTTCGGCTGACCGGACAAGTACGCCCTGCCCGCAAGCCGGAGTCTGCGGTGGATGTTTGTGGCAACACTTGAAGTACGACGCCCAGCTCGCAGCCAAACTCGAGATGATAAACCGCGCGTTCGGGCAGGCCGGTCACGCCGAGCGCGCCGCCTCCGTCCTCCCCTGCCCGCGGCAATTCAACTACCGCAACCGCATGGATTTCGCCGTCGGCTGGAACTCCGAAATCGGCCTGAAGGAATACGGCTCCTGGTCGCGCTACGTGGACGTCAAGACATGTTTGCTCTTGGACGATGGCGCAGGCGATATCCTCCAGCATGTCCGCGAGTGGATGGCTGAATCCGACCTCCAGCCGTGGGACGCCAAATTCTATTCCGGCGACATCCGCTACGTCGTTGTGCGCGAAGGCAAAAACACCGGCCAGCGCCTCATCGTCATCGTAGTTAAGGACGCGACGCGCGTCACCGCCGCCCATCGCCAATCGCTCATCGCCCGCCTGTCTCCCTTCTGCACATCCCTCCTCATCGGCGAGCAGAACCTGACGACCGACATCTCGCTGGCGCAAAAATTCGAGACGCTCATGGGCGAACCCTGGCTCGAGGAAGAAGCGAACGGCCTCCGCTACCGGATCCATCCGAATTCGTTCTTCCAGACGAACACCCTGATGGCCGAGGAGCTGCAGAAGGCGGTCCTCTCGTCGGTGTCGTCCGGAACGATCCTCGACCTGTACTGCGGCCTCGGCTTCTTCGGCATCCATCTCGCGAAAAACCTGCCCGATGTCCGCGTCCACGGCTTCGAGATCGACGAACCCGCCATCGAGCTCGCCAAATTCAATGCGCAAGCGAACGGCGTCGCGGACCGCTGCGGATTCTTCGCCGGCAAAGCCGAAGATCTGTCGTGGAAAGACATCGAAGCCGATACGGTCATCCTCGATCCCCCGCGCTCCGGCCTGCATCCGAAAGTCCTGAAGACGGTGCTGGAGATGGCGCCGCCACGGCTGGTCTACGTCTCGTGCAATTTCCACCGGCTCGTCGAGGAACTCAAGGCGTTGAAGGCGACGTACCGCATCGAATCGATCGAAACCTTCGACCTCTTCCCCAACACGCCGCACGTCGAGGTCGTGGCGAAGATGGTTAAGATATAGAAAAGCGCGGGTGGAGTTCCCGCGCCGGTTCGAAGCTCAGTCTATGATTTCGAGGAAGCAGGAGGCTATCACGAACGCCAGACCCCTGCACTTACGGTCCCAGGCGACCACTGCCTTGAATCCCATCGGCATAGGCTGCCCGTCCTTTCCCCTGGGTTGGGGGGACTGGCAATAGATGTCTTTGACCACACCTCTTGCGAGATAGAGATCTTCCAAGATCCTCAACGAGTCAGCATCCGGTTCCTTGCCGGTATGCGCGACGATCCGCCGTCTGGCATCATCGACGTCACCCCTCAGCTTGACGTCCTTGCCTGACCAGCGGGCAATCGCCGCTTTGACGATGGCGATCCTTTGCGGCAACTCCTTTCCCGTCCCGTCGCCGTGCAGGATATAGGCGAGCGTATGCCTGGATCCGGCAGGGCTTTTGATTCCCGAGATGCCGAACCGCGCCAAACCTCCGAATGGATTACCCATAAGGCCTCCAATGAACGATAGGCGAACCTACCACCGATTTCGGCACCTGTCAATCCTCCGTTTCTCTGCTATACTTGGCGCATGAAATCAGGTTTCGTCATGCTCGCCGGGCGGTCCAACGTGGGCAAGTCCACGCTGCTGAATTCGCTCATCGGCAGCAAGGTCGCCATCGTCACGCCCAAGCCGCAAACCACGCGCCATCCCGTCCGCGGCATCCTGCACGATCCGCGCGGGCAGATCGTGTTCGTGGATACGCCGGGTGTGTTCTTGGGGCGCAAGGACCGCGTCTCCAAGGTCCTCAACGATTTCGTCAGCGAGACGCTCGAGGGCGTGGACGCCATCCTGTACGTCATGGACCCGTCGCGCGAACCCGGGCCCGAGGAAGAGCACATCCGCCGCCTGCTCCGCGCCTCGAACATCCCCAAGATTGCCGTCATCAACAAATCCGATTTGCCGGCCAAGGAACGCGCGCACGCCAAGTCATACGAAGCCGCCGACATCGGCCAGCTCCAGACCCTGACGGTCAGCGCCATCCGCCGCACCAACCTCAACCGGCTGGTGGACACGCTTTTCGACCTGCTGCCGGAAAGCGAACCGCATTATCCCGAACTCCAGCTGACCGACCTCTCGCACAACCAGTGGCTCGAGGAGCTCATCCGCGAAAAAGTCTTCCTCAAGCTCGACCAGGAGCTCCCCTACTCGATCAAGATCGCGCTCGACGAGCTCGAGACGCGGCCCGACGGCTCGCGCTACATCCAAGCCACCATCTGGACGACCGAGGAACGCTACAAGAAGATGATCATCGGCACGCGCGCCTCCAAGGTCAAGGAGATCGGCATGGCCGCGCGCAAAGAGATCGAAACCGTGACCGGGCTCAAGGTGTTCCTCGAGCTCCGCGTCAAAGTCGACCCCAAATGGATGGAACGCTTCGCCTGAAGCCATGACCTTCAAGCTCGACCGCAACCCTTTCGCCGAGATGCCGGAGCCGCCCGCGCCGGAGAGTTCGCGCGTCCCGAAAGCCAAGACGGAAAGGCGGGAGGCGGAGCCGGCGCGGCCGAAACTCGAACATCTCCATTCCTTCACCGACCTGCAGGAATTCCTGGACAAGGCGCGCCGCGACCGGCGGCTGCCCGCGGACGAACAGGCGCGGCTCCACGAGGCCTGCGACAACCTCATCGGCTGCGATCCGTGGAAATACGAACCATTCCTGACGGATGAGCTGTTCCGCGAACGCCGCGGCGGCAACGACCCGGAGGCCGTGCGGCGGCTCCGCGGCCTGATCCGAGCCGGCTCTTGGATGACCTATCCGCGCCAAACGCCGGCCGACGTTCTGGCCGAGCTCGCCGCCGTGCGCCAGGCCGAACTCGAAGATTGGAACTGGAAGCTGCGCAGCGCCGATCCGGACACGGCCAAGGAAATCAAAGAGAACCGCGAGGAACAGGCACGGGATTTCGGGCTGACCGAAAGGGCCGTGGCCGACGGCTTGCGCGGCGAAGACCTCGAGGAGGCGACGCGCGTCGTCGAGGACCTGCTCGGCCATGCCTGGTACCGGCTCAAAGGCGCCATGTCTGCCCACGGCTTGGATTGGCGCGCAGCCGAAAGCCATCCCGCGACGTCCAAGCTCTTCCGCGAAATCTCCGGGCTGCGCCCGGTGCGCGACTACCTTTACCACCGGCGGCTTTATCCCAACTGGGCGAAATTCACCCAACCCGAAACGGCCCAGGACTGATCGGTATGGCCATCCCGCCGAAAATCAAATCCGGATTTCCCCTGGCGCTGTGCGGCGCCCTTTTGCTTTTGAACCTGTGGCTCCCTCTGCCGTGGCTAGTCGCCTTGCCGTGTTTCGTCGCGTGGTTCGCCTTGGCGGCCCGGCGCTTCGGCCGATACATAACCCGCGACGGCGACGCGCTGCTGCGGGACTATTTCGGCGCCGCGGCCGCCTTCGTCCTGTTCGGCCTATCGCTCTGCGGCGCCTATTTCGCCTATCGGTTGACGCCTCCGGCGATCGCCGCGGCCGTCTTTGCCGTCACGCTCGCCGCCCTCGCCGTGCGCGGAACCGGCGCGGCCGTGAGCGCCGGCGGCGGATCAGCGCCGCTTTTGGCCAAATTGCTCGCGGCGCTAATCATCCTGGGAGACGCGAGCGTCATCGGTCTGGCTTTCCTGGCCCGGACCGGCGACGCGCTGCGCAGCCCCTGGCTCGTTTTGCCGGCCACGATCTTCGTCGTTTTCGCCATCTCGACCGCGGCATTGGCGGCCTTCGCGGCCGTCACCCGGAGCCGCTGGACGCTCGTCCTTGCATCCGTCCACTTCTTCGCCGCTTTTTCGGTGTCCGCCACGGTCTATGCCGTCGGATTCGGCTTCGACCCGTTCATCCATCGCGCCGCCGAGGCCGCGCTCCTGCGCGACGGCGCCATCGAACCGAAACAAATCCTGTACGCCGGCCAATACGTCCTCGTCGCGGCACTGGCCCGCCTGACATCCTTGCCGCTGAAACCTCTAGACATCTGGCTGGTCCCGCTCCTGGCCGCGCTCGCCCTGCCCTCGGCCGCCTATCTCGGACTCAGGCGCGGACTCAAGACAGATGAGGCCGTGGCGCTCGTCGGCGCCGAGCTGACGCTACTCATCCCCTTCCTGCCGCTGGCGTTCACCGTGCCGTTCAACCTGACGGCCGTCCTGTTCCTGGCCCTGTCGCCGCTCCTGCCGCTGGCCGGGACGGACTGGCGGTGCGACGCGCTCTTCGCGGCGCTGTCGCTGTTCATCCTCCTGACGCATCCGCTGCTTGGGGCTCCGGCCGCGCTCCTCGTCGCGCTCTTCGTGCTCTGGAACCGCTTCCCGAAAAAATTACCGCGCATCCTCCTGGCCGCGGCCTTCACCGTCGGTTTCGCTTTGGCCCTACCCGCCCTCTTTTCCCTGAACAACCTGCGCCAAGGCGAACCGCCTTTCATCTGGCAGGATCCCTGGGCGCGCCTGGATTTTTTCCTCGGGCTGTTCCGCGATCCGTATAGGCACGACCTTTTCCCCATCCCCTGGCCCTGGGAAGCGCTCTACGCCTATCGGACCTTCGTGCCGCCGTTGCTGACGCTCCTGGCCATCATCCTCGTCGCGGTCCGCCGGGAGCTGCGCGAACGTCTCGGTCCGCTCCTGGCCTTCTTCCTCGGGACGACGGCGACGCTTTTCCTGCTCACGACGTCTTTCGTCTTCAAGGACGTCATCGCCTACGAACAGACGGAATTCGCCTCGCGCCTGCTCCAGGTCTCGTATTTCCTCGCCCTGCCGATCCTGGCGACGGCGCTCCTGCCGCGGCTCTTGGCCCGGCCCCGTCTCAAGGTCCTGGCGCTCCCGGCCTGCGCCATGGCCGCCGCCGCATCTTGGTATTTCAGCTACCCCCAATCCAACCCCAAAGCGCTCTTTTCCGGCCCGAGCGTGAGCCAGGCGGACGTGGAAGCCGTCCGTGAAATCGAAACCCTGGCCGCCGGCAAGCCGCACGTCGTCCTGGCCAACCAGATGATGGCCGCCGCGGCGTTGCAGGAATTCGGCTTCGCCCGCTATCTCACAACGCCGCAAGGCAAAATCCTATGGTACCCCATCCCTACCGGCGGAACGCTATATCCCTTCTTCATGGCCATGAATACCGTCCCGGGCAAGGAAACGGCGCGCGAGGCGGCCGTTTTCGCCGATGTCGGCAGCGTTTTTTTCGCGGTCCACGATTACTGGCCGTTCAGCCTGAACATCCGCCACGGCGCCCAGGAAACCGCGGACGTTATCGCGCCCATCCGCGAAAGTGCTATAATAATCTACGGTTTTAACTTTTATTAAACTTATGCCTCCCGCATCAAAGACAAAGACAAAGACAAAGTCCAAAATCGCGACGGCGACCAAGTCGCAGACCAGCACTTCGACCACCGTCGCCCTCGCCGCGCTCGTGACCCTGGCCGCGGCCGCCGCGCTCGGCTACTTGGCCGTCAAATATCCGCAGAGCGGAAAACAGCTTTACAGCTACCCCCCGAAGCTGACCAAGCCGCTGACAAGTCCGTACATCCCGGGGTACACCCCCGGCTATACTCCGGGTTACACGCCCGGCTACACGCCCGGCTATTCCAACACCATCAACCCCATGCCGTCGGTCGGCTGCCCGGTCTCGGTCAGCGCCAGCTATTGCTCCTCCGGCTGGGCCGTCTGCAGCAAGCAATTCACGCTCGCTACCCTGCCCAAGAGCGTCCTGCTCAAGGGCTCGGGTCCGGCCGTCTACTGGTACGGCGCTGACGGCAGGCGCTACGTCTTCACGAACGAAAAAACTTTCCGCAGCTGGTATCCGCTGGGCAGCGCCTGCCCGACGATCAAGGTCGTAAGCGACAGCGACCTCTCGGCCATCCAGATCGGCGGGAACGTCACCTACCGTCCGGGCGTCAAGCTGCTCAAGATAACGACCGACCCCAAAGTCTTTGCCGTCTCCAAGGGAGGCATCCTGCGCCGGCTGGAATCCGAGAACGTCGCCGCCGCCATCTACGGCCCGAATTGGAAATTGGCCGTCGACGATTTGCCGGACGCATTCTTCATGAATTACACGATCGGCGCTTCGGTCGTGAACGCGACCGACTATAACCGCGCGGCCGAAACAAAATCCGCCACCACCATCGACCAGGATAAAGGGCTCAAGTAAGACAACAGCCAGGAAAAACCGCCCCGAACCACGGGGCGGTTTCTTTTCGCGGTATTCGACCGGCCTTGACGGCATTTCGGGTTCGGTATAGGCTGTCAACTATCTTCGCTTTTTTTACTTGTCTTGGGGGCTCCTAACAAGCGAGGTACTGCGAGATGCCGAAGAATCCCAGGCTCCGGGGCGAGGCTGTGTTCGAACGGGACAGTCGTCCTACCCAGCATGTCATCGACCGACACGTGCTCGAGGAATACGACAAGGGCGTCCAGCGGACAAGCAGCCCGCCGGCGGAACCGCTGACCGTGACGGCGCGTCGCGATAACGCGAACCAGGCAGTACCCGCGGACAAGTAATCCGCGACGACAATCCAGCCCTTTTCTGCCGGCCTTGACCGGCCGGACTGACCCCGCTCGCCGGGGACCCGCGGCTCCGCTATCGTTCGGGGCCGTTTTTATTTCTAAAAACCCCGGCCTTTCGGACCGGGGTCGTCGTTCATTCTTTGATGTCCCGCAATTCAGTTATCTCGTAGTCCAGCATCTTGGACAGGTTCGGTGCGCCAGGCAAATCATTTAACTTGACCTTCAGGACCAGCGGGTTCTGCGGATTATCCAGTACGACCATCTCGCCGAACCAGTTTTTGGCCTTGAAGGCCTTGACCTTGGCGTCGACGCCGTTGACCTTGAGGGGCCAGTCGAGCTTGGTTTCCGTGACTTTCGTCAGCCTGACATCGGTCTTGTCAGAGATGCGCTCGGCTTCGGCCCGGATGGCCTTGGCTTCGGCCTGGAAAGCGGTCGACGTCGAGACTTGGCTCAGGAGGGAGCTGTTCAGCAAGCCGAAGTCGAACGTGCTCAAACCGCTCTTGGAGAGGTTCTCGTAGACCTCGCCGGAAAGCCAGACGCCGCTCGTGCCCAAGGCGTTGCGCTCATTGACCCGCCACAGGGACGGCAGGAACATCTCGTACGAGGACTTCAGGTCGAGGCCGGCGACCGAGCCGACATAGCTGTGGACGGCCTTGGCGTCCTTGACGTCCATGCGCCATTCGACCTCGCTGTAGTTGCCCGGCGCGAAACGGCGGATGACGAGCGTCCGCACGAATTCACCCGGCGCATAACCGAACACGCCGGCCACGCTCTGGTCGTCCGCGAACGTATGTTTGATATTTATCAGGCTGGCCGGCACGAAGGTTATCCGCTTCGTCAGATCTTCCGCCCCGAGGCCGTCCGTCTTCAGGACCTGGAAACCCGTGGCGACATTCTGCTGCGACGCGGGGACGTCCGGCTTAGCGCAACCGAAAGCCGCCAAGGCCGCGGCGGCCAAGACAACCGACAGGACAGTCCGGGTAATCTTCATAAAGATGGTCAACGGTTTCGGTAATTCACGATCAGGACCAGGTTCTCGACGGTCCGGCCGTCTGCCGCCGGCTGCAGGTGGACCTGGACTTCCATTCCTTCCGCTGTCGCCGTCAGGAGATCGGTCCGGGTAGCCTTTTCGGACGACGCCACGACCTTCATCCCGGCTTGGGCTAAAACCCGCCCATAATAGTCCAGGACCTCTTGGCGGGTGGCCGGCAAATACTCCCAAGATATTGAGACCGTGTCAACCCCTTCGGCCAGCCTCAGGGCCCGATCGAACCAGCTTTCGGGCTGGGGCTCCTTGCCCAGCCATTCGATGCGCAGCGGCGCCGTCGAAACGACAATCCCGCTTTCCGTCTCGACCTTCTCGCTCCTGAATTGGCGGAAAAGCTTGACCGGAGCCAGGACGACCCCGAGCAGCCGGCCGCGCTGGCTGCCGCTCAATACGGTGATGCTCTTGGCGGATTCGGGCCTGTAGACCTGGATGTCCTTGGGGAAATTCGTCGGCAATACCTTGACCCGTTCGATGCCCGGTCCGCCGAACAGGAAAACCACGGCCAAGACCCCGATGACCAAGGCGGCCAAGCCGAACAGGCAGCCGAAGCAGCAGGTCTGCCATAACGGCCGGGCTTCGCCCATGCTCTCCAAGACTTGATTTTCCGCGGTACCTGTGTCCATAAATCGTGTATAATCAATCAACAGGTTAGTCCAAGGAAGGTTTTTCGTCGAGTTCAGCCAAGGCCGCATCGGAAGACCCATGACCTGCCGACATCCCTAAGATAAAGTCAGCCGAAAACCGAGAAAATCAAGCCTTCAGGCCAGACACCCGAAGGAACCGAAGCATTAATCCATGCCAATCTTATGGCAAAAACCGAAAAAGCATCCGAACTCAAGCTCGGCGACCTGGCGCCGGACTTCGTCCTGCCGGACCAGGACGGGAAAGACGTGAAGCTTTCCGCCTTCCGCGGCAAGCGCAAGGTCGTGCTCGTCTTCTATCCCGGCGACATGACGCCGGGCTGTACCATGCAGCTCTGCGCCATCCGCGATGACTGGTCCAAATTCGTGGCCGCCGACACCGCCGTGTTCGGCATCAACCACGGCGACAAGGACAGTCACCAGCGTTTCATCAAGACGCACGGCTTCCCCTTCCCGCTGCTGATAGACAAGGACAAGAAGGTCAGCGCCAAGTACGGAGCCATCAAGTCGCTCTTCGGCCACAAGGTCATCAAGCGTTCCGTCGTCGGGATCGGCAAACAGGGCGAAATCGCTTTCCTCAAACGCGGGATGCCGAAAGACGCCGACATCATCAAGGCCATGCTGGCCGCTAAATAACCATTAGGACCCTATCGTCTCGAGCGAAGCCGAGAGATCTCTGTCCAGAGAACCTTCGGCTCCGGCCCGTCGGGCCTCCGCTCAGGATGACGCTCAATATGAAAATCGAAGCCAAGCCTTTGCCGTTCCAGAACCCCCTCAAAGGGATCTCGGACAAGTCGATCTCCATCCACCACGACAAGCTGTACGCCGGCTACGTCGCCAAAAAGAACGAGATAAGCGAAAAGCTGGCCGTGCTCTCGCACGGCGGCGACGTCTCGACCGCCAACCAGTCATATTCGGAACTCCGGGCGCTCAAGGACGGCGAATCGTTCGCCACGAACGGCGTCTACCTGCACGAGTGGTATTTCGAGGTTTTGGGCGGCGACGGCCAGCCGGCCGGAGCGATCGTCGAAGCCCTGTCCAAGAAATACGGCTCGCTCGACAACTTCATCAGTTACTTCAAGGCCTGCGGCATGGCCGCCCGCGGCTGGGTCGTGCTCACCTGGGACGTCCATGACCAGACCCTGCGCACCTACATCGGCGACGCCCATAACCAGGGCGGCGTCTGGGGCGCAATCCCCATCCTCGTCCTGGATGTCTACGAACACGCCTACTTCATCGACTACGGTTCTGACCGCAAAGCCTACATCGACGACTTCTTCAAAAACCTGGATTGGACAAAAGTCGACTCATTCTATAAAAAAGCCTCAGGCGCATAACCACTATGATCAAACTCAACAAACCATCACCGGACTTCTCCGGCATCATCTCATACCAGAAAGGCAAAACGGACTTCGGCAAGACCAGTCTCGCCGACTACAAGGGCAAATGGCTCGTGTTCTTCTTTTATCCGCGCGACTTCACCTTCATCTGCCCGACGGAGCTCAAAGGCTTCGCCAAGATGAAGGCGGATTTCCAGAAGCTCAACTGCGAGATCGTAGCCTGCTCCACGGATTCCGAATGGAGCCACAAGAACTGGTTCGAGCGCGACCTGGCCGAGGTCGACTACCCGGTCCTGGCCGACACCACGCAGAAGGTCGCCCGCGACTACGACGTCCTGAACGAGGATGACGGCTCGGCCGAACGCGGCACGTTCATCATCGACCCGGAGGGCATCCTGCGCTACGCGCTCATCTCGGCCGGCTCGGTCGGCCGCTCGGTCAAGGAAACGCTCCGCGTGCTCGAAGCCCTGCAGACCGGCGAACGCTGCCCCGTGGATTGGAACCTGGGCGAGTCGACGCTGGGAAAAGGGTAAAAAAATATTTTTAGGAACTTGGGGGCGCGATAAATCGCGCCCTTTCGGTATTTAAAAACGCCGCGCGAAGGACCCACGCGGCGTCATTGGTTACGCGACCAGCACCAGCAGGTTCCCGTCCTTGTCGAACCCGACCGGGAAATTCCCCGCCCTCCACAGATCGATGAACGGCTTGAACCTTGCCGCCTCTTCCGGCTGACCATCGCGGAACGAGCGATAGATGCGGAAGAGCGCAATCTCGAGCGCATCCCGATGATGATGCTTGAACGGATTGCGGATCCGACACAAGCCTGGCCACATCGCCCAAAAACAGAGCTGCCAGGCCGCGTATTCCTCGTCGCGACACAAGCCCTCGAATACATCGAGCAAAGAACTGCCTATGCTGACCGAGAGCAAAACCTGAAGCGCATCCGCTTCTATCGGGCGAAACTGCCGCACCCCGGTGGTTTCTCTCCAGAAGATTGCCGTCCTGGCACGCCCGTCCAGGTCGGCGAGCGCAGGCATGAGCTTCGGCTGCCAACCGTAAATCGGAAGGAGGCAGCATCGAAGGAGATTCCCCTTTTCCTCCGGGAAGCGGCCTTCCCAATAGGCGAGACGCTCCGCCTCAAGACCTGGCTTCCAATATGGCCCTCTCTTCGCTCTCTTGGTTTTGCCCACGGTTCTTCTCCTGACCCACACCAGACCGTCGTCCGGACGAAGTGCCGTTCGGATAAGGATTTGGATATCAAAAAACTGAGACTTCGTCAATCCCCGTTCCTCATCCTTTATTCCTTCAGGCTTTGGCTTTGACCTTCAATCCCAACGCCTCCTCGAGCGCCGCCTTGTTCCAGCCCACGATGATGGCGCCGTCGATGTCGCACACCGGCACGCCCATCTGGCCGGACTTCTTGACCATCTCGTTGGCCGCCGCCGGATCCGCCGAAACGTCGATGTCAGCGAACGCTATCCCCTTCTCTTTCAGGAAATCTTTCGTCAATTTGCAGTAGGGGCAGGTCAGCGTGGAATATACTTTGACTGTCATATAGGTGCTGTGGACAAATTATACCACATCCGACGCACCGAATTTTATCCACAGGATATTTCAAGAATAAAACAAACGTCATCCTGAGCGGCGCTAAGGACCCTTATAGGTCCTTCACTACGTTCAGGACGACGGATTATTTCGACAGCGACTGCAGCAACCTCGCCAACAGCCTCACCCCGAAACCTGACGCGCCGTACGGCTGGTCGGGCCGGGATTCCTTTTCGGTGTACGCCGGTCCCGCGATGTCGAGATGCGCCCATGGCGTATCGCCGACGAACGGCTTCAGGAACAGCGCCGCCGAGATGGTGCCGGCTTGGCCGCGTGCGCCGACGTTCTTGATGTCCGCGATCTTGGATTTGATGTGGTCGTTGTACGGTTCGTAAAGCGGGAGCTCCCAGACCGGCTCTCCGGTCTCGCGCGACGCTTGGATGATTTTCTCGGACAGCTTGCCGCTCGTGGTCAGGAGCGCGGCGATGTCTTCGCCGAGCGCCACGACGCAGGCGCCGGTCAAAGTCGCGAGGTCGATGATGGCATCCGGTCCGAGCGACTTGGCGTAGCACAACGCGTCGGCCAGCGTGACGCGGCCTTCGGCGTCGGTGTTCATGATCTCGATGGTCGTCCCGTCCATGGCTTTGACCACGTCGCCGGGTCGGTAGGCGTTGCCGCTCGGCATGTTCTCGACGGCCAGGAAGATGCCGTGCGCCTCGACGTTCAGGCCGAGCTTGGGTAGCGCCTTGAACAAACCGATGACGGTCGCCGCGCCCGCCATGTCGATCTTCATCGTGGTCATCGAGTCACCCGGCTTGATGTTGAGGCCGCCGGAATCGAACGTCACGGCCTTGCCCACGATGGCGACCTTCTTCTTGGCGCCCTTCGGTTTGTACGCGAGATGTACTCCGAGCGGCGGGTTGAGCGAGCCTCGCGCCACGGCCAAAGCCGCGGTCATGCCGAGCTTGGCCATGGCTTCGCGGTCCAGCGTCTTGACGGTCACTCCTTTGCCTCCGAGCTGTTTCGCGGCCAAGGCCAAGTCGATCGGTCCCATGTGTTCCGATGGCGTATTCACCAGATCGCGCGCCGCGTTCGTCGCTTCGGCGAGAACGACGCCGCGTTCCATGCCCTCTTGCCCGAGACGGAACGCCTTCACGTCGGTTTCGCAGACGACGACCGATTTTATCTCATGCGGCGGCTTGTCTTTCTTGCGCAGCGTCCCGTGGTAGACATGGAAACGGTAAGCGGAGAGCCGCAGACCTTCAGCCAAGGCCTGCGCCGCGCCGCGCGGCTCGAGCCCGCCGATTCCGGCGCCATGCAAAACGGTCGCGACTTTCTCGGCCCTGGCGTTCATGGCCAGCTTCACGATATGCCCGCCGACCTTGCGCACCGCATCCGCATCGAAGCGCTTGCGGTCGCCGAGTCCGATGACCGCGACCTTGCGCGCTTTCAGCTTGCCGAACGACGGGAAGACCATGGCCTGCCCCAGCTTGCCCTCGAAATGGTCCTGCTCGATGAGCTGCGAGATGGCGCCGTCCAGCGCCTTGTCCACGGCTCCGGTCGCCCCTCCCGGCTTGGTCACGCCCTGGAACAGATTGACGACCAAGAGGTCGCAGGCCGCATCCAAGACGTCTGTCTGCGCGATGTCGATTTTCATATTGACCATACCTTAAATAAAAAGAGCCCCGGGCGCAATGCCGCGGGGCCGAGTCTCACACGCCTCGTTCTTTAAGCTTCAGGGCGATGACCGCCGGCAAATAGTCGTAGAGGCCGACGACTTTCGGCTGGTCGTCACCGGGCCGCTTCAGGTACATATGGAGGCAATCCTTCTTCTCCACGACGATCAGCCAGCCGCGTTCCAAGGCCAGGTCGCGGAGCTTCTTCTCCGGGTTGAAGCAGATCGGGAAACCGACGAGCTCGAGCATCTTGCGGTCGCTGAAGCTGTCGCCGATGGCCAGGGAAAGCCCGAGGTCGATCCCGTAAAGATCGGCCTGATGCTTCACGGCTTCCGCCTTATCGTTGACCCACTCCTTGGTGGTCACGCCCGTATAGACGCCGTCGCGCTCCTCGTGCTCCGTGCCGAGGAACGAACAGATGCCGTTGGCTTCGGCGAACGCCTCGACCACCGCGACCGGCGACCCTGAGATGATGATTCGCCGGTAGTTCGCTTCCTTGGCTACCGCGGCCAGCTCGCGCACGAAGACGTGGACGCGGTTGCCTTTCTCGGCGATCATCTGGTGCGCCGCGAACTTGACGTCCGCGACCCTGACGCCCCGCATGTAAGCGCCGTACGCCTCGACCTGTTTCTTGACCCAGGCGCTGAACGGCCCGACGCGGTTCTGGTAGGCCAGACGCTCCTTCTTGGCCAGGGCGTAGACGATCTCCGGGAACAGCCCCAGGTGGATCATCTCCTTGATCCACTCGTCGAACAGCTGCCAGCGGAACCATGTCCCATCCAGGTCGAAGAATACGGCCGGCTGGAGTTCCGGCCGGACCTGAGGCGAATTCTCCCCATCAACCATGACTCACACTCCTTGGAAAGTACCCGCTCACCTAAACCGAAGAATGCCGAAAAGTCAAGGTTCGGCCGTGGATTCCAGCTTTCGCTGGAATGACGATTGGTTTTTGGGTCAAGGAGCCCCAATTCGCAAGTGACCTCGGGGGGTCTGGGGGTCCGCGCCAAGCGTGGACCGCAAAAGAGCAAAAGTCCGCGACACCGAGAGCGGCATCGCGGACCCCCAGGACTTTTGCTACTTTTGGTCACAAAAGTAGACAGGAGGGCTTTACTTCCCCAACTTCTCATCGATCAATTTCTTGAACTGTGCGTAACCCGGAGGTTCTGACAACTTCTCGTCGTTGATGAATATCGTCGGGGTTGAATCGATGCCGAACGTCTCGCCTGTCTTGCGTTCCGCGACGGCCCGGTCGGCCATCGCCGGATCGTCCAGACAGGCATCGAAAGCCTTAAGATCCAGATGCAGGGCGCTGGCGTAACGCTTGAGGTCGTCACGGGTCAGCGCCTTCTGGTTGACCAGCGCCGCGTCCGCGAACTCGAAGAACTTCCCCTGCTTTTCGGCGCAGTACGCCGCGATGGCCGCGCCTTTGGAATTGGGATGCAGCTCGGGCAGCATGAAGATCCGCTGCACGAACCGGATGCGGCCGCGGTATTCGTCGCGGATTTTCCTGATGATCGGATAATAGTCCAGGCATCCCGGACACTGGAGGTCCATGAATTCGGTGACGGTCACGGTCGAGGTCGCCGGCCCTTCGGACGGCGCGTCCGCCGGCGCGATCTCGGCCAAGCCCACGGTCGCCGGTCCGATGGCCGGCAGTGTCCCGCCGCCCGGTTTGGCCAGCATGAACCAGAGCGCCAGGGCGCCGGTCAGCGTCGCAGCGAAGAAAGCGACGAACATCCATTTCAGTTCGCGGGCGACCAGATTGTCGGCCAAGCGCTCATCACCCTCAAAAAACGACAGGCCGAACAGGATGGTGGCGGCGACGGCGGAAACAATGCACCAAAAACAGAACGCCCGGATTTCGTAGACTTGGACCAGGGTCAAGAACCCGGATTCCACGAAGCCGAAAAACGTCGCGAGCAGCGTGATGCTCTTCCAGAAATCCGGCCGGTGGTGCGGGGCATAGGTCCGGATGGCGAGGGATAGGATGATCGCCCCGTAAAAAGCCAGTCCGAGGACGGGTCGCGGTATGCCGAAAGTCGTGGCCCAGGCGCTGGCGCGGACGATCTCGCATCCGGACACGACGGCGCAGACTATGGGCTTGCCCGTGAGGTAAGTGATTGTCAGGTACAGCGACGAGAACAGGCCGACGAGCGCCGTCCAAAGCATGGCCCGGTGGACCCAGACCATCCTATGCATCGGTATTGTCTTGAGGTATTTCATGGGATTATTTATTGCCGTTGCAGCTCTCCGGGTCCCAGAGGCCGCGTTGCGCCATCTTGGCATCTTCTTGGAGTTTCTTCAACTCTTTCTTGCGTTTGGCGTCCAACGGGAAAGACAAGTAGGCGTAGGCATAGCCTTCCCGCACCATGTAGGCGTTGACATCCGTCCCGTCCTCGAGGAAGACGTTGCGCAGCAGCCGGCCATACTTGTCGCGCTCGTCGGCCTGCGGGTCGGCTTCGAGCCGGATGCGTTTGCCTGTCAGGAGCTCCTTCATCTTGTTTGAAGCCTCCTTCCCGAAACATTCCACCGGCCGCCGCGGGTCTACTGTCTCGGGCGTGTTGATGCCGAGGAACCTGATCTTGTAGATTTTATCCTCGCTGTCCAATTTCGCCTCGATGGTGTCGCCATCCACCACTTTTTCGACCGAAGCATTGGCTGTTTTTCCGACGGCGGTCGTGGTGACGGCGCTGCTCGCCTGGCTCGAGGTCGGAACCTCGGACGAAACCGGCTGGACACGCTCGTCGAATGTTTGTCCCTGGGCCCAAAGCCAAGATAAACCGACGTTTGGCTTGTCTCCCCAGCGCCAACCCGCATAGCCGACGATGGAGGCCGCGACGATTATCCCCGACAGAAACAGCCAAAGGCGTTTTTCCATATTGCTTATTGCCTTCAGGCATTCTACCGTGGGATGGCCAGACCCTCAATGACCTATGGGCATGTGGAAAAAGTCCGAAAAGCAATCTTCCGAAACGACACCGGCTGCGCCGACCGACGTTTTCGAGTCCGCCATCTTCGCGGCCGAGTTGGGCGAATGCCCGGAAATCGACCTGCACGGCCTGACCAAGGACCTGGCGCTGCACGAGTTGGACAAGTTCCTGCACCAAGAACTGATGACCGGCTCCGAAACGATCCGCATCATCCACGGCCGCGGCAACCAGATATTGCGCAAGGAAATCCACGCGTGGCTGGAGAAACAAAAACGCGCGGATCTCGTCGCCAAATTCCGCGATTCGCAGAATGCCGCCGAGCAGAACGCCGTCACCTACGCCGCCCTGCACCGGTTGAAGTGAGACGCCTGCCTGCTTCCGAAACCGCAAACCCCGCGCTCATCGCGCGGGGCTTCTGTTTCGCGTTGGCGCTAGCCAACCTCCCCTTTCAGCTTCCCTACGTACTTCTGCATGGCCCGGTTCAGTGCCGCATCATCCCAACTGTCGATACTCCCCGCATACCCATCCCCTCCGGCAGACCATTTCAGTATGGGCTCCCCTTGGAAAAAGATCGTGCCATGCCATTCTCCGCCGAAATCATCGATACTGCGGGAGGGCCCCTGGCTCTCTTCGCGCCGTATGCCCAAATCGTCCTCGGATTCAGGCTTCTCGACCGCCCCGAATTTTTGACGGATTTTCGCGGTCAATTCCAGGATGTAGTCGGTTATCACGGAACCGAAAATCGAATCGGAATTCTCCTCGACATATTCCTCGAGCTTCGCCTTGAAAGCCTCGGCGACCTGTTTAGGCAGCTCGGACTCGGCCGAGCTCTCGCCGGCGAACTTAAACGAATCCGGACCGTTCAAATTGGACATATGGTTATTTATGGATAGGCATAAGGATCAGCCGGACAATCCCCTGGTCAACAATGCCAAGGCGACTTCGGTCGGCTCCTTGTCGTGGTCATAATACGCTTTGACGGACTCGGTCTCAAGAGCCAACGCCTTGCGCAAGACTGATATGTCGAAGGCGTGCGAAACCACGGCTTCGACCCTCGAGGCCCCGGCCTTCTTGAGCGCCCGCGCCGCGGCTTTGAGCGTCCCGCCGCTGTCGGCCATATCGTCGACCATGAGGATATGCGCGCCCTTGACCCTGGTCCCGGGCTGGAGCTTGGCCGTGGTTTTTTTCCCGCTGCGTTTTTTCTCGACGACGATGAACGGCACGCCCAGGGCATCCGCGGCCAACGACGCCCGCTCGATCGCGCCGTGGTCCGGCGCCGCGACGAGGTCTACGCCACCCGCCTGCAGCGCCATCCATGGCAGGACATTGACCAGTCTCCCTTTGAAAGACTCGACGAAAGCCGGGCTATGCGCGTCCAAAGTCACGATGCGGTCGAACATCGAGGAGAGCAGCTTGCCGACCATCAGCCCCATCGGCTCTTCACCGGGATGCGTCGCGCGATCCTGCCGGCTGTAGGCGATCCACGGCGCCAATAGCGTCAGGTGCTTGGCGCCGGCGTGGCGCAGCTCATGGGCGAGCGAGAGGACGCGCAGCAAGGACTCGGGCGATTCGGTGACGCAGGCCGCGACCACCGCTTCGCGCGCCGGCTTGGCCGGACCGACAAGCTTCATCTCGCCCGCCCGGTATTTCCCCTGCCGGACGAACGACGGCTTGACATCAAGCAACTTGGCCACGCGCTTCACGAGCGGTGCCTCGTCCTTGAAACCCACGACCGACGGTTTATTTCGGGCCATATGTCTTGAGCAGCTCTAACACCTCTTCATCTTCGGTCTGCGGGAATTCCCGATAGAACTCCCCGACCGCGCCGTAGTCTTCCGGCTCCTCCAGGGCGATGACCTCGTCGGCTTCCTGCCGCAACGCCACGAGCGAATCGCGCGCGCCGTGCGGCACTGCAATGACGACGCGCTCCGCCTGCTTGGCCTTGGCCGCCGCCACGGCCGCGCGGACGGTCAGACCGGTCGCTACGCCGTCGTCGATGATGACGACCGTCTTGCCTGCCATGTCGGGCAATGCCCGGCCTTGGCGGTACTTCTTGACCCGCCTTTCCGCCTCGGCCGCCTCCTCGCGCACGATGCCGTCCAGGACCTTTTTGTCCGACGCCGCCCGTTCCGCCTCGTTCCAGATAATCTCCCCGGTCTCGGCCAAGGAGCCGATGGCGAACTCGGGGTTGAACGGCGCCCCCAATTTGCGCGTCACCAGGACGTCGAACGGGACGCCCAACGCTTTCGCGACCTCGGCGCCTAAGACCGCCCCGCCGCGCGGCAAGGCGAACAGCAGGACGTCCCCGCGTCCCTTGAATCCGGCGAGCGCCGCCGCCAGCTTTTGACCCGCCTCCTTGCGATCTTTGAAGACCATATGGTTGGATTATACGTCGCGCCGCCGGCGGAGTGAAATTGGCATCGGCCGTCGGCGGCATTACACCATCCGCAGGAGGACGAGATGGCCAAAAAGACGACCCGCGCCCTTTCGACCAAGAATCTCGCCTGGCTCAAGAAGCTGGCGGCGGAAATCTGGGAAGAACACACCGACGTCAATTACGCGAACCTGTCCGGGCGCAAGTTCGAGACGAAGCGCTACAGCGAAAAACGCCGCTTGGCGCCCGACGAATGGACAAAGCTGCAGCAGCTCATCCGCCGGCACGAGCTCCCCTGCCTGCCCGGCGGCGGGACTTTCGGCTTCGGCTTCAGCCTGACGGTCTGCGGGCACTCCCCGCTCCCCGAGGCCAAACCCGACACCCTGATCGTCGTCACCGGCCAACATCTGCCTGACATCCTTCCCGGCCACCAGCACTGGGGCGAAATCTGGGCCGCCTTCGAACCTTTCACCCACTCGCCGCGCAACCGCGAGCTCTTGGCCTTCTACGGCTTCGATCCGCCGCGCGAACGAGGATACTATGAGTATTGACCCTGCCGGGGACCTCGATCCCCGGCTTTCTTTAATTCAACGGCAATTGACGGAAGAGGCCGAAAGACTTATGATTCCGCCGCCTTCGGGGATCGTCTAATGGTAGGACAACAGCCTTTGAAGCTGTGTATCTAGGTTCGAGCCCTAGTCCCCGAGCCAAACGAAATCACCCTCCAAATGGGGTGATTTTGCGTTTTGCTGTATCCTATATCCGGATGTTCGAATCGATGCCCCGGTCGCCGTTCGAAACGCGCGAAAGCGGACCGGCTTTCGGCTTATCCGAATTGGAGCTCTTGGGCAAACGTCCCCGCCAAGAGGATGCGCACGGAGCCCGGCGAATCGAGACCGGATCCGGCCCGGCGCTGCTGTGCGCGGTCGCGGATGGGCACGGGGCGATCGGCCAGGAAGCGTCAGCCGCCGCCGTCCGGACGCTGTTCGAGATGGCGCTCGGCGAAAAACGGATCGATGAAGATTTCCTCAGGAGGGTCTTTGCCCGCGCCCACGAAGAACTGGCGGAACTCGGCGCCGACGGCGGCACGACGCTGACGGCCGCGCTCGTGGAGCGGGGTGCCGTCCTCTTGGCCTGGGTCGGCAACAGCCAAGCCCGGGTCTTTTCGGCCGACGACAGGACGCTGCATACGCTGACGCTGCCCCACGAATTCGGTTCGCACGCCGCGGAACGCGATCGGCTCACCCGGGAACGCGCGCTCATCGTCGATCCCAGCAAACCCTACCGGCGCACGACGCGCCGCGGCTACATCGTCGGCGAGGCCGGGGGTTACATCGAAGTCAGCCGCGCCCTGGGCGATGAGAATATGGGACGGCATATCCTGCACGCGCCCGAGACAAAACGCGCCATCCTGACGCCCGAAGAGAAATTCCTGCTTATCGGCACGGACGGTTTCTGGGGCGCCTTGGCCCACGCCTCCCGGCGCCACAAGATAGAAGCCCTGCTCGCTTCCAGCCAGGATCCGGACGAGGCCATAAGCAAAATCCGCCGCCAGCTCTCGGTCTGGAGCCTGGACGACAACACCACGCTGCAGATCGTCGACCTGCGGCGCGGAAAAAACGCTGATTCCTAACCCAGCAGGGCGATCAGCTTCTTGACCATCTCCTGATGGCGCCTTTCGTCGTTCATGATGTGCTGTACCGCCTGATGGTAGCCGTTCGTGTGGGCCACATGCAGGATCTTGTCGCAGTTGTCCTCGGCCTTGACCTCGACGCTGAGCGCTTCCTCGAGGATCAGCTTCAGTCCCTCTTTATTCCCCATATCATTTCAGGTTAGCCAAGACGTTATCCAACAGCTGTTTATGCCCCTTGCTCTCCTCGATCATCGTCGTCAGGAGCTGTTTTGCCTCGTCCTTGTGGGGGCCGAAATGCTCCATGAAACCCTCGTCCCGGATGACATGGAAATACGTCTCGATGAACTCTTCCTCATAGGCTACGCCCGTCTTGATCAAGTCCCTGAGCTGGGCCGTGGCATCCGCGGGCGCCGTAGGCTTCTTCCGGGCCGTCAGGACGATGACCAGGGCCAGCGCGACAATCGCGACTCCGACCAGATAATAAGGCCACATATGACGATAGGTTACAGGCCTTGACCGATTGCCGCAATCCCGGGCGCGGACCGGACCTTCAGGCGGATATATGCTAAGATTCCTGGGGATAATTCTTAAATCAAACAAGACTTATGTCAGACCCCAAGATGGAGGCTCCGGCAGCGGAGCGCCCCCTGACCCCCGAAGAACAAGCCGTCTACGAAAGCGACCTGAAAGACCTCAAATCGGCCGAAGAAGCCCACGGCATGCAGGGTAAGCTGGAAGGCCGGGTGAAATTCGGCCTCGATCCGGCCGGCATGATGGTGGTCGGTGAAACCGCGCCGCTGACCAAAAAGATCATCGAAGCGCTGGGGGCGGATGCGGAAAAGGTCTGGCCGTTGATCAAAGAGCTCCACGAAAAAGGACCGTGGGAGATGGCCGATCGCCTCAAGAACGCGACGGACGCCGAAATCCGCGCCTACATCGTCATGGCCGAAGCGTGCCACGAATCAGGCTGGCCCGGTTACAAGCCGGCCGAATACCTCAAGGATCGGGCCCGCGTAGTCGACTCCCTTGGAGCGTTTTCCCCCGACCAGTTCGACGCCCGGAAAAAGAAGCTCGAGGACAAAGTGGAGGGCTTCGAGGACTTGACCCGGACCATCGACGGCAAGGAGGCGAAAATCGCCGCCGCGACGAACGACGCCGCCTTGCCCCTCTCGGTCCGCGGCTTCAAGGGTTGCATCATCAGGGCCGGCGAGATGCGGTTCGCCCAGACATCCGACATCCCCGACAAGATGCTCGAAGGCGCCGGGCTCATTCCGGGCTTCGCCGAAAAGTTCAATCCCGAGAAACAGGGCTTCGATCGAGTCCCCATGGAACAAGCCGCGGGCGGCCGCGTCGTCTGGATCGACAAGTCGCAAGCCGGCAAACCGCTGGCGGACATGGAGCCGTCGGCCAAACGTATCGCCCCGGGCTACGTGCTGACGTACGGGAACGAAGCCCTGGCCATCGACCTGGTCGCCAAATCAGTGGCGGAAAAAGCTGGCTGAACAAAAATCCTTCCCCCGACCAAACGCCCCCGGCCTCCGGGGGCGTTGCGTTTGCCCTGGCCCGGCCGGACAGGCTAAACTGGAATCCGATTATGCAGGCCTCGAAAAAACTCGAATCCGCCGCCGTCTGGTCTGTCTTCGCGGCCAACCTGGCCGTCATCCTGTATTTCTGGTGGTCGGGCTCATCCCGCTTCATCACCGGCGATTTAGCCCAACAAGCCATCGCCTTCGGGCGCCTGACCGGTCTCTTGGCCGCGTTCTCCGTCCTCATCCAGCTCCTCCTCATCGGCCGCACCGTCTGGATCGAGCGCCTGTTCGGGCTGGACAAACTCGCCCGCATCCACCACTGGATCGGTTTCGCCCTGGCCGCCGTCATCGTAGCCCATCCCCTGCTCCTCGCCGTCGGCTATGCGTCACGCAACGGGAAAACGGTCCTGGACCAATTCATCTCCTTCCAGTCCTGGGAAGACGTCACCCGGGCATCCGTCGCCCTGTGGCTGTTCATCGCGGTCATCGCCACTTCCGCGGTCATCGTCTGGCGGAAGCTGAAATACGAAACCTGGTACTTCATCCATCTCATCGCGTATCTCGCCATCCTGCTGGCTTTCGGGCACCAGCTGGAGGTCGGCCGCGACCTGCAGGACAGGGCGTTCGCCGCCTATTGGGTCGCCCTGCACCTGTTCGTGCTCTTGAACCTCGCCTACTTCCGTTTCGGCCGACCGCTGTTGAACCACTTCCGCCACGGATTCCGGGTGGAGCGCGTGACGGCCGAGACGCCGGATGTCGTCTCCGTGCACTTGAGCGGCCGCGCGCTCGACAGATTCCGGTTCGAGGCCGGCCAATTCGCCATCTGGCGCTTCCTGGCGAAAGGCTACTGGTCCGAAGCCCATCCGTTTTCTTTCTCCTCTTCGCCGGACGGTAAAACCCTGCGCTTCACGGCCAAATGCTCCGGCGACTACACCAAGCGCCTGAAGGACCTGAAGCCCGGGACGCCCGCGCTGCTCGACGGCCCGCACGGCATCTTCACTCATTCCTCGGCCGTGACTGGCAAGCGTCTCTACATCGCCGGCGGCATCGGCATCACGCCTATCCGCGCGATGCTCGGCGAGAAGCCCGACATGGATTCGGTCCTCATCTACGGTTGCCGGACGGAATCGGATATCGCTCTCCGCGGCGAGTTAGAAGGGCTGGCATCGCGCGGGCTCAAGCTCCACTGCGTCCTCGGCGACCAACCCGACTGGACGGGCGAACGGGGCACCATCGACCAAGAAAAAATCCAGCGTTTGGCGCCGGACTTTTTGCTGCGCGATGTCTACCTGTGCGGCCCCTGGCCCATGATGAAAACCGTCATCACCGCCCTCGACGGACTCGGCTTCCCCCGCCGCCAGCTGCATTACGAAAAATTCAGTTTGTGACTTGCGTGGCGGGAGGTACGCGCGGCAGGCGCGGTATCTTGGTCACGCGCGGCTTCGACAGGATGTGCCGATACAGGTCCATCAGCGAATCCGCCAAACGATCGGTCGTGAACATCCTGGCCGTGGCGGCCGCCTGCCGGGACATCGCCTTCCTCAGATGTTTGTCTTTGAGGATTTGGCCAATGCGCTCGACGGCCTGCTTGTGGCTATCCACCAGAAAACCGTTGACTCCGTTTTCGATGATTTCCGGCGCGACCCCGACGCGGTACGTCACCGGCACCAACCCCTGGGACATGCCTTCGACCAAGCTTAACGAAAACCCCTCGTAACGCGAGCTGACGTAAAGCACGCTGCCCCTTTTCCGGCTCAAGAACCTCTTGATGGCGGGCTTCTCCAGATTGAGCATCAACCGGATGTTCGGGCAGCGCGCGTTCAGCCACGGCTCCAGTTTCTTGTTTTGGGTGATGCCGATTACGTCGAAGCGCTGGCGCTTGAACTCGTCAGCGAGGGCAATCAGCCGATCGAGCCCTTTGAGCTCGAAATCGAATACGCTGTTGCCCAAACGCCCCAGGAAAACGATGTCCGGCTTCGCCTCCATCTTCTTCGCCCGCCCCTTGAACCAGTAGTCTTCGATGGCGTTGTGGATGACCTGAATATGCCCGCGCGGCACCCTGTTCTTGAGCAGGTCGTCCTTGACCGCCTCGGAGGTGGCGATCACGGCATCCGACTTCTGGGCGGTATAGGCTTCGATATCCGCGATGTCCTTGAGCGGCTTGCGCGTCTTCAGATCCAGCTCCTTGATGACGCCGGCGGCCCGCATCTCGTGGAAGATGTCCGACGACTTCTTCTCCAACTGCCGCGCCATCGGCGTCTTCTTGAGGAAGCCGTAGGTCGTCGACCCGAAGTGCGAGACGACCGGGATCGGGAAAGCGAGGAACGTCAAAGGCGTATACGTCGTGCCTTGGATAAGGTCGCAGCCCAAAATCTCCTCACGCTGTTCGAGCAGAGAATAAAAAAAGAGGATATTCCCCATTCCCCTCAACTTCGCGGGCGGATCGATCAACTGCAGCTTCGGATAGACGTTCACGACCTCGACCCCTCTCGACTTCAGCTTGAGGGAAATCAAGTTGTTGATCTGGTGCGCCCCGGTCTCGATCTTCTTTTCATTGTGGATGAATGCGACTTTCATGGCCTGATTCCATCATATTTTTCGGCATCCGGCAAGCGGGCGACCCATCCAGGACGAAAAAACGACTGCCTGATGGGTGCAGTCGTTGTTTCCACTCAGCCCTCCTTGCATCCCTGGCACGCGCATTCCATCTCGGTGCCGCCGCATTCGCACTTCTCGGCTTTGGGATCCACCGGCATGCCGCAGGCCTTGCACTTGCAGTCGACGCACTCGCCGCCGCACTTGTCGCATTTGCATTCCATAGATATACCTCCTTCCTTTCGTTTGATGAATCAGCCGCAAAAGCATACAGGGTTTGCGTCGAACCAGGCAAACCGCTAAAATCGACTGGCTATGTACGAATCCTGGATTTCCGGCCGCAACGCGTTTTTCCGCTTCAGCTACGTGCACGTCCTCAAACCGGCGTTCTTCCTGCTGGACCCGGAATACATCCATGACGTGATGACCGGGGCGGGTCGGCTCTTGGGCCGTTTCGCCGTCACCCGCTGGAAGACGCGCGTCTGCTTCGGTTACCGCAACCCCAAGCTGGAACAGGACGTCCTGGGGATCCGCTTCGCGAACCCCGTCGGCCTGGCCGCCGGTTTCGACAAGAACGCCCAACTGACCGACATCCTGCCCGACGTCGGCTTCGGCTTCGCCGAGGTCGGCTCCGTCACCGGCGAACCCTGCCCGGGCAACCCGAAAAAAAGACTGTGGCGTTTGCCGAAATCGAACTCGCTCGTCGTCTATTACGGCCTGAAGAACGAAGGCTGTGAAGCGCTCGCTCAACGGCTTAAGGGCAAAAAGTTCCGCATCCCCATCGGCGTCAGCGTAGCCAAGACCAACAACCAGGCGTGCGCCGACCCCGAAGCCGGCATCGCGGACTACGCCAAGGCCTTTGAGGCCATGGAAGGCGTCGCCGGTTACCTCACGGTCAACATTAGCTGCCCCAACGCCTTCGGCGGCGAACCGTTCACGGACCCGGCCAAGCTCGAGCTGCTCCTGGCGCGGCTCGACCGCATCCCGACGGACAAGCCGGTCTTCCTGAAGCTGGCCGCCGACCTTGACCGCGCGCAGATCGACGCCATCCTCGAAACCGCCAAACGCCACCGCGTCCACGGCTTCGTCTGCACCAACCTGACCAAGAAACGCGACAACCCGAAGATCGTCGACAAGGACGTGCCGGACAAGGGCGGCATCAGCGGCAAGGTCGTGGACGCCCTCTCGGACGAAGCCATCCGATACGTATACTCGAAGGTCAAAGGCACCCACGTCGTCATCGGCTGCGGCGGCGTCTTCACGGCCGCCGACGCCTACCGCAAGATCCGCCTCGGCTCGACCCTAGTCCAACTCATCACCGGCATGATCTTCGAAGGCCCGCAATCCATCAGCGCCATCAACCAAGGCCTTGTGAGGCTACTCGAAAAAGACGGCTTCAAGAATATTTCGGAAGCCATCGGGGTGGATAACCAGTGATCGAACAGACAATCCTGATTCGGAGATCCCGGCTCGCGCTCGGCGGCCTCGCTTGGCCGGGATGTTAGAAATAGTTTCAATACCCGGGCGAGACAATCACTTCTTATTGACACCCCGGGCGAGGCAGCGCCGAGACCCGGGGTCTCAGTATCGATAGTCAAACCACTTCCAGTATCGCCGTCTTCAGATATCTCCCCTCCGGGAAAGCCAATCTCTCGGCATGGTCCACGGGCTGGGATATCCAATCCAGGACGCGCACGTCCTTGCCGGCCCGTCCGGCCGACAGGCGCAGCATATTGCGGAAATCATCCGGCGTCACGCGACCCGAGCATGAACTTGAGACGAGGATGCCGCCTGGCTTGAGCAGCGACAGGCAGGCGGCGTTGAGTTCGGTATAGGCTTTGAGCGCCTGCGGCACGTGGCGCTCGCTCTTGGCCAGCGCCGGCGGGTCGCAGATGATGAGGTCGAATTTTTGGCGCGCCAATTCCTCGTCAGCCATCAGCTCGAAGACGTCGGCTTCCATGAACTGCCATCGCCCCTCGTCTTCCGCATCCAAGCCGTTCAGGACGAAATTCTTCTGCGCCAATTCGAGCGCGGCCCGCGAGACGTCCACGGTCGCGACGAACTCGGCCTTGCCCAGCGCCGCATGCACGCTGAACGCGCCCGTGTAGCCGAACAGGTTCAGGACGCGCCGCCCGTCAGCGAGCTTGCCGACCGCGAGGCGCGCCTCGCGCTGGTCCAGGAAAAAGCCGGACTTCTGCCCATGCATGACATCGGCCGCGAACTTAATCCCCGCTTCCGTGAACTCCGCGAGATGCGGAGCCTCGCCCCACAACACGCCGATAGGCGCATCCTTGAGGCCTTCGATCTTCCTGACGTCAAGATCCGAGCGCTCGACGATGGCCGCGGGCTTGAACGTTTTCTTCAGCGCCTCGACGATTTCCCCGCGCAGCCGATCCATGCCCGCCGTATGCAGCTGGATGACGAAGATGTCGGCATAACGGTCCACGATGAGCCCGGGCAATCCATCAGCCTCGGCGTGGACGAGCCGATATCCGTCAGTCTTCTTCGGCAGATAACCGCGCTTCCAGGCATCGAGAACCTTGAACCGTCCCGCGAAAAATCCGGCGTCGATCTTCTCCTTGGCGTCCCGCGTCAGCAGGCGGACGCGGATGGAAGTCAGCGGATTATACGTCCCGAGGCCCAAACTCTGTCCGGCGGCATTCTTCACCTCCACGATTTCGCCCGGCGGCACATCCAGGACATTCTCCAAGCCTTCGGAAAAAATCCAAGGATGCCCGGCTTTGACCGGCACTTCCCTGCCTGGCTTAAGTTTGACGAAAAGATTACTCATGTATCCAAAGGATATTTCTTGAGCCCCTGCCACCATTCATTCGAATCCGTTTCCTGAAGAACAGCGACCAACTTTTTGGCCGATTCGGTCTTGACCGCCTTCGAGACGGCATTGATCCAATCTTGGGCGAACGCATGGCCTTGCTCGACGTACTCTTTCCCGGTGACGGCGGCCTCCAGATAATCCGAATCCTTCGCGATCCTGCCGGCAACTGTATTTTTCTCCTCCACCTGCCGCCACAAGCCCAAAATCTTCTCGCCGAACTCGCCGAGCTCCCGCGTCTGGTCTTCGGCTGCCCGGACTTCGTCCGCTTCGACGTACCGCGCCGCGACCTTGTGCAGATCGCCCACGCGGCACTCGGCCATGTCATGGAAAACCAGCATGGCGCTGACCTCCTCGGGTTTTTCGTATCCCTCCATAACGGCCAAGGCGTAGCCAATCTGCGCGGCACGCAACGAATGCTCGGCCACGTTGTCGGGATGCCGGATGCCCAGGAGCTTCCAACCCTCGTGGCTCACCCGCCGCTGCTGTCCCAATTCGAAAAAAAACTTGATGAGATTCTTCGGTTCCATATGGCTGATTATTGAATTCCGCCCAACTTCACCACATTCCCGCAGAACAGTCCATCGTCGCCGTCCACCGCGCAGACGCGGTAATTCACGGTGCCGGTCGGAGCGCGGTCGTCGATGGCCACAACCTGGTCCCAAGCCGCGATATGCGCGAGATAACCGTCGTAAGGGTAAAAAGGATCTTCTGAGGTCGTCGAACGGAGTGGCTTGTAGTATCTGAAATTCGCCGCCGCACTCTGGAGCGGCGTCCACGAGAGATGCGCGTTTCCGTCCTGGCTCCGCACGACCTTGAGCTCCAGCTCGCCGAGCGGCGCGGGCTTGTACGTCACGGCGACCGTCGAGGTGACGGCCTCTTCCTTACCGGCCAGCGGCACATCCAAGTCGCTCGTGATGGCGATTTTACGCAGACCGGAACAGATGCGTTTGGACTTGGTCACTTGGCACAGCTGGTAATAATACGTGCCGCGGTCCAGTGTTTCTTCGAAGTTGGTCGAATACCGGTTCTTGGTCTCGCCCGCGACCACGCCGTCGACGATAATCTTGCCCGCCGGCTTCTCGTCGGTCCGCATTATCTCGTATCTCACGAACTCCTTCGGCTTTTTATACCTGAACCAGCGGAACTCGACGCCATGCTCATGGAGGATGGGCCGGAAGTGGAGATTGGCGTCGGCGACCGAAGGCAAGGCGGAATCATCCGCGGCCATGACCGCTGTCGGCAGGACCAGCGCGCACAGGAACGCCGCCGCAAACGCCTGGGTGAATTTATTCAGCATATTTCCAGTCCCCTGACCGAGAACTTAGTCCTTCGATGAGCCGCAAGGCTTCATCCTGATCGATGTCCCGAAGCCTATCCATGAGTAGCAGCACTTCTTCTTCGTCCAGGTTCGAGGCCTGCAGCTTCGACCAGACCGGCAGATAAGGTTCGGCCAAAACCATGGCTTCGCAGCCATGCACTCCGCACCAACCCACGAACGCCCCGAGGAATTCCGGATCGCGGACCTGGACCGGCGCCGCGTAACCCGGCACATCCTTCAGGCCGACATACCGAAGCCGCGAGATTTCCTCGCCCAGCAAATCCTCACCGGCGCCGTTCAGGAACAGGCCCGAGAATTTCCCGCCCTCGCTCGTCATCTCCCCCAATATCCTGCCGTTGTTCGAGATAACGACGCGCTTGAGTCCGTTGGCGCAACCGCAATTCCCCGGGCACCCGGCGACGGCCTTGTCCAGCAATAACAAATCCGTGGCCAGCTCGGCTTTCTCGGCGACCGACAAGACGCCTCTTACCCGGTCCAGGGCCGCTCGGCACGGGCTGTCGCCGGCCGGCTTCCTGGACGCCAGGATATCGAACAGTTTTTGGAGACGGACTTTTTTCCCCGACACGGCGGCACGACCGGCCGTTTTCTTCACGGTCTTCTTGCGCAGGGTTTTGGGCAGCGTTTTCTTCGCCATATCATCTCCGCAGATACTTGCCGACCGCCGCCCAGGACGAGAGCGCGACCAATCCGGCCAAAGCGCCGCCCTCGATCAGGGCGAGACGAATCCAATCCGTAGTGAAATACGCGACCAAGCCCGCGTCAGCTCCGTCGAACAGGCCTTTCAACCGAGGATCGACATAGGCCGCCGCGCCGTAGACGATGGCACCCGAGATGAGCAGCGCGCTGAGCGCCAAAAGGACACCCTCGAGCACGAACGGCAGGCGCACGAAGGCGTTCGAGGCGCCGACCAGCCGCATGATGGCGATTTCCTCCCGCTGGGTGTAGATGGCGACCCGGACCGTATTGAACACGATGAGGATGGAGAACAGGGCGAAGACCGCGATCAGCCCCGACCCGAACAGCTGAACCGACTTGCCGATATCACGGACGCGGTTGATGGTGGCGGCATGGTCATCGTAGTTCTTCGACTCGATGGCGAAATCGAACTGCGGGTTCTTGAGCGCCTCGAGCAGGAACGGGTAGTCCGACGGGCTCTTGGCCCGGACGATCAAAGTGGCGCCCAGCGGATTCTCATCGAGCTCCGCCAAGGCGGCCAGGATCTTCGGGTCGGCGGAATGCGTCTGCTTGAACCTCTCCAGCGCCTTATCGGCCGGCACGAGCTCGACCGAGTTCACCTGCGACAAGGTGTTCATGAAGAACCGCGCCTGCTCCAAAACGGCCGACGGCGTGTTGGCCTTGAAGTAGACCGAGACGTCGATGCGCTGCTCGAGCTGGCGGACCGCGTTGCCCAGGAGCACGTTCACGCCCAGGAGCACGTTGACCGAAAGCATGGCCAAGACCAGCACGAAAACCGTGGTCAGGGCGAGCCAGAGGTTGCGCGTGAAATTCTTCCAGGCCGCGGCGACGATGCGCCAGGCGTTGACGATAAGGGACATGGTGTTAGCTGGGCAGGAGATATTTGCCCTCGGCGTGGTCGGCCGCCACGCGGCCCTCGCTCAAGGTGATGACCCGGCGCCGCAGGGCGTTGACCACCTCGCGGTTATGGGTCACGAGCACGATGGTCGTGCCGAAGGCGTTTATCTTCTGCAAAAGTTCGATTATCTCGCGGGTATTGATGGTGTCGAGATTGCCGGTCGGTTCGTCCGCCAGGAGGATCTTCGGGCGATGGACCAAGGCGCGGGCGATGACGACGCGCTGCTGTTCGCCGCCGGACAGCTGCCGCGGGAAGCGCTGGGCCATCTCGTCGAGGCCGACGATCTTCAGCACCTGGGGCACGAGGTCGCGGATGCGGCGCGAAGGCACGCCGGCCACCTCGAGGGCGAACGACACGTTCTCGAACACGGTTTTCTTCGGCAATAGCTTGAAGTCCTGGAACACGACGCCGATCTGCCGGCGCAGGAACGGGATGTCGCGCGCCGGGATGCGCGTGATGTCCCAGCCGCCGATGGTTATCTTGCCGCGCGTCGGCCGCTCCTCGGCGATGAGCAGCTTGGCCAAGGTCGTCTTGCCGGCGCCGCTTTGGCCGACGATCGACACGAACTCGCCCGGCTCGATGGTCAAACTCAAGTCGGACAGCCCGTGGACGTTGGGATGGTAGACTTTCGAGACGTTTTCGAGCGTGATCATGGGAGCGCTTATTTCTGGGTTAACGCCGCGGACGGCGCGCCGACAGGTTCCACCCGGACCTGGATCTTGCCGCGCGAGAGCGGCGCCAGCTTCTTGAATGCCGTCGAGTCGAGATCGATGACCCGGTTCGGGAAGAGCCTCCGGTCCGGTCCCCAATCGTTGACTTTCACGACGATCGATTTGGTCGGGTCATCGGCCAACGAGACTTTGAGCCGCGTGCCTTTCGGGAAATCCGGCGAGGCGGCGCACGGACAGGCCTTGTATTTGTACCAAGTGGCCGTACCGCTGCGCATGCCGCGCGGCGCCGCCGTCAGCCTGACTTGGGCTTCGGCGCCGATTCTGGCGACGACGTAACCGTCCACCAGCTTCGAATCAAGCTTGCGCCAAGCGCCGAACGGCGCCTTGGCTTCCAGGGCCAGCTCTTGCCACGGGTCACTGGTCGTCGCCGAGAACAGCTCCGGCCTGACCCCGATCTCGATCCCCTTGGGGCCCAAGGCATATGAAGTCGACCAGCGGATATCGACCGTGCTCGAAGCGACGGATACGTCGATATCCGACGGGAAAAGCACGTCCCCGGATTTCCATGACAGCCGGGCCTGGCCTCCCAGGATATCCAAGCTCACGGGACGGCCGATGAAGCCCTGGTCGATATGCCAAGCCTCGGCATCCAATGCCGTGGCTCTCTGTGGACAAACCGAAATGGCGAGACCGAAAATCCCGAAGAATGCCGCTAGATTCATTAGCCTTCGCATCTGCCCCAGATGGTAGCAGAACCGGCTGCGCGAGGACAGTGCACAACCCCGCGTTACGCACTTGCCAGACGGCTGTATTCTTGATAGTCTCCCTGCGCAAAACAGAAGGCGGGTATCGTATAGTGGCTATTATGTTAGCTTCCCAAGCTGAAGAGGCGGGTTCGATTCCCGCTACCCGCTCCAGGCCAGTTTAGCTCAGTGGTAGAGCAATGCTTTCGTAAAGCAGAGGTCCCGGGTTCGAATCCCGGAACTGGCTCCAGCGCGAAACCCGCGTCCAGACAAAAACACCCCGGCTTGACGGGGTGTTTTTGCGTCTTGGATGTCACTCGAAGGTGAAATAGCGCCTGACATCCGGTTTCTCGAGCCGGGTGATGTAGTACTCGTTCAGTTGGTTGTAGCCGTCGGTCCCGGTGGCGAACGTCGCCGCCAGCTTGTCGTCGATGGTCTGCGGCCGCACCACGATCTGCTGGTATTCCTCGACGGTCCAATGGAACGTATCCTGGATGTATTGCTTCACGTCGGGGACGGTCGAGCTTGCCTGGGCGACGAACCTGTCGTAGGTATCTTTGACATCCTGGTCGTTGACCGTAATCTTCTTTTCGGCGGCCAACTCGCGGGCCGCCGCCTCGCGCAACAGCCGGTCATAGGCGCTCTTCTCGATCTGGGGCGTAAGCTGCTGCCCGGCGCCGCCCGCATCCTTGACCGCTTTGGACTGGAGGAAGGTCTCGATCGCGTCGCGTGACTTCAGGAACTGGCCGTAGCGCACGGTCTGGCCGCCGACCTTGGCGATCGGGAACCAGCCCGCCATCCGCCGGACCACGCCCCGGTCGTCGCGCTTCACGTAGACTTCGGTCACGAGCCACGAAGCGACTGATGTCAGGACGAAGAGCGCCGCCAGTCCGCCGGCCAGGTACATCGCCTTCTGCTTGGTCTGCTGCTGTTGCATAAGCTTGGATATGGTGAATCTTTCGAACTAATTATTTCGGACCGAAGAAATATTGCATCCAAAGTTCAGGGTTTGACAAGGCTCTGGCCGGCGTCTCGGTGAACGCCGCCTCGTCTTCGCCCTGCGCCGGCTGGTATCCGCTCAAGACGAAGACCTTCTCCCCTGCCTTTTTCCAGCCCAGCCGCGAACGCGCCTCGAGCTCGACGCTCTCCGGCGAAGCGACCGCCTGGGTCATCTCGATCAATTTCGATTTGCGCCCTTCCATGCTCTCGGCCTGCGCCTCGAGCGCCTTGATCTCGCGCTCGACCGTATAGCCGCGGTAGGTCTCGCGGACCGTCGAGACGCCGATGAGCAGGAAAAGCGCCAAGTTAGCCATCAAGAAAGCCGGCCAACGGACGAGCTTGCGCCAAAAAGGCTTGGCTGGATCGGATGCCTGATTCATCATATCCGGCTGGTTGGAGCGGTCCCCAGCATATCACGCCTCCTTCGTTCCGTCCTCTTTGAGGAACGCATCGGCCACGGCGGCGCGTTCCCGGGCTTTCAGGATAGTCTCGATGCGGTTCAGTTCGTCTTCAGGATATTTTTCAAGCATGGCGCAGATATTCCGGATTTTCGAGGCTCGGTCGCCAGTCCCGGATACGGCGGCGGCCGGAGCAGGAGCCGAGGCGGCCGACGGCGCTCTCCCGGCAGATGGCTGCCGAAGTTCGTTGATCAACTCGTGGACCGTCTCCACGTGGGGGATGTCTTTGGCTTCGATGTTGACGGTCGCCCCGGCCGTCTGGACTTTGATGTTGCCCATGCGGAAAACCGTCTGGACGATCCCGCTCCGGCTCCAGGACACGTCCTGGATGGCGTCGAGCGGCGATTCCGAGACGCTCCGCGCGAACACCCCGCGCTGGTCCACATCCACCAGCCGCAGATTGGTGACAATCAGGATGTCGGCGTCCCACAGGAGCAGCGTCCGGAGGGCCGTGCCGATGCCGAGCAGCACGGCGACGAAGAACAGGGCCACGCCGAAGATGCCCCAGGCGAACAGCGGGAACATCAGGAAGAACGGCGCCACGATCAGGACCAGAGCCAAAAGCAACGGCGGGAACATGGTCAACACGTGCCGCCGCGTCACATGCCTGACCTCTTCGCGGTCTTTGAGCTGCAGGACGTCTTCGATGTGGAACATGGGCAAGATGGTAGCTTAGGGGCGGCCGGCGGGCAACCGTCCGGGTCGGTGAATATCGGAGTCCGCCCCAGCGCCCAATCCCCAGCCCCTAGAGCCCATAGGTATACAACGACATCAGCGCGAAGACGATGGCGATCGACAGGGTGCCGACCGAGAACGGGACCATCATCTCGACCCCGGACCAGCGGGCGATGAGCAGGGTCGCCACGCCGATGACCTGGAACAGCATCTTGATCTTGCCGTACCAATTGGCGCTGATGTACTGGTGGCCCCGCATCTTGCGGACGATCGCCGTGATCGCGATAGCGATCTCGACAAGCACGATGACGGCGGCGAAATAAGGGTTTATCTCCCGGGCCACGAACAGGATCATGACCGAGCCGATGAGCAGCTTGTCGGCGATCGGATCGGCGACCGTTCCCCAGAGCGTGATCCGCTTGCGCGTGCGGGCCAACGATCCGTCGAGCAGGTCGGTCAGCGCGGCGACCAGGAACAGGGGCACGACCAGATTCCAGTTCTCGTACCACAGGAAATACAGGATGACCGGCGTCATCAAGACGCGCAGCACCGTCAGATGGTTGGGGTAAACCTCCTTTGGGATCAGCCTGAGGAGCGTCTTGGCCAAAACCTTGTCATGCCAAAAAAGCTTGACGTTCTCGTTCGTCATCAGTGAATTCATGGCCGATATATGCATGGGATGCTACCATTATGGACGATTATGGGGGAAAAATACAAGGACTTGTTGGCCGGGCTCGTCATCTTGGGGATATACACCCTGACGCGCATCATCCCGCTGCCCGTGGTCATCGTGGCGCAATTCTTGACGTCTTTCGCCATCCTTTATCCTTCCTACCTGGTCGGCAAACGGCTTTTCCCCAAGGACCGCTGGCCGG
The DNA here is from genome assembly GCA_964415965.1 of uncultured Gammaproteobacteria bacterium. Lineage (GTDB taxonomy): Bacteria > Patescibacteriota > Patescibacteriia > 2-12-FULL-60-25 > 2-12-FULL-60-25 > CAIKNB01. The sequence goes on from CAYQCK010000002.1 coordinate 77,688, forward strand.
CGTCCACGGCCATGGGCCTGGTGATGTTCGCCGCGCTGAACGCCATCATCCAGACCGCCTGGTTCTATGCCGGCGGGCTGCTCAACGAAGCTTCGGATGTTTGGATCATGTCGGGCACCATGGCCCTCTGCAACCTGATCGCCTTGGCCGTGCCCGAATGCGACGAGGAGCGCGAGACGCCCTCGCGGCCCAAGCCCAAAGACCTGGTTTTGGGCACGGTCCTGCTCGGCGCGTCGCTGGCCGCCGTCGGCTTCGTCCTCTACTCCGCTTGGCGCGCCGGCACTTCCGATTCGATCCGCACGCCCTGGCCCCTCATGCCTCCCGGGACGCTCGCCGCCCTGGCCTTGGCCTGGGCTTCCGCCATCCTCTCCGCCTTCATCGTCAAACGCCGCGCCTTGGCCGCCTGGCAGGCCGGACTGGCCCTGTTCGGCACGACCGCCATCGCTCCGTTGGTTTACCGCCTCGGCTTCGGGTTCGACGGCTTCCTCCACGTGGCCTCGGAAAAAATCATCCTCGCGACCGGCACGCTCTCGCCCAAGCCCTTCTACTACATCGGGCAATACGTCTTCACGACCCGCTTCTCCAAGCTCATCGAGATGCCGGTCGAGGACGTCGACCGCTGGCTCGTCCCGCTCGCTACTGCCGTGCTCCTGCCTCTCGCCTTGCACTTGGGCCGCCGAAAGACGGATTCCGCCGTTTGGCCGACGGCGCTCCTGTTCCTGCCCCTGGCTCCGTTCGTCGCCACCACGCCCCAAGCCTTCGGCTACATGCTCGGCCTCACGGCGCTCCTCCTGCTGCGCGGTCGTTACGAGAACTTCGTCCACCCCGTCGCCCCCCTGGCCATCGCCGTCTGGAGCGCGGCGGTCCACCCGCTGGCCGGCGTCCCGTTCCTGGCCGTCTGCCTGGCCGCCCTGATTTGGCCGGAGGCCGAATCCCGCTTCGTCTGGCCGAGGCGCCTGGCCGCCTCGCTGTGCGCCGTCTTGGCCGTCTGCGCCGTGCCGCTCATGTTCTTCATCCTGAGCCTGGGCGGCAAAAGCGGCATCCGTTGGGATTTCTCGGGCCTGTGGACGGCGGGTCCCTGGCTCGAGCTGGGACGCACCCTCGTGCCTTGGATCGGCAACCACTTCGCGGTCTGGCCGTCGTGGGCATCCCTCATCGCCCACTCCTTGCCCGCCCTGCTGATGCTCGCGGCCATCGGTTCCATCTTCATCACGCGCGGCGCCGAACGCGGCGTGACCGTCCTGCTGTCGGCCACGGCGCTGCTGCTGCTCGTCAGTTCCACGGCGCTCAAGACCTCCGGCGAGTTCGCCTTCCTCATCAGTTATGAACGCGGCAACTACGCCGAACGCCTGGGCATCATCGCCGCGTTCATCCTGCTGGCCGCGGCCCTGCCGGCCGTCGCCAAAATCATGGGCCGGATTCGTCTCGGACCGCCGCTCTTGGGCGCCGCCGCCCTCGGCCTGATCCTTGCTGCGGCGTCCGCACTAAGTTATGACGCCCTGCCGCGCCATGACGCGCTCGTTACCGGCCGCGGCTGGAGCGTCGGCCAATCCGACGTCGAAGCCGTGCGGTTCATCGACCGCGATGCCGGCCGCCAGCCCTACACCGTCCTCGCCAACCAGAGCGTCTCGGCCGCGGCCGTGATGCAGCTCGGCTTCAAGCGCTACGCCGGCGACGTCTTCTTCTACCCCATCCCGACCGGCGGCCCCCTGTATGACGTCTTCCTCCGCATGACCTACAAGGAACCGACGCGCGATACGGCGGCCGAGGCCGGCAAGCTGGGCGGCAGCCAACTGGTCTACGTCGTGTTGAACGACTACTGGTGGAACGCCGAATACACCGGAGAGGCGCTCTCCGGCATAGCCGATGCCGAGTGGCCGTTGGGCGAGGCCGATAAAGGCGCGGGCCACGCGCTCAAGATCTACAGGTTCGACCTGAGCAAACCCTCCAAGGCAGCGACGCAGACCGACGGTTCGTGACGCTTCAGCACCTCGCAACGCGAACTCTCGACCGTGCGGTCGTCGAGCGGCTTGAGCGCCTCCAGAAGGCCGTCGGCCAAGGCCTGGGGCGACCCCGGTTCGGCGATCCAGCCGGCCTGGGCCAGCGTCTCGCTTGAGCCGCCGACATCGGTCGCCACCACGCGGCAACCGCACGCCAACGCCTCGAGGATAACGGTCGGCTGGTTCTCGAGGACGAGCGACGGCGCCACCAGGACGCCGCAACCGCGGAGCGTCGCCAGGACCTCGCGGTTGCCCAATCCGCCCTTGAGGCGGATTTTCGGGTCAGCGAGTTCCGAGATGTAGCCTTTGCGGCTTCCCTCGCCGACCAGGACCAATCCGCTGGCCACGTGCCGGATCCGCCGCCAAGCTTCGAGGAGGATGTCGATACCCTTGTCCGGGTCGAGCCGACCGACGAAAGCCACGGCCCGGCGGTCGCGTTGCCCCGGGACTTCCGGCTCCCGCATCATCGCTGACTCGGCTTGGCCGAGCGGGTTCGGTATGACCTCTTTTTTCGCCGTCTTGAAAAATCCGCGCTTCGCATGTTCGGCCAAAAGCCACTCGGTCGGCGAGACTGCCGCATCCGGCTCGCCCAAGGCCCGCCGCCGCAACGCCGCCCACATCCGCCGCCACACCGCCTTGGCGCCCCGCAGCTTCTCCCCGTAGACGATCTGCCCCGACGGTTCGAACAACTGGACGTCGTGCAGCACATGGACCCATCTGATCCGTCGTCTCGAGCGAGCCTCCTGCGAGTCGAGAGACCTCTTGACGGCTGCCGGCGTGGCGAAGCCGCAACCGGTGAGGTTATGCGTCAACAGCGCGTCAGGCATCCAATCGGAAATCTCTTTGACGACGGCATCTTGGCTGCCCAAATCGCCCAGATGGAAATACAGGCGGAACAGCGCCGGCATCTTGGCCAAACGGTAGAACCAGACTTGCGGCCCCCAAACCCTCACCTCATGGCCGCGGGCCTTCAGCAACTCGGCGTAGATGAAAGCGACCCGGCCGCAGCCGCCGTGCGTCCGCGGAGGGAAAGTATTGGTCAGGATGGCGATGCGCATAAGCTAATGTGTCATTGCGAGGAGGAACGACGAAGCAATCTCCGGCGCTCGTTTTGCCCGCTCCCTGCGATGACACCGTTATAGATAGCCATCAATCCCTCGAAATGCCGCGACCAGGTGAATTTCTCGACGACCCGCCGCCGCGCCGCCGCGCCCATTTCCTGCCGCATGCCGGGATTCTCCAGCAGCAGTCGGAGATGCGCCGCCAGCTCTTTGGGGTCGCCCGCCGGCGACAGGAAACCCGTCTCTTTATCCGCGACCACGGTGCGCACGCCCGGCAGATCCGAGGCGACCACCGGCACGCCGCAGGCTTGCGCCTCGACCGCGACCAAACCGAACGCCTCGGCCCCGGACACGGACGGGAAAGCGAAGACCTGGCCCGCGCGGTAGACGTCCGGCAAATCGGCATCCGCGACGCGCCCGATGAACTTGGTGCGTTCCGCGATGCCGAGCTCGTGCGCCAATTTCTCGAAACCTGGACGGAGTTCGCCGTCGCCGCCCAGCAGGCACCAGACGTCAGCCGGCAATTCGGCCACGGCTTTGAGCAGGACGTCCACGCCCTTGAACGCATGCGGCTTGTCCATTCCGCCGACGAACGAGATGGTTTTGGCTCCGGCCGGGATGCCGAACTTTTCCAAACGACATTCGCCGGGGCAAAATCGCGCTTCATCGACGCCAAACGGCAACTCGTGCATCTTTGAGGCCGCGGTGAATTTCTTGAAGGACGAATGCCGCGCGTAATCCAGCGAGCTGACGAGCAAAGCGTCGGCCGAGCGCAGGACGAGCTCCTGGACCGTGTGGCGATGGATGCGGTTGACTAGCCCGCGCCAGCCGCTGACGTCGGCGTCCATGTGCAAAGTCACGACCAGTTTCTTGATGGCGCCGAAAAACTTCAGGAAATCGATTTCGAGGTCCGTGCCGAAAAACGGGTAATGGAGATGCACGACATCGGCCAATTTGAGATGCGGCCGGAGCGCCCACGGCGCGAGCTGCGAAGCGTTCCCGAGTCGCCATAACGGTTTGACGCGCACGATGCGCTCCTGGCCCGCATCGGGCAACGGATAGACCGGCTCTGGGGCGAGCAGGACCGCGTCCACGCCGCGCGACTGCAAAAGCCCGACCTCCTGGGCCGCGACTTTGCCGATGCCGCCGATCTCCGGCGGCGCCACACAGGCGAGATGGACGATTTTCATAGACTCGCCCTTTCTGCCATTCCAGTCCCGGCTCGTAGGCCGGGATGAACTCCAGCTGGAATCCAGGCCTTTTGTTTCTGGATTCCTGCTTCCGCAGGAATGACGGATAAGAATGATGCGGACATAACAATCACCAGAATACAACCATTTTCGTCAGCCAGTGCAGCGCCCGGCCGACAGGGTTAAGCAAAACTTTGACCGGCCAGCTTTCGACATCCTGGTACGCGATGGTCGGCGAGGTCAGTGCCAGGATCTCGCGGTCGCCGCGCCGTCGCATCCGACCGACCTCGCGCCTTGTCCTGGCGAGATGGCCCCAAGTCGACGGCTTGAGCAGGTAAGCCCAGACGCGCAGCTTGTCGCGCCACCAGCCCTTGGCTACGGCGAAGACGAAGAGCGCGGATTCCGACGCGACGAGCTGCGGCGCCAGCCAGACGAGCGTCGCGACCTTGTAGTTGCGCAGGATGACGAGCCAGCGGTTGCGTTCCATCCAGAACCATTTCTCGATAGAGCGCGAGAACTCGTAGTGGTGACGCACGACGCTCCGCGGCGCGAGCACGCAGCGGTAACCGGCCAGCCAGATGCGCCAACCCAAATCCAGATCCTCGTGGTAGGCCACGAAGGATTCGTCGAACAGCCCGACCAGGGCCAAGACGCGGCCGCGCAACAGGACGCCGGCACCCGACGGATACGCGATATCGGTGACCTCGGCCGGCGCTTCGCCGCGCCGCCGATGGTAACCGGAGGCATAGCCGAAGCCCAGGTAATGCAGGGCGTTTCCCTGTGAATTGATTTCGTCCGGATCCTGCTGCAGGACCAGGAGCGACTGCACCGCGCCGATGTTCGCGTCCGCCTCGGCCGCGCGCACCGCTTCGGACAAGGCGCCCGGTTCGAATGCCGCGTCGCCGTTGAGCAAGTAGACGTAGTCACGCCCTTCGCCAAGGGCGGCCTTCATCGCCAGGTTGTTCCCGCCGGTGAAGCCGAGGTTCTTGCCCGGTTCGAGGATGCGCACTTCGGGCAACCGGTCAGCGAATTCGGCCATGAGCCGGCGGCATTCGTCGAGAGAGCCGTCGCCCGGCCCGTTGTCGACCAGGACCAGACGCCATGCCTCGCGCGGATAGTCCTGTGCCGCGGCGCCTTCGAACAAGGCGCGCATGAACCGCGCGTTCCTGAACAGGCAGACGATGACGTCGACTTTCGGGCTAGGCATGGGGGTCGTCTTTGGGCAGGTCGCGCAACGCATCGCGCCGCACCATCTCGGTCAGTTTCTTCTCGAGCTGGTCGAGCGCCACGAAAATCTTGAACACCAGCACGAACAGCAGCACCACCGAACCGTAGATGACGAAGTCGGAGCCGCGGCCAACGCCGAAAAAATTGGCGACCAGGGTCGCGGTCTGGGGCAGCGCGATGACGATGCCGGCGCCCAGCCACAATAAGCTCCAGAGCAGCGCTTCGGCGAAATTGATGACGCCCTGGCGCATACGCCGCCAGGTCACGTAGAGCGCGCCGAGCAGCACGGCGATGAGGACTATTTGGATGAGCATAATTTTCCTTGATGTCATTCCAGCGAAAGCTGGAATCCAGAATGCCTTTCTGGATCCCTGCTTTCGCAGGGATGACGGGTGATTCAACGGTCGAACATCCCCAACAGCAACTGCCAAGTTATCTTGACCGCATCCAAATTCTGGTTGCCTTTGGCCAAGGTGTCGGCCGAATAGCGGATGACGACCGGGACTTCTTTCCAGCGCAAACCCGAGCGCGTCGCCAAACGCAGGATCTCGGAGCAATGCGCCATCCGGTCCTGGCGGAAGTCGAGGCGCCGCGCCGCTTCCGAACTCAACGCGCGCAAGCCGCTCTGCGGATCCGTGACCGTGCGCGGGATGCCCATGACCAGCGTGTTGAAATTCCTGGCCGCCACGAGCAGCAGACGTCGCGACCACGGCATGCCCTGCGGCTTGAGCCCGAGGAACCGCGACCCGAACACGATGTCGGTCTGGCCTTCGCGGATGGGCTGGATGAGCGCCGGGATGAACGACGGGTCATGCTGGCCGTCCGCGTCGATATGCACGATGACGTCGGCCCCGAGACGCAAGGCCGCTTCACCGCCGGTGCGCAAAGCCGCGCCCTGGCCCCGGTTCAAGGCATGGCACAGCACGACCGCCCCGGTCGCCTTGGCCACGTCGCAGGTCGTGTCCTTCGACCCGTCGTCCACGACAACCACGCCGTCGACGAACGGCTTGATCTTGGCCACGGTTTCCCCTATCCGGGACGCCTCGTTCAGCGCTGGGATGACCGCAAAAACGCGCATATCCGTAGCTTACGACAGGATTGACATTTTGGCCAGGATATGGCATCAAGCCTCCGGACTGGAGGTAGGGATGGACCAACCGCGCACCTTCGAATTCTGGAATCTGGAGGATGCCTTCAACCGCTTCCTCGACTCGTTCCTGGAACCTAGCCGCCCGGCCGTCGTGATTTCCGGCAGATACCGCGGCCAGCTCGACTTCGAAATCGTCGAGCTCAAGGTCAAGTCCTTGGCCCACGGGAAAAAGCCATTCCGCTGGGATTTCACCGGCCTGCTCGCCGACGGCACGAAAGTCGCCGGCGAAATCTACGCCGACGGCGGCCGTTTCCAAGCCGCGACCGGCTGACTCCTCCAACCCCTGACATCCGTCGTTCCGACGGGCCTCATGCCGGGGGTTTCGCTTTTCCCGCACCCCCGGTTCCTGCTACACTGCCGCCATATGCCCAAGAATCCGCTGTCTTCCCTCCCCTCTTGTTCCGTCCTGGACAAGCTCCTGAACGAACGCGTCGAGCATCCCGAACGCGCCAAGTCCATCGACGCCAAAATCAAGAAGACATTCGACAAGAAGGTCTCGATGATGGTCCTGGACATGTCCGGCTTCTCGCGCCTGGTCCAGCGCTACGGCATCATCCACTACCTGGCCATGATCCGCCGGATGCGCCGCGTCGTCGCCCCGGTCATCGCCAAGAACAGGGGCGCGGTCGTCAAATTCGAGGCCGACAACGCCTTCGCCGTCTTCCTCAAACCGGAACAGGCCCTGGAGGCCGCGCTCGAGATCAACCACGACCTGGAGGTCGCCAACCTGTCGACGCCCGACGAAAGCGACGTCTATGTCTCCATCGGCATCGGCTACGGCACCACGCTCCTCGCCTGCGACGACATGTACGGCAACGAGATGAACCTCGCCTCGAAACTCGGCGAAGACACCGCCGAACGCGGCGAGATACTAGTGACCGAGGCGGCGTACAAGGAATGCTCGAAGAAACACAAATTCACCTCATTTCCCCTCACCATCAGCGGCGTGACGCTGAAGGCGTTCAAGGTGAAAAACGGATAGGTATTGAAAATAATCCGTCATTCCTGCTTTCGCAGGAATGACGGTACTGGCGTCACCCCACTTTGAATCCCAGCAGGCTCTTGTGGGCCACGGTGTAGTCGATGCTGCGCTTCAGGCCCTCGTCCAGGCGGACCAGCGGCAGCCAGCCCAATTTTTCCTTGGCCTTGGCGATGTCCGGCAAGCCGAGCTGCGACATGAACAGGAGCGGCGGCTCGAAGGTGATGCGCGAGGTGGAACCCGTCATCTCGATGATGCGCTGGGCCACGTCGATGAGCGGGATGTCGAGGTCGCTGCCCAGGTTGACCGGTCCGATGTCGCTCGGCGCGGCCATGAGCTTCATCATCCCGTCCACGATGTCGGTCACGTAGGTCAGCGACGTCCTGAACGTCTCGTCGCCGTAGATGACCAGGTCCTTGTTGTCGAGCGCGTTGGTCACGAAGTCCGGCACCATCTGGCCGTCGAACAGCGGCATGCGCGGGCCGTAGGTGCGGAAGATGCGGGCGATCTTGGTCTCGACGCTGTAGACCTGGCGGTACGTCTCGAACATGGTCTCGGCGTAGCGTTTGCCCTCGTCATAGCAGGCGCGCGGGCTGAGCGCGTTGACCGAACCGAAATCTTCTTCCTTATAAGGCCGGTTGTCGGCCAGCCGCGGGCCGTAGACCACCGAGGCCGACGCCAGGAGCGCCTTGGAGTGGTAGCGCACGGCCAAATCCAGCGCGTTCTTGACCGCCTGGGAATTCGCCAGGAGCGTCTGGATCTTGTACTGGTCGAACTTCTTGGGGCTGGTCGGGCAGGCCAGGTGGTAGATCTCCTGGATGCCTTGGAACTTGATCTTGAAGCGCATCAGCTCCGGGAACGACTCGGGGTCGAACGGCTGGTTGAAGTCGTGGCGGATGAACTCGAAATCCGGGTTCTTGAGGAGCTGGTCGATGTTCGACTCGCTCGACGTCACGAAGTTGTCCACGCAGATGACGCGCGAATCCTTGAGCAGCTGCTCGCACAGGAACGAGCCCAGGAACCCCGCCCCGCCCGTGACCAGGACATTCTTCTTGTCGAACCCTTCGGTGCCTGCTTGCATATCGGTTGTCGGCTTAGTTTAAAAAGATATCAGATGCCTATGCGATTTGGCGAAGTCGATCATCTTCTGCAGGCCGTCATCCAGGCGGACCAACGGGATCCAGCCGAGGATCTCGCGGGCGCGCGTCGTGTCGGGCAGGCCGGCTTCGAGGTAATGGTTGAACGGCGGCTCGAACCTGACCCGCGAGGACGAACCCGTGAGCTGCAGGATCTTCTGGGCGATGGCCACCAGCCGCGCATCCTGGTCGGAGCCGAGGTTCAGGAGCGTGATGTCGATCGGCGTCGACATCAGGCGGACCATGCCGTCGACGATGTCGGTGACGTAGGCCATCGACGTCCGCGTCTCCTCGTCGCCGGCGATGACGATGTCCTTGCCGTCCAAAGCCGACAGCACCATGTCCGGGATGAGGTTGCCGTCGAAGATCTTCATGCGCGGGCCGTAGGTGCGGAAGATGCGCGCGACCTTGACGTCCAGGCCGTACACGTCGGCGTACGTCTGCATGATGGCCTCGGAGAAGCGCTTGCCTTCGTCGTAGGCGCCGCGCGACGTCAGGTGGTCGATGTGGCACTCGTCGGTCTCGGCGTAATGGAGCTTGCCCGGCTGCCGCGGCCCGTAGAGCACGCTCGATGAGGCGTAGAGCATCTTGGCCCGGTGCTTGACCGCCAGGTCCAGGACGTTCTTGACGCCGACCGAGTTGGTCAGCACCGTCGCTATCTTGAAATCGTCGAAATGCCGCTTCGAGATGGGGCAGGCCAGGTGATAAATCTCCTGGACCCCTTGGAAGCGCACCTTGAAACGCTCGAGCTCGGGCAACGCCTCGAGGTCGAGCGGCTGGATGATGTCGTGGTTGATGAATTCGAAATTCGGATCCTGCAGGAGATGCTCGATGTTGGAGAGCGAGCTCGTGATGAAATTGTCCACGCAGATGACGTGGGCGTCCTTGACCAAGCGGTCGCAGAGATGGGAGCCGATGAAACCGGCGCCGCCGGTCACGACGACGTTCCGCCGGTCGAAAATTGGGTTTTGGGGCATGGTGGAACCATTATAGCGCAGGTGCCGGGAAGCAGGTAGGAAAAGGCGTCCGGGCCGCAGCCTCGCGCCCTAGCTAACGACTTCTTGCTCCTTCGCCCTGCCCCTCACATGCCTCCACGGATCCGGATGGAACGTGAACAGGCGGTGGGAACTGAAGGTGAAAAACGCGACCAAAGCCGTATTGCCCACGATAACGGCCAAATCATACAACCCCAAAATCTCCTGGCCGAGATAGAAAAGGACCGTATTCAGGCAGGAAGCGACCACCGCCACCAAGCCGAACCGCACCAGGGCCGCCATCGACCTCTCGCTCCTGAAGGTGAAACGCCGGTTGGCCTCGAAATTGACGAGCGTGACGATTATGACCACGAAAACGTATTCGAGCGTCCGGTTCCCCTCGGGCCACAGGATGCGCGACAATAAGGCGTACAGCCCGACGTTCAACGCCAAGGACGCCCCGCCGATCAGGCCGAAAGAAAACAAGCGGCGGCTTTCGTTCTTGACGAGCCGGATGATGCGCCCGGCTTTCAGGCTTGCGGTTTGGGTTACGCCCATAGCTAGCGCGGCCAGGTCTCGAAATACCTCCAGCCGTCAGGCCGCGGTTCGCCGTCCGGCACCTGGACCCATCTCTCGAACTGGACGCCGCCTTTGGCCAGACGCAATCCGACGGCGTCGCGCACGAAAACCATCCGCCCGTCGGCCGACAGGATGTCGTACACCGCGCCGGTCGTGCGGCTCATGGCCCGTCGGTTGATCCAACCCTGGGTATTGGTGGTCGCGATGCCCTGGCCGGACGCGAGCCGGACGCCGTCTTTGCCGATGACCGTCATCGCCCCGCCGCCAAACCTGGCCGTGACCAGGAAGGACGGCGCCGGCCGGCTGACCGAGAGAGCCGAAATGCCGCGGATGGAAGCCGCTTTGGGCAAATCGACCGCTTTGGGCGCCGGAGCGTCCGCCGATACCAGCCACGCCGATTTTCCGTCCGCTTCGCCCAAGAACAGCGTATCTTTCCCCGAGCCGTCCAGATCCTGCGCCGCCAGGAACAATCCGCCGCCGGTCCCGGCCGGGACCGAACCGGCCGCGACCAATACGCCGTCCAAACGATAGATGCGCCAGATGCCCGTTGAGTCTCCCGCCGGCGCGACGGCTATCTCGGGCTCGGCCGCTCCGGTCCAGCGCACGAATGACGCCCGCAGCCCGCGCCTGTCACCCTGTTCTCCGACGAGGAAACGGTTCATTTCCCGGCCACGCAAATCCATGACCCTGACCTCGGGCGACAAGCCCGGGCCGGACGCTTCCAGGAAAAGCGGACCCAACCGGACCGCGGCATCATCGTCGGCCAAAGCGCGGGCGACGTCGATTTCGCCGCTCCCCATCTTGCCCTTCAGCTCGGCCGGCAAGCCGGTGAGCGGCGTCGCGGTTTCGATGATGCGCCGCGCGATCTGGTCGGCGCCCCAATACGGATGATGTGCCTTGAGCAGGACCGCCAATCCGCTGACCAGGGGCGCCGCGACCGACGTGCCTGACAGGCTGCCGACGTACCCCGCGGCCGGCAAACCGGTCTGACCGTCATAGGTCGGCCGGGCCGCGAAGATGTCCATGCCCGGTGCGCTGACGTCGACGCAGGTGCCGAAGTTGGCGTAAGCGGCCTTCTGGCCGCCGGGAGTCAGGCCCGAGACCGTCAGCGACCCGCGGCCCGCCGCTCCCTTGTCGCAGGCTGGGTAGCTCGGCAGGCTGTCCAGGTCGTCGCCCGCTTTTTTCTCGCCGTTGCCCGAGGCGCTGACCACCAGGACCCCCTGCGACGTGGCCTCGCGGATCGCTTGGGACAATCCCTGGTCGAAATCCGATCCCATGAAACTCAGATTGATGACGTCGGCGCCGTGGGCTACGGCGTAACGGACAGCGTTGATCACGTCGTTGTCGTTGCCGTAACCGTCCGGGCTCAAGGCCACGAGCGGCATGAGCTTGGCGCGCCAAGCGACCCCCGAGATGCCGATGTCGTTGTCGCCGGCCGCCGCGATGAGCGAGGCCACGGCCGTGCCGTGCATGAACGCCTCGCGCTGGTTGCCGCTCGCGGCTTTCGGGCTGACCTCGTTCGACGAAGTCAGGAAATTCCAGCCGTGGACATCATCCGCATAGCCGTCTCCGTCGTCGTCTTTGCCGTTGCCCGGGATTTCCTGCGGATTGGTCCAGATGTTAGGTTTAAGGTCAGGATGCTCGATGTCGACCGCCGTGTCGATAAGCGCCACGATGACGTCGGCCGACCCCGTGGACGCACTCCAACCTTCCCGCGCATGGATACTGTCCAGATACCATTGCCTCGGCAGGAAAGTATCATCGGTCTTGACCGGTGCCGCAGCCAAAGCCGGGTAGGCCCGCCAGGCCAAAAGACCGGCGGCCAAAAAGGCGCCAAAGAGAGAATAACGACGAAAAGCCGCAAACATGGTTGCTGGAAGCAGGATATCCGACCGGTAATCGCCTGTCGACTAAGATCTCGGAGATCCCGGCTCGCGCTCGGCAGCCTCGCTTGGCCGGGATGTCAGAAAAGGATTGACACCCCGGGCGAGGCAGCGCGCCTCATTGATACCCCGGGCGAGGCAGCGCCGAGACCCGGGGTCTCGGTCCCCAGGACACCCCGGACAAAGGCTGCTCCCCTCATTGATACCCCGGGCAAGCGCCAGCGCGACCCGGGGTCTCGGCACCTGGACTTTTCCCCATTTTTCTGTATTATTCAGCCATAATCTGGCAAAATGGCGCATATGTACCAATTCGGCATCAAAATGAAGCGGCTCCTGCTGGTGGCCGGGGATTTCGTCGTTTTCCAGCTCGCCCTGGTCCTGACCCTGCTTTTCCGCTACGGGGGGTTGGATACCGTGACCTACGAAAGCCACCTCGTCCCCTTCTCCATCCTGGGCGCCGTTTGGATCGTCTCGTTCTACATCGTCGGCCTGTACAACCTGGCCCTGACGCGCGACAACCTGACCTTCTTCCGGACGTTCCTCGAAGGCATGGTCATCAACCTGCTGCTGGCGCTCGGCTTCTTCTACCTCTTTCCGTTCTTCGGCATCGCGCCGCGCACCAACCTCATCCTGGATTTCGCTTTCATCATGCTTTTGGGCTACGTCTGGCGCCTGGCCTACAACAAGCTCCTGGCGCCCGCCCTGTTCCGCAACCGCATCCTCTTCGTCGGCCACGCCAATGACGCAGAGCGCATCCACTCACTGCTCCAGAAAAGCGCCATGGGCTTCGAGCTGGCCGCCGTGGCCGAGACGGCCCCGGGCTCGCGTTTCGACGACGGCTCCATCACCTGGCACGTCGACCTCAACCTCATCGGCCAAGTCCTGAAGGAGCGCGGCATCCACACCATCGTCCTCGGCCACCGGCCGGACGACATCCCGGGCTTGCGCGATTCGCTCTACCAGACGCTGTTCACGCCGGTGACGCTGGTCGACCGCGCCTCGCTCGAGGAGACCGTCACCGGCCGCCTGCCGCTCGAGTACGTCTCGCAGACCTGGTTCCTCGAGCACCTGCGCGAGCAGGACAAGATCTGGTACGACTCGGTCAAGCGCATCATCGACATCCTTCTGGCCATCCCGTTCGGCCTGGCGACATTGTGCATCTATCCGTTCGTCGCCCTGGCGACCAAGATCGTCTCTCCCGGCCCGGTCATCTACGCCCAGACGCGCGTCGGCAAACACGGCCGCCTGTTCAAGCTGTATAAGTTCCGCAGCATGTATCTCGATTCGGAGAAGAACGGCCCGCAGTTCACCTCGAGCCGCCAGGACCCGCGCGTGACGCCGGTCGGCCGCATCATGCGCCCGCTGCGCATCGACGAGCTGCCGCAGATCTGGAACGTCATCAAAGGCGACCTGTCATTCATCGGCCCGCGGCCCGAGCGCCCGGAGTTCGTCGCCCCGCTCGTCGAGCGCATGCCGTTCTACGCCCTACGCCACCTGACGCGCCCCGGCCTGACCGGCTGGGCCCAGGTCAACCTGCTCGACCCGACCACGACCATCGAAGACAACCTCAAGAAACTCCAGTACGACCTCTACTACATCAAGAACCGCTCGCCGCTCTTGGACGTGGCGATTTTGCTGAAGACGGTGGGGATTGTGTTGAGACGGAAAGGGACTTGAAAATAACAAACTGTCGTCCTCGAGCGCAGGCGCGTCCGACGCGCCGAAGCGAAGGACCTTCATATTGAGACCGCCCAAGACGTCTCGCTAGACACTCCGAATGGAATGACAATAAGAATAATCTGTCGTCTCGAGCGAAGTCGAGAGACCTTTTAAAATATTTTTTTTGATTGACATCCCGGCCAAGCGAGTCAGACGAGCGCGAGCCGGGATCCGGGACGAAGACCCCGGGTCTCGCCGCGTTTAACGCGACTCGCCCGGGGTGTCAAAAAAGATGGACGGCCTCGTTCGGAGGTGAACAACAGGACGACACTATCATCTTACTCCGCCGGCTCGATCCCCTCGTCGCGCAACAACTGGCGCAATCCGTCATCGAACTTGACGAGCGGCTCCCAACCGAGGAGCTGTTTGGTCAAAGAAACGTCCGCTTTCGTGTCGCGCGCTTCAGCCTGACGGGCCGGGATGAACGCCACCGGACCGCCCACGATGCGCGCTATCTTGTTGATGCTGTGCTGCTCCCCTCCGCCGACATTCAGGACCTCACCATTGCCGACGTTCGGCGATTCCATGGCCAACAAGTTCGCCCGCACGACGTCCGAGACGTGGGTGAAATCGCGCGTCTGCTCGCCGTCCCCGGCCACGGTCAACGGTTCGCCGGCTTTGCGCTGGCGCTTGAAATGCGAGATGACGGTCACATACGCCCCTTCGTCGGCCATGCGCGGGCCGTAGACGTTGAAATAGCGCAGCGACACGGTCTCGAGGCCGTACAGCCGCGAGAACTGCTCGCATAGTTTTTCGCCGATATATTTCTGCAGAGCGTACGGGTTGAGCGGATTGGCCGGCATGTCGGGCCGGAGCGGCAATTCCGGTTGGTTGCCGTAGGCCGACGACGAAGCCGAATACACCACCCGCTTGACCTTGGCGTCGCGCGCCGCGACCAGGACATTCAGGGTCCCCATGACATTCACCTCCATGGTCAGGATCGGCTGCTCGATCGATAGCGGAATGCGCGGCAAGGCGCCCGGATGGAAGACGCCGTCCACGCCCGCGAAATGCGGCCGGATGGCTTCGAGGTCCGTGAAATCGATCTCGACGAACTCCGCCTTGGGATTGACCCGCTCGCGCTTGCCAGTCGAGAGGTTGTCCAGGACTTTCACCTGATGCCCGGCTTCAAGTAATTTGTCGACCAGATTCGATCCGATGAACCCCGCTCCCCCGGTCACGATGTATTTCATATATTCATGGATATTCATTTCTGACACCCCGGGCACAGACCCGGGGTCTCCGTCCCAGATCCCGGCTCGCGCTCGGCGACCTCGCTTGGCCGGGATGTCAAAATTATTGGAATGAGAACCTCCTTCATCGACACATTGATCGAAGGCCGACCAGTACTTACACCCCGGGAACAGCGCATCCCTAGCATGACACCCCGGGCGAGGCAGCGCCGAGACCCGGGGTCTCTGACCCTACTCCTTATCCGGGCTCCCTTCCTTCCACTGTATATCAATCCCCTGCGCCTGCTGCAGGGCGTTGTTATATTCCTCCGCCCGCTTGAGGAGCGTCAGGTCCACGCCCATCTTCTCGGCCAGCTGGATGATGGAGCGCGTATCCTTGGGCAAGCACTTGCCGCCGTAACCGCGGTAGCCCTTATGGAATATCTCGAGATGCGTGTTGCGCTGGTCGCCGACTATCATCGGTTCCGCCTTGGCGCATTCCTTGACCGTGTCGTAGTCGATGCCCATCTTCTGGCACAGGTCGTACATCTGGTTAGCATAGGCGACCTTCAACGCGTAGAACGCGTTGCCGAAATACTTGACCATCTCCGCGTCCTTGGCCGACACGATCTTCTCGAACGGCGCGCGCGGCAAAAGCCCCATGACCAGCTCGGCGTCGCGGCGCGACTCGGGCGTGTAGCCTACGATCTGCCGTTTCGGGAACTGCATGTCGAAATCCGCCGTGGTCTCGGTCAGGAACTCCGGGTTAAACAACACGCGGTGCTGCGGATATAGCGCTTGGAATTTTTCGGTCGTACCCGGCGTGATGGTCGATTTCAGGACCAGCGTCTTGCCCGGAACAGGAATCGCGTCGATGGCGGCCCGCATGAACGAATCGTCGAAACCGGAACCGTCCAAGTAGTACGGAGTCGGCACGGCCAAAAAGATAACGTCCGCACCGCGCAGGACTTCGACGTCGCTCAATCCCTTCGGCGGATCATACAAACCAGCCTGGACATTCTGCGTCTTGAAATACCGGTCGAGCGCTCCCCCGACCATTCCGGTTCCCATGATGGCGATGCGTGGCATAGATAGATGATACTGGTTGACACTTTTTGACACTTCGCTATTCGTCCTATAATCTACTCGTTATGTCTATCGAGGTCAAACCCAATGCTATCTACACGACGAGCGAAACGCAAGAAATCCTGCGGATAAGCAGCAGCACCATTAAGAGGATGCTTAAGAAGGGATTGATCCGCGCCAACAAGGTCGGCGGCCAATACCGCATCCTGGGGAAAGAGATCTTGCGGCTGGTCTCTCCGGATCTTGAACAAAAAGCAGTGAAAGAATACCTGACGATAAAAAAGAAGGTCGTCGACGAAATAAACAAGTGGTAATTCTGTGAAAACAGCCAAAGCCTTCGCGAAACAAATCCTGGAACGCATTGGAAAAATCATCCAGATCGACATGGCTTACGCCGTAAAAGGCGGTTCATGGTTAATCTTCGGGAACGCCAGCTCGTCGTTCCTACTGTTCCTGCTCTCGATTGCCTACGCAAATTTTTTGAGCAAGGACGCTTTCGGCGAATTCAAATACATCCAATCGATCGCCGCGATCCTGGTTGCCTTAACCCTGACCGGCATGAATACCGCGGTCACCCAGGCCGTCGCCCGCGGCTTTGAAGGTACTTTGCGGAAATCGATACTGGTCCAATTGAAATGGGGCATCATCTATACCGCCGCCAGTCTCGCCGTGGGATCAATCTATCTCTACCAAGGCAATCTCCAGCTCGGCGTTTCGCTCATGGCGATCAGCATCCTGACGCCCATCTCCTTGAGTTTCAACACCTACATCGCCTTCCTGAACGGAAAAAAGGATTTCAAATCCCTGAGCAAATACAACTTCTTCTCGACAGCCTTTGTAGCAAGCTGCACTTTCCTGACGATGCTCCTGACGCACAATGTCGTCATGTTGATAATCGCCAACGCCGGAGCGAATGCGTTGGCCAATCTGGCTATCTATTTCAGGGTACTCCGGACACATAACCCGAACGAAAGCATCGACCCTCAAGCCATCCCCTATGGCAAGCACCTTAGCCTCATGATGATGTTCGGGACTATTTCAAGCCAAATCGATAGCATTTTAATTTTCCATTTCCTTGGTGCCGCACAACTCGCAATTTACACCTTCGCCGTAAATATCCCTGACAGGCTAAAAGGTTTCACGAAAATTCTTTCCAATCTTGCATTGCCGAAATATTCTCAAAAAACACCACTCGAGCTACGTCGAGGAATCAAAACTAAACTTCCTTTCCTCATTCTACTCCTGTCGGTCTTAGCCATTGTATACATGGGAGCAGCTCCACTGTTCTATCATACTTTCTTTCCCCAATACCAAGCATCCATATCACTGACCCAAATTTACTCTATATCACTTATTGCATCCGCCTCGACAATTACCGTAGCCGCGTTATTAGCTGAACGCTCAAAAAGAGATCTGTATATCTTCACCTCCAGTGCAAGCCTCTTCCAAATTATTACTTCCGGAGCATTAATTCCGTTTTTCGGTCTATCCGGAGCCGTCGCCTCAAAGCTGCTCTGCCTTTTCTATAATCTCGCCCTGTCCCTGATCCTCCTCTACCGCCCAAAGATGCAGCCTGTTGAAAAACCTTAAACTGTGTTAAAAATTACCCATCCTGTGCCAATATGCCGGATACCAAACTGAAATTGCGAGACTTCTCGACCAACGTCTATTCCCAATTCGGGGAAGACGGGATAATCGCCAAGATATTCGAGATCATCCAGCCAAAAAGCAAGGTCTGTGTAGAGTTCGGCGCATGGGAAGGCTATCTCCATTCCAATACCGCCAACCTCTGGACCAAAGGCTGGAGAGGCGTCCTGATTGAAGGCGACCGTGATAAATATGAAAGACTTGTGGTTAACACTGAAAAATACGGCTGTCTCTGCATTCACGCCTTCATTAAGCCAACGGGTCAAGATTCCATCGACTCCATCTTGGAACACCAGAACATCATAGATGTCGATCTGATGTCCATAGACATCGACGGCAATGATTATTACATCTTTGAAAGCATAACCAAAATCCTACCACGCGTCATCATCTGTGAATTCAATCCCACCATCCCCAAGCACCTCGAAATCGTGCAAATACAAGATGCCTTTTTCGGCTGTTCTTCACTCGCTCTGGTCAATCTCGCGCGACGCAAGGGATACGAGTTAGTTGCCATGTCTGATGCAAATTGCATTTTTGTACGACGAGATGAGTACCCGGCTTTTTCACTTTTTGAGACAGCGTATGATGCCATTGCTCCTGAAAACAGTCTTACTTGGTTAATTACAAGTTTCGATGGTTCATATCTACTTTCGCGCGAACCAACTTTCGGCTTCAATAAACCATTTACCGGCAAACTGGCCATAGGAGAACTCCGCTACATAAAGCCTGACAGCGTTCTCGTCAAAGCGTTTAAAAAAATCGGTCGCTCCCAATTGGCTGCAAACCTCAAGACAATATGGCGGGTTGCCAATTGGTACATAGCCGGCCAAAAGTCTCCACCGCCGGAATACATCAAAAGGCGCATACTAATTGCTATTGCCGAACGCTACAGCCTAAAGAATTTAGTCGAAATCGGCACGCAACCAAACCAATCTACCCTGTCACTCAAAGATAAATTCAAAAAAATTCTACTCGTAGAAGAATTTGATGGGCTTTACAACAGAGCCATAAAAGCTTTCCATAAAGAAGGTCATATCTATGTGCACTTTGGCAAAAATGCCGAGGTTTTGCCGCAAGTTATTGCCGACCTCAAGGAACCAACACTCTTCTGGCTAGACGCTCAACATTCCGGCAGGATTACCGAAACAGAGGCCAACGAGACACCCATAATGAAGAAGCTCGAAACCATTTTCTCCCATAATATCCAAGGTCACGTCATCTTAATCGACGACGCGCGTTGCTTCATCGAAAAAAACGATTATCCGACCCTCGATGAACTCAAATCCAACATCGACCGCCTCGAACCGAACGCTGTTGTAGAAATTAAGAACGACATGATCCTCATAACAAAAAGGTGATAATTCACATCATATGCCAAAGCCCATCTGTTCAGTCATCGGTCTGGGGAAGCTTGGTTCCCCTATCGTGGCCACCATCGCCGAACGCGGCTTCCAGGTCATCGGCGCCGACATCAACCAGGCATTCGTCGACGCGATAAATCGCGCCGAAGCCCCGGTCGTGGAGCCCGACTTGGATTCGATGCTCAAAAAAAATAAATCCTTGATTTCCGCGACCGAAAACATCGAGGATGCCGTCCTTCGGTCGGATATCACGATGGTGATTGTCCCCACGCCAAGCGAAACCAGCGGCGAGTTCTCCACCGCCTACGTCAAGGAAGCGGCCAAACCCATCGCGCGCGCCTTGGCCCGCAAGGACAAGTTTCATCTCGTGGTCCTGACCTCGACCGTCCTGCCAGGGGCCTCCGAACGGGACATCATCCCGGAGCTCGAGAATCTTTCGGGGAAAAAATGCGGGGTAGATTTTGGATATTGCTACAACCCTGAATTTATCGCCCTGGGCAGCGTCATTCGCAACTTGCTGAATCCCGATTTCCTGCTGATCGGCGAGTCCGACCAGAAGAGCGGCGATATCCTCGAAGCTTTCTACAAGGACTACACCCCGAACGCCCCAGTTCGCCGCATGCACATAGTGAACGCCGAGATAACCAAAATCTCAATCAACACCTACGTGACCTCGAAAATCTCATTCGCGAATATGGTCACCCAATTATGTGACAGCATCCCAGGCGGCGATGTCGACCAAGTAACGAATGCGATTGGGATGGACACACGTATAGGCTTGAAATACCTGAAAGGCGGCGTCGGTTACGGAGGACCGTGCTTCCCCCGGGACAACCGCGCCCTCTCGCGCGTCTACGAAAAATTCGGCATCAATCATGCGATCGCCAAAGCGACCGACGAAATCAACCAATCGCATTCGGAATTCATCGCCGCCAAGATCGAAAAACTCCTGCCGCAGAAAGGCAGCATCGCCATCCTTGGGGCCGCCTACAAGCCAGACACGCCGGTGGTCGAGGAATCGCAGAACCTTGTGGTCGCCAGAAAACTCATCGAACGAGGCTTTTCCGTCACCTGCTATGATCCTGCGACATCGCACAATGCGATAAACATACTGCCTGACGTCAGCTACGCCCAAAATCTAGAAGATTGCGTCCGAGGCAAGGATCTAGTCTGCCTCATGACGGTCTGGGACGAATTCAAGAAAATTCCTCCCGTCCTGTTCCAGGATTCTAAACCCTACTTCGTTGATTGTTGGCGCGTTATTGACGATCCTGAGTTCAAATCCAAAGTAAAATACATCCCACTTGGGGTTAATTCATAAATACTATGGAAAAATTCGCTTTAGTCTGCGGGGCGGGCGGTTTCATCGGCAGTCATCTCGTCAAGAAGCTGAAGTCCGAAGGTTTTTGGGTCCGCGGTGTCGATCTTAAGCGTCCCGAATTCAGCCCGACAGCTGCCGATGATTTTGTCGTCGGCGATTTGCGTGATCAAACCCTATGTAAAAGCATCCTTGACCGCCCGTTTGATGAAGTCTATCAGCTGGCTGCCGATATGGGCGGCGCGGGTTACATCTTCACCGGTGAACATGATGCCGATGTCATGCACAATTCTGCCCAAATCAACTTGAACATAGCCCACTACGGACAAATAGCAGGCATCAAGAAAATCTTCTATTCCTCTTCAGCCTGCATATATCCTGCTTATAACCAAGTAGATGCGAACAATCCCAAATGTTCGGAGGACTCGGCTTATCCAGCCGCACCTGACAGCGAATACGGATGGGAAAAACTCTTCAGCGAGCGCATGTACTTATCGTTCCAACGCAACTACGGGCTGAACGTCCGCATTGCGCGCTTCCATAATATCTTCGGCCCCGAAGGCACTTGGACGGGAGGCAAGGAAAAGGCTCCCGCCGCCATGTGCCGCAAGGTAGCGGAAGCTCCCGCGGGTGGTTCCATCGAAATTTGGGGCGACGGCGAACAAACCCGTTCATTCCTCTTTATCGACGAATGCTTGGAAGGCGTACGGCGTCTCATGGATTCGGATTTTTCCGGTCCCGTGAACATCGGCTCTGAAGAGATGGTCAGCATCAACCAACTCGCCGAGATGGTCATGGATATCGCCGGGAAGAAGCTGGAGATCAAGCATGTGGACGGTCCGCTCGGGGTCCGCGGCCGGAACTCGGACAACAAGCTCATTAAAGAGAAGCTGGGCTGGGCGCCATCGATCCCTCTGTGCAACGGAATCGAAAAGACGTTCGCTTGGATCAATGAACAAGTGGCCAATAACCCACATTGAGATGAGCGTCATTCGCCGATTTGCCATAAAAGCCAGGAACGTTCTGCGTTATGGTGCGTATATCTTGGACTACCTAGAGTTCAAGAAGTCTCATGACAATCGTTTTGGATTGAGCATCCTCACCGGAAAAGCTTGCCTTAACGACAAAACTGCAAAAACCGGTTTCGATCGCCACTACATCTACCACGTGGCTTGGGCCGCAAGGGTTCTGGCTGAAACGAAACCGAGTAGACATGCTGACATATCTTCCAGTCTGTACTTCAGCTCAATCGTCTCCGCCTTCATACCCGTAGACTTCTATGATTACCGGCCCGCACAGCTCGACCTTTCTGGCCTCATAAGCCAGCATGCTGACTTGAATAATCTCCCCTTTGCTGACTCGTCGCTTGCATCTTTATCCTGCATGCACACCGTAGAACACGTCGGCCTCGGAAGATACGGCGACCCAATCGATCCCCGGGGTGACCTTAAGGCGATGTCAGAGCTCTCCCGGGTTTTGGCCCACGGCGGCAATCTCTTGTTTGTCGTACCCGTCGGAAAACCCAAGATAATATTCAACGCCCATCGGATCTATTCTTACGACCAAATTATCGCCGGCTTCTCCAACCTGCGACTGAAGCGTTTTAGCCTTATACCTGAAAATCCCCAAAACGGCGGTTTGATCGTCGAAGCCGGCAAAGAACTGGCCGATCGACAAAATTATGGATGCGGGTGTTTCTGGTTCACGAAAGACTGATATGCTCAAATTCATCAAAAAATATCTCACCGTCGGTACCCATAACCTACCCAATCGCGACGCATGGCTCGAAAAAAACCTCCAAGCCCTACCGCCGGGTACGAAAATTCTAGATGCCGGGGCAGGTGAAACCAAATATAGAAAATTTTGCGGACACCTGAATTACACCAGTCAAGACTTTGGCCAATACAACGGCGAAGGCAATGGCGAAGGCAATCAAACGAACGTCTGGGATAATTCTAAACTTGATATCGTATCCGACATTACGAAAATTCCCGTCCAAACAGCCTCATTTGACGCGGTTTTATGCGTTGAAGTGTTGGAACACGTTCCCGAACCCATTAACGCCCTATCAGAACTCTCGCGCATCCTCAAACCGGGCGGAAAACTTATCCTGACATTGCCATTCTGTTCGATGACCCATTTCGCACCATACTTCTTCTATACCGGTTTTTCAAAATATTGGGTTGAGAAATTCCTTCCCGAAAAAGGCTTCAAGATTGATGCCATCGATTACAACGGCAATTATTTTGAATATATCGGACAAGAAACCAGAAGAATGCATAGGTTCATATCAAAGTATTATTCAGATTCTAAATTCTGGTTCGTGCTCACAAAAATTTGCGCCCTACCCATGGTATTCCTGCTTAATCACTTGGCTTTAAAAAGCAAAAAATCGGAAGAAGTGCTCTGCTACGGCCTGAATATTGTCGCAATCAGGATATGATTATTACCAAAATCGTCGGCGGCCTCGGGAACCAGATGTTCCAGTATGCCATCGGCCGGGCAGCTGCGGAAAAACACGGTTTGCCTTTGTTGTTGGATACTTACGATTTCAAGACATATCGTCGACCTTATTTCTTGGATAAATTCAACATCAAAGAGGACTACCTCCTTGATGCCGAGGCGGCAAAATACCGGAAATACGAAAAGCGCCACTCCCCGCGACTCCTCTGGGAAAACCTGAAACCCATCAAGCAGCGGGTATATCGCCTGGAAAAACCGAAAGAATATTTCAAGTTCATCCCCGACTTCCTTGTCCCAGCATCTAATCGCGACACCTACTTTAACGGATACTGGCAAAATGACCGATATTTTTCGGAAATCCGAAATATCTTGCTGGATGAATTCACCCTCAAGCCGAAGCATGCCATTGGCCATGGAGAACTCCTGGGTAAAGCCCTGAGCCAAGGATCCATATCGCTGCATTTCCGACGCGGCGATGATCAAATCAACAAAATCTACGGCGCGCCTTCGCTCGAATATTATCGAAACAGCATAACCCGCATCGCAGAACGACAACCCAACGACGATTTAAAGTTATTAATCTTCACGAATGATGTCGAGTGGGTCAAACAAAATGCGCATTTCGATATACCTTCGACATACGTCTCGGAACAAGGGAAATTGACCGACTACCAAGAGCTTATGCTGATGAGCTGCTGTCACCACAATATTATTGCCAACAGCACCTTCAGCTGGTGGGCCGCTTGGCTCAACGACAAGCCAAACAGGATAATCTGCGCACCCGACCCTTGGTTCATCAATAAACCGGATGCCTTCGAGACCACGGGCCTTCTCCCGCAAGGATGGATAAAAATTAAGACATAACATGCCAAGCGTCTCCATCCTCATGTCGATCCATAACGGTCTCCCTTATTTGAAGGAGACGGTTGAGAGCGTCCTTGCGCAAACCTTAGTAGATTTTGAATTCCTAATCGTGGATGACGCCTCGACCGATGGCACGCTTGCCTTCCTGGAATCGCTTGACGATCCAAGAATCCGCATCATCAAGCACCCGACGAAACAAGGCTTGGCTAAAGGCCTGAACGAAATGGCGCGAGAAGCCGGCGGCCGATTCATCGCCCGCATGGATGCGGACGACATATCGGAGCCGACGCGATTGGAAAAGCAGGTCGCCTTCCTGGAGTCCCATCCTGACGTCGGCGTATTAGGCACGGCAGCGGTCATGATCGATAAAGACGGAAAACGCTTGCGCGATTATCCGGTCTTGACCGAGCATCTGACCATCAAATGGCGCGCGCTTTTCGCCAATCCCCTGGCCCATCCGTCCGTCATGCTCCGCCGTGAGATCTTGCTCGCGAATCCTTACGACGAATCCTATCCGAATTCACAGGATTATGAGCTTTGGAGCAGACTCCTGTTCGACAAAGGGATCCGTTTCGCCAATCTGGATGAAAAACTTCTCCGCTACCGCATCCACCACTCTTCCACGACTTCATCCAAGCAGAAAAATGCAGAACTCTCGACAGCGACCGCTCTCAAGAACATCAGGCGGTATTTCAATCTCAATCCGGCGCAAGAAGCCTTTTTAAGAAAATCGCGCGCCGGGAAAAGATTGACGCTCGGGGAATCATTGGCGTTCAGTCGCCTCTTCCGAGGAATCCGCGAAGCATTTCTTAAAAAAGAGACTGTCGACAATCTTTCGTTGCGCATGATCAATGCGGAAATCCGCCGCATGGACTATTCGTTGGTGAAAAAATACCTTCGAGGCCTCATTTAAGCCTCCCCGAGGTTCTTGAGAGCGCGGTAGAGCAAAGCGGCGGCGAAAGTCGCACGTTGATTTTTTATCGTTTCCTTGCGGATGCTCCCCGCTTCCGCGAGCAAACGGAATCCCCGCTGGGCATCCGCCTCCAGGCCAGAGCCGCGCGCGAAAGACGCATCCAGACCAAAACCGCTCTTGCCGCGATACACCAGCTCCTTCGGCAGATAGTCCGCGAGGATTTCTTTCAAGAGGCTCTTCAGCACACCGCCGCGCAGATGCAGACCCTCGAATTTTTCGGCGTTCCGGCAGATATCCTCATCCAGCAACGGGACACGGCCTTCGATGCTGTTATATGAAGTCGCCAAATCGATTTTCCGCAGCAAATCATTCTCGAGATAGAGCTTCTTGTCGAAATCAATCGGACGGTGACCCAATGCCAGGATTCGTTCCCTTCCTTTGTTCCACGCCGCGGCCTTCACGGCACCGGAAAACGACGACATGTCGAACAGATAGTATCCGGCCGCATCACCCAAGGCGGAATAGAGCCTCCTGGCCCAAGGATGGCTCAGCGGACCGTGCGCAAAGGCGTCCAACACTCTGCCGATGATTGAGGGGTGTAAGCTCATCCTCGAGAGCACGACCTGCCGCCAATAACCGTAGAAATATTCATCTCCGCCTTCGCCGGACAGGACCACTTTCACGTCCTGGGCGGCTTTCTGCGAGATGAAATAAGTCGGGAAAATGCTGCTGTCGGCCAACGGTTCATCCAGTTTTCCCGCGACCTGTTCGTACGTCTCGGCGAAATCCTTCGGCGAAAAGTCGAAAACGCGGCATTCCAGTCCCAAGTAAGCGTTGATCTTGTTGAAATACTCCTCGTCCTCGGGCTTATCCAACATCCTCACGCTATAGGTCGCCAGTTTTACTTTATGTTTATGCAGAATGCTCGCGATGAGCGATGAATCCGTCCCTCCGGAGAAGAACACTCCGACCGGCACATCAGCCATCAAATGGCTCATGACCCGATTTTCAATCAGCTCCTTGAATCCGGCCATGTCGGCGCATTCGACCGTTTCTTTCGGAAACGTCTCCAGAGCCAGGATCTTCGCATCCAAATCAAACTCCAGTTTGAATCCAGGTTGGAGCTTCTTGACTTCTTTATACAGCGTCCCTGGCGACGGGATGTACCCGAAACAAGCGTACAAATCCAAAGCATCCTCATCCAGGGTCAATCCGACGCCGGAATCCCTGACCAAGCTGACCAGACCTTTCAGTTCCGACGCAAACGCGAACCTTTTGCCGTCGAAAAAATAATACAAAGGTTTAATCCCGGCATGGTCCCGATACAATATTATCTTTCGATTCTTCGTATCGTAAATACCGAGGGCGAACATCCCTTTAAGCTGCCGTCCCAGGCCTTCGCCGTATTCGCGATACGCCTGGATTATGGTTTCCGTGTCGCTCGTGGTCCGGAACGAATATTTACCCTGCAGTTTTTTCCGGATATCGAGATGGTTGAAGATTTCTCCATTGAAGACGATCTCCAGCTCTCCGTTCTCATCCGCCATGGGCTGATGGCTGCGGGCATCGAGATCGACGATGGACAGCCGGTCATGCCCCAAAGTCACTCGCCCGTCCGAAAACAGTCCGCAGTGGTCCGGTCCGCGGTAGCCGAACAGCTTAGCCGCTTTCGTGACACCCTCCCGATCTTCCCACGATGCCCCGATGATGCCGCACATATTCTCCCCCACTTTAAGATTTCATCTTAACGAAGATATGCCGGTGGGAGCCGCAGGGCGTTTCCCGCAGGATGTCGGCATTTTTCGGCAAGATGGACAGGAATTCCGTCGCCTCTTTGCCAGCCAATTTTGGATGCAATTCTGCCAGTATGAACCCGATTTCCGTCTCTGCGGCCAAGGTTTCGCCCAAACCGAATTCCGCTCCTTCTATATCCATCTTCAGCAACCCGACCCGTGTTAACCCCTCCTCGGAACACAAGCTGCCTATTGTTCTAACCGGCACCTTGACCGGCGGCATTGCACCACGACGTTCCAGTAGTGAGGACGACCAATGTTCCTTGTTGGGGTGGAAATCAGCCTCCCCTTCCCGGCCGCCAATAGCGACCAACTTCACCTTCACACTTTCCCCGAATTGAGCAACGTTTTTTAGTAGGAGCTCCTGGCATCCGGGGTTAGGCTCGACCGCCAAGACCTTCGCCGTCGGAAACAGCAATTTGAAATAGATGACCGAGGCGCCGATATTACTGCCCAAATCCAACACATCCTCCGGCGACGGCTGCACCTGACGGGCATCGGCATACTGCTCATCTATGAACATTTCCCGTAGGAGATGGAAGTCCAACAATCGTGAAACATGGAAGACGAATAGCTTCCCTTCGAACGACAACCGCAATTCCTTGGTCTTTTTGAAACCGTCGTGTCCGGTGAAAATCTTGCGGATCTTGAGATAGAAAAAAAGCGCCGCGACCCGTAGCTTGTCGGCGAGGCCTTCGCCAAGGCTGATTACCCGCAGATTCCTGAAGTCGATAACCATAGGTTGAGCCAAAACTCACTTCCTGGCCAGGCAATAATACATCGGCGTCGTCTTTTTACACTCCTTTATCAGCATCCGATCCAGAGCAAGGCAGATGAAGTCCAACGTTTTACGCATCCTAGCCTGCCCTGGTAGGAACATCGACATCGCCATGAACCATCCGCCCCTCTTCCTGATTTCGACCGAAGCGAAATCCTTCATGACTAAACGCAGGCTGTCTTCGAAGAACCTCCAATAATCAGGATACGCACCGGCGCCTGTCCGTGCATGGTACGGATAAACCGATGGCACATGGAGATAGAAGTAACCGCCCGGTTTTAGGATGCGGTGGATTTCCCTCACGGCATCCAAAGGCCGTTCGACATGCTCCAGCACCGAGCGGCAAACCACCCCGTCGACGCTCGACTGTTCCAACGGGATGGCGTGAATATCCCCGACGATGTCCGGACCGTAATCGGGTGACACGTCGAGCGTGCGATATCGGCAATCGGCAAAAAGCCCTTCGAACCTCTTCATGCCCTTCATGAATCGCGAACCGCCGCCGACATCCAAAACAACGCCCTTGGTCTCGGCAATTTTCTTCAAACTTTCTTCTTCGAATTTCCGATAATCGTAAGTCATGGTTTGGTGGCTCATTAACCAACATTCGCTAATCCCTTCCGCATTCAGGTTGGTGCAAAAAAGATTGTTTTTCGCATGATTCATGCCCCGCTGGCAAATGCAAGGTTAACATCCTTTCATGACTCTCGGCAAACGGTTTCAGCGAACGGAAAACAGTTTTTCAAGCCTCTCTATCTGCTGTCGCTGGCTATGCTTCTCGGCCGCCAAATCATGCAATTTCTTCCCGATTTCCCGGCGTTCATCCGCCCCCAGCGCTAAAGCTCTGACCGCAGCCGCACCGAATTCGCCATCCGCCGGATTCAACCACTTCAGATCGTCCGGCAGCATCTCTCCGTAAGCCGGTGTACTGGCGACCGCGACCAGCCCACTCAAGCAGGCTTCGACGATGGTCTTGTCCAGACTGCCCGGCGTCGCGTTTAGATACACATCGTGGGCCAGATACAATCCCGGCGCTTGGTCGTTCGGGACGTCTCGTTCCTCCCACGCGGCGCCAAACTTGGACGCCGCTTGGCGCAGCCTCTCCCCTTCCTCGGCCGCCAATGACCGACCCACGATGTCGACATGCCGCGCGGCTTCGGAAGAAGCTTTGGAGATCTCCTCGAGCATCCACGGCACGCGTTTGACCGGCGACACGCGTCCGAACACCAAAGCCCGCGCCGCGCCTTCATGCCGCCTGATTTCCTTGAATCGCTCGGCATCCACGCCCTGTCCTATCTTGATGGCTTGAGGCAGAGCGCAAGCAGCGCCGACCGAAGTCACGACCGCATCGCAGAACCAAGCCGCCGGCTTAAGCCATTTCGTCTTGGACGTATAGTGTGCGTAGAACAGGATGACTTCCTTGCCCAACAACTTCCAAAGCCAACCGGCTAACACCGGATATTGGACATCGCCGCGGATATACACGCCGTCGTAATTCGCCCTAAGTTTCCAGGACCAGCGCCACAGATTCCAAACGACGGCCAGCTTCGACCGGCTACCCATCTGGCGCAGCGGATTGACCGCCACTTCCGGCGGCAACGAATGTCGGCCGACGCGCAAGGCTAAAACCGACACTCGACCGAATGACTCGGCGGCATGCTTGAGCCACGGCACGAAGAAGCCGAATAAGGCATCATCTTCGTCGACGGCCTGGCAAACGACGAGCACGCGATACGTCGGCTTTGCGACGACTTTCTTCCAGGCCTCAATTTGGAGTAAAGCCGCTTGCGACTGGTCGGGCAAATCCAATGGCGCTGTAGTACCGGAAATCTCCTGCGCTTTTTCGATTAAACCGGCGATTTTCTCCGATTCCCACGACGTGGCCAATATCGCCTTTTCCTTGGACGCCAGATAGCCCGCGCAACCGGTATCAGCCATCAACACCGGCGCGCCGACCATAGCCGCCTCGACTGCCGCTACGCCCCAGCCTTCATGTTTAGATAGCATGACGAAGCAGGCGGCTTTTTCCAACCAAGGCAGGGGGTCACCCTGTCCGACAAACAAAACGTTCTCGCCGAGACCGAGGCTATTCGCCAAGCCAACCAAATTGCTTTTCAAGGGTCCGTCGCCGACAATCGCCAGCCGCGCCGCAGGGTGCTTTTTGCGGTATTCGGCGAAAAACCTGATGAGCAGATCGTGCCGCTTGACCGCGACCAGCCTGCCGGTAGTGACTATCAAATCAGTTTCCGGTCGGCGCAGGGCTTCGGCGAACCGCGTCTCGGCCGCTATCGGCAGCCAATATGCCTTATCGCCCAAGCCGACTTTCTTGAGCCCTTCCAGGCTACCGGGACTGACCGTGCGGATGCTCTGAATCCGACACGCCAAACGCCAAGCCAAACGCGAACGCAAGAACCACAGGGGCTCTTGGACCTCGCCTCCATCGAAAAAACCTCCGTGGTCCTGAAGCTCGCATGGGACGCCGAAACGTTTTGCCGAACGCACCGCGATAAGGCCTAGTTCGAACGGGTCTTGGGCGGTTACCAAATCGAAGTTCAACGCTCTGAGTTGGGCATCTGTCCTTCGCGAAAGTTCAAGCCATTTAGTCACGATGTTGCCGCCCGTGGCTACAACCTTCAATCCCTCCTCTTCCCAAGCACCGACCCGTGATGTAGCGACGATGACCGAGATGTCAATTCCGGCATCGCGCAAAAGACGCCAACGCGTAGCCGCTGCAGACCGCGCGTCCAAGCCGGATGCGTCCCGGCTCAACATCAAGACGCGCATATCATTTTCAGGAGACCCAAGTATCTGTCCGCCAGCTCAGCGAACGTCGCTGATGCTTTCGGAGCTCCGCGCGGCGGAATATCCATCAACGCCTCAGTCCACGCTTTTCCATCGAGATAGGGCAAGACCGTGACCAGTTCCGGGAACATCTCTTTCGTCTCCGGATTCCCGCCCTTATCGCTGACCAGGCTCGGCAAACCGACCGACGCCGCTTCGGCCACGACATGCGGGAAGCCTTCATAACCCGACGGCAAGGCGAAGACGTCCGCCATCGCGTACCACTCCGCGACTTTCTCGCGGTCCAGCTTACCGGCGAAGACCACGCGGGATGCGACACCGAGTTCCATAGCTTTCTTTCTCCAACCCTCGAGCGACGGCCCGTCGCCGACGATGGCCAAGCGATATTCTTCTGGCAGTTTCGCCAAAACCTCGCACAGGAAGTCTCCGTGCTTCCAAGGAACAGCCCTGACGACCGTCAGGACCAGTTTCTTGTCCGCAAGCCCGGCAGCTGCCCGTAATTCTTCTCGCGGACCGGTCGGCGGCAACGGCGGGATGGTGTTGTAGATGACCTCAACCTTCTCCGAGGGCACGCCCCACGCTTCGACGACGCACTTAAGGAAGCGGCTCGGCGTGACGACGCACTTAGCCCGCCGGGCGGTCCAGCGTTCGATGCGTTCCAGGATGCCGACATTGCCGCCGTGGCGTTTAGCTACGAATTCGTCGAGTAGTTCCAAATTGGACGTTTTCTCCTGACGGTAGATTTCCCAGGCATAATCCCCGACGACCTTCATCACCGTCGGCTTGCGCGCCAGCCAAGCGCCTACCGTGCCCGGCAGGCCTTCAGAGACCGGCCCCTGCAAAAACACGACATCGGACATCTTAGCCAAGCCGAACGCGCGCCAAGCATATCTCGCATAACGGACCAGGGGTCCGCCGGAACGCGACACGATCTCCACAGGCCAGCCCTCCCCGACCAAGGCCTTGTTGTCGCCGTAGCAAAGCACCGTCGGTTCATGCCCGCGGTTCTTGAGCTCGCGCGCCAGCTCGCGCGTGAAACTCGCCGGCCCGCCGATCTCCGGCGGATAGATGCCTGTGGCCAAAAGCAGTTTCATGGCTCGGAAAAATATAAACTCTCCAATCTTCCTTCGACTTCATGCAGACGGTTGCTCGGATAAGAAAAACCTTCGACCTTTTGCGCAAATACGTACTGGTGCGGCATAAAGCGGGAAAATAACGCATCCAACCAGGACCATCTGAATACGAACGGCCTGGCGAACACGACCTTCCAGCCTGCACGCTCCACCGTCTCGACCAAAGTGTCTCGAGAGAAAAAATTTATATGGCTCGTGCTGAGCGAACCGCGGAATTTTGGTATCAACCTGAAAAACGGGACCCTCGGGAATACCGGCACGCCGAGGATCAAGACTGTTTCTCTTGTGGCCAAAGCCGTCATCGAACGAAGAAAGATGTGCGGTGATTCCAGATGTTCAAAAAGATTATTTGCGAAAATGAGTTGGAATGGACCCCACGGTTTCAATAAACTTATCGTCTGAGGATTCTGGATATCGCCGACGACAACATCGAGACCAAGAGACTTGGCGACTTTCTGCTCCTTGAGCGACATGGTCACGCCTAAACTGCCGCTGCCCGCATGGATCAAAAACTCCCCGTATGAGCAGCCGATATCCAATACTTTTTTCTCTCCGAATCGAGCCAATCCGTGAATCAAGGGGAAGGCCCTCGACCCATCGAGTGCATCGAACCTACGCCTTACTGACTCGAATTCGGGAATTTCCTTATTTTGAATCAATTGTTTGTAAGAAATCATAACTTCCGGCTTCGCTACTTTATCTACAAGTTAATCCGGACAAAATTCGATTCATCTCACCGGCAATCCCCTCCCATCCGTATTTTTCCTTCACCAGTGACTCTCCCTGCTTCACAAGCCTCTCTCTTAACCCGATTTCTTCCTGGATACGTTTGGCCGCCGCCGCGATCGACTCCGGATCGCGCGGCCGGCAGAACACGCCGGTTTCGCCGTCGGCCAGGAAATCCGGGATGCCGCCGACCGGCGTGCCGATTATCGGGAGTCCGGCAGCCATGGCTTCGAGGAACGAATTACCGAGACCTTCCGACAACGACGCGCGGACAAAGATCTCGGCTGACTGCAGGATCGCCGGCAGCTCGTCATGCGACCGGCTGCCCAAAAACACCACGCGCTCCTTCAAACCCTTCTGTTCGGCCAGGACATGGAGTTTGTCCTTATCCTCCCCGTCACCTGCGATGAGCGCTTTGAAATTCGGCGGCAGATGCGCGAGCGATCTGATCAGGTCGTCGATCCCGTTCTTAAGCGACAAACGCGAAGCCGTCACGAGCACGACGTCGTTCTCAGAAAAACCAAATCCTCGACGCAATTCTGCCCTTTTCTCGGATGAAATTCGTTGCGTGAACTTCGCGATATCCACGCCGTTCGGCACGACTTCCGGCTTGCCCTTAAATCCCATCTTGAGCGCCCAATCAGCCAGGAAATTGCTGATGGCCTGGACCGCATCGGCGCGCTTGAATATCTTCTCATGCAAAAACTGTAGTTTGCCTGCGCGTTTGGCGTAATGCTCGAGCGGATCACCTTCCTGCAAAGTCAGGAGGAGTTTGGCGCCGGGCCGCAGCCAAGTGAAGGCCAGCGCCGCGAATCCGCCCCAGCTCGCCATGAGCGACCAGACGACCGGCGTCTTTTCTTTCCGCATCAGCCACCAACCCTTGATGGCGCCGCCGACGGGCAGGAGCATCTTGTCGAATGGTTTGCCCAAGCCGCAACGATGCACCGTGATGTTGCCGATCCTCTCGACGCGCTTGAGCCCGGGCTTGATGGCTGCGCAGACCATGTGGAAGTCGTAACCCTCAAGGCGGTCGGTCGCCTCCTTCATCGCCACCTCAGCCCCGCCGACGAGCGGGAAATAGGCGGTGGAATAAATCAGGACGCGCTTGCTCATATCACGGAACGGAAATACGCGATGGTTTTCTCGAGTCCTTCGCGCAACGGGATTTTCGGCTCCCAGCCCAGCTTCTCTTTGGCCAGCGAGATGTCGGCTTTGCGTTTCTTCGGATCGTGGTCGGTTTCCGCCTGATGGACTATCTGCGACGGCGAGCCCGTCATCTCGATGACGATCTTGGCCAGCTCGAGCAGCGTGAACTCGCCCGGATTGCCGATGTTGACCGGCCCCACGAAACCCTCCTGCGACATCATCTTGATCATGCCCTCGACCAGGTCGTCGACGTACTGGAACGACCGCGTGTGGCTGCCGTCGCCGTAGATGGTCACAGGTTCGCCGCGCAGCGCCTGCAGGATGAAATTCGAGACGACCCGGCCGTCGTTCTGGGCCATGCGCGGGCCGTAGGTATTGAAGATACGGATGACGCGGATGTCCACGCCGTATTCGCGATGGTAATCGAAGCACAGCGTCTCGGCGCAACGCTTGCCTTCGTCGTAGCAGCCGCGGCGCGAAATCGGATCCACGTTGCCCCAATACGTCTCCTTCTGCGGATGCTCGAGCGGGTCGCCGTAGACTTCCGAGGTCGAGGCCTGGAGGATGCGCGCGCCGGTGGCCTTAGCTAATTCCAGCATGTTGAACATGCCTATGACGTTGGTCCGGACCGTCTCGACCGGTTCATGCTGGTAGTGGACCGGGGATGCCGGGCACGCCAGGTTGAAGATCCAATCGACCTTGGCGAAGAACGGCTGCTGGACATCGCGCTCGATGAAAGTGAAGCGCGGGTTATCCGAAAGCTGCGCGATATTGGCGCGCGAACCGGTGAACAGGTTATCCAGGCAAATGACCTCATGGCCGTCGGCGATGAGCCGGTCGCATAGATGCGACCCGACGAACCCGGCGCCGCCGGTCACCAGAACCTTTTTCATGCCCATAAATAAGCGATAATTGTCGCTTATTAAGCATTAAATCAGCATTTTCGGCTTTTTACAAGAACCCAAGACCCCGGGTGGCGTCGCGTTGAACGCGACTTGCCCGGGGTGTCTATCCCTTTCTGACATCCCGGCCAAGCGAGGCAGCCGAGCGCGAGCCGGGATCTGGGACGGAGTCCCCGGGTCTCGGTGCTGCCTCGCCCGGGGTGTCAAGAAAGAGGGCGCTGCTTCGCCCGGGGTGTCGATAACATGATAGCGTCGCATTGTATTGACATCCCGGCCAAGCGGAGCGCGAGCCGGGATCTAGGACGGAGACCCCGGGTCTGTGCCCGGGGTGTCAGAAGGACAGAGCCAAATCCCTCCACTCCGGATTGTCCTTTTCAATCAACGCGATTTTCCACTCCCTATGCCAACGCTTAAGCTGCTTCTCGCGGCTGAAGGCCGTCATGGGATCGTCAGCAATCTCAAAATAGACCAGTTTATCGATTCGATATTTTGATGTGAATCCGTGGACCGCATGGGTTTTATGTTCTTCAAGTCTCCGAATCAGATTACCAGTCGTCCCGACATACAGGACTCCGCGTTTACGGTTGGTCAATATATATACACAATACTGGCGCATGATATATGCGCTCTCATCATTCATGCAGCAGGTCAAGGCCAGCTATCGGTGTTGATAACCAGAGACCCCGGGTCTCGGCGCTGCCTCGCCCGGGGTGTCAAAAATATAATAATAACGTCACATTATAATGACATCCCGGCCAAGCGAGTCAGACGAGCGCGAGCCGGGATCTAGCGCGGAGTCCCGGGTCTGTGCCCGGGGTATCAATGATGCTATTTCGTGATTTTTCCCAACCAGGTCGCCAGACTCAAAAGCATCCACAGCCTGTTGCCGTGATCGGCTCCCTTGGAATTCTTTTTGATGAGGCGCTCTACCGCATCCCGCTGGACGATCTCGGACAGCGGGCTCCCTTGCGCCAGACAACGCTCCTCGACAAGCGATTTCAACGGACCGCGGAACCACTCGGCCAACGGAACCTGGAAGCCGCGCTTGGGACGGTTCAGGACATCCGGCGTCAGAATCCCGGCCAAGGCTTTGCGCAGGATATATTTCCGCTCCTTGCCGCGGATCTTCAGGTCGAGCGGCAGACGCAAGGCGAAATCGACCAGCTCCTGGTCCAAGAACGGCGAGCGCGCCTCGAGGCCGAAGCGCATCGTCGCGCGGTCCATCTTCACGTTCAGGTCGTCGGGCAGATACGATGTCAGGTCGAAACGCATGGCCGCCTCGAGCGACGCCAGACTGCCCATGCTCTTAGCCACGAACCAGACCGCGTCGGCGTCGGCGGTCTCGCGCAGGAATTCCGGACGGAAGGTCGCGGCCAGGTTGCGCGTGCCGAAATACGAACCGCAGAACAGCTCGCCGTAGGCCGTCTCCGGCTTGAGGCGCAGCGCGCGGACCGTCTCGGCCATGCGCTCGTACCGCGGGTCATGGAACAGGCTGCCGTAATACATGCCGAGCGGCGGCGCCAGGACGCCCATTAACGGCGCGCCGAAGATGCGCAGCGCGCTGTCGAAGGCCGTATAGCGCCGATAGCCGCCGAACAGCTCGTCCCCGCCGTCGCCGGTCAGCACGACTTTTATCTCCTTCGCCGTCTCATGCGCCAGCAGCCAGAGCGGCAGGGCGGACGAATCGGCATAGGGAGCGTCGTAATAGCCGACCAGCTCGTCGAGCAGATGGGTCAGGTCCTCGGGCTTGGCCACGAACTCGAAATGGTCTGTCCCGAATTTCTCGGCCACGAACCGGGCTTCCCTCCGCTCGTCCATGCTCAAACTCGGGAAACCCATGGTGAAGGTCTGGAGCGGCCGATCCACGTATTTCGAAGCCAACGCCACCACCGCCGCCGAATCGATGCCGCCGGACAGGAACGCGCCGACCGAAACGTCAGACGTCAGCTGGCGGATGCGGACCGCCTCGTCCAGCTTCTCCAGCAGCTCCTTGGCCGCCTGGGCCTCGTCGACCTCGCGCTTTTCCGTTGGCCATTCATGATATACCTCGGTCCTCAATCCGTTGCCGTCGTAGACGGCGAACGTCCCGGGCAACAGCTGCTTCACGCCTTTGAAACCCGTGAGCGGAGCCGGGACGTACTGCAGGCCGAGGAACAGCCTTATGGCCTGCCAATCCGGCTCGAGCCTGACGACCGATTCCAGCGATTTGATTTCCGAACCGAAGGCAATCGAGCCGTCCGGCGTCAACGCATAAAAAAGCGGTTTCTTGCCGATGCGGTCGCGCGCCAGCACAAGCCGATGCCTGGCTTCGTCCCACAGCCCCAAGGCGAACATGCCCCGCAATCGCTTCAGGAACGCGTCGCCGTATTCGCGATATGCCGCCAGCACGACCTCGGTGTCCGAGCGCGTCCGGAATGCATGGCCCTTGGCCTCCAGCTCGGACTTGAGTTCGAGATAGTTATAGATCTCGCCGTTGAACGCGACCGTCAGCCCGCCTTCGGCATCCCGCATCGGTTGGTTCGCTTCGCAGCTCAGGTCGATGATGGCCAACCGGCGATGGGCCAAGCCGATCCCGGGCGCGGTCCAACAGCCGGCGCCATCCGGACCGCGGCAGGCCACGGCATCCGACATGCGGCAAAGCGACTCGTCTGTCGGCGAGGATCTGTCTGGGGTGGCGATACCGACGAATCCGCACATATTCGGTCCATCAACTAAGGTACTCTGAGTGTCCGAAAAATGTAAAGCCTCAGCTTTCTAAACCCATCTCCGGAGACCCCGGGTCTCGGCGCTGCCTCGCCCGGGGTGTCAAAATTGTTGACATCCCGGCCAAGCGACTCGACCGCTCCTGACATCCCGGCCAAGCGAGGACGCCGAGCGCGAGCCGGGATCTGGGGCGTCCAACAACGATTGCCATCCTCTTCGGATTAAGCTATGTTAACCTTAATTATGGACGGCGTGAAGACAACACAAGTCCAGCAACTACACCATTCCGGCAAAAAACGCATCCTCTTGTTGGTGACGCAGGCCGACTGGGGCGGCGTCCAGTCTTTTCTGGTCAGATTCTCCGCCGG
This sequence comes from uncultured Gammaproteobacteria bacterium, assembly GCA_964415965.1. Taxonomy (GTDB): domain Bacteria; phylum Patescibacteriota; class Patescibacteriia; order 2-12-FULL-60-25; family 2-12-FULL-60-25; genus CAIKNB01. The sequence goes on from CAYQCK010000002.1 coordinate 114,764, forward strand.
CCTGATAGCTGAAGGCCATGAAACACTTCTGGCTGCCGGCGGCGAGGGCGAGCTCTGGACGCACGCGGCAGCAGCCGGCATCCCGACACGACGCCTGACATCGGTCGTGCGCGAAATTTCGTTCGCCAAAGATATCGGAGCCGTCCACGAGATCAAAAACCTCATCGAGATATTCAGGCCGGACGCCATCCATCTCAACAGCTCCAAAATGGGGGTCCTCGGCAGCTTGGCGGCGCGGCTCTCTAAGACGCGGCCGCGCGTCGTCTACCGCATCGGCGGCTGGGTCTTCCTCGAACCGATCGCCAGCTGGAAAAAATGGCTATATCGGACGGCTGAAAAGCTGACGGCACGCCACAAGGACGTCATCATCACGGTCCATCCCGGAGATAAGGAACTGGCGGAAAAAATCAGCATCCGACCGCGCGAAAAAATCCTGTCGGTACCCAACGGCCTCGACCTGGACCGGTTCTTGGCCGCGCTCGAAACCCGCGAAGACGCCCGGCGGACACTCGGCCTTCCGGCATCCGGATTTGTCTTCGGCACCGTAGCCAACGCTTACGCCACCAAGGGCCTCATCCCCTACCTCGATACGGTCAAACGGATCTGCGCAGCCCATCCCGACGCCCATTTCGTCATCATCGGCGACGGCCCCGAATTCGATACCCTGGAGGCGAAACACGCTGAACTCGGATTGGACAGGTTGCTCCTGACCGGCCATCGCGATGACGCCAACCGCCTGTACAAGGCGTTCGACGCCTTTGTCCTGCCTTCGCGCAAGGAAGGCATGCCCTGGACCGTCCTCGAGGCCATGGCTTCCGGGATACCCGTCGTCGCGACCGATGTCGGCGCCTGCCGCTGGATGACACGGGATACGGATGTCGGCGAAGCCTCGCTTATCGTCCCGCCGCAAGACGCCAAACCCCTGACAGCTGCGCTTGAAAAGATCCTCGCAAACGACGCGCTGCGCTCCGGCCTCGCCGCCGTCGGACCGGAAATCGTCAGACAGCGCTTCACCTGGGAATCGACCTACCGAGGCAACCGGGATGCGCTGCTCGATTAGATCCGACACATCCCGACTTCATACGAAATTCCGGCCCCCGAGCCGGGAACTTCTGAGACCCCGGGTCTCGGCGCTGCCTCGCCCGGGGTGTCAGTCTTTTTTTGACATCCCGGCCAAGCGAGGTCGCCGAGCGCGAGCCGGGATCTAGGACGGAGACCCCGGGTATACGCCCGAGATGTCATTACGAAGAAGACCCCGGGTCTCGGCGCTGCCTCGCCCGGGGTGTCAAATCAATTAATACCGATATCACCAATCCTGACATCCCGGCCAAGCGAACCCAACTCTCCTGACATCCCGGCCAAGCGAAGCGCGAGCCGGGATCTGGGACGCGACCGTCGGCCTAAACCGTTTTTTCAGAAAGATAAAGCCAAATCCTTCCACTCGGGATTATCTTTCTCAATCAACTCGATTTTCCACTCCCTTCGCCAATGCTTCAGCTGCTTCTCCCGGACGAATGCGGTCATGGGGTCATCCGCGACCTCAAAATAGACCAATTTTTCGGTTCGATATTTCGACGTGAAACCGGCAACCGAATGCGCTTTATGTTCCTCGATGCGACGGATCAAATCGCTGGTCATCCCGGTATACAAAACTCCACGCTTTCGGTTGGTTAATATGTAGACATAATATTGGCGCATGCTAAATGCGCTCGCATGAATCTACGACAAAGTCAATATCCGATGCGCATGTAGACAAAGAGACCCCGGGTCGCGCTATCGCTTGCCCGGGGTATCAGTATTTTGTCATCCCGGTCAAGCGAGGCCGCCGAGCGCGAGCCACGTCGTTCGCGAACGACGTGGCGAGCCGGGATCTGGGACGGAGTCCCTCGGTCTATATTACTTTCAGTCTATTTCCTCGGCCCTTTCCCGCTTGTCGCCGTCGGCTGGCTCGAGGTCGCGAGCGGAGTCGAGGTCGGTACGGCCGAAGTCGGCACCGTGGTCGTGACGAAGGAGGCCGCCTGCTTCAGGCTGTCTTCGATGGACGTGGCCGAGCCTTGTTTGAGCGGCAATATCTTAGGCGCGAAGGTCGGGTCAGCTTGGGCGATTGCCCCCAAAAGCAAATTCCTTTCTTCCATCAGCCCCATCCGCTCCGCGACCTTGGCGATTTCCAGGTATAACCCTGCACTGCCTCCGCCCAGGGTCGGCAGCAGTTTGATGAGGTTCCTGAATCCCTCCGCGTCCTTCAGCGCGTCATACGCCATGGCCAACGCCACAGCTTCGCGGACATCCTTAAGACCGTATGGAGCCTTGGCTTTCATGGCTTCGGACATCTCTTTGGCCCCCTCCTCGACCTTCATGAAATCGAACATGGTCGACAAGCCGACATACCAATGGCTCTCTCCGACATTGGGATCGAATTCCAAGGCCTGCTTGAAATAATCCAAACCCTCATCTTTCTTGCCCTTCTCCAGATAGAACCTGGCGATGCTGTAGAAGAGCTGCTGGCGCTTGGGGCTGGTCCGGATAGCTTCCTTGTACTGCTCTTCGGCCAGCGCCGTATCCTCCGGCACCAGCGTCGAGAAAGTATGCAGGAAGCGCGCGAAGATGAAATGCGGATGGGTATTGTCCGGATGCTCGGCCAAATGGCGCTTGGTGATATCGACCACCAAATCGTGCCACTTTCGCCAATCCTGGTACTTACCTGGGATCGCTCCCGCCTCGACCAGGTTGATCAGGTTGCGTGATTGCAGGAAAGTCTGCTCGTCCAGATACGGCGTCGGGATGGCCGCGGCCTTGACCGCATAATCGTAAGCGATCGGCAAAGCGCCGCCGGCGAAGTAATTGTTGGATTTGATGGTGTAGTACGATGCTTTGAAAGGCAGGATCGAATAGCGCCAAACAACAAGCAAGCACACAGCCATGACCAACCCGAAAATCGTCCAAGGGATCGGTTTGGGCTTCGGCTTATCTTCGGAGGCATCTTCTTTGATGCCCACGAATTGGGCCGAAGTCGCAGTGATTATCAATGCGTACATGAAGAAGCTTGTGGTAAAGCCGGCCGGCTGGTCGAAGACGAACAGATTCTGGACAAAATACGCGGCGGGCAATCCCACAAAGATGCTCGCTATCGGCAAATCGATCCACTTCTTCCTGAACGCCCGAATGACACTGTAGAAGAGCGCTCCAAACATGCCGAAATAGGTTATGAACCCGAACAAGCCGGTCATGGCCAACGCATCCACAACCGTATTATGCGCCCGGTCGAACCAAGTCTCGTAGTAGCCGAATTCCAACGACTTGGGATTGTATTTTTCGTTGAACAGGATGTGGAAATTATCGTAGCCCCAACCCGTTAGAGGCTTCTCAAGGAAACCCTGCCAACCGATTTTCCAGGCGATGAAACGCGTCTCCGTAGTCGCCCGCAGGTCGGTCAAACGATACAGCGGAGAATTCTTGATGAGACTCGTCTCCTTGAAGGCATAGACCAGGCCGTAAGCCAAGATGCCCGACAAGCCGATTGTCAGCACTGTAATCTTGGCTTTGCGGCTACTGCTGAACATGGCGTAGAAAACCAGGAATACAGCCACGCCAAATGCCAATCCGACCAGGGCGCCGCGCGATTGGGCCGCCAGGAAGGCGCCGATATCCAACAGCGCGACCGCGATGAGGAAGGTCTTGAACCCTTTGCTGCTGCCTTTAAGCCAAAGCAGGGTGATGAAGAACAGGTTGAATATCTGGTAACCGGCCATGTAGATCGGGTTATCCACCAATCCACCGGGACGGCTCGTGGCCGGGAACATCAGCAACTTGGGGAACGGCAGCTGGAGCAAGGACACGCAAGCCATGATGCCCGACAGCACGACCTCGAAGATGAGCAGGTAGCGCCACTGCTTCCAGGTCTTGATGACCGAGACCGTCATGGTCAACCAGAGGAAAAAATGCAGCACCGTGAACAGGCCATTCATGCGTTCCTGGTTGCCCCACCACGCGCGCAGCGGATCCACCGCGAAAACGACGGAGAGCAGGATGGCGACGAAATACGCGGCGATGGCTCCATATAGCGGGGTCCATTTCGGCCGGCATTGCGGCTCGGCCCAGGCCAGCGCGATGTACGCCGGGAACGTCAGGCCGATCAGGATCTGGAAGAAAATCAGCTTCGAGAACACGAACGGGAAGATGACCACCGGGATGAACATGAGCGGCACGAGCAGCCCTCCGTAAATCCCGACATAAACCGCGGCCTTTAGCCATTTGATGGCGTCGTTTCTGTGCATATTTTTGATGCCTGCCAGGATACCACGGGGTGAATGGATGTATCCAGTGGCCGGGCAAGAGCATAACGTCGTCCTGAGCGAAGCGAAGGACCTTTATCAGTCGATCCGCCATAAAAGGTCCTTCACTGCGCTACTGCTCCGTTCAGGACGACGTGCAGAATTTTCCGCCACATCCCCACCGCCACCCCCAAGCAAGGATGGCTGCGATTTTCCGCAGCGAGGACTGTCTGAGGAGCGCAGCGACGAGTTCCGCAGCAAGGAAAATCGCAGCCATCCTTGCGCCCCCATAAACCAAAGACCCAGCCTTGTCGCGTTGAACGCGACGCAGCCGGGTCTTGGTAGCCGCATCCTGACGAATCAGGAGGGCCGATGTCCTAGCTAAGCGGTTTAGGCTTAGTAGTTCAGGGTCTGGATCAAGTTCAGATCCTTGACGTACAGGTCGCTGGTCCAATCGCGCGAGCCGCCAGCAGTGCCCAAGGCGGGCGAGTGCGGGGACTCCGAGTTGTCAGACCAGACGAACGAGCCGATGCGGTTGGACACGCCATCGCCGGCATCAGAAGTATCGATGCCGAAGGTGGTGGTCGCATCCGTCGAAACGCCGACCGCACCAACGCCGATGTAACCGGTGGTCACAGAGAGCGTCGGGTCGCGGTAGAACTGGACGGTCACGCTGTCGCCAGCGGCAGCGCCGGAGACAGTCGCGCGCAGCGAGTACACGTTGCCGGTACCGCTGATGCCTTCTTCGTAGCCCGCACCGAACGATACGGCCACGTAGTCGTTGGCGGCGATGCTGCCAGCCTTCAGGTTGTTGCCTGCGGAGTCGACGATGGTGTACTGAGCGTCATCCACCGCATCCGTACCCCTCAGGAGCTTGAAGTTGGAGAGCGTCACGCCGTTGACGGCCACATCGAAGATGGCCTGCTTGAAGGCGATGGAACCCGCGCTGTTGGCCGCGACCTGGAACTTGAAGAGATCCATGGTCGTGTTGGCCAAGGTCGTCGGGCTCGTCTGCTGGCTGACGATCGGGAAGCTGGCGCGCAGCACCTGGGCGTTGCCATGGGCAGCGCCGGTGGCGGCGTACACGCGTTCACCCGAAGCCATACCGACAGATTCGACGTTCAACTTGGTACCGTAGCCATACTCGGCGGCGCTCCAGTAGGAGCCGGTCGAGCTGGTCATGAGGCCGAGGGCCGGAGCGTGGCCGGAGCGCGCAGCTCCATCCCACAGGCCGTTGGCCGTCTTCGAGGTGCTCAAGTTGTTGAGTCTGCCCCAAACCTGGAACTGGACGGAACCGCCCTTCGGCACGACGATCTTGCTGAGCGAGAGGTCGATGTCCTTGGTGGCGATGCCGGAATCCAGCGTGCCCTGACCCTTGACTGCGCCGCCCGAGGCGATCGCGACAGCGCGGAAGTCGGAGTTGCTGGAGACGAAGCCGCTGGTCGAGCTGGAGAACAGCGCGACGCGGCTGATCTCGACGTCTTCATACTCGGCCGTAGCCTTGTACTGGGCGAACGAGACCCACGGGCACATGTCATCGGAACCCGCCTTGCAGGAAGCGATGATCGTGGTGGCCGGGTGCTGGTCAGCCTGGATCGTCAGGTTGCCGCTGTTGAGCAGCGTGATGACGACAGACGGAGCGGCACCGGTGGCCTGGGCCACGACAGCGGCGTCGAGCGTCGGGGTGACCGTGTTGGAATCGGCATCCTGGGCCGTCACATCATCCACCGAAGCGACGCCGACAGCCACCTTGTCGTAAGGCGCAGTCGTCGAAGCCGTGGACGAGAACGAGGCCTTGACCGTCAGGGTCTTGGACGTGCCCTTCGGGACCACCAGGTTCATGTTGGTGATCTGGGCCTTGCCCGTGGTGGTGTCCGGAGCCTTGGCGAGGCCGACCTGGGTCGCGCCGTCGAACAAAGCCAAAGACGTCACGCGCTCGTCGTAGTTGTTGGCGGCGCAGGCGCCCGCACCGAAGATGCAGCCGGAGGTCGACAGAGCGGCCTGGCCGGCGAGCGTCAGGTTGGTGAGGGTGATGTCAGACTCGTTGGAAGCGGTCAGGACGATGCCGGCGACCGGCACGCTCTGCTGCTTCTTGACGAGGGTATCCGAGCTCGGGCTGGAGGCCAAGGAGATGGTCAGGCGGGAGCTCTTGACCGTCATGGTGTTGCCGTTGACGGCCTGGTTCGGGACGATCTTGGTGATATCCAAGTATTCGCCCGTGTCCACGACGCGGACGTCGTTGGACTGGAAGGCGGAGAAGTTCACGCGGTATTGGCAGTTGCCGTTGGCGAAGAACTCACCGGCCGCATCCTCCGAGGAAGACAGGTCAGCCACGACAGCCAAATTGACCGTCTGGCCGGCGTTGATGTTCTGCGAATCCGTGAAGGTCAGCGCAGTCGAGGCGGCTTCAGCCGTGATTTCCTTCGGGCCCATCCAGGTCTGGTTGGTGTCCAGGTTCTTGACCTTGATGTTGCGGAAATAGGCCGTGCCGGCGGAACCGTAAACGCGGCAAGGAGCGCCAGAGATGTTCTGGAGCGCGAAGCGCAGGTTGCGGATCTCGAGGGTGTTGTCCGGCGAGGTCAAGGCGAACTTGTAGAGCGTGACGCCCTGCTGGCCCTTGGCGATGTTTGAGGTCACCGGGCCGTTGAACGAGTTCGTCAATTGACCGCCCTGGGTGGTCACTTCGATGTAGTTGGTAGCCGTGCCATCGAAGTTGGCCGGGGCCGTGGCGATGTTGATCGCAGCGCCGGCGGTGTACATCATGTCCATCGCGGTCACGTCGGTGGTGTACTCGACGTAGGTCTTGATGGTGCGGGCCGCGCGGCCGGCGATGTCAGCCTTCAGGGAGAAGACCTTGGTCGTGCCGTTGGCGATGACGAAAGCCGGGCTGAACTTCAGGACGATGCGACCGTTGGACGAGACCGTGGCGGCCGAGGCCACCAAGGTCGTGCCCTGGTACAGCTTGAAGTTCGTCAGGTCCGAGTTCGTGATGGAACCGGCCTGGTAAAGGGTCACCTGGCTGACCGAGACATCGTTCGTGTTGGCCGTGATCTTGAAGTTCGAGATCTCAGCCTCCTTCGAGCCGATGGTCGGGTTGGCCGGGGTGGCACCCTTCTGGATGTCGACCCTGGCAGCCGCGGTCGTACCGACGGTGAACACGTTGCCGCGCACCGGGAACGAACCAGCGACCGTGCCGCTGTTGACGACGACGGAAGCAGCGTCGAGGACCTCGAACGCATGCTGGCCGCCGGTCGAGACCGGGCTGGAGAAGTCGCCGTAGACATAGACGGACTTCATGCCGCCGGCCGGGACCGTCATGTTCAGGGCATTGAACTCAACGACGTTGGTCGAGGAGTTGATGCTGCGGCCCGTGGTCAGGCGGACGCCGTCCTGGTTGTACAGGTAGACGTTCGCGAAATCAGCCACGGCGCCCACGCCCACGCGGTGGAAGCGCATGCCGCTGACCGTGACGTCGGACGAGCCGGCCGTCAGGTTGACCTTGACGAGCGGGACCGAGGAGGAATTCTTCGGGACCGTCGCACCGGCCGGGGTGTCGGAGGCCAAAGCCACCGTCAGGTTCCCGCCGACGACGACGCCGGAAGAGCAGACCGTGTCAGCCAGATCGGCTTCGCGGCCAGTCACATCGGAACCGTTGCCGTAGGTGATGGTGGTGGTGATGACGTTCAGCGGGTTGAAGCCGTTAGCCGCGAAAGCGGTGTCCGGGTTGAACTTGCGCTTGGCGCCGTTCCACACCACGTACTTCGCCGTGTCTCCCGTGTAGGAGATGAGCGAGCCGTCCGGGTGGACGTTGGTCGAAATCGATGAACCCACGGTGTAGTTCACGAAGAACGAATCCGGGACATCGATGACGCGCGTAGCCCAGGCGTCTCCGTAGAGGGCCTTGGCCACGGTTTCAGACTCGATCCAATGGAGCGTACCGCACTTGGTGACGGTGTACACCTTCGGGTCGGTCGTGATCTTGACGAGCTTGGTACCCGGGCGAACGGTCACGTTGCCGCCGATCGAAATCGCGGCCAATTCGGAATCCGTGATCGTTTTGACACCGGAGAAATCATTGTACCAGGAGAAGTAGGTCTTTTCGTTCGGGAAGACGTAGCGTTTGGCGTCGGACGCGTAGTAATACACGGCCGGACCGGAAGCCTTGATCAGATCACCGGCTGAGAGGGAGGCGGCAGAGGCCACGCCCGGCATAGCCAGGGTACCCAAACCGACCGACCAGACGATGGTCGTCAGGCTGACAAACGTCGAGAAGACCTTTTTCAGACTGTTGTTCATAAGAAACCCTTTTCGGGTTGTATCTTTCTACTTGTGCCGGCGATCCTTGCGAATCGTCGACACTGGTTCTAGCTGAATAATCGCTCTGGCCCGACCCGGTTTTCGACCGGGGCGCCGACCTTTTAAGCCAGGCTTAGTGTGTGCAAACGAGCGGACGTGTGGGTGACCCGATGAAACATCGGGACGCAGACGCCAGGACCTGTCGGATCACCCGGAGGCGATCGAACCGATCGTGGACGTACATCCCCCGCCCGTCAGGGAGGCTCTCAAACGAAGACAGCCGCCCTGCGAGGCGTCAGAGATATCAAGGCTTGGGTTCTTCGGCCGGTTTCGGACTTTCCGGTTGCGCGGTTCCGGCGGTCGTCGTGGTCGGCTGCTCGGCGGCCGGCGCCGTGCCCGAGGACGCGACGGTCGGCAGAGCGTTCGTCCCGGATGCATTCAGGGCGCCCGCGACCTCGAGCTGGTCCTGGGCCTTCTGGATGGCGAAAGCCTGGGTGGTGGCGTTCTTGGCCTGGTCGACCATGGCGGGCAGCGATTCGGAGGTGGTCGAGGCGGTCGAGGTCGTCTGCAGATCGGACAACGTCGAAGACGCGGTCATAATGACGCTCGTCGACACCAGCGTCGTCGCCAAATCCAACGGCGCTGAGACAGCCGTCGCGTCGGCCACGACCTTGGCGTGGTCCTGGATGGCCTGCGCCACCTCCTGCGCCGGGACCAGGTCTTTCGACTCCTGGTGCTTTTCGACCAGCACCTCAAGCGCCTTGACGCCGGTATCGGCCGCGACCGATTGGGCTTCGGTTATCTTCTCTTTGGTTTCCGGGGATTGGTCGGTCTTGGTTTCCTGAAGGGCGCTGATGACCTCGTTGCTCTTCTGGTCCACGAGTTTGGCCGCTTCCGTGGCTTCGGCCGACGGTTCTTCCTTGGCGACGTCCGCCAACTGCTCCTTCAGCGTGTTCATGTCGCGCTTGAGGATCTCGGTCACCTGGACGACCTTCTCCGATTTCTTGTCCGTGGCCACGACCTGCTTGAGCTCCTGGATGCGCCGCGTCGTGAATTCGGTCTTCAGTTTGAGTTTGTCGCCTTTGGTCGAGGCCATCGCCAGCCGCGCCTGTTCGGTCGCCAGCTTCAGCCCGTACAGGAAATCCCCGGGCATGGACTGCTCGGCCGCCGACACCGACATGATCGAGCCGCCGGTCAGGATGACGACCAGCGACAACGCGGCCATGGCCGGACGGCTGATCCAGCGCACGAAGCTTTCCGGCAAGGCGTAACGCACGACCTCGCGCAGGCGTTTGGCGAGCGGCAGCTTGCGCGCCGTCGGCAAGGTGTTCTCGACCTGCATGAGCAGCGTCCTGCGGGTAGCCTGAACCCACGCCCGGTCCGGCGTGGTCTGCATCTCTGCGGTGCGCAATTGGCGCAGCCGTTTTTGCAGTTCTTGGCTCATTGCTTTTTATCCGTTCCGTCACTCCCCGCTTTCCGCTCGTCGTCGTATTGGATGGCCTTGAGCGCCCGATGGTAGATGACCCTCACATGCCCCGGCTTCTTCTCCAGGATCTCGGCGATGACATTGAAGGGCAATCCGTCGACCAAGCGCAGCGTCAGGACATCCCGGTAATCTTCCTTCAGGAGTTCGAGCCTCTTGACCACCAGCGCCAGGTCGGCCCGCGCCTCGATCAGGCGCCCCTGCCGGCCCTCGTCTCCCGGCTCCCGTCCCTGTACCGGAGTAGACGCGCCAGGACCACCGAATGTTACAGAATCCAACGGAACGGTCGGTTCTTCACGGCGGTATTTGTCGGCTATCAGGTTGCGCGCGATGCGGTACAACAGCGCCCGGACATTGGTGATTTCCTTGTGTTCGTAGACGTATTGCCATGCCCGGGTAAAGGTCTCGGACGTCACGTCCTGGGCGTCTTCGGCGCTCGGCAGCTTCAGAATCGAGAAACGATAAATCGCCTCGACATAGCGATCATAGATCTTGCCGAAGGCTTCTGGGTCCTGTTTCGTCCGCAGACGGAACAGCAGGTAGCGATCAATTAGATTAGCCATTTTTTGGCGCTGAAAACCGCACTCTCCCTATCCTTGCACCACAGGCTTACGTGGCACCCAGAATACCCTCTACGGCCCTTTTTTTCAAGGGTTACACGGCGCTTTTCCTGAGAATTGCATGAAATTCTGAGTTTTTGTCTACATTATTGTTGACAAATAAAGGTTTATCGGCTAACCTTCAGCTTAAGGTTTTATGCCGAATCCCCAACAAAAACAGACCGACGAGAATGCAGTCAGACTCTCGGTCTCAGAGGCCGCCAAACTCTTCGGCGTCAACCCGCGGACCATCCGCCGTGCCATCTCGGCCAACGAGATCCGCTACATCGTGGTCCGCGGACGCTACAAACTCCATTTCGGCTCGCTCGTCACCTGGTCGCAGCGCACCACGACCGTCCGCCACAAGCGCGACCGCCAAGGCATCGGCCAATGGGTCGAGACCTGGAAAATCCGCAACCCCAAATTCTCCCCCCGCCCTCCGGAAACAGAAGCATAGCGAAGACGAGGCAGCGTCGAGACCAGAGGTCTCCGTTGACGGGACTGCGCAAAACAAATCACTCCCCAATCACCTTTCCCTTACCCTGCGCTTTCCCATCCGTCTTCAAATCCGTATCGACGATCGGCAATTCGAAATCCAATTGGTTCCCCTGGTCGGTCGCGGCCGTGACCCGCGTCTTGCCCAGAAGCTGCGCATTCGATCCGATCTGTTCGCGGCTGGGCGTCAGCGTGGCTTCAAAAGCGACGGAGACTTTTTCCGTGCCCACGATCTTCAATTCCGCGGTGTGCCAGCTGACCGAACCGTCTTCGAATCCGAAATCCCCGGACACGGCCGAGGAATATTTGCCGGTCGCCTTGACCCCGGGCGGGAACGTCGCCGACAACCGGACGTCCTTCAGGTTCGCGTTGAACGGGCCGATCGACCAGACGATCCAATACGAAGTCGCCTCGCCGGCCACCGGCGGCAACGGCCCCACGCCGAGTTGGTCGCCGGTCAGGGCGTAATACCTGGCTTCCGCCGTGACCGGCAGGGCATCCGCCGCGGCCGCGGTCTGGCGCGCGCCGACGCAAGCCTTTGCTCCCGACATGTCGATGGGCACGATATCCCAACTGCCGCGCGCTTCGGTCGGAGACACCGCGAAGCCATAAGTCCCGCTAACCTGGTTGAGCGGGATATCTTTATATGCCTGCGGAGTCCCGCCGACCGCCAAAATCCGGGCCTTGCCCCTGGCCGCGTAGTCCAGCTCGAAACCCGCGCCATCGGACTTGAGCCGCGTGATGTCCAGCGCGCATCCCGTCGCCGCCTCCGCGCCGAGCGCGTAGGTTTGGACGATCTGGGCCGCATCCTGCAATTCGAATCCCAGGTCGAAACGAGGCCCTTCCAATTTTCCGAGATCGACGAAGACCATCCGCCGTTCGCCCGGCTCGAGTCCGTTCAGTTCGAAATTCCGGTCCTTGCCCAGGGCGGCGTCCGGCGCCCCGCTGGCGGTGACCAAACGCAATATCACGGATGGAGATTTTCTCCGCCCCGCATTCTCGACCACCAGCGGCACCGACGCCCCGCTGAGATAGGCGGCGCCCGGGACCGCGGCCCGGACTGACAACGCCGCTCGCTCGATGGTCCGGGTTTCGCTGCCGGCGTAAGTCAGCGAAAAGAGCAGCGGGTCGTACTGCGCGACCGTGAACCCGAACGGCACCCTGTCGCCGACCTTGCCGCGGACCCTGACCATCAGCCGCGACCGTCCCTCGAGCCCAGGCTTGACCGTGCCCAAATCCAGGCTGCCGTCCGCGGCCAACCGCGGATAAGCTTCCGCGATTTCGACCCAGGCGGGCAGATGCCAACGCAGCTTCACGCCGCCATGGGCCTTGCCGTCGGTCGCTTTGACCGTCAGCTGGACCGGCAGGATATCCGAAGCCATGACCGCCGGCGCCTCGAAGACGAGCTCCAAACCGGCGGGTCGCGCCAAATAATTCCGGTAAGCGAGATTGAGGCTGAAGACCGCGAGGCTGGCCGCGATGCCGAGCAAAAAAAGGTCGAAAGCGAAGACCAGCCGCGCGAACCGGTAACGGCCCGCGTACCTCTCCTTGTATAACCGCCGCGCGTGCGACGACACGGCGCGGGCCGGCGCGAGCGAGACCGTGCTCCCGTGTTTGGCCAAGCCGGTCCAGCCTCGGCCGCGGTTGTTTTTCTTGTCCTCCATATTTTTCAGATTGCCGGCAGCCCGCCGACCAGGATCTCGGCGCGGCCGTCGTTATCGACGTCGGATGCACTGACCTCAAGGCCGCCCGACAGCGGCTTGTCCCCGAGGTTGAAACTCGATTCCAGGTTACCGCGGCCGTCGAAAACGCGCACGCGCGGCACGGCGCCGCGGCCCGAGCCGGCGATGACCTCGGCCCGGCCGTCTCCATCCACGTCGCCGACCGCGATGCCCACGCCGCCGCTTTCGCTCTTGTCGAACGCGAACCAGCCGCCGCCCCAGGTCTTGCCGTCCGTCTTCCAGATCTTCAGATGAGGTCCGCCGCCCGGACCGGCCGCGCTGACGATTTCGCGTAATCCGTCGCCGTCCAAGTCGCCGATGGCCGGACGCACGCCGCCCAGGAAAGCGGCGTTATAGGCGGTCCAGCGCGCCAGCTCCTTGCCGGCCGCGGAGAATACCTTGATGTCCGGCGGCGCGCCCTCGCGGCCCAGGATGAGTTCGCGCGGCGCGTCGCGGTTCGCCTGTCCGACCGCGAGCCAGATCTTGCCGGCGTATTTCTGGCCGAACGGCTGCAGGAGCGTGTCGGCTTTCTTGCGTCCCCAGACGATTTTGACCCGGCCTTTCTCGGCACTCACCAGCTCGTCGCTCCCGTCGTTGTCGAGGTCGCCGACCCACACCTGGGCGCCGCTCGGCGCGTCGGTCCGCTGGGCGAAGAAGCCGTTCTGTTTCTGGCGGCCGGCCGCGTCATACACCCGGACGAACGCGCCGTTGGTGTAAGCCGCTTCCCGGATTTCGGCGGCCTCAGAGCGCCGGAAGACCACGAGCCCATCGCGCGGCTGGAGGGTCACGGAGCTGACGAGCGAACCGTCGTTGGTCGCCGCGTCCTGACGGCCGCGGATTTTCTCGTAGACGCCCGGCAAGGCGACCTTCTGGACCGCGTCCGTGCTGTTGACCAAGGCCAAACCGTTCTGGAACCTGCGCATCCAGACGGCCGGCGCCGTGGCGCCTTGTCCCGTCGCCCCGCCGAGGATCCGCGGCGCCGCGGTCGGCGATCCCAAAGCCGCCTCGTATTCGTCGTACCACCAGACCGAATTATGGTTGGAGCTGCCGCGGTCGAACGAATAGTAGCTGCCCGAGGTCAGAGCGCTGCCGAGGCCGTAGCGCATCAGGCGGTAATCGTTCGGCCGGTTTTGGTCGTCGGTGTTGACGTTGATGGCCGTCATGGCCGGCGCCCGGTTCTTGGCCGCCGTGTCGCGCACTTCCTTCCAGTTCGGACCCCAGCTCCAACTCGGAAAGTGCTCGAACAGCACGCCGTTCAGCTGGTCGGCGAACGCCGCGCCGCCGTTGCCGATCAGGACGGCGTTCGGGTTCAGCTCGTGGATGCGCTTCAGCAGCGTCTTCATCGACGCGAGCCAGGCTTTGTCGATATCCTCTTGCTTGTCGGCGCGCCCGTCGCGGTCCAGGTCCACCGGCGATTTGACGTGCCATTTGAGCCCGTCGAAAGTGTTGTCGAGGAAAATCCCGTCCCACAGGCCCGACGCCATCAGCTCGTCGCGGATGAAGCGCGGCAAAAAATCGTTCCAGCGTTCGCCGGAACGCAGCGCCGGGTTCTTGTCCGTCACGTCTAGCATGGGCTGGCCCGGCCAGAAATAGATCTGGTTGCCTTGCGGGTCGCGCAGCCACCACTCCTGCCTGATCTGCCGCCCCAATTTGAAGTAAGGGTAATCCTGCGGCGCGCTCAGATGGACCGTCGCGTATTCCTCGCACGGGATGTAGGCCAGGATCTTGATGGCCGGATTGAGCTTGCGCAGGCGCCGGATGCGGTCCGGATAACGCGCCTGCTGGTTGCCGTCCAGGACCACGATGTCCCAACGCGCCAAAAGCGGCAGATCCTCTTCCTTGAGCTGCCAGTCTAGATAGAAATTGATGATGCCCGGCGAACCGTTGATGCCCTGGGCCGCCTCAAGGCCGCCCGGCACGAGCCAAGCCGCGGCCATGAGGAGAACCCCCAATACCCTAAGCTTGGGCATATCTATACGCTCAACCTAGCTTATTTTTCCGCGTAAGTCAAAGTCCCTTCGCCTTCTTGAGCGAGCCGTAGACCTCTTCCAGCTGCTGGAGATGCTTATCCCAGCCGAAGACGTCCGCGACGCGCTGGCGCGCCGCCTGGCCCATCTGCTTGCGCCAATCCGGCGGCAGCGACAGGAAATTCCGGATGGCCGATTCCCAGGCGTCCGCCTCGCCCGGCGGCACCAGGACGCCGGTCAGTTGATGCTCGACCTGTTCGGGCAAGCCGCCGGTCCGCGACGCGATGACCGGCAGCCCTTGGGACATGGCCTCGAGCACGGCGATGGACGCGTTCTCGTACCAGATCGACGGCACGACGAGCGCCTGCGCCCTGTCCCACAATTCGAGATTGCCGTCGCGCCGGACGAAACCCAGGAACACGATGTTGCGGGCGCCCAGCGTCTCGACGAGCTGCCTGAGCCGCGCCTCTTCCGGACCCGTGCCGGCGATCTTCAGGTTGCACTCGGGGATGCGGGCCACGGCGCGGATCACGGTTTCGATGCCCTTCTCGGCCGACAATCGTCCGGCATATAGGAGATAGCCTCCGTCCTGCGCCGCCAACTTTCCGCCCGGGTCAGCCGGATTCCGCAGGAGCTTGAGCTTGGACGGCGGTTCTCCCCACTCGCGCATCTTGTCGGCCATGAACTGCGACGGGCACAGGAAGACGCTGACTGTCCGCTCATAGGCTTGGGTCGCCTTGGTCAGGCCCATCTCGACCGCGGCCAGCATATTGCCGGAGAAGGTCGGCCAAAGGCAGTGGTGCTTCACGGCCTGGAGATAGTGTCCGCCCTTGCAGCGCTCGCAGATCGCGCCCTCGGTGAACATCCGGTAGTTCGGGCAGGCCAGCTTGAAGTCGTGCAGCGTCTGGACGCACGGGACGCCGGATTTCCGGATGACGCCCAGGATCGACGACGACAGGTGGTGGTAGATGTTGTGGAGATGGATGACGTCCGGCCGATGCTCGGCGATGGCTTGCCGCATGGCGCGCCGGGCTTCGCCGTTCCAGATGAAGGCCGCGGCCTTGCGCGCATCCTTGGCCGCACCCTCGCTCCGCGAATAGTCGTGGCGCGTGACGAACAGCCGGTCGTCGGGCGACGGCAGGTTGCCGGAAAAACGCGTGGACAAGGCGTGCACCTCGTGGCCGCGCGCCGCTTGCCGCGCCATGAGCTCGTGCAGGTAGGTTTCGGCGCCGCCGCGCAGGTCGAAGAATTTGTTGACGTGGAGGATGCGCATAAAAAATCAGTCCCGCATGGCTTGGAGCGTCCGATAATAATCAGCGTATTCATCGACCATCCGCTCGATCGAGAGGTCGCGCCGCACGCGCCCGGCGGCTTCGGCCGAACGCCGGAGCGCGGCCGGATAATCCCCGAGCAGGCGCTCGATGGCCCGGACGAATCCGTCGGCGTCGCCCGGGGCCGCGAATTCGGCCTCGCCCGTCTTGACGACCTCGTAGGACGCCGCGATATCGGGCAGGACGAGCGGCACGCCGGCGGCCGCGGCCTCGATGGCCGTCAGCGCCAAACCTTCCCAGCGCGAAGTCGAGACGTAGACGTCGGACGTGCGGAGCAGTTCTCCGACATCGCGGCGAAAACCCAGGAAACGGACGCGGTCGGCGATCCCGAGCCCTTCGGCCAAATGCCGCAACTCGCCTTCGAGCTCTCCGGTCCCGGCCAGCCGCAGTTCCCACGGCCGCCGCAGGTTGGCCAGGGCGCGGAGCAAGGTGGCCTGGTCTTTCTGCTCGGCCAAGCGCCCGACGCTCAGGAACCGCGCCGGCTCGTGGCACGGTCCAGCGGGACGCGGCGCGATGCGCCGCATGTCGACGCCGTTGCGGATGAGCGCGATCTTGCCGGCCGGCAAACGTTCGCGGCCGACCATGTTGGCCCGGGCCATGCCCGAGACTGCGATATAACCGTCGGTCAGCGGCGCGAGCAGGCGCTTGACCGTGATTTCGCCCAGGCCGTGGTCCAAATTCACGTTATGTTCGGTCGAGACCGCGAGCGGCACGCGCGCCGCCCGAGCCGCCAGCCGGCCCCAGATGTCGGCGCCGAACAGATGGACATGCACGATGTCCGGCTTGGTTTTCCGGAAATGCCGCCACAGCCTGAAGAACGCCATGAGGTTCCACGGCCCGCTGCGCCGATAGACCGCGTATCCGAGATGGGCTTCCTTGAAATCCTGCTCCAGGTCGCCGCCGTCGTAGGCGGCGATGGCTTCGGCGTCGAAGCCCTGTTCCGGCAAACGCTTCACCAGTTCGAACACGAGGCGCTCGGCGCCGCCCGGATACAAGGTGGGCAGGACATGCACCACGCGCCGGCGCTTGGCTTGCGTCGGCCCCCAGCAGATGCGGCGATAGACCCCGGCGTATTCCGCCACCATGGTCCGGATATCGGACTTCCCGCGCAGCCTGGCCTCGGCCGCTTGCGCCCGGGCGACGAAGGTCTCGGGGTCGCGCAAGACGCGGCGCAGCGCTTCGGCCCAAGCCGGCACGTCGCCAGGTTCGACGAACACCGCATCGTCCTTGCCCAGGAATTCATGGAAAACCGGCAGGTCCGACAGGATCATGGGCACGCCCGCGGCCGCCGCCTCGAGCACGGCCAAGCCCTGGCCCTCATGGCGCGACGGCAGGCAGAACACGTCGGCTTGGGCCAGCAGCTCGGGCGCATCCTCGCGGTAGCCCAAAAACTCGACGCGCGCTTCCAGGCCCAAACGGCGCGTCAGCGCCTTGAGCTCCCCTTCCAGCTCGCCGACGCCCGCGATCTGCAGCAGCCATTCCTCCTTGACCAAGGCCAGCGCCTTGAGGAGCGTCGCCAGATCCTTCTGCCGGGTCAGGCGGCACAGCGCCAGGATATGCGGGATGTCGCGGAAATGCCGCGCCGGCCGCCGGCGGACGCGTTCCAAGTCGATGCCGTTCGGGATGGTCGTGATCTTTTTCGCGTCCGCGCCTTCGCGCTTCACCATCGCTTCCTTGACGCCGCCCGAGATGGCGATCAGCGCGGTCGCGGAACGGTTGGCGAGACGCTTGCCCCAGCGGCGGATGCGGCCGAAATCCAAATTGACGTTATGCTCGGTCGCGACGATGCACTCGATGCCGGCCAGCCGCGCCGCGAGGCGGCCGTAGAGATCGGCGGCGAACAGATGGGTATGCACCAGGTCAGGCTGTTCGGTTTTGAGGAACGCCAAGATCCTCCACAGCGCATCCACGGCGAACGGCCACCGATAACCGAGGATCCTCACCGGTATGCCGGCGGCGCGGAAATCCCCTTCGAGCTCGCCGCCGCCGAGCACGGCCAAGACCTGCGGCGCGAACCCTTGTTCGGGTAACCGCTTGCCCAGCTCCAACACCAGCCTTTCGGCCCCGCCCGGATTCAGCGAATCCACCATCTGCACCACGGAAGGTTTGGTCGGATCGAACCGGCGCGCCGCCAGCAAACAGCCTTCGGCCAAAGCAGGACCGGCCAAAGACGCGAGATGCCCGTCAAGCCGGTCCAAAGCATGGAAAAAACCGCTGTTCCTCTTCAGCCAACGCCCGGTCAAACGGGCGACGCCGCGCAAACCGCTTCCGGCCGCCTCGCTATCCCGGACCTTCCAACCGCCTGTCCGCAAAATCACGCGGATATCCCGCCGCGAATAGCCTTGCCTCTCCGCTTGCCAGACCAGCAAGCCGGCGTCCGGACGGCAGGCTTCGGTCATCCGTTCGAGTTGGCCCAGGGTGAAGGGGCGCAAGCCGCGCGAACCGTCCAAGACCACGGCATCGAATTTTCCGTCCGTCGGGACGCTGTCCAGGAAAACCGCATTCGTCAGATCAAGGTCGGCCGCCGCCGCCTGGGCCTTGGCCAAAGCCTGGGCGTCATCCGAGATCCCGACCACCCGATAGCCCAAAGACGCCAATGGCAAGGCCACCTGGCCCGTGCCGCAATCCCACACCAGGACGCGGATTCCTTCAGCCTTCCGTTCGCCCCTGATCGGCTCAAGCCGCGCGACCAGATAATCCAAACCGCGCAAACCTCCGAGTTCGCGATGCAGTGCGGTGTATCGATGGTACGGCCGCGTCGGTCTCACGCCTCTAGGATATCACGCGGGCCAGCGGCGGACGACTCCGGCGCCGGCTCCTTCGCGGCCGGACGGCTGCCCGAGTTATCCAGCTGCAGGACATAGCCCGCGGCCAGCATCAGACCAATCGGCAGCCAGAGCTTGCCGGTCCAATAATCCGTGTTGAAAAGTTGGTAGACGGCCGCGCCCCCGGCGCCCGCGACCAGGAGGCGGTAGACCCGCCGCGCCTGTTCGGAACCGATGAGCGGCGCCGTCCGTTTGACCTGCATGATCAGCGCGCCTACGACCAGCGCCAGGGCCAGCAGGCCGAGGGAACCCGTTTCGGTCGCGATCTTCTGCAGGATGCCGTGCGAATCCAGTGGCGCGCCGAATTCGATGACGAACGTCCAGACCTGCCCGATGCGGTCGATGTACGTCCCGGCGCCGGTCCCGAACAACGGGTTGTCCTTGAAATACGTCCAGGAAATCTCGGCCATCATCAGCCGGGTCGTGTTGGAGCTGCGGGCCGAATACGAACCCAGGTAGAAAACCATGCCTACGCCGAACGGCACGAGCAGGATGGCTGCCAATAACGCCTGCGCGGCGTATCGCTTGAATGACTCGCGCCATTCCGTCATGAGCAGGTACGCGACCTGAAGGATGGATGCGATCCAGAAAGTCCGGGTGAAGGTCAGGACGCCGATGAAGGTCTGGAAGGCGGCCGCGAAACCGAGCAGCCGTTTGGTCCGGCGCTGCTTGGCCATGACGGACAAGGCCCAGGAGAAGAAGGCGGTGTAGACCATGACCTCGGCCAACTCGTTATGGTTGGCGCCGAGCACGCTCCAGCCGAAAATCGGTATGGGGTGGGCGCGGCTCAGGATATTCGTCCGGTCGCCGCCGTAGAAGACCGAGATGAGGCCGACGGACGCGGCCAGCACACCGACTGTGGCCATCACTCCGAGCGCTCCCACGAGCCGGCGGCGCGAGCGGATAAGGTTCACCGGCAAAGCCACGAAAGCCAGGTAATCGAAGAGCACCGGACGCAGACTGTATTGGAGGGTGAAGGACTTGCTCGGTCCGACCGCGGAGAACATCGAGGCCAGATGGGCGGCGAACAACGCCAGATACGGACCCAGGATGGGCAGCCGCGGACGCCAATTGATGTCTTGGCGGCCCTTCCAGTACAGCAGCAGCCGCAAACCCCAAGCCACCAGCACCGGAAACATGGCGATTTCGACCGCGAACACGTCGATCGACCCGCCGAACAACAAGCCCCCGGCCGGCAGCCCGAACATCACCCCGATGAAGATCGAGAGCGCGATGGCGATGTAGAACGAAAGGTAGATGTAGCGGAAGGCGAACAGGACCGCGCACACCAGTGCGAGGATGACGAGCGGCGGCAGCGGTATCCCGAACCCGATCCACGAGACGCCCAGGGCCAACAGCAAAAACACCCCCCAGCTCAAGGTCAGCAAATCGTTTTCCGCCTCCGGCGGATGTCGCATGCGCATAGTGTAGCACGCCGAACGACAGACCCCGGGTCTCGGCGCCGCCTCGCCCGGGGTGTCAATATGTAAAGGTTGACTCTATGTTGACATCCCGGCCAAGCGAGACCGTCGAGCGCGAGCCGGGATCTCCGGGCAGCAAGAAAAATGCCAGATACAAAAAAGCCGGGAAGGATGGTTTCCTTCCCGGCAAGCTATCACGAGAGAGTCAGGCCCTTGCGGAGCCCGGAACTACCTCACGGCGTCGAGGCGACCTCGGCGTTGAAGTAGTAAGGTCCCGGCGTGGTCTGCAGACCGACGCCGTTCGACACCAGCACGTACGGGACGTTGTTCGAGTTGTACGTGATGACCGTCGCGCCGACCCAGTTGCCGTTGCCGCCGCAGGGGATGCCGTTCGACTTGTCGAACACCCAGCAGTAGCCGCCGGCCGCGGTCGTGTACGCGTAGCGCACGGTGAACATCAGGTAGCTGCCGACCGGGATGAGCAGGTCGCAGCTGTACGCGCCCGACGCCTGCGTCATGGCGCACATCGTCCCCCAGGGGTGCGCGATGTTGCCGGGTTCGACGTAGAACCCCTCGACCGTCACCGGCCCCGTGGGCGTATGCCCCTCGGGGATGGTCCAGGTCACATGCAGGTTGTGGGCGCTGCCGCCCGAGCCACCGGCCCCGCCGGTTCCGCCCGTGCCGCCCGTGCCACCCGCGCCACCGGCCCCGCCGGTTCCGCCCGTGCCGCCCGTGCCACCGGTCCCGCCGCTGCCACCTGCACCGCCTGCACCACCCGCGCCACCGGCCCCGCCGGTTCCGCACGTGGCATCGCTGCCACTGCAGTCCTGGTCCACGCCGTCGCCGCAGATGTCCGCGGCCTGGGGATGGATGGCCTTGTTGGCGTCGTCGCAGTCGCCGTAGCCGCCCAGCGAAACCGGGCAAGCCAGGCCCTGCGGCATGGCCGCATCGCTCCAGCCGTCGAGGTCATCGTCGATGCCCTCGTCCACGTACTTGTCGCAGTCGTTGTCCTGCCGGTCGCACGCTTCGAGCGCGCCAGGGTTGATGTCCTTGGCGGTCAGCACGTTGCAGACGCGGAGCGGACTCGCCTCGTCGCCCTTGTCGCAGCAGTCGCCCTGGGCCACCGTGGCGCCGTCGCCGTCCGCGTCCAGGTCGCAGGCATCACCCTGACCGTCCTTGTCGATGTCGGTCTGGGTCGGATTCCAGACGGTGGGGCAGTTGTCGGTGCCCGTGCACTGCAGGTTCACCGGAGCGCCCGGATCGCAGACCTTGTCGTTGTCCGCGTCGTACTCGCAGGCGTTGCCGATGCCGTCGCCGTCCGTGTCCAGCTGGTCAGGATTCGCGACGTTCGGGCAGTTGTCGAGCGGGTTCAGATACCCGTCGCCGTCCTTGTCCGTGTCGCAGGCGTCGCCGAAGGCGTCGCCGTCCATGTTCTCCTGCTGGCCGTTCGGGATGTTCGGGCAGTTGTCGACCCCGTTCAGCACTCCGTCGCCGTCCAGGTCGGGATCGCACACGTTGCCGAGGCCATCCTGGTCCTGGTCGAGCTGGTCGAAGTTCGGGTTGATCGGGCAATTGTCCTTCTTCACGCACGCCGCGTCGGTGTACGGGAGGTTGGCGTTCACGCAGTCCGTGACGCCGTCGCCATCCGTATCGCCTTCGCACACGTCGCCGATCCCGTCATGGTCGAAGTCGGCCTGGTTCGGGTTCGGGACGTACTTGCAGTTGTCGTTGCCGTTCACCACGCCGTCGCCGTCCCAGTCGTTCTGGCAGGCGTCCCCGTGGCCGTCCTTGTCGGTGTCGAGCTGGTTCGGGTTCGGCACGAGCTCGCAGTTGTCCGAGGCGTTCTGCACGCCGTCGCCGTCCTTGTCCGGATCGCAGCTGTCGCCGAGTCCGTCCTTGTCGGTGTCGAGCTGCAGGAAGTTGGCGATGGTCGGGCAGTTGTCGACGCCCGTGCAGCCGGTCGCGCCAGGAGGGGCGCCGGGATCGCAGATCCCGTCGTTGTCCTGGTCGAAGTCGCACGCGTCGCCGACCGAGTCGAAGTCGCTGTCCTTCTGGTCGGGATTGGCCACGAGCGGGCAGTTGTCGCCGCCGTCCGTGATGCCGTCGCCATCCTGGTCCTGGTCGCAGACGTCGCCGATACCGTCGCCGTCGCTGTCGAGCTGGCCGGCGCAGACGCCGGTCACGCAGGTGCCTCCGGCCGCCACGCAGTCCGTGTCGCTTTCGCAACCCGGCTTGCCGTTGGGCATGTAGAGGCAGTTGTCGAGCGTCGTCGAAGGCACGGTCCGGCCGGTGTTCGGTGAGGTGTCGCCGCACGGGACCACTCCGTGGTCCGCGCAGTTGTCCACGCCGTCGCCGTCGAGGTCGGAGTCGCAGACGTCGCCGAGGGTATCCTTGTCGACGTTCTTCTGGTCGTTGTTCGCCCTCGCCGGGCAATTGTCGACCGGCACGCACTCCTTGTCGACGTAGGTCCGCAGCGGATCCGTGCAGTCGTCGATGCCGTCGCCGTCGCTGTCGATCTTCTGCGCCGTCTGGCTGGTGCTTTCCTTGGCCGGATCGCCCGAGCTGCAAGAGCTCGCCGCCGCCAGGCACACCGCTGACAGGAAGAATACTGCAGTGAACTGGTGTCTACGCATGGTCTCTGTCCTCCCTGGACACAGTCGTTGGGCCCCAGTCGTTCGGGGCAGTTGAAGTACTCTCTCGCTTGTGAAGGTCCGTGCCCTTGATTCCGCAATAAAATCGCGTTCAGGGCGATACGCGACCCTAGCAAGATACGGCTAAGCTGTCAAGAGGTTACACGCCCCAAGGCCAAACAAAGCCATTTTTAGGTAAACGTAGCGAAGCAACCCCCGTTCCCAGGTTAAGCCATGGATTCCAGCTGGAGTTTACCCCGGCCAGCAAGCCGGGGCTGGAATGACGGAACAAAGGGGCGAAAACGCCCCGTTTCGCAAGTGACCCCGGGGGTCTGGGGGTCCGCGCCAAGCGTGGTGGCAGGATAACTAACGTCGGCGACACCGAGAGCGGCATCGCGGACCCCCAGGACTTTTGCTACTTTTGGTCACAAAAGTAGACTGAAGGTTTTTTGTTTTATGCCAACCATGGATTCCAGCCTTCGCTGGAATGACAGAACGAGGTGACGAAGGCGCCCCGCTTCGCAAGTGACAAGGGGGACCGGGGGTCCATGCTAAGCGTGGCGCACAGGATAGCCGACGCCAGCGACACCGAGAGCGCATCATGGATCCCCGGAACTTTTGCTACTTTTGGTTACAAAAGTAGATAGAAGACTTTTCGGCATCAGCAACTGAATCAAGATGGGGCGAATGATTATTCGCCCCTACATCATTTATATTTCGTAAAAAAGAAAACGCCGGGCATCTGTTCCGCAAGGACTGCGGATGGATGCCCGGACGTTGGAGAAGCGATTTCGGCGTTACGGCTGGAAGTTGGTCAGGACGCTGTGGCAGGTGTTGTACTGGGAGTACGCCACCATGTCGACGGTGTAGCTGGTGTTGGACTGCTCCAGGAACGCCGTGACGTCGGCCGTCTTGACGCAGCCGCCGTTGACCATACCCACGCTCCACTTGGTCGGCGAGTACTGGATGACGAACTCGCGCGCGGCGATCGGCTTTTCGATCGCCACCTCGTAGAAGCCGCCGGAGTTCCAGGTCATGGGGTACGACTTGCCGCCGTGGCTCCAATCGTAGAACGTCGGGACGTACGAGGTCTGGCCGATGGTCAGGCGGTAGTTGACGTGCAGCGGGTTGATGCTCCCGTCGCAGTCATAGTCCACCTGGTCGTCCGGCGTCTCGATGGCGCCGTGATGCACGAATGCGTCGCTGTCGTCGCAGTCATGGCCCTGGCCGTAGGATTCGCCGTCGCCATCCGCGTCCATGTAGTCCTGGACGAGCGGAATCGCCTTGAACGTCAGATTGCAGCCGTTGCTGCCGTTGTCGATGACGTTCGGCGCGCCGATGGGCTGGCCGTTGAACTTGGCCATGATCGCCACCGTCGGCTTCATGCTGGTCTTGTCGCAGAACGACTTGATCCACACGTCCTTGCCCGCCTCCGGATCGTAGTATCCGTTGAAGACGAACTCGGAACCCGCGTAGGCCGTGACCTTGAACGTGAGCCGGGTCCCCGACGCGCTGTGCTCGGTGCCCCAATCGGGCTCGCCGGGCATGAACGTCAGCGTCTGCACGAACGCCTTGATGGTGTGCTGGCCGGTGGTCGCCGGGACGATGGTGAGTTCGAGCTCGCCCGCGCCCGTGGTCCCGCCGCTGCCGCCCGTCGAGGTCGAGCCGCCCGTGTTGGTCGAGCCGCCGGTCGAGGTCGTGCCGCCGCTGCCGCCGGTCGCGACCGATCCGCCGGACCCTCCGGTCGAGGTCGTGCCGCCCGCGCCAGACGTGCCGGCATCCGGAGGAACCGTTTCCGTTCCGCCGGTGCCGCCCGTGTTGGACGAACCGCCGGTCGAGGTCGTGCCGCCGCTGCCGCCGACATTCGACGTGCCGCCCGTGTTGGACGAGCCGCCGGTGCCCGCGGTGTTCGAGCTGCCGCCGGTCGAGACCGATCCGCCCGTGTTGGACGAACCGCCGACATTCGACGAACCGCCAGTCGAGGTCGAGCCGCCCTTGCCTCCGTCCGGAGGATTGAACGTCTCGCCCGCCGAACCGCCGGAACCGCCGCTGGCCGGAGGCTGCACGCTGCTGCCGCCGGCCGTACCGGCCGACCCGGCCGCAGGCTGCTGCTCCGTGGGCGGAAACACTTCCGAGTTGTCGCCGCTGCAGGCTACGAGCCCCAGCCCCAACGCGATCGCGAAACCGACTGCCGAAATCTTCTGGTTGAAATGTGCCATTCTATCCTCCGTAACAGACAGGTTGAAAGGGCCGGTGATGGCCCCGCATCTCGAATTCCGCGTTACCCTCGAGCGAAAACGCCTTTTGGATAACTAACGAAGATACCACAAATTTGGGATTTTGTCAAGCGTCCCAACCAACCGGATGGATATGGAAAATGGCTCGATTGAGCCACTATTTCCTTGCCAAGGAATATTATGTAAACACAGACAAAAACACGGCTCCAAAAAGGAGCTTGTCGACTGAAAATGGCTAATTTATACTGTTTTTACCCGGGTATCGTTCCTTCCGCATCGCATCTCGTATGGAGGACAGTTCGTTTCGGCTAGGTTCGACAACCAAACTGACGCCACCTAAAATCCTTCCCAGGAATCGGCCTGCGGTAGGAGGGCCGCTGCGGCGGCCGCGCACTCCGGACGGAGGCCAGGTGAAGCAAAACGAACTGGTCGGAACTTCGACGAGGTAGATACGGTGTCAAACGAGTTGGATTCGCCGCGGCAAAAGCCGCGCGCCCAGCTGGGGACTGTCCCAGCGTCGTCCGATGATGGACCGTGGCCGACATCCGTGCACACCCAGCACGTGTCAGCGCGCCGTTGGTTCCTGCGTCCGATCGCGCACTGCCCAGGCGGAGGCATGCTCCGCCGCAGCCTGCTCGTCGGACCTCCCCACGCCCTGACCCCAGCCGCTCGCGGCCGGTCAGGGCGATTTTCATATCTTCCTCTTGTCGACCGGCTTGGCCACGCGCCAGGCCGCGTTGAACATGGCGCGGAACAGGTCGGCCATCTCGCGGTTCTCGACCACGAACGCCGTGGCTCTCCCCTTGCCGACGATGGCCGCGACCTTGTGGTCCACGATGTTTATCTCGCCGGTGAAGGGATATGACCCGTACGGCAGCTCGCGCACCTCCCAGGTCGTCAGGTCCATCTTGGGCAGCTGGATGCCGGGCTTGAGCGAATAGATGAACCGGCCGTGGACTTTCCGCGACATCTTGAGGCGCTGCGGCTCGTCCATCTTAGAGATCCGGATCGTCCCTTCGTCGATGGCCGTGAAGCTCAGGTATTCGCCGCGCGACCGCTGCATGGTCTCGCGCACCGCCGAGATGCCTTCCGGCCCTTCGAAGAACCTGACCTGCGGCTTGTCGTCGATGGCGTTATACAACGCCAGGAAATACGGTATCGATTCCTCCAGCTTCTTTTTCTTCTCGTCGAGCTCCTGCCGCTCGCGGTTCAGGACCGCGGCCAGGCGGCTCGGCGATTCGGCCGTGAAGAGCATCTTGCTCCCCCGTTGCGTCGAGGACGCCAAGCCCCGCCCCTGCAGGACCTCGATGGCCGAATAGGACGTGGACCGGTTGACCCCGGACTTCTTGGCGATCTCCTGGACGCTCGCCGGCCCCAATTCGAGCATCGCGAGATAGACGCTCGCCTCCTTGTCGCTCAGGCCGAGTTCGAGCAATCTGGCGGTGGCTTCGTGCATAGTCTCATTTAACCCCCGTCCCGTTCCCCCACTGCGTCAGCACCGGCAGCGTCTTTTCGGCCGTCGCCTTCCAGCTGAACCGCTGCGCGCGCTCGATGCCGACGGTCTTGAGCGCTTCCCGCGCCTGCCAATCCTGGGCCAGCTGGTCCATGAGGCCGGTGAGCTGCTCTGGCTCATCCGGCGAGAAATACACGGCCGCGTCGCCCAGCACCTCCGGCAAGGACGCGACGTTCGACGAGATGACCGGGCAGCCGCACGCCATGGCCTCGACCGGCGGGATGCCGAAGCCTTCGTAGAACGAGGGATGGATGAGGGCCTGCGCCGCGGACAGCAGGTACGGCTTGTCCGTCTCGGGCACGTAGCCGAGCTCCAGGATGTCCGATTTGAACGGCGAATCGGCGATGGCGCGCTTGATTCCGTCGTAGCCGAAACCCGGTACGCCGACCAGCGCGAGCTTGTGCGGATCGCCCACGCCGCGCCGCGTCTTGAATTGGGTGAACGCCTTGACCAGGGTCACGATGTTCTTCTTGGCCTCGAGCCGGCCGATGTTGATGAAGAACGGCGTCGAGATGCGGTAGCGGGTCAAACGCTCCTCGATGCCGGCCGTATCCTTGATCGGTCTGTAGAGCGCCAGATCCACGCCCGGATAAGTGATGGCGATGTTCTTGGGGTCGATGCCGTACTGTTCCGCGATGTCGCGCCCCGAGAATTCGGACACGGTGATGACGCGCGCCGCCTTCCTGCGGATCTCCTTCATGGCGTGCTCGTGGATCCTGACCTGGCGTCTCTTGTAGAGCTTCGGCAGATGGTGGAACCCGACGTCATGCACGGTCACGACCGTCTTTTTCGGCATGATGCGCGGCAGGGTGCTGCCCGGCAGCCAGAGCACGTCGACCGGATGCTTGCGCATATCCCAAGACAGGCGCAGCTGGGTCCAACCGTATGGCAGCGGCCACTTGAGCCGCATCTCGTACCAATTCTCGGGCAGCTTCTCGAGGCCTTGGGACAAGGGCGAATTTGAATACAAAATCCACGAATTCCCGTCGTTCAGCGTCAGGTTCTTGAGTTCCTGGATGACGTGCCAGGCGTACCATTCCACCCCGGTTTTCACCGTCTTGTTGGCCCGCGTGGCTTCGATTCCGATGAGCATAATTCGGCTGGAGTATAGCACGGCCGCGGACAAAAAAACCGGCGCGACTTGAGCTGGTCAGTCGACGCCGGCGAAGGCGCATCAACGGATCGGATGCCACGTGGCATCGGCCCGGGGCAGGATGGATTGGCAGATATCGTTGGCGGCGGCCACCCGGCCGCCGAGGTTGGGCAACCAGGCCCCGGGCTTGAGGCTGAAGGCGACCATGCGGCAATCCGCCTCGGCCGGTCCGGGGCGCGCTTCATACCAGGCCCGCCGGTCGAATTCCACCATCATCCGCGGGGACTCGTGGCCCTGGGCCTGTTCCCGGGTGCATTCCTCGGCGCCGCAGCGGAAAGCCGTGACGGTGCCGTGGATCTCGGGGTGCATGTCCTGCCACTTCTGGCCGGCGCCCAGGCAACCCCAGTGGGACCAGCCGTGCCGCGCCACGTGCGCCGCCTGCAATCCGCCGACGCAGGCCACGGCCGTGCCGAGCGCCAGATAGGCGCAGGCCTTGAGCGCCTGCTCGACATACCCCGACCGCGCCGTGCTGCGGTGGACGATCAGGCACAGCATGGGCTGACAGGCGATGTACAGCACGGCCAACAGCAAGTCCTGCCCCGGGTCGATGTTCCAGCGGGTGTACGCGAGGTTCACCACCCAGAACAAGACCCCGCCCGAACCCAGCGCGATGACCGTCAAGGCGAAGGAATCGACCGTCTTCTTGGCCTCCTCCAACCGCTCGTCACGGTCCGCGTCAGCCTCTTCCTTGTTCTCAGGCTCGATCATGGTCCAGCTCCGATCCGTTGTCGAAAGATGCGATTCGCCAGCATACACCACGGACCGGAAAAATCAAGCCCCCGGGCCGATTCCCGCCTCGGGCTCCGGGAATCCCCGGGATTTCGGGGCATTGACGCCCTCGGCCCAAGGGGCATATCATTCCCCGTCATGCACCTTGAAAGACGCTCTCCAACGAGCAAAGACGTTTGCTATACCGACCAGATCGCCGCCTTGCGCGCCAGCGTCTTCGGCCGCCAGCCGACCCTCGGGGTCTGCTGGGGCGAGCCGCCGGACAGCAACCTGGTCCTGGACATCCTGTGCGACCACGCCCGCAACGACCTCCTGGGGCTGGGCGGGAAGGGCGTCAAGAACCCCAACCCGCGCATCCAGATCCTGCACATCGTCTACGAGAACCCGCTGCCCTGCGCCCTGAGCGCGAGCGGCGCCAGCCGGTTCATGCGCTCCCTCGCCCAACGGCCGTTCAAGCACAACTTGTGCGGCGTGCATTCGGACCTGTATCCGAAACTCGTGGCCGAACTCCTCGGCCAGCGGCACGGCATCGCGCCGGCGCATCTCGAGGACGAAAACGGGACGACCCTCTTCTACCCCATGGCGGCCGGCGACCAGCCGCGTCTCATCCTCCTGGACTCGTCCTTCTGCCCCATCCTCGAGATGGAGGGCGGATGAGCAGCTTCCCGACAGGCAACTCCTGTCGGTCTTTTTTTGCCTCAGACGGTTGACACCGGCCTGTTTTCCGGCTATAGAACCGGTGCACTTTCCATCCCGTTTAAGGAGGACACGATGGGCAAGAACCGGGTGGACGGCAGCGATTGCTTCAGCTACCTGTTCCACGGACTGCCGACCATGACCCTGTATTTCGGCGAGCCGACCGGCGTTTCGGTCGCCTCCGAGATGCTCAGGCGCGACGTCTCCGCCGACCTCGTCGGACTGGACCTGCCCCGGCAAAAGAGCCTGGCGGCCGGACTGTATCCGGTCATGGTCAAGAGATTCGGCATCCTTTTCGGCCATGACCTCGACGCCGAAGGGCTGTTCGATTTCCTGGCTTCCCAGGAAGCCGAGGCCGACTTCACCTACGAGACGGCCTTCTGTTCGCCGGCGATGTACGGCAAGTTCTTCAAAGAGCTGACCGAACGCGCCGGACTGCGGAACGGCCTGGCCGCCGACATCGACGGCGATCGCGCCTGTTGGTTCCCGGTCACGGCCGGCCACGGCCTGACCGTGATCCACTTCAGCCTCGGTCGCCTGGACGGCAAAACGGCCGTCGCCTGAACCGAAAACCGATCGGGCCGCAAACGGAATCCCGGACCCTGAGGAGGCCTGCCATGCAACCGCCCGCCGAACTGTTGAGCCGCATCCTGGGCAAGTCCAGATACTTCACCCTGTTCTACGGCGAGCCGGCGGACAAGCCGCTGACCGTCGAGCTCCTGCATGCGCTCGAGCACCGGGAGTACCGGCGCCTGGACAAACGCATCCGGCCGGAGCGCTTCCCCGAGGCCAAGCCCATCCTGGTCCTGAACTGCAACCTGCGTTTCCCGGCCGCCCTTCAGCCCTTCGGCTTGGCCGACTTCCTGTTCAAGATCGAGCAGCCGACTTTTTCGCACCGGACCTGCTATGCCACGTCCGGGATGAACGAGGAGGTCTATCGCCGCTTGAGCCGGATGCTGGGACGGCACGCCGGCCAGGTCTTCAGCCTGCGGAGCCTGGGGACCTGCACTTTCTATCCCGTCAGGCGCGGCGACCGCTTGCTGGTCGCCTATTTCGCCATCTGACCCCCGACGAGCGGCCGAGCCGCTCGTTTCTTTTTTCTATAAAATAGCTCAATCGAGCCAAAATATCCTGATTTTCACGGTCCGGCTATTGACGCCTTAACCGATCCGTGCTATGGTCTTTCTCATGTGCAGTTAATCGCGATTTAGTCGCGGGGCTCCCGAAAAGGAAAAGAAGCACAGTCCAGAGATTCCACAGGATGAAACAACATTGTCTAGCCTAGTCAGAATTTCGCCCCGCCACAGTTTCCGTAGCTTGTCACGGAAAGATTCGAACCCCCCGGTGTACACCGGGGGGTTTTGTATATTCCCTGCGATTCAACCTCTTTCGAGATAGACTTTGACGAACGCCGCCTTGAGCTTGGCCGCCAGCTCGGGCAATTTTTCCGGTTCGGGCGTGGATGCCGTCTGGAGCGTCAGGTCCAGCGCCTGCCGGATGGCTTTGATGCCGGCGTCATCGGCCTGCGCTTCGACGGCCTTGAGCTTGGCGTCCGCCTCGACGTACGTCCTGACCACGCCGGCCAGATCCTTGTCGTTGGCCGCCTCGAGCACGGCTTCCATGGCGTCGTGGAAATCGATGAGCGCGACCGCCAACTCTGACACGCCGGCCGCCTGCATCACTTCCTGGAGGATGGGCCGGGCCTGCTCGAGGGCGGAATGGGCCTCGGCGTTCCGGCCCTGCCTGATTTCTTCGCCCGACTTCCCGGCGATGGCCGACAGCGCATCCGTCTTGGAGCGCAGCCAACCGGCGTCACGGATGACCCAGGGCCGGTATTCGAGTTGGCGCTGCTTGAAAGCCAGCAAGCTGGCGGCGAACTTCTCTTGCGCCTGAGACGCATCCGCCGTCCCCTGCCCGCTCAGGTACAGGACCTGTTTGTAGGCCGCGTTCAGGGCGGCGAAATCACGCTTGAAAGATTTCGCGTCGAGGAGATAGCCGCCGATCGTCCCGGCGACGGCCAAGAGCGCCAGGCCCGCGATCCACGCCTTCCGGACGCCGGGCTTGAACGGTTTCGGCGCGGCTTTCCGCGTGTCGATGCCGAACAGGACATAGGCCCCGCAAAAGCCCGAGACGGCCGTGAACAGCGTGATGCCGGCGACGGCCAGCACGCCGATGCGCCACCAGCCGGTCGCCCAAAACGCGCCAAGCATGAGCAGCGCAAGGCCGAGCGTAGCCCGGACCAAGCGGTCGAGATCGCCCTCGTTGGGCTTGAAGAAATTTTTTCCCATATTTTCAGTTGAGTCTCCAGATCATAAAAGTCAGGAAGCTTGCGAACGCCACCCATGCGGCGTACGGGATAAGCAGCCTGGCCGCGACCACCGACACCGGCCGGATGAGGATGATGAGCGCGATGACGCTCGCTTCGAGCAGCAACGCTTCCCACACGGCCCAGCCAATCAAGTGCAGCCTGAAGAACAGCCAGCTCCAAGCCACGTTCAGCACCGCGTTCAGCACGAACGCCGCCATTATCAACGGGATGCGCTTGGCGTGCTTCGCGCCCGGGTAGTTCCTGGCCAGGATCGCCGAGATCGTCGCCAGGATGAAGATGACGGTCCAGACCGTGCCGATGACCGAACCGGGCGGGGTCCAAGACGGCAGGTTGATGCTGCGGTACCAATCCATGCCCGAGGCCGTCAGCGAGCTGCCCAAAGAAGCCACCCCGATGGTCACGGCCGGGATAATCAAAGTTTTCCAAAGCATGGCCACAGGATACCACGCGGGCAGACGCCGCGCCTGCGCAAAAAAAATCCGCTCCGGAACCGGTCCGGAGCGGGAAAGAGGATCAGCGGGCGCCGGCGATGACGGCGTTGAGCCGATCGAGGCGGACGGCCAATCCGGCCGGCAAGTCGCGCGTCCCGCGGCACCCGGCCCAGCCATAGGTCGGGCAACCCCAGAAGCGGTTGCGCTTCTGGCGGTTCGTCTTGACCACCATCTTCGAACCGCAGTTCGGGCAGAGCGGCGTCAGCCTCTCGACTTCGGCCTGGGCGTTCCGGACCGCTTCGCGCCGTGCCTCGCGCTCCCGATAGAAGCTCTCGCTGTCACGCACGCCGTACTGGGCCGCCAGCCGGGCGTATTCCTCGCCCGTGATGGGGCGCCGCTCGTCGATCCGGTTCGAGACCGGCTTGAGCGGATGGTCGACCCAGACGAACACGAGTTCGTGGTGCTTTCCCTGCCGGTCGCGGCACGCGATGCGCTCGCGCGTCACTTCCTCCTGCATCCCGGAACGCTTTTCGTGCGTTTCGGATTCCAGGACCACGATCCCCGCATAACCCATATCCACATACTGTTCGACGCTCGGCATCACCGACTCTCCTTGGGAAGCGTTGCGGGACCGGCCCGCAGCCGCGCCAAAATAACACACCCCGGCGACGGCATCAAGGGTGCCGGGATATGAAAACCGTTCCGGGCGATGGCCGGAACGGGAAGGGGTCGGAGATCCGGGGAACAGGCGGCTGGATGCGGCTCGGCCGCCGTTTCATCGCCTGGCCTGACACGGAGGGACGGACGGACAGATCCAGCCGTCGCGGTCCGGCGCTGGCCGCATCTGCCGGTTGCAGCCCGGGCAAAGCGGCGGGCGTTGCGCCTGGGCGTACTGGGCGCCCAGGCGCGACAGGCGCTTCTGGTTGCGCTCGCGCATGAACTTCTCGTCGTCCAGGATGCCGCCGCAAGCCGCGACGATCTTCTGGTAGCGCGGCTCGCTGATGAGCTCGGTCCGCTCGACCTTGGGCCGCTCTTGGCCGGGCTCCCCGGCCAAGCTGACGAACAAGCGGAAACAGCGCTTCTGGCGGTCGCGGCAGACGATCGTCTCCCCGCCCGCGGTCTGCGTTTCCCTGACCACGCCCGAATAGCCGAGGTCGAGATAGGCGTCGATATTGACCATCCAAAATGCTCCTTGGAATGTGCTGGATTCGCTACGCCGAAATTATCACGCAATGCCAGCAACCGCAAGGCGATTATAACCCGCCCCGCTTCGCAAGTGACAAGGGGGTCCGGGGGGCCGCGTGGCGTGGCACGCAAAAGCACCAGCGTCAGCGACACCGAGAGCGCATAGCGGACCCCCGGGACCTTTGGTTACTTTCAGTCATGAAAGTAACATTGAAGACTTGGATTGATTCCCAAGGCCAAAATTCAAGATCCCGGCTCGTTGGCCGGGATGTCAGGATGGATAAGCCCCGCTTCGCAAGTGACAGCGGGGGTCTGGGGGTCCGCGCCAAGCGTGGACCGCAAAAGCGCAAAAATCCGCGACACCGAGAGCGGCATCGCGGACCCCCAGAACTTTTGCTACTTTTGGTTACAAAAGTAGATTTAAGGCTTTATCCTTCCCCGCGCCTCGATCAGCAGCGTGCCGAACACCGCCAGGAAAACCATGGCCCCGGCAGCCCAGCCGATGACCGGGATCGACCACATGAGCTGATAGGCCGCGACGCCAAGCAGGACCGACTTCCAATCCAGGCTGACCTGCTTCTGGCCCTTGAACCAGCGCAGCAGCAGGGCCGCGACGCAGGGTCCGGCCGCGATCTTCGCCAGGACGGCCAGCAGCGTGTAGGCCGCCAAGAGCAGTCCGCCCATGACCGAGCCGATGACGGTCAGGAACAGGACGATGACCAGGATCGGGATGGTGACCAGATAGGCGAAACCCCACATCAGCCGGCCAGCATAACCGTCGAACGTCCGCTGGGCCACATCGGTCAGCTGCCGGCGGAAATATTTGAGGGCCAAAAGCGAGGCCAAGAGCAGGGCCGCGGTCCGGATGATGAACCAGGCCAGCCACCCGGCCACGGCCTTCGGCCAATCCACGCCCGGCCAACCCGCCTGGACCGCGGCCGGCTTCTCGAGCTTGCGGTAATTCACTCCCCCGCCGAACACCGCACCCGTCTTCTCGTCGCTCGTGGCCGGGGCCGCGTAAGTGACGTCCTTCGCGAACTGCGCGAGCTTGCCGAACACCACCTTTTCGTCCGCCGTGACGTCGACCGTGCCCGAGACATGCCCGTTCAGGATCACGGTCCCGCCGCCCAGATAGACGCCGCCTTCGACGTCGCCGTCCAATACCAGCATCCCGGCCGCGCCCCGTATCTCCCCTTTGACCACGGCGCCCGGCAACACATGGACCATGCCGCCGGCCACCAGCAAATCGCCGTTGACCGTGCCGCCGACCGACACCTTGCCGCCCGCGATGCGCAGGTCGTCCCCGACGTTGCCCAGGATATCCAACGTGCCGCCGGCCGCGTTCAGGTCCTGCTCGACGTCGCCGGTGACCAGCACGTTGCCGCCGGCCGCGATGAGGTCGCCTTGGACGATGCCGGCCGACATCAGGTTGGCGCCGAACGCGTAGACGTCGTCGGCCACCGTGTCGGTCTTGCCCAAGCTGACCGCCTCTCCGGTCATGATCGTGGCCGCCCTGAGCGGCGCCGCAAACCCGAAAAGGCCGACCGCCAACAGCAGACAGGTGAAGGTTTTCTTCATATGGTTTGGGATATGCCCCAATGATACCCGTCCCCGGGACAAAAAGAAAAGCCCCGCGTACGCGAGGCGAGGCGCTGCCGGAGGTCCGGAGCCGTTCAGATGCGCTTCTTGATCTCCAGGTGGCTGCGGATGCGGTAGTCGCAAAAGCGGCATTCCGGGTCGATCTTCGGCGCGATGTTGGAGTTGAGCGCCTCATGGGCGCCCTTCAAGGCCGGTTCGATCCAGGCATGGTCGCCGACATGCGGGATGATGTTCAGGTCGAACACCAGCCTGCGGCTGAACCGCCGCATCTCGGTCATGCCGGTGCAGTAGAGGAAGTAGCCCGTGTCGGACACGCGCTCCCCGTTCTTGCGCAGCAGCCACTGGTACAGTTCCAGCTGCTGCTTGTAGCGCAGGTGGTAGGGCTGGTCCAGGGCGATGACCGGCGTCTTGCGCGCCGTGGCCTTGAAGTCCACGACCTCGAGCTCGCGGTCTTCGCTGTCCCAGGCGTCGTCCAGGGCGCCGTACACCAGGAAATTGGTGGCCGGATGCAGGAACTGGATCCCGACCGAATTGTTCCGCCACTTCTTGAGGTTCGGATGGCGCGACAAGATCGACTTGACGCCCTTCTCCTCGAACAGCGGGTGGTTCTTCCCGAGCTTGCGGTAGAGGTCGAACTCCCGCTTGAGCAGCGTGTCGACCGCCACGTTCAGGGCGTACCCCGGCATCTCGGGTCGCGAGACGCCGAAGCGGCAGTCCAGGTAGAAGCAACGCGGGCACTCCAGGAAGAGCGCGAGCTTGCTGCGGCTGAGCTTGAAAGGTTCGGTTGACCCGGGCGCGTACAGCCTCTTTTCCTTCACTCTTTTTTCCATGACCAAAACCTCCGGATGGCCGAACCTTAGGCCAGAGCTCCCATTTTGTCAACCATTGACCCGCCTTCCTAAACCGCTTTGTTTAGATCAAATATCTCCACTTCGCAAGTGACGTATGGATATCATAATTTTTTGACACCCCGGGCGAGTCGCGTTCAACGCGACGAGACCCGGGGTCTAGATCCCGGCTCGCGCTCGACGACCTCGCTTGGCCGGGATGTCAGGGTGGAAAAATCTCGTTTCGCAAGTGACACGGGGGTCTGGGGGTCCGCGCCAAGCGTGGACCGCAAAAGCGCAAAAGTCCGCGACACCGAGAGCGGCATCGCGGACCCCCAGAACTTTTGCTACTTTTGGTTACAAAAGTAGATTGAAGGCATTCTTCAACTCTTCCTCGCATCCATCACCTTTTTCACCGCCTTGACCGCGATGCTACCTCCCGGCACGAACATGCCGACCGCGTCGGCCGTCACGTCGAACAGGAAATCGCGCTCCAGCATCTTGCCGACGTATTCGGTGAACACGCGGCTGCCCGTGCGCGCCTCGCCGGTCAGCCCGTCGATCTCGAGGATGGCTTCTTTCTGTTTCGCCTTCCAGAGGTATTTGAACGCGTAGACCGGCCGGTAATACAGGTCCATGTTCGCGACCTCGACCTTCTCCTCCAGGATCTCGTCCGCCTGGATGCCCTTGATCATCTTGGACAGCGAATCGCGCATGATGGCCGACACGCGCGCCTGCGGCGGCACCAGGATGGCGTCGGCCGCCACCGCGTCCTTGAGCTCGCCCGCCACTTCCGTCGCCCCGTACTCGAGATACGCCTTCAGCCCCGGCGTGTTCTTGCCGCTCACGCCGTCCACGTAATTCTCGTCCAGCTCCTCCTGCAGGCACGACTCCGTCACCGGCAACCTGATGGCCCCGCCCGCCGCGTCGAACTCCTGCCCCAGCACCGTCACGCCCTTGACCACGGCCGCACTCACCGGCACCCGGTATTCGGCCTTGCGCTTGTACGCGTAGCGCGCCTGCGCCTTCACGTGCCAGAACGGCTCGTAGCGGTGCTCGCTGTAGGTCAGCTCGAAATCCTCGTCCTTGGGCCGCGACAGCAAGCCCACAACCTTGCTCAGGGCGTCGAACGCGCCCACCTTCTTCTGCCACGCCTTGTCCTTGGCCTCTTCCGGCGTCAGCTTGTCCTTCAACAGCAGCATCCGCTGCTCCGCAACTTCGATCTGCATAATGCGGATAGGTTAAAGGAGGATATGGAGGCCGTAAAGGACCGCGGGGAACGCGTTCATTTCATCGCCGTGAAATATGCACATGCCGAGAGGCGTTTCATCATTGACAAGAGAATTTATTTCGTTTAACTTTTAACTACATCACGAACGGGAAAGATTACCCTATAAGGTTTCGTCCTTATGGGGCCTTTTCTTTTTTAAGGGATTGACAAGCCATGGAATTGTTGCTATCTTTTTTATGAATCACGACGAAAAGCGCCCTTCAAGGTTCCGTCCTTGCGGGGTTCTTTTCTTTTCAGGGCTACTTCTAGGTCGCTGACGAATGCTAGATACTGTGATGGCAAGTGCTTCAGAAGCGACGAATACTTGCCCTTGTTCGGAACCAACATTTTTTCAAGCTTGCCCAGAGTAATCAGATATCTGACCAAGCAATGGAAATCCCCATCGCCGGAAACGATGACGGCTTTATCGTAATTCCCGATTTCAATCATGGCATGCAGCACCAGTTCGGCGTCGCAATTCCCCTTTAGCGTACCGTCGCTCCACATCAATGTCGGACGGAAGACGCAAACATAACCCGAATCCTCAAGGAAGGCGTACAGACGGGCGTGCTTCCGGACGTATCCGATAAAGAGGAATGCTTTGGCGACGCCGTATTTTTCAGCCAGATACCTCCTGAACCTCCGATAATCCAAACGCCATCCGAGCCCCTCGATGCTTAGGTGGAGGTTTTGCCCGTCTATGAAAGCGAAATTCGTCAGCGGTTTGCCCATCACCCATACCGCTGGATGATTTATGCGGTCCTGTCAATATCCCCTGCCCATCCGGATATCATCCCCCGCCCCGTCATTCGACGGGTAAACTCCGGCAGGGAATCCACCAGAGTTTTCTCCGCTCGGTCGCTTTGCTCCCTCGGTCGAAATGACGTCGTTATTTGATCCGTCGTCTCGACCAAGCGCAGCGCGTGGAGAGACCTCTTTTCTTCATTCGTCCGCCACGAATTTGAGCGACAGCGAATTCACGCAATGGCGCGTGTCTTTGGGCGTCATCTTTTCGCCCGTGAACACATGCCCCAGGTGCGCGCCACACTGGGCGCACGAAATCTCGGTGCGCTGCCCGTCGGGATCCGGCGTGCGCACGACCGCGCCCGGGATCTCCTGGTCGAAACTCGGCCAGCCGCAATGCGCGTCGAACTTGTCGTCCGACCGGTACAGCGCGGCGCCGCAGCGCCGGCAGGTGTAGGTGCCGGGCTGGAAAAAATTGTCGTACTCCCCG
Source organism: uncultured Gammaproteobacteria bacterium (assembly GCA_964415965.1). Lineage (GTDB taxonomy): Bacteria > Patescibacteriota > Patescibacteriia > 2-12-FULL-60-25 > 2-12-FULL-60-25 > CAIKNB01. The sequence goes on from CAYQCK010000002.1 coordinate 153,006, forward strand.
GAGAACGGCGGCTCCGTGCCTTTGTTCTCGATGATCTCGCGCTCGGCGGGGGTGAGGGAATTCTGCATACTGGCGCAGGATAACCCGTGGTCGACCAGAGGACAAAAACATTTCCTCCGCCTCAACGCTGCTCGTTCCGCGGGGTCCGGTTCAGGGCGTCGACGAAGCGCTGGGCGTTCCTGTACGCCGCACTCTCCGTGTCGATCTCGTCGGAATCGCCCCTGTCATGCATCGCCGGGTTCAGGTTGCCCGAGGGCGACATGATGACGAAACCGACCTGTTCCGCCGGTTTGTCGCCGGCGGCCTCGACCTCGTCAGAGTGCTTGAAGAATTTAGGGATGAGGTCACGGATTTCCGTTTCGAACCGCATCAGGAGGTTGCCGAAGCTTTCGCGTCCGTACTCCATGGCGAAAGTCTCGATGATGATTCCCGGACCGTGCTCCGGCGTCTCGGCTTCCGCGTACCAGCGGCTCACGAACGCGGAACGGTTTGCCTCGTCGAACAATTCGGACGGGAACTTGCGGCCGCGCATCGGAGTGAAGCACCATCTGGCGGTTATCAGGATGCTGCCGCTCGAGACCTTGATCGCCAGATTGTTCCAGTGCGGATGCCGACAACTGAGATAATCGCTGGCCGCATCTTCAGCGCTCTTGAGGGAAAATCCCAGGCATTCGAGGTGGTTAATTATGTCTTTCGTTATAGTATGTCTCATATATTTTGGTAAGTTATTCTTAGTTAGTTTTGCAGCCCTGAAACTCCCAAATCCCCCGGTTTTCCCGTCATCCGCGTCAAACGCGGTCGGCCTTTAAACGAAAAGCGGCCGAGAGATTTGATCCAGCGCCTGCTGGATGAAATCTCCCGACCGCTATTGGGGTCAGTCGCCTATGCCATGTGGCTCCCGGCAGATTTCCCCGGTCGCCTAGCCCGTCATACGGGCAGACATATGCGGTCCGCGATTGTTTGCACGGACGACAGACATGGTTCTCAAGGGTCTACGATTAATTCGTACCACGGATTTGGGATTTTGTCAAGCGTCGAACGCCAATAATCACATCTAAATTTCAATCGATACACATTGCCCCTATACCATCAAAAATCCCAACCATTTGAAAATAGCCATCACAACAAACCAAGATGCAAAATATATCAGTATGTTTTTCTGTGTTGGCATTTTCCTACGGAACTTTACTAAACATACGAAGATAGCAAGGATTGGTACGATATAGACCACTGCGCGTAAGGACGCCGCCCAAGGAAACGCTTTTATGAGCAACGCAAATAATAGTGTAAAAGCGTTGAAAAAAGCCATGGAAAGGAAGGCAGCAGAAATTCCAATAAACACCGAAAATTGATCATTGCTCGGCTTATACCCGAGAGCGGGCGTGCGGTGGGTAACCGATTTCACCGACCGCGGATTACCGCAACGCGGGCAAGCTAATGCTTTCCCAGAGACTTCGTTACCGCATTCAGGACACTTGACAAGCGCCATAAATGAATGAATAAAAACTAATTACCCCATTCGGACGATAAGAACTCATTTAGCAAATCGATATATTTCTGCTGTAACGCTTTTGATATATTCGGATGCTTGAGTTGCGAAATCCGTCCCTTGTTTTTCACAATGTCTGCAACTTTCCCGAAATAGAAGGCTTCGGGTGTGGCTATAAACAAATAGGATGGTTTCCATGCCTCAAACATTCTTTCTGCGTCCTTCATAACTCCGTCGGTCGTCATATGTCTCCGAAATTTGACCTCAATCAAATGGACGTCATGGGTCTCCTTGTTGATGACGACGAAATCCGGTGCATGACGAATGATCTCCATTGTGGATTCCGCATTCATATCACGCTGCTGATGCATCAGCTCCGGAAGGGTATTTTCATACCCAAATGAAAGTACCGTGAAACATCCTGCATCACGCAGCAGTTGTTCAAAAATAATTTCAGCTATCCGCCCTTTAATCAGCTGCCTGGAAAAATTGATTTGGTCGGTATTCATAGATTTTTATGCAAACGGATTCTTCGGATTCACCATCTTCCTCAGCTCTTCCAGAATCCTCACCATGCCGTAGACATCCAGCCTGCAGTATTCGATTTCGTCCTTGATGAGCTGTTCGCGGTCGGCGGCGGGGGTCTTCGGGTCAGTGATGACGGGCCAGCTCGCTGACGCTTCGTCCCCTTTGTGGATGCGGAGCTTGTCGTAGGACAGCTCCGGCACCAGCACCGGCAGGACGCTCTTGATCGAGTTGCTGCCCCGGCAAGCGGGATTGACGTACATCTTTTGTTTGAACGGCTTAATCAGATCGTATACCCGCCCGTTAATGCCGTTCAGGAATTCAGCATGTTCCGGATGCATGGCGGCCAGCTCGTCGATGCGGCCCATCTCGAAGCTCGCGTACCAAGCCAGGACGCTGCCGGTCGGCTTGAAGTATTTCCGCATGGCCGCGATGCAATCGAGCGCCGGATCCATGTAATTCAGCGCCAAAAAATCGTGGATGCGCGGCTTGGCATCCGGCGCATCCAGGACGTATAACGAAAACTGGAACGGGATCTGTTGGTACGGCCGGTAGCCGTCGAACGGCGGGATGGGATGGGAATAGGTCTCATAATCGAAGAAGTGCAACGGGTATTCGAGCTGCGCGAGTTCCGCTTTGATGGCCTCGCGGTCGACCTTGAACGACCAGCGCTCCTCGGGCGTGCGGTACGGCAAGGATGCGATGAAAGCTTCCGACAGGCCGTCCATCTCCACCATGCCGTTCTCCAGCAGCTCGGCGGCCAGTTCCGGTTCCAAACCCCGCAAGACCTGTTCGCGGACCTGCGGGTACAGCTGGCTTAGCCAACGGGCGGCATAGGCCGACTTGGCCAGGTTCGGGCTGGTCGCCAGATGTTCCGCGGTCAGCTCCTGCGGCCATGTGAGCACGGCCTTGGCCTGCGGGATGGCCCGCTCGACTTCCGGCGTGATGTCCATCACCCGGTCCGTGATGTCGTCCTCGGCCAGGAGCTGGGTTATCTCGATGTCGCCCTGGCGCACATAATCGGTGTTGAGGTGCGTGAGGTACGTCTTGCCGATGGGGATGCCGGCCGCCTCGAACGCCAAACGCTGGAACGCCAGATCGTAGACATGGTCCTCCTTCACCGCCGTCGAGATCTTCACCTCATGGATATCCCACTTGCCTCCCCTGCCCTTTGTCAGGATGTCGGCCCGGGCGCTTAAGCCTTTTCCGACAGCCGTAGGCTGGTAGAGGATTTTCGCGCCCTCGCCCATGACTTTCTGCGTATTGCGAAATCCTTTTGCGTTGTAATCCTGGACCTCGATGCCGCCCGGAAATAGGCCGCGAGCCAAATCATCGATCTCGTGGCCCCATTCGAACAATTTTTCCTTGCCCTCATCCGGCGGCAGACCGATGTCCGGCCTGACCCGGGTTAACCACAACTTGATCGGGCAATCATGGAAAGCCATGAAATCGGATTTGGTCAGGAGCGGCGCGGGCATATTTCAGAATTGATACACCACGTCCTTCCTCTCAACCACGACCTGCCACCCCTGGCGTTTGGCCGCGGCGAGGAGTTTCGAGTTGGGATTGAAGCAGATGGGCTCGGCCACCAGCTTGAGGAACGGGATGTCGGATTCGGAATCGCCGACGCCGACAGAGCCGGCCAGGGTCAGCCCTTCTTTGGAGACGGCGCGCTTCAGGATTTTGGCCTTGTCCGTTATCAGATCGTGGTACGAAGTCCGGCCCGTGTAGCGGCCGTCCGGGCCGACTTCGTAGATGCGGCCGTAGACCTTGTCGAATCCCCACTTGGCGCAGAACGGATCCAGCACTTCTTTGGGCGAATTCGAGATAGCCAGCAAAAAATATCCGCGGCTCTTGAGTTTGACCGCGAGGTCGCGCGTGTACCGGTACACATGCGCGCCCGACCGGGCCACGACGCGCTTGGCCACGGCCATGAACTTCCGGTGCTCCAGCCCCTTGATGCGCCCCTCGAAAGACCGGATAACGGCGTTGATGTAATCGTCATACGTGCCCTCGCGGTCCAGCCACCTGCTCCGCGCCCTGGCATACGCCCGCCCCGCGTCCGCCGGCAGTACGCCATCGCGCACCAACTCGTCGGTCAGCTCGATGAGCAGGCTCGACCGGAACACGGTGCCGTCGATGTCGAAGATGGCGAGTTTGCGCATATGCGGGAAGTTTAGCACATATGCCATTTAGTAATTCCTCACCTCATATTACGAAATATTGTGATGGCTGGATACGGTGTTGAGCTGAACCGAATCCAACGGCTGGATGGAACCGCGTGCCTAAGCGAAGGTCGGATATATAAGCAGGGTCAAAAAAATATCTAACGTCTCACCAATACTTGGTTTTGCCGCTATTAAACATTACTCTAACGATGGTTCCACCAAGAGCCAAATTTTCCAACCATGAAACCAATCACACCAAATACAAACATCGCCGAACCGAGCTGAGCATAACCCGCATTTGCCCGACTGGTTTGCCTCAAAGCAGCCGATCTTGCATCGAAAATGGACGCAGGCTGGGGAAGGTGTGTGATGAACAATATCACTCCGATAATCGCTAATATAACGGAAATCAACATAACCAACTTCCATGTTTTACTCGTCTGCTCAACTAGTATCGGTCGAGAAGATGCATTAATTGTCGAAGTTCTCGGATTTCCGCAGCGAGGACAAGCGGGTGCATTTTCAGAAACCTCATTTCCGCAATCAGGGCATTTAATTAGTGCCATATAGTTGTTCGCATCAAACCTCACAAGCCTCATTCCACTCAGTCATATAAGCTAAGCTCACCAATAATCTATTACGAGAATATCCGAGATGGCGAGTTGACGCAAACTTCTACATCATCAAACGATAACTACCCATACCCAAAAATTTCAAATATCCGGCATCCCTAAGTATCTGTAACTGCTGCCTAATTTTATCTTTGATGTGATAATTATCTGGATGCAACTGTTTAAAATAATTTTCAAATGAATAAATATCTGCAAGCTTAAATTCCTTAATTTTCAAAGATTCAACTACATTCATAACATCCACAGTCCATCCTTTTTCCCAATCATTCACATCTTTCAGGAAAGAGGTATTTTTCCAATTTGAAATCACGCTCTTTTTTGAATACTCTTTACCACCCTTTACTATAAAGACCCTTCCTGTTCTAGGAATCCGTTGTATCCATATATAGCACCCGATCCAACCTCTCCTTTTTGCATTCTTTGATAGAGGAGGCCTCTTTTCGATCAAGCTAAGACTAAAATAGTGTCGCGGAATTACACAAAAATCCTCTACACGCCAGGGTGGCCGGGAATATTCTAAAAGAAAAAAATTTGGATTTTCTCCAGTCTTAATCACATTAGTCATAGTCGCGTACTCACCATCAACTATTTTTTTCCCAAATTTTTCCCCCTTGCTCTTTAATTCAAATTCGTTGTTACATTGAACGCAATAAAAGTCGCCGACGGGTCTGTTGTTTGGAAACTTCTCAATATCATTGCCGCAACTGGGACAATAAGCCTCGCTACCTACCCAAGACTCACTAACAACGCGAATTTTCTGCGATGGATTTTTGTATTTTTTCGCCAAAGAAATATCCAACGATAAATTCATAAATTGATTTGATATTGAGTCCTCTTGGTTCGAATAATTTTTTCTAATTCACTCAAGGTCAATAATTTTGACGACCTACTTTCAGGATGAAGGCTGACAAAACAAAACCTGTATCTATTTCCTAATTTTTTTGCCAGTTTGAATTCGTTTTCTGTAGCCCCAAAAAAGAATCCGCGTGGATTATTTACCAATTTTTTCTTAGTCGTTTTTAGCTCTACCAGTATCATCCGTATTTTATTACTTTCTGATATAATCTTCTTTCCTTTTCCTTCAAAAAGCACAATATCAAATGCTCTAGAAAAAGTTTTTTCTATTTTAAAAATCTCAATCACCTTTTTCCGTCCAATGGCATCTAGCGCAATGAATTGCTTGTTCTCTCCTAAAAGATATTGAACAGCCTCACTTTCCGTGCGGTTATTGCGTCTTGTAATCGTGTAGGAATACTTTCCAGCCATAAGCAGGTCAAAGCATCCCCATAGTAATCCGGATCATAAAATTGATCCAGATCAAAATTGTTTCCCTGAATTTCAACTCCCAACAATCCCCTTCATCTTCTCCACCTTCGGCTTTATCACCAGCCTGCAATACCCCTCATCCTTGTGGTTTTCGTAATAGTCTTTGTGGTAGCTCTCCGCCGGCCAGAATTGCTTCAGCGGCACAACCTCGGTCACGATGGGCGCGGGGAATTTGCGGTCGGCCTCGAGCTTTTTGATAGCCTCCTCGGCCGCGGCCTTCTGCTCCTCGTCGGCGTAGAAGATGACGGAGCGGTACTGCGTCCCGACGTCGTTGCCCTGGCGGTTCGGGGTGGTCGGGTCGTGGGTCTGGAAAAAGACGTCGAGCAGGCGTGCGAAAGTCAGCGCGGCCGGGTCGAACTCGATCTTCGCGGTCTCGGCGTGGCCGGTCGTGCCCGTCGAGACCTGGTCGTAGGTCGGGTTGGGCACGTCGCCTCCGGCGTACCCCGGAGTCACGGACAGCACGCCGGGCAGCATCTTGAACACGGCTTCCGTGCACCAGAAGCACCCGGCGGCGAGATAGGCGGTGGACATGGGGCTATGGTACTGCGTACGGCTTATATATTAAAGCGTCAGATTCAAAAGCCTAAATGTTACTTTCATGACTGAAAGTAACCAAAGGTCCCGGGGGTCCGCTATGCGCTCTCGGTGTCGCCAGCGTTGGATATTCTGCGCACCACGCCACGCGGCCCCCCGGACCCCCTTGTCACTTGCGAAGCGTGACTCTTCCAGCCGACATCCCGGCCAAGCGAGGACGCCGAGCGCGAGCCGGGATCTGGGACGGAGACCCCGGGTCTCGGCGCTGCCTCGCCCGGGGTGTCAAAGAGGGGGGCTGCCTCGCCCGGGGTGTCAAAGAGGGGGGGCTGCCTCGCCCGGGGTGTCAGATCATGAAGCGGTCTTGTCCGAGGTGTCGGAAAGATGCCGTGGGCATCTCCACAAAATCAAAAGACAGCGCTTGCGCGCTGTCTTGTTGATTGCGGTATTTGATTACCAGCGGCTACCACCACGATCCTGGGAGCGCGGGCGCTCTTCCATCGGGCGGGCCTCGTTGACGGTCAAAGCGCGCCCATCCAACTCGGCGCCGTTCCACTTGGCGATGGCGGCATCAGCCTCTTCCTGAGTGCCCATCTCCACGAAGCCGAAGCCCTTGGAGCGGCCGCTCATGCGGTCCATTATGACCTGGGCGGAAACGATCTCGCCACACTGTGAAAAAGCATCGCGGAGGGACTCATCAGTCGTGCCCCACGACAGGTTACCGACGTACAACTTCTTACCCATAGTATACGTACTAACTTATTAATCCGGACTACTGACCTGCGGCCGACTAGCCGTGGCATTTGCCCGTCCTGTATGACGGCCGCTGGTCCGCGATTAGCGGAAACTGCGCTCCTAACATATCAAGGCCAACACTATAGCACGGGTGGGGATAAGTGTCAAGATAGAGTGTTACTTAAAGGCTAAGTAATTCAGATATATTCGAAGCGCGTGGCATGCGATCCTGCCGAATTACCGACATCCCGGCCAAGCGAGGTCGCCGAGCGCGAGCCGGGATCTGGGACGAAGACCCCGGGTCTCGGCGCTGCCTCGCCCGGGGTGTCATAAAAGAGGGGCACGGCGCGCCGTGCCCCTACCCAAAAGGGCGCGATGAATCGCGCCCCTACGAAATTCCGAATCAATCTCACGACGAGAAGATACTTCTCTTGTACGAATCCAGGTTCTCGAGCGCGATGCCCGTGCCTTTGGCCACGCACAGCTGCGGGTTGTCGGCGGTGAAGGCCGGGACGCCGGTGGCTTCGGCCAGGAGGCGGTCCAGGTTGCGGAGCTGGGACGTGCCGCCGGAGAGGACCATCCCCTTTTCCATGACGTCGGCCGAGAGTTCAGGCGGCGTGTTGTGCAGGACTTCCTTGACCGCGTCGATGATGCCCTGGAGCTCGTGCTGGATGGCGTCGGTCACGTCGTCGCTCGTCACCGTGATGATGCGCGGCAGGCCCGTGATCATGTCGCGGCCCTTGGCCTGCATCTCGAGCTTGTCCTCGAGGTACAAGGCGGAGCCGATGCGGATCTTGATCTCCTCGGCCGAGCGTTCGCCGACGGCCAGGCCGTACTTGCGGCGCACATGCTCCTGGATGGCCAGGTCGATCTTGTTGCCGCCGATGCGGACGGAAGCCGACGACACGATGCCGCCGAGCGAGATGACCGCGATCTCGGACGTGCCGCCGCCGATGTCGATGATCATGTGGCCGGACGGCGAGCCGATGGGGATGTCGGCGCCGATGGCGGCCACGACCGGTTCCTTGATGATGTAGGCGGCGCGGGCGCCGGCCGAGATGGTCGCGTCGATGACCGCGCGGCGTTCGGTGGACGTGATGCCGCCCGGCACCGCGACCATGACCTCGGGACGGAAAAAGCGCACGCCGCCCACGGCCTTGTTGATGAAATAGCGCAGCATGGCCTCGGTCGTGCGGTAGTCGGCTATGACGCCGTCTTTCAGCGGGCGCCGCGCCACGATGGTGTCGGGCGTGCGGCCGAGCATCTCCTTGGCTTCCTTGCCCACGGCCAGCACGCGCTTGTCGGCCAACGACACGGCCACGACCGAAGGCTCATTCAACACGATCCCCTTCTTCGGGATGTATACGAGGACCGTCGTGGTCCCCAGGTCGATGCCGATTTTCTTGGCGAACATAATTTGCGAATCAAAAATTGTAGGGGCGCATGCCATGCGCCCTGGGCGTACGGCGTACGCCCCTACGGAATCAGAATTTCATCTCGAACGTCCGGTCGACCAATGAGCTCACCGCGTATTCATACCGGGCGTCGCCCCATTTGTCTTGGGCCTCGGCCGGCTCGGCCGACTTGAGATTCTTACCGAATTTGAGGTCAAGCGTCAATTGCGAATCGTCGGCTCCGGCCTGCTTGGGCCAGTCCAGGCGGTAGCTCCCGGCCTCGATGCTTTGGAGGGCGGACGCCGGCAGGCGGTATTTGAACATGAGCGTGCCGGTCTGGCCAGGTTCGATGGACCAGAACGCGCCGAAGACCGTCTTGCCCAGCTCCTTCATCACGTCCACCTGGCCGGGCACGGCGCGGCCGCCGGTCTTGTAGCGGTCGTCCTTCAGGGCGCCGCTCGAGCCGATGAGCTCGCTGCCTTCGGGCACGTAGACGCGGGTGTAGCTGCGGTATCTCGTATAGCGCCAATCGAATTTGGGATAGGTGTGCTTGTAGGTCAGGGTCACGGTCGCGACCGCGTTCTGCGGATCCCGGGCGTCGAGCTCGTACTTGATGCCCTTGTCCATCACGCCGTCGGTCTTGTAGGCCGCCAGGTTCGCGTCCACGACCCACAGGAAGTCGCCCTGCGTCGGCTTGGCCCGCGCGCTCCAGCCGTTCTTGTCGAGCACGGCCATGACGTCCTGGTCGCGCGAGTAGGCCATGATCTGCTTGCGCTCCAGCGCCTGGGTCGCGATGTCGAGGAGCTCGGGCCAGCGTTGGGCCGGCAGGGACTTGAGTTTGGCGATGAGCTCGTTGCCCAGCTCGTGCACGATATCCTTGCGCTGGCCGGTCGGGATGCCTTCCTTGAAGAACCCCTGTTCGACCTCGTACTGCAGCTTGTCGAAGAAGTCGTCGGCCGTGAACGTCTTGCCGTCGACCGTCAAAGGCCCGGTCAGCTGGAGCAGCTTGCGGAAGAGCGGCGGCTCGAGCGCCAGCACGGTCTGCGGCGCGTCCGGCAGCGGCTTGCCCGCCGCGAACGCCCTTTCGCGGATGTAGAAATCCAGGATGCTTTCGGCCGAGACCGAGAAGTCTGGCGACCAGTTCACGTCGCGCAGGTACCAGGCCTTCACGCCCAAGCGGTCCAGGATGGGCTGGGGCGGACGCTCCTTCCAGCCGCGCTGCTCGGCCGGCATGTCTATCTTGTACACGTCCTGGAACGCCAGGTCCTTGATCTCGCCCGAATCCATGGTCATGGTCCCGACGTTGCCGATGAAACCGCCGCCCGGCCTGAGCTCGTCGTTGTTCAGGAGCAGGATGAGGTAGCGCGCCTGTTCCGGATAGCCGGCGAGCGGCACGAACGCCTCGATGAGCGGCACGGATTCGTCGATGGCCTTGTTCAGGAGCGGCAGGTTGTCGGCCAAGGGCTTGAGCGCCGTGCGGATGGGCGAGAACATCTTGTCCTGCGGCACGCGGTTCCACATCTCCATGGCCAGGGCGATCTTCTCGCGCGCCAGCCTGAGCTTGGGCAGGCTGAGCGAGAACTTGGCCAGCAGGTCGCGCTTCTCCTCGGCCGACAGGTCGTCGAAGCTCCGCGTCGGCGCGATGCCGAGGCTGGTGTCGCCGGCCGCGGCCTGGGCTCCCTGCAAAGCCTCGATCACCACGCGGTAGACCGAGAGGAGGTCGGCCATGCCGTCGAGCGTGTTCTGGCCGGCGCGCGCCGCGTCCTCGAGCCCGCGGATCTGCACGCCGATGCCCGGCAGGTCGCGCCAGAATCCGACTTCGTACAGGCGCGCATGGAATTTCTCGAGTTGGTCGCGGGCCAGCATGACTTCCTGCTCGGCTCCCGCGACGTCGTTGGCTTTGACCTTGTCCTGGGCGCGGTTGATGGCGGTCCGCGCTTCGTTGGCTGCGGCTCCGGCGCGGACCAAGGCGATGCCGGCCGGCACGGTCGCGATGAGCAGGGCGGCGACGGCCAAAACCCCGGCCCATTTGACGAGCCGGCGCAAACCCAACGGCCGCGACGGACCGCGCGGCGCCTCAGCCGTCTTCGGCGCCGGCTTGCCGGACACCGGCGGGACCGGCGCGGTTTGACGCCCGAATTCCTTCAGCGCCTCCGGCATGGGTTCATCCTCGACCACGAACGGCACGTTGTCCGGCGGTTCGTCTTTGAGACGCCGAACAGCCTCCCCAACGCTCTGGGGCGCCTTTTCCGGGAACGCCGGACAGGTCAGAAAATTCGGCGACGGCTTGTCTGGTTTTTTCATGTAAAAATTTCACCGTGGTTTTGTCCATGCCGGTTCCGTAGGGGCGTGTGCCACACGCCCCGGGCGCATGGCATGCGCCCCTGCCGAAACACAGAATCACCTCGGCCACGGGACGCCGCGGTACTTCCAGAAGTATTTTACCGCGCTTGCGATATGGACGCGAGTGGTCCGGTTGAACAGCACCCCGAACACGCTCCCCGTGTCGCTTTCGCGCTGGTGGAAATGGACCAGCCAGGCGTGCGGCACGTAGGCCACGCGCCAGCCCTTGGCCCAGGCGCTGCGGCACAAGTCCACGTCGTCGAAATACATGAAATAGCGCTCGTCCAGGCCGCCCAAATCGTCCAGCACCTGGCGCCGGATGAGCTGGGCCCCGCCCAACACCCAATCGACTTCGATGGTCTCGCTCGGCTCCACGTCCTTCATCAGGTAACGGTCGATCGCCTTCTTGCCCCACGGCAGCGAGCCCAACGGCGTCCGGCGGTAGACGGGGATGAGGTAATCCGGGAAACGGTAGAACGACCGCTGCGGCGTCCGGTTCGGGTTCAGGAGTTTGGGCCCGAAGATGCCCACCTCGGGCTTGCGGTCGGCTTCGGCCACGAGCTTCTCGAGCTCGCCGGAAAAGACCACGATATCCGGGTTGACGATCATGACGTACTCCCCTTGCGCCGCCTTCAGCCCCAGGTTGTTGCCCACGCCGTAGCCCACGTTGCCCGGCGAATCGATGACCGTGACCCACGGGAAAAGCTCGCGCACCATCTCGCTCGTGCCGTCGCCGGGCGCGTTGTTGACCAGGATGTACTCGTACGGGAAAGCCAGCCCGGCTTTCTCGAAGCCGCGCAAAAGCATCCGGATCATGTTCGGGGTCCGGTAGCAGACCGTGATGAATGAGACTTTGGGCATGGTTCCGTACGGGCGCATGACCATGCGCCCCGGGCCTTAGACGAACCACCGGCGCATCTCCTTGCCCGAGACCTTGGCGCGCTTGGCGAGTTCCTGTCTCTTTTTCCACATTTTGCCGATTCCGGCAAGGGCCGCGGCATAGCCGCGGACCGTGGCCCAGGAAAACACGGCGACCGCGAGCTTGCCCGCCTCGTACGGCAATATCCACGGCGCGTTCACCAGGCGGTTGGCCCATTCGTCGTTCTTCAGCGTCAGCCAGCACTGGTTGCGGGTCGAATTGAAATTGATGCGCTCCGGCTTGCGGAAACGGCGGACGAAGGCCCTGAGCCACAACACGCCCTGTCTGGCCGAAGCCGCGCTGCGGTGGTGCCAGGCCACGGCCGTGGGCACGAACCTGACGTTCAGGCCGAGCCGCCGCATGCGCCAGCCCAGATCCACGTCTTCCTTGTACGAGACGAAATCCTCGTCGTAGAACTCGCCGTTGAGCTTGGCTTGGGCCAGGGCCGACGCCCGGAACAGGGCCAAGGCGCCGGTCAGGGCGAAGATGTCGCAGGCCACGTCGTACTGGCCGCGGTCCGTGTCCCCGGCGCCGCGCTCGAACGAGCGCCGCGCCTTGGACATGGCGATGCCCGCCGAGTCGATGATGGCGCTGCGCTTGGTCTCGCGCCGGCCGTCCACGTCCGCGACCACGCTGGCCGTCAGGAGCTTAGGCTGCACCCCGGCGAGCTGCGGATCGGCCTCCAAGGCCGCGACCAACTGGCGCAGGCAGTCCGGGGCCAGCTCCAGATCCTGGTTGGCCACCAGGACGTAATGTTCGGCCCACGTCTCCTCGGGCCAGCGCGACAGCGCCATGGTGATGGCCTGGTTGTGCGCGCGGGCGAAACCTTGGTTCTTGAAATTGCGCAAAAGCGCCGTATCGGGCCGTTCCTGCTCCAGCCATTTGAGTGTGCCGTCGTCCGAGGCGTTGTCCACGACCGTGACCGTGAAATCCCGATAGTCCTGTTCGTCCAAAGACGCGAAAAGGTTAGGCAGGTAAGCCAGCCCGTTCCATGTGACGATATTGATGATGGTTTTCTTGGCTTCTTGCATATGGCTCCCGGGCGGCGGCCGGGATTCATTTCCCGCCGCATCTTCTGACTTTCGTCCTGGGCGAATGATTATTCGCCCCTACCTTCGATTTTATTCCCCCCGACCTTGCGCTTCGGACTGACATTAAACCCCAAACGGAAGCGGCCGCCAAGCATGTGGCGGGTCTGCGCGTCGATGGCCGGGAAAGCGCCGAAGACGACGAAGGTCACGGGCAGGAGCAGCCACTGGAGCACGGTCACGACCAGGGTCTGGTGGCGCGGCACGTTGGACGGCCGCGGCGGCAGCAGGGTCAGCGACATGCCGGCCGAGGCGAAGGCCCCGACCATGGCGAAGCGCATCAGCCACTCGAGCATGAACGGCGTATTCTGGAACACGGCGAACTCGCGGTACGACTCAGGCGCCACCCAGAACGGCAAATAGCCCAGCAGGAAGATGAGGAGCGCGGCCGTGGCCCAGGTGTACATGCCCTCGAGCTGCTTCCAGATGAACGACAGCTTGATCCCGAGCGGCATCTCGCGGTCGTCGATGAACTTCTCGACCATGTACGGGAAATTCTCCACGCCCCAGGCCCAGCGCCTGAGCTGCTTGTAGAGCGAGATGAGGGCCTTCCAGTAATCACCGGTCATGACCGTGTCCATCGAGACCGGCAGGTAGATGGGCGTGACGCGGTAGGCGCCGTGGTAGCGCGTGAGGCCCTGGAGGAAGATGCGCGAGTCCTCGCTCACGATGTCCTTCTGCCAGAAACCCACATCTATGAGCATGCGCAGGCTCATGGAATGCGACGAGAACGTCATCATGCCCTCGGGGCGCGAAAGCTCGGTCAAAAGCCAGAACGTCGTGCCGAACATGGCGACGCGCACCGCGGCCGGCGATTCCCACAGGTTGTTGTTGTAGAGCGCGAACGGCTGGAACGAGCTGCGCGTCGGTTCGGGCTCGGTCAGGTAAAAGTAAGTGAGGTTCGAGAAATATTTCGGGTGGACGATGGTGTCCACGTCGAACGACGAGACGATGACGTCGGCCGGGTCCAGGCCCATGGCCTCGATCTCCTTGGCCGCCTGGTGCCCGGCGTAGTTCAGGTTGGCGCCCTTGCCCACGACCTCGTCGGGCAAATCCTTGGGATGGACCATCACGAACAGGCGTTCGAAAGTCTCCCCGAACTCCCGCTTGATCGTCTCCGCGACCTGGAGGAACTGCTCGCCGGCCCGCTCTTCCCCGGTCAGCACGATCATCAGCCGCTTGGCCGGATAAGTGCCGCTCGCCAGCACCTTGAGCGTCTCGCGCACCACCCCCACGTCCTCCTTATACGTCGGCAGGAAGACGAGATGCTTGATGCGGCCGTAGCCCGGCAGGGCCTCGGCTTTGGCCTGCCAATCCTCTGTCTGGGCCCGGCGGTAACGCAGGTACGAGACGAACACGAACGGCAGGTAATAGGCCACGCGGAACAGCCAGTACAGGTCGAAGACGATGATGAAATAGATGACCCAGAGCGGCCGCACGAACGACAAGGAAACCGACGCGATGAGCGTGATCCAGACAAGCGCCCCCGGCAGGATCTCGAGGAAGCGGCGGAGCAGGTAACGGCGGCGGGTCATGGGGTTTTCGGCAAAGTGATGTTCGGCTCGGCGTCATACGCCGGCGCCACGTAGCCGGACAAAGGGAACAAGCCTTGTCCAATGCGTTCGGCCAATGAGTCCAAATCCTGCGCATCCTCGACCGAGACGCCGACCAACGGCTTGCGGCGCAGGCGCGCCACGAGGTTGGCGATGAGGACGCCGGTCCGCACGGCGGTGAAGGATCCCGGCCCTTGGACGACGCAGAGGCCGTCGACGGCATCCCAATCCTGCCCCTTGAGGAGCTTGGCCAAAGCCAGCAGATAGCTGTTGGAGCGTCCCGTCCCGGCGCTGACGCGGACCTTGCCCGGCGCCAAAAAACCGACGCGGTATTCGCCGGCTTTGGTCGTGTCGATGAAGAGCCAGTTCATGCGCGCTTATCTTTTTTCGTCGAGCCGGTTGATGACCACGTTCTTGGGCGCCTTCATGATGCCCTCCAGGAACCTGTCGGCCATCTCCTTGCGGTAGGCGTATTCCTGCGGCGCCATGACCGCGTAGTTTATCTCGATGCCCAGCCGTTTCTCGGCCTCCTGCATCAGCGTCTTGAGGCCGACGCGATCCACGTCCCCGACGATGAACATGTCGACCGGTTGGTTGCGCTGGCCCAAAAAGATGCCCATGAACGACATGTACCTTACGTCGCCCAGCTTGCGCACCTGGTCGTCCAGTTTCCACTCCATGAGGGCATAAGCCTTGATGAGCAGGGCGCGCACTTCCTGCATCAGCGGGAACTCCTGGTTGGCCGTGTAGTAGCGGCGCTTCAGCCCGGGGCGCTTTTGGCCCTCGCCCTCGTCCTTACCCACGCCCTCGATCAGCAGGCCGATGGTCGTCAGGTTCTGCAGCTCGCGGCGCACGGCGTTGATCTGGGTGCCGATGAGCCGGGTCAGTTCGCGCACATAGAAAGTCTCGTCCGGCTTCTGCAGGAAAAGCATCAGCAGCTTCAGCCTGGTGCGTGAGCCAAATAGGTGTTCAAGCATATTCTCCCCCCTATCCTGCCCGCTTATTCGCCCCTTGACAAGAGGCCGTGCGCTTTGCCGCCCGGGAGTCTAGGATGGACGCGTCAGGGTCGCTTCCAGTATACTCCGCTAAAGATAAAGACCGCAAAATGTCCGACGAAGCCCAGCAATTCCGCATCGCGGAAATCGAAGTCGCCAAGAGCATGAGCGATGAGGCGATCGTTGGCGTTTTTCGTTTCGAGAATCCGGCCCGCACGCGCCAAAGCCCGACCCTGCTCGTCCTGGCCGATATCCACTCCACGCTCTACGCCTACGAGCGGCTTTTGGACGTCATCAACGCCGCGGCGGAACAGGCGCGCCTCCTCGTGTCGCAGGTCGACCAGGACCCGCTCGCCCGGTTCGAGAAGCTCATCGAACGGCTGAACGAGGCGGTCGCCAAATTCATCCGCGAAGAAGCCACGCCGCTCCAGTGGGGCCGCATCAACATCTACGTCATGGAGCTGTCCGAAGGCCACCTGTGCTT
The DNA here is from genome assembly GCA_964415965.1 of uncultured Gammaproteobacteria bacterium. GTDB lineage: Bacteria > Patescibacteriota > Patescibacteriia > 2-12-FULL-60-25 > 2-12-FULL-60-25 > CAIKNB01. The sequence continues at coordinate 169,188 of CAYQCK010000002.1, forward strand.
CGCCGGCACGGGCAAGCTCATGAACATCTTCCTGCAGAAGCAGGCCGACGGCGGGTTCAAGCAATTCGACCTGCTGGGCTCGCTCGAGCAGCCGCCCCAGCCCGACCCGGAAAAACCCTTCTCCTCCATCGTCTGCGGCGACATCGGCGTCGGCGACGTGCTCATCGCCGGCACCCAGAACCTGGAACGGCTCCGCGGCGACCTGCGCCTGTCCGACCGCCTGTCCACGCTCCCCCCGGTCACGGCCGCCATGGAGATCAAACAGGATATCGAGAAGCGCAGCATCCCGGACGACTTCGTGGCCGTCATCGTGGCCAGCCACGAGGTCAAACCCTCCAATGCCCAGCTCCCGCTCCGGCTCGACGAGCAGGAAGAAGCCAAGGAGACCCCGACCTCCTCCATCGCCAAGCTCCGCGAGACCGAAGCCGAGGCCACGCAGCATCTCGCGCCGGTGCTCTCGCCGGTCGACCGGCTGCAGGACACGGGCGAAAAACTGAAGGATCTGGGATCGAAAGCCAAGGACATGCTCGGCAGCCTGCTCCAGTCGCTCAAGCGCGGCGGCCGCCAGACAGCCATGAACGATCCGGTTTCCGTCGCCAGCCTGCGCGGGCTGAACGCCGGCTACAAGACGCGCCTGACCGGCAAGCACAAGCTCATGATCGCCGGCGGCCTGGCCCTGGTCGCGGTCATCGTCGGTGCGACCTTGTGGTTCAACCACAACAAGAAGGTGGCGGCCGAGATCGCCGCCTGGAACGCGACCTACGACAGCGCCGTCGACAACCGCAACCGCGCCGAATCCGACCTGGTGTACGGCAACGAACTCCGCGCCCGGACCGAGATCGAACAATCCGAGAAGATCCTTTCCGGCTTGCCGGCGGTCGAAGCCGACCGCCAGGCCAAGGTCGCCAAACTGACCCAGGAACTCAAGGACCTGCGCGAGCGCCTCAAGAAGGTGGTCAAGCTCGAGAACGTCACCGAGCTCTACGCCGCCGGCGCCGGCGCCGCACCGGGCAGCCTGGCCGGCCCGCTCCTCGTCAAGGACACGGTCTACGCCGTGGACCAGGCGGCCAACGAAATCCTCAAGATCGACCTCACGACCCGCGAGACCAAACGCATCGCCCTGCCCGCCGCGGCCGGCCAGATCGTGGCCGCCAACGAAGGCAAGGACAACATCCTGTTCACGACGTCCGAAGGCCGGCTCATCGCGCTCAACAAGTCCACGGACCTGGCCAAGGCCATGCCGTGGCAGCACGCCAAATCCTCCTCCACCCAGGACACCATCCTCTACGCCAACAAGCTCTACCGCCTCGACCCGCAGGACAACCAGATCTGGCGCGCGACCAACTCGGGCGGCGGCTTCGGCGGCGAGACGGCGTACATCAAGGCGGCCGACGTCTCCATCGCCGGCGCGGTCAGCTTGGCCATCGACAGCAACGTCTACGTCCTGAAGAACGACGGCCAGCTCCTGCAGTTCCTGTCCGGCGGCCAGGTCAGCTTCGGCCTGACGGCCGTGGACCCGCCGCTGCGCGCCGCCGCCTCCCTCTGGACCTCGGCCGATAGTCCCCTGCTCATCGTCGCCGACCCGGCCGACAAGCGCGTGCTCGTCTACGAGAAGAACGGCTCGCTCAAGGCCCAATACGTCTCATCCCAGTTCCGCGAACCGCGCGACGTCGCGAGTGACGACGCCGGCAAGCGCATCATCGCCATCGACGGCAACCGCCTGCTCCTCATCCCGCTGCCCTGAAGAATCGCGAGCATCGACCGTCCGCCCCTGGGCGGACGGTTTCGGATTGGCGTCCGGCCGTTGACCTTTTCCGCCGGACGTGCTTGAGTGGAGCCGACCTTTCAACGGGGGTTACCCATGGACGACAAGACGCAGAGAGACCTCATCCGAATCCTGTCGGCGCTGGGGCTCGAGGCCCAATATTTGCCCGGCCTGCTCAACCTGCTCGAGGAGGAGGCCAAGAACATCCAGTCCAAGATGGCGCCCGCCGCTCCCGGCCAGACGCCGCGCTACCCCGCCGAAGAGATGCGCTCTTCGCTCCGCGCCGTGATCCGCCAAGCCGTCTGCCTGGCGTTCTTCATCCAAGCCGGCTTCGAGCCGCTTGAGTTCCCCAAGAACGGCGCGCCCGGTCTCGCCTACCTGAAGCGAGATTCCTGGCTCCGCCAAGACCCGGCCTTTTTCTTCTGGCTCCAGCAGCAAGGCGCCTGGAACTTCCTGGACGAGGAGGATACGACTTGACCCGCCCCCGGAATAATATCCGGGGGCTTCTTTCAATAAAAAAATCACCCCGGCGTTCGAGAACGTCGGGGTGGAAAAGCTTTGCCTTATTGGCCCGCGGCTTGGGGCGCGGCCGGCGGCAGGATCGACCGCCTCACGGCTCCACGGCTGAAGGCCGGAGCATACGCGAGGTGGACCCGGTCCACCGTGTCCGTGTAGCCTTCGGGCACCATCAGGCTGATGTCCGGCCCGCAGACGAGCCGCGACGAGACGAACATGTTGAGGTCGAACAGTTCGTGCGGTTCGAAGACCGCATAGACCATCGCTTCGGCTTCGGACCGTGCCGCCCATTCGTGGACGCACGCTTTGAGGCACTCCAGGACCGTCGGCCGGTCGGTATCGCCGAGGAGGGCCCGCAACGCGGCGGTATCCAGGGTTTCGCCTTCCAGCAGGCTGGCCACCCTGGCGATGCGCACGATGTCCGACTGCGTCGCCGTGGGCAACGGACCGCTCGCCGGAGCCGCGCTCTCGCCGGGCGCACGCTCGTCGACGCCGGTGCGATACACGCGGGCCACGTCGGCCACGACCAGCTCGACCTGCCTCTCGAGCTGCTGCGCGTCGCCGTCCATCCGGGCCGAGGCCCAGGATTGGAGGTTGGCGATCTGCTGCAGCCCGTCGCGGAAGATGTTGCGTTCGCGCTTTGTGTCGGCCAGTTCCTGGAACAGGCCGGCGAACAGCTCTTCCGGTTCCGCGTCGGAGAACGTCACCGTGGGAGATTCGGCGGATCTGGCCGCCGGAGCCGCCCCTGCGGGCAGGGTCTGGCGCCTGACCTTGGTCGGGACGTCGTCGGTTGTCGCTGCGGGATATTCCGGCGAGATGGCCGGGGGGCGGTTCGAGGCGCGAAGGACGCTCGACCATGACGCCTCATACTCGGCGAGGGTCGCTTGGGCGCGGCCGTATTCCTGGCGCAGATTGGCGTTCTCGTGTTCCAGCGCCTCGATCTGTTCGTCTTTCTGGATTTTGTCGGCACTGGCCGACATGAGCATCCTGGCCTGGCGGTCGCGCACCTGGTACACGGTCGCCAGTTCCTCTTCTTTCTCGCCATAGGAGATTTTGAGCGCCATGTGCTCAACGTTCAGAATCTGATGTTTCTCTTCCAGTTCGCGGTACTTGGCGTCGAGGTCGGCGCAGCGCTCGGTCAGCACGTCGGCCGCCTGCTCGCGCGGCGTCGGGACGGTCGATTTCGGCGTCGCCGCCATGACCTCGATGGTCCGCTTATGCTGCTCGTTCTCCTTGCGGACCGAAGCGTTCAGCGTCAACGCGGCGCGCAGTTCGGTCTGGCACCCGGCAAGATCGCCCTCGAGCTTCCTGATGCGTTCGGCGTCGCGCGACCTGGCGGTTTCCGCCTCGGCCTTGGCGCGCGCCGTCTCCTCCCTGGCCGAAGCCAGCTTCATGGTGAGATCCTTGGCCGCCTCGAGGGGATTGGCGTACCCATAGTTGTCGACGGTGACCGACCGGTACTTGAACCGGTAGGCTGAGACGGCCAGCGTCATGAGGACGGCCCACGCCGCCGCCAGGACCGTCAGGGCGAAAACGGAGGGCAGCGCCTTGGCGCGCCATTCCTTTTCGGATACCCAGGCGAGGCGCGCGTCGGCGTCCGCGACCTTGGCTTCGGCCTCGGCCACCCGCTTCTCCATCTCGCGCACCCGCTTGAACGCCTCGGACTCCTCGCGGGCCCGCACGGCCGCGTCGGCCGCTTCCTTGGCCTTGCGTTCCTGCGCGGCTGCGTCAGCCTTCTTCTGCTCGGCCAGGTCGAACGGCGTCATCGCCCGTTCTTTGGGGATGAGGAACACGGCATTGGGCTGCGCGTAGTAGTACATCGTGTGCTTGCTGCCGCAGCGCTTGATTTCGTCCTGGTCCGAGCCAGGCTCGGGTCCGGCCGCCTCGATGCAATGGCGCCTGACGGCCCGCTCTTCGTATGAACCGTCGGCTTTCGACGCCAGGTTGGCGGCCCAGATGCTGCGCAGCTGTTCCTGGCGCGACATGGCCGCGCCGTCCTTGCCGGCATGCGGCTGGCGCCTGACGGCCATGTACAGGTTGCAGCTGCCCGTGTCTTCGACCCTGATCAGGGTGCCGCGCTCGTTCTGGCCGACTTGCTGGATGCAGTAGCCGGCTTGGGCTTGGGCGCTGCGGGAACCGGCCAGGATGGCCAGCGCCGGCAGGATGAGACAGATGAGTCCGATGGCTCGGCTACGTGGCGCGGAAAACGCGCCGGCGTAAACCATGAGCCGGAAGAATTTCTGGATCATGGGTCCTCCAAATCCTTTGCGGTTTTCCGCGGTGTCTCGGGATGTGAATGTGCAGGGTTAAGATACCTCTATCAGCCTCCCCACACCATCACTTTTGCGGGGTTTAGTCAATATCCTGGACCTTCCCTCGGAAAATCGAAAAGACGCCGGGTGGGCGTCTTTTCTGGCTGGAAACCGCTTATTTCAGGGTAGCTTTGCCGCCAGCTTCTTCGATCTTCTTCTTGATGTCCTCGGCGGTCGCCTTGTCGGCGCCCTCCTTGACCATCTTGGGCGCGCCGTCGACCAGGTCCTTGGCTTCCTTCAGGCCCAGGCCCGTGACTTCGCGCACGACCTTGATGACGCCGATCTTGTTGGCGCCGGCTTCGGTCAGCTCGACGTTGAACGAGGTCTTCTCTTCAGCGGCGGCGGCGCCACCGGCGGCGGCTCCGGCCATCATGACCGGGGCGGCGGCGGACACGCCGAACTTATCTTCCAGGACCTTGACCAGCTCGGCCAGGTCGAGGACGGACAGCTTCTCGATGGTTTCGACGAGGGCCTTGAACTTCTCCGGCACCTCGACGTTCTTCATTTCGTCTGACATAGGTTTGTATCGTTAGTTTGATGAATCTTACGCGGCGGCCGGAGCATCGGCGGCCGGGGTTTCGGCCGGGGCGCTCGGCGCCTCCGGAGCGGACTCCGCGACCGGCGCGGCGACCGGCTCTTCCTTGGCTTCGGGCGCGGCCGGGGCGGCGGCCGGGGCCGGGCTCCCCTTCTCGAGCGACTCCCGGATGGCGTTCAGGGCGCGCACGAACGCCGAGACCGGCGCGTACATCGTCCCGACCACCTGGCCGAGGAGCTGCTGCTTGGACGGGAGCTTGGACAGGGCCTGCACCTTCTCGGCGCCGACGACCTGGCCTTCGAAGATGCCGCCGACGAGCTTGAGCGAGGTGTCCTTGCCCATGTCGCCGAGCACCTTGGCCGGAGCGACCTCATCGGTCGTGCCGAACGCGGCCCCGAGCATGCCCGGGAACTGCTTGGCGTTGAGCTCGAAGCCGGCTTCCTTGGCGGCCAAAGTCATGAGAGACTTCTTGGCGACCTGGTATTCGACCTCGGCCTCGCGCGCCTTCTTGCGCAGCGTGTCGGCCTGGGCGACCTTCAGGCCCTGGTAATCGGCGAAGACCACGGACTTGGCCTTCTTGAACGCCGCGACCAGCTTGGCCTTGATGGCTTCCTTTTCTTGACGGGTTTTTGGCATAGATTTTGGCTGTAGCTTGTATGTTTTCGACCTTTGGGGAATAAAACACCCACAGGCATCCTGTGGGGGCAATTCCGGCCGGAAAACGGCTGGATTGGCTCCTCGGCAGGCAATTAAGCCCCTTTTAGCGTGGGGCACCTGCTGTCACGGGACCTTGAGTGTGGGCAGAGGTTAACAAGCGGCAGCGGAACCGTCAAGCCTCGCCCAGCCGTCCCATTTGACAGCCGTCCCCCGCCAACGGATGCTGTCCGCGTACCTTCAACCACGGAAAGCGGGTGCGAGATGAAAATCACGATCGATATCCCGGACGGGATGGTGCCTGAATTCCAGATCCTGATGGACGAAGCGGGCGTCAAAAACATGCGCGAGCTCTTCACCCGCGCCGTCGGCTTCTACCTCTGGATCTACCGCCTGGTCCACAGCGGACTGAGCCTCGCCATCCTCAACAACGAGCTCGAGGTTGACGGCAACCTCATCGACCGCAAGGCTTTCTGCGGGATGTTCCGCGACCAGAAGACCGCCCATCCCGCGCCGCCCAAAAACTAGGAGGCTCCATGCTTCACCCGACCGAATGACCCGCCTATCTACCGGCGGGTCGCTTTTTTTACGGCATGAACGACGTATCCACGCAGTACTTCTGCGGATTGGCCGGATCGATGGCGATGGTCACCTGTTTGTCCCTGACGAATTCGGTCGGATCCTTCCACAGCCTGTCGCTCCTGAAGACGCGCCGCTCGCCGTTGTATTCCGCCTCGCACACGAGGCGCCAAGCGCACTGGCGGTTGACCCGCACCGAGCAGTCGCGCTCCACCGTGCCGCCGGTCGCCGTTATCTTGATGCCGCTCTGCAGCAGTTGGGCGCAATATCTCTTCCGCCGCCAACCCGACAACAGGGACCCGACGCCGACGGCGGTGAAGACGACGCCCAAAAGCCCCAGGATGGCCGGGCCGCCCCAGATGGCCAGCCAGCTGTCGATCTCGGCTTCCTCCGGCTTGGCCGGGTCATACAGGACCTTCACCGGTTGGCCGACGGCGTAGCCGGGATTGCTTGACGACATCTCGGACGTGAACTCATGGACCGTCCCGTCGGGCAGGACGAACTTCACCCGCGGCGCATACGTCACCGACCGCTTGCTCCCCGAGGAGACGTGGCGCACCAGCTCCAGCACCGTGCCCTGCGTCTGCTTCGCCCGTTGGACGAACGAGTATTCGTTCTTGACGTAGAAGCCCTCGCCCACCAGCATCAGGATGCCGAGGACGGAAAATAGCCAGAATACGAATTGCCCTTTCATATCATTGCCCGTCGATGACAGTGCCGCGGAATTTCTTGTTGGTTAAGATCGCTTTGACGTTCGCCAAATCCCGGCCCGATGAGATGACGACCTCCATCCCCCACTTCTGCGCCAGCTTGGAGGCCACCGGATCGAACGGCGCGTTTGCGCCCGGCGACCATTTATCGCCAACGATCTTGCGGAAGTCTTTCCAGGCGATGCGGTCGAAAGGCTCGGCGTCGTCGAAGCGCGACGGGTCCTTGTCGTAGACCGCATCGATGTTGGTCAGGTTAATGACGCGCTTGGCTCCGTATCTCTTGGCGAGACGGACCGCCACGTAATCCGTGCTCCAACCCGGTTTCCACCCGGCCGCGACCAAGACCGGCTCGCGCCACGCCAGGCGTTTGGTCGGGTCCTTGGCGACGTGCGGGTTAGCCTGGTCGCGGAAAACCGAACGCAGCAGATGGGCGTTGAGCCGCGTCGCGTGGATGCCGATCCAATCCACATCCTCCGGATCCAGCTTGGTGATGGCTGAGGCCGCTTTCTGGTACTCGCGCGCCGTATGCCCGCCGCCGACCACGATGATGAACCGCTCGCCGGTCTTGATGCGGGACTGGATTAGCTGGCGGAATTTCTCGAGGAACTCGGTGTCAACGCCCGTCTTGGGCACGACAATCGAACCGCCGACCGAGAGGACTATGGGTTTATCCATAAATCAGTCGATGCTTGAGAGGGCAGACCCCGCAGCCAAGGTGAACGCATAAAATATAACGGCCTGGAGGACAGCTAGCACTACAATTACTACCATGAACGGCCGCTCTAAACGTTTGAATTTTTCCTTCTGCCTGAAAGGCTGGCCGAGGTAATAGAATATCGCAAAAATCGCCATGACCGTCAGAACGAACGCCGTACCGAAAAATGGCCCTGGACCGAATGTTCGCGGATTGCGGACAAACAGACCCACAATCCGCAGGCAATTGACATAGATCACCGGCATCAAAAAGACAATCAGCAACGAATGCGCGATAAGCTGTTTGGTTGCTTTTTCCATATCATTCCTTTGTCCCCAATAGCCCGTTTACGAGCCACGACACGAGCCAGAACACGAGCGCGCCCCAAAACGCGGCGCTGAAATTCGCCACGTCGAAGCCCTTGACGACGGACGAGGCCAGCCAGAACATGAGCGCGTTGATGACCAGGGTGAACAGGCCGAGCGTCAGGATATTGACCGGCAGGGTCAAGATGATTATGAGCGGCCGGATGAGGGCGTTCACAAGCCCGATGACGAGCGCCGCGATAAGCGCACTCCAGAAATTCGCCACGCGCACGCCCGGCACGATGTAGGCAGCCGCGATGACCGACAAGGCGCTGATGAGCCAACGGAGGAGTAGATACATAGCGTATCCGTCATCCTGAGCGTAGGCGAAGGATCTTTTAAAGGTCCTTCACTCCGTTCAGGACGACGATTATTTTCATTCAAATCTCTTCTTTATCTCTTTGACCTTATTCTCGGCCATGGCCAGGCGCTTCTTGAGCGCATCCGCGATCTCCATGGCGCGCTCGAACTTCGCGAGCCCTTGGTCCAGGTCGGCCTCTCCCCGCTCGAACCAGGCCGAGATGTCCTCGAGCTCCTTGAACCCTTTGGCGACGTCGATGTCTTTGGTGTCTTTTTTGGGAGGCATATCTATCAAAAAATGTCATTCTGAGCGAACGCGAAGAATCTTCCAATTGGAAGGTCCTTCGCTGCGCTCGAGGATGACAGTTAAATTTATCATAATAATTTCGGCTGCAGTTCCTGCTTGCCGGCCCGGGTGACCGTGGCTCCGGCTTCGCCGTCGCGCAGCACGACCGCGACTTCCTGCCCGACCTTGAGTTGCGCGGCCGAGACCAGGCTCTTGCCCCGGCTGTCCTTCAGGATAGCATAACCCCGCTGGAGCACGCCCTTCGGGTCAAGCGACTGGAGCAGACGCGTCTGATTGACCAACTCCCCGGCCAAATCCTTGAGCCAAACGTCAATCTTGCCCGAGATGCCTGACGTCACTGCCGCCAATTCCGCCTGCCGCCCCGCGATCCACATGGCCGGGGCCGTAAAAACCCGATCGAGGATGGACTGGCCCTCGTCGAGCTCCTGCCGCAACGCGCCTTCGATGCCTTGGACGGAATTCGCCAGCTCGAACAGCACGTCGCGCCGGTCCGGGACGAGGCGCCGGGCGCAATCGGTCGGCGTCGAGCCGCGCACGTCCGCCGCTTCCTCGGCCAAGGTCAGGTCGCGCTCGTGCCCGATGGCGACCATGGTCGGGATGCGCGAGGCATGGATGGCGCGCACCACCCGTTCGTCGTTGAAGGCCATGAGTTCCTCGAGCGAACCGCCGCCGCGCGTCATGACCAAGGCGTCGTACCCTGTGTCATTGCGAGCGACCGCAGGGAGCGAAACAATCTCCTCAACCCTGAGATTGCTTCGCTCTGCTCGCAATGACACGGAATTCGCCATCTCGATGGCGTTTACGATGTCCTGCGGGGCTTTCTCCCCTTGGACCAGCACGTGGTACAGGTCGATCTCCAATCCGCCCCAGCGTTCGTTCAGGATGCGGATGAAATCCCCATAGGCCGCGCTCTCCCGTGACGCGACCAAGGCGATCCGCTTAGGGAATCGCGGCAGCGGCCGCTTGCGCGCCGCCTCGAACAACCCCTCCTTCTCGAGCCTGAGCCGCAGCGCCGCCAGCGCCTTCTTGAGCGCGCCTTCGCCGGCCAGCTCGATACGGTCGGCCGAGACCGAGAATTTGCCGTATTTCGGATAGATGCGCGGCACGCCGAAGACCCGGACTTTGGCCCCGTCCTCGAGCGGCACGTTGAGCTGCCATGCCGGGATGAAGACGTTGACCAGAGCCTTCTCGTCCTTGAGGTCGAACGTCACCCACTGCCCTTGGTTGACGCGGTAGCCCGAAACCTCGCCCTCCACGGCCAAAACCTCGCCACCCAGCGTCTCGCGCAGCACGCCGTTGACGATCTCGAGATATTCGCTGACCTGGAGGACTTTCATCCGACCCATGGTATACGCAAAACGCCCCGGATTCAAAGCGCAAAAAAAGACGGCCCCGATGGACATCGGGGCCGCGAGTCAGTCCGGCGCGAAGATGCGCGCCGCGCGCTGGAGATATTCGATGGCGGAGGACATATCCAGCCGGTCATCCGCGTTCCGGAGCCGGCCTTCCGCATCGATGGACAGGTCCGGGTTCTGCCGCAGGAGCTGCTTGACCGTGTGCAGGGTGTAGACCCCGAGGCCGCCGGCGATGCCGAGGTTGAGCGGGATCTTCGCCTGCTTCATGGTGACCACGAAGTTGTACAGCAGGTCGCAGCTGCACAGCATCCCGCTGCCGCCCGACAGGTCGAAGAGCAGGTATTCGGCGATCCCGACGTAGCTCGCGGCCTTCTTGGCCAGCCGCTGCGGCGAGTATTCCGCCGTCCGGAACATGTGGTGGTTGGCCTGCACCACAATCCTGAGGCCGGGATGCCGCCGCTTGAAAGCCTGCAGCGCGTCCAGTGGCGGCTCGGCCAGGTTCAGCTGGAATCCGTGCAACCGCGGGCCGCAGCGCTCGACCAGGACCTCGAGCTGCTGCCCAAGGCCTTCGACGGACTTGGTGTGGTAATGCACGAGATTCAGGACGCGCGGATCATCGACGAAGATGTTATGCACGTCCTGGATCCGCGGATACCTGTTCGGATGCTTGTTGGGCATGCCGTTCAGCGTCTTCTCGCTCACCAGCACCCCGACCATCAGGGCGTGGCCCATGTCGGGCATGGCCCCGAGGACCTTGACGACCTCGGAGTCGGTCATGAAGCCGGTGATGCCGACGTAAGGTCTCTCCATCTCAACCTCCACGCTGCGTGAAAAGGGCAGGCCGGAATTCTATTCCCCTGGACCGCCCGCCGTCAACACCCGCGGCCGCTCAACCGCACTCGCAGCACGCGGCGCAATTCTTGCATTCAGGGCAACGCCGGTTGCCGGCGGTCGGCATCCTGCACGACTTGCAGACATACCGGCTGTCGGCCGGCGCGCAACTGCAGCAGGCGTCGCACTTGAGGCAGCGCAGGCAACCCGCCTCGGTTTTCGGGCGCGTCCCGCACTCCTGGCATTGGATGGTCCCGTCCAGATCCCTCATCCCCTTCTCCTTTCCAGGTTGGCGTTGCCGCAGACGCAGCACGCCGGACAGCGGCCGCAGCCATGGCAATCCAGGTCAGACGCGATGGCGCGTCCGCAGCGGCCGCAGACGAAGGACAGAGCCGCCGGCATCCCGCCGGCCGGCCGCCTGGCGGCCGCTCGGGCCGCCGCTCTCGCCAGATAGAAAGAACAGAAATTATCTTCCACCGAACCCCTCATCCTTATCCTCCTCGGTCCGAAGGCATAAAAAACTAGCACCTTCAGGGGTGCTTGTCCAGAGGCTTCCGCGCGGTCCCCGCTCAGCGCCCTCCCGTCAGGGCCGCGGCCCGCTCCGCCTCGAACCTCAAGCCGCCCGCGAGGATGCCGTCGGCCAACGGTTTCGCCGAAATCCCGGCCAGACGCTTGAGGCGCGCCTCCCTTTCCACGCCCTGCAGCACGAACGGCTGGCTCTTCTCGATTTTCACCGGGATGAACTTGAGCTCGCTCCGCCCGTCGGCCAAGGTCAGCCCCACGGCCAGGCCGTAGTTGGTCTCGACCGACCAATCCTGGTCGAACACGAAATTGCCGAGCGAATAGACGATGGGCCGTCCGCGATAGCTCTCGATCGACTCCATCCAATGCGGATGGCCGCCGATGACCGCGTCCGCCCCGTTGTCGATGAACCAATGCGCCAATTCGACCTGCGACGCGTGCGGCCTATCCTTGTATTCGTTGCCCCAGTGGACGAACGGCACCACGAAATCGGCTTCGGCCCGGGCTTTCCGCAACGCATCGAGGGCTTCTTTCCGGTCCAACGGATTGCTCGTCGTGTTGAATCCCAAGAACGCGATCTTGCGGCCGCGCTTCTCGAGGACGGCGAGCGAGGACGTGGCTTCGTCCAGCGTCTCGTGGCCGAACGGCCGAAGGTCGGCTTCGTACAGCCGCCGGAACGATTCGCCGAAGCCCGACCGGCCCTGGTCGAGCGTGTGGTTGTTGGCTTGCGACAGCGCGTCGAAGCCGGCCGTCTTCAGGACATCGATGACTTTCGGGTCGAACCTGAAGCTGATCGACTTGGTCGTGGCTTGGCGTTTCTCGACCACCGGACCCTCCAAGTTGCCGACGGCCAGGTCGTATCTGCCGAACACTCCGTCCTTCAGGTTCCCGACGCGCTGGAAGGGATACGCTAAATCGCCGGCCTTGCGGCTGCGCGTCGCCACGGTCCGATCCAGCATGATGTCGCCCACGAACAGGATGGAGACCGGCGGCTTGTAGCCCGGCACGTCCTGGGCCACCGGCAGCTTGCCTTCCGGTTTTTGGCTGCAGCCCCGGCAATATCCTTGGCCGTGGTCAGGCACCGTCGCCGTCACCTCGACCTGCTGCTGCCCCACCCGACCGGCCTGCGGGAAGACGAAAGCGAAAATCCCCAAGGCGATGCCCAGGCCGGCGACGACGGCTCCGCCGATCAATAAGCGTAATTTGGCCACAAACGGATTATCCACCAGAAGACGACCGCCCACCCGGCATGGGTCAGGAGCAGGTCGACCGGGAACCAAGCGTCCTCGCGCACGCCGAACGCCCCGTGCCCCTCGATCGGCATCACGACCCCGCCCATGAACAAGGTGACGAGGAAACCCCAACCGAGTACGGGCAAGAGCGAGAAGTCAGGGAAGATCCCGGCCTCCACGAAATAGGCGTACAGCCCGCCGAACGCCGCGGTCATGAGGACGTGCACCAACACGCCGACGAGATGCGCTTCGCGGCGCGATATCTCGCGCCGGAAAAGATGTGGCTCATCCAGGTCGTGCACGAAATTGCCCGCGCCGAAGAGCGGCGCCAAATGCGCCAGGAAGAGCATGATCGCGCCGGCGATCGCGCCGGCCGCCAGTCCCAGGATGGCCATAGTTCAGGGTTGGAGGATGTCCTCGGTCCTGCCGTCAATGGAGATGACAGGATCCGCGACGCCCTTGTCATGCTGCGTGTATGTCGCGTTTATTTGGGCGCGGATACCAGCCACCCGGCACGAGCCCCCGACGCCTTCTTGGAGATCTTGGCCGAACTCCAATCCGTAGAGAGTGAAAACCGGATCTTTGACCGTCAGCGGCAAGCTCGTGTAGTAGCCCTGGGACCTTTCCCATTTGGTCGGCCCCTTAAGCAGTTCATGGATGGCGGCCGCGACACCCTTCGGATCATCCGACCCTGGAGCCGCAATCTCATGGCCCACGGGATACACCAACGAGCAATCAGTCGCGTTCGGATTCTTCTTCGAATTCCCCCAGTACACGAATATCTTGACCTTGCCGGTCGGCAGCTCAACCGGGATATCCACACGATGAAGCGGCGTGCCGTCCTTAGCCGACGCCTCATAGACCTCAAGCGTGCCGCTTGCGGCAGTCGGTATGAGGTCGAAAAAGCCTTTAATCGAGAAGCCGCCCGGTTTCCCCACGTCCGGACTGTTGGCGTAACCCGTCCCGGAGGCGACTATCTTGCCGTCAGCCTGCCTCAACCTCCACGAGAAGACGTTCTCGAAAGCGGTGGTAGTGCCGCTGAAGGTGAAGGGATTGCCGAGTTTGGGCTCGGCCAAAACCACGCTCGTCACGCCATCGGCACTCTTGAATTCGTGGACCGGCTTGCTCGGCGGAACCGGTATCTTGCCGCCGCCTTCGCCCGGACGGCAAACGCCTTCCCCGGCCGGCAAATCAGACGCGCAACCGTAACCCGCCGGACACTGTTTTTCCCCGACCGTGCACTCGCATTGCGGCACGCACACCTCGGCGCACACCGTGCCCGCCGGTTTGCCGCGGCACAACGAACCGCATTCGTTCCACCGGCCGCCGGCTTGGGTGCAGTTGGCGGCGGTGAGGGCGGCCGTCGAAGTCGGCTTCCTCGACAATACGTCGTCCAGGTCGGCGGACAGGCTGTGGACGAAATCCGTCTTCCCCAAAGTCTCGGGCGCTCTCTGCCTGTTCGCCATGATTTCGTTCCTGATCGCCACCGAGGCGGCCAAACCGATGGCCAAGCAGGCGATTGCCGACCCCAGGATGGCTATTTGGACTTTCGGCGACATATCATTTTTTCGGCGGGTTGGTGACCATCATGAAGTTCTCCGAAGTCGCGGTGCCGCCTTCGATGAGCAGCACGTCTTCGTTCGCCACGTTATCGGTCTTATCCACCGTCGTCATGCTGCCGCTCTGGACAGGCTCCTGCACCGGCCCGTTCACGGGCGCCGGACGCATCAGCCAAATCCCCAGACCAGCCAAGGCCGCGACAGCCAAGCCCGCGCCGACGAAAATCGAAGTCTTTTTCATGCGCATAACATACAACAAAATCCGGGTCTTTTGAAGACCCGGATCCATTTATCGTCCATCGCCCTATTTCTTGGGTTCGACTGTCGCCGACAGGATCTTGTCGCCGATCTTGATCTTCGACACCACGTCCTGGCCCTTGGTCACCCGGCCGAAGACCGAGTAGTTCGGGTCCAAGGTCATGGAATCCTCCAGCATGATGAAAAACTGCGACCCGTTGGTGTTGGCGCCGTGGTTGGCCATGGCCACTATGCCCTTACTGTACGGCAGCTTGACCTTGTCGTCCTGGAATTCGTAACCCGGCCCTCCGGTCCCCCATTTTTCGCGCGGCACGGTCGGATCCTTGGTGAAGGGATCGCCCGCTTGGACGACGAAGCCCGGGACCACCCGGTGGAATACGATGCCGTCGTAAAAATTCTGCTTGGCCAAATAGATGAAGTTCGACACCGCGCGCGGACCTTCTTTCGGCAAGAGCTCGAACACGATCTCGCCTTGGGTCGTCTTGAGGCGCACGATGCGGTTGGCGGTCTCCTTGTCCGGCAACAGTCCGGGGTAAGCCAGCGGTTCCGGTTTGGCCGGACCGGCGGCAGTCCCTGTGGATTGGGCGTTTTCGGTTGGCATAGTCGGGGTTGAAGTTGATGTTTGGGCTTCGGCTTTAGGCGGTTCAGCGGGCGGGGTCGCGGCTTCGATGTTCTCGCTGCGGCTCGCGTCCTGCGGCACGTCCAGGGCATTGAAGCCCAGCGCCTCGCTCTGCGCCTGCTTGTCCTGGTATTTATCAAGTGAGACGGGCGAATCCGATGGTTTGCAGCCTGCGCCCAACAGGCACAAGCCGACAGCTGACAAAAATATGATGCGTTTGTGCATAACTCGGATAGTTTAGCAGACACGCGGCAAAAATAAGCAAACCCATCAAGCCTCCCACGGCAACCCAGCTTCGCCCGCGAATCCCCAACGCGCGGCGTCGGCGTTGAGGCCCTGGCGCCACCAGTCTTTGGTTACGCGGTCGAGCGCCACGCTCGCCCGGTCTATGAACTCGGAGATGTCCCGCCCTTTTTCGTCGCGCGCCGAGATGGCGGCTGGCCGGACTTCGCCCGGCAGGTATTTGAGGTTGACGAGCACGGCCCGCGCCCGGCCGCTCCGCACCAAGTTGACGGCCGCCGCCCGCGCCAGCCAAGACCCGGCTTTGCCCGGATGCCGGATGTCGCAGCCCACGCGGACGTCGACGGCCGGCAAGGGCAGACCGTAAACCGCCTGGTCGCGGCCGGATGCGCCGGTTAGCCCGGCCAATCCTCGGGCTTCGCACGGCCCGAACTCGTTCACCCGGATTTTGGCCGTCTGGCTGAACTCCCTGGCCAGCGCCTCGATTTTCGGCCTGACGGATTCCAATGCTTCGCTTCCATGTTCTATCTGGATGGAAATCGAGTCAGGCTCTGACCCATCGGCCGTCACCGCGATTTCGCCGTCGGCGCCGAGCCAAAACCAAGACTCGTCGCCCTGCCGTTTGTCTTCCAGGGCTTTGGCGACACGCCTTGCCAAATACAGGGTCTTGGGGATGAATTCCGGCGTCTCGTCAGAGGCATAACCAATGGCCGTGACCGGGAGGCCGGAACCGTCCAGGTTCCGGCTAGCCGCGTCCGGCGGCGTCTGCTCCAGGGCCACGAACGGCTCGAGCGGCTGGAGCGAACCGGCCGCACCGAGCGTCCGCTGGACGAGCGCGGCCACGTCGAAATCCGCCGTGCTCATGACGTCGCCGTTGACGAACAGCGCTCCGCGGCCGCCGCTGACCTGGATCTGCAGGCGGCTGTCCGGGTCGCGTTTCAGGTATTCGTCGACGATGGCCTCGGCCACCAGGTCGCAGGCCTTGTCCGGGTGTCCCGGAAGTTTCATCTTGGCTGATCTCATATCCGAACCCTAGCAACGCCCGACGTACTTTTCAAGATCGCGCCCGGCCCACGAATCTGACCAACGGATTGGGGTAGCGGACGTACGTCACGCCGAATTGTCCCTTGAACCTGCTGAAACCCTTCCAGGATGACGGGTCGCGCGGGGTCCAGAACAGGTCGAAATCCGCGAACCGATAGCCCTTGTCCAGGCACCGCCGGAACCAGGCATCCACCATGCCCACGCCGGCCGAGCAGTCCCGGCCATGAGGCGCGACGAACGACGCGATATGCACCGATTGCTTGGCTTCGGGGATATCCATGGCCGCGAACCCGCCGACCATCTCGCCATCCGGGGCGAAAGCGCCGAAATACGCGTTGCGCTCGCCATGGCGTTTGAGCTTGTTCTCGGCCAGCCAGATGAGCGTGCCCTTGAGCTTGATGCGCACGTCCCGGCGCCGGTATCGCGCCAGAAATTCCTCGGCCGCGACTTCCCTAACCGACCCGCCGGACTTGAGCCAGCGCTTGCGGTGCCGCTGTGCATGCTCGGACCAGCTGGCCCAATACGGATCCGTCTCGCGCAGGTCCGCGAACCCGGTCAGGCTCGCGTTCATCTGTACCCAGGAACGGTGCCAACCCGGCGGGCAATCGGTCCGCGACACCGGCTGCCAGATCACCATGCGCCGGTGGCCGAACGGCTCGATCTTCGGTTCGAGGTCGCCGGTGTAGCCCTCGAACCACAACGGCCCGTGGTGCCAACGCATTCCCGGGCACGCCAGGTCGCCGACGAACCGGCATTGGCCGGTGCCGCACTCGCGCGTCTGGAAAATCCCGAGGCTACGGTACGGCGCATAGCCCTCGGGCAACGGGTCGCCGATGGCTCCGCGGCCGGTGTGCCGGTACAGCGCCAGGCCGTTGTAGCGGAAGCGCCACGTCTTGTGCCGGGAGAACTTCCGGTCGAAGGCGTCCAGAACATCAGGCTCGCGGAAACGGTTGACGATGAGACGGCCTTCACGCGCCAGGACTAGTTTGAGGTTATCAACGAACACGGCGTCGCGCAGCTCCGGCGAATTGCGGCCGTCTATGTACAGGTCGGAGAGGATGAGGTCGAATTTGCCCTGGAGTCTCGGGATAATTTGCGCCGCGTCCCCTTGCCGGAGCTCGAGCCACGGCGCGTCGTCGAGGTTGCCGAGCCGGCGCGCCAGCTCGACCATGGCCGGGTCGAATTCGATGGCCGTGATGCGGCAATGGGGAAAGCGGCGATGGATCGGCTTGAGGCAACCACCTGATGCCAAGCCCAAAAGCAGGACGCGCGAAACACCCTGTCGTGGCACGCGGCGGATGGCCGACTCCCACAATCTGGTCAGGTACTCCCCGCTCTGGATGATGCCGCCGGCCGCGATTATCCACCTGCCGAAAAGCCGCTCGCACTTGACCTTGCCGTTCAACTCAGAGTCGAACTCGAATTTCTCGTACAGCCAGCCCATATCAAAGCTCGTCGATGTCGCTCAGGAAAGACTTCGGCTTGGGTTTGGTGTTCGTCGACGACGATTTCCAGACCGTAGCGCTCGAAGGCTGCTGCCGGTTGCCGTCGCGCCCGATCTCGATCGCCGGCTCGTCGTAGCCCTCGTCCCAATTCCAATTGTCGCCGTCCGGCCGCCGCGGTTTCGCGTTCCGAGAACCGAATTCTGAAGAACGGGATTCGCGCAACTCCATCCTCTCCATGAGCCGCGGGGATATCTCCTCGATGAACAGCGACTGCTGGTTCAGCGTCAGCGCATCGAAGCCGGTCGTGAGCGGATAGACCAGGAACAACTTCTTCCGCGCCCGCGTCACCGCGACGTAAAAGAGGCGCCGTTCCTCCTCGACCCCGCCCTCTTCCGACATCGCGCGGCGGTTCGGGAAAGCCGTATCGGCGAGATGGATGATGAACACCGTGTCCCACTCGAGGCCCTTGGCCTGGTGGATGGTCGAGAGCACGAGCCGCTCATCGTCGCCGCGTCCGCTCGATCGCCCCTCGCGTCCGGCCAACACCTCGTCGTAGAGCGCGATGTCGGACAGGAAAGTCGACAGGTCGTGGTAATTCTCGGCGAAGGCGACGAGCTGTTCCACGTCCTCCAGCCGGTCGCGCCAGTCGGGATATTCGGTCTCGAGGTAATCGCGGTAGCTCGATGACGCCACGGCGCGCAGCATCAATGCCGGCGACGGCGCGTGCTTAAGCAGCCCGCGCGAAATCTGTTCGAAGTCGTTCCAGCCGATGGCCGCCTTGGTCGTGAGGCTGCCGGCGACGTTCGCGTCCAGGATGGCTTCGAAGGATTCCACCCCGCGGATGCGGTTGATGATGTTCGCGGCCGTGGTCGCGCCGATGCCGGTCTGCAGGTTCAGGACGCGCAGCCAAGCCGCCTCGTCCTGCGGGTTGTGCGCCACGCGGACGTAAGCCAAAGCGTCTTTGACGTGCGCCCGCTCGAAGAACTTCATGCCGCCGCGGTACTCGTACGGCACGTCGCGTTTCATGAGCTCGAACTCAAGCGCCTGCGAATGCGCGGACGAGCGGAACAAGACCGCCATATTGCCGAGCGCCGTGCCTTTGGACCGGAGCTCGAGAATCTGTTCGGCTACGAACTGCGCCTCCTGCCGCGCCGACGCCGCCGCGACCAGGACCGGCTTTTGCCCGTGCTCGCGCAGCGCGACCAGGTCTTTCCTGAATTGCGCCGTGTTGTTCTGCAATGATTCGTTGGCCAAATCCAGAATTTCGGGCACGGACCGGTAGTTCGTCAGCAGCTTGAAGATTTTGCAGCCCGGCCAGTCCGTCGGGAATTCCAGGATGTTGCGCACGTCGGCGCCGCGGAAGGCGTAGATGGACTGCGCGTCGTCGCCCACGACCAGGACGTTGCGGTGCCCTTGCCCGAGCTCGTGGACGATGGCCGCCTGGATGGCGTTCGTGTCCTGGTATTCGTCGACCAGGACGTAACGGAACTGCTGGGCCAAGCGGCCGCTCACGTCCGGCATCCGCATGAGCTCCAGCCAATTCTCGAGCAGGTCGTCGAAATCCATGGCGTTCGCCTGGCGTTTGCGCTCTTTGTAGATGCGCGCGATTTCTTCGACGTCATTCGCGAACGGCAGGAAGTTGGGATGCTTCAGCTCGAGCACTTCCGGGATCTTGGTCAGCGTGTTCCGACAAAACGAGATGACGTTCAGGACGACATTCGCCGTAGGGATGCGCCGCACCTTGGGATCGAGCTTGAGTTCCTTCATCACCGCCTTGACCAGGCTTTGGGCATCATCCTGGTCCAGGATGGTGAAGCTCGAAGAATATCCGAGACGCGACGCGTACGAACGCAAGATGCGGTTGGCCGTGGAATGGAACGTCCCGCCCCAGATGCCTTTCGCTTCCTGGCCGAGGAGCAACGCGACCCGTGAAAGCATCTCGCGCGCCGCCTTGTTGGTGAAGGTCAGGAGCATGATCGACGCCGGGTCTATCCCCTGTTCGAGGAGAAATGAGACGCGGTACGTCACGGTCCGCGTCTTGCCAGAACCGGCGCCGGCCAAAACCAAACACGGCCCGTCGCCGTGGAGCACGACGTCGAGCTGTTCCTGGTTCAGTTCGGCCTGATAATCGATTTTCCGCGCGGTTTGGCGGAAGCCTTGGCCCATGACGAATTCAGCCATGGCCGCATGTTAGCCCAGGGGCATGGATTGTTGTAGGGGTACGGACCCCGCCCCTTCTGTCATCTCTCCGTGGTTCTGGCGTATACTGTAGGTATATGCCTCCAACACCTTCAACCCAACCCAAGACGCATACCGTCAGGACCATAGTCCTTTCGGTCGTCGCGACCGTCGTCGTCCTCTTCGTCCTGGTCCTGCTCCTGGCCTGGCGCTCCGGCAGCGGGACATCGGGCTCCGGAGTCTCGCAAAGCCGCGATGCCGCCATGAACGAGTCCATGATGGATTACGGCGGTTCGTCCAAGTTGGCCGTCTCCTCGATCGCCATGCCGGGTATGGCCACGCCGGAGATCGCGCCCGCGCCCATGCCGCCGATCTACGACGGCTCCGGCGCGACCATCAAGGACCGCGCCGCGGTCGACGCCAAGATCATCCGGACGGGCAGCTTGAGCCTGCGCGTGGATGACGCCGAGAAACGGATGGACGAAGCCAAGTCCTTGGCCAAACAGTTCAACGGCTTCGTGGCCAACTCCAACCTGTCGGAACGCAACGGCGTCAAGACCGGCTACATAACGGTCCGCGTGCCGTCGGACAAATACGACATGCTTGTGGCCGAGACCAAGAAGTTGGCCGCGCTCGTGCTCTCCGAATCGTCCGACGCCGAGGACGTAACCGCGCAGTTCGTGGACCTGGAAGCGCGGCTCAAGTCGGCCAAGGCCGAGGAAGAGCAGTACATGGCCATCCTCAAGCAAGCCAAGAACGTCGAGGATACGCTTAAGGTCACGCAGTCGCTGAACGAAGTCCGCTCGCGCATCGAACAGATGCAGGGCCAGATGCGCTACCTGACCGACCGCACGGATTATTCCACGCTCAACATCACCCTGACCGAAGAGACCAAGATCCAGCTGCCGACCAAGACCTGGAAGCCGCTCGAGACGCTCCGCCAGACTTTCCAGGGCCTCATCGTGAGCCTCCAGGGCCTGGTGGATTTCCTCATCGGCCTGGCCATCTACGGCATCGGCTTCCTGCTGCCGATTTTCCTCCTGCTCTATCTGGCCTACCGCTTGGGCAAGTGGCTCTTCAGGAAGATGTTCGCGAAAAAATGACAGTCCAGGACCCCGGCCGCCAAGCCGGGGTTTCCATAAAAGAAAAACCCCGCACCAATCAGTTTGGTGCGGGGTGAGTACTCACAGACCTTCGACGCGATAGACGACCGGCGCCGACTTCTCGCCGACCTTCTTCGCGCCTCCGGCGAAGACCGTCCCCTGATGCCCGAAGAGCGTCAGGTGGTCGTCGAAGCGCGCGACCTTGGTCCAGCTCCCGTCAGCCTGCCGCAGCAGGATACTGGTCGACCAATCGGCGTGGTTGGCGCCGAAGGCGTAGAGCTGGCCCCGATGGACGAAGAATCCGTCCACCCCGCCCGCGCCGTGCCACTCCTCCGCCGTCTCCTTGCCCTTCACCGCGTGGATGAAGCCGTTGGAGAAAGTCGTCGGATGGATGCAGCCCGAGTCCGTGCCGCCGGCATAGACCGTGCCGTCGTGCTCGAACAGTCCGAAGATGCCGCCGCGCAACACCCGTCCCACGTTGTGGAACGTCTCGCCCTCGTAGCGGCGGAGCATCGAGGCCGAGAAGCTCCCGCCCGCGGCGGTCGAGACGTAGACCGCGCCGTCGGACGTGGCCAGCATGGTGTTGACGTACTTCTCCGGGTCCCGCGGATGGTATTCCCAGCGGCCCTCGGGGTTCAACCGGTAGATGTGGGTCCCGCAGCATCCGCCCCCTCCGGTCAGGAGCTCGTCGCCCCTTCGGGCGAATCCGTGGATGTTGCAGTTCAGGTCCCCGGCGTCACGTTCGTCCGTGGGCCCCTGTCCCGCGACGGGCAAGATCCTCTCGAACGTGCCGTCGGACGGCTTGAGCCGCCAGGTCGAACCCGAGCAGCAGCTCCCGTCGCCCAGCAGCAGCGTGTCGCCGTCCGGCACCATCAGGTTGACGCCTTGCCGGAGCTTGAGCGCCGACCTTTCCCAGCGGCCGTTTCGCCGGATGGCCACTTCGCCGCCGCTGCAGCCGGCGACAAGCATCTCGCCGACCGCCGACAGATGGCGGACCCTCTGGCGGCTGAACACCCCGTCTTCGGCGTCGTCACCGACGAATTCCTCGCGCAGTTCGAGCCTCCGGGACTCGCCGACCGGCTCCTTGGGCACGGTCGCCAGGACTCCCTGCACGATCCGGCCCAGCTTGCCTTCGCCGCCGCAATCCGACTGGATGAAATCGCAGCCCATCGACCGGGCCAACCGCTTCTTGCCCTGTTCGTTGCAGCAGCATCCCACGATATGGATGCGCGACTTGTCCTTGACCGCCGCCGTCGCGAGCCCCCACATGGCGTTGAAGATCTTGGCCGCGTCATCGTCCGCGTTCATGACTTTGCCCAGGTAGACGTAGGCTTCGACCACGTTGCGGCCGATGAGGTCCATGGACCGCATCCTGAAACCGACTTGGGCCTTTTCCGGATCCTTGGCGTAATCCCTCAGGTAGGCCTCGCGGTCGATCTGCCGGATCACTACCCGGCCGTTCCCGTACGAGCCTTCGGCGTAACCGTCGACCGAATTGTAGGTCAAAACGAGCGTGCATTCGGGCTGGCCATTCAACATTCTTCGCCTCTTTCGGTTGTTTTTGGCTTGGATGCCGTTTGTCAAAGTTGCTCTTAGGATAAAAGCACGTTTCTTAAAAAATGTCAAGATGTACTTTACAGAATGTGAAATCCAGATACACATTTAAAAAACCGCCCGGGAGGAGTGCCTCGCGGGCGGTGCGTTTCACAGGCACCTGGCCGCCTGAAGGAGGTTGTGTTTGGCCAGCAGCCATTCGTCCGCCTGCAGGTATTCTTGGGCCGTGCCGAGATAGAGCTCGACGCGGTCCTTGATCTTGGTCGCCAGGTCGTCATCGTTGCACTTGGCCCGGATCTTGGTCCTGAGGTCGAGCAACGACTGTTCGATCCTGGAGAACAGTTCGGGGGCCGCGGCGCGCGGTATGCGGACCGGTCCTTTGACGAACGCCCCGTTACCGTCCCGCCTGCGTTTATGCGACTTCGCCAGTTGCTGCAGGAGGAGCGAGAGCGGCAGGACGACATCCATCTGCAGGCTATCCAGGGCGAACACCCAGCGCAGGCCGCGCCGGATCTTCCGCAAGAGGGTCCGCAGCCTTTCGCGGTCCCCCATGACGCAGAGGCTGGCTGCTTCCCGCAACTCGGCCGCGACGTGGGCGGCGTTCTTGCGGAACGGCCGCGCCTTGATGGCCGCGAACACATGGTGGTACTCGAGCAGCCGGCGGCTCGCCGCCTGCAGGCCCGGGACGCCGCGCGTCTCGGCCACGAGGCTCAAGCTGTCGTTCTCGATGGAAGCGGTGTCGCCGAAGATGCGGACCTGTCCCGCCGCCCCGCCGACGGCCGGACGCATGCTGAGCGCCTCCCACAATTCGCCGTACAGGTCCATGTGGTAGGCGATGAGGAGCGAGGCCTGCCGCGTCCGCCAGACCTCGTGGCTCCAGATGCCGACCGCGTCCTTGCGGCGCTTCTGCAGGCGGTCGATGGACGCCCCGCTCACGAACCCCATGGCCAACGGATTACGCCGCCGGTTGGCGTCCTCGAGTTCCGCGGCTTCGGCCATCAGGTCGCGGGCTTCGGCCTTCCGCTCGTCGCGGACGCCCATGAGCCGACCGATGCGCCGCCGCTGGAACTCCATCCGCTCGGCTTGTTCGTCCGGGGTGAAGGCCCGCATGTCGATGAGCATCCGCGAAAAATCGCGCTGCTCCCGGATGAAGGCGCCCATGTCCCGGTCCTCCTTCTCTTCGGTGCGCTTGGTGTGCTCTCCCCCGCGCAGCCGGTCATACAGGTTGTCGTAGTAGGCGTGGGTCGCCTTGCCTTTCGAGCGCCTGCGCAGTTCCTGGTTGCTGACCCAGAACCCGCCCGCCTTTATCATGACCTCATGGATGCCGCGCTTGCCCGGACGGGGCATGGCGGCGTTCTTGAGCATCATGAGGTCTCCCCAGGGGAAAACCGCCATGTCGCACGTCAGCGTGCCGCCGCCGTTCTTGACCGTTTCGGTCCGGGTTTCGAACTCGAGCATCAGAGGCTCCTTTCAAGATGGATGTGCCTTTGTCGAAGGATGGATGAATATAACCAAATCGGGCCGGAATGTCAATATCCGGGCGCTGGAACGGCGGCCTTCCGCCCGCGGGACCGGCTCATTCCCCGTAGGCCTTGTATCTGTTCCGCTTGTGCTCTTCGAGCGTCTTGGCGTAATAGCTCTTGCCCTGCTCGTCGTGGAGGTAATACAGGTAGTCGGTCTGCGTCGGATGCAGCGCCGCCTCGATCGATTCGATGCCCGGGCTGGCGATCGGCCCCGGCGGCAAGCCTTCGTGCAGATAGGTATTGTAGGGCGAATCCGCGTCCAGATCCTTGAGCGTCGGCCGCGCCCGGCCGGCGCCGGTGATGTAATTGACGGTCGCGTCGGACTGCAGCCGCATCCCCTGCTTCAGGCGGTTGAGGTAGATGCCGGCCACGACCTTGCGGTCGGTCGCGCCCGCCGCTTCCTTCTCGACGATCGAGGCGAGCGTCACGACGTCATGGAAATTCCGGCCCTGCTTGGCCGCGTCCTCGGCCATGCCCCGCGTCTTCTTCTGGAATTGCGTCAGCTGCTTCTCGATGAGCCCCATGGGCAGCTGGTCCTTCCAGACGCGGTAGGTATCGGGATACAGGTAGCCTTCGAGGCTCGCGCTTGGGGGCAATACCTCGAGGAACGGGAACAGCTCCCGCAGTTCGCGCGGGAACGGATGCCCGTCGCCGGCCCACTTCTCAAAATCTTCGCGTTTGACCCCGTAATTCGCCAGGACTTCCTCCTGCTGCTTCAGGCTCAGGCCTTCGATGAGGCGGACTTCGATCTCGTTGCGTTGCGGCCCGCGGAACAAGGTGCGCGCCAGCGACTTGTAGTTGTCCGCGAGGAAGACCTCGTACTCCCCGGGCCGCGGTTTGTCCGCCGCCTTGTCCAACTTGGCGTACAGGCGATACCCCAACTCCGAATCGATGGCGCCCAGTTTCTTGAGCTCTTGCGCCGTGCGCGAGGCGTCCCAATCGGCGCCGACGGACAGCTTCACCTGGCCGTAAGGTTCGGACGGCGTCCGGAACCAGGCGCGCGGCACGAACCACCCGAGGAATCCCCCTAGCGCGAAAAAAGCCAAACCGAGGATGAGGGAAAGTTTCTTCATGTCTTTTTGCGTTTGATGTCGCGCCGCTTGAGTTGATGGTGGATATGGCGCACCAGGCCGAAACTCAACGCGCCGACGCCCAGTCCGCCGAGCAGGTCGCTCGGGTAATGGACGCCGCAGAGCATCCGGCCCAGGGCGACCAGGGCCGCGATCGCGAACGCCGCGTAGCCGATGTCGCGCCGCGCCCAGAAAAAGGCGAAGGCGACGGCCATCGACGTGGCCGTATGCCCGGACGGGAATGAGGTGTTGAGCGGCGGCGGGATGAGGAGCGTGACGTCGGTCGAGGCCATGAACGGCCTGACCCGCCCGACGAAGAACGCGATGACGGTCGTCAAAGTCAGCGCCAGCGCCGCCGACCAGGCGGCTTCATATACCGCGTGGTTGTCCTTATGGCTCTTCGAGGTGACGAGGATATAGGCCAAAAAAACATTCGCGTAAATCGCCCAGCGCGCCAAAAACACCGCCAAATCCCGCGACCAGATGGTGGACAAGACGAAATCTTGTGCCCCCAAAACGGCTTGCAGCTCAAGCATGCGGGTAGGATAGCACACGCGGCATGACCCGGTGTCACCGATGGTAAGATTGTCCGTTTAAGATGGCATAATCCCAACAAATCAGCCAAATCATATGAAAAAATTCTTCAAGTACCTGAATGCCGCAACCATCGGGGGAACAGTGGCGTTGTTGAGCGTGCCGCTGGCCATTGCCGCCGCCACTCCGAAACCCGCCGGTTCGATCTATAACCCCGTCAGCTACTCCTTCTACCAGCCAGGAGAAACGGTGAGCGAACAGTCGGCGTTTATCGCGTTGCCTCTGCAGGGAGTCCGCATGAAGGACCTGCAAGGCGCCGACGCCGGCAAGCTGACCATCGGCGACGTCATTTCGTATCCGCAGGACCGCAACTGGCTGGTCTTCATGGTCAGGATCGAACCCGACGCCTACAAACCCGAATTGCCCACGGTCTACAAGGTCTTCCGCTTCAACCTCTCGACCCAGCAGCTCCAGCGCATCTATCGCTTCAACCTGGCCAAGAGCTTCGAGACCAGCTATTCGCTCGTCGGTTTTGACGGCACCAAGCTCGTCCTCGGCAGCAAGGGCTACGAAAACAGCCCCGGACCCTGCTCAAACCCGTACACCTTGGATTCCGGTTGGGCTTGGGAATACCTCGACATGCGCGCGCCCTGGAAAGGGACCAACCGTTACGTGCCGCCTTCTGCGCTGATCGATAAAGGCGCCGCCGACAGCGCGATGTGCGAACTCGAGATGGACATCGGCGACATCAAGCAATACTGCACGGGTAACGTCAAAGCCGTCGCCTCCTGCGGCATGTTCGTCCAAACCATCTCCAGCCTGCCGACCGGCAATATGTCGTTCACCTTCGTCGAAGACAAATCCGTCATCAATTGTCCGATGAATCCGGTTAACCAGAGCCAGGACTGCAAAAACATCCTGAAGGCCTGCCGTCCGTCGGTCGAATGCGTCCGCTGACGAAACGCCCCGCTGAAGCGGGGCGTTTTATTTTTCCGGCACCGGCGTCTTCGGTTTGAACGCGCACCATTTGGCCACCGGACATATCCAGCATTTCGGCCTCTTCCCTCCGACGCAGACCTCGCGGCCGAAACGCACCATGGTCCGGTTCACGTCGCCCCAGAGTTTTTCCGGCACGATTTTCTTGATGTCGTCCTCGACTTTTTCCGGCGTCTTGCCCTTGGACCAGCCCAGCCGGTGCGCGATGCGGAACACGTGCGTATCCACCGCCACCGCCGGCAAGCCGAAGCTCTGCGACAGGACGCAGCTCGCGGTCTTGCGCCCCACGCCAGGCAATGCCACGAGCTCCTCCATGGTCTGCGGGACTTTGCCGCCGAAATCCGCCAGGATCTTTTGCGCCAGCGCTTTGGCCGACTTGGCCTTGTTCCGGTACAGCCCGATGGTATTGATGGCTTTTGCGATGTCCGCGACATCCGCAGCCGCGAGTTTTTTCCACGTCGGGAATTTCCGGCGGAACGCCGGGAACATCTTGAGCACCTGCGCATCCGTCGTCCGCGCCGAAAAGATGGTGGCGATGAGCGAATCCTCCGGATTGCCCAAATCCATGTCCGCTTTCTGCGGGTAGCGCTTCTTGAGCGTCTTCACGACTTCAACTGCGTCCATGGGCTCCGGCATATCACATTTGGCACTTGGGGCAATAATGCGTGCTCCTCTGGCCGATGACGATGCGCTTGATGGGCGCGCCGCAATCGCGGCAGCCCTCCCCTTTCCGTCCGTAGACACGCAGGAAATCCAGGAACCCGCCTTTCTCGCCGCGCGAATCGACGTAATCGTTGGCGCTGGTGCCGCCTTTGTCGATGGACTCGCACAGGACTTTTTGGACTTCTTTCGCCAGCGTCAGCCGCTCCTGAGCCGTCAAAGACGCCAAGCGCCGCGTCGGCCGGATCTTGGCGCGATGCAGCGCCTCGTCGGCGTAGATGTTGCCGACGCCGGCGATGGTCTCTTGGTTCAGGAGCGCCGCCTTCACCAACCGCGTTTTCGGCGTCTTGAGCCTGTCCGCCAATTCCTCCGCCCGCGCTTCCAGCGGCTCCGGCCCATAGCAGGCCAGCACGGCATCGAGCTCCGGCCGCTCAACGAACTTCACGAAACCGAATTTACGCACGTCTGACCAAACGAGCCTGAGGCGGCCGAACTCGAACATCGCGCTGTCGTGTTTTTTCGGTTCGTATTTGCCGTCGACGAACACGAACCTGCCGGTCATCTTGAGATGCGCCAGCAAGGCCGTGCCGTCCGTGAAATTCCAGACCAGAAGTTTGGCGCGGCGCGAGATTCCTTTAATTTTCTTCCCGACCAAGGCTCTGACGAACTTCGCGCCTTGCGGACTTTCTCTCCCGGACCGAAAAAGCGTGACCTTGGTCACGGTTTTCCCCCGCAGCTTCGAATCAAGCTGCCGTCTTATGGTTTCAACCTCGGGCAATTCCGGCATTTCTTCTCCTCTTTCTTAGCTGATATGACGAGGGAAATTCTGCCGCGAGGACTGTCTGAGCGAGCGGAGCGAGCGAGTTCCGCAGCAAAGAATTTCCCTCGTCATATCAGCGGCTTCCCTGTCATTTCTACCGGCTGCGGCAGCTCCATCAGTTTCAGGATGGTCGGCGCCACGTCGCCCAACATGCCGACCGGGGTCGTCATCGAAAGGTCGCCGCCGACCACGTCGCCGATGGGCGCGCGCATCCCCTCGAACTGCTTGCCGATGATGAGCAGCGGCACCGGATTGGTCGAATGTTCCTTGTCCATGTCGCCGGTCATCAGGTTCTTGACCTCCTCGGCGTTGCCGTGGTCGGCCGTGACGAGGCACACGCCGCCCACCGCGAGCGCGGCGTCGACGATCATCCCCATCGCCTTGTCGGTCGTCTCGTTAGCCTTGATGGTCGCCTGCTCGTCGCCGGTGTGCCCGACCATGTCCGGGTTGGCGAAATTCAGGATGATGAGGTCGTAGGCGTTCTTGGATATCTCCTCGACGACTTTTTCCGCAATCTGCAGCGCCGACATCTCCGGGGCCTTGTCGTAGGTCGAGACGCGCGGGCTCGGGATGATGGCGCGGTCCTCGCCCGGGAATTCGTTCTCGATCATCCCGTTCATGAAGAAGGTGACGTGGGCGTATTTCTCGGTCTCGGCGATGTGCAGCTGCTTCATCCCGGCGTCGGACACGACCTTGGCCAGGCAATTGTCGATGGTCTGCGGAGGGTAAGCGACGACGACGGGCAGGTCTTTTTCGTACTCCGTCATCGTGACGAACGTCAGGTCCTTCAAATCAGTCCGCGGGAATTTCTCGAACCCCGGCAGGATGAAAGCCTTGGTGATTTCGCGGGCGCGGTCAGGCCGGAAATTCATGAAGATGACCGAATCGCCGGACTTCACCGTGGCCACCG
The DNA here is from genome assembly GCA_964415965.1 of uncultured Gammaproteobacteria bacterium. Taxonomy (GTDB): domain Bacteria; phylum Patescibacteriota; class Patescibacteriia; order 2-12-FULL-60-25; family 2-12-FULL-60-25; genus CAIKNB01. Next base: position 198,378 of record CAYQCK010000002.1, read on the forward strand.
GCTTCCCGCCCTTCTCGATGACGGTCGGCGGTATCTGCTCATCGTAGACCTTCTGGTCGTAGTAGTGTTGGATGGCTTCGGTCGCCGACGGCGCGAGCGTGTCGGCCTTGCCCTGGACCATGGCGTCGTAGGCTTTCTGGATGCGGTCCCAACGGTTGTCGCGGTCCATGGCCCAGTAGCGTCCGGCGATGGTCGCCACCTTGCCGACCTTGAATTCCTTCATCTTGGCCTCGAGCTCCTGGATGAAGCCGATGCCGCTGTTGTAGATGGCGTCGCGGCCGTCGAGGAAGGCGTGGACGAACACCCGGTCGAACTTCTGGCGCGCGCACAGGTCGAGGAAGGCGTGGCAATGGGCGTCGGACGCGTGGACGTTGCCCGGACTGATCAGACCCATCAGGTGCAGGTCGCTCTTGTTCTTGCGGCAGTGCTCGATGGCGTCGAGGAACGCCTTGTTGCTGAAGAATTCCCCGTTCTCGATCGAAAAGCTGATGCGCGGCAGGCTCTGGAAGAAGATGCGGCCCGCGCCGATCGTCAGGTGGCCCACCTCGGAGTTGCCCATCTCGCCCCAGGACAGGCCCACGGCCGAACCCGAAGCCAACACGGTCATGGCCGGATAGCTTTCGACGTATTTGCGGAAGTTCGGCATCTTGGCCTCGGTCACGGCGTTGCCGTCGGTCGGCGGAGCGACCCCGAAGCCGTCGAGCACCATGAGGACGATGGGCTTAGGACGCATAGGATGGATTATGGTGTGCGGATTTTTCGCGGATCATACGATCAGGCTTTTGCCCGTCATCTCTTTCGGCATATCGACGCCCATGAGCTTGAGCACGGTCGGCGCCACGTCGGCCAAGGTGCCGCGGCGCAGGCGCTTGTCCTTGACCTGTTTGCAGGCCAAGAGGAACGGCACCGGGCTCATGTTGTGTTCGGTGTCGGCGCCGCCGTGGGGCGAGAGCATGCGCTCGATGTTGCCGTGGTCGGACGTCACGATCAACGCCCCGTGCCTGCCCTGGATCTTTTCCCAGATGACGGCCAGGGCCGCGTCCAGCGCCTCGCAGGCTTCGATGCCGGCCGCCAGGTTCCCGGTATGCCCGACCATGTCGGCGTTGGCGAAGTTGGCCAGGACGAAATCGTACTCGCCGTCGAGCGCGGCCGCGATGCGCCGCGCGAGTTCCGCGGAACGCATCTTCGGCGCGTGGTCATAACGGGCGACGCGCGGGCTCGGCACGCGGATGCGCTCCTCGCCGAAACGCGGACGGTCGGTGCCGCCGTTCAGGAAATACGTGACTTGGGAGAACTTCTCGGACTCGGCCGCGTACAGTTGCCGCTTGGAGCGGAGCGCCTCGACGATCGTCCCGGGAACTTCGCGGTGCGGGTAGGCCGCCACCACGCTGTCCAGGTCCTTGCCGAATTCGGTCAAGGTGACGAAACACAGGTCCTTGCGCACGGCCTGGCGCTTGAAGGCCGACGGCTCGTTGAGTTCGAAATCGCGCATCACGAACGGCTTGGTCAGTTGGCGCGCGCGGTCCGTGCGCAAGTTCCAGAAGATGACGCCGTCATGGTCCATGACCGGCGCGACGCAACCGCCGTCGCGGCAGATGACCGTCGGCGTGATGAACTCGTCGCTCTCGCCGCGGTTGTACGCCTGGGTCACGGCCTGCACCGGGGAATTCGCGATGGCTCCGCGCCCGCCGACCAGGGCGCCGTAGGCCAAGGCCGTGCGCTCCCAGAACTTGTTCCGGTCCATGGCGTAGAACCGGCCCATGATGGACGCGATGTTGACGTTCGGCGGCAGCTGCTTCTCGAGTTCGGCCGCCAAGTGGGCGGCGTGGAACGGCGGCGTATCGCGCCCGTCGGTGAAGAGATGGAGCGAGATGCGCGGCAAGCGCATGCCGGCCGCGAATTTGACCAGCGCCTGGACGTGCTTCGGCGAGGCGTGGCCGCTCCTGCCGTTGGTCAGCAGCCCCATCAGGTGCAGCGTGCTCTTGTGGCGGATGCAATGGGCGGCGGCCTGGAGCAGCGCCGGATTGTTCTCGAATTGGTGCTGGCGGATGTCGCGGTCGATGACCACCTGGTCGGATTCGACCGGACGGCCGGCGCCGATGGTCGCATGGCCGGCCTCTGAATTGCCCGGCTGGCCCGGCGGCAATCCGACCGCTTCCCCGTCAGCGTCCAGCTGGGTCTTGGGATAGGTCGCCAGAAGCTTCCGCCAGGTCGGCATCCGAGCCAACAACTCGGCATTCCCCTCTTTGACCGGCGATTCGCCGAAACCATCCCAAACCAAAAGGACCAACGGCCCCTTGAAACTGCAGCTGGCGGCGTTTTTTGCTCCCATACGAGCTTATAGGATAACCCCCCGGCGGCAGCCGGACAAGCGCTCTGTTGAGCGCCGAGCTTAACCCAGCCGTTTTGTAGTCGGAGGCTTGACAAAACCGCCTTTTTGGTGTATGTTAATCCATTCCTCGAGATGCGAGATGCGTCCCGGGGTGTAACCAGTTCATTGACAACCACGGCCTTTTTGGGCCGTAGAGAGGCATTCCAATGTCAGATCCGAAGAATCACGTCGACGAAAACGATGACCGTGACGGCGAGGATGACGATGCCGAAATCGGCAACGACGAGCTGAACGTCGGTTCCTACGACGACAAGGAGATTGCGATGGAAGACAGGAAGGAAGACCCGAAGCCCGTGCCGCCGCCCGCCCCCCAAGCCCGACCGGCCCGCCGCGGAGGCGGTTTCATGGCTGGCATGCGCCAGCCGGCACCGCCGCCCGCCGTCCCGCCCAAGCCCGAAGACAAGCCGACGGCGAAACCCGAAGACAAGAACGAGCAGAAGTCGGCCGAGCTGACGCTGAAGATCCAGCAGGCCGAATTCGACGCGTTCGTGGAAGGCGAGCTGACCTTCAGGTCAGACGTCCTCACGTCGCTCGGAGGCTTCAACGGGATCGCCATCGGCATCACGCGCCTGGCGAACGCGGCCAAGTACGACGGCAAGAAGCCGTCGCAGGCCTACATGCTGGCCGTCCGCAAGTTGCTCCGCGACGCGAGCCAGGACAAGCGCTTCAGCCGGGAGCAGGTCGAGCAGATGAGGCTCGTCGCCTGGTACGTGGCGAGCAAGCTCTTCGTCACGCTCGGCGTCACGCCCGAGACCGCCCGCGCCAAGGCGCGCGAGGAAGTCGACGGCGAGCTCGCCAAGAAGTCGGCGGAAGCTGCCGACCAGGACCGCCCGGCGATCGTCGGCCCGCCGCCCATGCCAAGGACGGGGACCGGCTCGACGCCGAAGCAGGAACCGAAGCCGGTCGAACCGGCCAAGGTCGAAGTGAAGGCGGACGTCAAGGTCGAACCCAAGCCCGGACCGAAGACCGACGACAAGAAGTTCTGCGAGAAGTGCGGTTTCAAGAACGAAACCCAAGCCGCCTTCTGCGCCGGCTGCGGCAACCGGTTGGCTCCGCCCATGCCCAAGGTCGAGACCAGGCAGACCGCGGAACCCAAGCCGGCCGAGAAGCCCGCGAAGCCGAGCGCCGCCCTGGCCCCGACGGTCGAGGCCCCGACGCCCGCGCCGTCGTCCAAGCCCGTCCCTCCCCCGTCCCAGAAGACGCCGACGCCGAGAGAGATGGTCCGCGAAAAGGTCGCGGCCGAGGCGGCCCGAGGCGGCTACTCTCCGCCCGAAGCCACGGGTGGAAGCCAGGCGAGCCCGGCCCAGCCCGCGGTCCAGCCCAGCCCGGCGGAAGTTGAAGCCAAGCGGTTGGCTGAGGAAGCGGCCAAGAAGCTGGCGGACGCGGAAGCCGAAGCCAAGGCCGCGGCCAAGAAGCTGGCCGACGCCGAAATCAAGGCCGCGAACAAGGACGCCGCCCGCGCCGAAGAAGCCGCCCGGGAAGCCGCGCGGAGGCAGGCGGAGGCGGAAGAGGCGGCCAAGCAGGCGGCGGCCAAGCAGGCGGCGGCCGAAGCCGAAGCCAAGGCTGCGGCGAAGAAGATCGCCGACGCCGAAGCGGCGAAGAAGATCGCCGACGCCGAGGCGGCAGCCAAGGCTGCGGCGAAGAAGCAGGCGGACGCGGAAGAAGAGGCCAAGAAGGCGGCCAAGAAGGTCGCCGACGCCGAAGCTGCCAAGAAGCAGGCGGAGGCCGCGCTCCAGCTGCAGCATGACCGCGCGACGGCCGGCAATCGGACCGTCCGGATCCTCGGCATCGCGGCCGCCATCCTCTACGTCCTCGGCCTGATCGCCTTCCTGGCCATCGGCGGACGCAAGCCGGCCACGGCGTCTGCGCCCGAGAAACCGGCGGCCGAACAGACGGTGGCCGCGCCCGCCGCCGCCCCGCATCTCGTGTGCGAAAAGGCGACGGCGCAGCTCACGGCCCTGCATTTCAGCCAGCCCGATCCGGCCCACTTCCCGGATCCCGGCCCCCGGCAGTCAGGCAAGCCGTACGTCGAATGCGGCGGACAGAAGGTCTTCCACGACACCGTCCGCAACACCTTCGACATCCGGAAGTGCGATGTCTGCTATCTGAAGTGACTCAATCCCCCGCCGAGCGCAAGCTCCGCGGGGGATTTTCTAATCCAGAAAATCACTTTTCTAACGCCCCGCTTCGCAAGTGACACTGGGGGTCTGGGGGTCCGCGCCAAGCGTGGCCCGTAGAAGCATAAAAGCCCGCGACACCGAGAGCGGCATCGCGGACCCCCAGGACCTTTGGTTACTTTCAGTCATGAAAGTAACATTAAATCTCTCAAAACCCTACGACGCTCGCGCCTCTCCGGGCGATCTTCAGCAACTCCTCGAAGTCGTCATCCGCCGCCGCCTTGTTCCTCTTCCGGTGACCGCATATTTCGCAGCGGTGGGTAATGACATGGTCCCCACCGACTGTCTCGACGGCGATCGGCTCCATGAGCCCGCCGCAAGCGGCCGCCCGGTCGCCCGGGTTGACGTCGACATGCTTGCTCCACAGGCACTTAGGGCAATGGTTAGTGAAACCCGAACCCGTGACGGCGAATCCGCATTTCTCGCATTTGAAATCCTCGATGACCTTGGTGAATTTTTTCGTCTCCGGCATATCCGGATCAGTTCAGCATGTAATACTGGCCCGGGATCGGCCTGACCCCTCCGGTCGGCAGCAAAGCCGGGTCCAGGATGATCTCATAAGCCTGACCGTCCGAGACCGAAGAACCGTTCTCGCTGAACGTGCACGTGATGGTCACTTTGCCCGTTTCGCTCATGGCCTGGACGCGGCCCGAGAACACATCAGCCAAACGCGGGTCGGTCGAGGTCCAGCTGCAGCGCGACGTCACGTCCATGGTCGTCTTGTCGTCGTAGGTGGCCATGGCCTGGATGGGCGAGCTCTTCCCCGTCGCGACCGTGGTGGGCCCAAGCGGCGTGACGTCTAAGCCGATCGGCCGCCTGCCGATCACGCCCTGCTTGACGCTGACGGCCGCCTGCGCGATGCGCGTCTTGCCGTCGGAAAAATAATTGCCGTAGAGGGAAATCTCGCCGCCACGCGCCGGATAGAAAACACTCCCGACGACGCGGCCGTCGCCGGCGGCGCCAGGATTGAACGTCGCCTTCGGGGTCAGGTCGTCGACGCGCCCGTCCTGGCACGCGCCGAGAAGCGTCAAGCCGACCGGCGAGCCGATATCGATGTTCGAGGTCGGCTTGGCCATGAGCGTCAGGCTGGAATAGCTGCATGGACCGACGGTCGTTGGCTGGCCTGCGGGTTGTGCCGTCGGATTGACCTCCGAAGATTTTCCGCCGTCCAGCGCCGGCTGTCGCGTCGGCTGTCCGGATGTCGGAGCCGTCGAAGTCGGAGCTTCGGCGGACGGACCCGTTGACGAAGCGGCACTTCCGGTATCCACCCCTTCTTCACGCAGCATCACGAACAAAGCCTCCACGTCCTTGTCCAGTTCAATACGCGTACCTTCATCGAAGCCGGATGATTCGGCGATGTCCTGGTCAATCCTCTCGGCTATGCCGAGGAGATAATCGCGGTGGCTTGAATCGAATTCCGCATAGGCCGGATCCCTATCCCAGACTCCGAGGATGTCCGCGTATTTTCTTTCCGCGACGCCGAAAGAATCCATCAAGCGGTCTTTCAGCGTCCTGAGCCAGCCAAGCGGCGTATCGCTCTTGGGCATGCCCGGGGCGACCAGCAGCGCCGACCTCAAGCGGCCCAAAAGACGGCCGGCGTCCCCCTCCATCGCGACATTCGCCACCTTGTCGCAAACCGCGTCCCCGCTTCGGCATCCGATATCCCGCCCGAGGGCCAAAGCGGCGATGCGCCGTGTCGCGTATGCCGTCGCCATCTCCCCGCGCTTTTCACCGGAGGCCAACTTGAGGTGCCAACCTTCGGACATTTCGACGAGCCATTCCGGGGCCGATTTTTGGAGCTTCTTGAGCCTCTCCGTCAGTTCTGCGCGGAACGCCTTATCGAATTCCTCGTCAAGCCGCTTGTTGCCGTTTACCCAAGCATCGTCGCCAGCCAAATCGTGCGAGCCTGACGTGTTTCCGGCTCCGTCGAACTCCGCGCCTCTGCCCTGTTTCACCCAGGTGCTCGAGCCTCCGGCCGTCGGTCGCGCCTCGACCACCGCCTCGGTCACCGCCAGACGCGTGCTCGAGGCGTCCTTAGCCAAACCGAAAGCCGTGCCGCGGACCGTGGCCACGACCGAATCGGTCCGCGTCTCGAAGGATGATTCCGGACCGTAAAGCTTCAGCAGGCGCGACCAGGCGCGGCCCGAAGCCAGATGAAGCCGGATGGATGCCTTGACCGCGTCCGTGATGTCGGGAGGCAAAGCCTCAATTTTCAGCTCGCTCGAAGCATCCAGCCGCGTCACGCCCAAATCCCCCCAACGAACCTCGGCCAAGCCTTCCCGATCGGTCCGCACGGCATCCCCCGCCATGAGCTCGGCCGCGACTTCGACCTTCCGCCAGTCATCCGACCCCTGGCGCTTGAGTTCGACCCCGGGCTGCCGCGCTTCGACGCGGATGGCCGGGACGTCCTCGCTCGCGACCGCCCCGAGCGACCAGAACCAGGCGGCCAAGGCGAAAAACACGGCTCCCGCCGCGATTCCAAAAATCCATTTGGTTTTCTTCGACATATTTCGGCAAGCGGATGATCAAGGTTCTGTCTTGGCGATCTTCAGCAGCATCTGTGCCTGGCCTTCGCTGACCGGATGGAGCGACAACCGGCTCTGCGACGCCACCGGCATCACGGCGAGACCGTAGGTGTTGCGGATTTCCTCCAGGCTCACCACCCGATTGACCGGCTTGCGCGGCCTGAGGTCGATGGCCGACCAATCGCCGGTCGTGGCCGTCTCGTCAGGAAAGGCGGTGCCCGCCACCTCGGCCAAGCCGACGATCATCCGTTCCTCCCCGGCGTGATAGAAGAACACCAAGTCGCCGGGCTGCATCGCCCGCAGATAATCGCGCGCCTGGTAATTCCGGACGCCGGTCCAGACGGTCTTGCCTTCTGCCGCGAGTTTTTCCCAGGAATAATCCGAGGGCTCGCTTTTTATCAGCCAATAAGCCATAGGCTTGGGGATTTGACCAAAACCTAGCACTTAACGCCCATTTCGGGCAACCCTGCCGTTACGATAGCATTTTCCGGGCGTTTCCTCTACCATTGCGCCATGTCTTCCCTGCATTACGATACTTGCCGCCCTATCCCGCCTGGTGCCAAACCCATCGACCGGCGCGAGGCCATCCGCCTAGCCATCGAAGCTGAAGGCTGGATCGTGTCGCCGGACACCGCCTCGATTTCCCGCCAATTCCACTTCGAACTCTTCTCCGAAGCCCTCGCGTTCGTCAACGAAGTCGGGAAAATCGCCTTGGCGCAAAACCATCTTCCGGAAATCGAAATCATCGGCTACGACGTGGACATCAGGCTCACGACCCCCGAGCTCAACGGCCTCTCGATGAACGACTTCATCGTCGCCGCCCGTATCTCGAAACTCGAAACCGCCGGCTGATTAGGCATCGCTTCGCAATGTCATCATAGACCCAGCCGTGGATTCCAGCTTTCGCTGGAATGATAGCAGAGGCGAAAACGCCCCGCTTCGCAAGTGACCTCGGGGGTCTGGGGGTCCGCGCCAAGCGTGGCACGCAAGATAACCAACGTCCGCGACACCGAGAGCGGCATCGCGGACCCCCAGGACTTTTGCTACTTTTGGTCACAAAAGTAGATTTAAGGCTTTCAGCCCTCGCCATTCATCTCCAAAAACCCCTTCCCCGCAATTTTATTTCCTTTGACCTCGGCCTGGACCGCGATCGGGCCCTCCCAATACCTGAACCAGGCATGTTTCATCTCTTGCGCCTTCAGGGGGGCGCGGCAATCCGCCGTGATGCCGGCGCCGGGAATCTTGATTTCCCATTCCGTGAAGTAGCGCTTGCCTGTCGCCGGACTGACCCACTCGTCGCCGGCCGCTTTGATCGAGATGTCTTCGAACGTCCCGAGCGAACCGGCGGGCGACGACACGACCGCCAAGTGCTTCACCAGTTTCCGCCCGTGCCTGAAGCACATGACATCCGTCCCGTCCTCCAGCTGGAAACAGAACCAGGTCCAGACGTGCTCGAAATTCAGCGTCATCGGACTCCACTGGTGGTCCATCCAGGATAGGCCCGAGACGGCGCGCGGCGCGCCGTCGAGCATCATGGCGCCGCGCGTCTCGAGCCGCGTCAGCGAATAGCACACCGTGGTCGAACTCTTGAGGTCGACCAAGCCCGTGCCGTACGCCATCAGCGGCCGCTTCTTCGAAACCATATCCAAATCGAAATCCGGCGTCTTGAGGCGAATCGAATCTCCGGCTTTTTCCACGGACAAGATATCGCCGACGCCTGCCTTCAGGCGCCCGCCCTCGAAGCTCCCGTTGTCCAAACCTCCCCAAAAAGTCTTCTTGAAGACGCGTGTCGTCTTGGCCCGCAGGTCGGAGACGATCCAGTGCGTGAAATACACGTCGGCCAAACCGAACACGCCGGCTTTGAACAAGGCCAGCATATAGGCGAACTCGTCGCCCTTCCCGTCTTTTAGGTGGCCGTTCCAATACCACCACTCGACCGGATCCGACTGCGGACCTTCGACGGATAGGATGTTCTTGATGGGTTTCTGCATACGCCGAAAGTCTAGCACACGCGGCGTCACCCGGACCCGCTTCGTCCGTATTAACGACGCGCTCCGTTACCCTGGAGGGTTGACAGACATTGGATTTTTTGCTAAATTGACTCTTCGCTTGATTATGAGCCTCGCCAAACGTTTCCCCCGTCTCGCCCCGGCCTGCACCCTGGGCCTGCAAGCCAAACGCCGTTTGGGCTGGTATTTGGATTCGAAAAAGTACGCTAACCGCCGCAGCCCGGACCTCTTGCCGTTCACCATCTTCCGCCATCAGAGCCTGCTCATCAGGAAACTCGGCTCGACCGACCTGCGGCTCCAGCACAACAAGGTCAAGAACCTGAAGCTCGCGACGCGCCGGCTCAACTCCGTGCTCATCCGCCCCGGCGAGACTTTTTCGCTCTGGAAACTGGTCGGCAAACCGACCGCGCGCAAAGGCTACGTCGAAGGCCTGCTTCTGGCCAACGGCGAGGTCACGTCCGGCATCGGCGGCGGCATGTGCCAGATGGCCAACCTTCTGCACTGGATGTTCCTCCACACGCCGCTCGTCGTGACCGAGCGCTACCACCACGGTTTCGACGCGTTCCCGGACTCCGGCCGCACCGTGCCGTTCGGCACCGGCGCGACCCTGTTCTACAACTACGTCGACTTGCAGTGCCACAACCCGACAGACCAGACGTTCCAGGTCACGGTCTGGGTCACGGAACAGCATCTGAAGGGCGAAATCCGCTCCGACCGCGACGTGCCGGAACGCTACCACATCATCGAACGCGACCACCGCTACCTGCGCCGCGCCGCCGACGGCAAGCGTTTCCGCGCCAACCGCATCTTCCGCGAACGCCGCGACACGCGCACCGGCCGGCCGCTGGGCGAGGAGCTGCTCATGGACAACTTCTGCGAGATGAAATACGACCCGCCGGCCGAAGCCAGAGTCGAAACGATTTAACCGACAAAAATATATTGAGAAATGTCGTCCTGAGTGAAACGAAGGACCTCACCGACAGAGGTCCTTCGCTACGGTCCGTCTGACGGACCTTTGCTCGAGGACGACAGTTTCGTTTATTTCGGCTCCGTGAATATCATCCGCGCCGGCCCGTCGGTCTTTTTGGTCTTGTAGATGTAATCGTGGACGCTGGCCATGAACGGCGCGTATTCGTAGCGCCGGCCCGCGCCGGCCTTCTCGTCCCCGTCGTCGTTCGTGATGAACTCGCCGGTCGCGTCATCGTAACCGATGATGACCAGCATGTGGTAGAACGACCCGGTCGCCAGGAACGGGATGTTGGGGTTCCCCAGCTCCTTGCCGTGGTTGAGGCTGATGACCGGCCGACCGGCCGCGAGCTCGCGCTTGATGTCTTCGACAGCAGGATCAGTCACGACCGTCGCCTTGAATCCCATATGGTCATTCGCGATCTTGGCCGTACGCGCCGCATCCGAATTGGCGTTCGAGCCCCAGTTCCTGTCTTGGATCGCGAACAATTCGGTCATGCGCTTCTTGGCTTCGGCTGTCGCGACCGACGCTTGGCCGCGGTAGAACGCCTCGACCATCACCAAACTCGCCTCTTCGCAGGCGTTCTTCCATGGCCCGGTCCAGATGCCGTCCGGCGCTTCGGGCACGAACGGCACGTCGAGCTCGACTTGCGACGGCAGCGGTTTAGGTTTTTCCGGTTCCGGCTTTTTGCCTTCGCGGTCCGTGCTCGTCGCCACGACCGTCGGCGTCGGGGATGCGGACGTCGGCTTCGAGGCCGTAGTTGCGACGACCGTCGATCCGTCATCCGACCCGCTTTCATCCGGCGCTTTGATGCGTGAATCCGTGAAACGGAAAAAGGCCAAACCCAAGACCCCGGACATGGCCAGCATTGTCGCGCCGTAGACGAGCCGACGTCTTTCCATGGCTACTTGATAGCATTTTCCGCCGAGGCCAGCAAACCGGAACGAAAAACCATCCGCAACGGATGGTTTTTCCTGAACCGTCGCCTCAGCCCTCAATCGATGCTCGGGGCCATATTGGTCTCGCCGACCGGGTTGTATTGGCTGACGTCGGCGATGTCCGCCCCGAAACGGTAATCGGTGTAGAACGTGTCAGGGATATCGTCGATCTGTTGGTTCCAGTTTTCGGTGTAGAACTTCTTGGCCAACTCTTCAGTCGTCACCCAGCGGAGCGTCCCGTTGCCGGCCACGGCGTAGACCTTGGGCAAGGTGGTGAATTTCACCATGCGCACGCCTGGCCGATAGCGTACCGCACTGCCCAAAGGCAATGCCGACATCTGCGCCGCGCTGATCTCCCTGACGTTGTTGAAGTTGGAATACCAGGTCAGGAATATCTTGCCGTTGGGGAACGGATGGCGTTTGCCATCGTTCCCGAAGTAATACACCGCTTTGCACGGGTCATCCGAAGCCGCCCCGGCCGGACACGACAACTTCACCAAGGAGCCGTAAGGGATATCGGTGACCGGCTGCGGACCGCTCGTCACGTTGACCAGGACGTCGGCACCGTTCGCCACCCCGCCGGTGGGCGAAATGCACTCAGCACGCACCAACTTCGATGTATCCGTAAATATGTAATCGACACTGGCATATCCCCCGCTGACCGTCATATAGCCATGGTTATATCCGCCTACGTACAGACTGCAGACGGATACCTGGCCGCTCACGCTAGCGCTCAACCTGGTCGAGACGCCTTTGGTGGCAGTCGTCGGTTGAATCGTCCCGACGACCGGATAAACCACCTGGCTGCCCAGGACCGTGAAATTCTTGACGTTCGCCGAATAGCTTTCATTGCCGACGCTATCGGTGCATTTGGCGCGCACCGAATGGCTCACGTCATAGGTCGCCGCAGGGAAGGTCCGCTGGAGCGCGTATGAGCCCGAACTCTCCAAAGGCATCTCACCGACATCGGTGCCGTTGAAGATCAGATGGCACGACCGGATGCCGCTGGCGTCATTGGCGTTAACGTAAAACTTGGCTGAGCCGCCGGCTTTAGGCGTATCGGTCGAGAGGTAGACGTCGCCCGTGTTCGGCGGCGTCACGTCGCCGGCCGTAACCGCCGAAACCTGCGTCATCGGCCCGTATCCCCAATTACCGGCGTTGTCCACGCACTGGAACTGCAGGTAATGCGTCCCCAAGGATAACGATTCGATGACGCCCGTGGTGCCGAAAGTGGAATTCGTCGGCAGCTTAGAGCCGGTCCAGGCGATGTTGCCGTCGATATTCAACCGGCAAAAATTTACGCCTCCCGATCCTTCATCCAGATACTGCGAGGAAAAATAATTCGCCACTCCGGCCGTGACGGTCTTCGGATTGAGTTCGCCGAGCGTCGGCGGTTGGGTATCAGCCGCCAAGGCCGGGAACGCGATGAGCAAGCCCAAAGTAAGCGAAGCAAACAGTGTCTTTTTTGGCATATGGCGCGATTGTACATCATTCGCCAGCGCCAAAAAAGGACCGCCCGCCATTCCGGCGGACGGTTCCTTCAAGTCTGACCGTGACTTTTATCTGGTTAAAGTATACCCGATGGCCGCCGAATGCGTCAGCCGCCGGTCAAGATGCAGTCCTCCCTCCATCGCTTCCCGATCGTGTCGGACCAGGCCGTCTCGGTCTTGATGCGCGTCTGCATGGATCCCCGGCGCCTAACCCTTAAGGCTTGACATTTTGGCCGAAATATGGTATTTTCCCATGTTCGAAACCTTCAACAACCGACCCGACAAGGAGAAAAAATGCACCCCTCGGTCGACCCTTCCTGCCTTTCCATCCTCGCGAACGGCACCGTGCCGTACAAAAGGATGCACGTCAGCCAGATCCTGGAGATCCGGGCCAAGGATTCGCGGACCGGCCGCCCGGGCAAGTTCCGCGTCCAGGTCGTGGGCTTCGGGCACGACAACCTGAACAGCGTCCGTCCGGCCGTCTTCCGCCTCCTGGACAACTTCGGCTTCTTCCAGCGCAACTCGGATCCGGTAAGGATCGAAGCCGGCGCGACCATGCTCGGCGGGACGTCCGAGTTCCACCTGCCGGTGTCGTCGGGGATGAGCTACGTCGGCGGCATCGCCATCGGACGCGACCACTCGTTCGAGTACGTGGACGGCGAGCACGAGACGCTCATCATCGCCGGCATCCAGGACGTGCGCGAGATCGAGGTCGCCGAGCGCTTCGATTTCGAAGACCTGACCACGTATTGGGAGGCCGTCGAATACCTGAAGGCCCGGCTCGCGGCCGAACGCAAGGTCCGGGAAGAGCAGCTCCGGACCGCTGCCCGCGTCTTGGTCAGGACGGCCAACTCGACCTACGAGTTCGGCCCGGCCGACCGCGACGGCGTCCGCCCGATGAAGAAGCTCGGCGGCCAGACCTGGACCGAAGCCAAACTGCTCTTCGCCGAACGCGGCCGGCAGATGTGCTTCTCGGTCAACGACAACGGCGGCTGGATACACGGCACCTCCAGCCTGGTCCAGGAAGTCATCCTGGACGCCGCCTGATCCTTCGGCCCCCACTCGGCTCCGCCACTCCAGCGGGGCCGTGTTTTTTTATCCGAAAAAATGGTTAAGCAAAAACGACAGGCTGAGCTGTCGTTTTTGCATGGCGGGTGCGAAGGGATTCGAACCCTCGATCTTCTCCGTGACAGGGAGACGTGTTAACCGGGCTACACCACGCACCCGTGGTTTTCGCCGCTGTATCTTGCCCCAAACGACTGGTTCCGTCAACCCCCTGCCGGAACCGCCGAAAAGAAAAACCCCGCCGTTTGTCCGGGCGGAGTCTTTCCTCGTTTGCACACGTTCGGTTTTATCCGAAGTGAGACCATTTTGGCATACCCTCATCAGATGCGCAAGTCCCCGTATTCAGGCGCTTTCCGGCCCTATCCACATATTTTCCCGGACTTAACTTTACGCCGCCAGGATGCCATCCTATCCACATGCCAGATATCCACCCGACCGTCGACGGCGTCCGCGCCCATCTGCGCCGCTTGGCCGACCCGCAGAAAGCCACCGTCCTCCGGCGCTTCTTCAAGACCGGCAAAGGCCAGTACGGCGAGGGCGACGAATTCCTCGGCGTCATCGTACCCAAGGTCCGCGAGGTGGCCAAACGCTTCCGCAACCTGGACCTCAAGGACACGCTCAAGCTCCTCCGCTCCCCTATCCACGAGGAACGGCAATGCGCCCTGTTCATCCTGGTCGACCGCTACGGCCGCGGCGAGGACAAGGAACGCGACAGGATTTTCCGCGCCTATCTCGCCAACACGCGCTACATCAACAACTGGGACCTGGTCGATTTGACCGCGCCCAAAATCGTCGGTCGGCACCTGGCCGACAAGCCGCGTCGGATCTTGGACAGGCTGGCGAAGTCGAACCTCCTTTGGGACCGGCGCATCGCCATGCTCGCCTGCTTCTGGTTCATCGGCCAGGGCGATTGCCGCGATGCCTTGCGCCTGGCCAAAATACTCCTCGGCGACAAGCATGACCTGATGCACAAAGCCGTGGGCTGGATGCTACGCGAGGTCGGCAAAAGATGTTCGGTCGAGGTCTTGCGGAAATTCCTCGACGAAAATGCGGCCGAGATGCCGCGCACCATGCTGCGCTACGCCATCGAAAAATTGCCGGAGCAGGAACGGAAAGAATATCTTTCGTCTCGACCCAAGGCGTCACTGCGAACCCCGCCCTTGGCGAGGTGAAGCAGTCTCCGGAGATTGCTTCGCTTCGCTCGCAATGACAGTCAGCGTTTCGCCAATCTCTTCATCACGCCCATGACCGAGTCGGGGTTGAGCGACACGCTGTCGATCCCCTGCTTGGCCAGGAACTCGGCGAAGTCAGGATAGTCGGAAGGCGCCTGGCCGCAGATGCCGATTTTGGTCTTGGTCCGTTTGGCGTCCTGGATGACCGAGGCGATGAGCGTCTTCACCGCCAGATTGCGTTCGTCGTACAGGTGGCGGACGAGCGCCGAGTCGCGGTCCACGCCGAGCGTCAGCTGGGTCAGGTCGTTGGAGCCGATGGAGAAACCGTCGAACCGCTTGGCGAACTCGCGCGCCAGGATGACGTTCGACGGGATCTCGACCATCATGTAGACCTCGAGCCCGTCCTGGCCGCGCCGCAGACCGTTCTTCGCCATCTCGCGCAGCACGCGGTCCGCCTCCTCGACCGTGCGGCAGAACGGGATCATCACGACCAGGTTCTTGAGCCCGAATTTTTGGCGCGCCCGTTTGATGGCCGCGCATTCCAGGGCGAAGGCCGGTGAATATTTCGGGTCGTAATAACGCGAGGCGCCGCGCCAACCGAGCATGGGATTGGCCTCGACCGGCTCGAAAGCGTGGCCGCCGAGCAGGTTGGCGTATTCGTTGGTCTTGAAATCCGAGGTGCGCACGATGACCGGTTTGGGGTAGAAGGCGGCGCCGAGCTTGGCGATACCCTCGGCCAGCACGCTGACGAAATATTCCTTGGCGCTCGGATAGCCGAGCATGAGCTTGGCGAGTTCGGCGCGTTCGCGCGGTTTGAGGACTTTCGGGTCGAGCGCGGCCAGCGGATGGACTTTGACGTGGTCGTTCAGGATGAATTCCATCCGCGCCAAGCCCACGCCGTCGGCCGGCAAGGCCGCGTATTCGAACGCCGTGTCCGGGTTACCCACGTTCAGCATGACCTTCATCTTGAGCCGCTTGGGCCGCGTGACTTTGACCGTCTTGGATTCAAACGGGAGTATCCCGGCGTAGACATAACCATTTTCGCCGTCGGCCGCGCTGACCGTGATTTCCATCCCGTCCTTCAGCTTGCGCAGCGCGCCTTCGGCCCCGACCACGCACGGCACGCCCAGCTCGCGGCTGACGATGGCCGCGTGGCAGGTGCGGCCGCCGGCCTCGGTCACGATGGCCGCCGCCTGCTTCATCACCGGCACCCAGTCCGGGTCGGTCATGTGCGCGACCAGCACCTCCCCCGGCTTGAACTTGTGCATCTCCTGGGACGAACGCAGGATGCGCACCGGCCCGGCGCCGATTTTCTGACCCACGGCCGTGCCTTTCAGGATGGGTTTGGCCGCGGCTTTGAGCCGATACGTCGTGTGCAGGTCGTGCGGCCGGGCCGAGGCCACGGTCTCGGGCCGGGCTTGGACGATGTAGAGCTTGCCCGTCTGCCCGTCCTTAGCCCATTCGATGTCCATCGGCTTGGGCCGCTTGGCTTCCTTTGAGAAATATTTTTCGATGTCGATGCCCCAATGCGCGATCTTCTGCGCCTCGGCATCGGTCAAGACCCAGCGCCGCCGCGCCGCCTCGGGCGTCGCCACCGTCTCGGTCTTGTCGCCGCGGTAGATGATCTTGGTCTTCTTGTCGCCCAGCCGATGTTCGATGACCGACGGATAACCCTGGAGAAGCGTCGGCTTGTGGACTAGATATTGGTCGGGATTCACCTTGCCCTGGACCACGCTCTCGCCCAGACCATACGCCGCGTTGATGAGCACCGCGTCGCGGAACCCCGTTTCGGTATGCAGGGTGAACATGACCCCGGCCGAACCGATGTCCGACCGCACCATCTGCTGCACGCCGACCGAGAGGGCTACGCGCAAATGGTCGAACTTGTTGTTGATGCGGTAGATGATGGCCCGGTCCGTGAAGAGCGACGCCATGCATTTGCGCACCGCCAGGACGAGTTCGTCCTCGCCGCGCACGTGGAGATAGGATTCCTGCTGCCCGGCGAAGCTGGCCGTGGGCAGGTCCTCGGCCGTGGCCGACGACCGCACAGCCACATCCGCCCCCAGCTCCCAGCCCCTAGCCCCCAGTTCCTTCTTCCCCAATCTCTTCCCCAACTCCCTATACGCTTTGGCGATGGCGCGCCGTACCGGCTTCGGGACTTCGGCCTGGAGGATGGCTTCACGCACCATTTTTCCGCGCCGCGCCAAGTCGTCCGTGTCGTCGGCCGAGACGCCGCGCAGCGTGGCTTTGATGAACGGCCGCAAACCGGCCGCGTCGATGACCGCCCAATAGGCGTGGGTCGTGACCGCGAAGCCGTCCGGCACCGGGATGCCGCCGCGCTTGAGCTTGACCGTCATCTCGCCGAGCGAGGCGTTCTTGCCGCCGACGAGCTTGAGGTCCTTGAGCCGCAGCCGACCGAACGGGATGCAATAAAGTTTGGACATATTTTCGCCGCTTCCGTCATTCCAGCGGAAGCTGGAATGGCATGAAGAAATTAATCACACATACCACTGCGCCTGCTGGCGATAAAGCTCGGCATATTTGCCGTCACGCGCCACCAGTTCCTCATGCGACCCCTGCTCGGTGAGCTTCCCTTCGTCGAGCAGGAAGATGCGGTCGGCGCGGCGCACGGTCGAGAAGCGGTGCGAGATGAAGATGAGCCCGCGGCCACCTGAGGCTTTGAGCAACGCCTCAAAAAACCGCATCTCAGCGTTGGCGTCCATGGCCGAGGTCGGCTCGTCGAAGCCCAGGATGCGTCCGCCGTGGATGAGCGACCGCGCGATGATGAGCCGCTGGCGCTGGCCGCCCGAGACCTGGTGCGGAGTGATACCCGGCGGCGCGGCCCAGTCGCCGAGGAACGTGCGGTATTTCTCAGGCAAGGCGTCGATGACCACGTCGGCGCCGGCGATGCCCACGCTCCGTTCGAGCGCTAATCCCTGGGGCCGCTTGCCGTTCGGCGCGCCGTACAGCAGATTGTCGCGCACGAAATCCTGGTAGATCTTGGCGTCCTGCAGCATCAAATGGAACACCTCGCGCCAAGCGGATGGCTTATAGTCGCGGAGCGGCTTGCCGTTGAGCAGGATTTCGCCGCGCGTCGGTTGGATGACGCCGGACAGAAGACGCAGCAATGTCGATTTGCCGGCGCCGTTCTCGCCCACGATGGCCAGATGCTCGCCTTCGCCGAGGCGGAACGTCACGCCGGACACGGCATCCCGCGCCGCGCCGGGATAGCGGTAAGCGACATCCTTGAGCTCCAGGACCATCTTCTGCTTCGGGATGGCGGACCCGGTGGTCCGTTCCGGCGAGAATTCCAGCAACCGGTTCATGTAAGCCAGGATGTTGGCGTCGGCCCACAACGAGGTCACGGACTCCGAAAAACCGTTTAAGGCCTCGCCCATGAGCCCGAACAGGTTGAGGGCCACGTACAAAGCGGCCAAAGCCTCGGCCCCGCCGAACGCGGCCCGCCCCAAGATGACGATGACGGCCGCATAAGCGGCGATGTGCAGCGTGACCAGGAATGTCCGGTTGCGCAGGCTCAAGAGCGCCATCCTGCGGAAACGCGCCAGGACGTTGAGGCGCGCCGCATCGCGCTTCCTGAGCACGGTCTTCTCGGCCCCGAGGAGGCGCAGCTCCCGGAATTCGTCGGTGTTGAGGAAGAGATAGCGCGAGTATTCCAGCCGCCGGCCGTCGAGCGAATTCCAGGTGGACGCCCACAAGTCGGTCGATGATTCGAACCACAAGTTGGCCGCCTGGAACGCGGCGTCGGCCAAAGCCACGGCCGTGACCCACCATGGCGCCGCCAAGGCCAAAGCCAAAGTACCGACGAACTTCAGGACGGAACGCATCAGCCATTCGGTGTTCTCGGCCAAGCGGTTCAGCCGCCACATGTCCTCGCGGACGAAGTCGAGCGAACGGCGGACCTCGGGCCGGTTCAGCGCTTCCGGGTCGAGCCGGGCGATGTGGCCGTAGATCGCCTGCTCGCTGGCCAAGCTCGAGGCGCGGATGAACCACGAATTCAACCTGGAATACGTGAGTTCGTTGACCAAGCGCCGCAAACCGTACGAGACGATGACCACGCCGATGAGGAACGGGGCTTCCGCCGCCTTGCCCTGGGCGATGGCCGCGATGAACTTGGCGAAGAAGTAGACCTCGACCGGTTGGAGGACCGCGCTGAGCACGACCAGGACGGACCTGAAAAACGAAAGGTACGGATGGGTACGCCAAATTACGCCCAAGAACCGGACGTAGGCGCGGAACCTGTCTTTGGCCGGGAACCGCAACTGCTTCTCGACCGTATCCTTCGGGTCTGCCACGCCGGCAGTATATCAGGCTAACCGGTAGCTGGCCCGACGAACGGATTCTGCGGCGCGACTTTGGCGCACACCGCCTCGATTTCCTCCTCTTCCAGCATGCCCTTGAGCATGCCGCGGATTATCTTCTGTTTGATCGCCGGGTCCCACAGGTCGTCCGGGCCGCCCGGCGGTTTGTTGGCCGACCAGACGGCGAACAGTTCCGTCAGCCGCTTCAGGGGTATCTTGACCAGGATGATGTCTTCGACCTTGCTTCCCGTCTCCCTGGCCTTTTCCTTCGCTGCCTTGAGCTTGCCGAGCTTGCGGCTCCGCCGGCTGGCGATGGTGAACTGGACGCCGATCGTCCTTTCCTCGCCCTCCTCGACGCCCTCGACCGCGACACCGCGCTTGCGGGCCCTGACCTTCAGGATGAAATCGATCTTGAGTTCGATATCCTCGTAGACATTCGCCGCTTCGATGGTGAACGGCACGTCTTCGTCGATGGAGAGCTTGTTCAGGAACGAGAAGACCATGCGCTCGGCCAGATGGCCCTGCGTGCCCAAGACCTCCTTGTCCATGACCAGACCCCGGTAGCCCTGGCGGTTGCGCGGGTTCGAAAGCGCGCTATGCGACTGGTCGATGGCGATCTGCCTGTCGAGCTCGCGCTGGAGCAGCCGCCGCGCTTTCTCGATGTAGAATTTCTTGCGCACCTGGCGCGGCACGGTCTCGGGATCCAGGGCGTAATTCACGTCCCAGATGCCGTCGGTCAGGAGCGCGCCAAGCCCGACCGGCTCGCGCGTGCCGTCGGTCTTTTCCCAAAAGAAATCCCCTTGCTTGTCGGCCACGATGCGCCGGGCGCCAGGCTCGTATTCGGTCTCCAGGGCGTCGATACCTTTAAGCCGCGCCCTGAGCCAATCCATTATCCGTTGTTTTTCCCGCTGGAGCGCTTCGATCTTCCGGACGTTCTCGATGCTCAACCCGCGCTCCTTGGCGATGACCTGGAGCCCCATCACGTCCTCGAGCTGCGCAACCGTCTCTTCCGTCGGGTCAGGCTCTTTCGGCCGGACAGCCTGCCGCCGCAATTCCCCAAGCGCCGACCTGAAGCCTTTTTCCATAAAAATAAATTCTATCTCCAATTTTCTTTCAGATGCTCCATCAGCTTCTGTTGGAGTTCCACCTTTCCCACTAATTGAACTGAATTCGTTTTCGCCAAAGCAACCGCCTCACGCGTAAATTCACCCGTCGTTACGACAACGGCTGACGAGCAATCATAGTGGTTTTTTGCTGCCACAGCCTCTTGAATGGCCGAATTTCCCACAGAACCTGAATAACGCTTCGCCTGGATAAGAAATCTCTTACCGGCTTGATTTGCAATCAAATCCCCACCCTGGTCTCCGACACTGCCGATCAACTGGACTTGATATCCCATGGCTTCAAATAATCGTTTGAGCAAATTCTCAAATTGACTACCTGTCAAATCACCAAAACTATTGGAATCCGTCAGGACGCTTTCGGTTGTCAGGGCATATTCCCTCTCATCGATATGATGACGCAGAAGAATTCCGAAATCCTCGTGAGACAGCGCAAAACCCTTTTCTTCCGCATGTTGCTCAAAATCTTTTATCCGACCCCAGTCAAAACGGTAATTTCGATAAGTCCAGACATTGCGGTTGGATTTGTTTTCTTGTCCGAAACGTGCGATGAAGTTCTTAACCTCCTGCTCCAAGCCGCTTTTCTTGACTCGTTCCAGAATCTTACTAAGCCGCCACTTGCTGAGTTTGGTCTGCAGCATCATCCAACCGGCATAACCTGCAATTATCAGGATGATGATTCCGGAACCCCACGTTAACCATCTCCAAAACATTGCCCGGTTGAAAAAATATGACCCAACCAAAATTATTACATAAAACACGAATGCTCCCGCTATCGGATTCAGCATTTCCTCTACATTATCAGCCCTTCGTCGACGACTTGCCATACGCTCTTTTTGTTGGCAGAGAATAAATCTCAAACCTCCCGGATCTCAACCAGGTTCACCCTTCCCGGCACGCCGACCGGCTCGCCGGCCACGACGATGATCTTGTCGCCTTTGTGCACGGCGTGGCGCTTCTTGAGCACCGAAAGCGAGCGCTCTACGAGCTCTTCGACGGTGCGGCAGCGCGGCAGGAGGAACGGCACCACGCCCCATGACAGGTTGAGCTGGCGTTGGACGCGATCGTCGTCGGTCGCGACGTAGATGGCTTTTTCCGGGCGGTGCCGGCTGACGAGGCGCCCGGTGTCGCCGGACATCGAGGCGACCAGGATGCCTTCGGCTTCGGTGTCGCGTGCCAGGAGCTTGGCGACTTCCGAGACGGCCTCTTCCGTCGATTGCTTCGCGGGTTTCTTCACGCGCCCGGGCTGCATGTTGTCGTAGACCGACGATTCGGTCTCGCGGATGACCTTGGCCATGGTCTGGACCGATTCCAACGGATACTTGCCGCTGGCCGTCTCGCCCGACAGCATGACCGCGTCGGTGTGGTCGATGACGGCGTTGGCGATGTCCGAGACTTCGGCGCGCGTCGGCCGCGGATTGCGGATCATGGAGTCCAGCATCTGGGTAGCCACGATGACCGGCTTGGCCGCGGCCAGGCACTTGTCGATGAGGCTCTTCTGGATGAGCGGCACCTCCTCGGCCCGCATCTCGATGCCCAAATCGCCGCGCGCCACCATGATGCCGTCCACGACTTCGAGGATCTCGTCGATGGCGTCCACGGCTTCGCCCTTCTCGACCTTAGCCACGATGCGGATGGGATGCTCGGCGCCGTGCAGGATGCCGAGCTCGTCTTCGTATTGTTTGATGAGGAACTTCAGGTCCAAGATGTCCTTGGCGCTGCGCACGAACGACAGCGCCACCCAGTCCACGTGCTGGGACACCCCGAACTTCACGTCGTCCATGTCCTTCTCGCTCATGGCTGAGGCGGAAACCTTGGTGTCCGGCATGTTCATGCCCTTGTGCGAGAGCAGGATGCCGCCGTCCATGATCTCGACCGTCACGTCCTGGCCCTGGACTTCCACGACTTTGCCCGACATCAGCCCATCATCGAACAGCAACCGCTCGCCCGGCTTTACGTCCTTGTGCAGGTTGGCGTACGTGACCGGCAGCTTCTTGGGGATGCTGGCTTTGCCGGTCGTGAATGTGACCTGGGTGCCGGGCTTGAGCTCGATCCCCTCTTTGGGCAGTTCGCCGACGCGAATCTTGGGGCCCTGCAGGTCCTGCAGGATGGCGATGGGTTCGCCCGTCTCCTCGGCGATGCTCCGGATGATCTTGATCATCCGGGCGTGGTCGTCATGCGTGCCGTGCGAAAAGTTGAGCCGCGCCACGTTCATCCCGGCTTTGACGAGGTCCGTTATCTTGTCTTTGGTCCCGGACGCCGGACCCAGCGTGCACACGATCTTGGTGCGTTTGGTCAGTTTTGCCATATTGGGCCAATTGTACCTGCGGGGGGAATCCAGGGCAAAAGCCTCGGTCAGCCATCCTCACTCGCGCCACTTCTTGGCCTCCTCGAGGTAAATCCCCAAGATCGCCGGACGCATCAGGACGCTCACCTCCCCGGTCCCCGGGTCCTGGATATCATTGTCGAAAACGAACAGGGTCGGCAACATCTCGCCGGTCAAAAATCTGGTCGGCACCTGGATCTTCACCTGTTTCGGGTCAGGCGGCGCCTTGGGCGAACCCAGGACGAATCCCCATTCGCCGAAAGCCGGTACCTGGACATGCACCGGGAGCGTGGCGAAACCGGCGGCTTCGACCGTCTTGCGGATCGACCAGAAAGACCGCTTGGAGAAATACGGCGATGTCGCCTGGGTCATGAAATAGCCGTCCTCGGCCAAATGGCGCTTGGCCAACGCGTAGAACTCTTGGGAATAGAGCTTCGCCAAGCTCTCGTCGTTCGGATCGGGCAAATCGGCCAAGATGACGTCGTAGGTGCCGGAAGTCTCGCGCAGGAACGTGAAGGCGTCGGCGTTGACGATGCTGACCCGGTCGTCGGAAAAGGCATTCCGGTTCAACGCCGTGAGCAAAGGATGCTCGGCCGCCAGGCGCGTCATCCGCGCATCCAGATCCACCAAGGTCAGGCGCTTGACGCTTTGGTATTTCAGGATTTCCCGCGCCGCCAGACCGTCTCCTCCGCCCAAGACGAGGACATTCTCCGTCCGCCTGGCCGAACCCAGGGGCAAATGGACCAGCGGCTCATGGTACCGGTATTCGTCCACGCTGCTGAATTGCAGGTTGGCGTTGAGGAACAGCCGGACATCGTCTTTGAACCGGGTGATGGCGATCTTCTGGTACGGCGTCTGTTCCGACAGGATAATCTGGTCGCGGTAGACCCCCTGCTCAAGCTGCGCCGCCAGCCGGTTGGCGTAGAGCGTGCCGCCGGCCAAGGCCGCGGTCGTGACCGCCAAGGCCGCACCCAAGGCCGTGGCATGCCGGATGCGCCGCCGGAAGATGACGAATATCACGCCGGCGATGGCCGCGTTCATGAGGCCGATGACATAGGCCGTGCGCAGCAGCCCGAGCTTTGGCAGCAGCACGAGCGGAAAGAGGAGCGACGCCAACAGCGCGCCCAGGTAATCCAGCGACAGGATCCGCGACAGGACGAGCGTCCCCTCCCCTTTGGACTTAAGGATGCTGAACATGAGCGGAATCTCCAGCCCGATAAGCACGCCCAGCATGATGATGACCGCGAAAAAAACCGGCTCGACCGCCAGGTTGCGGTTGAAGATCCAGAACATGGCCGCCGGCGCGTTCCCGCCGATGAAGGCGATCAGGCACTCGTTGGCGATGAACGCCGATTCCGGCGCTTGGGCCAAGCGCGGGGCCGCGAGCGAACCCAAGCCCATGCCGAACAGCATGAAGCCGATGGTCAGGGAAAACTGCAGGACGCTGTCGCCCAGCAGGTAGGATGAAACCGTCCCGATGATGAGCTCGTAGATTATCCCGCCCAAAGCGATTATCAAGGCCGCGAAAAAGACGCCGACCCGCTCTCCGCGCACCGGTTCCATCTCGGGTCCAGGTTGGTTCTGGGGCACGGCTCAACCGCTGATGGCCGAAGCGATGATGATGGCGATGGCGATGAAGATGCCGGACAACACGACGCCGGAGGCGACGTTATGCTCTTCGACGAGCTCGCGCCTCAAGTTGAGCTTGAAGACCGAGTTGACCGCGATCACCGAGATGACCATGAGCGCCAGGCCGAGCACGGTATAGACGATGCTGCCCAGCACCAGGTCCAATTGGAGTCCTGAATTCATAATGTTTGTCTGTTAGATGAATCTCATTGTTATTTCCCGAAGCTCCGCGTCGTGTTCCGGTGCGTGCGTTGGTACACGGCCGCCGATTCGAGGCGCACGGTCATCACGGAATCTTCTTTCGGTTTGCCGACCGCGAAAAAAGAGGCGCCGGCCCCCAGCAAGCCTGCAGCCGCCACCGCCACCAGTATCCAAGTCATTCTGCCCATATGCATCATTCGGAGTCGTCCAAGTTATCCAGCGCCAGCCCGAGACCTCCCGACAGCCACGAGACATATGGGCCGAAGGGCAATTCCTGGATTTCGACGTCGGCTTGGAACGGAGCCGTAGCCGATACCGACTTTATCTCCAAATAGTATTTCCCGCCATGGCTCAGCCTGAAATCGGCCCGGCCGATATACGTATCGGCCGACACCGCGCCGCTCGCGACCGGTTGATGGACCGCCTGCAACTGCCGGGTCGTGGCGACGGCCTGGTCGACAAGGGTCAATTTGACCTCGGCCTTGGACATGCCGTCTTTCGTGCCTATCTCGACCGCGTGGGCCGGGAACGCCGCCGCCAAGGCGAACGGCCCGACCAAGTCCCCCGGCTCGACGCACTCCGGCGCGCCGGTGCCCGACGGGCACAACCTGAAGCTCATCGAGGCGACCGGACGCTCGAATATCTGGGCGGCCGCCAACGCCACCACGACCAGCACGAAAAAACCGCCCTTCAGCGCCGTGCCGACGCCGACGTCGGCCATGAGCGGGGACGCCGCAGCCTTGGGTTCGGGGATGCCGAAAGCTTTGGCGATTTCGGCGCCGGACACTATCTTGCCCTTGAAATGCTCTTCCCCGTCCTTATCCCGTTCGACCGCGTACAGGTATCCCGACGGCAACCGATAGGTGGTGTAGGAATAGGTCTCGCCGGGAAGGGCCTTCCACGGGATCTCGCCTTGCGCGAACAGGAGGGTGCCGGATTCGTTGTCGTCGACGATGCTCGAACCGGAATACTTTTCGGAACCAAGCGCCGCGGCGACATACAACGTGTACCGCGCCAGCTCCGGTTCGTACTCCAACCAATACTCGTCCTTGCCGTCGGTCAACAGCAGCTCCTCCCAGACCCAAGTGTCCTCATCATCCTCGCCGCGGTAAGCCAAACGGCCGATGGTCTTGAGGGAGTGCCCGCCCAACACCACGTCTTGGCCGAGCCCGATCCCCGAATAGCCGCTCCGCGCGATCTTGTCGCCCGGCCTCAGCACGCCGCCCTCTTGCGGCGCCAGATAGGCTTGGCACTTCCGGCACACAAAAAGCTCTGACCCGGGCAGGGCGAGCCGGAAAGGCGTGCTGCATTGCGGACAAGCCGTCATTTTCATGGCAGGAGTTGGATGCGGATGCTCTTCGGGGCGAGCCGCGACCTCAGGCGATCGCGGAAAATCCGGATTTCGCGGCGGCCGAATTTTTTGCACGTGACCATCTCGACGACGGCGAACGCCCGTTCCGGCCAGGTATGGATCGAGAGATGGGATTCGCTGAGCAGGAGCACCGCCGTCACGCCCTGCGGCTTGAAGGCATGGCTTGCTCGGCCGACAACAGTATAACCCATGCTCCGGGCCAAATCCGCAAGCAAAGCCCTAGCCCCCTTCTCATCGACCCCGTCAACGTCTGCCGCCACCCTTGCGAAAACGTTCGTGATATCCGAAAGAAGCGGCTTTTCCTGCCGTTTCTGCGGTGACCGGCGAGGCTTCCCCATGCCGGTATTTAAACCTTAAATGGCCGGACTGTCCACTCCGTCGGGTGTTACTCGGTCTTCATCTCCTCAAGCTTCACCTTGACCGTCTTCTCTTCGCCCGCCTGGTATATCTTGAGCGTCACCTCGTCGCCCGTCACGTGCTTGCCGATCTGGGAGGCCAACGAATGTTCCTCGCCGATGGCGACGCCGTCGACCTCGAGGATGATGTCGTTTTCCTTCAAGCCCGCCTTGTCCGCCGGCGAACCCGGGGCCACCGCCAGTTCGTTGCGGTCGTCGCCGCGCATGATGAGCGCCCCATGGTCGACCTTCAGCTGGTTGGCCTTGACCATCTCCGGCGTGACCATGACGTAGCGCACGCCGAGGAACGGCCGCACGACCCGACCGGTCTTCTGCACTCCCTCGAGGTCGCGCCGGATGGAGTTGGCCGGGATGGCGAAGCCCAAGAGCTGGCCGCGCAGCGAAACCGCGGTGTTGATGCCGACGACCCTGCCCTGCATGTCGAGCAACGGCCCCCCGGAATTCCCGGGATTGATGGCGGCGTCCGTCTGGATGGCCTCTTCGATGACTTCAGAGCCCGATCCGTTGCCGGCGACGATGCGGCGGTTCAGCCCCGAAACCACGCCCCGCGTCACGGTGTTCCGGAATTCGTCGAGCGCGTTGCCGATGGCGATGACCGTCTGCCCGGCCACGATCTTGTCCGAATCGCCAAGCTGGAGGAACGGAAAATTCCGCCCTTCGACCTTGATGAACGCCAAATCGAGCACCGGATCGACGGCCACGACTTTTGCCGGATAGGTCTTGCCGTCCTGGGTCAGGACAGAAAACTCGGGTTTGTCCCCCGCTTCGACCGCCTCGACCACGTGCTTATTGGTCGCGACCAAACCGTCGCTCGTCACGAAGAACCCCGAGCCGCCCCCGACCCGCGTCGGCTCCGGCTGCTCTGCGGGCGTCGGCTGTTTTGGCTGCGCGGAACCGAACGGTGAACCGAAGAATTCCTCGAACGGATCGCCGAATATGTTTACGGGTTGGCGCTGGGCCAGCTTAGCCTTGATGACGATGGCGACGACCGCCGGCTGCGCCTGTTTAACCACCTCGATCGTCCGGTCCTCGTAGACCGGGCCTTCGGTCGCGGCGATTTTGGCCTCAGGGACCTTGATGTCGCTTTTCGGCGCTTCGGATCCGACGCCTTTGAGCCAACCCTGGAGCTGCGGCCTGACGGCCGGTTGCAGGAGGATGACCCCAATGGTCACGACCGCCGCCGTGACGGCCGAGGAGGCGATGTTGATGAACAGATCTTTTTTATCGCGCATATCTTTAGGATGGCTTGCTTATTGTGGATAAAAAAGGGATGCCGGAAAATTATACGGCCTAAACCCCGCCTCGGACAACTCCGCCTCAAATCCCCAGCCTGCCGGTCTGGTCACGCGTTTCCCGTCCCTTCTTGCCCTTCCGTTTGGGCCGCTTATCCAGTTTCTTCAGTTCGCGGGTGAACGAATCCACGTCCTCGAACTGCCGGTAAACCGAGGCGAACCGGATATAGGCGATCTTGTCAAAAGCCTTGAGCCGGTCCATCACGATCTCGCCGATTTCGCGGCTCGTCAGCTCATCCGTCTTTTTGCGTTGGATGTCGCGCTCGATGCCGTTGAGCAGCGTCCGGAAAGCCGCATCCGTGTACGGACGCTTCTGCAGCGAATGGCGGATGCCGCCGGCGAGCTTATCGCGCGAGTACGCCTCGCGCCGGCCGTCGCGCTTGACCACGGCCAAATCCAACAGCTCGATTTCCTCGGACGTGGAAAAACGATAGGCGCATTTCTCGCATTCGCGGCGCCGGCGGATAGCCGAACCCTCGGCGGTCAGGCGCGTATCGATGACGCTCGTGGCGTCGTGGCTGCAGACCGGACAGTGCATATCTTCGCTGGGCATCATAAGACTAATAACGCCGGAAGACAATTCCGGCGTTATCCCATGATTATCGGTTGTCGCCTACATCATCTTCTTCCGGATGAAGGCCGGGATCTCGAGGTCCTCTTCTTCTGATTTCCCCTGGTTCGGGATGCGGCTCGGCGCCGGCATGGACGGGCGGACCGGCTGCACCGGCGAGTAGTTTGGGGCCTGGACGTGCGGTTGGACCGCGGCCGGGGCCGGATCCGGTTGCCTCTGCGGCGGCATTTCCCTGGGCTCCGGCGTCGGGTTGACGGCCGGCGCCGGCTCGACCGGCTGCCTGACCGGCGCTTGCGGGCTCGGCGGGACGTTCGAGACGGGCGCGCCCCGGCCGACGAACGGCACATGGTCCAAAGGTTCGGCTCGCGGGGCGTATGAACCTGAGGCGAAAGCCGTTTTCTTGACGTTCGGCGTACGGAGCTCGAAGCCGGTGGCGATGACCGTGACCTTGACCTCGTCCTTGAGGCCTTCGTCGAGGATGGCGCCGAAGATGACCTTGGCGTTCGGGTCGGTCGATTGGGTGATGACCTTGGCCGCTTCCGAGACTTCGAACATGGCCAGGTTGGAGCCGCCGGTGATGGTGAAGAGCACGCCCTTGGCTCCGTCGATCGAGACCTCAAGGAGCGGCGAGGCGATGGCGCTCTTGGCCGCGTCGGCCGCCCGGTTCTCGCCGCTGCCCCGGCCGATGCCCATCAGGGCGGAGCCACGGTTGTACATGATGGCCCGGACGTCGGCGAAGTCCACGTTGATGAGGCCGGGGACGGTGATGAGTTCCGAGATTCCCTGCACGCCCTGGCGCAGGACGTCGTCCACGATCTCGAAGGCGTCGAGGAGTGAGGTCTTCCGGTCGATGATCTGGAGCACCCGGTCGTTGGGGATGGTGATGATGGTATCGACGACCTCGGCCAGCCGGTCATGGGCCGCGTCGGCGATGGCTCGGCGCTGGGCCCCCTCGAAAGCGAACGGCCGGGTGACGACGGCCACGGTCAAGGCCCCCATCTCCTTGGCCATCTCGGCGACTTTCGGCGCGGCGCCCGAACCCGTGCCGCCGCCCAAGCCACAGGTGATGAACACCATGTCAGAACCTTTGAGTATCTCTTTGATCTCATTCTGGCTCTCTTCAGCCGCCCGCGCTCCGACTTCCGGATCCATGCCGGCACCCAGGCCGCGGGTCACGGTCTTGCCGATGTGGAGTTTGGTCTGGGCCTGCGAATGGTGGAGCGCCTGGACATCCGTATTCATCGCGACGAACTCCACGCCCCGAATTTTCGAGGCGATCATCCGATTGATGGCCGAGCCGCCAGATCCGCCGACGCCGACCACCTTGATCTTGGCGAAGGTCTCGATTTCGGGTTTGATTTCTGCCATATGGTTTTGAGTACAATATGTACTCGAAAGTGGCTATATTGAGCCAATAATTGTTCCTTCTGCTGCGAGGATACAGAACCAAAAACAGACCGTCAAGCAAAGTCAACGATAAACCCCGGCTGGGTTGCCGGGGAACGTCATCGAACGTGAACCTCCCGATTTCGCTCCGACTTGGCCGTCTTCGTCCGGAAAAACCTTACGGGATAAATGACTTGAAGATCTTCTTGATCGGATTGCCGAGCTTGCCCAACAGGTCGCTGCCTTTGGCTCCGATGCCCAGGCCCGTCGGCATGCCCTTGCCGTCCTCGCGCCTTTCGTTCTCGTATGTCCACAGCACCAGACCGACCGCCGTGCTGAACGACGGATCCTGGACGAGTTCCGGCATCGAGCTCGGCGCGGTCGTCATGGCATAGGCGCAGGGCAGGCGCAGGACGCGCTTGCCGACCTCCACCATCCCCGGCAGCTTGGCTCCCCCGCCCGTCAGGACCACCCCCGCCGGCAGCAGGCCTTCGCGGTCTATCTTCTTCAGTTCGGCTTGGGCTTTCTCGTATATCTCCTCGACCCGCGCTTCGATGATCTCGGCGATGTAGCGCAGCGATACGGTTTCGCTCGCCCCGGCGCCGAAATCAACCAAGTCTATGTCTACCCCCCGTTTCGGCAACGGCTCGGCGTTGGCCGTGCCGTGCATGACCTTGATCCGTTCGGCCGCCTCGTATGAGACGCGCAGGCCGATGGCGATATCGGACGTGATGTGGTCGGCCCCGACCGGCAAAGTCACGGCCCTGAGCAGCTCCCCGTTCTCGTACACGGCCATGCACGTAGTCGACGCCCCGACGTTCAAGATGCAGACCCCGAGCTCGCGCTGACGCGGCGAAGTCACGGCTTCGGCCACGGCGACCGGGTTATAGACGAGATACGAGATGTCCAAACCCGTCCGGAAGACGGCTTTGGTCAGGTTGCGGACATGTGAAGACAGCCCTTGGACGATCAACGTGTCCACCTCCAACCTGATGCCCTGCATGCCGATCGGGTCCTTGATGCCGATTTGGCCGTCGACCGAGAAGCTCCGCGGCAGGATGTGCAGGATTTCCTGGTTCGCCGGATTGACGAACGCCCGCGCGGCCTCGATGGCCCGGGACACGTCTTCGGCGCGGATTTCGCCGTCTGACCGGGAGACGCCGATGACGCCTTTGGCTTCCTGCGAGGTTATGGCTGTCCCCCCGATGCCGACCGTCGCCTCGTTGAGCGGCATGCCGACCATGCGTTCGGCCTGTTCCAGGCATGACGAAATCGAACTCACGGCATCCTCCAGCGAGCTGATGCCGCCCTTGGCTATGCCCTGCGAGGGCAACTCGGTGGCGGCGATCAGGTTCAGGTGGGCGTGCTTGTCTTGGCTATAGCTAACCTGACCGACGGCGAGGCGGATGTGCGACGAACCCAAGTCGAGTCCGACGATCAGGCGATCCTTCATAAGAGGTTAAGGAGTTGGCCGAGATGCGGCCAGAGCACGAGCAAACCCACGACAAGAGAAAACGCCGAGGCGACCAGGACCGCGGCGGCCATCAGATCCTTGATGTCGCGCACGTAGGCATGCAGCCGCGGCTTGAATAAATCGACCAATCTCTCGACCGTGCTGTTCACCAATTCTAGCACAAGCACCGCGGCCGTGGCTACAAGCAGCAAAACCCTTTCCCAACCGACCAGCGGGAAAATCACCACCAAGGCGATGACGACCAAGGCGGCCGCCACCTGGATGCGAAAACTCCGCTCAGTCGCGAACGCCAAACGGAGCCCACGCCAAGCGTGGCCGAAACTTTCCATGGTGCCTTTAAGCCAGTTCATAACGATTCTTTCAGCGCCTTTTCCTGGAGCGCGAACATGCGTTTCTCCTCAGCCGGCAAGGCATGGTCGAAGCCCATGAGATGAAGAACGCCGTGGACAACCACCCGCCCGAGCTGGCGTGGATATTCCACCCCGATCCTGGCGGCATCGCGCCTCACGAAAGCCGGCGCGACGAACACGTCGCCGGCCCGCAGGGCCTTGCGCCCGTCGTCCGCCCGAAGATCCGCTGAAGCGAAGGACAGCACGTCCGTCGGCGAATCCTTGCCCCGATGCTTGCGGTTAAGCTTCCTGATGGCCTCTTCGGTCACGAACGCGACCGTGATCGCCCCCTCCGCCTTACGGCGCGAAACCGCGACAGCCGAAGAGACCGCCCGCGCCACTTGACGCTTCGTCAGGACAGAAGGCAAACGCCCCATGACTTCGACTTCGATCATGGCGTGGTTTGGGCCGCTGCGCCTGGCGCATCCGCGGCCGGAGCGGCGGGTGCGGTTTCGGTCGGTTGGGTGATGGGTTGGGTCGAAGCCGGCGGCATCTCGTTTGCCGGAGGGGTAGAGGTCGGGAAGACCGCCTGCGGCGCGGTCACCACCCCCGGAGTCGTCGCCGCCGGTTCGAACGGCAGCGATGCGCTGCCGGCCGGCACATTCACCATCGGCAATCCGCTCAACACGAGCGAATTCATCATCATGTAATAGGTCGTCCGGTAGTTGATGAACGATTGGCCATCCAGGTCGTAGGTGAAGGTGAATATCTTGTCGCCCCAGGGCACGAAGGTGGTCAGCTGGTCGGCGCCGATGATGCCTTCGTATCCGTGCTTGGATTTGTACTTCAGGATCTGGTCGCGCTGGGCTTCCGGATGATGGGCCAGATACCATTCGACGACCGTCTGTTTGTTCGGGTTGTCCTCGACCGCCAGCTTGAACGTCTCGCCATGCCCGGTCACGATGGTGATCCGGCTGCCGTCCGCGGCCGCATCTTGCGTGGTCCAGCTCGCCGGGATAAGCATCTGCCAGCCGATCGAACCCTCGATTTTCTTGACCTGGTTCGAGTTCTCGAGCTTAGCCGGCGCTTTCCCGTTGGGGTTGTACAGGTTATAGACTTCGTTGCCGTCGAGGAAGCCGTCGCCATCCGCGTCCGGGGTGCGGTTGTCGGTGCCGAACAGGCTCTCTTCCAGATCCGTCAGCCCATCCGAATCCGTATCCAAACCGGCCGGCGGCAGCTTCGGGGATTCGGGCGGAGGCGGTGGGGCTTGGGGGACGCTGGCCGCAGCCTCATTCGAGGCCGGGGAATCCCCTGATTGGTTCAGGGCGAAAAGCCGGTAGCGGTAGGTTTTTCCGGATACCACGGAACTGTCCACATATGAATTGCTGTTGGGAGGCAAACTGGTCAGGGCCTGGAAAGCGCCCTGGTCCTCTGCCCTTTCGACCCGGAAACCGGTTTCCTCGGCCGAAGTGTCGGTCCAGGCGATCGAAGCGCTCTGGGGATTGCTGGAGGTAGCCGTCAGGTTGGCTGGAGCCGTCGGGGCAGGCGGCGGAGTCGGGGCAGGCGGCGTTTCGACTTTCACGACCGGCGTGGGTTCAGGCGCCTTGGCCGGCGGGAAAAGGAGATTGCGGTTGAAATAGACAAAAGCCCCTCCGGCCGCCAATAGCAGGACTACGACCGCCAAAACGATATAGAGCGTGGGCCCCTTCTTCGGCTGCTCCAACTGGGCCGCCGCGACCGGCGGCGGAGCCTCGACTTTGGCCTTGAGCGCGGCGCCGTAAAACTTCTCCGGTATCACGACGATATCCGGTTCGGCGACCGGAGCTTGGCCGGCCGGAGGCGGCATAGGTTGGACGTCAGGCATAAGGGGCTATTTGGTGACTTGGAGGGAATTGGCCAACAGCGTGAACAAGGTTCGGTAGTCGTATGTCGGAGCTCCGTTCAATTCGTATGACAATATGTAGATTGTACCATTAACCGCAAGGTAAGTCGTGAGCCGATCCGCCGTCTGCAGCGCTTCCCAGCCTCCTTTGGTCTTGAGCGGACGCATGCTGGTATCATTCTCGGACAGCGCCAGCCAACCGCGCAGGGTCTGGCCGCCCAAGTCCCCCCTTTTCTGGAGCATGAACTTGGCGCTCGTCCCCGTGTCCAGAACAGCCAAGTCAGACTTCAAGGCGTCGACCATGAGTTGCCACCTGGCCGGAGCCAAGAACTTGAGCCCGTCCCATTCGAAATATTTGAGGGCGGGCGAAGACGCCAAGGACGCGCCCTTCCTGACCGGATCGTAGAGGTTTCCGACTTCGGTCGCGTCCTGGTACGTGTTCGCGTTGGTGTCGTTATTGGCCGGATCGGTCCCGAGCAACGCTTCCTCCGCATCCGTCAGCAGGTCTTGGTCGGCATCCGCCCCTTCGGTGGGCTGGACATTGTTCGACGC
Source organism: uncultured Gammaproteobacteria bacterium (assembly GCA_964415965.1). GTDB lineage: Bacteria > Patescibacteriota > Patescibacteriia > 2-12-FULL-60-25 > 2-12-FULL-60-25 > CAIKNB01. The sequence continues at coordinate 231,983 of CAYQCK010000002.1, forward strand.
CACGGGCGCGTTTTCCGGCTGGACCGCGGGCTGGCCTTCGCCGCTTTGCCCGCTGGTGGCCTGCGGAGCTGTCGGCGCCATCTCAGGCGCCGGGATATTGGAACCGACGGGCGGAGTCGTGACCGGCATCTGCTCGGCCGTCGGCGGTTTTTCCACCACCTGTCCGGTCGAAGTCTCTTCGACGGCGGGAGCCACACCAACGGTCTCTTCGGTCGTGCCTTTCGGCTTGGCCAGGAAATACCAAGCCGCGAATCCGACCGCGCCCAAGACCAAAAGACCGGCCAGGCCGAAGCCGATCAGTTTCAACGGCGATTTGCGTGGCGCGCTCTCGAATACCGGTATCGCGGCATCCGCCGTCACGTCCACGGCGGCATCCAGACCCTTGAAGATATCCTCGGGCTCTTTCTTCATCGTCCCGATGGCGGCCGGCTGCTGCCCGGCCGACGGCGGTTGCTGGGCGGCTGGGACGGAAGGCATTTGGGGCGGTTGCGGCGGAGCTTTCGGAGCCGGTTCGACCGGCAGGTTCGGAGGAGCTGAATCGAACATAATTTTCGGTTATTTTTATCTGTATATCTTGACGTTCGTCCCGCTGGTCTTCGCTGTCGGGACCTGATCCAGCGGCTCATACTTCCGGACCCCGGCCGACTGCTGGGGCGGCGGCAAGGCTTTGCCGGTCGCCGCCTGGGTCGCCGGCTTCGCCAAAGCTTCGGTTTCGGCCGGCGGCGCGCTGCGGCTGCGCAGGAACAGGACCATGGCCACCATGGCGCCCAACCCCGCGACCACTATCCCCGAATAGATCAGGATGTTTTTCTTCTCCATAAACTTTTAGTAGTTGGCCCAAGTCCAGGCGTGGTAAGACCAATCCTTGCAGGTGTTCCCGGCCGCCTGGCAAGCGGCGATCTCCGGATCCTGCCAACAGACGCCCGCCTTGCCGAGCAGCCAAGTCATGGCGTTCTCTTCTTCGAGGTTGGGGTTGGTCACGCAGTATCCGCCCGACCCCGATGCCTGGAACCAGTAGCTCCAGGCGGCCAAACCGGCGATGGACTTCTGGCAATTCGGAGCCTTCGCGGGATCCCGATAATCGGCCGTGGTGCCGAGGCAGCTCGCTATCTTGGCTTGGGTCCCGTCCTGTCCCTCGAGGGTATTCACCGCTTTCATCTCCTGGGTCTTCGGGTCCAAATCGGCGATATGCCAGGCCCAGCCCGTACCGGAAGGCTGCGCCACCGGCTTGATTTCGGATGTCCCGTTCAGTTTGGTCAAGGCCGTATACGCCGTGAAACGCGCCTCGGTCGAAGCCATGAGGTTCTTCAGGTCGTTGGACGAACCGTCGCCGGCCACGAAGTAGAACCTGACCGGCTCGTCTTCTTGGCTCGCGACCATCGGTGCGAAATTCACCAGCGAAGTCAACGGGGAGAAGGTCATCGGGTTGGCGCAATCGGCGAATCTCGGCTCCTTGAAGCACGTCCACTTGCCTTGATCCACGTGGTTGGCGTCGAGCCCGCAAGCGCTGCATTTGGCGTCGGACGTCGAGCTCATCGAACATTGCGAAGCCGTCTTCCCCTGGTTCTTGATGCACTGTTCATACCCCTCAATCGGACAGCCGTTGCCTTTCGGGTCGATCCAACCGGCGGTCTTCTCGCCGGCGCGATGCAGACACATGAGCCGCGCGTACGGGAACTTGCCCGTGTCCCATCTGCCCGGATTGTAATGGAAGATGTCTCGCAGGCACTCCCACCAATAATCTTTTGGGTTGCCGTCGCCGTCAGGCGTGTTGACGATGGCCGGCCGCTGGGCGTAGTTGCACCTCTCTATCCGGGTGTCCTTGTCCCAGTCGCCGTTCGGGATGGGCGTGGTGAAGGCGAAATTGTTGGGCAGCACGGTGTGCAGCTTGTACCAGACTTTCCCCGCGACCGGCTGCCATGAGATGGCCACATAGGCCATGCCTCGCTCCGGCCTCGGGAAGATGTCGATGTGCGGCACAGTGTCCGCATCCGTGCCGTTCGCCACGGCCACGAAATCCGCGGCCGTGAAAGTTTGGCTGGTGAAGGGGAAATATCCGCCCTGTTTGCTCTCGTCGATGTCGTACGGATAGGTCCAGGGAGATGTCATGTTGCGGTAGCAGTACGACTCCGGCGGCTCGCCCTTGGACTTGGCCGTGCACGGATTGTCCTCGTACATGTCGATGACGATCTTGTACGAATCGCACGCCTTGTTGGCGTTCAGCGTCTTGAAGGAGAACACGCCGTTCATGTCCGAGTAGGTCTCGTCGACTTTGGTCCCCTTGTAGGTCAAGGTCACGCGGGCGTTGGCCACCACCTGCTGGAACACGGCGTCGTAGATCCGGCCCTTGATGACGCTCTTGCCCGGATCCAAAGCGCACTTCCTGCATCCGCCGAACGAACAGGCGTTGGTGCATTTGGCCGCCTCGGGGTTGTAGGCCGGCGCGCTGCTGCCGCCGAGGCCTGACCAGAAGCCGGGGCCATAGACCAACGAACCGATGGAATTGGTGATATTGCCTCCGCCGGCGACGCCTCCGACCTTCTTGATCAAGCTGCTCGATGTCCCGAGCACGATATTCTGCGGGTCGAGAGAAGACTGCGACGTACCGCCGAAGATGGTCAGGAAGGAGGATTTATCCAGCTTGCTCAGGAGTTGGAAATTGTACGGCGTTGAAGTGCCCGGAGCCCAATATTTGTAGGACTTCGTCGTATCCAGGATCTTCGTGTACTGGGAGTTGAGGAGGTCGAACGAAGAGGATTTGGCGCCGCCGGACGGGGTGCCGGAGCCGGCCCAGGCGAAATCCGCGGCTACCGTCTCGATTTCGGCCGCGCTGAACTGCTGGGTGGAGCCTTCGGCGTAATCATAACCCAACATCTTGCAGGTCACGTCGTTGTCTTGGGCGTCCTTGAGGCCTTCGGTGCCGTCGCATTGCTCGGGGCCGTTCTTCATGCCGTCGCCGCAATAACCGCCGGCCGAGGCCATGAACTTGCAACCTGGGCTGCACGACAGGCAGCTTGAGCCGTAATCCGCGTTGCAGGTCGCCTGTCCGTTCTGCGCCCCGCTGTCGCACTCCTCTACCCCGGTATTCAGGTTGCCGTCGCCGCAGACGTTCTTCTTGCACTCCGCGGTGCAGGGCTTGGTGTTGCCGTTCTGCTGGCCGTTGTCGCACTCCTCGTTCGGTTCCTTGATGCCGTCGCCGCAGATGCCCACCGGAATGCAGGCGGTCCAAACGTCCCATTTGCAGGCCGGGGTCCCGCCCGGCGCCAGGCAATTCCGCACGCGCTGCGTCGGCCGCAAGCCGCCTTGCGCATCGAGCACGAACAGCTTGCTGCAGTCCGCGAACTTGTCAGCTTTGACGTTCTGTTTCTGCGCATCCACCAGTTGGGGCGTGCCTCCGGACCCGGGCGCGACGGTCGTGCCGCAAGCCACGTTGGCCGGACAATCCGCGTTGGAGTCGCACAGGATGCTCGTGTTCTGGCACAGGGCTTTCTGAGACGTTTCCGTCTGGCCGTCGCAATCCTCGCTCGGTTGTTGGACGGTCTGGTCGCCGCAATACGCGCCGATGCCTTTGCAGTCCAGGCTGCAACTAGCCGGATTCTGCTTGTTCGACCAACTTCCGTTGGCCGGTCCGTTGTCGCAGACCTCGCCCCCGTCGAGCTGGCCGTTGCCGCAGAAACCCCCATAACCACCGCAACCGACCGCGCAATGGCCATAAGTCCCGTTCAATACCCCGTCGTCGCAGGTTTCGGCCGGCACGCAAGCTTCATGGGGGATGGTGAATGAAGGCGTACCGAATCCCTTGGGGATCAACATCTTGTACAACGGCGGGCAATCGTCGCTGCTCATGCAGGATTGGGTGGTCGTCATGGCGCAATGCTTGTCGATGCGTCCGTTTCCGCATTTGACGTCAGGCACGCACTGCGGTTGCTTCGGGTCGACGTCGAATTTCGTGCAGGCTACGCAGGTCTGCAGCTGATGGCCGTCCTTGACCGTCGGCTTCAGCGGGTCGGTGGCGCAGGGCACCGACTTGGTCTCGCCCAGTTCGCAGGCTTCAGTCATGCAGGTCCCGCCGGTCGTTCCGCAGTCGGCGTTCGTGGCGCAAGCCTTGAAGCTGACGCTGCATATCTTGGATGCCGTGTTCTTGATGCCGTCGCCGCACACGCCGTTCTCGGCGAACGACAGGTTCGTGCAGATATCGGCGTACTTGAAGCTGCCGCCGACCGGCCGGCATGAGCCGCTGGCGTACGGGACGTCGATGCAGTCCTTGTTGGGGCAGACGTTGGCGTCGGACGTGCAGTCCAGCGAGGTGTTCGTTTTGCACCACTTGCAGTTGTTGGGGTTGGAACACTTGCGGCACAGCTTATCGTCGGCCTGGCCGTTGGCGTTCGCGCAGTACTGCCCGTAGGTCGATGTGTTGAAGCAGCGGTAGGCCAACTCCGACAACGGCGGATACCACCAGTCCTGTTTGCCGGCCGTCAACGGCCTGATCTCGAATTCCGAACCCAACTCGTACTGCGTACCTCCGGCGAACGAACGGAACTGGTAGATGCGCGAGACGGAGAACGGGTTGCTGTCGTCGTAACGCGGACAGACGTACTTCGCCTCCTTGGTGTTCCAGCATGTCTGCGGGTCGATCTGCGGATCCTCCACCCAGACGCCCAACTGGACCTTGCCGTCGACGACTTTGCTGCCGATCTTGCCGCCCATGCAGGTGGTCGTGCTTTGGCCCGCGCAGTCGGCTGAGGTTTGGCAAGGTACGCCGTTGGCGCAACGGCCGCAGGTCAGGAACCGGTTGGTCGGGTCGGTCGGCATCGCGCCCGAAAGCTGCTTGCCCAGCTCGTCCTTCCACGACGTCCAGACGCTGTTGGTCATGCCTTTGATGAAGGTCCCGGAGGTGAGTTGCGGATACTTCCCTCCCAAAAAGTCGAAAGACAGGGCGAGCTTGCGGCTGATCTCCTGGAAATCCGCCATGCGCTGGGTATCGCGCGCCATCTTCAGCTTATTGGCGTCGCAGAACAGCTTGACCGAGCTGTCCAAGGCCAGGCACTCGAAATCGGCGGTGCAGTTGACCGGCACTTTCAGGCCCTGGGTCTGCGGCAGGTACACGGTGCTTTCCTCATACTGCGAACCGCTGCCGAGTTGGTGGCAGGTATTGCTCTGCCCCAGGATGTTGATGTTGAAGGTCAGGTATTTGACCAGCTGGTCGTAGATGACGAGCGTGTTCTTAACGGCGTTCTGGTTGTGGGAGATGATGTAGATGTTCGAATAGATCGGCCCGTCCTTCTTGGGTTGGTTGGCCGCCGCCACGTAGATCGACGGGCCGTCCTGCAAGGCAGGATAACCGTCGACTTTGACTTCCTTCGGGCTGCCCACGAAACCTTGCATCGAGTACCACTCACGCGGCGAGAGATGCATCGGGTTCTCCATGATGCGGATGCCGATGCCGTCCTGCTTGAGCTCCGGCTCCTTGAACGTCAGCAGGTATTGGCGGAGGATGCCCTTATCCTTGTCCGCCTGGGTCCGCGGCACCGGATTGACCTGGAGCGCCTTCAGATCGTCGAGGGTATTGTGCTCCTCGCCGTCGTCGCGGCAGTACATGGTCGAGAAATTCTGGACGAGCGGATCCGGCACGGTGAAGACATACTGCGCTTGGTAGACCAGGGGGAATTTGTCCTTCAGCCAGGCATCCGTGTCCTGGAACGGGGCGGTGTTCAGCGACGGCCACGGATTTTCGCAAGCCAACACCGTCACCGGCGCCGAGCCGTAGATCGTGGTGCTCGAAGTCGTCGGGATGTTGACCGTGTCCTTCACGACCTGCAGGCCGGCGATCAGGATCGCCGTGCCGTTCAACTGGGACGTGGTCCCCTTCTGCTGCGTCCGGAATTGGGCGGTCGTGCTTTCCGGCAGGTATTGCGCGTCGCTGTAGCTAACGAGGTCCGGGTTGCTCGTCGTCCACGCTTGCCACGACCATTGGTATTCGTCGGTCGAGCTCAACGGGATCGGCGCCCCGTTCACCAGCGACTGGGGTATGGCCTCGAAGTCGCGGTACTCTGGTTGGTTGCCCGGGTTGATGAACAGGAACGGATGCTCGTCGCCCGGCTGCTCCGGCGGAGGCGGCGTCTGGTGGAGCCCGGTCACGTCATCGATGGTCACCAGGTTGACGGCGCAGATTTTGTCGTTGGTCTGGAACGTCCAGGCGTAGTCCCCGTTGGTGGCGTCGTACACCACCCCCAGGAGCGTCTTGATGCCCTCGCGCATGTTCTTGTCCGAATTGTCCGTCAGCTTGGGGTCGCCTTTCAGGATAACCCTGAAGGTCGAATTGGCGGGCAAGGATCTGTCGAGGTTGAAGGTGAACTTGCTTGGGGCCTTGGCGTTCCCGACGGGCTTAAGCTGTCCCGTGATGCCGCCGACGCACCATTTTTCGGCCTGGGCGGTCGGCGCCCCGGTGAACCAGGCGATCACCCCTGACCACCAGGCCTTCAGCTTGTTCCACCAACCCTTGGCCGGCTGGCCTTCCTTGGCGATTATCAGGTCGGACGTGCCGCTGGGGCAGAGGTTATTCGCGCCCGGCACCTGGGCGATCTTGAAGTTGTTGACCACCGAACCGCTGTCCATCGGATCCTTGAACTCCACGGAAATCTGGACGTTCCGGCAGAAGGTCGTCGGCGGCACGGTCTGCGGGACCGGCGAGACCGGGAAGCTATGGACCGCGTAAGGGCGCGCCCGGCAACAGCCGAACTTATCCAAACCACGCGCTTGCCCTTGGCCATCGGGCTCGCACGCCGATTCATCCGTTTGGCCGCACTGGAGGCCATAGGTCGCCCGTCCCGTCTGGTCCATCATGGTCACCTGCAACGTCGTGGATGCCCGTCCGGTCTCGGGTTCCGGTTCTGCGTTGCCGACGATGTAGGCGAGCTGCAGACGGTCCGGCATCGACGGCGGCGTGGCCGGATAGGTCTTGTTCAGGACCGGGGCGAATGCCGCGAACCCGGACTTCGGCGGGTTCGCCAGGTAAAGCGCCGGATAATTGAGTTGTTGGGCGACCAGATTGGACGGCGCCTCGATTTCGCACTGCTCGCCCTGCTCGAGCCGGCCGTTGCCGCAGAAGCTCGGCGCTATCGCGCCCTGGCCCGAATAATACGCCGAGGAACCTTCAAGCATGCAGGATGCGCTGCAGCCGTCGCCCTTGGACGAATTTCCGTCATCGCAATCCTCGCCCTGGTCGATGAAGCCGTTGCCGCAGCACTTGGCGGTCTCTCCTTGGCTGCAAGCCAGGGTCCCGGTATGCAGACACTTGAACGGGTCGCAGCCCGCCGGGAAGACCGGCGAGTTGTTGATGAGTTGGGCCTCGCAGGTCTCGCCAGGCTCCAATGCGCCGTTGCCGCAGACCGCCGCGACTTCGGTCGCCGGCGCGGAGGCCTCATGCAGGCAGTTGGAGCTGCAGCCGTCGCCGTCGGTCTTGTTGCCGTCGTCGCAATCTTTGCCGTCACCCAAGACATCGTTGTTACCGCAAGTCGATTTGCCGATGGTCGAACCGAGATGCCGGCAGCCCGCCGAGCAGCCGCGGTAATCGAACATCGAACAGGTCCCGCCGGCGTTCTCGCAAGCCTGCTTGGTCACCGTGGCCCCGGGCGCCGTGCCGCACAGGGAATACTCCGGCACCGCCGGCGACGAAGTCGCCGAGCTGCCGCCGACGCAGACCGTCCCGAAGTCGCAGGCTTCGCCCAAGGACTCCACCACATGGCCGTCGCCGCACGTGCCGCCCGAGGTCACCAACGGGACGGGCTTGAACAGGCACGTGTCCTTGCTGCACAAATCTTCGCCGTCGATGCCCGGTTCGCATTCCTCGCCGGCCATCGAACCCGGGGCGAACAACGTGCAGGCGTCCCCTTTGGGCGTCGTGGTATTGGACTGGCCGTTGCGTTTTTTGCAGAAATTCTTGTCCGTGGTCTCGATTATCTTGTTGCCACAGATCGCCAGCTTGCCGTACAGGCCGCCGGAACCGGTGGCCAAACATTTGCCGGAACAGCCCAGGGGGAGCTTGCGGACGTCGGTCGCGGTCAGGATCTTCAATCCCGGCAGGCGATACAGGTCCGCGACCGCCGGAACCGTCGAAACCCAATCCACCGGACCCGAGCTCACGAGCTTCTGGCCGTTGGCGTCGCACGCGTCCGGTTTGCTGACGGGCGTGGCCGCGAACAGCTGGCGGGCGTCGATATTCAGCTCGAACTTCTCGACCGGTTTGACGTCAATCCGCTCGGCCTTGCAGAAAGCGCCCTGGCCGACGTTCACCCTGAATTTCCAGACGAAGCCCTTCGGATGATTGGTGCCGGTCATCGGTATCCCGTATTTACCCTTGATGCCGTCATTTGCCTTGTCGGTCCCGATTGCGTTCGGTCCGCCGCGCAACAAGACCCAATAGAAGACACCGGGTTCGAAATTCGCGTGGTCGACCTGGATTTCGGTGCCGCCTTCGGCATCCGCAGACAAGCCGGTCAGGGCGAGTGGCTCGCTCAATTCGGTCTCATAGCAGTTCTCATTGAAACATTTGCGGATGACGACGTTCCCCGGTTTGCTCACGCTGTTCGGATCGAGCTCGGAAGAGAAGCGCGCCCAAACCAACGCGTTATTGCACGCTGCGTCGCAGTTCGGCGCATAGGCTATGACCTTGGGCGGAACGAAATTGACGTACATCCGGCCCAATCCCTGGATGCCCGTCCCCTCAAGCGCCGCCTTCACGTCGACCGGCACGTCGCCGGTTTCGGCGTTGCCGTGGCCCAGCTGCTGGCACAATCCGTAATTCTTTTCGCTTTTCTTGTTGCTGACGTAGCCGCGCGTGTCGCCGGTCGCCCAGGCCCAGCTGAACAGGTTGCAGTTGATGATGATGCACTTGTCGTTCAGGCTTTGCGGTTGGGCCTGGTATTGGGTGTTCACGCCCGTCTCATGGAAAGTGAAAACCGGCGGGATGACGCCCACGCTGCTGATCTGCGAAGGCTCGGCGTTGTCGCGCGTCTTGAACCGGAAGCAATAGCCCAATTTCGCCCCGTTCGGTCCGGCGCCGCAATCCTGGCGCTCGAGCATGAAGGCCCCGGTCGTTCCCTTGCCCTTTATTTGGGTCGAGACGGTCACGAGATAGGTCGTGTTGACGGCCAACTTGTCGGTCGGCCAAAGGGTGACCGAATCCTGGCCGTCTCCGGGCACGAAACCGAAGGTGAAGGGCACGTCGGTCTTGGTTCCGCACGGGTCGTCTTTCGCCGCGGTACAGGCGTACAGCTTGAAATTCGACGCTTTGACGGTCGTCGGTTCGAGGTTCTGCGAGAAGCGCATCGTTATCTGCGCATCCACCGGGGCCTGGTCGCCGCCGGCGCGGTTCAGCCAGGGCGAAGGCGAGGGTGTCGGCGCCGGGTTCAGGTCGGGCCGACATTCCTCGATGACGTACGGCGCCAGCGGGATTAGGCCGGTGGACATCTGCCAAGCGAACTCCGCCTTGTCCGAGGGGATCTCGCAGGCCTCATTCGCCGCGCGGCACTCGCCTTTCGGGCAGCACTGGAATTTGTCGGGCGGACCGCAGATCTCCGGGGCCTCATTGCAGTTCCGGACCTGGAAGTTGACCGCGTTCGACGTCGTGGCTCCCTGGGACAGCTGGGCCAGGACCTTGACCGGGCCGGTCGCGGCGTTCTTGGGGACCGAGGTCTTGATTTCCTGGTTGGTGTTGGAGTCGACGAGCGAATTCTTGCTGGGATTGAAAGTCACGGTCGGTTTGTCCGTGCCGAACCTGTCGCCGAACAGCTTGACGACGGTCCCCTCCGGCCCGATCGCCGGCTGGATGGCGCAGATGCCCGGCTTGGGCACGAGCTTGTTGTCGAGCGTGAAGTCCAGCGAATTCGATTCCTTGTTGTCCGGCCTGACCGGCTTGACCTTGACCTGGTATTTACCGTCCGTCGTCGCCTCGCCGTTCTTGAACTTGGACGGGACTTTGACGACGATCGAATCGTCGCGCCAAAAACCCGAGGCGCAGGCCGCCGGGAAAGACGTGTCGCCGACGGCTTCCAGGGGGCCATTGGCCGTTTCGCCGGTGAAGATGACGGTGCCGACGGTGTACCCGAAATTCTTGCCCGTCAGCGTCACGTATTCCTGCTGCGGCGCGACGGTCGCGTCGATGGAATTCAACTGCGGACCTTCGCCAGCCAGTTTCTCCACGACCGTGAACTCGACGCCGTTGCTCAAGCCGGCCGCCGTCTTGGCCCAGACCTGATAACCGCCGTTGTTGACCACCGGGACCTTGAAATGCGCCTTGCTGTCGGACCAGGGCGAAGCCTGGAGCTGGTAGTCGGATGAGCCGAAGATGATCGTGCCCGGCGTCGCTCCCAAACCGGAACCGATGGCGTCGACCTCCTTGTTGACCGTGTCTTCCGGGGGCATGACGGCGCATAAGCCGGGATGCTCGCTGTTATCCACGACGAATGACGGGATGGCCGGACCCGGGTCCTGATCCGTCCGGTCGGCCAGGTTGCTGGCCGCGTTCACGAGCTCGATCGGGCCGGATGCCGCGCCCTCCGGGACAGCCACGATCGCCTGGGTGTTGGTCCAAGTCTTGGCCCCGGAACTGGCGCAAGCCTGAGGCGCCACCGCGACCTTGTCGTCGGCCGGGTTGTTGGGGTCGCCCAGGAATTTAACCGCGCCGGTCGACGTCCCGAAATTGAAACCCGAGATGGAGACGAAGGTGCCGGCCTTGCCGTTGAGGGGCGAGACCGATTTGATTATCGGCTTTTCGACGCACGTCCCGCCCAGGCAGAAGCCCGAGGAACATTGGCTGTTGCTCGTGCACGCCCCGCCGTTGCAGGCGCCGCAGAATTCCGGGCTGTTCGGGTCGCCGCCGCAATCCGTGCCCGTTTCGCCCAAACCGGGGTCGGGCACGCCGTTGAAGCAGTGCAGCGCCCTGACCACGACCGACACGGACGCGCTCTTGGTCGTGTTGGCATCAAGGTCGTAGGCTTCGGCCGACAGATTGTGCTGGCCCCGCGCCGCGCCCGCCGTATCCCAAACACCTTTGGCATCCAGGGCGAGCGGCGTGCTGCTCGTATTCGGCCCGTCCAAAGCGAAAACCGACGCTCCGTCATAGAACTTGACGAGGGCGACGCCGCTGTCGTCGGACGCCGAAGCCAGCACGTCCACGAGGAAATTCTCCTTGACCGGCATGCCTTCCGTCGGATAGGTGATGTTCACTTTCGGCCCCGAAACATCGACCAGGTTGCCGGTCGAAAACGAAGCCTCGCAAGCCGGGGCAAACCCCCCGCAGGTCACGGTCTGGCCGCCGGTAGACTTGACGGTGTTGCCGACTTTGACGAGGAAGGTCGAGTTGGCGTCGAAGCATTTGCGCGTCTCATTCGGCGTCGGGCACGGATCGGCCGGGGTGAAGGTCACGAGCGACCCGTCGACCTGGACCGAACCGCCGACCGTGGTACCGCCGTCCTTGATGACCGCGATTGCCCCCGCGCTGGCCTCGTCCACGTTTTTCGTGAAGATAATCTTGACCTCGACGTTCCGCGGTTTGAGCGGCGTCGCGCCTTGCGGCGTGATGGATTTGACGCGGAAAGACGTCCCGGTACTGCCGCCCAAGCCGCCGGTGTAGCCGGATCCCGTTCCGGTGACTCCCCCGCCTTCCTGCGTAGCTTGCAGCAGCCTCTCGATGACGAACCGGGTGATGGCCCAGGCCGACAGGATGATGACCAATCCGATGACCGCGTTGATCAGGATCTTCTTGGCCTTGCCGACCTTGTCCGGCTCCCCGGCCGAGGTCATCCAGATGAAACCTGCGTAAAGGATGAGCGCGACCAGCACGATGCCGATCACCCCGAGCCCGATGTTGATGATGCGGACGGCGATGGTCCGCGGGTCTGTGCTGGAAAGTTTGACCGTCTGGCCGACCTCGGCCAAACCGGCATCGACCTGCGCATTGGCCGGTGTCGCCGCGATAAAGGCGGAACCTGCGGTCAGCAGGGCCCCCAGGGCGAACAGGATGAAGAAGATGCGACGGAGGTTCATGGGTGTAGTTTTTTGACGCAACCTTCCGAGGAAGGCGAGAATTTGCAGCAGTTGAACCCGTCGCCTGGGCCGCATTTCTGGGCCGGGTTGAAGCAGTTCTGGTAGGCGTCCTGGACTTCGGAGGAAATGTACGGATCGTAGTAGTTCAAGGCCGGATACTCGCCCGAAGGCAAGAACGCCCGATGGTTAATCTGGACGGCGGACGTCTCGGGTTTCTCGGGCGGGGTCGCCTGTTCGTCGATCAGGGTCCCGTCCAGCTTGGCCATCTTCATGGCGATCGACCACCAGAACGTGTCCGGCTTCTCGGTCGCCTTAGGCCCCGGATGGGCGTCGACGGTGATGTTGTCCGTATTCAGCGTCGAGGACTGGAGATAGGTGTCGAAAACGGCCAGGACCGGCTGGTCAAGCGGCACGTTCGAAGTCTGCCCCTTGTTGGGGTCGGCGTCCGGCGCGGTCAAGGTGATGACCGGCGGCGTCAGCTTGATGTCGTTGTTGGTCGAAAACTGGAAGACGAAGTTGTCGATCGGCGGACCCTCGGCCTTGCCGTCCCCGCCCAGGACGTTGCCGTCCAACGAGTTGCCGACGACGCTCACGATGCCGTCATAGCCATTGGTGGTGAACACGGCCTGCGGGCCGGGGCCGTCGAGCTTCGCCGCCTTGGCCACCACGCCGATCAGGCTGTTGCCCGGCAGGCAGTAGATGTCGCGGCCGCAGGAATTCGTGCCGCACTTGAAATCGGTCATGAACTCGACCGTCCGGTACTGGTTGGTCACGCGGTATTCGCCGGCGACGATGGAGCCTGGCGTGTTCGGCGGCGAACCGCTCGGCACCGCGGTGGTTTCGATGTTGGAGAATCCGTCGGCCGTCTTGCCCTGGGCCGCGGTCGGGTCGATGGCCTTGCTGAAATTCAGCTGGACCACGATGTTCCGGAAATACACGTCGTCCGGCGGCGGGATGACCGAGGTAACTTTCGGCGGCACCAAATCGACGACCGTGGAGACCTCGAACTGCCAGGCGTACTGGTTGGTCGGAGAGCAGGTGATCGCCGGCGTGTTGTTCGTCAGCATGATGCCCGTCTTGCCGCCTTGCAGGATGACCGTGTAGTTGGTCGGCGTGACCTGGTTGCCCAGGTAATCGACCGGTTTGAACACCCATGTCTTGAGGTCCTTGGTGTACCTGACTTTGACCGCATCCCCGTTCAAGGCCGTCGTCTCGCCTTCCTTGGTCTTGTAGATGATGACGTTCTTGTCGTTCAGCCTGTATTCCGCCTTGGTGTTGCTCGTCGCCACGTCCCAGTCCGTCATCATGGATTCTGGCTTGATCGGCTGCTTGAAAGTCACGATGACCGGGGAATTGCGCGGGATGTCGGTGGCGTTGCGGTCCGGCAGGTGCATCTCGATGATGCCCTTGCCCAAACACGCCGCACCGGGCGAAACCGTGAACGGCGAAAGGGGCTGGGTCGTGCCGCCGCCGATGACCCCGCCGCCCTGTCCGGCGAAAAAGCCGAGGATGAAAGAGGTGATGGCCCAGGCCGAAGCGATGATGATGATGCCGATGATGGAATTCCGGATCGTCGTGGTGGCTTTCTTGACCTTCTCCGGGTCGCCGGCCGCGGTCATGTACTGGTAGCCGGCCCACAGCATCAACACCAGGAAGACTATCCCGACGAAACCCAAGGCGATGTTGATAATCCGGCCGATGATGGTCACCAGGTCGGTCGCCCCCTGGTCGATGCCGGCCGCCTCAGCGGTCAACGCGACGTTCTCTTGGGCCGCGTTTTGCGCCCAGGCCGGAGGCGCGAAAGACACGGCCGTCATGACCAAGGCCGCGTACAGCAAAGCGCGGCTGAGCCCGTGCCTTAAACATAAGGAAAGCGCCGCTTGTTTGTTTGGCATGTTGTGAATTGGAAATTGTCCTCAACAGTATACAAAAAACGCAGCCGCGGGACAATCATGCCCGGCGGCTGCCTGATGCCGACTTGATTCCCTCTGTTCAGCGGGATGTCGGGGCCGCCATGCCCCCTTCCTGCCTGGGTTGTTGGCCCGGGGTCCCGAAGCCGAAACCGGCCATTCCCGCCGGCCTGATCTGGATCATCTGGGCGGTGATGCTCCCGTCCGCGTTCGGCGTGCCGGCCACCGTCACCTCAGCGCCGGAAGCGACGTCGTCCAGTTTGGCTTCCGCCAGCTTGGACACGGTCGTCGAGGCGGACAGGAAGATGATCTTCGAGCCGCCATCGCGGAGCTTGAGCGACAGGCTCTGCCCGTCTTTCGACAGGATTTCCCCGGAGGCCATGCCTTGCTGGACGCGCCCCATCTGGCCGGTTCCTTGTCCGCCGCGGAAATTCCGCGCGCCGTTCGCCCCGAATTGGGCCTGCATGCCTTGGCCGGCTCCGGCCCTGGGTTTGGCGAATAATGTCCCGCCGTAGAAACCGCAGGCGCCCGCCAAGACGACGCCGACCAGGATGATGGAGATGTGTTTGGTTTGCATATGGTTTGGATGGTGTTCGATTATCGATTATTCGTAGCGCAATGCCTCGATCGGATTCAACCTGGCCGCGCGGCGCGCCGGATACAGGCCGAAAACGATGCCGATGGCGGCGGAGACTCCGCAGGCCAACGCCACCGCCGTCCAGGAGATCGTCGTGTTCATGCCCGCGAACAGGCTGATGGCCCGCGAAGCCCCGTAGCCGATCAGGATGCCGACCAGGCCGCCGCTGACCGTCAGCAATACGGCCTCGCCCAAAAATTGGAACAGGATATCCCCCTGGCCCGCGCCGATCGCCTGCCGCAGCCCGATCTCGCGCGTCCGCTCGGTGACCGTGGTCAGCATCATGTTCATGATGCCGATGCCGCCGACCAGGAGCGAAATGCTGGCGATCGAGGCGAGCAGGATGGTGAAGGTATCGGTCATGCTGGACGCGGCGCTCACGATGTCGGACTGGTTCATGATGTTGAAATCCGCGGTGTCGGCCGTCTTGTTGTGGCGCTCCAGCAGCAGCGCCGTGACCGCCTCCTGGACCTGCGTCATGGCGCCCTGGTCCGCGGCCTGGATGCTGATGGTCCCGACATATTCGGTACCGCTCAGGAACGCCTGCGCGGTCGTCAGCGGGACGAAGATCGTGTCGTCTTGGTTGGAGAATCCGGAACCGCCCTTGGCCTTGGTCAAACCGATGACCGTGAACTGTTGGCCCTTGATGCGGATGGCCTGGCCGACCGGGCTCGCGCCCTCGCCGAACAGGTCGACGGCGGTCGTCGGCCCCAGGACCGCGACTTTTGATCGGTTGGCGACCTGGGCCTCGGAAAAGAATGAACCCGCGTCGACGGCCACGTTCCGTACCGCGAGATACGTCGGCCGCGTGCCGACCACCGAAGTGTTCGTGTTGGTCCCGCGCGCGGTGACCTGGTAGCGGCCCGAGAGTTCCGGGGCGACCGCCGCCACCCCGTCCACTCCGGCGATGGCCGTCGCGTCCTCCGTGGTCAGCGACTGGGCCGAACCGCGCCCCGCGCTGACCTGTTGCCCCGGCCCGCGTTGGGCCCCGGGCATGACGAGCAGCAGGTTGGAACCGATGGATTGGATGTTCGTTTCGATCGTGGCCTTGGCGCCTTGGCCGACCGACAACATGGCGATGACCGACGCGATGCCGATGACCACGCCGAGCATCGTCAGGCCGGACCTGACCTTATTCGAAAAAACGCCGATGTAGATTTCCTCCAGCAGATCGATGATTTTCATACTTCGCTCTTGATGGCGCGTCGCTTGCCGTTCTGGTGGTCGTCGACCACCAGCCCGTCCTTGATCGTGATGATACGTCCTGCATGCTCGGCGACGTAAGGCTCATGGGTGATGAGGATGACGGTCCGGCCCTCGTCGTTCAACCGCTGGAAGGTCGCCAGGACCAGGTCGCCCGTCTTGGAGTCAAGGTTGCCGGTCGGCTCGTCGGCCAGGACGATGGACGGATCGTTGACCAGGGCGCGGGCGATGGCCACGCGCTGCATCTGGCCGCCGGACAGCTGGTTGGACAGATGCTTATGGCGGGACTCGTCGAGTCCCGAGGCGAGGAGCGCCGCCTTGGCCCGCTTATGCCGCTCTTCGCGCCCGACGCCAAGATAGACGAGCGGCAACTCGACATTGCGCAGCACCGTGGCGCGCGGCAGCAGATGGAAAGCCTGGAACACGAAGCCGATCTTGTTCCGCCGGACTTCCGCCAGTTCGGTCGGCTCGAGTTTGGCCACGTCCTGACCGTCCAGCAGGTATCGGCCCGAGGTCGGCGCGTCCAACGCCCCGATGATGTGCATGAGCGTGGACTTGCCCGAACCGGACGGCCCCATGATGGCCACGAACTCCCCTTTCTTGATCGAGAAGGTGATGCCTTTGAGCACCTTCGTCACCTCGTCGCCATTGACGTATTCCTTGGTTATGTCTTTGAGTTCAAGCATAGGCGGGAATCCGGACGGCCTAAAAGCCCCCCATGCCCGGGATCCTGACGCCGGACTGCCTTCCGTTCGCCGACGTCGTCCTGGCGGCCGAAGCGCCAGCGGCCGCGGTCGCCGCGCCGCTGATGGTGCGCGTCACGACCTGGTCACCTTCCTTCAGGCCGTCGGTGATTTCGGTTTGCGTATCGTTAGCCAATCCGACCGTCACGTTGCGCGTCTCCGGCGCGGTCGGTGAAGCCACGCCTTGGGCGCCGTTCGCCATATCGATCTTCACGCCATTCAGGACCTGGACCGTGGCGCCGTCCGTCCCCTCTTTCACGGCCGAGTTGGCGACCAGCAGGACGTCAGGCTTGAAATCGGTCACGATGGCTGCGGCCACGCTCATGCCCGTCTTGATGCGCTCATCCTGCGTGTCGAACACGATCTTGACCCCGTAATTCACCACGCCCTGCGACGCCGTCCCGATGAGGTCGACCTCGGAGACGACGCCCGCGATGGTCAGATCCGTGACCGCATCGAAAGTCAGGGTCGCTTTCTGCCCGACTTTCACCTTCGCCACATCGACTTCGTTCAGGGATATCTCGGCGACCTTGGCGCGCGTCAGCAGGGTCGCCACGACCGTCGACGGCGAAGCTTGGTCGGCCGGCTGCACCGGCAGGCTGGCGATGACGCCGTCGAAGGGCGCTTTCACGGTGTAATCGCCCAAGGCTTCTTGGGCATCAGCCAATTTGTTCTGGGCCGACTGCAAGGATGAACGGCTGCGCGCCACCGAATTGGCCGAGATGGCGATGTCGGTGGCATCGGTTCCGCGACGCAGCTTGGCCAACGACTCATTGGCTTCGTCCAGCCTCTCCTGGGCGGCCGCGATTTCGGCCGCGGTCGCGCCCGCCTTGAGCTTCTCGAGCGATGTCTGCGCTTTGGTCAAGCTGATTTGGGCCGTGGCGTATGAGCTCTTGGCCTGCTCGATGGCCTGGGACTGGCTGATGATCGTCGTCTGCTTGGATGAAATGGAGCTGCGGGCGGACTGGATGGTGTTTTGGAGTGAGGTTAGCGTGCTTTGGCTGAAACTGGAATTCGACAGAGTATTGAGCAGCGCGTCGTAGGTCATCTGGAGGAACGGCTCCGTCAGGTTCACCGCCTTCTGGGCCGCGGCCAGCGCCGACTCGATATCGGCCGCGCTCGCCCCGGTCGCCTGGAGCGCGTCGGCCTGGGCCTTGTAGGCCAGCACCAGCGGTTTGAGGCCGTCGTACAAGGCATCCGCCTGCGAGAGCTTGTTCGGATCCAGGACCGACAGATACCGGCGGTAATTGGCGTTGGCGCTGGCGTTATCGTTACCCAATACCGAATCCGCGTCATACAACGCTTTCTGCAGGTCTTGGGCCACGGTCTTGAGCACCGGCACCGCGTCGTCATACGCGTTCCGGACTACCTTCGGCGTCACGCCGTCGTAAGACATCTTGGCATTCTCCTGCTGGGCAGCCAAATCCGCCTCCGCCTGCCTGAGGTCGTAGGCGTCCGGCGGTTCCTTGAGCTTATCCAAATCGCGCTGCGCTTGGCTGACCGTGTTCAGGGCTTGGAGCAGCTGGACCGAATCCGGCGGTTCCTTGAGCTTGTTGTACGACAGCTGCGCCGATTCCAAAGATAGCTTGGCGTCGGCCACCGCCTGCGCCGCGTCGCGGACGGCTTTGACGGCCGTCTTGCGGTCGATCTCGGCGAGCGGCGTGCCCGCCGTCACTTCCTCCCCCTGTTTGACCAGGATTTTCGTGATTTCCCCCGAGACGTTCGGCTTGACATCGAGCTGGTTCTGCCCCGAAACCTGGCCACTACCCTTGATGGATACGATCATCGTCCCCTTCTGGACCGCCGCGAGCACATACTTGGTTTCGCCGGCCGTGCCGCCCGGACGGAAACCGAAATACAATCCGACGCCGGCGCCGACGAGCAGGAGCGCCATCACCGCCTTGTGCTTGAGCAATTTCAGTATTTTTCCGAACATATTCCGGTTATTTGGCCTGGCCTTCCAACAGGCGGATCAGCTTAGCTTCGATTTGCCCCTGGTCGTTCGGCCGGCCGAACACGGAAACGCTCTGCTCGGCCTTTATGTCGCTTATTTTTGCTTCGGAGTTCCCGCTGCGGATAGCCGTCGACGAAGTGACCAAGATGCTCTGCTCGACGCTATCCTGTCCCTGGACGACGAACGAGACGCCGTCGGTCGACAGGACTTTCCCGAATATCCCGTGGCTGCCGGGCAGCATCGGCCCCCCGAAGGGCTGGGGGGCCCGCATCATCTCCCGGCCGAAGCCGGGTTCGGGTATGCCCCGCGGACCGAAATTCCGGCCGTAATTCTCCGACCAGCGGTTGAAATGCAGAGCCTTGCGCTCGCCGAGCGAGACGCCCAATTGGAACACCCCGGCCAAGACCGCGATGCCGGCCAGCCCGGCCAAGATCCACACCAGGACTTTCGATTTGATGAATTCAGGCATATGTTTGATGTTTCGTTAAGCGGAAATCAAGGCCGTCGGCCGATGCTTGGCGTGGCGCAAGGCCAAAGCGAATTCGACGGCACAGATGGCCGAAAAGACCACTCCGGCGCCGAGGGCGATCGTCCCGAATGGGATGTTCTCGACCAGGCCCAAAAATGAATCCTGGAGGTTCCCGAACACGATATCCGGGTCAGTGAATGCCAGGCGCAGCAAACCGACTGCCGCCGATTGTTGGATGGCCGCCAGGATGGTCCGACCAGCGACCGCCGCATACGCCAACCCGGCCGCGCAACCCGCGACCGAAAGCGTCAGCCTGGCATACAGTCCGCGCATGCTCGCCCGACGGACTCGGGCCAATATCCTATCCTCCAGCCCGTCCGGAATCTCCGGTGCCGGGAGCTGGGACAGGACATCCGCAAGGAATTTGTCCATATGCCATTAATACGCCAAAAGCCTGCGGTTTGGTGCAGGCTTTCCTGAGGATGGCTAAATATCAAGGCTTTTCGATGGTTTTTTTCAATTCCCCCAGCGCCCTCCGATACCGGCTCTTGACCGTATTGAGCGGCTCGTCGCTGGCCTCGGCGATTTCCTGGAAAGTCAGTCCTTCTAAACCATGGAGCACGACCACGCTCTTCGCCTTCGGCGGCAAACGGTCCAGGGCGGCAGCCAATTCGTCGCGGAGCTCCTGCGACAACACGACCTCATCCGGCAAGGGCGCTTCATCCTCGACCTCGTCCAGACCCATGGCTTCGCCGTCCTCCGCCTCCAGCTCGGAGAAGGCGAAAGCGCGTTTCTTCTTCAATCGATCGAAAGCGGAGTTCCTGGCGATGCGGAACATCCATGCCCTGAACGGCTTCTGCGGATCGAAGCGCTTAAGGTTCTTCCAGATCTTCAGGAACGTCTCCTGCGAGATGTCTTCGGCCGCCGCCGCGTCATGGACCAAGCGGAAAACGAACCGATAGACGGAAGGCGCATGCCTACGGACCAGGACGTCGAACGCCGCAGCTTCGCCGTCGCGCGCCGCCAAAACCAACTCCTGGTCGGTCAGATGCTCCATCCGGTTTCCGGGACCGTCGAGCCGTGTCCTTCAGCCTTTCAGCAGCCTTTCGACCACGGCTTTGACGGCCAGGCCATCGGCCTGCCCGGCCAGTTTCTTCATGGTCGCGCCCATGACCTTGCCCATGTCCGATACGGTGGCGTTCATCTCGGCGATGACGGCCTTGGCCGCCTCTTCGATCTGCGCCTCCCCCAGCTGGGCCGGAAGATAGCTTTCGATGAGCGTTATCTCGGCCTGCTGCTTCTCGGCCAGATCGCCGCGGCCGGCCGCCGTGAAATCCGCCAGCGCGTCTTTGTACTGCTTGATCATGGTCCGCATGACCGCCGTCGCCTCCTCGTCGGTCAACGGATGCCCGAGGTCGATCTGCTTGTTCTTGATGGCGGCGCGCACCATGCGCAAAGCCGAAAGCCTGGCCTCGGCCTTGGCCTTCATCGCTTCCTTGAGGTCGTTCTCGATACGTTCGCTGATGGTCGGCATAGGATGTTTCGTTATTGGTTAGTCGTTCGATACGCTACCCCTTTTAGACGAAAACGTCGAGCCTCGCGGCTCGACGTCTTGTTTTTCGGTTCTGTGTCGGCAGGCTTCCCGCTGCCCTAGTTGCGGCGGCGCGGAGCTTCTTCTTTGAGCTGGCCCGTCTTGAGCAGGTAGTTGTAGGACTGGCGCTTCTCTTCGCGGTACAGCGCGCTCTCGCGGCGCTTGTTGCGGTTCTGCTTTTTCTTGCTGAAACGCACTTTCTTGGCCTGCAGAAGCTTGCCGCTGCCCTGGATGTGACGCTGGAACCGGCGCAATAATGCGTCGAAAGTCTCGCCTTTGCGGCGTTTGATTTCGCCCATGTAGACCCACTCTCCTTTCTGGTTAGGTTATTCGTTCTGGTTCGACTGGCGCATCTTAGGCCAATCCGCCGATTTCGTCAATGGGATGGCGCCAATCCGAGCTTTTTCTTGATTTCCAGGACCACCTTGCGGGCGTCCACGATTTCCTGCGTCCCCGAGTCCATATCGCGGATGACCGCCGTCCCGTCCAGCACTTCCTTTTGGCCGATGATGATGACGAACTTGGAAGCCTGTTTGTTGGCCAGTTCCATCTGCGCCTTGATCGAATCCTTGGAGAACGCCTCGCCGCACGGGATGCCGGCTTTGCGGAACTCCTCGAAGATGGCCAGCGCGCGCTTGCGGCCCTGTTCGCCCAGCTGGGCCACGAAGACGTCGGCGGTCTGCGGAGGCACCGGAGCGTTCATCTCCTTGAGGAGCAGGTGGACGCGATCGAGGCCGATGGCGAAACCCGCCGCCGGGGTCGGACGGCCGCCCAAGACCTCGGCCAGCCCGTCGTATCGGCCGCCGCCGCCGATGGCGGATTGGGCCAAATCCTGGTCGCTCGAATTGGCGTAGATCTCGAACACGGTCCGGGTGTAGTAATCCAGGCCGCGGACCAGGTACGGGTCGAGCTCATACGGCACCTTCAGCTCGTCGAGGTATTCCAGCACGCGCATGAAGTGGGCTTTCGATTCTTCGTCGAGCCAGTCGACGATCTGCGGCGCCTCGGCCTTCATCTCCACGGCCGCCGGGTCCTTCGAGTCGAGGATGCGCAGCGGGTTCTTGAGCAGGCGTTTCTTGTCGTCCTCGGACAGCTTGTGGCGCTTGGTGCGGAAATACGAGACCAAGGCGTTCTTGTAATTGGCGCGCGATTCGGGCGTGCCGATGGAATTGATGCGGATGGTCGAGTCGATGCCGAGCTCCTTGAGGAACAGCCAGGCCACGAAGATGAGCTGGGCGTCGGCCACGGCCGCGCCGTCGCCGAGCATCTCGCAGCCCCACTGCCAGAATTGGCGGTAACGCCCGTGCTGCGGACGGTCGTGGCGGAACATCGGCGCCTGGTACCAGAGCTTGACCGGTTGCGGCAGGTTCAACATGCCGTACTGGATGTACGAACGGACGATCGGCGCCGTGCACTCCGGGCGGAGCGTGACATGTTCGCCGCCCGAGGTGTCGAAGCTGTACAGCTCCTTCTCGACGATGTCGGTCAGCTTGCCGACGCCGCGGATGAACAGCGGGGTCTCCTCCAGGATCGGCGTATCGATGCGTTCGAAGCCGTAGGCCTTGGAGATTTCGTCGGCTTTCTGGCGCATGAGATCCCAGTAAGGCTGGTCGACCGGCAGAATATCCTTCATGCCGCGCACCAGGTTGAGGGGCGCCGGCCCCTTCTTGGACGCCGCGGTCTCGGGCTTCTTGGCCTCCTTGGCCGGCTTGGCCGGCTTCTTCACGTTCGGCATAGGCTAAAACGGTTTCTAGCATTTAAGCGGGACAAGCGGCGCGTGGCGCCGGCCTCTCCCTACAATGAGTATTGGGTTTCACCGAAGACCTTCCAGCTCTCGAGCGGCCAACCGCGCAACCAGACCTTGCCGACCACGTATTCGCGCTTGACCGGCCCGAAGATGCGCGAGTCGAGGCTCGCGACGCGGTTGTCGCCGAGCACGAAGTATTCGTCGTTCTTCAGGGTCTGGGTCCGCGTCATGGCCGTGTAGTCCTGGTCGAGGTACATCTTCTCGTCCAGCACGGTGCCGTTCGGATGCTTGTCGTTGTAGATCTTGATCTGGCCGCCGGCCACTTCGACCGTCTCGCCGGGCAAGCCGATGACCCGCTTGATGAAAAACTGTTTCGGGTCCGCCGGATAGCGGAAGACCACGATGTCGCCGCGTTGCGGTTGTTTGAAGCGGTACGACAGCTCGTCGATTATCAGATATTCATGGTCCCAGAAGCTGGGCTCCATCGAGGCGCCTTTGACGTAGAACGGCTGGACCAGGAAATACCTGACCGGGATGATGATGGCGAGCGAGATGGCCAAGACCTGGACCAGCTCCAGAAGCAGGCTCAGGGCGGCGCCGACGGCTGCCTTGCCCCCCGAACCGTCTTCGGCCTGGTTTTTGCGTGAGAATGGGAAAGTCATGTATGGGCTAAGATAACTCAATTATCGCGGCTTGTCGAGTGGCCTAAGCCGTCATGCCTGGCGGTAAACCAGGCTGCGCAGGGCTTTGCCGACCTTGTGCCGGAACAGGGTCTTTTCCAGGCGTTTCGAGCTCAAGACCGTGATGCCGGCCACGATCGATTCGGTCGAGCCCAGGGCCGCCAAAATCCAGCCGTTCTTCGAGAGCTCCGGCGCCAAGCTGAAGACCGACGCGGCCATGAGCGGCGCGCAGAAAGCGCCGATGAACAACCCGAGGCGCGCCGGGTTATAGAAATCCTGGCGCAATGCCATGCCGGTCACGGTCTTGCCGGCCGGCAACCGCAGCTTGTTCTCTTTGGCCAGGTCGACATACGACTTGCGGTACATGAATATCGACTGGATCGCCGTGGTCAGCGACAAGGCCACGGCCGAAAGGCCGAAGACCACACCGGCCAAAGCAATCCGTCCCTCGCGGATCAGCGGCTCCACCTGGAACGCGCCGAAGGTTGCGACAATGAATACCGGGATCAGGATCCGCGACCGCTTGATGAGCTGGCGCCAGGTGAAACCCGAACCGCGCAGCGCGAACAGCTCGGCGACCTCGGCCAATACGTCGTCCACGCTCGCCGCGAAGACTTTGCCCAGGCCCGAAAGGAAGTGCTCGAGCACGTGGGCGATGGGGCCGACGAGGAGCAAGGCCTTGATGACGGACTGCGCGACCTCGGTCCGGGTATGGGCGTTGTCGTAGATGACGCGATGCACGATGGCGTCGATAGCCAAGGGATAGAGGTCTTCGTTGACCTCCTTCATCAGTTGCTGGACATCGGGGCCGACGCAGCGGTTCTGCAGGTCGACGGCGATGATTTTCCGGAATTCGTAGCGTTGGGACAGGATGGCCTTCGCCTCCCCGTACAGGTTGACCCCTTGGCCTTCGGCCAGGCGCAATTCTTCCTCAGTGAAGACCGGAAGCTCCTCGCGCCGCAACAGGTCGGGCAACCAGGGGATGATGGTATTGTGCTGGGTTAGCCGCGACAAACGGTCGACCGCCTGCAGCACGCGCTCCGGCGTCTTCTCGACCGTCCTGACGCCGATGCCGTAACCGTCTTCGAGCATCTTGCGGAACGCCTCGATGCGCGACGGCCTGACGGCCAATACATACCGCACCTCCATCGGCAAATATTCCTGGACCGCCAGCTCAGCCGGCGTGGTCACGACCTTGACCTCGAACCGGTCCCCCGGCGACGGCCGCTTGACCGGCAGCATTTTTTTCCAAAACGATTCGACTGATGACATGCCCGCCATGATACAGTGCCCGACCCTCCAAAGCCAGACTGGCATATTCCGTTTTTCGCCAACAGAGCCTCACTTCGCAAGTGACACGGGGGCTTGGGGGTCCGCGCCAAGCGTGGACCGCAAAATATCGAAAGCCCGCGACACCGAGAGCGGCATCGCGGACCCCCAAAACTTTTGCTACTTTTGGTTACAAAAGTAGACAGAGATGATTCACTCGATCCCCCTCCATTCCTTTATCGCCTTCTCCCACCTCTCCATCGTCCCGCAGTCATACCACGGCCCGTCGAGCTGGCAACCGGCGAGGCGCCGCTCCTCGGCCAAACGCGGGAACAGGTCTTTCTCGAACATCAAAAACCTCGGTGCGGGCGAATGGTTATTCGCCCCTACTTCATCGAATACCGACGGTTCGATGACGTACAAGCCGGACGAGATGAGCGTGGACGGCGGGATTTCCGGCTTCTCGTGGAACCGCGCGATGCGGTGCCCGTCCATCTCGGCCACGCCGTATTCCGACGGGTTCGGCACTCGGACCAACGCGATGGTCACGGCGTGGCTCGGATCCTCGGTTTTGCGCTCGGCATGGAAGGACGCCAGTCGCGTCAGGTCCAGACCCTTGAGCTCGTCGCCGTTCGTCACGAACAACGGACCCTCTCCCCTCTCGACCTCGTGGACCAGCGCGCCCATGGTACCCATGGCTTCTTTCTCTTCGAACAATTTTATCCGCACGGGCGCATGGTCATCCGCCCCAGCCGCCCACTCTTCGAATTTTTTCTTCCACGCCGTGGGATAGATGACGGTCAAGTCATCGACCCCATGCCGCGCGAACAGCTTGGCGAGCCACGTCGCGATGGGCGTGCCTTGGACGGTCACGAGCGGCTTGGGCGTCTCGAGCGTGACCGGCCGCAGCCGCGTTCCCTGCCCGCCGGCGAGGATGATGGCGCGCTTTATCATAATTTCACTTTTCGGGATTCCGGTATTTCGCCTTGTAAGCCTCGACGACGAGCGGCATCACCGAGATGATGATTATCGCCAGGATGACGAAAAAGAAATTCTCTCGCACTTGCGGGATGTTGCCGAAGAAATACCCGGCCGGCACGAACAGCCCAATCCAGACCACGGCGCCCAAGACGTTGTAGTGGAGGAACTTGAGGTAATTCATCTTGCCGATGCCGGCCACGAACGGCGCGAACGTGCGCATGATGGGGATGAAGCGCGCGAGGAAGATGGTCTTGCCGCCGTGCTTCTCGTAGAACTTCTGGGCCTTGTCGATATGCTTCTGGTTGATGGGGACCTTCGGGCTGGCGATGATCTTCTTCCCGAAGAAGCGTCCGATCCAATAGTTCGTGGTATCCCCCAGGAACGCGGCCAGCCAGAGGACGAAGAGCAAAGCCGCCAGGTTGAACGACCCGACGGCCGCGAAAGCCCCGGCCGCGAAGAGCAGCGAATCGCCCGGCAAGAACGGCGTGAAGACCAAGCCGGTCTCGGCGAAGACGATGGCGAACAGGATGGCGTAGGTCAGCGCGCCGTAACGCACGATGATTTCGCCCAAGTGGACGTCGATATGCAGGATGAAATCGATGAGTTGGAGGATGATGTCCATAAGCCAAACAATGATAGCAGCAAATCCTGACCCTGTGTCCAGTCTCGACAAAACCCGCCGGACGGCGGGTTTTGCGGTGGTGGCTCAAAGTGAAGGATGTCCGAACCCTTACCCCATGTAACTCAAACATCAGTTAGTCAGCAAATCCTTCCGACGTCGGCTCTCTTACTATTCTTCAAAATATTTCCTGCGATAGAGGGTTCCATTAGACTCCTTGTATTCAAATCCATAGTAGCGACCTATTCCCAGCGTTCGGTTTTTATACCATTTCGCAAATTCATTCTTGCGGATCTGACAAGCAACCTTATCAAAACTAATCTTATCATCATCCGATAGAGAGCTGCGCAGTAATGATTCTTCAAATGCTTCATTTCCTGTAGGGATCCAGCCACATCGTTTCAGGAATTCGTGTTCAGAGCCATCGAGCCACAGTTGATAGTATTCCTTAAGCCCACTTTTAAGAAATTCTTTTATCGGTTCGGCTACGGTATTTTCGTTAATGTTCTTTTCCCTACAGTATTCCGTTTTAAACCACTCTTTGAGAGGTGAGCGATGACGCGCATTACATCTGAGACAGCAGAAAGTCACCCATGTCGGATCATTGCCCGGAGGATATACATGCTCAATGGTTGCATAGTCATAATTATTTGTGCGATCTTTCCAATCCGGCATGTAGACTCCACAGTAAACACAATTCGTATCCCTTATTCGGATTTTATCTAACACATCCTCCGGCAGTCCGTACTTATTCTTCATAAATTCACTATAATTTAGTTACTGTAATGTTTCCGTTTCTGATCGGCCCTGTGACACCTATGATGCACGAGTCTGACATTTTTAATCTTATATCCCTTAACCGGATCATGTCTATCAAGCTCAATCTCCTTCTTCGGCATCTTCTTGCCACAGATAGCACACAAGCCCCCTTGACGCTCCCACATAATTTCCTTGAGTTTCCGACGGAGCGTTGGCGTTCCTCGCTCCTCGTACTCAAGCCACTTGCGGAGCTTTCGACGATACGCGAAGACAAGCTTTGTTTTGCGCTTTGAAAGCTCCTGGATCTTCTCTTCCATCTCATCAAACAGTGCTCTCGCATGCAAGAGCTGCTTTTCGTTAAGGCGTGGCGTATCTCCCATACTAGCAATCATTCTATCAGTCAGAGGCACAAAATGTAATCTTGGGCTCAATAAACAAAAGAACCCGCCCTCTCGGGCGGATTCCATTGTGGTGGACGTTGCAGGATTCGAACCTGCGACCTTTCGAATGTGAATCGAACGCTCTAACCAACTGAGCTAAACGTCCATTTGGTGCCGAGAGCTTATCCGAAAGTTCGGATTTCGGCAAGGCCGCAAACGCCTTGGGGAAATATGCTAGACTTCCCGCATGACCATCGCCGAAACCCTGCGCGACGCCGCGCCGAAACTCCAGCCCAAAAAGATCGTCTGCGACCTGGACCGGGACGTTGGGCGTCTTGAAGCCGAGATTCTGCTGGCGCATGTCTTGAAACGCGACCGGGCCTGGCTCTTGGCGCATCCCGAGCACCCAATACCCAGCCCCCAGTCCCGCATCTTTATGGAGCTCGTCTCCCGCCGCGCCAAACAAGAACCCATCGCCTACATCCTAGGCCGCAAAGAATTCTACAGCCGCGACTTCAAAGTCACGCCCGACGTCCTCATCCCCCGTCCGGAGACGGAATTGATGGTCGACCTGGTTAAAAATGCCCTTCCCCGGCTTGACCGGGGAATCCATCCGATGGATTCCCGCCTTCGCGGGAATGACAGCAAGGTGATGATTTGGGACCTCGGCACCGGCTCCGGCGCGTTGGCCGTGACGCTCGCCAAGGAAATCGAATGCTCGACCGTCCTCGCCACCGACATCTCGCCCAAGGCGCTCTCTGTCGCCCGCCGCAACGCCAAGACTTACAACGCCAAAAACATCTCCTTCCTCGCGGCTGATCTGCTGGATGAAAAAGTCCTCTCACGGCTCCGTCGGGCAGCGAAGAAATTCCCCACGCTCGTCATCGCCGCCAACCTCCCCTATCTCCCGGATTCGGATAAGAAAATCCTCGACGCCGATGTCGTCGGATTCGAACCTTCGAAAGCCCTCTTCGCCGGCAAAGACGGCCTGGCGCTCATCCAGAAATTCCTGGCGCAGCTCGCACGGCATCAGGGCTCGCTGGGGTTCAAGACAATCCATGCGTACCTTGAGTTCGATCCGCCGCAGGCCGCGGAACTGAAAAAGATGACGAAAAAACTTTTCCCGAAGGCAGACACGGAAATCCATAAGGACCTGGCCGATAGGGATCGCGTTTTCGTGCTATCCTTGCCGTGAATATGCCAGAGATTCCCGGCAATCCATTCACGACCGCGAACCCAATCGAAGCCAAACCCCGAGGCGCCGAACTGACCCAGGACCGCCGCGTGTCGGCCCATGAACGCCAGAAGCTTTTGGATAACGCCAAAGCCCTGCTTCAAGAATGGTTCGGGACCGACAGACTCCCTAAAGAGCTCCTCGAGCAGACCTTGGACATCCGCCGATCCATCACGCGACGCACTGAAGCCGAAAGCTACGTCGAGAACCTGTCGCCAGAGACGCTCGAGGAAATCCGCGCGCTAACCCTGCGCATCGCGCGGTTCAAGGACAAAGGTTCGGACGAAGACAGTCCGCTGACGCCTGAAGAAGAATCGCTCGGCGCCACCCTCGAACGCTATTTCGACGCCTTCCGTGAGGCCGAGAATGCGCGGTGCTTCCGCAACACGGTGCGCGCCGAAAAGGCCGAGGTCGTCCGCGAGACCCAGGTCGGTAAGCGCGTTTTCTATACCAAAGAAGCGCGCCAAGAATTCGCCGAAAAGGAATTCCCCGAAGAAATACTGTTCAAGCGCCTCGAGGAAAAATTTTCCAAGGCCGGATTCACTCCGGACGAAATCAAGGAGCTTGTCCGCCTGTGCGACATCGAAGACCTGCATGCCCTGCCCATCCACGAGGTCCAGACCATCAAGTACACCAACAGCCTGTTCGAGCGCTACCTCAAGGGCGAAAAGGGCAAGTTCCTGGCGTTGTCAGTAGCCCTGATGGTACCCGCTCTCATCCAAGGCGTGGCCCCGTCGCTACTGGCCGGTGCTTTCAAGGAATCCGGCGTGGACATCACCCAAATCGGCCTGTTCGGCCTGGCCCAGGTCGCCGGCGGCGCCACGACCATCGGAATCAACGCCTGGTTCGAGAAGTTCATGAAAGGCAACCTGACCAAGCCCGGCGGGTTCAACGAACGGATGGCCGAGAACTTCGCCCACTTTCCCGGCGGAAGCATCCGCGAGCACGGCATGGACGCCATCCGCCGCAAAGCCGGCAACGCCCAATATGGCTACGAGCAGGTTATGCGGACCGTGAGCTACAACCTCCTCCCGACCATCACCACGCTCGTGACGAGCATCGCCGTCCTGGGCTACAAAAGTCCGGCGCTCGCCGCCGGGACCATGGCCGGAGCCGGCCTCATGCTGGCCCTGGACCAACAGATGAAGAAGCGCGGAAAATTCTGGGAAAAACGCGAGGCTTCGAAAAAACGGGCAGACGAGCTCGCCCAAGCCTTAAGCGAACAGATGAGCGCCCACCTGGAGACCGTGCTGTCCGGCGAAAAGGACAAGCTCCAGGAACGCTTGCAGGCCCTGATGCGCGATGCGCGGGCAGCCAAATCCCAAGAAACGCTTCTGCGCGTGGTCGAGCAGAACACCTACCGCTTCTTCGGCGCCCTTAACGCCATCATCGCCGCGACCGTCACCTTCCTGACGAACGGCGGCTCGAGCGGTTTTGTCGCCGCCCTGGTCTATTCCAGCAACTTCAACGAAGGCATGCGGACCATGCTCGAGACCAAACGCGAGCTGATGTCCTCGATTCAGGACATCATGGAGATGGAGCTCATGTTCAACGGCCACGCCGAGGAAGAAAAGAGGCTGGAGGCCGAACGCATCGGCATGGACCAGGTTCAGGGCAACGACATCGTGCTCGACCGCATCACCATCCGCTACAAGGACCGCAAAATCCTGGACAACGCTTCAGCGCGCATCCCGGGCGGGTCGTTCTGCAGCATCCGCGGCGAATCCGGCGG
The DNA here is from genome assembly GCA_964415965.1 of uncultured Gammaproteobacteria bacterium. Lineage (GTDB taxonomy): Bacteria > Patescibacteriota > Patescibacteriia > 2-12-FULL-60-25 > 2-12-FULL-60-25 > CAIKNB01. The sequence goes on from CAYQCK010000002.1 coordinate 261,936, forward strand.
CGGCAAATCGACTTTGCTCAAGATCATGTCCGGCTATTACTCCCCGACGAGCGGCCGAGCGTATTTCGGCGCCGCCGAAAGGACGGGCGAGAACGGCGAAAAGACGCTTGAATCCGTGCCGGTCAAAGACATCAAGAAAGCCGGCCCTGACGCCATCTACCGCAAGATGGCCTACCTCTCGCAATTCCCCTACATCTTCGAAGGCACAATCCGCGACAACCTGATGTTCGGCGTAAGCGGCGAGGTGGAAGAAGAGGAAATCCAGGAAATCCTGAAGCAGGTCGGCCTGACCAAGCGCTTCCCCAACCTGCAGGAAAAACTGACCGGCGGCCGCGGCGACCAGAGCGGCACGTCGGGCGGCGAGACATCGCGCATCGGCCTGGCGCGCACCCTACTCAAAATCCGCGCCGAAAAATCGCGCGTCGTCTTTTTGGATGAGCCGACGGCCTCGGTCGACCCCAAGACCAAGCTCGACATCGCGCGCATCCTGAACGAAGAAAAATCCAAGCACCCAGAAACCACGTTCGTGATCATCAGCCACGACAATGAGTTTCTGGACTTGCTCGACCTGGACCAGAACATCACGTCCGAACGAGGCAAGCTTATGGCCGAGAAGCTGAAGAAGAAGCCTACCTCACCTCAATCTCCGCCCCGAGTTTCTTGAGCTTGCCGATTATGTCTTCGTAGCCGCGTTCGATGGTCTCGACGTTGGTTATTTTTGATTTGCCCTTGGCCACCAGCGCGGCGATGAGGTAGCTGAAGCCGGCGCGCAGGTCCGGGATGCGGATGTCGGCCGCCTTGAGCGGCGTCGGGCCGACGATGATGGCGCTGTGGCGATAGTCGCGGTTCTGGTAGCGGCACGGCTTGGAGCCGAGGCATTCGTGGTGAAGCTGGATGTTGGCGCCCATCTGACGCAGCGCGTCGGTATAGCCGAAGCGGTTCTCGTAGACCGTCTCGTGGACGATGGATACGCCCTGGGCCTGGGTCAAAAGCATGACGAACGGCTGCTGCCAGTCGGTCATGAAGCCGGGATGGACATCGGTCTCGACCACGATGGGTTGGAGCTTGTCCGCATGGCCGAAGAGTATCCCGTCGTCGCGCACTTCGTACGGCACGCCGATGCGCCGTAAGGCGTTGAGGTACGCCAGCATGTCGACCTGCCGCGCTTCCTCGACAAAGACCTCGCCGCCGGTCAGGGCCGCGGCCGCGGCGAACGATGCCGCCTCGATGCGGTCCGGGATGACGCGGTGCGTGGCGCCATGGAGCGCTTCCACGCCTTCGATGACCCAGGTGCGGTTGACTTCGAGTTTGATGAGCGCGCCCATGGACTGGAGCAGCATGGCCAAATCGACGATCTCCGGCTCCATGGCCGCGTTCCTGATGATGGTCGTGCCTTCGGCCAGCACCGCCGAGAGCATCACGTTCTCGGTCGCGCCGACCGACGGGAACGGCAGCTCGATGACCGCGCCTTTCAGCTTCTTGGCCCGCGCCAGGTACGTCTTGCCTTCGCAAGCGATGCTGACGCCCATCTTCTGCAGCGCTTCGATATGGAAATCCACGGTCCGTCCGCCGATGGAACATCCGCCCAAGGACGGGATGACCGCCTCGCCGAAGCGATGGAGCAAAGGCCCGAGGAACAGGATGGGGATGCGGTTCTTGCCGCTGAACGCCTCCGAGACCTTGGCGCTCTTGAGCTTGGAGGCGTCGACCGTCACTTGGTCGCCGCGCCGCGTGAGCTTGGCCCCGATGTCGCTTAGCATCTCGGCCGTGACCGCCACGTCGCCGATGTCCGGCACGTTGCGCAGCACGACCTTGTCGTCGGTCAGCAAAGCGGCCACAAGCTCTTTCGTCGCCGCGTTCTTGGCGCCCGCGACCTTGACCCTCCCCTTCAGCGGCTTTCCGCCCTGGATGAGGTACGCGCGTTCTTTGGTTTGTTTGGATGGCATGGAAGGATGGTAGCCCAGGCTCAACAAAAAGAAAACGTCTTCCTGAGCGCAGCGAAGGATCTTCAAGACAGGACCGCAAACGAGACGTTGTTGCTAAACGGTTCTTGAGTTGATAACTTGGATCGACTCTATGCTTCTCGGCCTCCCACGCGGCATCGTCAAACTCGTACCCTACGACCCCGAATGGGCCAAGCTCTACCGAGACGAAAAAACCCGCATCGAAGAAGGGCTCGGCGACCGTGCTCTCGGGGTCGAACACATCGGATCGACCGCCATCCCAGGCATGGACGCCAAACCGATCCTCGACCTCATGGTCGCTGTGCCTCAAATCCAGGATTTCGACGGATACGTCCCTCTCTTGGAGGAGCTTGGCTATCAATTCAGGCGGGATAACCGCAGCGACCAGCAACATGTCCTGTTCGTGAAAGGCCCGGAAGAGAACCGGACGCATTATCTTAAAATGACGACGAAAGATTCAGAATTTTGGCGCGAACATATCCTATTCCGTGATTACCTGATCCGACATCCGGAGCGCGCCGGAGCCTATCGCCAACTTAAACACGAACTGCTTGAAAAACACGGAGGTCTGCGGGAGAAATACACGGACGACAAGTCAGCCTTCATCCGAGAGACGCTTAATCTCGCGGAGCAAGAGCCATAAAAACCCGGCCTAGGCCGGGTTTTGGATTCTACTGTTTGGTCGTCGTCGTTGTCTGGGCCGTCGTCGTCGAATAGTCGAACGTCCCGGAATCAAGCGAGACCTCGATCCAGGTCGTGCCGCGGTTGAACAGGACGTCGGAACCGTCGGTGGACTCGAACCGGAAATGTTCGCCGGAATTGCGGCGCCATTGCGCCTCGAAGCTCTTGCCGTCGCGGTAGACCACGGCTTTGCCGCGGCCGGTGGTGCGGATCTTGAGCCGGCCGTAATCGTCGATGACGCTGCCGTCCGTGTTCAGCACGACCACGTTCTTGGCCATGACCGGCGTGCCGTCGGCATCTTTCTGCATCACGCCGGCCTCACGGCGCGCATAGGCATTGGCTTCCTTGTCGAATTTCCAGGCGACGTTGTACGAACCGCCGTATTTGACCGTCGGGCCGTCTTCTGACCCGCGGACCGTCGTCGTGGACGATTCGGCCGGATAATCTTCCTTGTAGCGCCAGCCGAGGAAATGCCCCTCGCTGAATTTCTTGGCCGCGGCCGCCTCCAGCAACAGCTCGCTCTTCGTGTAGGTGTTGTGCGGCGCGCTGCGCTTGGCCGAACGCCAGAAATACTTCCCGTTCCAGAACTCGTTCAGGTCGCGGAAGCTCTTGTTGTTCTTGATCTGGTCGAGCGCTTCCGGGCTGCCGCCGACATGGGCGTAGACCGCGTTCAACCCGTCGGCCACGTCGACGAAATACGGCCGGGCGCTCCTGACCGGCCCGATGGAATCGACCGTGGTCGTCGCGTCGAAGACCAGCAGATAACGCGTGATGCCGCCCTCGACCGGGAACTCGAAAGCGAGGTTGGCCTTGGCCGGTCCCGACATGGGCCGCGCTTCGGTGTGGTTCTCGACCATGACCGCGAAAGATTGCAGGCGCGATTCGACCGGCGCGACCAGCACGCCGTCCAAGGCGCGCGGCACCAGGTCGCCGGTCGTGGTCGTCGCACCCGAGGCGGTCGAGGTCGCCGTGACCGGCGACGCGCCCTGCTTCCGGCCCGCGCCCGAGACCGCATACCAGACCAAGGCGGCGACGGTCAGCGAAACCAAAACGGCCCCGAAGGCCAAAATTGGCCAGGACCGTTTGATGAAAATCTCTAGGGGAATCTTTACGCGGCGGATGTTCTGCTCCATGTCCGCTATTCTAGCGCATTTACTCCGCCTTCGCCTCTTCGGCGGCCTTCGCCTCTTCGGCGGCCTTCTTTTCCTCGGCTTCCGTCTTGATGGCGGACACGTCGTGCGCTTCGCCTTCCTCGAGCTTCTTGAGCTGCTCTTCGGTGAGCGGCGCGGCCACGGTCGCGACCGTCTGGTTGGCGTCGTCCTCGACCGTCACGCCCTGCGGGAGCTTCAGGTCGGAAATCTTGATGGCGTCGTCGAACGTCGCGAGGACCGAGATGTCGACTTCGATCTCGTGCGGCAAGTTTGCCGGGAGACAACGCACGGTAACCGTGTCCATGCTCTCGACCAGGGTGCCGGCCATATGCTTGACCGCCGCCGACTCGCCGACGAACTTGAGCGGGATCTCGGCCGTCATCTCTTCGTCCATCCTGATCTGGTGGAAATCGATGTGGATATGGTCCATCTTGACCGGGTCGTACTGGACATCCTTGACCACGACCTTGAAAGCCTGGCCGCCGTCGACCGTCAGGTCGATAAGCGAAGAACTGCCGGCTTGGCGGTAGAGTTTGCGGAATTCCGAAGCACCTACCTGGATCGAACGGGGTTCGACGCCATGGCCGTAAATCACGGCCGGGACGAGGTTGTCTTCGAGGACGTTATGGGCGCGGCGTCCGAGAGCCGTGCGGGTGGTGGCCGTAAGGGTGTATGGCATAGCGAAAACTGGGTCAGTTTATGTGGCCGAAGGATACGTTTTTCAGGCTTTCTTGTCAAGTAGACGGCCGCAGAACTGGCGGCTCCCCTCCTCCAGGGCCTTGTGGGCCGAGATGCATTCGTCGGTCGAGACCGGCGGCAGATTGGCGAAACGCACTGCATCCTGCGCTTCCAGGTCGGTCACCAAGCCTATCGAGCTGATGCCTCCGGCGGCTTCGATGACCACGGCCAAAACCGCATGCCCGCAACCCGAACACGTGCAATGGAAAAGGCGAGCCGGCCCCTTTTCGCCGACCAGCCGGACGGCGCTGTCGGCATAAGCAGCCTGGCACAACGGACAGTGCGCCATGATCTTCTGCGGGTTGGGATTATCCATATCCCAATCCTATCTTCAAAGGTATAGCGGCGCAATAGTCGGATAAGCTGTGGATTCGTGGATAAAAAATGCCCGCGACGAGTGTCGCGGGCGAGATCTCCACCTCCTTTCGGCTCTGCCGGCAACCGGCCTACCTATCCTTGTACTCTTCCGCCAGTTCAGCCACCGACCGTCCGGTGCTTCGCGCCAGGAGCCTCAGGCTGAACTGTCTTTCGCGCTTGACGTGCTCATCGTAGGGCGTACCGAGCTCGAGCACGAACGCCATCCCGTCAGCCCAAGGCACATCCTTGGAAAGGTACCGTTTTTCGTCCATGTGGTCCTGATTCAGGATGATGGTGCCGAACCTGTCCGAATCCAAGCTGGCGAAATGCGGCCACAGCCCTTTGAGGACAGCGTGGTTCCAGCTCGCGTGCAGACCGATATCCCTAATTTGTGTGCCCTTGCGCACCCTGAAATTCCACAGCCCCGGCCGATCGGCGCGCCAGCAACCCTTGAAGCACGCCGCGACGTCCGAACCGTCGCCCCTGACTAGGTAGAGCGTCGGCTCCTCAAGCAGGTGCCGTGAATACTCCCCTTGCTTGGACTCGGTCAAATTCAATTCCGCAAAACCAGGACGTGCGTAATCCGGGATTTCCTCGTCGACCGGAACGTTTTCCGGCTCCGTGTCCCGGGGACGAAAGGCGCGACGCGGCGTCAGATACTGCCACTCGGACCGGTCCAATCCGGCACAGCGCCGGAGGAACTTGGCATGGACATCGAGACGCCACGCTTCGTTGAGTTCCCAGCCGAAGTAGCAACCATGGCGCATCAGTTTGCCCACGGTCTTGTCGAGGCTTGGGAAATACTGACGGAGCCCCAGCGCCTTGACCATGCGTTTGACCAAAGCCTCCGGATTCTCGACCCCGCGGTAGGCGCCGTGCCGCGGATCGCGCACTTGCCCATACCTGCCTGAGACGACGCACTCCATCATCTTGAATGTCGCCAGCTCGCCCGGCATGACCAGGGTGTATTCCTTGGTCTCGTCGTTGGGCAGCTCCTCGCCCGGCATCAGGCAGTCTAGCCGCAACGCGCGGCCCAGCTCCTTGAGCACCGCCGGCGAATGGTCGCGCTTGGCTTTGGCCAACAGGTTGGCCAGCACGCGCATCTCGGCCATGTAGCCGTCGAACTCCTTGAGGCAGGCGGTCGGGCTCTCCGCGTGGGCGGCGAAGCCTTCCAGCAAATGCCCAAGGACGCCCTGCTTGAGGAGCATCCCGCGGTGTTTGCGGAACAGCTCATGGGACCTGAGTTCCTGCGCCAAATCCCGGCAGGCCGTGGCCACAGCCGGATCAAGATCAGCTTGTTGCATGAGGCACTTCCCTTCGGATGGATGTCAATGCCGCGTCCTGGGGACGCGACTCTTCCGGAGTCCAGGCTCATCCTGGATCCGGTCGGCCTCCTGGGAGGCCGCTATCAAAGTACGCCTCCATTGAGGCGTACTTTTGGGTTTTCGTCAATGGCTAATGCGTCTGCCGGCTATGCACCGCGACCGACTGCGCCAAGCCGATGGCCAGGAACATGCAGATGACGGACGAGGCGGCCGCCGACAGGAAGGGCAGCGGGATTCCGGTGACCGGCATGATGCCGAGGTTCATCCCGGCGTTGACCAACAGATGGAACGCGACCATGGCCAGCAGCGTCACCAGTAAAATTCCGGCGAAGGCGTCGTCCGATTGCATACCGATGCGTACGAAGCGGGTCATGAGCAAGCCGAAGAAACCGAGGACGAGCGCCAGGCCGACGAAGCCGAGCTCCTCGCCCAGGACGGCGAACATGAAATCTGTCGAGGCCTCCGGCAAGAAGCGGAGCCTGGCCTGGGAGCCTTCGCCGATGCCTTTCCCGAACAAGCCGCCGGACCCGACCGCGATGCGCGCCTGGGCCACGTTGTAGGATGCGCCGTACGGATCGAGGGATGGGTTGACGAACGACGCGAGGCGATCGCGCTGGTACGGTTTGAGGCCAAAATTCCAGAGGAGGAACGACGCGGACACGATGGTCAGGACGAGGATCCACCAGGCGTGGCGCGGCAAGCCGCAGAACAGCGCTGCCGCCAGCCACATGGCCACGAGCACCATCGCCGAGCCGAAGTCCGGCTGGAGCAGAGTCAACGCGACATATGCCCCGGTCGCCACGCCGCTGCCGACGAACGCCGTCCAGGTCAGGCGCTGGTGCGCCAGCCTGGCGAGATAGCTGGCGAGAAAAACCGCCAAGGCAATCTTAGCCAACTCGACCGGCTGGAACGACAGGGCTCCGACGACGAACCAGCGCCCTCCGCCGTGGCTCGCCGTCCCGAAGACCAGGGACGCGGCCAGCATCAGCAAACCGCCGACGTAGACGAAAATCGCCGCGATCCGGAGCTGGCGGTAATCAAGCAGAGCCAAAGCCAAAGCCGCCGCCAGGCCGATGGCCACGGCCAGGAACTGTTTCTTGAACTGGAAAAAATCCCCGTCGCGCGAGATGTTGATGCCGTAGATGGCCAGCAGCCCGATCGAGGTCAAGGTCAGGACCGCGAACATCATCAGCCAATCCAAACGGAGGAAATTGCCGAGCCAGCGTTGCATGGCGTTAGCTTGCCACAACCAAAAGAAAATCGGTAGGGGCGAAGAGATTCGTCCCTACTTGAAATACTGCGTCTTGAGGAATGAATTCGGGTCGAGCAGGTTGACCTGCGGGATGATTTCGGTTTCGGTCACGCCGGACGGGTTGTCGGGCCAGACGATCTGGATCGGCCTTTTCTCGCCCGGGCTGATGTTCGTGACTTTGACCTGCTGGATGGCCAGCGTGTTGCCGGCGCGCAAGAGCCGGATGAACAGGTCCACGCCCCAGAATCCGTAAGCGCCGTCGTTGATGAGGTCGAAGCTCGATTGCCCCACCGTCTTGCTGCCGACCGTCAGGCTATTGTCGTATTTGACGTTCTCGAAACGGAGGCGCAGGCGATCGGCCGCGAAAGCCTTGTAGCTGCCGCCCACGAAATTCGGGTCCAGCCGATGCCAACGCACGTTGTCCACGGAAAAGGTCGCGCTCCGCCCGCCGCGCGCCTCCGGCTTGAAGCCCAATTCGGTTATGTTCTGCTCGCTTTCCGGCAGGACATAACCCGAGCGCAACGGAGTCTGTTCGCCCGAGACGTCGAACCGGTAATTGAATTCGGCCCACCATTGCGTATTGGGGTTTGAGATGGCGACCGCCATGTCGAGACGGTTATCGGTCCCGCTCCAGACGCTCACGTCGGACATCCCGACCTGCTGCGGGCGATCGGCTTCGAGGCCCGAGAGGAGCTGCTGGTTCAGGGCGATGTCGCGCGTCAGCCGCGATTCCCGCGGATACGAAATGGCGTAGGCGTCCAACAGGCCCCAGATGGAGTATCCCCAGAGCACGGCGCAGAACGCGATGAGCGAACCGTAACCCGCCTTGCGCACCGTGATGCGGTTCCGCACCCACCAATTGGCCATCTGCAGGTCGCCCGAGGACAGCCCGCCGATCGAATTATCTTCTGCCATAATGGCTACAGTTTAGCACGAGTGAGGCCCGCCTGTCTGACTGCGCGGGCAGACCGGACACCGCCGATCATTCGAACTATTTCACGAACTTGATGGACTTGATGATTGGATCGAAAAATTGCGCAATTCTTCGTTCGGTTTCCGTGCGCATTTTTTCGAATTCCGGGGATCCATCCGAATGCGTCTCGATTGTGTACTCAAAATCAAAGCAAACCCCATCCATAAAGGTCCGGTAAATCGGCCCCTCCCACAAACCACCCGCCGCCCCCTCGTTCCAATATCCCGTCCTGAAAGTCACCCCATTGATGACCACGGACTCGGTCAGAGGACCCCGCTGCGTCGACGTAGCGTAGCAATCTTCTTCCTCTCCCTTTCCATTCCAAACCGACAGCACCAACGGACTGGATATTCGGGCACTGGACGGGTCCGTAATCGAGAACAGCTGCCTCGATACGCCCGGCGCGGCGAAAGCGCTGACATCAATATCCGACGTCGCTAGTGCTGCCGACATGGTCGGATAAGCCACCTGCACTCCGAACTCAGGATCCGTATAGGTCGTCATCTCCGGGGCAGCCATAGGAGCCGCAGGCGGCGGACCGATCGGCACGGGCCGCGCGGACATGCGCTGGGTCGCCGGCGCCGAGGCAAAGGGTAGCGAACATCCTGCGCCGAAAAGCATGGCGCAGGCGAGGGCGACGTAGGGGTATTTCATGCGGCCAGTATAGCCCATTCCCGACCCTGGACAAACCTGCGTCCCGATGCCTGCCGGGGCGTCCTTTCCTCTTGGCTAGATGCGTTGGATAAGGTAACATCACTGGGTCAAAAACCTATGGCCAAAGACGAAGCGAAAAAGAAATCCGGCGGTTACGGCGCCGAACAGATCTCGGTCCTCGAGGGTTTGGAACCGGTGCGCAAACGCCCCGGCATGTACATCGGCTCGACCGGACCCGAGGGTTTGCACCATCTCATCTGGGAAGTCGTGGACAACTGTTTCGACGAAGCCATGGCCGGCCATGCCGACGAGATTTCGGTCATCCTGAACGCGGACGGCACGGTTTCGGTCAAAGACAACGGCCGCGGCATCCCGGTCGACCTCCACAAGCAATATAAGGTCTCGGCCCTCGAGCTCGTGCTGACCAAGCTCCATGCCGGCGGCAAGTTCGGCGGCGAAGGCTCGGGCTACAAGATATCCGGCGGCCTCCACGGCGTCGGCGTCTCGGTCGTCAACGCCCTTTCCGAATGGGTCGAGGCGCGGGTCGAGCGCGACGGCGGCGAATTCGTGCAGGAATACAAGTTCGGCAAACCGCAGTTCAAGGTCAAGCAGGTCGGCAAATCCAAGAACCACGGCACGACCATAACCTTCAAGCCGGACGGGACCATCTTCACGACCACCGAATTCGACCTCAAATACATCCTCGACCACCTGCGCCAGCAGTGCTACCTGACGAAGAAGATCAAGGTCTCGGTCGCCGACCAGCGCACCAAGGGCCAGAACGACGTCTACGTCTTCTACTTCGAAGGCGGCGTCGCTTCGTACATCCGCCACCTCAACCACACCAAGACGCCCAAGCACGACAACATCTTCTATATCGAGAAGAAGGTCGACGAAATCCAGGTCGAAGTCGGGCTGCAGTACGTCGACGACTACAAGGAGACGCTGATGGCGTTCGCCAACAATGAATACAATCCGGAAGGCGGCACGCACGTCATGGGTTTCCGCACCGCGCTGACCCGCGTCCTCAACAACTACTCCCGGTCGAAGGGCTACCTGAAGGAAAAGGACGACAACCTGACGGGCGACGACGTGCGCGAAGGCCTGGCCGCCGCCATCTCGGTCAAGCTGCCGGAACCGCAGTTCGAAGGGCAGACCAAAGCCAAGCTCGGCAATCCCGAAGCGCGCGGCGCCGTCGAGACCGTCTTCGGCGAAGCGTTCGCCACCTATCTCGAAGAGCATCCGAAGGACGCCGAGGCCATCATCGGCAAATGCGTCCTGGCCCAGCGCGCCCGCGCCGCGGCCCGCGCCGCCCGCGACACCGTGCTGCGCAAGGGCGCGCTCGAAGGGCTGACGCTCCCCGGCAAGCTCGCCGACTGCTCGTCGCGCGACGCCTCGATCTCCGAACTCTACATCGTCGAGGGCGACTCGGCCGGCGGTTCCGCCAAACAGGGCCGCGACCGCGAGACCCAGGCCATCCTCCCCTTGCGCGGCAAGATCCTGAACGTGGAGCGCGCCCGCCTCGACAAGATGCTGGCCAACAACGAGGTCAAGAACCTGGTCATCGCCCTGGGCACCAACATCGGCGAGATGTTCGACATCAGCAAGCTGCGCTACCACCGCATCGTGCTCATGACCGATGCCGACGTCGACGGCGCCCACATCCGCACCCTGCTCCTGACGCTCTTCTACCGCTACTTCCCGCAGCTCATAACCGAGAAGCACATCTACATCGCCCAGCCGCCGCTCTTCCGCATCCAGATGGGCAAGAACGTCCGCTACTGCTTCTCCGAGGAGGAACGCGACAAGCAGGTCGAGGAATTCAAGAAGCTCAAGGAAGAACGCTCCAAGACCAAAGGCAAGAAAGGTGAGGAGCCCGAACCCGAAGAGGACGCGACGGCCGAAACCGAGAGCGAGCCCGAGGAGGGCGTGACCAAGGTCGCCGGCATAACCATCCAGCGCTACAAAGGTCTGGGCGAGATGAACCCCGACCAGCTTTGGGAGACGACCATGAACCCGCAGAACCGCGTCATGAAGGTCGTGAACATCGAGGACGCCGAGGAAGCCGACCAGACGTTCGATACCCTGATGGGCACCGAGGTCGCCTCGCGCAAGAAGTTCATCCAGACGCACGCCAAGAACGCGAATTTGGATGTCTGAAAAAAAACAATCAATGAATGGAAAGGCGGGCTAAGGCCCGCCTTTTCGTTTTCTTGACCGGGCGCTCTGCCTGTATTTAGATGCTGCCAGGACTTTCCAAATCGCGAACGGAGGAAACCATGGCCGACAAAGGCTTCGCTTTCGGCAAGGACATATTCAACCAGGAAGAGCTCTGCCGCCTCGCCGCGCAACGCAAGGGCCTGCAGCTCAGGGAGGGCGATTCGAAGACCGTCAGCGAACCCCTGGCCTCGGTCGAACTCACCGCCGTGGTCCTGCGCAAGCTGGACGAGCTCGGCATCAAGCGCCACGAGCGGCCGGACGATGTCTTCACCCTGGCCGACACCAATCCCCAGGTCCACACCCCGGGCTGGACCGACAGCAACTACTGGAACTTCAAGCCGATCGACCTCGAGAAGGGGCCCGTGTCCTCGGAGACGCGGAGGAAGAACCTGAAATTCGACCTGCGCATCGACTTGAGCGTCGAGCTCCGCGTCGACCAGCGGGAACGCGGCGTCGTCCTGGTCCCGCAGGCCAGCGGGACGTTCCTCTCGCCGTCCGATCCCCTGCCCAATTTCCGCATGTTCAAGGCGCTGGTCGAAATCGTCGGCGAGATGCCGTATGTCGCCCGCGAAATCGCGAGCTACGGGAACGTCGTAGTCTCGTGGAACGACCTCGGCCTGGGCGGCCTGCGCAGCCTCATGGAGCTTTACCGGGAGTTCTCCGGCGGCAAGCCGGCCCTCGAGGAATTGGCGCGCCGCGACGGCATCTTCGACCCCAGCCCGTTTCCCGTGTCCAATTCCCCGGTGAGCGCCGTGCGCTACGTCGCCGAGACCGAGCAGCCGCGCCTGTTCCGGCGCTGGAAAGAAGAACTCGAAGAATACCGCGCCAAGCTCGCCCTGTGAGCCGCATCCCCCGCCGCACTCCGGCCGGGGGTATTTTTTTCGGATAAAAAAAACGCGCACGGAGAGTATCCGCGCGCATGCCATCGGTTCAAGGGACGAGCCCGGTGGCGATCCACCGCGGGACGTTCGCCGGATGGAACTTGAGGATGACGTTGTCGGCCACTTGGCCGCGCAGGTCATGCCTGACGCAATCGATGTGCGGCACCAGCCCGTTCAGCGCCGTCGCGCCGGGGCACGAGACGCCGCTCGACCGGTAGTCGGCCAGCCGTTCCGGATGGATGAACAGGATGCAGGCGGCGAGATAGGGATCCAGGAAGAATTCGCCCTCGCGGAGCATCGGGCCGACCCTGCCCACCCAGGAGTCCGGCCAAGCGCGCCCGAGCTGGACGGCGAAGACCATGAAATCCCCGGGCTGTCCGGCGAGCTTCGAGACGGCGCGGGCGGTGTTCGGATCGGCCCGCAGGCCGTCCAACGTCCGGCCGTGCTTGTGCGGATCGTACTGGACCCAGGCATGGTTCCGCGAGTAGAGGCCGCCCAGCGCCGAATGCAGGGCCCGGATGTTGTCGTACGTCTTGACGCTCACCAGATTGGCCAGCGTGTGGGTCTTGGGCACGACGGCGATGCCGTCCCACCCTGTCGGGACCTTCAGGCCGCGGGCCAGATTGGCCACGTTCGAACCGTCGAGCTTCAGCTCGGGCAGCTCGCGCCGGAAATACGCGACCTGCATCTCGGGCGCCAAAGTGCCTTTCCAGCCGACCGGATAACCCGAATTCCTGGTCTTGCTCTTCATCGTTCCGCTCCTTGGGAAGGTGCCGGCGTAAAGCTACAGGCAAACGCCGCCGCCGTCAAAACCCGTCATTGACACGGACCGCTGCTGCCTATAAGTTCAGCCGAGGACCTTAAGCTGGAGGCCGGCCATGGCGCTCGAAAGTTTTTTCGCGGTCACGCAGAACTCCTTCTATCTGGCTGCGCTCGACGAGCGCGGCCAGCCATATCTGATGAAGCTGCTGGGGCGCGACCAGGGTGATCCGCAGCAAGGCAACCGCACCAACGGCGAACTCCTGGCGGTCAGCGCCATCGGCGCTTTTTTCTACCACCAGGACTATTCCCCCTACTCCGCTCCGCGGACCCGTCCGCAACGGCCCGAGGAGGTGAACATCGGGATGTGGGGCGGAGGGACTTCAGGGATCGTGGCCCTCTTCCTGGACTACGGGCAAGCCCTCGCGTGTTTCCGGACGCCGGACGCCGGACTGCTCGACGCCCGCTGGCGCAACCAGACCCAGGCCGTGCTCCAAGCCATCGGTCCGGACCACCCGAGGTTCATCCTGTCGGACCACGGCAAGCTCCGGTTCGATTATGCCGCCTAGCGCCTCACCTATGGCCGATCCGCGCCTCCGTCTGACCGGGGGCGTTTTTTGGCTCCGGGGACTTGGGCCTCGCCGTCGGAATCCCGACGTGCCTGCGGTCTAGGCCAGCCTTGCCAGGACCGGGGAATCGTGCTAATCTGCGGCCAAGAGCCCTGGGGAAGGGGCTTTTTAAGAAGCGACGCCCAACCAACCTAAAATCAGAATATCGTCCCGTGCGCAAGCCCGTTTGGCGGACCAGCGACATGGGAACCACCAAACATACTATGACCATCGTCCAAAAAGCCATCGACTATCTGCGTTCGGCCAAAGCCGAGATGTTCAAGGTCTCCTGGCCGTCGCGCCGCGACACGCTGCGTTATGGCGGCCTCATCATCGGCATCAGCATCGCCACGGCGGTCCTGTTCGCCGCTTTGGACACCGGTTTCATCTGGACCATCGACAACACCATCTTGCGCTACGCCAAGGCCAACAAGCAGGCCGCCCAAGTCCAGGAAGCGCCGGCCGTCACCCCGACGGTCGAGCAGTCGGCCACCGAGCAGCCGAAGACGGTCGAGCCGGGCTCCATCGACCTCCAGAACGCCCAACCGATCGAAACCCCGAAAAAATAAAAAACTGCTATGCCTAAACAAACCCTCCAACTCGGCCGACGTTGGTACGCCATCCACACCTATTCCGGCTACGAGGATGCCGTGGCCGAAAACCTCAAACGCCGCGTCGAGACCATGGGCATGCAGGACAAGATCTTCGACGTCATCGTGCCGATCGAAAAGAAGATCAAGATCAAGAACGGCAAACGCCGCCTGGTCGAGGAAAAGATCTATCCAGGCTACGTGTTGGTCGAGATGATCGTGACCGACGACTCCTGGTACGTGGTACGCAACACGCCGAGCGTCACCGGCTTCCTCGGCACCGGCACCACTCCGAGCCCCATCGACGAGAAGACCATGCAGGATCTGCGGAAACGGATGAGCACCGAGGAAGAGACCAGCTTCTCCATCGATCTCCAGGAAGGCATGCCGGTCAAGATCGGCGACGGCCCGTTCAAGGGCTTCGAAGGCAAGGTCATCGAAGTCGACGGCGCGCGCGGCAAGGTCAAGGTGCTCGTCTCCATGTTCGGCCGCGAGACCCCGCTCGAGCTTGACTTCACCCAGGTCAAGAAGGTGTAATCGCTCCGTTCGCCGGAGCCCCAGGGATGACGCGCTTCTCGCCCTCCCTGAAAGCTCTAACGACCATCACCAAAATTATGGCAAAGAAAGTAAAGACCCTCATCAAGCTGCAGATCATCGGCGGCCAGGCCACCCCGGCCCCTCCGGTCGGCACGGCGCTCGGCCCCCACGGCCTGAACATCGCCGAGTTCTGCAAGCGCTTCAACGACGCGACCGCCCAGCGGCGCGGCGAAGTCGTCCCGTGCGTCATCACCGTCTTCGAGGACCGCACCTACGACTTCATCATGAAGACCCCGCCGGTCGCCGACCTGCTCAAGAAAGCCGCCGGCATCCAGAAGGGCTCGGCCAAGGCCCTGACCGAGAAAGTCGGCAAGGTCACCAAGGCCCAGGTCCGCGAAATCGCGGAAAAGAAGATGCCGGACCTGAACTGCCACACCGTCGAGGCCGCCATGCGCCAGGTGGAAGGCACGGCCCGCAACATGGGGCTGACCGTCGAATAAGGAAAAAGACAAAAAACCTCCCTGTAACCAACCGGGAGGTTTTTCGTATGCATGGATACAGTGCTAACATCAAACCATATGGACAATCCCCCAGGACAAACGCCCGCGACCCCGTTCCCGGCAGCAAACAAAGGACCGGTCGTGGCCTTGACCGCCACGCTCGTGTTGCTCTTGGCCGTCGTCGGCGCGATCGTCTGGTTCTTCTGGCCAGCAGGCAAGATGCAGACGCGGCAAACCGACAAACCGAGCGCCCCGGTGCCGACGACGACCGTGGTGACCATCCCCGGAGAAGCAACGACGACCGTTTCGGCTGCGCCTTCGACAGGATCCCCGTCCGCCGGCACCAGCACGCGCGAGGATCCAACGGAACACAGGAAAGGCGAAATCGTCAGGCTCTTTCGGGGTGACTCGATCGCCATCAAGGAGGACGGATCGCCATCGATCACGATCGACGCCCTCGACTTCACGGACTCGCGCTGCCCGACCGGCGTCCAATGCATCTGGGCCGGCGAGCGCGGGGTGGTCCTCGACGTCACGAAAGACGATACCGAGGGCAACGCCAGCGTCATCCTGAGGACCACGACCGCAAAAAAAGGGACCGCCTACGGGTCGGTCCTGACCCTGATCGAAATCGGCGACGGGAAAGGCGGCACCTATGCCGACGTCAAAGTCGAATGATTTCGCCGACCGCGTCCGCGCGGCCGTGAAAAACATCCCGAGGGGCAAAACCCTGACCTACAAACAGGTCGCCGCCCTCGCGGGCAGGCCGCTGGCTTTCCGCGCCGTCGGCAACATCCTCAACAAGAACTACGACCCGTCCATCCCCTGCCACCGCGTGGTCCGCTCCGACGGAAAACCGGGCGGCTACAACCGCGGCCCCAAAAAGAAAATCCAACTCCTGAAATCCGAAAAAGCCCCACTTCGCAAGTGACCTCGGGGGTCTGGGGGTCCGCGCCAAGCGTGGTGGCAAGATGACTAACGCCAGCGACACCGAGAGCGGCATCGCGGACCCCCAGGACTTTTGCTACTTTTGGCCACAAAAGTAGGTTTAAGGCTTTCCCTTGCCTTTTTCGTTTCATCAGGTAAAGTCCGCCTGCACCTTCCAACCAGGAGATTATCAGCCATGCTGAACCCTCTTCCGGATCCCAAAGACCGCATCATCGTGGCGCTCGACGTGAGCGAGACGCGCCAAGCCATCGAACTCGTCGAGGCGCTCCGCGACCACGTCGGCGCGTTCAAGCTCGGGCTGGAGTTCGTCACTTCGGCCTACGCCAGGCTGGCCACGGCCAGCCGCGACAGGCTCGACGGCGTCTGGGTCGATCTGGCCCAGCTGTCCGACGCGCTCGAAGGCAAGCTCATGTACGACGGCAAGTTCGCCGACATCCCGAACACGGTCGGCGCCGCCACCCGCGAGATGGCCAGGCTCCTCAAGCCCAAATTCTTCACGGTCCACGCCTCGATGGGCATCGACGCCCTGGCCGCGGCCGCCAAGCACAAGGGCGAATCCAAGATGCTGGCCGTGACCGTCCTGACCTCGCGCGAGGAGAACGATGCCCACCTGACGTTCGGCAAGCCGACCAAGGCCGCCGCGCTCCAGCTGGCGCGGGAAGCCAAGCTCGCCGGCGCCGACGGCATCGTCTGTTCGCCGCAGGAGCTCGCGTTCCTGGCCAAGCACACCGAGCTCGAGAGCCTCATCAAGGTGACGCCCGGCGTGCGCCCGACCGGCAGCGACAAGGGCGACCAGGCGCGCGTCATGACGCCCGGCGAGGCCATCAAGGCCGGCGCCGACTATCTGGTCATCGGCCGGCCCATCGTCCGGGCGCCGGATCCTGTCGCCGCCGCCGAAGCCATCGCCGGCGAAATCGCCGAAGCCGCATCTTCCAGAAAAACTTCGGAATAGGAGGACGCCCATGCCGTTGACCGAACTCCACGGCCACCTGGCCAAACGCCTCTACGATCTCGGCGCGGTCAAATTCGGGAATTTCCGGCTCAAGCTCCACGAGAAGGATCCGGACGCCCCGCTTTCGCCCGTCTACCTGGATTTGCGCACGCACCACAACCCGAAGCCGGGTCCGCTGGGCGAAGCCGAAATCATGGAAGTGGCGAAGGAGATGTACGCCCTGGCGCGCAGCCAGGGCCTGGAGTTCGATCTCGTCTCCGGCGTGCCCAACGCCGGCGACCCGTTCGCCGAAGCCTTCAGCCGCGTGGCGGCCGCCGACCGCGGCCGCCGCCGCTCCG
Organism: uncultured Gammaproteobacteria bacterium; assembly: GCA_964415965.1. Classification (GTDB taxonomy): domain Bacteria; phylum Patescibacteriota; class Patescibacteriia; order 2-12-FULL-60-25; family 2-12-FULL-60-25; genus CAIKNB01. The sequence goes on from CAYQCK010000002.1 coordinate 279,364, forward strand.
TCGGATTCCTCATGTTGAGGAAAGAGGAGGACGCCGACGGCCAGCGCAAAGTCACCAGCGTCCAGATGGGATCTTGGTCCAAGAAGGACCGGGTGCTCCTCATCGACGACCTGATCACCCGCGCCGAATCAAAACTCGAAGCCATCCAGGTCCTGGAACAGGCCGACCTCAAGGTCAGCGACATCCTGGTCCTGGTGGACCGCGAGCAAGGCGGCCGCGAAGAGCTGGCCAAGCATGGCTACAACCTGCATGCCGTCTTCACCCTGGGCGAGCTCCTCGACTTCTACGTCGCCGCCTGCCTGATGACCCACCGCAAACGCGACGAGGTGAAGGAATACCTCAAGGCCAACGCCTGACGCCGGCGCGTTGGCGCAGCGACCCTTCCGCCCCGAGTCCCTTGACTCCGGGGCGGTTTTGTTATAGAGTTCCGGCACTAACAAACTAACGTGGGAGGCCTTAAAAAGCCGCCTAACCACTACGTATATGCCGCGTTCCAAACGCTACGTCGAGCTCAAGAAGCTCGTGGATACCAAGAAGACCTACTCGCCCGCCGAAGCCATCGAACTGGCCAAGAAGACGGCCAAGACCAAATTCGACGGCTCGCTCGAAGCCCACATCAACCTGGGCATCGACATCTCGAAGAGCGACCAGGTCGTGCGCGCGACGGTCGTCATGCCGCACTCGACCGGCAAGACCAAGCGCGTCGCCGCCTTCGTGCCGAACGCCAAGGAAAAGGAAGCTAAGGATGCGGGCGCCGAGATCGTCGGCGCCGAAGAGCTGATCGACGAGATCGCCAAGAGCGGCAAGATCGACTTCGACGTCGCCGTGGCCACGCCGGACATGATGCCGAAGCTCGCCAAGGTCGCCAAGATCCTGGGCCCGAAGGGCATCATGCCTAACCCGAAGACCGAGACTGTCGGACCGAACGTGAAGAAGATGGTCGAGGAGCTGAAGAAGGGCAAAGTCACCATAAAGAACGACTCGACCGGCAACATCCACCAGGCCCTGGGCAAGGTCACGCTCGATTCCAAGGACCTGCTCGAGAACTTCGAAGCCGTGCTCGCCGCCGTCAAGAAGAACAAGCCGGCCGGCGCCAAGGGCACGTTCCTCAAGAACGTGGTCATCAGCTCGACCATGGGTCCGGGCATCAAAGTCGACGTGTCGGGGATTTAAGGAGATTTCTCGGCTCCGCTCGAAATGACGAATACAAAAAGAAGCGCTTCGGCGCTTCTTTTGGTTGACGCGGGGACGCCGGACTTGACATGCCTATCCTTGCCCCGACCCTGCGCGGCCGCTAAGGTTCTTTTGATTATGCCCAAACTCATCCTTGGCCTGACCAGCATGCCGGGCGCCGGCAAAGGCACGGCCGCGAAGTTCCTGAAAGAGAGATACGGCGCCACGCTCTTCGGCTTCAGCGGCATCCTGGCCGACATCCTCAAACGCCTGAACATCGAGAAGACCCGTCCCAATTTCCAGACGCTCTCCCTGGTCCTGCGCCAGGGCTTCGGCGAAGACGTCCTGGCCTACGCCATCGAGAACGATGCGGTCAACGCCACGAGCGACCTGGTGGCCATCGAAGGCATCCGCCGCATCGAGGACCTGGTCGCCCTCGAGCCCCTCCCCCACTTCAAGCTCATCGCGCTCGACGTCTCACCGGAGCTGCGCTTCGAGCGCATGAAGAAACGCGGGGAAAAGGCGGGTGAGGCCGAGATGACCTGGGAGCAGTTCCAGGCGCAGGATTCGGCCGAGACGGAAATCACCATCCCGGCCACCATGGCCCGCGCCTGGCGGACGATCGACAACTCCGACGGCGTGGAAAAACTCCAGGCCGAACTCGACGCCCTGATGGCCGAACTTGGGATTTCGCCGACCGTATGAAGATGCGGATCACCCGTTTGCGTAACGACGTCGAGCTGCCGGCGTATAAGACGGCGGGCTCGGCCGGTTTCGATCTGGCCGCGGCCGAATCGGTGGTCGTCCCGCCGAAGCAGGCCTTCCCGGTGCCCACCGGTCTCGGCTTCGGCATCCCCGAAGGGCATGTCATGTTCCTGACCGCCCGTTCCAGCCTTTTCCTGAAGAAGGGTTTGGTCATGGCCAACGGCATCGGCACCATCGACAGCGATTACCGCGGCCCGACCGACGAGGTGAGGATCATCGTCCGCAATCCGGGCGAGACGCCGATCTCCATCGAGAAGGGCGAACGCCTGGTCAACGCCATCATCCTGCCGTTCGTGCACGTGGACCTCGAGGAAGGGGCGGCCGACGCGCCCGACCGCGGCGGCATCGGCTCGACCGGCGGTTACGCGGCCCAAGTTTGACCTTTGACCCGGCCGGCATCTAAGATGCGGTCGGCACCTTAATCCACCCAGAGACAAGAAACGCGGAACAGCCGCGTTTTTCGCCAAGTAAATCCAACAGGAGCGCCTATGAAAGACGAAACCCAGGCCGCCCGGCCGAAACTCAAACTGCCCGCCGACACGACCGCCCGCCGCGTCTATTGGCTGAACGTCATGGAACGCGAGCTTGAGGACGGCACGCGCGTCACGCTCCGTCCTACGCCCGAGGTGCTGGCCGTGGCCATCGCCAAGTGTTCGCGCAGCGACACGCCGTTCGACCAGAACGTCTACGAGGCGACCGAGGAGTCAGCCGCCGCGTTCCATGAGAAATGGGTCGTCGGTTTCGGCCACGGCTCCGTCGCCGAACACGCGGTCGCGAGCGTCGCCCTGGAGAACGTCTCGCAGGTCGTGGTCAAGATCATCGAGGACGCGCGCCTCTCCTCCTTCACCGAGAAGAGCTCGCGCTACCAGATCTTCTCGACCCAGCGCTGCGTCGTGCCGCCCAACGTGGCGCGGAGCGCCCAGGCCCAAGGCTACCGCGACTACACGTCCGCGCTCTACGGGCTGTACCACGAAGCGCTCGGCCGGCTCGACCCGTACATGCGGGAGAAATATCCGAACGAGACCGGGATGAAGGAAGGCGTCTACAATTCCGTCATCAAGGCGCGTTCCTGCGACGTGGCCCGCTACCTCCTGCCGGCCGCGGCCATGGCCCAGTTCGGCGTGACCGCCAACGCCCGCAACTGGGCGGCCATCATCACCAAGCTGCTCTCGAGCCCGCATCCCGAAGCCCAGGAGATCGGCCGCGAGCTCATCGAGGTGCTGCACGGCGGACCCGAGATGGACGACGAGAAGGCCATCAAGCGCAAGCCGTTCAGGACGCTCCTCAAGTACGCGGACTTCAACCCGTACCAGGCGTCCTTGCGCGACGACCTCGGCCAGCTGGCCAAGGATATCTCGCGCGACGCCACCGGTTGGTCGGCTTTCCGCGCCACGGCCGAACGCCCGGTCGTACTGTTGGATGACGACGCCGAAGCCGAACACCGCATCGCCGCCGCCTTGCTGGCGCGCCATTCGGACATGTCGGCCGGCTACTACCTGCACTACCTGCGCAAGATCGCCCCGGCCGACGCATCGCGCCGCGTCATCGACGAAGCCCTGGCCAAACGCGGCCCGCACGACGCCCCGCCGCGCGAATTCGAACACGCGACCTTCAGCCACGAAATCCTGCTCGACTTCGGGGCGTGGCGCGATATCCAGCGCCATCGCATCTGCACGCCGCTCAACCAGACCCTGGGCGTGCACGAGGGCTACGAGTTCCCGCCCGAGCTGGCCGACGTCGGGCTCGAGGAGGATTTCCGCAAGATGATGCAGCGGGCCGCCGAGTTCCACGCGCGCCTGGTCCAAAACGGCCTGGCGGCCGAAGCCGAATACGCCGTGCCCATGGCCTACCGCCGCCGCATGTTCGTGACCTGGAATCTGCGCGAGCTCTTCCACTTCATCGAGCTGCGCTCCGGCCCCAAGGGGCACCAATCGTACCGCCGCATCGCCCAAGAGACCTGGCGGACGCTTGATGCCGCGCATCCCGACCTGGCGAAACACATCCGCGTGGACCTGTCCGGCACTACACTCTCGACCCTGGGTGCCAAGCCCAAGGGAATCTGATAGGATGAAGCCATGGCCCAAGGCAAACTCATCGTCATCGACGGCACCGACGGCTCAGGCAAGACCGTCCAGGCCAACCGGCTCATCGAGCGCCTGCGCGCCGAAGGCCGGAACGCCCAGCCCCTGGATTTTCCCCAATACGGAAAGCCTTCTGCCTACTTCGTCGAGAAATACCTGAAGGGCGACTACGGCGGCGTGAACGAAGTCGGACCCAAAGTCGCCTCGGTCTTCTTCGCCCTCGACAGGTATGACGCCTCGCAGCGCATCCGGCAGATGCTGGATGAAGGCACGATCCTCGTCTCCAACCGCTACGTCTCGGCCAACAAGGGCCACCAGACTGGCAAGATCGCTGACCCGGATGGGCAGGCGGAATTCCTGGACTGGCTGAACGCCTTCGAATACGGGCTCATGGGCGTCCCAAAGCCCGACCTGACCCTGCTCCTGCACGTCACGGCCGAAATCGGCTTCGAGCTCTCGCACACCCGCGACGGCGACAAGCAGGACATCCACCAAAAAAGCCTGGAGCACCTCAAGGCGGCCGAACAGGCCTACCTGCGCCTGCCGCAAATCGACAAGGCCGAGAACTGGCAGGTCGTCGAGTGCGTCGAGCAAGGCAAGCTCCTGCCCATCGAGACCATCCACGAGCGCATCTGGCGGCGGGTCGAACAGCTGCTTTGAACCTAGGCGGTCCCTCGCGGACCGCCTTTTGTTTTTCCGGCATCAGGAGGATTGACAAAAACCGCTCTTCCTGCAATGCTGGATGTGCCCTTTCCACCCCCAACAGAACAAGGAAATTTCGCTTGCCCAAACCCGATACCGCATCAACCTCCAAAATCACCGTCCTGGAAACGCCAAACAAGGGCAACGGTTTCATCTGGGTCGTCCACGCCGTCATCGACGGCTTCAGGGGCACCGGACGACACCCGAATAAACGAGCCGCGACTCTTTTGGCCGAGAAGGAAGCCAAAGACCTGGGAGTGATAATCCGGACCGACCAAGCGGAGCGCCAAGTGACCCCCGTCGCCGAAGGTGGAAAGGACGGATCCCCGAATTCCATGGCCAACGCGGATGGGAATTTTGTCCAGCGGCTTCGTGACCGCCGCGGCCGCCGCACGGAAGAACTTGTCCACCAAGCGTTCGCCGTCGACTTCGACGACGCGCCGGATTGGTTCGCTAGGATCCGGCGGCCTACGGAGAGGCAGGATCGCATGTTCAAGATCGACCTCATCGTCGAGACCCATGACCCAGCCGAGATTTACGTCCAGATCAAGAGCTCGATGCACGGTCTGAGGAAATTCCTCGAATCAAGGCCGCCGGCCGACGTCATCGGGGTGGTCATCCACCCCAGCGATTCCCACGCCAAGATTCGGGCAAAGATATTCCGGTTTGTCTGGGAGAAACGCGTCGCGCTCGGGCTGGCCAAACAGGCCTTCGTCGCCGCCCGGAAGCCGCGCGTCAAAATCATCGAAGCCGCCCCTTTTCCGCGGCACATACCCAAGCGCCTGCTGCGCGCCAAGGCTTCGCCCTGAACCGGCCGAACTATCGACCGTCTGCCGACCCCCCACCGGGTCGGTATTTATTTGCTTGGTTAAGCCGATTTTAAGCCAGAGCAGAACCCGTTCCAGGGGTTGACAAAATCCCGGTTTTTTGCTATATTGAGCAGTTCATTTGCGGGACCCCCGCACTTTACAAGGAGACTGGAAGTGAACCCCAAAGGATCGATTGCCCTAGACCTCTCGCATCTCGACTCCCCCGAACCGGACGCCCGACCGCCCGACCGCCTCGAATTCAAGGTCGTGGAATTGCCCGAGCACTCCAACCGGTACCAGTGGACCATCGCGGCCTGCTTGGACGGTCGGACCATCGGCACGGGCCGGCACCACCTCAAACAGAGCGCCACCCTGCTGGCCAAGGATTCGGCCCAGCAGGCCTTGCGGCGCCAGGCCGTCACGGAACGCCTCGAGAAATGCGGCCTGTTCGGCCAGCCGGACAAACCGCAGGACGGTCCGCCCTCAGGCAGCCGGACTTCGCCCAAGCGGAAACGCTCTTCGGCGATCAACCGCCTCCACCAGACGATCCGCGAGCTGAGCAACGAGCGCGGCAAGCGGGCCGAGGAACTGGTCTTCGAGGCATTCAAAGCCCCGATCGCCGACCGGCCCGACTGGTTCAAGGACGTGAGGCGCCCGACTCCGGAGCAGGATGCGTTCCAACAGATCGACGTCATCGTCGGGACACATGACCTGGGCGAACTGTACATCCAGGTCAAATCCAGCTTCACCGGACTCAAACGTTTCATGGAGGAATACCATCCGGCGAACGTCAGATGTATCGTCGTGACCCCGAACCTGGACGACGGCTACATCCGGGCCTTGGTCTATGACGCCTGCAACCGCCTGCGCGACAAGCGCAAGCGCGGCGAAATCTGACCCGCCATCCCCTCTCCCGCCTACGCAAGAGACGACCGACCGGTCGTCTCTTATCTTTTTTGCGGATTTTCCCTTAGGCCTTCTTGAGAACCAACGCCATCTCGTCGACGAGCATCTTCTCGATGTCGGAACCCGGTTTCGGCACGTCGAAACGCAACGGGATCTCGAGATATCCGATCCCCGCTTTGGTAAGCTCAAGTTGCAAGGCGTTCAGGTCGACTTTATGCGTCCCGGGCAAGGGCTGGTAGCCGGCCGGCGGATCGAAATCCTCGGAGGCGAAGATGTGGATAGCCATGCCGCCCGAAGCCAGGGCGTCATATGAATTTTTGAGGACCGAAAACTGCTTCACTGGTTCAACGAAGCGGACAAGGACGTCGCCGTAGACGATGTCGTACGGGCCGCCCGGCAACGGCTCGGTCGCGTCGTGCTGGATGACGCCCTCCGCTCCCTGCAGGTGCTCAATCGTGATGTCCGTAGTCGTGATTTTCGTCGGCTTGCCGTAAATCGACGAGAATATCCGCCGATGGTGTTCGACGAGCCGCTTGTCGGCGCAACCGAGCACGGCGACGCGCACTTCCGGCGCGGTCGGCACTTGGCCGCCGAGGGTCGCGATCACCTGACGCAGCCCGATTTCCTTGACCTGGACGCGGCTTGCGATTTCGGCATCGCTTTTGGCCTGGTATCGCTGGTGGTATTCGCTCAACATAATCGTTCCGCCCAAGGGTACCATCTCGCGTTCGGCCTGTACATTTATCCGCGTTCGGCCGGGCGCACCGGTTTAGCCATCTGCCCTGCGGTTTGCTATCCTGCAGGCTACACACTCCTTATGTCTAAACCCTTACCTGGAATCGGGCAACTATTGGCGGACTCCTGGCGAACTTTCACCGCCACCTGGAGCCAGACCACGCAAATAACCATCTGGTTCCTGTACATCGGATTGGCCGTCTTCCTGGTATCCGTCCTGGCCAAATTCGATCCTTGGGCCATACTCCTGGCCATCCCGGTCCAGATCGCGGCCGCCGTCATCTCGATCTGGTGCGGCATCAGGCTGATGTTGGCGCTGCTCAAGTCCGTGGACGAGAAACCCATCGGCGACCTCAAGAAAGACTCCGCCCTCGCCTGGACGCTCTTCCTGCCGATGGTCCTCGTCGGCCTGCTCCAAGGGTTGGTCGTGCTCGGCGGCTTCGTCCTGCTCGTCATCCCCGGGATATACCTCCTGGTCGCCATGGCCTATGCCCAGATGGTTTTCGTCGACCAAGGGGTCCGCGGCTGGAAAGCGCTGACCATTTCGCGCGACCTGGTCCGCGGCCGCTGGTGGGGCGTCTTCTGGCGCAATCTGGTGGCCTCGCTCCTGATGGGCCTCGGGCTGGGATTGTTGGTCTATTTGGCCCTGGGCATCCTGACCTTGCTGGCCGGAGGGGATTATTTCAGGCTGATGTCCGGCGGCGAGAGCAGCGACCCGATCGTCCAAGGGGCGGCTTCCCTCCTCGACTCCATCCTCCAAGCCGCCTTCCTGCCGTTCATCCTCGGATTCCAGGTCAGGTTCTACCGGACGCTCCAAAGGACACGCTGATTTTCGCCACATATGGACGTCGGGCCCCTGGCTCGACGTTTTCGATATGGCGCTATAAGCTACTTTTGATTCAACCTAGCTCCCAACTCCCAGCCCCCAGCCCAAAACCCTATGCGTCTCCTCCCCATCATCGGCTTGGAAATCCACGCCCAGCTCAAGACCGAATCCAAGATGTTCTGCAGCTGCAAGAACGTCGGCGATGCCGCGGCGCCCAACACCGCCATCTGCCCGGTCTGCACCGGCCAACCCGGCGCGCTTCCGACCCTGAACGCCAAGGCGCTCGAGCTCGGGGTCAAAGTCGGCCTGGCGCTCGGCTGCCGCATCCCGGACCAATCGGTCTTCGACCGCAAGAACTATTTCTATCCTGATTTGCCGAAAGGCTACCAGATATCGCAATTCCATCTGCCCATCGCCCTCGACGGCCAGCTCGAGCTGGATGTCCCGGGCGGAGAGCCGCCGCGGCAGCGCATCCGCATCGGCATCACCCGCGCCCATCTCGAAGAGGATGCGGCCAAGAATTTCCATTCCGGCGGCGAGGAAGCGGCGACGCTCGTGGACTACAACCGCTCGAGCACGCCGCTCATCGAGATCGTGACCGAGCCCGACCTGCGCTCCCCGGCCGAGGCCAAAGCCTTCCTCCAGGAGCTCCGCGCCATCCTGCGTTCCATCGGAGCTTCGGACGCGGACATGGAAAAAGGCCAGATGCGCTGCGACGCCAACATCTCGCTCTTGCCGGTGAACGAAGACGGCACGCCGGCCCAGCACGACCTGAACCCCAAAGTCGAAATCAAGAACCTGAATTCTTTCCGCTCGGTCGAACGGGCTTTGGCGCACGAAATCGAACGCCAGACGCAGATCATCGAAGGCGGAAGTCTGCCGCAGGCCGCGACCCGCGGCTGGGACGAGGATAAAGGCGCGACTTTCGAACAGCGCAGCAAGGAAACGTCCGCCGACTATCGATATTTCCCGGAGCCGGATCTGCCGCCGCAGGACCTCGTGGAACTTCGCGAGAGGCTCCAAGGCCGCTTGCCTGAACTGCCGGCAGCCTTGCGCTCGCGGCTCATCGACGAATGGGGCTTCTCCGCGGCCGACGCCGCTTTCTTCGCGGCCAATGACGGCTGGGCCGACTATGCCGACAACGTCATGGGCGAACTGGGCAGCTGGCTGGCCGACGTCGACTCATCCAAAGACTCGGCCGGCGAAGTCTTGGCCGAAAACAAAAAAAAGCTGGCCAAACTCGCCGGCGGCTGGCTGACGTCGAAACTTGCCGGGCTCATGGCCGAACGCAACCAGATCATCTCGGACATCAAGATCGACCCGGAGAACTTCGCCGAGTTCCTGACCCTCATCCACCAAAACAAGATCAACAGCTCCAACGCCCAAAAGCTCCTGGCCATGATGCTCGAGACCGGCGCCGATCCTTCGCACCTGATGGAAGAACACGACCTCGGCCAAAACCTGGACGAAGGTGCGCTCAAAGCGACCGTCAAGCGCCTCATCGAAGAGAACCCTGACCAAGTCGCGCAGATCAAGGCCGGCAAGCTCGGCGTCATCAAATGGTTCGTCGGCGCCGTCATGAAAGCCACCGAAGGCAAAGCCAACCCGGCCCAGGCCGAGGAGGAAGTGAAGAAGGAAATCGGAATATAAAAGATTTTTCAACCCGATAACAGCTGTGGATTCCGGCTTTCGCCGGAATGACAGTTGGGGCCCAGGAGTAACACTTCGCAAGTGACAAGGGGGTCCGGGGGGCCGCGTGGCGTGGCCCGCAAGATAGCCGACATCGGCGATACCGAGAGCGCATAGCGGACCCCCGGGACCTTTGGTTACTTTCAGTCATGAAAGTAACATTTAAGGCTCTCGACAGTTGTTCCAATTGGAAGGTCCTCGGACCGCTCCGACTTGCCCCCAGGACGACATTTTTGTTGATAGCGGCAACACATCGCAAGTGACCACGGGGGTCTGGGGGTCCGCGCCAAGCGTGGACCGCAGAAGCGCAAAAGTCCGCGACACCGAGAGAGGCATCGCGGACCCCCCAGGACTTTTGCTGCTTTTGGTCACAAAAGTGGTTTTATATTCACCCGCACAATCCCCCGATCCCCAACCACTCGCTCACCGCGAGCATCCCCTCGTCCTTGTCCTTGCACCAGCGGATGCGCTGGTCGCGCTTGAACCAGGTCTCCTGGCGTTTGGCGTAGCGGTGAACTGCCTGGCGGGTCAGGGCGACCGCCTGTTCGAGCGACTCTTCGCCCTTGATGTATTTCATCAGCTCGCGGTAGCCGATCGACGTCATGGCCGGGGCGTTCTCCGGGATGCCTTTCTTTAGTGCCTGCCGGATTTCCTCGACCCAACCCTCCTCCAGCATGTTGTCGATGGAAGCGTCGATGCGCGCGAACAGCTGTTCGCGCGGCCACTTGATGCCGACCTGATACGCTTCGACCAGCGGCTTGCCCATCTTCTTCTGTTTGGTGAACGGCTTCCCGGTCAAGGTCGCGACCTCGAGCGCCCGGATGACGCGCCGCGGGTTCTTGAGGTCCACGGCTTGGGCCGCGTCGGAATCCAAACCCAGAAGCAGCCGCACCAATTCCTCGAGCGGACGCCCCTCGAAGGCTTTGCGCATGGCCGGCTGCGGTTCGACATGCGGGAACAGCAGGTTATCGACCAACGATTTGATGTAGAGACCGGTGCCGCCGACGACGATCGGCAGGCGCTTGCGCCGGATGATGCCCCGGATGGCGACCAAGGTCTTGTCGCGCCACTCGGCCACGGTGAACGTCTTGAGCGGATCCAAGAAATCCATCATGTAGTGCGGGACGCCCTCGACCATGAATGCGCGCTGGCCGTCGAACGACCCGCGCTTGCCCCTGGGCTTCCCCGTCCCGATATCGAAACCTTTGTAGATCTGGCGCGAATCAGCGTTTATGATCTCTCCGTTGAAGGCTTTGGCGAGACGCAAACCCAAATCCGTCTTGCCTGAAGACGTCGGACCGACAAGGCAGACTACGCGGGGCAGTTTGCGCGGTGGCCGCGGGACCGATAGCGGTCTGCTCATATAGCTCCCCCTTCCATCGGATTCAGCATACCAGCTCGCCTTGGAGTTGCCACGCCAAAGCCGAGGTTATCTTGACCGGCACTTCCTTTCCAACCAGCGTCTGGTCGAGGCACGGGAAAGTCGCGAGTTTCATCTCGCGCGTGTTGCCGTGCGCGCGGCCGTCGGCCATTCCCTCAACCAGCACGTTTACAACCTTATCCACATAAAACTGGTTCTTGCGCAGCGTCGTCTCTTCCATCAAGGACTGCAGCACGTCCCAACGCCGGCGCTTCTCCTCGGCCGGAACGTCATCCGGATACAGCCGCGCGCCCAAAGTCCCCGACCGCTGGCTGTATTGCGCGGGGTATGAGATGTCGAAGTCGCATTCCTTGTAGAGCGAAACCGTATCCTCGAACTGTTCGGCGGTCTCCCCCGGAAAGCCGACTATGATATCCGTGCCGAGCGCGATGCCCGGGCGCCTGGCTTTGACTTTCTCGATGATGGCCAGGAATTCGGCCCGCGAATATTTGCGGTTCATGCGCCGCAGGACTTCGTCGTTCCCGGCCTGGACCGGCAGATGCAGGTAATTGACCTGTTTCGGCAGCGCCAAGGCGTCGACAATCTCGTCATTCATCGAGATCGGATGGGCTGCGGTCCAATGGACGCGTTCGATGCCCGGGATGTTGTTCGTTTCCCACAACAAGGCCGCGAAATGGTTGGCCGACGGCGGGCACTTGGCCGGGTCGAGCGGCGAAACCGTGTAGGGATTGTCGGCGGAAAAGACTTCGGGATCCGACGCGACGTAGGAATTCACCGACTGCCCGAGCAGCGTCACCTCGACGACGCCCTGCGCGGCCAGTCCGCGCAATTCCTCCAAGATGTCCGCCGCGGGCCGGTTCTTCTCGAGGCCGCGGGCGTAGGGCACGACGCAATAGGTGCAGTATTTGTTGCAGCCGGTCTGGATGGTCACGTAGGCCTGAGCCGACGGCGCGCGCAGCGGGCGGACCTTCAGGTAGTCCTCGGCCAAATCCAGGGAATTCGCGAGTTCAGGCCGCAGTCCGGCGATCCAGCGCGGCAGGTTGACCATGTCGCGCGTCGGAAAGAACAGGTCGACCGTCGGCAACCGTCGCCGGATCTCGCCCTTGAGGTCGCGGCCGGCCATGCAGCCGGTCACGCCCACGATGAGCTTCGGGTTCCTTTCCTTGAGCTTCGCCCAGTCCTGCTGCTTGCCGTAGATCCGCTCCTCGGCGCTCTGCCTGACCGAACAGGTGTTGGTGATGATGATGTCGGCGTCCGCCTCGCCGTCAGCCGCCGAAAAACCGAGCGTCGACAATATTCCGGCCATGCGCTCGGAATCGTTCTTGTTCATTTGGCACCCGAGGGTCACGAGATGGTATTTCGGCATGGCCGAAAGTTAACACGGTTAAGCTGAATACTCAATCCCCGGCGCCGAGCGCGTGGTATAATCGACCGGGAAAAATTTTCCACCAAACGCACCTTCAGCCACGAGAGGCCGCGATGACAGACCCTAGACCGGTGATATGCACGCGTTGCGGTTTCATGCTGAACCGCCAAGGGATGTGCGGCCGGCCGGAATGCAGTTCAAACCGTCCGACGCAGCGTCCGCCAACCTCTAGACCGGCGCGGCCCATCCCGCGCGCCGATGCCACCCAAGGCGAGGAGGAATGCCCCGCCTGCCACGGCGTCGTACCGCCGAAAGCGCGGTACTGCCCATACTGCCGGGCGCCGCGCCGCGCCTCGGCGACCTGCGCCTACGTCGATGTCGAGCGGGCGATGCCTAAGCCTCCCCGCATGCCGAGCATCCCTGACGTGGAGGAGAGTCCTCCCCAGCAAAGCGGCACCCGCTGCAAAGACGGCGGGCAAGACGACAACTTGGCCGAAACCGCGGCCAAAAAATGACTCCCTGTGCGCCGTCCCCCTTCCCAGGACGGCGCGTTCTTTTTTCCGCGGATTCTTGCTAGACTATCCGCATATGGCCCTCACCGCCCAGCAGAAAGCCAAGATCAAAAAAATCATCCACGCCTACGACCGCGATGTCCGGAAAATCGTAGCCAAGCACAAACAGGTCGTCATCAAGGCGGTCGAGGATTTGGATAAACGGAAGGCGGAGAAGATAAAACAGCTAATCCAACAGAGCTAGACAATCCGGCGCCAGCCGGATTTTTCGATGCTCGCCAAACCATGTCTCGAGCGGTTTCAGGCGAAAGGGTTCTTCGTCTCCGTCCTGTCAGTCCGCTCGATATATTCGGCCATCTTCACGGCCGAAGCGCAATCCGCCGGTTCTTGGATATCCTTGACGCTCACGCCGTAGAGATTGCCGTACATCCGACGGATATTCTCTTGGGCTCTTTCGAGGTCGAGTCCTGGCGCCAGGCGTCGGAAGACAGTTTCCATGGCTTCGCGTTTGGCGGCCGGCAAGCCCACCGGATATTCCATCAGAATCCGGAAATCCTCTGCGAACGATTCAGAGAGAAACGCCGTGCTCAGCCGCCCCTCCAGCAATGCGTAGGCTTCGGCATACCCGGACGAAGCGCGCAGGCCTGAGAATATCGCTTCTACCGCATACTTGTCGAAAGCTTCCTGAGCTTCCGGCACGAGAGCCATGGACTGCTGCGCCGCGTGCCCGACTTCGTGGATCAAGACACTGGCGAGCCGATGGGGCTTTTCGCGCTCCACGGCCAATCGGACCGTCAGGTCCGCGGGTTCCCAGATCCCGGAACATCCCCGGATATCCTCGCGCCTGACCAGCCTGATGTTCCGCACGCGGCTTGAGATGAAAGGCGCCAAACCACTTTGCTTAATGACGTCTTGGGCTTCCCGGATTGCCCTTTCGTCTACCCCTTCAATCGGCGGCTCCTGGCGCGACTTGAGGTACCCGTATTCATATTTCCAGCCACCGGCCATCCCTGCGAGTTTCGCCGTATCGTTACCGGCCGTGAAAAAAACCAGCGCCACGGGTTCACACAGCATCTCCCGCAATCCTTCGGTCCCCTCTTTCCCTTCCAATGCGCCTATCCAAGAAGCTCGGGCTTTCCGGATAAACCACGCCAAATCGCCGCCGTTGGATCGGTTGGCGCGCTCCCACAGTTCCGGCGTCATGATGCGTCCCCAAGTTTCGACCCGCTGCTTGAACTCTACAGTTTCTATTTCCTCCTCAAGCAGCTGGGCGAAAACCTTCTGCTGCCTGGGGTCAGGCTGGCTTCCTAAGGAAGCAATACGGGATTCGTCTAAAGACTTGAGGTGACGGAACGCTTGCGTCGCACCAAGTTTCTTGGCCCTTTCGGCCAAAGCGATCTTCATCGATACGTACCCTTCCGGGTCCGGCCTAAGGAAAAATTCATTCGCGGTTTCTGGATCGTTCAAAATCGAGGCTCCGGCTTTGCCGGCGCGTGAAACCAGGAGTACGGCCGCTTTCCTGCGCCCCTCGTCCGGGTTCGTCAGCAGCGACAAACCATTGCCGGTCACGAATTCCAAAGCCAATGACGGCGGCTCGAGGCGCCGCGACACCTCATCCAGTTCGGCGAACCGGGCGGGTTCGAGTCTAGCGATCGCCTCGGCCGTTGAGCCGATTTCCGTTCCCCAATTTTCTTTTTCCCCGGCTTCGTCCAAACCATGCGCCCTGTTAACGAAAGCGACGACGGCCGGCGTCAGTCCGATTTTTTCTTTCAGTTCAGCCTGCTTCCGCAACACCCTGACCTCATCCGCACCGCGTCCCATATCACCGCATGAAAAAGCCTCAGCCCTTCAGTTCCCCCTCGATCTCAAGCAGCCGGTTGTACTTCTCCACGCGTTCGGACCGCGAGAGCGAACCTGTCTTGATGTGCTCGGCGCCGCTCGCCACGCACAGGTCGGCGATGAACGTGTCGTCGGTCTCGCCCGAGCGGTGCGAGACGATGACTTCGAATTTGGCTTCCTGGGCCATCTGGATGGCCGCGACCGTCTCGGTCAAGGTGCCGATCTGGTTGAGTTTTATCAGGATGGCGGTGGCGGCTTTCTCCTTTATGCCCTTGCGCAGACGCTCGATGTTGGTCACGAAGAAATCGTCGCCGACCAGCATCGCCCGCTTCTTGAGGGCGGGCACCGCTTTCTTCCAGGCGGCCCAATCGTCTTCGGCGAAAGGGTCTTCGAGCGACAGCAGCGGATACTTCTTGAGCCATCCTTGGTAGCGCACCAGGAGTTCGTCAGCGGTATAGGCGGTCCCGCCTTCGGCCCTGAACACGTACGCCTGGCGCTTGGCGTCATAGAATTCGCTCGAGGCTATGTCCGTGGCCAAGGCAATGTCCTTGCCCGGCTTATAGCCGGCGGCTTTGATGGCTCGGACGAGGAGCTCGAACGCGTTTTCGACCTTCTGCAGTTTCGGCGCGAACCCGCCCTCGTCCCCCACCGTGGTGGCGAATCCATTCTGCTTGAGCAGCTTGGCCAAAGCATGGAACGTCTCGGCGCCGGCGCGCAGCCTCTCGGAGAAGCTCTTCTGCATCGGCATCAGCATGCACTCCTGCACGTCCAATGCCCAATCCGCATGCGCCCCGCCGTTCAGCACATTCATCATCGGGACGGGCAAAGACGCTTTCTTCTTGAATTCGTACGTCTTGCGCAGCGACTTCCAGAGCGGCAGCTTCCGGTGGACGGCCAACGCCTCGGCCGTGGCCAGCGACACGGCCAAGATGGCGTTCGCGCCCAGCCGCGATTTGTTCGGCGTGCCGTCGAGCTCGATCATCACATGGTCGATATCTTCCTGGCGCACCGCGTCCACGCCCTTGAGGATAGGCGCGATATCCTCGTTGACGTGCCTCACGGCCTTGAGCACGCCTTTGCCGCCGTAGCGCTTGCCTCCATCGCGCAGCTCGAGCGCCTCATGCGACCCGGTCGAGGCGCCGGACGGCACCTTGGCTTCGGCCGACGCGCCCGAGGCGAGCGTCACCCGGCAGGCCACCGTCGGATTGCCGCGCGAATCCAGTATCTCGCGGCCCACGACTGACTTGATTTTGGATGTGAAAAACATATTTTCGGTTGGTTCTACGCTTGTTTTCCGGCCGTTTTCTTTTCCAGAGCCTTGGAGATCTTCGAGAGTTTGTATCCGATCCAGACCACGATGCCCGTCACCAGCAGGGCATAGACGAACTTCGCCGTGACTCCGCTCTGCGGGCCGAATAACTTCACGAACAACGTCTGGATCGCGTCGTTCCACGCCAGCGCCGCGACCAGCGAAAAAGCGCCAGTCATCAGCTCGAGCGTCTTCTGCAGGACGGTCAGCCTGAGGTTGAACTGCTCCTGGGTCTCGCCTGACTTCTTCTCTTCTTGCGGCATATGGATTTTCCGTCGTCTTGGACGACTGACGGCATTAGTGTCTTTATTTGATTAGGGCAGCCAATCCCGGCAGTTTTCCCTTCTGCACGATGAACTCCAGCATAGCCCCGCCGCCGGTCGAGACGTGGTCGAACCATTCCTCCATCCCGGACGCCAAAACGACAGGCAGGGTATCCCCGCCTCCAGCCACGCCGTAGGCCTTGCCTTTGCTCCTGCTGGCCATGGCCCGGCAGACGACCATCGAACCGTGGGAAAATGCCGGAATGTCGGCCACGCCCAACGGGCCGTTCCAGACGACGGTCTTGGCTTTGCGGATGTCGTCGGACCAAGCCCGCATGGTCTTGGGCCCGATGTCGCCGATGGCCTCCGCCTTCTTGAGTTTCAGGACGTCGGCCGTCGTCGCTTTAGCCCCCGGCTCGACCTTCTTGGCCACCACGGCGTCGACCGGCAACCCGATCTTCGGGTTTTTGAGCATCTTGCGCGCCTGGGCAATCCCCTCTTTTTCGACGTAAGACTTCCCGATCTCCATCTTCTTGGCCGCGAAGAACGCATGCGCCATGGCCCCGCCGATGAGAACCTTGTCCGCGGTCTTGAGCAGCGCCTCGATGACCGGCAGCTTGGTCGTGAGCTTCGCGCCGCCGATGACGGCGACATACGGATGCTTCGGCTTTTCCAGCAGCTTAGCCAGCGCCGAAACCTCCTCGACCAAAGTCGGCCCGGCGAACCGCGGCAAGAGCTTGACCACCCCGACGACCGAGGCATGCTTGCGGTGGCACGAGGCGAAGGCGTCGTTGACGAACAAATCGGCCAACGACGCGTACGCCTTGGCGAGCTTCGGGTCATTCTTCTCTTCCCCGGCGTAGTAGCGGACGTTCTCGAGCAAAAAAACTTTCCCGGGTTTGGCGGCTTTGGCCTTCGCGGCAGCCGACTTCAGGCCGGACTTATCGTCCAGGCAATCACCGAGGAATTCGACTTCGAGTCCTTGTTCCTTAAGTTTCGGCAGGAGCTTGGCCGTGCTCAATTCCGGGTCATGGCCTTTGGGCCGGCCGAGATGCGTGGCGACCAGGACCTTGGCGCCGCGCTTGGCCAAGTTCTTGACCGTGGACAAAGTCCGCGTGACCTTGAGCGAATCCTCGGCCGCGAACGCGCCCTTGGTCGGCACGTTCCAGTCGACGCGCAGGAAAACACGTTTGCCTTTCAACGGTTTGGCAGACGTCAAAATGGGCAGTTTCATGGACATAGAATAGCACGAAAAACCCCGTCGCCCCACTTCTGCAACAAATGAGCCGCTAGACGATTAAGGCGACAAGACTCCTCTCTTTTCCGTACTTCTCGTAATCTTTTTTTGCGTGCCGAAGGCTGTACGGCACAAGTTTCTGTTCGAAGACGCTTTCGGACTTGTCATATACCGACTCGAAGAAATCCGGACGTTCCAGCAACGGTTCGAAACCGTCAGAATATACGATAACCAAATCCCCTTTCGCGACCGAATGCTGGCCGGTCAGGATAAACGGCTCCGATGTTTTCTCTCCGGTCAAGGCGCCGTACGACACGCACTCCCCATCGATGATTTGCGCCGGATTATTCCGATACTGGCTGCGCACGAGCCTTCTACCCTCTTTCGTCTCCCATTTGAATTTGATTTTCCCTTCAGCTACTTTTTTCTCGAAAATAGCCATGGTGTTAGGCGTTTTGAATTTCGGATTCCCTTTTTTTGACCACACCTTGACTCCACAGTCGGCGATAACGCCCCAAATCATCCTATTCCCCGTTATCCGTATGCCTGCGGCGGCACAACCGTAGTAGTCATCCACCAGATAATCGACTTCATTTATTGATTTCCGATTAAGCCGGGCGATTTCGGCATTTGCTTTCAAGAACGTTTTCTTGATGTCTGCCGGATTCTCAACCGACCGACCATCCCTGACAAAGACATCGCAAAAGATATCGGCTGCGAAACGTGCACCGCTCGGGTTCGGATATCCTTTCAAGACACCCTCAATCCCCCGCTTCTTGAAATCCATGTCGTACGACGGATCGCGCGTTATGCCGTCGCCGACGGCGACGACCGAACCATCGAAAACCGAAGCGTCTTCGGGCGGCATCAAATGGCCATACAGCGAATTCGGCAGGATTATTCGACACATCATATTCCAACTTCCACGATGACTATCTGCGGCGGAGAAAAGAGGCGCAGGCGGCCGTCGGATTCGCCCAGGCCGTTCGAGATGATGGCCGGGACGCCGTTCACCGCCTTGCGTCCGCGGTCCACGGCCCGGCCCAGGATGGCCGGGATCGGGATCAGCGGTCCCACGAACGGCAAACGGACCTGGCCGCTGTGGGTGTGGCCGGCCAAGACCAGGTCCGTGTCTTTTTCTTTGAGGTCCAACAGCAGGTCCGGCTCATGGGCCAGCGTGAGATGCGGAATATCGGCCGAACTCCGTTTCGGTTTGACGGGCTTGCCGAACCAGTTGTCGTCCACTCCGCAAAGCTCCAACTCCTGCCCCTGGACCGATATCTTGGTCGCCCTGTTCGTCAGGTCCGCGTAGCCCCAACCCATGAGCGCTTCCCGGATGGCTTGCGGCCGGTCCAGGAAATCATGGTTTCCGAGGACGAAGAATTTCCCCAAAGGCGCCTCGAGATCCTTGAGGCTCTCCAAATCGGCGACAGGCTCCGCCCGGTCGACGACATAATCGCCACCCAGTAGGATCAGGTGCGGATGGAGGGCTTTGACCTCGCCCGCGATCCGCTCATAGCACCCCCGTCCATGGAAGCTGCCGGTGTGGAAGTCCGACAGGAACGCGACCTTCAGCCAGACTTTGGCGTCGGGCCGCAGTTTCTCGCGATACTGAATGACCGTCACCCGATGGATGGCGAAGAACGAACCCCAGACGAGCAGGGCCTCGCCGACCAAGGCCGATACCCCGAGGATGACCCACGCCCCACCCGCCCGGAACGCGAGCCAGGCGACGGCCGCGCCGAAAAACGCGACCGCCAGCAAAAACAGGTCGAACCAAAAATTCTGGCTGTGGGTTTTCCGGAGATCCATTCGTTACTTGGCGACCTTCCCGACGAGGATGGCGATTTCGGCCAAACGGTGCGAGTAGCCCCACTCGTTGTCGTACCAGGCCAAGACCTTGACCATGTCGCCGTCGACCACCTGGGTGAACGGCAGATCCACGATGGACGACGCCGGGTTGCCGATGAAGTCGGACGAGACCAACGGCTCTTCGGTCGCCTCCATGATGCCTTTGTAGCGGGCCGACTTGGCCGCCTTCTTCAGCACCGCGTTGACCTCTTCCTTGGTCGTCTTGCGCTTGAGCAGGAAGGTAAAATCGGAGCACGAGACGCACGGCGTGGGCACGCGGATGGAGATGCCGTCGAACAGTCCCTTGAGCTCCGGGATGACCTCGGTCGTGGCGATGGCCGCGCCGGTCGTCGTCGGGATGATGTTCTGGCCAGCCGAACGCGCGCGGCGCAGGTCCTTGTGCGGCCCGTCCTGCAGCACCTGGTCGGCGGTGTAGGAATGGATGGTCGTCATCATGGCCTTCTTGACCCCGAATGCCTCATGCATGATGGCCGCCACCGGGGCGATGCAGTTGGTCGTGCAACTCGCGTTGTTGATGACTTTGGCCGTCTTGCCTGCACCCTTCTCGTTGACGCCGATGACATGCGTCGGCACGTTCCCGCCCTTGGCCGGGGCCGAGATGATGACGCGCTTGGCGCCTGCCGTCAGATGCTGGCCCGCGCCTTTCTCGTCCGTGAACCTTCCCGTACATTCGAGCACCACCTCGACACCCAACGCCTTCCACGGCAATTTGGTCGGGTCTTTTTCCGCGACGACCGGGATTTTCTTGCCGTCCACGATGATGTTCTTCTCGTCGTACGACACGGCCTTGTCCCAGGCACGGTAGGTCGAATCGTGCTTGAGCAGATGGGCCAAGGTCTTGGAATCGGTCAGGTCATTGATGGCAACGACCTCGAACCCCGGCTTGTCAAACCCGGCCTTGAAGACTCCGCGGCCGATGCGGCCGAAACCGTTGATGGCGATCTTGGGCATATTGCGGTCTTGTGGGGCGAATGGCCATTCGCCCTCAATTACATCGTTAAATTTATACGGGATATGATACGGCGTGCGCCGGAATATGACAAAACGCCCCGGTTTTCAGCCGGGGCGCCATCTTTAAGGTCATTTCGAACGAAGTCGAGAAATCTCTTTAGAACCCGATCTTGACCGTCCGTACTTCGCGCTTGCCGCCGCTCAACAATATGTCGTATTCGATCGTGCTGTTATCCTTCCATCTGACGGTCGTCGGCTGGTCAACCCGCTCGGTCTGGCTGGTGAACTCGGTCTTCGGGTTCAACAGCACGACGCGCCTCAGCCTGCCGTCAGCCATGGTCTCGACGCCTATCCCGTATTTCCCGACGGTGTCCAAATCATAGCCGGCGTATTTCGTGCCGTCCGGAGAAAACGAACCGAGCTTCAGGATCCCGGTATAGGTCGGACCGCTCTGGACCGGAGCCGCGGCTTCGGAAGGCGTCGTCGGCGCGGTGACGGCCGGCTGGGCCGCCGGGCACGCCTTCTGCAGGTTGATGACGGCGCGCTGCGTCTTGGCCAACTGCTGGTTCAAGAACGCCGCGTCCTGCATCAACACCTCGATCTTGGCGTACTGGACCAGGAAAAGGCAGGCGAAGCCGAATGAAAGGAACAGGAACAGGATCCAAAAAATGGTGATTGCCGAACTGTGGTAAGCAATGGCATGCTTATAGTCCTTGGGCACGGCGGTCGCCGCCGGTTTGGCACGCAATGTGCGGGTAGGCATAAATGTGCTTTCTGAAGATGTTAGTTGCCGCCAGTATACCACGCTTTTTCCGCGGCTTCGATATCCGGGGGCGGATACGGTACACTGGAATGATGCCGAAACACCCGAACCGACCCTGCCGTTTGCCCGACGCCGCCCATCCGATGTGGTCGCTGGCGCCGGATGAAGTCCTGCGCCTCCTCCGCTCCGCCAACCGCGGCCTGAAGGACGACGAGGCTAAAACCCGCCTGGCCCAACTCGGCCCGAACGTCGTCGGCGACGGACCGAAATTGCCGCGGCTGCGCATCCTGCTGAACCAATACCGCAGTCCGCTCATCCTCGTTCTCTTGGCTTGCGGCGTGCTTACGCTGGCCTTGCGCGAATGGCTGGATACGGCCGTGATTTTTTCGGCGGTCGCGGCCAATACGGCCCTCGGCTTCTGGCAGGAATACAAGGCCGAAACCGTGCTCGAGAGTCTCCGCCGGTACGTCACGACCAAGGCCCGGGTCAAACGCGACGGCCAAGAGAAGGAAATCGACGCTGCGGAGCTCGTGCCGGGCGACATCGTCCTGGTTTCCCCCGGGGACAGGGTCCCGGCCGACGGCCGCGTCCTTCACGCCAACGGCCTCGAGATAGACGAATCGGTCCTCACCGGCGAATCCCTGCCTGTCCAGAAATCCGAGACGGTCGTGGCAGTGGCCACCCCTATCTCGGACCGCGTCTGTATGGCCTGGAGCGGCACGCTGGTCGTCCAGGGCCTCGGCACCCTGCTCATTACCGCCACCGGCTGCCAGACCGAATTCGGCCGCATCGCCACCGCGGTCCGCCAAGCCGAACGCGAGCAGACGCCCCTCCAACGCTCCGTCAGCCGTTTTGCCTCGCGGGCCAGCTTGATTCTGGCCGGCCTGACCCTCATCGTCTTCATCTGGGGCATCATATCGGGCTACGGCTGGTTCGAGATGCTGCTCATCGCCGTCGCCATCGGCATCTCGGCGGTGCCGGAGAGCCTGCCTGTGGCCATGACCGTGATCCTGGCGGTGGGAGTGGAACGGCTCGGGAAGCGTTACGGCGTCGTCCGCAAGCTCTTGGCGGCCGAAACCCTGGGATCGACCAGCCTCATCCTGACCGACAAGACCGGAACCTTGACCCAAGCCAAGATGCAGATCGCCGGCATCCTCCCCTATTCCGGCCGCGACGGGCAAGCGCGCCGCCGGCTCCTCACGGATGCCCTGCTGACGACCGATGTCATCGCCCAGAATCCGGACGACGAGCCGGCCGATTGGATCCTGGCCGGCCGAGCCATGGAGAGTTCGCTTGTCCGCGATGCGGTCGGCGAGGGCGTGCTTTGGCCGCGCGAACGGACCAAGTACGAGACGACCGACCGCCTGCCGTTCAGCTCCGACCGCAAGTTCGCGGCCGTCACCTGGAAGACCGACGGGACATACCGTTCCAGCCTCTTCGGCGCGCCGGAGACGGTCTTGGCCATGACTGACCTGCCGGAGCACAGCCGGAAGGTCATCGAGGATTTGGTCAGGACCCACGCCGAAAGCGGCGAACGCGTCTTGGCCGTGGCCGCCAAAACCACCGCGACCGAACCGCACCTGGGGAAAACCGGGCTGCGTGATTTCGCGTTCCAAGGGTTGATAACTTTCCGCGATCCGCTTCGGCCGGACGTCAAGCGCGCCATCGAGCACATCCACAAATCAGGGGTCAAGACCGTCATCATGACCGGCGACCACGCCGGAACGGCAGCCGCCGTCGCCCGCGAACTCGGCCTCTTGGATGGCGGCGGGAAAGCCGTTACCGGGACGGAGCTGTCGGCCTTGAGCCGGGAGGAGATCCGCGAAGTCCTCAACGGCACGCGCGTCTTCGCCCGCGTCACCCCGGACCAGAAGCTCATGCTGGCTGAACTCTACAAGGAGAAAGGCGAGATCGTGGCCATGACCGGAGACGGCGTGAATGACGCGCCAGCCCTGAAGGCGGCCGACATCGGCATCGCGGTCGGATCAGGCACCGAGGTCGCCAAAGGCGCGGCCGACCTGGTCCTGCTCAAGGACGATTTCGGGACCATCGTGGCGGCCATCGAGGAAGGACGCCGCATCCTGGGCAACATCCGCCGGGTCATCGTCTATCTCCTGTCCAACGCCTCGGCCGAACTCATCCTGATCGGCGGCTCGCTCCTGGCCGGCCTGCCCCTGCCGCTGAACGCCCTGCAGATCCTCTATGTCAATCTCTTCTCCGACAGCTTCCCGGCCGTCGCCTTCGCCTATGAAAATCGCCATCGGCCGCGCTTCCGGCGGCCGTCGCCCATCGGCAAGAACGTGCTCGATCGCGAGATGCGCTTCCTCATCGTCATGGTCGGCACCCTGACGTCGGTGGGGATGTTCCTGCTGTATTTCGCGCTGCTCAAATCCGGCCTGCCCGAAGACCTGGTGCGCAGTTTCATTTTCGCGTCATTCGGGACCTACACCCTGGTCGCCGCCTTCAGCCTGCGCAGCCTGCATGAAAGCATCCTGAGTTTCAATCCGTTCGACAACCTTCCGCTGACCGTCGGCGTCGGCATCGGCCTGCTGCTGACCGCGGTCGCCGTCTATGTCCCGCCCATCCAGCGCCTCATCGGCGTCGCCGCCCTGCCCCTCCCCTGGCTGCTGGGCGTAGCCCTGGTCTGCGCCGCCAACATCGCCGCCATCGAAACCGCGAAATTCTCCATCCGGCGCCAGACGATGCGCTGACGCAATCAGGACGATCGAGCGGCGTCCGTCCCGGAATCAGGCTTGCCCTTTCTCCATTCCGCGATTTTCGCGTGGTCGCCGGACAGCAGCACCGGAGGGACTTTCCACCGCCCATAGGCTTCGGGCCGGGTGTACTGCGGATACTCGGTGGTTTCGCCGTCCGCCCAGGACTCTTCGTCGAGCGAAGCTTCCTGACCGAGGACCCCCGGCCGCAACCGCGTAACCGCGTCGAGCATGACGAGCGCCGGCAATTCGCCGCCGGTCAGGACGTATTTGCCTATGGACATTTCCTCATCCGCGAGATGTTGCGCGACCCGTTCGTCGATGCCTTCGTAGCGGCCGCACAAAAAGACCAGCCGGTCGTATTTGGCGAGGCGCTTAGCGTCGGCTTGGGAGAAGATTTTCCCTTTGGCGCTCGTCAGGACGATGCGCGTTTTCTTGGCCGCCGCCGTCTTGCCGCCTTTCTTGTTCCGCAGCTTCAATGAAACCAAAGCCTCATGGAAGGGCTCGACCTTCATCACCATGCCGGGTCCGCCGCCGAACGGCTTGTCGTCGACGGTCTTGCGCCGGTCGTGCGTCCAGTCGCGCAGCTGGTGGACGCGGACATCGAGCAGCTTCTTCGCCCGCGCCCGCCCCAAAATCGACGCGTCCAGATAACCCGGGAACATCTCGGGGAATAGCGTCAGGATATCGGCGCGCAAGGCTTTGGTCTTCTTGGCCTTTTTCATACCGACTTGATAACACGGATTGGGCCTTCTGCCAACCGTTGACGCCCAACCATTTTCGGGCTATGGTCGGCCGCATGGACGCACCTTCCGAAACCCAAACAAGCGAAGTCCTGTGTTCGATCACCACCGCCAGGATCTCCAACGACCCGCAGTCCGAGTGGCGCACCGCCATCGAGGACACGGCGCGTCTCGGCATATCGAGGTTCGCGCTGTTCCTGACCGGGCTCGGGGCCGAAGAGCGCCGGGAGTGCTATCGTCTCCTGCTGTCGCACCGTTTGCGCCACGAAGTGGCCATACCCTTCGTCCACGCCCGCGGCGACATGCATCCGGACGAATACCGCTTCCTCATCGGGGAATTCGGCACCGAACGGTTCAACCTCCACCGTTCGAGCGAACGGCGCCACGAGCACCCGCTCCCTGAAGACCTCCGTTCCCGGATCTACATCGAGAACGCCTGGAGGATCCGGGAAGAGGACTTGCTGGGCTTCGCCGGAATCTGTCTGGACTTCTCCCACATGGAAGCCGTGATGTACCTCAAGCCCGACTATTACCCGCAGCTCGAAGCCCTGATCGACGCCTTCCCCATCGGCGCCAACCACGTCAGCGCCTTCAAGCTCAGGCCTCAGCCCGACCTGCGCCGCGACCGCCACTTTGTGTCCGAGCCGGATGACCTCGACTATCTCGCCGGCTTCCCGCGGCGCTACTTCGGCCGGTTCGTGGCCATCGAGCTGACCAACCCCCTCGAAGAGCAGTTGTCGTTGAAGCCCAAGATCGAACGGCACCTCGCCCGCCCCTGACCCCCCGCCCCGACCCGCACGTCGGGGCGATTTCTTATCTTTGACATCCCGGCCACCAAGCCGGGATCCGGAACGGAGACCCCGGGTCTCGTCGCGTTTAACGCGACTCGCCCGGGGTGTCAGACATTATTGATTTCCCGGCCAAGTGAGCACAGCGAACGCGAGCCGGGATCTCGTACGACAATCATGCAAAATCCCCCGGACTCGTCCGGGGGATTCTGTTTGTTGTCTGATTTATATCCCGAGGTCTTCCAAATCCTTGTCCGTGACCAGTCCCGCATCACCGTGGGTCTGGGCCGGAGCAGCTGCGCCGGCGTTCGAGGCGCGGCGTTCCTGGTGCTCGCGGCGCATCTCTTCGGGTTCGTATATCTTGAGGTTGACCCGGGCGTTCTCCTTGGCCCCGACGATCTTGAGCAGGATGCGCAAGGCGCGTGCCGTCTGGCCGGAGCGGCCGATGACGTAACCCATGTCGTCCTGGTTCACGTGGAGCGTGATCAGCACGCCGCGCTCGTCGACCGTCCGGTCGGTCTTGACGTCTTCCGGATGGTTAACCAACGACTTCACTAAGTACTCGATGAACTGCTGGTCGCGATAGGTCTCTGCCATATCGATGAGTGAATGTCCCCAGCCTGGGCTGGGACAGGTTAAGTTTTCAGGCGAGATACGGGAACCCGTTTCTCGCCTGAAAGCATAGCAAAGCACGCATTTTATATCAACCAGGGCTTGACACGGCCGCGGAAATCCGCCTAAATGCACCCGCACCTTCAGTCCAGGAGAAAAGCCCATGGATAGAGCACCCGGAGCCGCTGAGAACACGCCCGAAAACGCCCCCGGACCAGCCGCCAAGCGCCAGGACCTCTACCGCCTCGGTTTCTATATCTGCCTGGTCTACGGCATCGTATCCTCGGTCTTCTTCATCCGCCTCTGGTACCTGGCCAAAGACCTGAATGACGACTATCGGCAGCTGAAGAGCACAACCGAGAAAGCCCTTTCCTTGGCCGAGGAATGCCACGCGCAGGCCATGAGCGACATAGCCAACCTCAAAGAATGCGGCCTTCAGCTCAAAGACACCGTCGACCTCACCGAAAGCTGCGTCGACGATTTCCGCAGAGCCAACCTCTCGTTCGAAAAATGCGCCGCCGACACGCGCAGCATCTACGGCGAGGTTGCCGAATGCCGGGAGGAGCTGGTCTGGACGCTCAACCAGGACCGACTCTCGATGATCAAACTGTCCGACAACTTGGAGAGCTGCTACGAAGAAAACGCCAGGCTCCAGAAGAAGCTCCTCCAGCCCTGCTCCAGGTTCTGAACCTGACGGCGGCCATCCGGCCACCGTCTTTTTTTGCGCGGATTCCCGCCTAAGAAAAAACAGCGTGGGTTACGCTGTTTTCTTTTTGGCCAATTTCTCGGTGCGGCGCTTGGTGATGCTGACCTTGCGGCGCTTCTCCCCTTCCACGATCTTCTGGTCCACGAAGATGTTCCAGACGGTGTCGGAAGGCTGGGCGCCCTGGCCGAGCCAGTACTTGATGCGGTCGACCTTGAAATCGAAGGTCGGCGGTTTGGCCAGCGGGTTGAAGACGCCCAAGTTCTCGATATATTTCCCCCACGGATCCTTGGATTTCTCCAGGACGACGAGGCGGTACGACGGCTGTTTCTTCTTGCCGACGCGCGATAAGCGGATGGTTACCATGTTTGGTTGCGGTTATGTTTCCGGGCTTGACCCCCGGCGGCGAGAGCTAACTGGCCCCGCCTGACGGGGCGGAGTGCCCATAAAATAAGGCAAAACTCCAAACCTGTCAATCCCTAGCCGGTTTCAGGGCCGACCTTGACAAAAATGGCGTTTTCCCGTTAAATCCGTGGTCCGCACATTCAGCTGCAAAGGGGGAAGGATGGGACGAAAAGGACGCAAGACCAAAACGAACAGTTTTCCGCCGAATCCGCCGGAACGCCGGTTGGGCATGCCCTATCTCCGCTACCTGGAGGGGCAGCACGAACTCAGCAAACGCGTCCTGGACACCATCCATGACGCGGTCATCATCCTGCAGCCGGACGGCCGGCTGACCTACCTGAACCGAGCCGCGGAAAAGCTCATCGGCCGGTCCGCGGGTGCCCTGGCCGGCACCAACGTCCTGGCCTATTTCCGGAACGCCGACAACGAACAGCTGGCCGCGGACATCCTCGAACGGCTGCGCGTCCTGCACGAAGTCCAGCTCGACCTGGCCTTCATCCGGAACGCGAGCCAGCTCATCCCGATAGAAGCCCACATCGATTTCCTGATCGTTGACGGCGACCCGGTGCGCATCATGGCCACCTGCCGCGACCTACGCCGCGAGATAGCGCATCGCCAAGAGCTGGAACGCCAGGCCAAGACCGACCAGCTGACCGGATGCCGCAACCGCTGGTGGTTCGAAGAACAGTACCAACGCACTTTCGACTGGGCCAAGAACACCGGCAACTGGTTAAGCCTGATCTTCGTCGACCTGGACCATTTCAAGCGGTTCAACGACGAGAACTACATCTTCGGCGACCAGCTCATCCAGACGGCAGCCGCGGCCATGCACTGCGTGCTGCGGCCCGACGACGAACTGACC
The DNA here is from genome assembly GCA_964415965.1 of uncultured Gammaproteobacteria bacterium. Classification (GTDB taxonomy): domain Bacteria; phylum Patescibacteriota; class Patescibacteriia; order 2-12-FULL-60-25; family 2-12-FULL-60-25; genus CAIKNB01. The sequence continues at coordinate 307,370 of CAYQCK010000002.1, forward strand.
CGCCTCGGCGGAGACGAATTCGTCATGTTGCTTCCCGGCGTCGGCCCCTCCGGCGCCCGCCAGATAGCCGAACGCCTACGTAACGCCCTCAGCGCGCTTGACCTGAACATGCCGCGCGACCCCGGGCAACGCTTCGAGCTGACGGCCTCGGTCGGCATTTCGTCGCTCAGGGGCGACGACCCCCGCTTGCCGGAAATCCTCAACTTCGCCCAGGAGGCCAAGCGCCTGGCGAAAGAACGCGGCCGCGACCGCATCTGCGTCCTCCCCGAGGACAGAGAGGAGCGCATTTCGGTCCATTGACCTCCAGCCCCGCGGCTTGTGCCCCGGGGCTTTGTCTTTTTTGGAGGTGCGTGCTAAAAATGACCCCTGTCCTTTCACACGGAGGATTTCATGTGGCCTTTCGGCTGGCTGGAACGCTGGTGGATTTCGCGGATGGCCGACGGAAAAGTGGCCGAACGCTATCGACGCGCCGGAGCGGTCTTCGGCGACGCCGTCAGCTACCTGTACATGGGCGAATGCATCGGCTTCAAGGACCGGCTTGATGACTGGGCTTTGTGGGAGAAGGAATACGCGCGCCGCGGTTACGCCACATTTTCCATCGACGCCTTCGTCGAACTCGGCGGCTACGGCCGCTCGATCGAAGGCTTCGGCCGACGCCTGAAGGACGGCGAAGAGGCCGTCCTGCACGCAGAAATCTACCGCGAAAAATTCCTCGGCCAAGTGGAGCCGGTGATCAGCTTCGAGGTCATGCTCAAAGACGGCCGGCCGCAATTCGGCAAATGGTCTGTCCCCAGCACCGAAAACCCCGGCCCTCGCCGACCGCCCTACCGTAGCTACCGGAACGGCTGACGCGGACCTGCCCCGATCCTCCACATCGGGGCTTTTCTTAACCCTCCACGGACTTGACTGTTCGATGGATTTGGCCTATCCTCTGCGCACGAATGGCCCCTTCGTCTATCGGTTAGGACAGCGGCTTTTCAAGCCGTTAAGAGGGGTTCGACTCCCCTAGGGGCTACCATCGCGTTGAACGCGATACCTGATTGGAAGGAAAGCGACGTTGAACGTCGCCACAACCAGCAGGTTCGTGAATCGATGCGTCCACCAAAAAAGAGACTTTCGTCTCTTTTTTGGTGGACGTCTTGACATAAGATAAATGATGCTACAGCGGTATGTATATGTTCCATACATATGTACTGATAAGCCTAAAAGACAGGAAATTGTATATCGGCCAGACGAATGACGTATTCCGACGTTTCCATGAGCATTCCCGCGGGGACGTCGAGAGTACCGCGCACCGAAGACCTCTCAAGCTGATATTTTTTGAATCTTTCCTGACCCGCCATGAAGCCGAAAGACGGGAGACTTGGCTGAAAAGCGGTGCGGGCAGGATAGAACTCAAAAGACTGCTTGAACCGACCCTGAAACATTTTGGATATTTGAACATTTGAGGTTCTGCGGTCGGGACGTTTTTCTTTTCCGCGCCACCGGCAAGCCTTGCAAGATATCATCCGGAAGTTTAAGCTGGTGTCCCATCACGCACTGAAATTACAGCTAGTTTATGCGACAAACCAGTCTCTCGCGACGCGCCCAGGACTTGCCCGCCTCAGCCATCCGTAAATACGTCCCGCTGTCCGACGCCTTGAAGAAATCCGGCGTCAAAGTCTTCCATCTGAACATCGGCCAGCCCGACGTCGCCACGCCCCAGCTGTTTTTCGAGGCGGTGCGTAAGTTCGCGGCACCGGTCGTGGAATACGCCAACAGCGCCGGCGACGCCGTGCTCAAATCCGCCATCGCCGAGTACTACCTGTCGCTCGGATTGGACGTCGCGCCGCAGGACTGCCTCGTCACTTCCGGCGGAAGCGAAGCGCTGTCCATGGCCATGTCGCTCGTCTGCGATCCGGGCGACGAGATCATCGTCCCGGAGCCCTTCTACACCAACTACAACACCTTTGCCCTCCAGAACCAGGCGACGCTCGTCCCCTTCCCGACGCGCCTGGAGGACAATTTCGCCTTGCCCGACCTGGACAAGCTCGAGGCCCTCGTCACGCCGCGCACCAAGGCCATCCTCATCTGTAGCCCGAACAACCCGACCGGCGCCGTCCTGTCGCGCGAGGAGCTGGAGCGCGTCTGCGAAGTCGCCAAGAAGCACGGCTTGTTCGTCATCTCCGACGAGGTCTACCGCGAATTCGTCTACGACGGCAAGCAAGCGACCAGCCTGCTCTCGATCGACGGCATGGAAAGCCTCGGCATCGTGGCCGACAGCGTCTCCAAGCGCTATTCGGTCTGCGGCGCGCGCGTCGGCTGGCTCGTGAGCCGCAACCCGGAAATCATGGCCGCGGCCCTGAAATACGCCCAAGCCCGGTTGTGCGTCGCGACCCTGGAACAACGGGCAGCGGCCGAGCTCATCCGCAACGGGCAGGAGGATATCCAGCGCGCCAAAGCCGAGTACGACCTCCGCCGGCGGACCGCGCACCGCACCCTGACCGAAGCCGGACTCAGATGCGGCTATCCGCAGGGCGCGCTCTATCTCATGGTCGACTTGGGCGTGGATACCGACGCGTTCACCCGCTACATGCTGACGGACTATTCCGGCATCACGGACGACAAGGAGACCGCCATGGTCACCCCGGCCGCAAGCTTCTACCGCACGCCCGGGCAAGGCCTGACCCAAGCCCGCATCGCTTTCGTGCTGGAGGCGGACAAGCTCGAAAAAGCCCTGAAGCACCTGCTCAAGGGACTCGAGGAATTCAAGAAGTTATGAAACGGAGCAGAATCAGCATCATCGGCGCCGGCAATGTCGGCGCCACGGCCGCCCTGCACATCGCCCAGCGGAATCTCGGCGACATCGTCCTCTTTGACGTGGTCGAAGGCCGGCCACAGGGCGTGGCCTTGGATTTGGGCCAGTCTTCAGCCGTCGCCGGATTCGACGTCAAAATCACCGGCACCAACGATTTCGCCGACACAGCCGTCTCCGACCTGGTCGTCATCACGGCCGGCATCCCGCGCAAACCCGGCATGTCGCGCGAGGACGTCATGGGCGTCAACGCCGGCATCGTCGGCCAAGCGGCCGAACAAATCTCCAAGACCTCCCCCGAAGCCGTCATCCTCGTCGTGACCAACCCGCTCGACGCCATGTGTTATGTAGCCTGGAAAAAATCCGGCTTCCCCAAAGAGAGGATCGTCGGCATGGCCGGCGTACTCGACACTTCGCGTTTCCGCTTCTTCGTCGGGCAGGAACTCGGCATCTCGGCGCAGGACGTCGAGGCGCTCGTCCTCGGCAGCCATGGCGACGAGATGGTCCCAGTCATCTCGTCGGCGACCGTCGGCGGCGTGCCGCTCACATCCCTGCTGCCGCCGGAAAAGATCGAGTCTCTGGTCCGGCGCACGCGCCAAGGCGGAGCCGAGATTGTCGGCCTGCTCAAGACCGGCAGTGCCTATTATGCGCCTGGCCTGGCCGTGGCCGAGATGGCCGACTCCGTCCTGAACGACCGCCGCCGCCTGCTCCCCTGCTCCTGCCTAGTCCAGGGAGAATTCGGCCTGGACGGCATCTTCATCGGCGTGCCCGCCGTACTCTCGCGCCAAGGAGTCGAGAAGGTTGTCGAGGTTGAGCTGACCGAAAACGAAAAGCTCCAGCTCGCGGAAGCCGCGGCCAAAATCAAAAAACTGCAGGAAGGGCTATAAGGAAAAAACCGCCCTCGTGGCGGTTTTATGGATATTGTCCGGGGTTGACGCGCGCCGCGGATTCTGGTAATCAATCGAATCCGTCCCTTCCCAAAACAAGAGGTCAACCGATGTCCGAAAAACCTACGCCGTTCGGCTTATTGGTCCTCCTGGCCAAGCTCGGCGCGAAGTTCGGCGCCAAAGCCATCCCGTTCCTGCTCAAGATCGGCAAACTGAGCAAGCTGAGCTGGATCGGCTCGCTCGGCATCTACGCCGTCATCTTCAACTGGAAATTCGCGCTCATGCTCATCGGTAGCCTGTTCATCCACGAGTATGGGCACGTCTGGGCCATGAAGCGCGAAGGTATGCCCGTCAAAGGGATGTACTTCATCCCCTTCCTGGGCGCCGCCGCGGTCGGCGCAGGCCAATTCCCGTCCCGTGCCGCCGAGGTGCGCATCGCCCTCATGGGCCCGCTCTGGGGCTTGGCTCTCGCCCTCGCGACCTTCGGCGTCTACGACATTACCGGCGAACCGCTCCTGGCTTCGATCGCCGGCTGGATGGCCATGGTCAACCTGTTCAACCTGCTGCCCATCATGCCGCTCGACGGCGGCCGCGTCTTCCGCAACATCGCCTTCTCGTTCTCGGGCTGGATCGGCGTCAGTCTGTTCATCCTGAGCTGCGTCTTGGGATTCTGGCTGTCCTTCAAGCTCGGCCTCTCGCTCATCGTCCTAATCCTGGCGCTCGGTTTCGGCGAGGCGTTCGTCGACCTGCTGAAGTCGGTCAAGCGCTCCCGCCGCCTGCGCGTGGCCCAGGACCTGGCCCCGCTCTACGGCGTCGAACCGCGGCCGCGGGCTGTGTTCGAGGCCAACCATGAGATGCTCAACCAACTGGTCGAACTCCAAAAGGCCTACCGCTGCGGCTGCGACGAGCATCTGGCCAAGCGCGACATCGACCTGTACGACCGGCTCAAGCCTGAACCCATCCGCGGCGCCGTGCTCCGAGGCTGGCAAGACTTCCTCAGGCTCAACCGGGAAACCTCCGAAACCGGCGACGAGAACGATTGGCGCTCAGAGAATCTCCCGGCCTTGACCCGGCCGCTCGAGGACCTGATCCGCGGCCGGGTGCGCGATGCAGCCTGGCTCGAAAACAATCCGCGCATTGATATCCTGCAACGGATCGACTCCGAGCTCAGCGCCTATGACGAGAAGTCGCCGGACCCGCTCCGGCCCGCCAACATCGCCTGGTCAGCACTGGGCTACGTCGGGCTGACCGGCCTGCTCTTCGTCCTCCTCTACTCGACCAAGCACGTGCCTGGCGCCGAAGCCGCGTTCGACATCTTCAAGCAGTGACCCTCTCCCCGCAGCCGCAAAGCTGCGGGGTTTTTTTATCCCAAAACACCCCATACGCAGCCCTGTGTCATTGCGAGCGCATACCCTGAAAGCGCGCGGCAATCTCATTTGCCGACCAAGATACGGAGATTGCTTCGTCATTAGGCTCCTCGCAATGACACAGAAATCCAAATTACTTGAAGATACCATCCCCACCCACCAACCCTCTTGACCGGCCCATCCATCAAGCGTAGCCGTGAGGATATGGACGGCTTAGCGCCTATCGAAAACCGGATTTACCATATCCGCGGCCAAAGCGTGATGCTGGACCGCGATTTGGCCGCGCTCTACGGCGTCCCGACCAAGGTCCTGAAGCAGGCAGTCAAACGCAACATCGAGCGCTTTCCGCCGGATTTCATGTTTGAATTGGGCTTAGATGAGTTTAGAAACTTGAGGTCACAATTTGTGACCTCAAGTTTCGATTTAAGTGATGCGACGCTCGGTTCAAGGTCACAATTTGTGACCTTGAATGACGAAAATGGCTCAACTCAGCCAAGTACAAGGTCACAATTTGTGACCTTGAAACAAGGGCGGAATATTAAATACCAGCCCTATGCATTTACCGAGCATGGCGTTGCCATGCTTTCAAGCGTCCTAAATAGCGACAGGGCCATACAGGTGAACATCCAGATCATGCGGTCTTTCGTCCGCCTGCGGCAAATGGTCACTTCCCATGACGACCTGCGTTTGAAGCTCGAATCCCTGGAACAACGCTACGACGAACAATTCAAGATCGTCTTCGACGCCATGCGGCAGCTGTTGGCGGAAGATGAGGAACCGAAGACCGAAATTGGGTTTAAGGCCGGATAATATTCAAGGTCACAAATTTTGACCTTAAACAAAAAGTCTAAATTGAGCCACATCTTAGCCGAATCACCCGTCCTGGACAAACCTGGCCGCCCCGCATACCAAAAGCCCATTTGGCGTGCTAACCTGGGTCCGCTATGGCCACCCTCCAACAATTAGCCGACGGCGTCGAACAGGTTTCCGGCAAATACGTCGCCAGCCATGCGATAAACCGGGACAACGACTGGTTCATGTTCAAGCTCCAGGAGGAACTGGGCGAAGCCACGCAGAAATACCTGATGTTGACCGGACGGGCCAGAACCAAGGGTTTGTCGACCGAGGAAATCCGCGCCGGTTTCGAGGATGAACTCGCCGACGTACTCGGCCAACTACTCCTGTTGTCGAAACACATGGACGTGGACCTGGAAAAGGCCTTAGAACACAAATGGTTGAGCTATCTTAAGTGACCCAGAATCCATGTCCCTCGAGTTCACCCCGAAATTCGACGAAGCCCTCGCCAAGATGGAGAACGGCCGGGCGTTCGTTTTCGTGACCGGCCGCGCCGGCACGGGCAAAAGCACGCTGCTCCGGCATTTCATCCAGACGACGAAGCGGCAGGCCGTCGTCCTGGCTTCGACCGGCGTCGCGGCGCTCAACGTCGAAGGCGAGACCATCCATCGCTTCTTCAAAATCCCGCCGGGCGTGACGCCCGACATCGCACGACAGGAGGCGCTCGAGCGCAAGAACGCCAAGGTCTACCGCAAGCTCGACACCCTCGTCATCGACGAGATCTCCATGGTCCGCGCCGACCTCTTGGACAGCGTCGACGCTTTCCTGCGTACCGTGCGCCGCGACGACCGGCCGTTCGGCAACGTCCGCGTCGTGGGCATCGGCGACCTGCACCAGCTCCCGCCCGTGGTCCGGACCGAGGAGATGTCGGCGTTCAAGGAGTTCTACGCCACGCCGTATTTCTTCTCTTCCCGCGTCTACGCCGAGCTCGAGGTCGACGACCAGATCGATTTCGTCGAACTCGAGAAGATCTACCGCCAGACCGACGCGGATTTCATCCATCTGCTGAATTCCATCCGCAACCGCACGGCCAAGGCCGAGGATTTCCGCAAGCTCAACTCGCGTATCCTGCCTGGCGAACCGCCGCGCGACGCCATCGTGCTCACGCCGACGAACCTTGCCGCCGACACCCTGAACCAAATCCGGATGGACGAGCTCGAGACGCCGCTCCAGGCGTTCCAGGGCGCGCTTGAAGGCAAATTCGCGGAACGCGATTTGCCGACCGGCGAGCTCCTCGGCCTCAAGGTCGGCGCCCGCGTGATGTGCATCGCCAACGACCTGAACGGACGGTTCGTGAACGGCAGCTTGGGCTGGATAAAATTCCTGGGCACCGAAACTGAGCCGTACGCCATCGTCCAACTGGACGGCAAGGACGAGCCGGTCCGCATCGCGCCATACACCTGGACCGTGGTCCGCACCAAATACGTCAAAAAAACCGACACGCTCGAACGCGAGCAGATCGGGAGCTTCAAGCAACTCCCCTTGCGCCTGGCCTGGGCCGTGACCATCCATAAATCACAAGGCAAATCTTTCGATAAGGTCGCGCTCGACTTGGGTAACGGCGCCTTCGCCGCCGGCCAGGTCTACGTCGCGCTCAGCCGCTGCACCTCGTTCGAGGGGCTGCACCTCGTGAAACCCGTGACCATCCAACAGATAAAACTGGACGGCGCGGTCATCAGGTATCTCGATTCGTGGCGCGAGGACTTCAAACCACAGGCTCCGGTTGAAACACCGGTCTACGTTAAGGACTGGGAGTGAAACCACCCCCCGAACGGATGGTCCGAAAAAACGCCGCTGGGGCGTTTTGTTACGCTTGGTCGCGACCGTTAGTCTGATGGATAGACGTATTCGTAGCAATACCAATATTTATCGTAATTCGCCGGGGCCCAGGGCGACGAGCAATCCGCGTTGCTGATGGGATTTTCCGCTGCCCAAATCACGATAGCCTGCCGCTGACCCACGCTGGTTATGTACAGGAACCTGTTGTTGGCGTAATTCCCCGTGTCGGCGTTCGTCTTCGGAAGTTTCGCCAGGTACGGCGCCAAATCCGTGACCAACGAATCAAGCCCGGAATACGCCCCGCGCCAACACGTCTCCGAACTTGGGCCGAGGCAGGAATACCCGTGCCAGCCCCCGCGCTCGTCGGGAACCGCCCGTTGTCGGCATGGAACAACCGCAGAGCCGTATTGACCGCTTTCTTGTCCGCGATCCTGGCCGCGTCCCGAGCCTTGCTCCGGGCGGGCCCGAACGCGGCGACGCCCAAGGTCGCCAAAAGACCGAGGATGGCGATGACCACCAAGAGCTCGACCAAGGTGAAACCTGAGGCTGGTTTTCGTTTTGGCGCCATGTCGGTCGGGCCACGCGAGGGGCTCTGGCTGGCCATAGGATAGCACATCGCGTAAACCAATGTCAGTTGACGGCTTTTCCCGGATTTGCCCCTTTTCCTGATGGGTCGGTCCTTGACATTTTGCCTTATTTATGCTAAATTCTTCAGTCCCTTCCCAACCGATCGAACCCCATCCAATCGCGGCCATGGCCGCGTCGCAAGGAGAGCGGAATGTCGCACAACAGCACTTTGATCGTGGCCGTGCATGACGGGCAGTTCCATGCGGACGACGTATTCGCGGTCGCGGTGCTCAAGCGGCGTTTCGGCCGCCTCACCGTCATCCGCACCCGCGACCCGGCCAAGCTGGCCCAAGCCGACCTGCGGGTCGATGTCGGCGGCAAGTTCTCGCCCGAAGACGGCGACTTCGACCACCACCAGCCCGATGCGCCCAAGCGCGAAGACAAGCGCCAAATCCCCTATGCCGCCTTCGGCATGGTCTGGCGGTACTTCGGCAAGGGCATGTTCGACCGCGAATTGGTCGAGATTGTCGACCGCCAGCTGGTTCAGGCCATCGACGGCGAAGATTGCGGCGTGGCTCCGTGGCGCGACAACCCCGGGCTCAAGCCGGCTACGCTCGACATGGTCATCGAACTCTGCAACCCCATGTGGCACGAGCTGGCCGAACTCCGCGACCGTGAGACGGCCGTCCGCGTCGCCTTCGACAACGCGGTGCGCGTGGCCGAGATCATCCTCGACCGCGCCATCCAGCGCGCCGAAGCCGAGATCCTGGCGCGCACCAAGGTCCGTGAAGCTCTGGCCCAAATCGAAGACCCGCGCATCCTGGTCATGGACCAGGACATGCCCTGGCAGAAGACCATCCAGCAAGAGGGCAAAGACGTGCAGTTCGTGGTTTGCCGGCGTTCAGACGGCAACTGGGGCGCACGGGCCGTGCCGCAGAAGCAGAACGGCTTCGAACTCCGCTGTCCCTTCCCCGAAGCCTGGTCCGGCAAGACCGACGCCGCCCTCGCCGCCCTGACCGGCGTGCCCGACGCCACTTTCTGCCACACGGCGCGCTTCCTCGCCATCGCCAAATCCCGCGAAGGCGCCCTGAGCCTGGCACGGCTGGCCCTCGAAGCCGCCTAGCCAGTCTCCCAAAAAGTCCCCAGTCATCCTCGACCGGGGACTTTTTTCTTATTTATTGTCCAATTCAAAAGGGCGAATGATTATTCGCCCCTACGTCATTCCTCATGTTTTTATGGAAGGCTCTCACCTCTTCCTCCACACAAAGCATGCATGCCCCATCAATCCTTTGATTTTCGACCAACCGACCAGGCCGTCATACGCGCGGCTCAACAGACTGAGGATCGGGAACCGGTAGAGGTAGCCGTAAGTGAAGGGTATGTAGGTCGCCTCCTCGAGCTCCAGGCCCGCGCGGCTGAATACGGCCGCCAGCTCATCCAGATCGGCATAGGCGTAATGCGTCTCGAAAGCATGCCGCCCCTCTCCCCTGCCTTTGATCAGCTGATGGAACCATAACGGCGTATGCCGCGAGACGAAGAACTCCGGGGCCGCGGGGTTGGCGACCGAGGCGACGAAGACGCCGCCCGGCTTGAGCACCCGGGCGATTTCCTTGGCCGCCTTGGCGACGTGCGGCACATGTTCGAGCACGAAATTCGCGAAGGCGACGCCATACGCCGCCGACGGCACCTGGGGCATCTCCTCGACCGACGCCTGGAAGCAGCTGCCGACGTTCTGCCCCTGGACCCGGCAATCTTCGACATCCACCCGGTCGGCGACGAAATCGACCCGACGTTTCCGGAGCTCGTTCTCGATGACCAGGCTGCGGCCCGCGCCGACATCCAAGATGCGCGGCCGGGCCTCGGCCTGACGCCGGATCTCCGCCGCGACCGCCTTGATCAATTCCCTTTCGGCCAATGTCTGCATGGCCGGAGTATAGCAAAACCGGGATAAAAAAGCCCCGTGACCGGAAGGTGACGGAGCTGACGTCCAGGCGCCGCATTCACCGCGGCACCACGTGGCAGTCGCGGCAGCGCGCTTCGTAGGATTCGTCGCCGCCGACCAGGATGGTCGGGGCGTCGAACGGGGCGGGCTGGCCGCCGATGAGGCGTTGGGAGCGCGTGGCCTGGCCGCCGCAGCGCATGCACACAGCGGTCAGCTTGGTCACGCTGTCGGCTAAGGCCAGGAGCTGGGGCACGATGCCGAAAGGCTCGCCGCGGAAGTCCGTGTCGAGTCCCGACACGATGACGCGCGTCCCGCGTTCGAGCAGCGCGTTGACGACCGGCACGAGCTCCGGGCCGAAGAATTGGACTTCGTCAAAACCGACGACCTGATGGCCGCCGTTCAGGCGCTCCAAGACTTCGCTCGGCCGGTCGACGGCGATGGCGTCGCAGCGCTTGCCGTCGCGCGAGGCGATGGTCACTTCGTCCGTCCGGTCGTCCAAGGCGGGCTTGAACACCACGACGGACTGCTTGGCGATGACGGCGCGCTTGATGCGCCGGATGAGCTCCTCGCTCTTGCCGCACGACATGCAGCCGACGATTGCCTCGAGCGCTCCTTTTTCCATTGGCTTTTCTCCCATATGAGGAAAGGACGCCAATTTTATACCGCCGGCGCAACACCCGGACAAACCAAGGCTGTGCATAAGAAAAAAGCCGGCCTCCCCGTTCGGGAAAACCGGCTGCAGCTCAGTACTTATCGCGGGCCACCAGTACGCCGTCCTCGTTCATGATGAGGTTGAGCTTGCTGCCAGGCTTGCAGCACCCTTCATCAAGGCGCCAACCGGCGTCGCTGGAGCCGTTCGCGGTCTCGAGCAATGACCGGGCGGACTTGGGCGTCATGACGGTAACCAGCCGACCCGCCGGTCCCGCGGCTTGGGCCATCTCATGCCACCAACCCTTCATTGAAGGCGGGATTTTGCCGTTCACCTTCGACCATTCGATGTCAGGCAGCTCGGGCATGGCCCTCGCTTCCGCGCTCTTCAGGCCGTTGTACAGGCTCGCGATCCTTTCGATGGACTTATCCGCGGTGTTCTCGATGAACACCAGATTCCGTCCTCCGATCTCCGAGCTGATCTCACGGACCGCGCGCTCTTCCAATCCGCTGTCGATCGCATCCTCCCCGGCGACGATCACCGTCCAGAGGGTGATCCGATCGGCTTGCCAATCGGCCATCGGCGGAGCTTCGCGCCGTTGGACCTTGACCGGCAGCCGGACGACCTTGCTCTGCGGACCGTCGCATCCGCCTAGGCAGGACCTCTCCGCCTCGGCGAGGATGGAAACCGTCCTCCCGCCGACCGCTTCCGCCTGGGGCATGATGCTGAAGAGAGTCACGACCTGGCGTTCGTCAGGCAGGATGCAGGTGACGACCGTCTGGTGGTCGATGACGTAGACGACGTCGCCCGACCAGAAATAGCGGCTGTCGTTCACCCTGAATCCGGCGCTCTCCTTCTTTCGGCCGTTACGGTCGAAGTATGTCCGGGGCTTGGCCAAGCCTATGACGGCCTCGCGTCCCGGATGCATGAAGATTCGCCTCGCCTCCGGCACCAGCTCGATGCCGGCGAAAATCTCTTCCCGGACGATCTCCTCCGCGAGGTCGCGGTGGGATTCCAAAATCCGGTCTATCTGTCCTTCAGTGGCTCTCTCCAGAGTCAGCCTCCGCTCGATCGCGTGGTTGGTGACCGAAACGGCGTTCGCCTGCTTCAGGGCGGCGGTAGACATCGTCGTTCCTTTCTCGTGGTTTAATGTCCGCATCCAAAACAGCGTGTTTTGAATCGCTTAATATAGCGGATTTTCCGGTTTTTGTCAAGCCCCTCCGCCCAACAAACGATAAATAAAAAACCGCGTATTTTGGCCAAAAAGCCTCAACGCGGCCAAGTTCAGACGACCGCCGGCATGATGCCGAGATACGGAGCCCGGAAATCATCCTCGCATTTCAACACCTCAATGCCCTTCGGGCCGTACAAGACGCAGGCGTGGGAGCCCGCTCCAGCCCCGGTTTGGGTCCGCACGATGGAGACCGGCAAGCCCTGCAAGTCCCCGCGCCAACCGGCCAGCGCCAGAAGGAACGCCATGTCGGTCACATCGCACAAGGTCAAGAGCGATTGGTGGGTCCGATAGAGGTACGCCAGGAACGGCAACGAGCGCACCTGTTCCCCGTACGTCATCCCGCCGCACATGAACGGCGATCCCTCGAACTGCAGATACCAGCACCCGTCGAGGACCCCGAGGTCGTCGTCATGCGGCGCCAAGGTCGCGAGCTTCGGGATGTCGTCGTCCTTCCACGGCAGGCAGACGGGAAAAGGCAGCTTCCCCAGGTCGTGCCAGCTAATGCCGTTCGGCACATAGCGCAGCAGGGTCCGGCCGCGGTAACCGGCGCGGCGGGCAGCCATCTCGAAGCCCAGGATGTCGTCGTCACGGAACGGCACCTGGTGGACCTCGACGCACAGTTCGCGGCCCAGCGGCAGGCAGAATTCGGCCGTCGCCCTCAAGGCGTCTTCGGCCAAACGCTGCACATACGGCGACAGGGCCTGGACCGGGCCGACCAACGCCTGCCGTTCCTGGATCAACATCCGGTGGGCGCGATAAGCCTGCTCGACCGTGTTCGGGGCGTCGACCGGCTTGCCGACCGGCAAGCGGTTGGCGAACACCGAGCGCTCTTCCTCTTTAGCCGTGCAAGGCAGCGCCAGGCCGTCGTTCGGCCGTCGCAGCTCCTTGGGTTTCTTTTTTGCCCGTTTTGGCTTGTGGCAAAAACTTGGCGTCCGCAGCGTCATCCTCGGCATGACCCCTCCAAATCAAAGGTGCATGCCCGCAAGTAAAACCCCATCCTGCCCGTCTGTCAACCAAAAACCCTCCGGCAGGCGGAGGGTTTTTCATTTTTTCGCACGGTCAGCAGACCTTGCCCGCGGCGGCCGCCATCTCGAAGCGGACGAATCGCGACAGGGCGATCTTCTCGCCGGTCTTGGCGCTGATCTCGGTCATGTATTGCTCAACCGTCTTGGTGTCGTCGCTGAAGAGCTGTTGCTTGGTCAGGCAAGCGTCGGCGTACCACTTGTTGAGCTTGCCCTCGACGATCTTGGCCTTTATCTCGTCCGGCTTGTTCTCGCTCGCCATCTCGGCCAGGAACAGCTGGCGCTGCTTCTCGACCGCTTCGGCCGGGATGGCTTCGGGCGACAGGAATTCCGGGTTCATGGCCGCGACTTGCATCGCGACGTCGTTGGCGAATTTCACGAAGTCCTCGTTGCGCGCCACGAAATCAGTCTCGCACAGCACCTCGACCATGGCGGCCAACTTCTTGGTGTGGTGCAGGTAGGTCGCGACGATGCCTTCGGCCGCGGTGCGCTCGGCCGACTTCTTGGCCGCCTTGGCCGCGCCTTTCTTGCGCAGGATCTCGATGGCCTTATCCATGTCGCCCTGGGATTCGTCCAAGGCCTGCTTGCAATCGACCACGCCCGCGCCGGTGCGGTTGCGCAGGTCCATCACTTGTTTTGCGTCTGCCATACGTTTCGAAGGTTCAAGGATTAGATGGTTGGTTATTGCCTCTCGGTCTGCTGCGGCCGGGCGCCGGGTTGGACCAAAGCCCCGCCCAGGCGGGCGCGCGCCGCTTCCCACTCCTTGCGGCCGTCGCGGCAGGCGTCGGCCAGCAGGTTGAGGAAGAGCTCGATGGACTTCACGGCGTCATCGTTGGCCGGGATCGGATAGTCGACTTCGGTCGGGTTCACGTTGGAGTCGCACAGGGCGATGATCTTCACCCCGCGGCGCTTGGCCTCTTCGAAAGCCGTCTTGTCCTTGCGGATGTCGAGGAGGAAGATGGCTTCCGGGATGCGGACCAGGTCCTGGATGCCGCCCACGCTCTCCTCGAGTTTCTTGATTTCCTCGCCGAAACGCAACTGCTCAAGCTTGGTGTACTTGGCCAGCTCGCCGCGTTCCTGCTTGCGTTTGAGGTCCTTGAACTTGCGCAGCTGCTGGGAGATGGCCGAGAAATTGGTCAGCGTGCCGCCGAGCCAGCGCTTGTCGACGAACGGCATGCCGGAGCTGATGGCCGCGGCCTTTACCAGTTCGGCCGCCTGCTTCTTGGTGCCCACGAAGAGCACGTTGCCGCCGCGCTGGCAGGTGGACTTGGCGAACGCCATTGCGCTCTCCAGCGCCTTCTGCGTTTCCTCCAGGTTGATTATATGGATGCCTTGGCGGTCGCCGAAGAGGTATTTCTTCATCTTCGGGTGCCATTTGGACGTTTGGTGCCCGAAATGGGCACCGGCTTGCAGGAGTTCCACAAGCGAGGGGATCTTAGCCATAATGATGTTATGCCTTTTTACCTCTCCGCCGCACCCCGCGGACCCCTTTTGTTCAGGGGAGGCGCCACGAGTTCCGTGTCGGCGGATGTGAAATGAATGAAAGTGCCCGTTTGGCGGGCGCCGGAAATGTAGCAAAAGCAGCCGATTCTGGCAAGAGTA
>CAYQCK010000003.1:0-166074 GCA_964415965.1 uncultured Gammaproteobacteria bacterium
TTAGCCATGATCAACCTCAACGCTGCTCCTTACCCAGGAGAGAAGGGACCGACGAGATGTCGGTAGGTTGTCTTTTCGAAAGTGCCGGAGCCGCAATAAACCAGCCGATACGAATCGGACTTCGGTCTATTGCGTTTTCTCCTCTTCCGTCCCCGACCTCGCGGTCGGTTGCGGGAGAGGATGCGGGACGTCGAGTGACGTGCCCGCTCCAGTAGATCGCGATGCGTCTTAGCGCTCTGATGCGCATTGAGAGACGCTTGGTGTCCGTTGACGCCCTCCCTCAGCCCTTGGTCCACGATGGAACCCTGGCATTGTTGGGTTTGGGAGACTCCCTCCCGCGGAATCCCTTTCAGGACTCCACGACGCCTGGCTCTCGCACGAGCCTTGCGCCGTTCGCTATCCGCGAAAGATGTACGCAGTCCGATCGTTTCGGTGCACGAACCTCTCTGGGTTCCTCGAAACGACCGGGAGACATTTAGGCTCTAGGGGTTTGTGCACACCCCCCAAAAACCACCTGCGCCGGGGACGCTTGCTTGTTTAGGCAAGGTTGCTGCCGGGCCGGACTTCATGTCTCTTGATTTTGAGGGTATTGCGGTTCAGCGACCGCTCAACGGCGTTGCCTTCCGTCCGATGCCTGTGCATCGCCCTCCGGCTCCGAGTGGCTGCGTACGCCCACAAGACCTTGGCGGATCATCGTTGAAATATCCTTTCAACAATCGTCCGCCGGGTCTTATGGACAGGGTTATCAAAGTGCTTCCTCCTATTCCGTCCCCGACGTTTCCGTCAGTTGCGGGAGAGGAGGCGCGGGGAATGGAGTGAACCACTCACCCGCGCAAGCTGTCACGTTGGCGAAGTCCTTCCGACCGTGAGTTAGCTAAGCTCATCGATCGGTCCCCGGATGCCGGCCTCATCAGCTGCATCCAAAGTTTCGGGCATCCCGAATCAACGCGGCACGAAGCCGGGCACTGGGCATGTCCTTTCGGGTTTACCTCCACCCACGAAGCCTGGCTGACGCGACGTCACAGCCTTGCTCCGCTGGCACCCGATGCTCCATGCATCGGGCCCAAAGGATTGTGCGCTGTCAGGGGGAAGAACCGGTGACGGCTCTTGCCTCGGGCCCGTACGCCCTCGGCCCCTCGCCGGTCCTTTCGGTCCGGTTCGGGCTGGAGCTCTCGCTCCGCGGGTTTCGATCGCGTCCCGTTCCTTGCCGGAACAGGACCCTTTCTCACCCACCTGTCGGCTTAATCCTCATACGGAGGGCACCGACGTTTTGCACCATAGGCCTTCCAGGTCCGCAGACCATGGAGCCTTTGGATGCATGCGATTGGCATCGATGTTCGAAGTATCCGTTCACCCACACCGCCCCAGCTGCACGCTTGCCAAAGACCCGGAGAAGAAACGACTGGAGACATTGTCATCCTGCTCGCCCGAGGGCGGAACGGGACGTCGTTTGTCATGATTGATGGTTCGAAGTATCCCCAATCTACGCTGCCGGATCCCTGATTGGGCTGCACCGCCGTCCCGACCGACCGTGGCCAGTGGGGATCTTCGCGATGCGGCTGGATCAGGGATCCGTCTCTCTCCTCTTCCGTTCGCGACTCGTGTCACGCTCGGGAGAGGAGGCGCGGGGAGGAGTGAACACTCAACCCGCGTCAAGTGAGTACGATGGCCGTCTTGGCCTTCCCATCGGGTTTTACTCCCCTAGGGCTGCGCGCGCCGAAGTTCCGGATGCTTCGGGACCGCGCCGAGGCATGGTGCTCTTGCCCTTCCCTGTGGGCAGACCGCTCCATGGCTCGTGCTTTGCGCCTTTCCTGCCGACGTTTCCACCCTTTATTGGGCTCTGGCGTGGCAGGGTAAGGCTTACGGACTCTGTGGTCCGACGCCAGGGCTAGTCGTTGCGCCCCGGCGTACTGCTGGCTGTCCCTGCTTCGGAACACCTCGAGGCGGGCAGACCGCCTACTCCATCGTCCCAGGAGCTTGGTCGCAGACTGAGGTCTGGGTGCCGTCCGGCCCGTACCGGATCGGCTACCCAGCCTGAGCCCACTCTACGCCGCATTGGGTAATCCTTCCGTCGTGAGTTCGCGAGGCTCACGAACGGTCCCTGGTCTCGACCAAGGGTTCAGACGTGACCGACCGGAGCCTGTGCATGGCTTCAGACCGGAGACGCCCTTGGGGTTCATCAGCACCCCACGAAGCCTGGCTGACGCGACTTCGCAGCCTTGCTCCGCTGGATCCTGGCGCTCTTCGGCCAGGTCCATAATCAGTGCATTCAGGGGGAAGAACCGGTGACGGCTCTTGCCTCGGGCCCGTACGCCCTCGGCCCCTCGCCGGTCCTTTCGGTCCGGTTCAGGCTGGAGCTCTCGCTCCGTCCGGTCGACTTCGGGCGCCAGGGACCATTCATCTCGGCCCTGGCTTGAATCCCTCGGTCCCGACCTGCCCATACGGGGACTGGTCGGTTGATGTCCGACGTTCCCCGAAGGGACCGCCGGCAACCATTTTTGGCTTGGTATGGTTCGAAGTATCCGTGCACCCACACCACCCTGAAAGCACTCGAGACGCTTGGAGAAAAGCCGGACAGAGCTATTGGCCCGAAGGCCGCTCGATCATCATGGTAGTTCGAAGTAGCCCTATCCTACGCTGCCAAGCACCTCGTCCCGCGAGCCGTAAATACGGCTTTCAGGATGAGGTACCTGGCCTCCGCTGTCTCTTTCGACTCGGTTGTAATGTTCAACCTCGCTTTGCATCACTCAACACGAGCACTCTAGCACGACTCGAAATATTTGTCAAGGGCTACTTATCATAAAAATATTTATTATCAATTTTTTAGCTTAAATAAGAGATAATTTAAGAAATAATTTGTTACCGAATTTTAAAAATTTTCTACTACCATTTTGTATCCTTAGCCCTTGACAAAATCAATAATTCATGCTATGTTAAATATCGTACCTGGACGGTTCTTTCGGGAATCAACCCGGTGCGCCCACCTCTCACGCCCAGTTTCTACCCATCGACAAACCAACTCCTTTAGGCGGCTACGCAGAGTAGCAACAATGACCGCGTCCGGCTCACAACAATGGAGCAATACGTGATCAAAAGTCGCCCAAGAAAGGAGGAGGAAATGGGAAGCGGAAGCTGAGGCAAATACCCCACCTGTCGTTCCACGGTGGGGTTTGTCGTTTAGGCGATTATTTTCATTTTCCGAATTCCGGATATGCCTTGGCGCTCCGCCAGGCCAGTTCGAACAGGGCCCGATAGGTTTCGGCGATGATCGGATTTTCGATCACGACCCCGGAGATCCGGCCTTTGAACGAAACCATGGCGATGCGGCTGCCGTAAATCAGGATATCCCCCTCGAAACCGAAATCCCCTTTGGGCAATAGCCTGGCCTCGACCCCTTCCCTGACCCGCGAGACCTTACCCGCCAAAATCGCCCGCCCCTTGGCTTTTATTTTGGTCAGGATTTTCTGTACGCTCTCCAGCTCTTCAGTCGAAAAGATGCCGCGCACCGCATCCATATTCGCGATCTCCAAGGTGTCGGCCGGCTTGGCATCGGCCAGATCCTGCAGAATGGCTTTCAAGCCCTCGATCCCCTCGTAGAATTTGACCGCCGGCCTGTCCCCGTGGCGCAACAGCCTGAGGTCGTCCAGGGCGCTTTCGATTTCCCCGACTTTGACCGCCAGGTTATCGACCTGCGACTTTCCGAAATTCACCAGCCGCTCCGGCGGCTCGGCTGCGTACACGTTCCGCTTGCCTTTGAGAACCGACGACATCAAGCCCTTATGCATCAGCTGTTCGATGGCCAGATACGTCGCCGGCCGCGAAAAGCCTGACTTTTTGACGAGCACCTGCGCCTGCGCCGGCCCGCCTTCAAGCGCCGCCAAATACACGGCGACCTCGCTGTCGTTGAGTCCGATGGAACGGATGAGATTTCGGTAGTCGGGCATAAGCTGGAATATTCTTCTTATTTAGCCAGAACATTTCTTACGAAATCGGCGTCCTCCTTACTGACATAGGCATGCGCCATGATCTTTTCGAATTCCTTGATTTCTTCTGGCAACATGTTGTCATACATTATCCTGAACATTTCCTCATCCCGATATTTTAAGGGGAATTGAAGCAGGCCTCCTGGGATATAGGCACCGTGCTCGACCAATAGCTTGACGATGGCCGTACTGCCGGTAGCGGCTGCCATGAACAGCGGCGAGTCATATCGCTCTGCGATATTGGGATCGGCGCCATGGTCCAACAGGTACGCGACCTCGTCTTCATTCTTTTGCCACGCCGCCCCGCCTAAAATATTCGCGCCTGTGAGATAAGTCACGTTCGGATTCCATCCCGCTTCAACCATAGCCATCCTCAACTCCTTCGATGGCGCGACGGTGATAAGATAAGTCTCGAAAATCGGGTCATCCTTAGGATATCCGGCCAATATGGACCTCACCCGCTGAATGTCGTTTGCCTTGACGGCTTCGATCAGTTGCGGATCGGCATTTTTCAAAACCCGCCCCTGATCCTCTAGCGACAACGGCCCGGATTTCGCCATAGGCTTAGTCGCATCACTCCTTCCAGACGCTGGGATGGATTGGACAACCTCACCGCTGGACGAGGCGGAATCAACCATCCGTGACGCTCGGGCAGCCTCCAGTCTGGCCGACTCCGTTGGCGACAAGCTCCTTTCGCCTTCCCCCAGGCCTCGGAAATTCCAAATCGCCGCCACGGTCAAAATGATGGTCAACGGTACCACCAGCACCAAACCGATCAAGGCGGTGGTCAACGGAATCTGTTTCAGATTCTTCATACTCTGTGCAGCATAATACCCCACGGCAGACGATTATCCAAAAACAAAATCCCCCTCTTCGGGGGATTCCGTCTGGTGCACAGGAGAGGATTTGAACCTCCATGGGGTTGCCCCCGCTAGCCCCTCAAGCTAGTGCGTATACCAATTCCGCCACCTGTGCTCGCTTTCTGCGTTTGGACGGTCGTGAACGGAAGATTAGCAGCCTTATCCGCTTTTGGCAACCCCTCTCCTTCGGGCGCCAGGCGGCGCCTTCGGCCGGTTATCAGCTTGAGTTTCTGCGGGCAGATGCTGACCTTGAAACGCATGCTGTTCATGACGTGGTTGTCGACTTTGGCCTCGACCGGCTGGCTGGCCGTGATTTCGCCGTTCTGCAGCATGACGCGGGTTTCGGCCGCGGCCGGGCGCCTGAAGAAACGGTTCGTCTTCTCCTCTTCCGGACGGATGACGACTTCGAGATAGCCGTCTTTCGCGTCGGCGTTAGCCGTCCCGTTCTCGGCCAAGCTCCCCAGGTTCCGGATGAAGACCGAACCCCCGACCGCCGGCGAGATGCGGTATCTGCCCTCGACGTCGACCGCGGCCAAGGTGCGCTCAAGCGCGACCTCGGTCAGGAAATACCGGTCATCCAGCCGGCCGACATCGACCGTCTCGATGAGCCGCGCGGCCAAGACGTCGCAAGCTGCCTCTCCCGTGGGGATGCCGAGGATGCGCGCGACCTTGGACGGCTCGGCGACCGGCAGGTAGCCGAGCGTCACGTCCAGATCCGGCAGGAACCACATCACCTTGTCGAGCGTCTGGTCGTTGCCGACCAGGACGACCGTGTCGGAACCCTGGCTGACCATGCTCTGGATGAGGTCCTTGGCGTTGCGGAACAGCGTCAACCGGGCGGCTCGCCCGACCAAATCCAAAGACGCCAGCCGTGCATCCAGCGCGGCCAAATCGCGTTCGTATTTACGGTCGTTCAGGAAATCGTCGTAAATGAACGCGTAGGTGTCGCGACGCATAGCGGAATCCGATGCGCAAAGCCCCAAGCGCGGGCTTTGGGTATCAGCTCCCTATCAGGCCGCCGGCTTCTCGGCCGCCGCCTGCTGTTTGGAAGATTCCTTCCCGGGCTTGCCCTGACCGATGGTGCACTTGCCGTGGAGGACCGCCCCGGCCTCGACCGAGGCCGTCTCGCAGACCACGTCGCCCATGATCTTCGCCGTGGCCTTGAGCTCCAGGCGCTTCTTGACCGTCACCGTGCCCTCGACCAATCCGGCGATGACCGCATCGTCGGCCGCGACCTCGGCTTTCAGCTTGGCCTCGGTCCCGACGGTCAGCAGACCGCTCGTCGAGACGTGCCCGTTGACCTCGCCCTCGATGATCACATCCCCTTGGCTGACGAAATCGCCCTCGACCTTGACCCCGCGGGCGATGACCGTCGCCCCGTTGGTCGAAGGAGCCGAAACCGGCTCGTATTCCGGCCTGTCAGGCCGTCTGTTTGATGAAAACATACCGCCATAACCTACCTTCAAAAGGGCTAAAAGTCAAAAAATGCCGAGAGCCAATCGTCGGCGGTCGGCGGTGTCGAGCGAGCCGGCTCGTGCTCTCGGCTCTCTACTCACGGCTGTCGGCTGACGCCTCGAACGGCAATCTGAAGCTGAACGTCGTCCCCAGCCCCGGCCCGGCGCATTGGACACCGATGGTGCCGCCCGCGGCTTCGACCAATTTTTTCACGATATACAGGCCCAAGCCGGTGCCGTCTGACTGGTGCATGCGGCCGACCTTGCCCCGATGGAACTTACGGAACAGGTCACGGCATTCGTCTTGGGTCAGGCCCGGGCCGGTATCCGAGACCGAAACCAGGATCTCACCCTTGCCCAGTCGGCAACCGACCATGACCTTGCCCTTGTCGGTGTATTTGACCGCGTTGTCTATCAGGTTGAACAGGGCGTTCTCCAGCACTTCCTTGTCGAGCTTGGCGACCTGCGGGATGTCGTCCGCGATGTCCTGGACCAACTCGAGATTCTTGGCGCCGGCCAAAGTCGACATCTCGTTGAAGATGTCCGTCACCTCCTTGCGCACGTCGGTCGGCACGCGGCTGGTCTGGTACATCCCGACCTCGATGCGCGAGGCGTTCAGGAAGGTATCGGACAAAGACAGCAGGCGGCTGGCCGTTTCTTGGATCTGAGACGACACCTTCGACGCCTTTTCCGGGACCGGCCCGAAATCGCCGCCGGCCAGCATGGAGCTCGCCGACCGGATGCCGCCCAGGGGGCCGCGCAGCTGATGCGCTACCATGTCGATGAAATCCGAGCGCGCCGATTCGAGCATCCGGAGCTGGCGGTTGGCGTCCTCGAGCAGCCGGCGCTTGGTCTGCTCACCGCGGACCGTGCTGATGGCCAAAAGGGCGAACAGGGCCACGACCACGGATCCGAGGAAAGCCACCAACGCCTCGCTCGTGTCGCGCGAACGCAGGAGGATGACGACGGCATAGGCCGACAAAAGCAGGAAAAAGGCTTCGAGCGGACCGAGTTCGACCTCCATGAAATCCACGCGCACGAACGCCAAAAGCGAGACGACCAGGATGGACAGGCTCAAGAGCGGGAGGACCAACCCGATGGGCACCGGGCTGATGAACAACTGCAGCGATCCGATTATCAGGAACAGCGTCAGGATGACGATGCCGTAGGTCGCCCGGCGCCTTTCCAGGTAGGCGGCGGTCGACGAGACGGTCACCGGGTACAGGCTGAAGCACACATACAGCAATGCGGCCGCGTACAGGACCAATCCCATGCCGGCCGCGCTTTGCAGGCAAAATTCCTTGGGGATGCCTTGCCAACCGAAGTATGACGCGACCTGGCCCATGGTCAGGCAGGTCAGCGCCAACAGACCGGCGAAATACGCGAGATAACCGCACGTCTTGGCCGACGAGCGGGCCAAGTGCGCGGCGGAGTGGATGGCCAAGGCCGGACCGAAACATACGGTCGCATAAAAAATACCTTTCCAGACCAAGGCCTGGAAAGGCAAGACCGCCGTCTGCATCTGCATGAACCAATCCGCCATGGTCCAGAGCGACAAACAGAAGGCCATCAGGAAAAACAGGACGTTCCCCGCCTGCCACTTGTTGCACCACCAGGCCATCAAACCCAAAAACAGGATGGCGTATCCGGCGCCGACCGTCAGGGTCATCTCGAGCGGCAGGAGGTGCATAAACGACGGGGAACGGAGGGATTGGAAAACAGGATATATTTTATCCTGTTTTTGGCGTTGAGCCTAATTTTTTCCCGCAGCCGTCCATCACATCTCCTCCGGCACCGGGATGCCGAGGAGGTCCAAGCCCAATATCATGACGGAGGCCGCCGAAGCCACGAGCTGGAGGCGCGCCTGCTTCACGCCGAAAGGCGCCTCCAGGACCTTCACGTCGCGATAGAATTCGTTGGCCGCCGTTGCTGCGGCCAGGCACCACTGGGCCAAACCCGACGGGTCGAGTTCCGCGCCCGCGGCTTTGACTGCCGCCGGGAAATCCGCGAGCTGGATGGCCAGCTTCTTTTCGGCCGGTTCGGTCAGCTGGAGCCTGTCCCCCGCCTCGACCCCCGTCTCCGGTTTCCAGTCCGCCTTGCGCAGGATGGATTTGAGCCGCGTCACGGCGTACTGCACATACGGACCCGTGTCGCCGTCGAACGACAGGGATTTCTCGAGGTCGAAAGTGATTATCTTCTCGCTGTCCTGCCGGAGCATCCCGAACTTGAGTCCGCCCATGGCCAAGCACCAGGCCACATGCTCGACTTTGCCGTCCGGCCAATCCTCATGGCGCTTGCGCGTCTCGCCCCTGGCGTACCCGACGACCTCATCCCGGAAGCTTCCGTAAGTCACGACATTGCCCTCGCGGCTCGACATCGCGCCGCTCTTGAGCGTCAGGAATTCGTAGCCGACATACTCCAGAGGCTTCTTGACCCCCATCAGCTCCAATGTCCGGAAGAGCTGTTTGAAATACAGCGACTGCCGGAAATCGACCACGTGCAGGCTGCGCTCGAGCTTGGGGTATTCCTCGAATTTGAGCTTCGCCAGCGCCAGGTCCTTGGTCGCGTAGAGCGAAGTGCCGTCAGATTTCCGCACCAGGAAGACACCCAGCTTCTCCTGCTCCAGGTCGACGACGATAGCTCCCTGGCTCGGTCGGGCGATGCCGTTCTTCAGGAGTTCGTCCACGATGCGCTGGCCCGCGTCCACCACCTCGCTCTCGAAATACGGTCGGTCGATAGCCACGCCCAGTTCCTGGAACACCTGCGTCATTTCGGCCACGGACCAACGGCGCGTCTCCTGCCAAATCCTCATCCACCCCGGCTTTTTGGCCTCCAGATCCAGCTGCACTTGCGACACTTGGGTCTTCCAATCCGGGTTCTCCTCCAAGAGCTTGCTGGCTTCGGCGTACAGCTGCCCGAGATACTGGCCGGTGCGCCGGTCTTTCGGGATGGACGAAAGCATCGCGTCAGCCATGGCTTCATCCAAATCCGCCAGGACGTGCGCCGTCCACTGCTCGGCATCCATGCCCGGCTCTTCCGGCTCGCCTTTCTTGGCCTTCTGCGGTTTCGGTTGGGCCACGGCGCCCGAATGGGTGCGCGCCAAAAGCCACAGGCACTTGGCCACATGCGCGCCTACGTCGCCGTGGTAACTCGCGGACACGACTTTCCAGCCGTTGGCCTGCAGCGCCTTGGCCAGGGATACCCCGAGGACCAGGTTGCGCAGATGCCCGACGTGGATTTCCTTGTGCGTGTTCGGCTGGGCGTATTCGACCATGACCTGGCGGCCTTGGCCTTCGTCGGTGGCGCCGTATCTGCCCGCGTGATGTTCGATTTCCTGGACGATGCGCGACACGAAATCACCCGTCTTCAAGGTGACGTTGAGATACGGACCGGTCGCGCTGACGCTCTCGATGGTATGGTCGCCCTCCCCGAGCTTGCCCGCGATGTCCTTGGCGACGTCTGCCGGGCTTTTGCCGAGCTGCTTCGAGGCCTTGAAACAGCCGAAAGCCATGTCGCCAAGCTTCGCGTCCGGCGGTTTGCCGAGATCCTCGATGCCGACCTCGACCTTCAGCGCCTCGGTCGACAGGGCTTCGGAGATTTTCCGCGCGACGTGCAGTTTTATCGCTTCCCAGGTATAGGTCATACCAGTTTCACGAAGAACCGCTTGCCCTTCTGGATGACCGACCCGGCCGCGGCTTCCGACTCGGCATCATCCACGATTACGTCATCGATTTTGACCGCGCCCTGCTCGATCTGCCGCCGCGCTTCGCTCTTGGAGGGCACTAGGCCGGACTCGACCAGGGCGTCCACTATTTTTACGCTGCCGGAGACCTTCAGCTCGGGGATTTCGTCCGGCACCTCGTGTTTCTGGTGCACGGTCGTGAAATGCCCCTCGGCCTTGTCCGCCGCCTCTGCCGACACGAAAGCACGCACGACTTCCTTGGCCAAGCGGCGCTTGAAGCCCATCGGGTTTTCGCCGTCTTCCATGGCCGACTTCATCTTCTCGATGTCTCCGTCCGGGACGTCGGTACACAGCTCGAACCCCGGGATGATCATCCCGTCGGTCCAGCTCATGACCTTGCCGTACATGTCTTCCGGCGCATCCTGCAGCGTGATCATGTTGCCCTCGCTCTTGCCCATCTTCTTGCCGGTCGGGTCGGTCAGGAGCTTGCAGGTCAGGACGAATTTTTCCTTGCCCTTCATCTCCCGCATCAGCGTCCTTCCGGCCAGCATGTTGAACGTCTGGTCGTTGCCCCCGATTTCCAGGTCCACGTCCATGGCCACCGAGTCATAGCCCTGCATCAGCGGATACAGGATTTCGTGGAGATACACAGGCCGCGGCGAATGGACCTCGCCGGCCGATTCCGGGGAATATTCGTGACGGCATTTCTTGCACTTCCAAAGACGGTCCTCGTCGTAGGTCGAGACCAAGATGTGGTTGCCCTTCTCGTCGGTCGACGTCTCCTGCGTGTCCGCCGACATGTAGTTCTCGTTGCCGCACTTAGGGCAGGCCGAACGCCACGACATCCGCCGCCGGAACATGTCGCGTTCCAGCGTCTGCTGGACCGTGAAGTGTGACGCCAGCTCCACCACGTCGGCGAACGTCATCTTGCCCAGCCAGTCGTTGTTGAACTTGAGCTCGACCGGATTGTCCCCGCCGAAATCCAAGATCTTGGAAGCCTGTTCCTGATAACCCTTGCAGTTCTCGAGGACCTGTTCGCGCGTCAGCTTGACCCTGGTCGCCGTCTTGTCCGTCGGGTCGCCGATCATCGCGGTGAAATCCCCGATGAGCAGGATGACCCGATGCCCCAACCTCTGGAGCTCGGCGAGTTTGCGCAACGCGATGGCGTGTCCGAGATGCAGGGACGGCCCGCTCGGGTCCACGCCCAGGTAGACGGTGATGCGCTTGCCGGATTTCAGGAGCGCGCCGAGCGCTTCCGGCGTCGGGTACACGTTCTCCACGGCACGCGTCAGGAACGCGGCCACCGCGGCTTGGTCGGTATTTACGTTTTCCATACGCCTCAAGACTAACGGAAACGGCGTAAATATGCAAAATTTCCGGCGCTGGCGCCGACCCGGGCAAAACCCTCCCGAAGGGCACGGATTTATCCCTAACTTCTGCACATCCGACCCTGCACACGAGGTGTTTCGCGTGCTACACTCCGGCACCGGGAGAAACTGATGGACTATTCGCACATTTCATCTTGCCGCGATGTCGATGAGGAAGTCTTCGCCTCGGCCTCACTCAAGCGCGGAAGCTCCCTCAAGCTGCTGGCGCGCCTCTGCGACATCTGCACCCCCGACTCCGGCGAGGAGCACCTCATGGTGTTCGTCGCGCGGATCGCCATGCGCGATTGGCTCAAGGGCTGCGTCCGCCTGGACATCCACCGGTTGGCCGACGGCCTGAACGTCCTGATCCTCGCCTGCGAGGAAGGCAGTGAGGCCGCGGAACTCGTCTTCGAACGCGAATTCCGCTCCAGTTTCGGCCGGCTCAAGCTCATCAGCGAGGATGCCGCGGCCATCCTGCCCTTCGCGGTCTACGAGTCCACGGAACAGCACCTTTCGCTCGAAGCCCTGCGCTTCAAGCGCGCCTCGACCGTGCCTCCCGCGCCGTTCCTCGACGCCAGCGCGCGCCTGAGCGACAAGCTCAGCCTCAGCTACGAAAGCGTCTACACCTCGGCGGAAGACGACCCCGAAGGCACGGCCGTCACCCAAAAACGCTTCGTGGCGCAACCGCTCGATGCGGTCCTCGAGTCCCGCCATGCGCTCACCTCAAGAGGCCTGTCCGCGGACGACCTCGATTCGGACTGGACCTGAACCGCCCCGGAATTCCGGCTCGCGGTCCATCGCCCCCACGGCACTCGCCTGGGGGCTGTTTTTATCCAAAAGGCGCGGCCTGAGCCGCGCCATTTTTCTTTTCAGCCCTTCAGGCCTTACCTGCCAGCGCCTTCAGCTTCGCCTCCGCTTCGGCCAACTTGGCCTTCAT
Source organism: uncultured Gammaproteobacteria bacterium (assembly GCA_964415965.1). Lineage (GTDB taxonomy): Bacteria > Patescibacteriota > Patescibacteriia > 2-12-FULL-60-25 > 2-12-FULL-60-25 > CAIKNB01. The sequence continues at coordinate 12,284 of CAYQCK010000003.1, forward strand.
CCCGTCCACGACCTTGGCCGGGGCCTTGGACGTGAATTCCGTATCCGCCAGCTTGGCGCGCGTGGATTCGATGTACGGCTTGAGCGCCGCGATTTCCTTTTCGGCTTTGGCCTTCTCCTTCTCGGCGTCGACGGTGCCCGCGGCGTTTATGCCGAATGGCACGGTTCCGCTGACGCCGCTGGCCCAGCCTTCAGGCAAGGAATCGACGGTTTTCAGCTCGGACAGGCGCGCCAACTGCTTGATGATGGCTGAATTTCCTTCGATATCCCCGCCTGGCGCGATGACCGCGGCTTCCACGAACGCCGCCGCCTCGATGCCCTGCTCGGCGCGCAGCCTTCGGAGGTCGGTTATGAGTGTCCTCATGGTTTCGAATTCCGGAACATCCTGGATTCCCGCCTTCGCGGGGATGACAGGAGAAGTTGGCCACTCCGCGACGATCAATTCCTTGTTGCCCATCAGGCCCCAGATATATTCGGTCACGAAAGGCATGAAGGGATGCCAGAGTTTGATGACGGTCTCGAGCACATGGCGCAGGATCGCCTCTTTCCCCTTCTCGATCTTGGCTATCTCGAGATACCAATCGGCCAGATCGCCCCAGGTGAAATCGCGCAGCATCTCGCCGGCCTGCGAGAACTGGTAGTCGCCGATGAGCTTGGTGACGCGCCCCTGGACTTCGGACAGGCGCGACAAAATCCACTTGTCGGCCAACGTCTTCGGTTCGACCGGCGCCGCCTTGTCCGTCTCCCCGATCTGCATCAGGATGAACCGCGAGATGTTCCAGAGCTTGTTGGTGAAATTCCGGAAGTCCTTGATCTTCTCCTCGGACAGCTTCTGGTCCATGCCCGGCGAAGTGCCCATGACGAGCGAAAGGCGCACCGCGTCCGTGCCGAATTTCGGGATGAGTTCGAGCGGATCCAGCACGTTGCCGAGGGACTTGGACATCTTGCGCCCCTGGTCGTCGCGCACCAGGCCGTGGAGATACACATCCTTGAACGGCACTTCGCCGAGCGCGTACGCCGACATCAGGATCATGCGCGCCACCCAAAAGAACAGGATGTCGTAGCCCGTCTCGAGCACGGCCGTCGGATGGTACGTCTTGAGCTCGCCGGTCTTCACGGGATTCCCGTCGGCGTCGACCGACGCGTCGTTTGGCCAACCCAAAGTCGAGAACGTCCACATGCCCGACGAGAACCAGGTGTCGAGCGTGTCGGGGTCGCGCTCCCAGCCTTCGCCCGGCGATTCGTTGCCGACTTTGACGTCTTCGCCCTTATACCACACCGGAACCTGGTGCCCGAACCAGATCTGGCGCGAGATGCACCAGTCGCGCAGGTTGTCGATCCAATGGAAATAGATCTTCTCGAAGGATTCCGGGAGGATGCGAGTCTGGCCGGACGAGACGGCATGACGCATCAGGTCCTTGAGTGTGGCCTCTTCGCCTTTTTTCCATTTGCCGAGGGTGTTCTGCCTGAGCTTGAACGGCTTGTTCACCCGGATCCACCATTGCAGCATGGGCAATTGCTCGACCGTGCCGCCGCCGCGCTCCGCGACCATCAGGTTCTGCGGGACGGCCTCTTTCTTGATGACGCAGCCCGCGGCCTCGAGCGTCTCGACGGCCTTCTTCCTGGCCTCGAGCGTCGACAATCCCGCGAACCCGTCGCCGGCTTCGGCCGTCATCTTCGCGTCGGGACCGATGACCTGGACCATGGGCAGGCCGTGGCGCTCGGCCATCTCGGCGTCGATCATCGAATGCGCCGGCGTCACGCCGAGCGCGCCCGTGCCGAAAGCCGGGTCCACTTCCCTGTCGGCGATGACTTTGACCGTGATGCGCTTGCCGCAATACTCCGCCGTCAGCGTCTGGCCGACATACTTCGCGTACCGCTCGTCATCCGGATGCACCGCGACCGCCGTGTCGCCGAACTTGGTCTCGGCGCGCGTGGTCGAGATGGCGATGGGGAAATTTTTGTCGTACGTGAAAGTCACGAGCTCGGCCTGCGTCTCCTTGTGCAGCACCTCGTCGTCCGACAGCGTGGTCTTGAACTGCGGGTCCCAGTTGACCACGCGGTTGCCACGCTCGATGAGCCCGTCCTCATGCATCATGGCGAACATGGCGTTGACCGCCTTGTTCCGCTCGTCGTCCAGCGTATATTTCTCGCGCGCCCAATCCATCGAAGAACCCATCTTCTTGCACTGCTCGACGATGGTGTCGCGCGACTGCTGGGCGAAGGCGCGGACGCGTTTCAGGAATTCCTCGCGTCCCAAATCATGCCGCGGATGGGCTATTCCCTCTTTGATCAGGATCTGTTCCACCTTGACCTGCGTCGAGATGGCCGCGTGGTCCGTCCCCGGGATCCAATACGTCTTTTTCCCGGCCATGCGGTTGAACCGGATGAGCAGGTCCTCGACCGCCAGCATCTTGGCATGGCCGAGATGCAAAGTACCGGTCCGGTTCGGCGGCGGCAGCACGATGCAGTACGGCTCGCCTTTCAGGTTGCGCTCCGGCAGCTTGTCCGGGTCGAAGTAGCCCGACGCCTCCCAGGCTCGGAAGATGTCGTTTTCGACGGCCGCGGCATCGTAGGTTTTGGGCAATTCTGCTTGGTTTGGCATGGTAACGATAGTACTTGGTTGACTTGCCTGACGCAAATCGCTCAGCAAAGGCAGAAATCGGCGTTTTGTTTGTAAATAGTTTAGTTAACAAAAAATGGCTGAAATAAGCCAAAAAACCCTTGACCGCATTAATGTCAAAGAGTAAGCTGGCATATCGCGCTAATTGGAGGCAACCTGGCGCGATTTCCAGCCCAAATGGCCTTGACTCAAGTCCAGCAGGCGATCGAACTCATCCAGCGCGCCGAGCGCATCCTGATCGCCACCAGACAACCGGCCACGACCGACGCCCTTGCGGCTGTCGCGTCCGTCTTGCTGTACCTGAACAAAGCCGGCAAGACGGCGGACGCCGTCGTCCCCGGTTTCGACCCCGCATCCGCTCCGGCGTTCCTGCGCGGCCTCGAAGCCGTCCGCCCGTCGTTGGGCGCCATCCGCGCCTTCGAAATCTCGCTCGACGTACGCCAGAATCCGCTCGACCAGCTGAAGTACGACGTGCAGGACGGCCAGCTCAAGATAACCCTCGTCCCGAGGGGCGGCGAATGGTCGCCGAAAGACGTCAGCTTCCGCCACGGGCAGGACCGCTACGACCTCGTGCTGGCTTTGGATTGCCCGGACGTCCACGCGCTCGGCGACCTGTTCCGTGACCACGCCGACTTCCTGTACCGCACCAACACCATCAACATCGACCGCGATCCGGGCAACGAGCACTGGGGCCAGGTCAACCTGGTCGATCTGACCGCGGTCTCGACGACCGAAATCCTGTTCGGTTTGTTCTCGGCCTGGAACCGCAGCCTCATCGATGAAGACGCCGCCACCGCGCTTTTGGCCGGCATGATCTCCAAGACGCAGTCTTTCCGGACCTCGAACGTCTCGCCCAAGACACTGCAGGCCGCCTCCGACCTCGTGGCGATGGGCGCCCGGCGCGAGGATATCGTCCACGGGCTGTGGCGCACCCGGACCGTGCCGACGCTCAAGCTCTGGGGCCGGGCGCTTTCCCGCCTTGAGACCGACCGTGAAACCGGATTGGTCTGGACCTCCTTGTCGCGCCAGGACTTCATCGAAGCCGGCACCGACGAAAAGGCGCTCGACGGCATCGTCCGCGAGCTGGTCGGCTATGCCCCGGAAGCCAAGGTCGTCATCCTCCTCCACGAATGCCAAGACGCCGGCCGCGGGGTCGTAGCCCAGCTCCATGCGCTGCCGCCCTTTTCGGCCGCGGAGCTGGGTCGCGTCTTCGGCGCCCACGGATCGCGCGAAAAGGTGGAATTTTCGCTCGGCCGAGAAACGAACCTCGTGGACGCCTCCCGGCTCGTCGTCGACCGTCTGCGCGAAACGCTGAAGACGCTGAAATGAAAAGGTTAACGGAAAGAGCGGGGATTCCCGCTCTTTTTTGTTCTGCATCCGATTATTTTGCCGAACAGGCCTTCTTGCACGTCGCTTCCTTGTCGAGACATTCCGTCAGCAGCTTGTAATTGCTGCCTGCGCTCCGGAAGCACACGGCGCGGTCGCTGCTGCATTTCTTGAGGCAAATCTCGACGTTCGTCGGGGCGGCTGCGCCGCCGGTCGTGGTCGCGCCGCCGGTCGTCAGGCCGGTGGCCGTGTTCCCCGCCGTTCCGACCGGAGCCGGCAACGGAGCACCCGGGCACTTGTTCTCGATCAGGCATTTGTTGATGGCCGCGGCGTCATCCTTGTATTTATCCTTGCATTCCAGCGTGCAGGTATCGGCGACGGGCTGTTCCGCGGTCTTCTGCCCGCAGCGTTCCTGGACGCAGGCGTTGGCCTTCTCGAGATTGTCGCCGTATTCCTTCTGGCAACCGGCCACGCACTGATCCCCGGTCGGAGGCTGTTCGGTCTTCTGGCCGGCCTGCCCGCAAGTGCCTGATTCGCAGCGGTCGAGCAGCTTCTTAACCATGCCCTCGATCCTGTCGAGACGGTTGTTGATCTGCTGGAATTCGCCGTACATGGAATTCGGCTGGTTGGCCGCATCAGCGGCCACGACGGCATATCCCAACGCCCCGGTCAGCACCACGGCCAAACCGGTCACGATGGCGGCGCTCCAGACATGCGAAGAGCTGCGCATCGCGTGGACCACGTGATGGTCGCGGATCGGGGTCGTCGGACCGACGTAGCGGACGCCGCATTTGCCGCCGGTGCAGTTCATGTGGCCGCAGGCGCTCGGCATATCATCCATGGCGCCTCCCGTCGGGCCGTACGGGATGGGTGAACCGGAAGCCTTGGCGGTCCGGCGCACGCCTTTCTTTTGTTTTGATGTTTTGTCTTCCATAGGGAAGAAAGATGAAAAGAATTGGATAATTTTTTATCGGACAAAGTATACCATATGCGGCCGGCCCCGGTGAAATCCCGGACCGGCGGTTGACAACAACCCGCCAATCGGCTAAATTTCCGGCTGCATCCCCGGACCGTAAAAAGCCTCAAATAGGCCCTAAACCCACCCTGGACGGCTAGCTCAGTTGGTTAGAGCGTCACATTGACATTGTGAAGGTCAGAGGTTCGACTCCTCTGCCGTCCACCATCGCGTCCAACGCGACCAGACGAAACGACCCCGCGAGGGGTTGTTTTGTTTTCCGTCAGCGCACCGCTTCGGACAACGCTTCCAGCCATCTGTCGGCCGGAACGCGGCGGACCGACGGGAAATCCAACCGTTCCGGGATGCCCGACAACAAAGCCAGCGCATTGATGACCCGCAAGGTGTTCATGGCGTAATATGCCTTGACCTCATGGTGGTTATCCAGCTCTTCTCCCCGCCCGAGCTTTTCCGCAGCATCCTCAAGATCACGATAAGTGCAGTCGAAGGCGGACAGCGCATCCGGGAGTTTCAGGACCCAACCATCTTTGCCTTTAACCATCACGACGTTGTCCAGACCGGCAACATCCATCACCTCGCCGGTCTCGGCCGAATACCGAATCATCTTCCTGACGGCATCTTGGAAGGCCTGTTTGAAATCCGGGTCCCTTTTCAGCCTTTTCTCCACCCGTTCCAGGTCGTCGAACAGCTTGACGACCTTGGCCGACTGCTTCAACCGTTCGGTTTCCGTGCCAGCCGGCGGCCCGAGCAATATGCCATGGACTTCCCCATAACGCTCGAGGTCAGCCGGTTCTTGGCTGGCTAAAACCGCGTTTTCGAGATAATAGCCGCCGAGCGAAACCGTCCTTTCGGGATCGAGGTCCAATTCCCGCTGGACCGCGATCCAGGCCGGCATGCTGCGCGGCCCTCCCCCTTCGGTCACGTCCAGTCCCTGCCCCAGATTGTTGGCGACAGCGGCCGAGACCGGAACCTCGGCGATGAACACCCTCTGCCGTGGGACGGCGTCCCGGCCAAAATATTTCTCGAGCGTCGCCATCTTCCCCAGATAGGCATCACGTCTTGCCCGCATGCGCTCCCAGGCGGCGTCGATCGCACCCGGATCCCCCGCCAACAGCGCCTCATACATCGGCTGGCTTTCGAGATAATTGACTTTGACGACCGTGCCGCGGCGCTTCATGCGCAACACCAGATGCTCTCCGCCTTTGGCGAACAGCTGGGGCTCGTGACCGGGCTCGAGCAGCTCATCCACGGCCCAATACAAATCCGGCGGCACCGCATCGGGCACGGTCCGGACCAGGCGCTTCTCCCGCCACTCCTGCTCCTTCGGCGGAGGGAACGGGTTTTCCCGCAGCTCCATATCACGGCCTGAAGATTTTCCCCATCTCCTCGCGCCACGCCTCAGGCGGGATGGCGGCGAGGTCAGGATAGCTCAAGCGGCGGTCGTTGCCCGAAATCAAAGCCAGGGCGTTGACGACCCGCACGGTGTTGACCAGATTGAGGGCCACCAGCCTTCCGCGGTTGCCGATGGACTGGCCTTGGCGCATCTGTTCCAGCACCATCTTCATGTTGATGAAGGAAAAATCGCCGGGAGCCAGGACGTCCGGGAACCTCACCGACCATTTGTCGCCGCGTTTCACCATCACCATATTGTCCCGGCCGGCCAAATCCAGGGCAATCCCCGTATCCTCGATGAAATCCATCAGTTTGTCGCTCAATTGGCGCAGGCCCTCCTTGAAAGAAGGATTGTCCTTGGCCCTGGATGCCAGTCGCCGGAGTTCGGGATACATGGCCAAGACGTTCTCGAGCTGGCTCTCGCGGTCCATTTCGCTCAAAGGTCCGCCGGTCAAAACATCGTGTCCGGCGTCGAAAATCCGATTGAATTCCCGCTCGTCGGCGGCTTCATGCGCCTGGCTCTGCGGAGCTTCCGGATAATAGCCGTTCACGGAGATGGCCTGGCCCAGGTCCAATTTGCGCTGGACTTCGACCCAAGCCGGGATGCTGGTCAGGCCGCTCGCCTTGTGGACCAGGTCGGGCCTCACGGCCGCCACCACCGCTTCGGTCAGGGGCACTTCGCGGATCAGGTATTGTTGGGCCGGCACGGCGTCGAAACCGAAATATTCGCGCAAGTCCTCGAGCGACCGACGTTTATCCTCGATCTTGTCGCGCATCTTATCCAGCGCCCGCTTGACCTTGGCTTCATCCCCGCTCGCGACCGCTTCGAGGATCGGTCCGGTATCGTAGAAATTTATCTTATACACGATGTCGCGCGGCCGTTCCACGGCTCTTTTCCCGCTCTTCTTCTCGGCTTCTGTAAGTTCGCGCCGGAACGGTTCGTTGAACCGGAAGACCAGGTGCTCCCCGCCCTTGGCCATGATCCGCGGGTCATACCTCTCCGGCATGACTGCGTTAAGCGCCCCGTGGAGCGCCCGGCCGACCGTCCTCGGCGTCGGCTCGATGGCGCGCGCGGCACGGATGGTCGCTTTCTTGAATTTACCCATTGAAGTATCCGGCTTCATACGGCACGTATGATATCGCGCCGCCGCCGAAAACGGAAACGCACCGCCGCCTCTATCCCCATGCCTTCCGCCGCGCCAGCAGGCACCACGTCCGCCGCTTGCCTGACAGCGCCAGCGCCGACCTGACCATGCGGGTCTTGGCCGTGGCATAGCGCTCCATGATTTCGACCTCGAGACCGACGGCGGCCAAGGCGACCTGGACCTTGGACTCATCGAAACCGTGCGTCACGTGGTAGTCGGCCATGCCGTAATCAAGCTTTTTCGCCTTGATGGTTTCGCGATCAGCCGCCGTCGTCAGGAACTTCCAGGCGATCTGCCAATCCAGTTTCCGCAAAGCCGTCTCGAAGCCCGTCAGGTCACCGCCGGTCGGTTCATGGAAAATCACAAGGGCCCCGCCAGGGATGAGCCTATCGGCCAGAACTTTCAGCGTCGCCGCGTAATCCGGCAAATGGTGCAGGACCGAACTGACGGTGACGATGGAATAGGCATCTTGCCTGGTCGCCAGGAATAAATCGACGTCCTGCGCCACGGTCGCGGCTTTACCGGCTTGGACTTCGGAGGCGAACTTCTTCTCCAAGACTTCCAGCATCTCGGGCGAGATGTCGACGGCCGTGACCTTGAAGCCGCGCCGCACAAGTTCGGCCGTGACGAAACCCGTGCCCGCGCCGATGTCGAGCGCCGTTTTCGCGCCACCCGACGGCAACCCCTTTTCGGCGGCATCCAACATGCGCCGCAATCTCGCCGCTTCCTCGCCGTTCGTCAGCTCCGGATGGATGCGGTCGTACAGTGCCGCTTCCTCGCGGTGCAGCTCGCGGTTGGCGTCCAGGATGCTTTGGCGCAATTCAGTGTCCATATCGGACACAAAGTAGCATCACGCGGATTGCCGGGCAAACTTAAAGCGCCGCGCTGGAGTTGCGCGGCGCCGACATGATTGGCGCACGGTCACGACAGTCGCATGAGGATCGCCAGGACATAACTGATCTCATCCATGTCCATGGGCAATTGGCGCGTCATCTCGGAGACCGACGTCCGAAGCACCATCCTCCACCTTTCCATCCAAGCCGCGGCCTGCTGATCGTCAGCGAGATTTTGGACAATCGGCTCGTCGCAGCCCATACGTATGGCGACCAAATCCCCGTCGGTCCGCCTGATGACGGCATGCGCCGACGTCACCAGGGCGTAACCCGGCCTCAGCCCTTTGACGGCTTCCTCGAACCAATCTCTCTTGCCTGTCATGAGAATACCTCCCGGAATGGACGATACGGCTTGTTACCACGGAAAGCTTGAAACGTCAATCCTCAATCCCCAATACAAACAAAAACACCCCATTGGGGGGTGCATCTGCTTTCGACTCCAGAAAAGTGACCATGAAAATTGAACGGGTACGACCTGGGAATCTAATCCCGAATAAATTCGGAATCAATGTATCTCCCTAGAAAGGAGGTGATCCATCCGCAGCTTCCGCTACGGATGCCTTGTTACGACTTCGTCCCTATCGCTGGCACCGCCTTAGTCCCCTCTACAGGGCCTTCGGGCGTCTCCAACTCTCTTGACGTGACGGGCGGTGAGTACAAGACCCGAGAACGTATTCACGGCGGCGTGGCTGATCCGCCGTTACTAGCAAATCCGGCTTCATGAGGGCGAATTGCAGCCCTCAATCCGAACTGGGGCGCGGTTTGGTGGGATTAGCTCCATCTTGCGATTTGGCAACCCATTGTCCGCGCCATTGTAACACGTGTGTAGCCCCAGGCGTAAGAGCCATGCTGATTTGACGTCATCCCCACCTTCCTCCCCGTTATCCGAGGCAGTCTCCCGTGAATATTCAACACGGGATAGGGGTTGCGCTCGTTACCCGACTTAACGGTACATCTCACGACACGAGCTGACGGCAACCATGCAGCACCTGTGATGCACCCTCGAAGGCGGCCACCGTTTCCGGCGGCTTGCAGCATCATGTCAAGCCTGGGTGAGGTTTTTCGCTTACCGTCGAATTAAACCACATGTTCCTCTGCTTGTGCGGGTCCCCGTCTATTCCTTTGAGTTTTAGCCTTGCGGCCGTACTCCCCAGGCGGGATGCTTAACGTGTTGACTTTTTTAACCGACACCGGGAGGGTCGATACTCCCGATATCTAGCATCCATCGTTTAGGGCGTGGACTACAGGGGTATCTAATCCCTTTCGCTCCCCACGCTTTCGTCCCTGAGCGTCAGAACCGTTCTAGTGAGCTGCCTTCGCATTTGGTGTTCTTGCCGATATCAACGCATATTACTACTACACCGGCAATTCCGCTCACCTCTCCCGGCCTCTAGTCATGTCGTTTCAACAGCAGTCCCCGAGTTGAGCCCGAAGATTTAACCATTGACGCACATGACCGCCTGCGGACCCTTTACGCCCAATAAATCCGGATAATGCTTGAGGTCTCTGTATTACCGCTGCTGCTGGCACAGAGTTAGCAACCTCTTATTCTTCAGGTACCGTCAGAATTCTTCCCTGATAAAAGCAGTTTACGACCCGAAGGCCTTCGTCCTGCACGCGGCGTCGCTCCCTCAGACTTTCGTCCATTGGGGAATATTCTCGACTGCAGCCACCCGTAGGTGTCTGGGCAGTGTCTCAGTCCCAGTGAGGGGGATCATGCTCTCACATCCCCTACCCGTCATAGCCTTGGTGGGCCTTTACCCCGCCAACTAGCTGATAGGCCATAGGTCTCTCTCGAAGCGCGTTTTGCGCTTTACATGCGAATGACATATGTCCCCGCATGGCCATCGTGGAATTAGCTCGCCTTTCGGCGAGTTATGCCCGACTTCGAGGTAAGTTACCAATGTGTTACGCACCCGTTTGCCGCTGACCCGTCTCGGTATTGCTACCAAAACGGATCCGCTCGACTTGCATGCCTTAGACACGCCGCCAGCATTCATCCTGAGCCAGGATCAAACTCTCAGTAGAACCCTCTCCGACCCTGGTTGGTTCGGAGGGATCAATCAATTTTTACCTTCAAGGCTGTGCCCTGAAGGATTTGGACCCGATTCAATTTGTGCCCCACCGCTTTTAAGCGACGGGGTTCATGGTCACTCTTCTGTTGTCGAGGTTCTGGCGTCCTTGGAGGATGTCGAAACCACGCTTGCGGCGTGGATGTTCTCTCCTTTTGAAAGCTACCGATGTTGATTTAGGACGTGCCGAAAGATTACAGGATTCCGAGATGCCTGTCAAGAGGTCCGTCAAGGATGCAAAAGAAGCGGGAAAATGGCGATAAAATAAGCCTTTTCTTCGCCACCGGCTGCGGCACGGTCAGGACCCCGATGGAAAGTCCTCGACGCCCGCCCGCCCCGACTGAACAAACTCCAGCCCATGTGGTACGTTAGGCCGGCTATGAGAAAAACCTTCTTATCTTTCGGCCTCGCGCTGACCGTCTGCGCGGCCGCCGGCTCGGCTTTGGCCGCGCCCCTGCCCCTTTTACCGGGCAAGACCATCCCTAAGTTACCCACCGCTACCGTCGAACCGATAACGGTTCCGGTCAAGGGAGTCGAAGTGACCATCGACCCCTCCCTCTTGCCCGACCTTTCGACCGCCACCACTTCCGGTGGTCCGGTCCAAATCGACCCGGACAAGCTTGGCCTGCTCAAACCGTTGCCGCTCGGCGACTTCGTCATCCCGCCAGAGCTCCTGAAAGGACCGCAGATTTCGGCCATCGCGCTCTCGACCGACGGCAAGCTCCTGCAGGTCTCGTGGACGACGGACAAATCCGCAACCAGCAAGGTCGAATATGGCTCCAATGACACATATGGCAAACTGCTCGAAGACAAGACCAAGGCGACCCAGCACAGCCTGCTGATCCCGGTCGCTCCCGGTGAGCTGCACCTGCGCATCTCGTCGAGCGATGCCCTGGGCAAGACCTCCCAATCCGAAGACATCGCCGTCACCGTCCCGGACATGACGACAGTCGCCCCCGGAACCGCGACCACGACCGATGCCGCCGTGACCACGACCGAGGAAGAAAAGACCGAGGTCAAAGAGGAGGATACGGCCAAACCCGAAGACAAGCCTTCGGTCAAAGTCGAGCCACCCATGGTCCAGGTCCAAACCGGCCCCTCGACCATGACCCTGGTCGGCGGTGCCGTCGCCCTCATAATCATCGGCGTATTGGTCGGCGCACTCATCGGCCGCGGGAAGAAAACGTCGGAACCCAAGACAGAACAAAAATAACTGACGCTGATGCGTTGAAAAACGGCCCTCAACCAGGGTCGTTTTTTGACGACGGCTTGATTTGCGATTTATGTCAAGTTATTGATAGTCATTTTTTTAGCTATGTTGACTTATTTATTCAAAAAATGAATTTTTGCGTAAATCCACCCCTTGACAAAAGGGCTAAAATATGTTTTAATATCTTGTTCCTTCATAGGCCGTCTTTCGGCCCCGAATCCTCCCCGCGGCAAGGGTGCCGCCGGGAACCACCACCAACCGTTTGCAAGGAGAACGCGAAATGAACGAGAACCGCATCGAAACCCTGAAGTCCGCCGTCGAAGCCATCGAGTCGTGCCGTAAGGCCGGCAAGGTGACTCTCGAGGGGATCAAGGCCGTGGCGGCCGCGATCTCCTTGGGCATCCGCCCGCCGGTCGTGCTCACCGGACGTCAGCCGCTCGTCTGCAAGGACGTGCGCGCCGTCCCGGGCAGCTGGCCGCACTTCGCCCAGGCCCTGTGCAACGCCGAGGTCCAGAAGCTGGACATGGCGAAGCTCGAGGCCGCGGTGAAGGCTGGCGACGAGACGGCCAAGAAGCGTCTCGGCTTCCTCCAGTACGTGCTGAACGCGGTGCACGGAGCTCTCCTGAGCTCCCTGCGGCAAAGCGTAGCGCAGAAGGAGGAGGCGGAGGCCGTGGCCAAGCGCCAGGCCGCCAACGCCAAGGCCGAGGCCGACCGCCGCGCCCGCGAAGCAGCCGACGCCAAGCGCCGCGCCGAACGCGAGGCCCGCAAGGCCGAGCAGAAGGCGGCGCATGACGCCATCCTCGCTGCCGCGCACGGAGCGACCGCCGCGCCGGAAACGGTGCAGCCCGGCCAGCGCGACCGGCATCCCCGCCTGACCCTCGAGCGCGTCCGCATCCTCCTGGACAAGGAGTCGCGGAAGCGTGGCGAGGAGCAGGACGTGGATCCGAGCGAGGCCAAGCTGTTGGCGGCGCGCTTCGTCTTCGGACTGGTCTTGAAGACGGAAGCCGAAGGGAAGCACACCCCGGAAGAGATCGCGGTCATGAAGGCCGAGGTCAAGTCCCTGGTGGCTACCGTGAGGCTCCCGGCCTGCAAGAACCTGGCCGAGGCGCAGCGCGAGGCCGACGCCTGGGCAGCTCGTGCGGAGTCCTTCGCGCGACGGCAGAACGCGGCTCCCCAGCCTGCGCCTGCCCCCGCGGAAGGATCCGTTCCTGCCCGGCAGCCGAGGCCCGAGCGCCGCGGCCAGCCCAAGCCCGCCCCGGATGGCCACATCCAGGGAGCCAACGTGATGGAGATCGCGATGGCGAAGGCTGGGCTCGTCGGCAAGGCGGCCAACGGCTGAACCCCGGGGGACGTCCGACGTCTCCCACCCACCTCTTCAACTGACCGTTGCTCTACTCAAGCATCGGTCAGTTTTCTTTTTATGCAAAAAAACCAGGGCGCATGACAATGCGCCCCTACATTTCTGATGTTTTCGCCAGCCGCGCCCAATCATCCGGCGACAAATCCTCGGCACGCGCTTTTTCATCAATTCCCAAATCACGTAGGGGCGAATAATCATTCGCCCGCACCAACCCAAGGTTCGACGACAACAATTTCCTCGGATGAGCGAATCCTTTCTTCGCTACCTCCATTATCTTCTCCGGATTGATGCCCCATTTCTTTTCCCGCTCGGCCAAAGGCATGGGGACAATCTGCAGGACCACGGATTCGACTTTCGGCGGCGGGTAGAAACACCCGGCCGGCACGCGCCTGACGATGCGCGCCGACTCCGCAGACAGGGCGACCATAAGCGACAGCAAAGATGTCTTGCTCTTCTTGATTTTCGGGTCCGCGACCTCGACAGCCCTCTCCCCGACCTCGCGCTGGACCAGCACGACCAGGTTCTCCGGCGGCTTCGGCGCCCACAGCGCCTTGCGCAACGCCAACGACGTTATCGAATAAGGCAGGTTGGCCACGAACTTCCACGTCCGCTCCCCGATGAGTTCATGCCAATGGATTTCCGCGGCGTCGCCGTACACGATTTCGGCATCCACCGATTTGAGATATTCCACCATCCTCCGGTCCTGCTCGATGGCCGTGACTTCCGCGCCACGCGCCAGGAGCTCTTTGGTCAGGACGCCCAAACCCGGTCCGACTTCCAGGACGAAATCGCCGGGCTTGATGGCCGCCGCATCCACGATGGACCCCAGGACGGCCTGGTCGATGAGGAAGTGTTGCCCCAGGCTTTTGTTTGCCCGGCCGCCCATCCCGGCAAGCACCTGCTTGATTTCGGTCGGTTTCATGAGCCAATTACATCACGGCGAGCCGGATGCTACAATCCGCACCCAGACGGACGAGGCTGAACCGGAAATTAAAACGTCCCGGGGAGCGAGCGCTCTCCGGGACTTGTTTCAGCGGGTGCCGAACTGGCGGTGGCCGGCGTCGCCGCACCCCGGCACGATGTAGCCGTTGTCGTCCAGCATCTCGTCGATGGAGGCGAGATACATCTGGACGTCGGGATGCGCCTTCGCCAGGCGCTTGACGCCGTCCGGCGCGGCGATTAGGCCGATGAACTTGATGCGCGTGGCGCCCCACTTCTTGAGGATGTCTACCGCCACGACCGCGGAACCGCCGGTCGCCAACATGGGGTCGAGCACCAGGCAGACCTCGACGGTCAGCGACAGGGGCAGCTGTTTGTAGTACTCGACCGGTTCCAACGTCTCCTCGTCGCGGCGCAAGCCGATGTGCCAAACCTGGGCGTCCGGGATGAGTTTCTGGATGCCCTCCTCCATCCCGATGCCGGCCCGCAGGATCGGGAAGAGCCCAATCTTGCCCTTAAGGTCCCAGCCGAGCATCGGCGCGAGCGGCGTCTCGACCGGCCGGCGGGATAGCTCGAGATCCGCGCAGGCCTCGTAGGCCAGCAGCACGGAGATTTCCGCGACCAGTTCGCGGAATATCTTCGGCGGCGTCGCCTTGTCGCGCAGCAGGGTCTGCTTGTATTTGACCAACGGATGGTCGGAAATATGGACTTGCCCCACGTTCGCCTCCCCTCGCGGTTGAATGTGCGCCTAGTTTTTACGCCGGCCCGCCGACCGAGTCAAGCCGAGGTGAATCGCGCCCTGCCGCAATATCTCCACCCCGCCATCATCCGAGACGCGCGCTACGGTAGACGGTTTGCGCCGCGGCAAGGAACCGGCGTCGATGGCCATGTCCGGACAGTCCGCTGCTCCAGCGAACACCCTGTACACCGCCCGGCCGGATCGGCAATCCGGTTCGCCGGAACGGTTGGCTGAAGTCGAAACGATGGGCCGGCCGAACACCCGACAAACTTCCCGGACGAAAACGGACGACGACACGCGGATGGCGACCTCACCCCGCGGGGCGACGGCTTTCGGTAGGTACGCCTGGCCATTCGTTTTGGCCGGCAGCACCAGCGTCAGCGGCCCAGGCCAATGCTTCTTCATGACCCCGCGTACGGGCGCATGGTCATGCGACCCGACATCGGCTACCTTCTTCACTTGCCGCACATCCGCCGCGACCAACAACATCGGCTTCTTCTTGTCGCGACCCTTCATCCTGAAAATCCTGGCGAGCGCCTTCGCGTTCCGCGGGTCGCAGCCCAAGCCATAGGTCGTCTCGGTCGGGTATGCGATGACCCCGCCGCGCCGCAAGACCGAAACCGCGGCTTGCACCGCGGCCTTGAGGTTCTTGGGACTTGTCTTCAAGACAATCATCGGTTCTTCTTAAACCATTCTGCCGTCTTGCGCAACCCGTCCTGGAGCGCGACTTTGGGCTTCCATTTGAGCTCGCGGCGCAGCTTGGAGGAATCCAAGGCGCTACGTTTGGGCGCCCCGACATCGGCCGGTCCGCGGACCGGATTCCGGGCATAGCCCGTCAATCCGGCAAGTCCGACGAATAATTCGTTGACCGATGTCTCGCGGCCCGTGCCCACATGGTACGGCCCGTTCAGCCGCTTGGCGTCCAAGCCTTTAAGCAGCGCCGCAACCACGTCGCCGACATAGACGTAATCCCGAGTCTGTTTGCCTGTGCCGTTCACCCTGACCGGCTCGTCGGCCAACATGCGTTTGCAGAAGATGGCGATGACTCCGGCTTCGCCATGCGGATTCTGGCGCGGGCCGTAGACGTTGGCGAAGCGGAACGAGCCGAACGGCAGGCCGCGCGCCGCCTGGAAGAACGCGCCGTAATGTTCGGCCGCGACCTTGGCGATGGCATAGGGCGACTGCGGGGCGGCCACATGCTTCTCGTCCGTCGGCAACCGGACTTTCTCCGAAGACAGTGCGCCGCCCGTCCCGGCGAAGATGAACTTCCCGACCCCGGCTTCAGCCGCCGCTTCCATGAGCTTCAGGGTCGCCATGACGTTGTTCTCGGCGTCGAGTACCGGATCCTTTACCGACACCGGCACGCTCGCCTGCGCCGCCAGATGGAACACGACGTCCGGCTTGGTCTTGAGGATGAGCCTGGCCGCCGCGGATCCGCGGATGTCGAGCTTCATGAATTCGGCCTTGGGGTTCAGGTTGGCGCGCGAACCGGTCGAGAGGTCATCGATGACGGTTACGCGATATCCGCGCTTCACCAAAGCATCGACGAGATGCGACCCGATGAACCCTGCGCCTCCGGTCACGATAGCTGTTTTCATATGGGCATATGATAACGGAAATCACGGGATAAAAGAAAAGCCCCACATCCGTCGGTTGGATGCGGGGTGCGAGACGAGTCGTTTCAGCCTGTCGGATCAGGCTCGCGTTTCGGCCGTCCGCCGAACGTCAGGGCCAGCCCGGCGGCCGCGATAGCCATGCCGATGTAGTGGATAGCGTTTATCCGCTCGAGTTCCGAGCGGGTCTCGGCCCTTTGGGCTTCGAACACGGGCCCCTCGGCCACGAACGTCGGATCGCGTTCGGCCGCCTCGACGCGCAGGACGAGCGACCGCAGCATCGCGACATGCAACGCCATGAGCAGGATTCCCCCGGCCATCACGCCGACGGGCAGGTATTTCCTCACCGCCGGCCGAGCATCGGACGCCTTCGGCTCTTCGGACTCCGCCTTCCGGAGCATCCCGTTCGCGAAAAGCAAGATTCCGATACCGATTGCGCCCGCCCCCATGGGCACGGCGTAGGATGAGGCCAAGGCGTTGCCGCCGGCATCCGCGTATGCGTCCGGATCCGCCCCTTGCCGATAAAGATCAGCGACTACGAACAGATGGGCCACGATGAGCATCGCGCCCGTCATGGACAAGACCAATCCGAGCCCTCTCCTGTTATCCATTCTCACCTCCAAGGTACGGGGGTAAATAAACAAAAAACGCCCATTTTGTCAATGGACGCTCCTGGTTCGGCGACCGGCTTATTCCTTATTCAACTCCGCCCTGAAATCTCCTGGTTTGATTCCTTGCCGGAGCTCGGCTTCGACGAACGCCTCGAGGTCGCCATCCAAAACCGCGTCCGTGTCCGACGTCTCATGGCCGGTGCGCAAATCCTTGACCATGTGGTACGGATGCAGGACATACGAGCGGATCTGACTCCCCCACTCGGCGCTGTGGAACTCACCGCGCAATTCCTTCTTCTCTTTCTGCAGCTCCTCCTCCTTCAGCAGAAGCAGGCGCGATTTCAAAACCTTCATCGCCGTCTCGCGGTTCTGGGTCTGCGACCGCTCGTTCTGGCACGAGACGATGATGCCGGTCGGGATATGGACGATGCGCACGGCCGAATAGGTCGTGTTCACCGACTGCCCGCCTTTGCCACCTGAGGTGAAGGTGTCGATGCGCAAGTCTTCGGGTTTGATTTCGATGTTCACGTCCTCGTCTACTTCCGGGATTACTTCGACCAAGGCAAAAGACGTCTGGCGCAGACTGTCGGCATTAAACGGCGAGAGGCGGACCAGACGGTGGACCCCTGCCTCGCCTTTTAGGTAGCCGTAGGCATAACGGCCTTCCACGAAGAACGTGGCGGATTTGATGCCCGCCTCGGTGCCGCGGCTCTCGTCGACGAGCCTGACCTTGAAGCCTTTGCGTTCGGCGTAGCGGAAATACATGCGCATCAGCATCTCGGCCCAATCCTGGGCATCGGTCCCGCCGGCGCCGGCATGGATGGACAGGACGCAGCTCGAGGCGTCGTGCGGCCCGCCGAGCAGCATCGAGAATTCCTGCGCGGAATAACGACCCTCCAGTTCCTTCAACCTGCTTTCGATGTCCTTTTCGAGGGATTCGTCGCCTTCGCTTTTCGCCAGCTCGGCCATCTCCTGCAGGTCCATCAAATCGGCGCGCAAGCCCGACCATCTCTCGACATCCTTCTTGAGGTCAGCCAGCTTCTGCGACTCGCGCCGCGCCCGCTCTTGGTCGCTCCAGAAATCCGGGGCCGAAACCTCCACTTCGAGCGCCGCGATTTCCTCCCGCACCGCATCCAAATCCAAAACCTTCCAAGCCTCTTCGGTCTTGGCGCGCAGTTCCGCGATGCGGTTGAGCGAGTCTTGGATCATGGTTTTACAATGGCACCCCGATGTTACTCGGGGTGCCGATTTATGGCAATGTTTGCAGGCTCCTTAGAACTTGACCATGCTCCGGTACTTGCCGATGACCGGCACCTCCCAGAACTCGCCCTGGATGGCCTTGATCAAGCCGATGAGCGACAGGATGGACAGACCGATCATGCCCAGAGGCCAGATGATGAACCAACCGATGACCGGCAGCATGCCCAGGAGCCAAACGGCGATCCAGGCAGCGAACAGCACCGCGCCCTGCTTGCCGTGTTCCTGGGCGAAATTGGAGTCCTTCTTGGCCAAGAGCGGCACAAGGCACAGGATGCCGATGTAGCCGATGGCGGCGATGGCCTTATTGTCTTCGACGTCTTTCTTGTCAAACGACGGTTTGACCGAGGCTTTGAGTTCTTCTGACATAGTTTTGGTTAATGATTCTTGGCCGGAAGATTAGCACGCTTGCGCCGTTTTGTCACGCTTTGGACGCAAAAGCGGCCCGACTTCCGCCAGGCCGCCTGTTCTTGATCCTAGTAATCCATCCCCATTCCGCCGCCCATGCCCGCGCCGTGCCCGGCCGGTTCTTCCTTCTTGGGCTTGTCCGTGATGACGCACTCGGTGGTCAGGAACATGGCCGCGACCGACGCCGCGTTCTGCAGCGCGGACCGCGTGACCTTGGTCGGATCCACGATGCCTGCCTTGAGCAGGTCCTCGTAGACGTCGGTCAAAGCGTTGTAGCCTTCGGTACCCTGGCGCTTCTTGACCTCCTCGGCCACGACCGACCCGTCCTTGCCCGCGTTTTGGGCGATGGCGCGGATAGGCTCTTCGATGGCTTTCTTGAGTATGGCTAGGCCGATCTTTTCTTCGCCTTCCGCCGTAGCCGTCTCGAGCGCTTTGGCGGCACGCAGCAAGGCCACGCCTCCGCCCGGCACGATGCCCTCCTCGACCGCGGCCTTGGTGGCCGCGACGGCGTCCTCGATGCGGTGTTTCTTTTCCTTCATCTCGACCTCGGTGGCCGCTCCGACCTTGATGACGCACACGCCGCCGGCCAGCTTGGCCAGCCGCTCCTGCAGCTTCTCGCGGTCGAATTCGGAGTCGGTCGCTTCGAGGGTCTTCCGGATCTGCGCGACGCGCGCCTGGATCTTGGCTTCGTCGCCGGCGCCGCCCACGAACGTGGCGTTGTCCTTGGTCGCGATGACCTTATGGGCATGGCCCAAATCCTCGAGCGTGATGGAATCCAGCTTGCGGCCCAATTCCTCGGTGATGACGGTCGCGCCGGTCACGGCCGCGATGTCGGCCAGCATCTCCTTGCGGCGGTCGCCGAAGCCCGGCGCCTTGACCGCCAGCGCGCTGAACGTGCCGCGCAGCTTGTTGACGATGAGCGTGGTCAGCGCCTCGCCGTCGATGTCTTCGCACACCAGGACGATCTCCTTCTTGCCGGTCTGGACGACCTTCTCGAGCGTCGGCAGGATTTCCTGGATGGACGAAATCTTCTTGTCCGTGACGAGGATGTACGGATCGGTGTATTCGGCCTCCATGCGCTCCGGGTTGGTCACCATGTACGGCGAGGCATAGCCCTTGTCGATGCGCATGCCCTTCACGACTTCGGTCTCGATGCCGAACGTCTGCCCTTCCTCGACCGTGATGACGCCGTCGGCGCCGATTTCCTTCATGGCGTCGGCGATCTTCTTGCCGATCTCCGCGTCGTTGGCCGAGATGGACGCGACCTGCTCTATTTCGTTGCCCTGGACCGGCTTGGAGATTTTCTTGAGCTCAGCCACGATGGCCTCCACGCCCTTCTCGATGCCGCGCTTGACCGCCAGCGGGTTGGCGCCGGCCGTGATGTTCTTGAGGCCCTCGGCGATCATGGCCTGGGCCAGGACCGTCGCGGTCGTGGTGCCGTCGCCGGCCACGTCATTGGTCTTGGACGCGACTTCCTTCACGAGTTCCGCGCCCAAATTCTCGAATTTGTCCTCGAGCTCGATTTCCTTGGCCACGGTCACGCCGTCCTTGGTGATGGTCGGACCGCCGTAGCCCTTGTCGATGACCACGTTGCGGCCTTTCGGGCCGAGCGTGACCTTCACGGCGTTGGCCAGCTGGTCAACGCCCTTGCGCATGGCCTGCCGCGCCTGTTCGTCGAAGATGATCTGTTTTGCCATATATTTGGTTATTCGATGACCGCCATCACGTCGGATTCGGCGATGACCAGGTATTCGACATCGCCGAGCTTGACCTCGTCCGGCGAATATTTCTTGAACACGACCTTGTCGCCGACCTTGACCGACATGGCGGCGCGGTTGCCGTTATCCAATAGCTTGCCCGGACCCACGGCGATGACTTCGCCCTGTTCCGGACGTTCCTTATCGACCGTCTCCGGCAGGATGATGCCGGCTTTGGTCATTTCTTCCTTGGGCAAGGCCTTGACGATGACCTTGTCGCTGAGCGGACGTAACTGCATAGCGGCTGTGTAAATTAAGGATTATGTTGATTTTGGGGATAAAAACCGGCCGAAGTAGCATTCGACTGAATCGAGTGCTAATCCGACAGTGGTCTAAATATGCCAAATCCCGATGAAGTGCGTCAAGAGCCTAACATGCTGACGGGGATTGGCCTAACCCGCCCGGGTATCGACGCTTTGTCTTTTGGACCCGTATGCCCTATCCTCCTGGCCATATGCTTTGGTGGTTGAAAAAATTGGCCAAAAATCCGGCCGTCATCGGCTCAGTCGCGCCCAGCGGCCCATCCCTGTCGAATCTCATGACCAGAGGCATCAGGCCGGGCATGAAGGTCCTAGAGCTCGGTCCCGGCTCCGGCGCCATAACCGGACATATCCTGAAGAAACTCAAGGATGCGGCCGGCCTTTCGCTCGTCGAATATGACCCCGACATGGCCGCCTTGTGCCGCAAGAGATTCCCGGGCGTCACGGTCCATCAAGGCGACGCCGAGAAGCTGCTCATGCAGGACACCGGATATTACGACGCCATCATCTCCGGAATCCCGTTCGCCGCCATGGACAAGGCCAAGCGACAGCGGGTCTTCGGCCATGTCCGCGACCGTTTGACCAATGGCGGCACGTTCGTCATGTTCCAATACTCGGTCACGACGTTGAACGAACTCAAATCCGTCTTCCGCGAGGTCAAGACCGGTTTCACGCCCCTGAACATCCCGCCGGCCTTCGTGTTTTTCTGCAAAAAATAAAGCGCGGGCTGGCTACCGCGCAGAGCGTCATTCGTCCTCGATGATCCGGACGAGCCGGGTCGGTTTTCCGCATTCGTAGCAGAAGTTGTCCTGCGGCCTGTCGCGCCGGTTATGGTCGAAGGCGTCGCAGACGCGGACCATGCAAGGTTCGACCGACAGGTCGTCGCAGCGCATGATCTTGAGGCTGGTCAGCGCCTTGAATGTCCGGTGTTCCTGCTGGAGCAGACGGTACAGGCCGATCAAGGCGCTTTGCGAATGCACCAGGCTGACGCCGCGGCTGCGGACGCCGTCGACATACTCTATTTGCCACATGACGGCCACCGGAAGCTCTTCGATCTTCAGTTCTGGAGCCTGGGAATCGGCCTCGATCCGCGTGCTTCGTCCGACGGGTGGAATGGTTCTCGACATCGTCTAGTCTCCCCCGCTTAAAGGTCCTAGCCAAGAGGTAACCATACCCCGAGCAATTGTCAATCCGACGATCCCGGGGCGGAAAGAAAAAACCCACCGACAGGACGCCGGTGGGATTCAGGTTGGCTAAGGAGCTTCGCCGCTAGGCTTGCGGCGGAACCGGTAGGGCCGGGACTTCCGGCTTACCACCCGAACCGTCGGGGCCGGGCGTCTTGGCGAGCCAGCCTTTGAGCGCCTCGAGCGCCCGCGACACGACCGGCGAGCCGCCGGCCAGCTGGGCCAGGAGCTCGTTCACGTCCATGCCCTTGAAGGACGCGGTCCGTCCCAGGGCCTCGGCCACCCTGATGGCCATCTGGGTGTCGGCCAGCGTATGCAGGTCAGCCGCGATGGACGGCAGTACCGAACCGTTGACCTTGGCCATGGCGTCGGCGTTGGCTTCGGTCTGGCGGATGAACTCCTCCAGCCGCTGCCTGGCCTTCTGCTGCTCCACGGCGTAGAGCGCAAGTTCGCCCTTGGCCTGGAGGTCCGAACACGCGGCTTCGGCTTCGGCCGTCGCGATCTTGAGCTTGGCCGCCAGGCCTTCGAGCTCTTCCTTCTGCACGGCCTTGAGCTTGGCGTTGGCGTGCTGCAGCTCGGCCTTGGCCTTCTCCACCTCGGCCCGGAGCCGCTCGAGCTCATGCTCGGCCTTGAGGGTCTCCTCCTCGGTGGTCCGCTTGCAGGTCGCCTCGCGGCGCTTCTGCTCTTCGGCCGCTTCGGCCGTGGCCACCGCGGCCACGACCTTGGACCGCTGCAGCTCGACCCCGGTCTCGAGCTTCTTGCGCTCGATCTCGAGCCGACGCTGCTCGCCGTCCAGGGCGATCTCCGCCTCGCGCGTCTTGATGGAATCGCTCACGCCGGCCTTCTGCAGCTTCTTGAGCTGGACTTCGAGATCCGGATCGCTGATGCGGAAGCTCCGGACGTTGATGTCCACGAGCCTGGCGCCGCAGCGCCCGAACGGGATGCCTGGCCGGTGTTGTTCGCCTTCCTTCTTGCCCAGCACGGTGTCCCGCACCAGACCCACGAAGTTGGTCGCGATGTCGTTGATGGGATAGGCCAGGAGCGCGCCCAGGAGGCGCGACCTGACTTCCTCGCACACCAGGAACACGTAGTCGTCGACGTTGAACCAGTCGTCGCTGTGCTCGCGGTCGAAATCCACGGTCAGCGTGTACTCCAGCGAGAACTCGCAGTCGTCCTTGGAACGCAGACCCTTGACCACGTCGTTGATGCGGTTGCCCGAGGTCCACAGGTAGCAGATGGACACCGCATTCTTCCAGTCCTTGGGTTCGCCGGGACGCGAGCCCGAAATCTTGATCACGGCCAGCGTCTCGTCCCACTCCAGGAAATGGATGGTGTGGCCGATGAGCACGCGGCGCGTGACCTGACCGTCGGACCCGATGCCCAGCACCATGGCGGCCGTGCCTTGCGGCACGGTCATGCACGGCACGAGCCGCGGGTCGTAGCCGCCGTGCGGGAACCAGAGCGCGACCTGCTCCTGCGAGAGGCGGCGCTCGACCAGGACCTCGACGCGCGGATCGGCGAGGTAGAGCTTCTCGCCCTTGATGACGCGCGTCTTGCCGGTCAGGAGGTGCTTCACGTAGCGCGCCGTCCCGGCCAGGATGTGTTCGGCCTCGAAGCGGCGGATGATCTCCACGCCGTCGGCCGGGAACACGAGCCGGTTTTCTTTCCAGACCACGAGCTGGGTGCCCGGAGGGAGCTTGGTGTCTTCGCTGGAAGCATCCAGGAGGATATTCACGCCCGGGACACGCTGACGCGCTTCGCCCACGGTCATCTCGGAGAGCGTCCGGAGCAGGACCCCGGAATTCTCGTCGATGGCCACGGCCCTGAAATTGAACGTCCGCGTCTGCGGATTGGGGCGGAACTCCTGGTCGATGCACGGGATGACCGTGGTCGGCCCGTACACGTAGCTCAGGCGTCCGCTGCGGTTGACCAGCGTCACGTATTCGTCCGCCGCGAGGCGCACGCCGTTGCGGGTGAAGCACGAATAGGCTTCGCCGCAGTCGTGCTCGTCGTCCTCGTTCGTCGAGACGACCGTGATGCCGGTCGGCGGGATGAAAAAGTTGGTGGACGAACCGCGCACCACGTACTCCGCGCCCAGCGGGAAACGCTCTTTGGCCTGAGGCGCTTTTGGCGCCTCCGCGTCGGCTTCCCCGCCCTCCGCCTTTTCCGGCTGCTTGCCGGTGGCCTGCTCGCGCCATTCTTCACGCACCAGCTTCCACAGCGCCTCGGCGTCGGCTTCCTCGATCGGTCCGGTGACCCGGATCTTGAGGTACTGGCCCTCTTCGAGCCGGTGGCCGTCTATGACCTCGGCTTCCTGTCCCGGCCACAGGGCGAACTCGATGGGTCCGCGCAGGATGACGCGCTTGCCGGTGTCGAGCGGGATGGACCCGTTCTTGCCGTTCGTCATCTCGCGCGACTTGTTGGACGGGTTGTGCAGGACCACATACTGGCCTTCGTTGGCCTTGATGAACGGCTGGATGGCGGTCGACGGATCGTCGGTCTCCGCGATCTCCACGAACTGGCCGTTCCGCCACATGACCAAACGGTGGTCGGCGGACAAGGCTTCCTTGTGCGAACCCCGGAAAACATTGACCTGTCCGGTGGTCCGGTCCAACACCCAAGCGAACTGGTTCGGAGCGAGAATCAAGTCTCTCTGCCTGGCGTCTGCCATGATGGCACCTCCATGTTTTTGTGAAGAAACAATCGCCTGTATTAAGGCGATTGTTTCTTCATCCCCTACGGTTTTTCCGTCAAGCGTCCGGCTCAGGCCCCAAGACCAGCGCCGACACGACCGACAACAGGGCCAATCCGCTCCAATACGACCAAAGATAGTGGTCCAAGGACGCCAGGACCAAGACCGGAGGCAGGATCCACCAGCGACGCAGCAACGCGCGCCGGAATCTCCAGGCGACCCACAAGAAAATACCGGCGCCCAAAAGGCCTAAGTCGACCGCCAACAGCATGAATGCGTTATGCGGTGACTCGAGCGGCTGGCGCAATCTCTTGATTTCCGTATTAAACTTGACCCGCGCCAGACTGGCGAGCTCGGCGTTCGGTCCGCCCCCGAAGAACGGCCTATCCTTCAGGACCTGCCAGCCGTCGGCATAGCTCTGGAGCCGCGCGTCGCTGGATTGCACGACCAGCCGGTTACCCTGGTCGGCACGCGCTAGCAGCACTTCGCGCTGGGTGAAAGCCAGGACTCCGGAAAAGGCCAACGCGACGACCATGGCCAGGATGCCGAACTGCGCGCTGTTCCTTTCGTCTTTGCGTTGGAGGAAAAAGACTCCGGCCAAGGCGGCACAACCGACGGCCAAGGCCAAGAAGGCGGTTCGGCTGAAAGTCAGGACCAACGCACCGCCCAAGACGGCGGAAGCGGCGGACCAGAGGAAAGCCGCCCGTTTGTGCGGCGCGCGCCAAGCCCCGTGCCATGCCGCGAGGACGCCGACGGCCAGCCAGCCGCCCAGGATATTGGGATGCGGCATCCCGCCGTACGCCCGGAGGAAACGCAGATCGGCGAATTCGACGACCGAAACACCCAACTGCTTCGGGCTCTGGAAAGCGACGCCCAGCCATTTGATGGCATCCACCCGCTGCACCGCATATTGCCAGTAGGCCAGGCAGGCTTGCGGGATGAGCGATACGACGAACCAGACGGCCAGGCTCCTGGCCGGAACCCGCTGCCGCAGGAGCGTGAAGACGAAAACCACAAGCAGGCCGGCCTCCATCAGCCATTGGGCCGAAGCGGCATAGGAATCCGAAACCAGGAAGGAAACGGCAAGGATGATGCCGGCGGTCCAGAGCAGCGCCTTATCCGTCCGGGTCAGCGCCTTAACGCTTGAATCTTCGCGCTTCAGGCCCAGGCTTCCGAAAACAATCGCCGCCGCGAGCAATGCCCAGGAAACATAAACCGCCCAGCTCCCCTGCTCCCACGGCCAACCGGCCAGTGAGGCTTCGCGATACCAGCGCGTTTGCCAGGGCAGCGAAAGAACGGCCAAACGCCAACTGACGTCGAACAGCGTCGTTCGGCGCTTGACGCTCGCCGCTTTTTGGATGGCCTTCACGATGAGATCCCGTAGTATTCGCATAACTCTCGATAAGTTTCCCGGAACTCGGCGCGGCGGTCGTCGACGTGGAACTTGAGCGTCCGGTCGTCGACGATGACGCGGGTGTCGCGGTTCATGAGCCCCTTGATTTTGGACGGGAACCAGCGACGTTGGAATGAGCGGGCCAAAGGCTCGATGAGGCGGCAGACGTGAATCGGAAGACGTAAGGCCGGCGTCGGTATGCCGAAATCCGGCGGGACGGCCCAGCGCCTGGCGCACAGGTGGCGGCCGACGACGTCCCGGTTCTCTGACCAGAGCCTCTCCCCCACGCCGTCGTCATATAGCGGCAATAGCGACAAGAACCAATACCGGAAATACGGATCGTCGCCGGGGAGCAGATGCGAATCGAGCCTGGGGTTGTCGTCCGAAACGAAATACGACAGGCACACCGCGTCGCGCGTGCGGTCCTTGGTCGGCAGGCGTCCCAAAAACTTGAATGGCCCGGCGCCCAGCAGGCGCGTGGACCAGAGCGTACCGCTTCGGGCGATGACGAAAAAATCCAGATCCCCGCCGTCACGGGCATTGCCGAGGGCCGTGGTATTGGCCAGCGCCACGAAACGCACTCCGCCCAGCGCCGCGAGCCACCTCGCGACGCTCGCGGCCCGCCGGCGCTTCCGCGGCTGGAAGATATCGCGTTCGCGGATCTGGTCCAAGATCCGGCGGCCGCCTTCCGCCAAGGCCAACCGTCCGTCCTCTTCGATGACCAAGCCCTCGCCTTTCAGTCCAGACAACACTTCTTCGACATCTCGGACAACAGCCGCGGAACCGTCGGCTCCGTCCCCCGCATCCAAAGTCAAAACCAGCTCCGCCGCGGTCGGCGCGTAATGCCAGGCCGCGTGGAAACCCAACGTGCGCAGGATGGCGGAACGTAAATCCATATTCAACCGGCACGCTCCTTGAAGTGCGCCGAGGGCGCGGACATGTCCTTGCGGGCCAGGATGGCCGGCCCGGCCCTGACCGCGGCGTCCTCGACCACGGCTTCGTGTTCGTCCAGGCTCACGACCTGGGACCAGGCGACCAAAGCCTCATCGTCCAAAAGGCCGGGGACGACCCCGCGGACCCGTACGCGCACCGCCGCCAGGCGGCCGGTGTCGGCCTCGAAGTCGAGGCTGGCGAGTTTGCCGACCGGCGTCCCGGACCGCGTCCTGACCGGCGTCCCGACCATAGCCCTTGAATTCAGATGCATATGGCCCAAGCTTACCCCGATGTCAGGTCACTAGCAAAACAGAGACCCCGGGTCTTTGCCCGGGGTATCAATGGATGAAAACGTCTTATTCTTTTTTGACATCCCGGCCAAGCGAGCCCGCCGAGCGCGAGCAGGGATCTCTGCGACCCCGGCTCGGGGGCCGGGGTGTCTATTCTTTGGCGTTTTACTTCGACAGCTGCGCCTCGACCTTAGGCGGCGTCGGCCGCTTGAGGAAGATGGCTTGCTGGAAGACCGTCAGGAGGCTCATCACGAGCCAGTACAGGGTCAGGCCTCCGGGCAGCGAGATGCCGATGAACACGGTCATGACCGGCATGATGTACATCATCTGTTTGTTCATCATGGCCGCCATGGACTCGTCCTTGGCGCCCTCCTTGCCCTTGACCTCGTTCGGCGGCGGAGATGCCGGGCTTGGTTTGCGGAACATCTGCCAGGATTGCCAGAACTGGATGAGCCCGGCCAGGACCGCCAGGACGTAATTCGGCTTGGACAGGTCCACGAAGCCGAGGAACATCTTGTTGATGGTGCCCGGGTTGTTGATGAACGGATACAACAGGTTGAGGCTGTGGGAAGCCAGACCGTCGCGCAAAGCCTGGTACAACCCGATGAAAATCGGCAGCTGGATGAGCAGCGGCAGGCACGAAGCGGCCGGATTGACCTTCTCGCGCTTGTACAGCTCCATCAGCTCCTTGGCTTGGGCGTCCTTGTCGTCCTTCAGGCGGGCGCGGATCTCGTCGATCTTGGGCTGGATGTCCTGCAGCGCCTTCTGTTGCTTTATCTGCTGCACGGTCATCGGATAGAGCAGCGCCTTGACGATGACGGTCAGCGCGATGATGGCGAAACCGAAATCGTTCCCCGGGATGGCGTTATACAGCCAGATCAGCAGGTTCAGGATGGGTTGGAAAATGACGGTGACGAAGATTTGGGTCATACGCTTACTCGGTCTTGCCGTTCGCCTCTTCCTCGGCCTTTATCTGCGCGCCCTCCAAGGGTTCGCCGTTCATCTCGGCTTTGACTTCCTTCAGGTCGGCCTCGCCCGCCGTCTCCGGGGCCTCTCCCTGGAACTCGCCCACTTCGGAATCAGCCACGGTCTTGCCGCTCTCTTCGGCGATGGTGATCTTCCAGTTGGTCAATTTCGCCGCCAGACGCACGTTCTGCCCGCCCTTGCCGATGGCGAGCGACAGCTGGTCCGCCGGCACCTTGACCGTCGCCAGGTGGTCGCCGTGGTCCAGGTTGACGTGGAGCGCCTTGGCCGGGCTCAACGCCGCGCCGATGTATTCGGCATCGTCGGCCGACCACAGGATGACGTCGACCTTCTCGCCGCCCAGCTCGCGGATGATGGTCTGGATGCGGGTGCCGCGCTGGCCGATGCACGAGCCGATGGGATCGATGGCGTCGTCATGCGCCGTGACCGCGACCTTGGTGCGGCTGCCGGCTTCGCGGGCGATGTTCTTGATCTCGACCATGCCGTTCGCGACTTCCGGGATCTCTTGGGCGAAGATGGCGGCAACGAGCCCCGGCGAAGAGCGGGACAAGCGGATCTCCGGGCCCTTAGGCGTCAGCGACACCTCGCGCAAAAGCGCCTTGATGCGGCTTCCGGGGAAATAGCGCTCGTTCTCTATCTGGTCTTCCGGCAGGATGACGCCCGTGGCACGACCCAAATCGATGAGCACGACCCGACCCTCGCGGCGCTGGATGGTCACGTTCATGAGCTCGCCTTCGCGGTCCTTGAAATCGTTGAAGATGACGTTGCGTTCGGCCTCGCGCAGCTTTTGCATGATGACCTGCTTGGCCGTCTGGGCGGCCATGCGGCCGAAGGCCGCGGGCACGCTCAATTCGACTTTGATCTCGTCGCCCTCCTGCGCGTCCGGCTTGAGGTCGCGGGCATCCGACAGCATGATCATGGTCTTCTGGTTGAAGGCGAACTCCTCCTCGCCTTCCTTCTTTTCGCCTTCGGCGGGCGGAGGCGGGACCGGGGTGAAGGCCGGCTCGAACGCCTTGCGCCCCTCGAGCTTCTTGGCCGCGTGGGCGGCCTCGAACTTCTCGAAATAATCGTCCGGCAGCTCCATGTCGGGCACGACCGTCTTGACGTCGAACACGCGGATGCCGGCGGTCGCGCCGTCATACGCCTCGGGGTCGAACTGGACCTTGATGTTCTGGTTCTTGTTGCCGAAATCCTTGCGGAACGCGGCGGCCAAGGCGGCTTCGACCGTCTCGAGGACCGACTCGAAGGTCAGGTTCTTCTCTTCGCACACCTGGCGGATGGCTTGGGATATCTGGGAGGCCATATTGGCTGATGGATGGTTAGTAGCTGGAAGTAAGACGTAAGAAGTTAGTAAAAGGATTGGCGGCTGCCCTGAAAACAAATGAACCCGTTCATCCAGAACAGGTTCAAGCCAAGGATACACGTTCGGGAGCGGCCGGTCAATAGCTTGACATCCCGGCCTTTTTTCCGTATCATCCAACGGCTCCGAATTTTTCGGGACCCGAGCCGGCGGAACCGGAACGTACCTTCATCCCAAGAACGGACCGAGAAAGATGCCCCAACCCGTCAGCGGAACAGACCCGGCCTGGCGCCGCATCCTGCCCTTGACCGACGCGAGCCAGGCGACCCGTCGTCTGCTCGCTTTGGCCGTCCAATACGCCAAACACGCCTGGATCATCCCGGTCGTGGTACCTCCGGAAGAACGTCTCGAACTGCGTTCCCTGTTCCTGCGGACCGTCGAAGAAGACAACCGCTCGAACAGCATCCACATCGTCCGCGACCGCTGCCCCAAGGCGGATGAGCTCGAGTGCGAGGACGGCGTCTCATTACTGTTCCTCAAGGGCGAGCGCCTGCCCAGGTATGTCCAATGGGCCATCCTCAACAACCGGCTGAACTTCCCGGTCACCATGCTGGCCATCGAATCGACCGACCCGCTCGAACGGCGCTCGACGACCTGGAGCCAGGCCTTCCTCGAAGCCTGCGCTCCGCTGCCGCTCATCTGGCCGGCCTGGAAAGACCGGGATGTGGACGAGCGCCGCCTGGTCGTGGAACGGGTCCGCAGCAGCCTATCCATGCCGCTCGGACGCCCCGTGCCTGAATTCGACCGGCAGGTCATGGACTACCTGGTCAAGACCCAATTCGTGGGCACCCTGGCCATGGAACGCGAAGCTAAAGCCGCGCTCCAACGCTACATCCAGCGCGGCTCGACCGGCCCGCTCACGGCCAAGCACATCAGGGCTTTCGACGGCCTGAAACAAGTCGGCAGCCACACCGATGTCCCTCCCCTGTCGCTCGTGCGCTGACCGCCTCCCTCGTCATCCTCTGCCTTCCGGCCGGGGATGATTTTTTATGCCAAAAAGGGGCGCACGCCGTGCGCCCCTTTGTCTTGGTTTTTTCAACCCTACTGCGTCACGCCCAGCTGGAGCGAGCCCTTGAACACGGTCCACGGCCGGAAGCTCTTGACCTTGTCCGCGGACTTGGGATACGGGTCGCACATGTTCCTGGTCCGCGGGACGCTCGAGACGTACAGGTCCTGTTTGGAATCGCGGTTGAGCGTCTCGCCGGTGGCGTCGTAGCAGCCGCCGTACGGCAGGAGGATGTTGTTCACGCCGGCGAAGCCCATCCCCAATTTGCCGTTCCCCAAGTCCTCGGCGCGGCATTCGCCCGAGCACCAGCCCCAGGCGTCCTTGATGATGACGCGCGGCGTGAAGCGGCAAGCGTTGTTGGTCTCGTCGAAACAGCCTCCCGGGGGCGCGATGCCGGCCACGCACTTGTCGCCCGGCGCGCAATCCGTCTTCTCGGTCGCCACGGTGCACTTCTGGGTGTTGTCGCGGTTGCAGTACATCTGGTCGCCGCAGGCCGCCGGTTTCTTGTCCTTGAGGCACTGGTAGACGTGGGTGTACTCGAAGTAGTTCTGCTCGCAGGCCCGGTCGCTGTTGCCGAAGGTCAGGCGGGGTTGGCACTTGTCGCCCACGTCCAGGCCGCCCTCGAAGCAATCCTTGTCCTCCACGCACTGGACCGACGGCTTGCTGGCGCAGTAGCTCGTGCTGACGCATTTTCCTCCGGCCGGCGGGCAGTCGTTGTTCGAGTTGCAGGTGAGTCCGGGCACGAACTCGCACTCCTTGGTCGACCCGCAGATCGGCTTCTTGTTCTTCATCCGGCTGTCATGGAACTCCTGGCTGGTGCCGTCGCCCCAATCGACCCAGATGTCCTTGATGCCCATCTGGTTGTCGGCCGCCCAGCCGTAGAACTGGATGGTGTTGACCGACTGTCCGCCGATGTACGCGACCTTGCCTTCGGCCATGCCGTCCAGGGCGAACGTCCCGACCTGCGATATCGGGCACTGTCCGGCCGACGGGCACTGGCGGGTCGTATCCGGCGCCGCCATGGTCGGCGGCCGCGGGGCATAATAGGACATGTAGCCGTAGTTAGCCTCGTAAGGCGCCGGATCCTTCTTGTTCTTGTCCGCGATGTACGGCGGCATGTGCAGGCCGCTGCTCACGTCGGTCGGCGGCAGCCACATCTTCAGGTTGTACGACTCCTCCCCGGACTTCGGCGCCGGGACATTGCCCATGGTCCCCTGGTTGTTGTAGTCGCGCTGGGTGATGGCGGTCAGGCAGACGGCCTTGTTGAGGTCGTACCCGCACAGGTCGGCCCGGGGATAATAACCCGTGCCGTGGGTACAGGAGTTGTTGTCCTCGTCCGGGTTGGTCGCGGTCGGCGAACCCTGGTTGTTCTTGGTGGTGCAGTCGTAGTAGGGCGAGTTCGATTTCATCGGGTTGCCGTTGCCGTCAGACACCGGTTGGCAGAAATTGCTGTCATCACCGGTCACCCACAGCGGCTTGCAGGTGCTGGTCGAGGCGCAGAACATCCCGTCGAACACGCCGCCTTCGCACAAGCCGGGAGCCATGTCATCCGGACCGCTCCAGCGTATGGCCGTCGATGAGTGGTCGAAATACGGAACGTCGTGGGAGAAGCCGCCGCTGCAACCAGTTGTATCGCCTCCGAGCTTCGTGAATTCGCCGCACCTCGAAGAAGGCACCGGCAACCTCTCGCAATGCCCCGGAATCACCAACCTTACCCAAGGCGCTGACGCCGGGAAGGTGTAACCGGAATAGGGTTTGGACACTTGTCTGACGTTCACTACTCCCGGGAATCGTTTGATCGCATCTCCCGGATTTGAGTTAAGGTCGTACATGAAGTACCGGGTCCCATCCAAGGTATTTCCACCGATGTCTTTCCGCAACGTTTGGCCGTCAGTACCGAACCAACCGTCGGTTGAGTTTGACGTCCACCAGGGCACGGTTGCGGTATCGAATGACGCTTCAACCGATACGCCGACGCCCCGATACTGCTCCTTGCCGCAACTAGGCGAACCGGGACCGCACGGATCATTGATGGGATAGTTGTAGTTCTGAGTGTCCAGATATGCGGGCCAGCTCATCTTCCATCCCGGGGTATGCGGCGTCTGGCCTTTGGACTTGGTCACCCAGGCATGGTTCTTGGGGAAAGGCATGGCCTTGTTCGGCTGGCCGCCGGCCTTGGCCGAATCCCAGAACCACCAGGTCTGCCACCAGAATGTACAATCATAATCCTCATTGCACTGGGCGTTATCATACCCGTTGGTGCACCGATGGGTTGTCTTGTCGCAGACCGAATAACCAGCGCCCTTAGCCGATGGACCGACTTCCAGCGGGCAGTCCAAGGACGGCATCCCTTCGCTCGGCTGGCGGCACCAGCCGTTGGTGCCGTCCGGGAACTTGACGCCGGCGTCGGCGCACTTGAACGCGCCGGCCTTGGCCGCGGTCTTGCGCTGGACGAACTTCACGTTGCCTTGGGTGCAGCCCGGGATGCCGGCTTCGTTGCAGTCCGCCAGGGCGACCGCATCGGTGCCGCTGTAGGCATAGCCGCTGACCGAACCGTCGTCGCCTTTGACTTCGGACCAGCCCGGCGCCAGGTCGCACGGCACGTACTGCGCCTTGAATTCCCCGTTCACCAGCCTGACCGGAGCCGCGTGGCAGACGTGATAGCCCTCGAGCGTCAGCGAGGCGCTGCACGGCAACCCGGCGTTCACGCCCGAAAGCGCGTTGCAGAACGCCGAATCGTCGTTGACCACGTCGTACAGCGTCGGGTTGCAGGTGCCGGTGTATCCGCAATATTTCTGGGACAGCGAGGCTTTGGTCGAGGCGACCAATTCATTCCAGTTTTTCTGCTGCGCGGGCGTCATCGGCTCGGCCGGCTTCGTGATCTTCGAACCGAACTTGGTGTACAGGACGGTCGCGTCGTCGACCAAGGTCTTGAGGTTGGGGCAGCGCGAACCGTAGTTCGGCCCGGCGATGCAGGCCCACGAGTTCTTGCCGACCGGCATGTCGTGGTACTGGTAGACATTGTAGATCTTGGCGAAGATGTCGTTGAGATAAGCCCAGTTGCCGAGCGGCATCATGGCCGTCTTGGCGTAGTTCGAACCGCTCGCCAGGAAGGTCGGACGGACGCCGGACAGCTTGAACGTGGCTTTGCCGGACAGCGGACCCATCTGGTAGAGGGGATCCTTGCCGATGGCCTTGGTGTGCTTGGCCGCCCCGAACGGCGGGTTGAGCGTATCGTAGGTGAAACCCAAAGTCGGGATGGAGTACGCCCCGCCGTCCCAAATGCGGTCAGTGAAGGCGGCTGTCTCGTGGGTCGTCGGCGAGCTCGTGCGCGCCACCTGCTTGCAGATGTCGGCATGGTTCACGTCCAGGTACATGTACATGTAGCGCTCGGTCGTCGCTCCGGGATAGGATGCCGTCACCCACCAGCCCACGAAGCGGAACGGGCCGCCCAACTGGGTACCCGACGGATCCATCTTGTTCTCCGGCACCCGGTTATCCTCCGGCGAGGCGTCCTCGAACATCGCCCGGATGGCGAAGAACGGCTTCGACGACTCGGATTCGGCGAACATGACGTCGGCCGGGTCGAGTTTGCGCGGCCCGCCCACCGAATCGTCGAACGTCCGGAATTTCTTCTGGCCATCGGCGCGCAAGCCCGTCTCCCAATACTTGTAATAGCACAAGGCGTCGCCTTCGCTGTCGTCGCCGTTCTCCGGATACTTGCACGGCAGCCTGGCGAGCTTGGTGCCTTTTTCGTTCTTCAAGTAGCCGAAGTTCTCCGAGGTCAACGGCTTGAACTCGGCCATGACGCGGTTTATCAGGGTCGCGGCCGCGCTGTCCCAGCCCGCGCCGCTCTGATCGACCTTGAACTCGTCGACCCACCAGCCGGATTCGCCGCACGCCCAAGTGCCGCCGACGCCCGTCTTATACATCGGGTTGAAAACGAAGCTCGTGAAGTTCTGCTCCAGCGCCGCCTTCGCCGTCTTCGGGTCGGTCGAGGTGGCGATCTTGATGTCGTTGTACAGCCATTGGGCCCACGCGACATCATTGAATTCGATGAAATACTCAGAATAATTGCGGCCCAAACCGCGGCCCGTGGTTATCCAGCGGCCGGCGCGGATATCGTTGGCCACGTCGCCGCCGGCATAGGCCATGCGGACGCCGGCGCAATTCGATCCGCTCTCGCCGCCATTGGCCCGCACCCCATCCAAGGTGGCTCCCAAACCGCAATGAGCCTCGTACCAATCGTCGTCACTGTTCCATGAATCATAACCCCACGGCATGGGATGGTCGTTCACGACGTCCGTGTCGATGACGTAGCACTCGTGGTAATCGAAGTGGGTGATCTTGCCCGGAGGCGTCTTGACCAACATGGACTTCAGGTCGCCCTCCGGCGGAGTTTTGCATTTGATACCGTCCTCGCTCGTACGAATGGGATACATCTTCCATTCGCAGATATTGTGGTTGGCCTGCGTCTTCATGGTCCGCGGTTCCCGCGATTTGGACAGGCAGTAGTATTCGCCGGAGCTGGCGGGCGGCAGATAGCTGGCCGTCGGTTCGTAGTGGTAGCGGTCCTGCTGGCCGGCCAAGACCGGGGCCGGGTTCCAGACCAAGCACGGGTTCCGGTCCAACGCGCCGCCCAATTTGCGGCTGTAGTCGCGCTGCAGGCACTGGCCGATGACGCCGCGGACAAAGGTGTCCTTGTCCAAAGGCGAACAGGAACCGGAACGGCACCCGGCCGGCACGATATCCGAACCGGAGATCTTCGACGGGGCGACCGCGGCATCCTGGCCAGCGATGGCCTGCGCCAAGGCGGCGTTCTGCGAAGCCTGGTCTGCCTGGCCCTGCTTCTTGGCCTGCTCGGCCGCCGCATCCGGATCGCAAGCCTTGCCTGCATCCAATCCGCCGACACAGATGCCTAGCGGCGCCGTGCCAGCGAAGGCCGAGTAGTACTTCTTCTTGGCTCCATACGACACCTTGCGGTACGAGCAATCGCAATCCTCTCCGTATTCGCAGAATTCGACCGAATCGTAGCCGTCCAGGAACGTCTTCGGCAACGGCGGATCGACCGTCAAATCCCAATCCTTGATGAATTTGTTGGCGAACGGGGAAGTCGCTTCGGGATGCGCCCGGCACTCGACGGGCGGATAATGGCGGTTCAGGTTGTTGTCCGTGGCCAGCGACGCGCTCTGTTCGAAGGTCGTCGAGATCTTTTGGGCATTGCCGGGCAGTCCCAGGAACTGGCCCAACGCCTCGTTCAGGACGGTCGTGTAGGGCTTCTCGATCGGCAGATAGCAATTCGGCGTCGGTTCGTCCTTGATCTTGTAGCCGATCATCCCGGTCTGCGCATGCTTGCACAGGTTGAGGTACGGATAGGCCGTATCCTTGAAATCCACGGCGAACCAGGGTTCGGTGCACGCAGCTTTGCCGTCGATGCAATCCTGGTTGGTGGCCATCGGCACGGCCGCCACCAGCCGGAACTCGTTGTACAGGGCGTCGCGCTGTTTGCCCGGCCGCATGAGTTCATACGCCACCCGGCGCATCTGCAGGTCGGACACCTGGAAATGGTTGGGGATGGTGTAGCCCGTGTAGTCGATCGAACCGAAACCCGTGATCCGCTTGATGTACGAACCGATGTCCGTGAACCGGCCCTGGGCCAGCTGGCTGGTCGGGTCTGACTTGCGGTCCACGTAATGGCCGCAGAAATTCTTGCTGGCCGCGCCGCCCGCCTGGTCACAGGCCGAGAGGTTGGTGCACAGGTCGATGTACTTCTGCTGGGACGGGTCATAGACCGTCTCGGCCGACGAGCAGCCGAGCCAGGTCTGGCAATCGCGGTCGAGCTTCACCTTGAGGATGAGGTTGGAGTCGTTGGGACGCGTGCATTTGCCTTGGTATTCCCAGGTGCCGCCCCCGACAGGACGCTCGAAAGAGCAATCGTTATCGGTTTTACAGGAGACGTTCTGGTATGCCAGCAGGCCCGGGACGGTTGCGCTCTGGATTTCGATCGGGGCGAATATCCCTCCGCCCTGTTGTGTTTTCGGTCGGGCCTTTTGTTCGACGCAGCGCCCGGCATTGACGCAATGTTCGTTGGTCGGGTCGTTCTCGCAGTTGATGGTGCCCACCGCCACATCGCCGTCGGCATGACTCTTGGCGTAGGTCGCCGTCGAATTGAACGTCAGCGAGCTGTCGTTCATGTCGCGGAACAGCACGCAGCCCGAGAGCGGATCCACCTTGCCCTTGCACGATGCCTTGTCCAAGGCCTCGTTGGCGATGAAGAAATACGGTTTGCCTTGCGGATGGGCCTGGTCGCTCTTGTCGCTCGGGTCGCGGTATTCGGTGCACTCCGACTGCTCGCTCGGGCACAGGTTGACCCAGCCGCGGTAATTCGGGGCGGCCGTGAACTCGGTCAGGAAACTGCTGCCGCCGGCCTGCTTTTCCGGATAGCACGGTACCGGCGGTTCGGCGCCTTTGACGAACCAGCCCGAATACTCACCTTCCGGATAAGCCGGATTGGCGGACGCCTTAACCTTCACCTTATCCTTCCATTCGCAGACATGGTCGCGCGGGTCGCGGAAATACGAGGTGACCGGTCCGCTCACGAATTTGTCGCACAACAGCTCGCTCGGCCGGCACAGCATGTCCGGCTCTCCCCCGCCGTCCACGTATTTCTTGATGTCGTCCTTGAGGTAGACCGTCTCGTAGGTCGAACTCGGGACGCCGAAGGCGTCGAACGTCGGTTTGCCGAAGGCGCGGCAAGACGCGGCGGTCGCGGCGCAGCGCGTGCTCGGTTCGTCGATGGCGTAGAGGTAGCGGTCGGCCGGCCGGGTGACGGTCAAGGTGCCGGCGTACAGTTTGTCCCACTGCTTGGTCAGGGTGTTCTGGTCGTAACCCGCCAGCTTGAAGTCGTCGGCATAGGCGCTGTCCGAATTCCGCGTATCGATGAACGCCGCGCACCCGACCGACTCGTAGCGGCACAACCGGCTGAACTGGCGCAGGTCCACCTTCTTGCCGTTCCGGTCGCGGTATTCGCGGCAGCCCAACATGGCCTGCGGCAGCGGCACGCCCTCCGGGGTCTGGTCGCATTCGGCCGGGACGGTCCAGGAATCCTTGTTGACGTACACCACATCCTGCAGGCGCTGGACGGTTATCTCGTCGAAATAGCTCGGCGACGGCAGGTTGCCGAACGTCAGGGTCTGGTTCGGGCTCCCCATGGCGCGGAACGGCCCGAGCTCATAGCGCTTCCAATCGGTGCCGGCCTTGAAACCGCCGGCCGGATTGCCGCCCAAGCTGACAGTCACGTTCTTGCCCGTATTGTCCAGTGATTTGTACCAGAAGCTGACCGAATACAGGGTATTGGTCGTGGCCGGGAACGTGACATTGAAAGTCGCCGCCGCCACCGCCGACTGGTATTTGAGCGAGTAGTCGCCGACCATCAGCGCTTCGGGCGAGAAACCGAACGTCGTGCCTTGGCCCGTGACCGAGAACGCGTTTGAGCTGGTGGCGTTGGCGAACGTCTCCTTCAGGACGACGGTCGTATTGCGGCCGGTCGTGCCCAGGTAGCCGCGGCAGCCGGCATTGACCGCGTCGCACTGGGCGCTTTCGGCCAAGAGCACGCTGTAGAGGCAGTCGCCGGTCTCGGAGCGGTAGCTGCCGCCGGTCTTGGTGCAGTCGTCGGTGTTGGAATTGTTCTTGCGGTAATCGCGGCAGTCGGCCGACGACACCACGGTCTTAGAATAATACGAGTAGAACGCCTTGCCCTGTTCGTCGTAGAACTGGCGGCAGTCCGCATCGGCTTTCGCACCCCAATTGTCGGCGTTGCAGTCGGCGGAGTTCTTGAGGATGCCGTCAGGTCCGGCTTTCTCGATGTTCAGCGGCGCGTAATGCGGCGTCGGATCGTTGGGGTCGACCGGGGTCGGGTTCTTGATGAGGCTCCAGGTCTTGAGTTGGTAGCCGGTCGTGTCCGAACCTTCCCAGGTGAAGTACGTCTGGGAATTAGCGTTCGGTTTTTGGCAGGCGCGGGCATAGGTCAGGTAAGCCACTTCCTCGCCGCCCAAAGCCGCCGCCTCGACGTTCGTCATCCCCTCGCATCCGGCTTGGGCCGCGTTGCAGGCCTGCGCCTGCTTCGGGATGAAGACGGCCTTGGTGTCGTCCTTCGGGTCATCGAGCGGATCCGCGGACGGCACCGGCGCACCCGTGTTGACCAGGTCGAAGGCCGACGGCAGTTTCTGGTATTCGGCGTAACCGACGCATGAGTTCGGGCAATAATCGGTCTGCGACAGGATGGCCGGCACTTCGGTCGTGTCGCCCGCCCCGACTTCCGTATATCCTTGGCAGCCGGCATCGGCCTGGAGGCACATCTTGGCGTAGCCGTCGCACTCCTTGCGGTCGAGCTTGCTGTCGCCGGTGCAATTGAATTCCTCCGGCGGAAGCTTGATGTGCAACGACGGCAATCCCGGGTTGTTGCCGTCCAGGAAATCGGTCGGGGCGAAACCTTCTTCGAGCTGGACCGCGTCGATGGCCGCGTTCGTGCCGGCCACCGCAATCTTCGCCGTTTGCGCGTCCTTGTTCGTCAGGAACTCGCAGGTGAAGCGCGTCCAATCGGCGGTCAACCCTCCGGCGCCGACGTTGGCGCGGGTCTGGGCCGCCCCTCCGGGCGCCCCGACGATCGTCGAATTGCAGTTCGGGCTGCGGTAATAGTTCGTGCCCGCCGCGACATCGGTCCCCGCCGCATTCAACAAAACCGCGGTCACTGAAGCTATCCCGGCCGGACCGTTGCCGCGGGCATAGAAGGACAGCACGTAATTCCTCAAAGGCTTGACCTTGACCCTCTGGACCAGCGGCACGACCACCGCGCCGAACGCCTGGCTGCGGCTGCCTTCGAAAGATACATCGCCGTCCTGCGTATCCAGCGCTTTGACTACAGCCGGAGCTGACGGGTTCGCGCTATCGGACCAGCCGTCATAATAACCGTCCTGGTTCTTCAGCGTGTCCTCGAACGAACCGTTACGCACCAGGTTCAGGGCATTCTGGCTCGGCTGGACGCGCAGTACCTTGGTGCAGCCGTCGCCCGACGCGTCGCATTTCTCGACCTTGGAGTCGAAGTAGACGCGCGGCATCGTGCCGAGGGTCACGGATTTCTTGTCGGTCGTGGCAGTATTGAGCCATTTCAGGGTCGAGGTCACGGACATGTCGTATTGCGCGGAGTAGAACATGCAGCCGACATTGTCCTGGTTGCAGGCGCCGTAATCCACGGAATTGCGCACGTACGACACCTCCGCGCCCTTCTGGTAACCGTCGCTCCGCGATTTGTAGGTCCGGCAGCTGACGAATTTCTCGTCGCAAGCGTCGGCGCCGAAACGCCAGACCGTCTTCTCGGCCAAGCAGTACCCGTAACCGCCGGTGCAGACGCCCTTGTCGTCGCGCTTGAGGCACGAGACCGGATCCGCGCATTCCTGCAGGCGGGCGCTCGTGCCTTGGACCATCAAGGTATCGCTGTAGCCTTTCAGCTGGCACTTGAACGGCGGCGCCGTCAGCACCCAGGCCGGGTCGATCAGGTGGCACCACGGATGCTCGGCATCGAGCTTATTGTCCTTGTTGCAGTCGTTGTAGCCGCGGATGACCGTCCCGAGGGTCACGTACTTGCCGCTGTTCTTGATGTTGAACGGGGAATTCGCCGCCAACTCCCAGCCGATGGGCAGGATGCGGGCGAACCGCAACTTGGCCAGGTTGGAGGCGCAATAGGCGCGCTGATAGCAACCCGGATCCTGGTCGTTCTTGACGTCCGTCGCCGGGATGAGCTCCCAGTCCTTGTGCAGGAATGCGGCCGGCGCGGCGCCGCCCAGGCCGGCCGCGCGGGACACGGTGTAGGCGCCTTCCGTGGTCGCGTTCTTCACGGCCGAGACCATGCCGTCGTCCATGGTGCAATGCCAATAACCGCGGTTGTCCGGACAGATCGCCATCTCGGACACGATATCCAGCATGTCCATGGTCACCATGTTCGGCGAGATGATGTCGGTGAAGGCCTTGGCCCGCGCTTTCTTCGGTTCGGCCGCCTTTTCGGCGTACGGGTTCGTCAGATCCATCTGGTAGTTGGTGTCGTCGCTCGAATCCTCGCCCATCAGGAAAGCCAAAAGCTTCTGGAGCGCGCCGGTCGCCAAGGTCGAGAGGAAAGCCATGCCGGCCACGACAGGCAGCTGCTCGATGGTGGCCCACATGGCCTGCAGGGCCATGTTGTTGACCTGGGCGATGGTCATGTCCTTCACCAAGCCGGCTTGGTTGTTCTGCGCGATGGTCTCTTGGATGACGACGGCCGGCGTCTTGATTTCAGGGTTGAGAGGGCCACGTTTGACCGTCTTCAGGCCCTTGGTCTCTTGGCGGTCGAGTTCGGCCGCTTTCTGTTCTTCGGACTTGCCGACCAGGTACATGCTGTTGACGCGCAAGTTGAAGTCGAAATCGTTGCCGCCGACATCCACGCTCCTGACCATGGCCACGGCGATATCCCGGGGCTTGAGCTGGCGGTACATGTTCTCGAAATTCTCCTTGACTCCCTGGAACGTACAATCCGGCCCCGGGACCTTGGCGACCGAGCCGATGCCGAGCGCCAGCTTCATGCCGAAGTTCGGCTGGGTACACAACCCCAGGCCCCACTGTTTGTCCAACTGGTCGATGAACCGGTTGGTGAATTCCATGCCCAGGTTCTTGACCATGCCCCCGAATCCCTGGCGCCAAAAAGCCGGCTGGCCGTGCATGCCCTCAAGCACCCACTGGGCCGTCTGCTGGCCGATGGTGATGGCGAAATTGAACAGTACGTCGGACAATGCCCTGACCACGACCATCTGGAGATAGCCTCCGACTTTCGCGACCTGGCCCTTAAGGACCTCGAAATACTGGCAATCTGGAGCCATTTCTTGCCCAAACACCCAACTGGATATGCCTCCATACATCCCAGGCATCGATCTAGCCTGCCAATCATACGAACTGCAGACCGGAGTCTCCATCGCGACCTGGGCGATCGCACTGTAGTCCTCGTCCGCGGCCTTGGCTTCCGGGACCGCTGCGGCCAGCGATGCCGTGACCAGCGAAAGCATGGCCAGCATCATCGAGCCTTTCGCCAACAGGCGGTAGCATTTTTTCAGGACAGCGGGCATAGCGTTTTTAGGGGTATATTTCGGCACCCGTCGAAGTCGGCGGCGTGCCCTTCCAATCAGGCTTCAAACCAGGCTGATCGACTTGGATCGGCGAACTCGTGGAGGTGGTCGTCTGGATTTTCGCGGTCGTGGTCGCAGTCGGCGACTGGGTCGACGGCGGCGTGCTTCCGCCCGCGCCCAATCCCCTCTGCTGGTCGACGTTCTGGACGGCGGCATCGTAAAGCTTCAGCAACTCCTCGTCCGAGATGCTGTCGATGTCGGTGTCGGGAAGCTTCTCTTTGAGCAGACGGCGAATGTTAGCCGGGTCGCGCGACAGCATGGCTTGGGCCTGGGCGACGGTATTGGCCGTGCCGCTGCTCATCAGGCCGCCTAATCCTCCCTGGAGCGGGCTAGTCTCGCCGGGCAATCCGTCCGAACCGCTTGAGGTCGAGTACACGCCGCTCAC
The DNA here is from genome assembly GCA_964415965.1 of uncultured Gammaproteobacteria bacterium. Lineage (GTDB taxonomy): Bacteria > Patescibacteriota > Patescibacteriia > 2-12-FULL-60-25 > 2-12-FULL-60-25 > CAIKNB01. The sequence continues at coordinate 54,298 of CAYQCK010000003.1, forward strand.
ATCCAAAGCGCCCGAGCTGTTCGGCGCGTTCAGGCAACCCAAACCGCGGCGCGTCACCACCCGGACATTGTCCGGGATGCCGTCGCCGCACGTGTCACGGAGGTTCGCGTTCGTATGGTAGACGTTCTGCTCGTCCCAATTGGACAGACCGTCGCCATCCGTGTCCAGCCGCTTCTGCTGGGCGATCTGTTCCTCGGTCGTCAGGCCGATGAGCTTCTTGGCGTCCGTGAGCGTGGTCTTCTCGACCAGGAACGGCGCGCGGATCAGGTTATTGATCCGGAACAGCGACAGCCCCAAGGCTGCTCCGGCCATAACGCTAAGCAAGACCAAGGCCATTTTCTGTTCCTTAGCCAACGCATACCAACGCTCTACAATGTCACGCCACATTGCTGTATATCTAGCTCCGAAAGTATAGCATGCCGACGCCCAAAACGGGAACGCCCCGACCCCGCAGAAATCGCGGACAGCACCACCCTCCGCCCAAACCCGTTCTCCAGCTTCCTCCGAGGGATTTCAATGCCCCTTTTTCGTACATGCCGTTGGGCACCTGTTGTTCCCTAGCCCAACCATGGATTCCAGCTGGAGTTTACCCCGGCCACCGAGCCGGGGCTGGAATGACAGTAGAGGCGAAAACGCCCCGTTTCGCAAGTGACGCAGGGGGTCTGGGGGGCCGCGCAAGCGTGGCGCACAGAATCACAAAAGCCCGCGACACCGAGAGCGGCATCGCGGACCCCCAGGACTTTTGCTACTTTTGGTCACAAAAGTAGATTTAAATCATTCCCCCTCCCACTCTATCGCAATCTTCTGCCCATGCTCACGCACCGGAATGCGGATTTCGAGCACGCCGTTCTTGAGCGTGGACTGGGCCGAATCCGTCGCCACCTCGTACGGCAGGACGATCGAACGGCTGAAAGCGCCCCAAAAACATTCACGATAGAACCAATCGTCCTCCGGGACTTCCTTGATCATCGAGCGGTGGCCGCGGATGGTAAGCAGGTCGCCATGGATGGAGATGTCCAGATCCTCCGGCCGCACCCCGGCGACCGTCGATCGGATGACGAGCTCATCGCCATCGCGGAAAACATCGACCGACAGCTGCCCCTCGTTCGAAGGAGCCATCCAATCATTCGCCGGAAGGATTTGCATACGGCGGAAGTATACCAGAGATTCCGGCATCCCGGCCAAACGCCAGAACTCCGGAGACCCCGGGTCGATGCCCGGGGAATCAAACACGATAGCTCGAATTCCATTTTTTCTGACATCCCGGCCAAGCGAGGCCGCCGAGCGCGAGCCGGGATCTCTGAACGGAGACCCCGGGTCTCGGCGCTGCCTCGCCCGGGGTGTCGATAATTACGTCGGCAACCGAAACCCCGGGTCGATGCCCGGGGTGTTGAATGCTGTTTGGGCGAATGATTATTCGCCCCTACTCCGTTTTCTTGTCTCCTTCGGTCGTCGCCGACAATTTCTCGACGCCGATCAGGCACACGGCCTGCCACGGCCGGTAATGGCTGCGGAAGACCTGCTTGCGGTCCTCGCCGCCCGGCATCTTCACGGTATAGACGAACTCGGCATCCAGCCCGGTGTGGGCGATTTCGGTGCACTTCTTCTTGCCCGGGGCCAAATCCAGCGTCTCGACCAGCTTGGTCGGCGGCGGCGCGACCGAATTCCAGGTCCGCGGATAACTGTAATCGCCTTGCCGGCCGTCCGATGTGCCCCAGAACTCGAAGAACAGCTCATCACCCTTCTGGAAAGCGTGGATCATGATGGGATTGCCGGTATCGTTCCTGAATTTCAGGTCGGGATGCGGGCCGTAGATGGTGGCGTCGGTGCCGGGCGGATCGTAATAGCGGACGCGGTACGAATGGTTCTGGCGCTCGGTGATCGGCAGGCCGGATTTCATGGCCCCGCGGAACAGCGTCGTCCCGATCTGGCAGAGTCCCCCGCCGTACTCCGGTTTGGTCTCGTTGCCCTTGATGACCATCTCCGGGAACCAGCCGTGTTTGCCGTCGATTTCGCCCATGGTATCGACCGTCGAGAACTCGGCGCCCGCTTCGATGATGGTGCCGTTAAGGATCTCGATGGCGCGCGCGATGTTCTTGCGGCGATTGGTCGGCGAACCGGAGAAATTCGAGTACCCCGTGCCGAGCAGTTCCTTGATGCCCATCTTCTGCGGATCCTCTCCGGCCAAAGTCGCCGCGATCTTCCTGACCTGCAACGGGAAAGTCGAGGTGGCGGGCCATTCGGCCAAGACCGGCTTCAGGGTCGCGTCGGCGTCGATGGCAGAGCCCTCGGTGCCGGCGGTGAAGGACGCGATCTTCCCGTCCTTGAATTCCAGGCTGCCCTTCTTGCCCTCTTTCTCGACGCCCGGCGCCGCCGTCTTGATGCCTTCCGCGAACTTCTTGGCGTCGATGGTCAAAGCAAGCTCGCCGGCCTTGCCCGCGACCCCGATCCAACCGGCCAAAGTCGAGGTCGGGATGGCGTAATTGTTCTTTTCGTAGGTAAATACCAGCTGCGGCCGGTTCAGGAAATCGAAGACTTGCGGCATCAGCGGTTCCAGGTCGGCCGCCGAAATCGTCGGCTTCACCGTCCTGACGCTCAAGGCGATCGGCTTGAAATCCAATTTTTTCGCTTGACGCTCCAATTCATCCATCGCGTTGTCCGTGATGAGCACCTGGCCGCCTCGTTCCGGCTCGATCGAGACCGACGGCCGCGTGCCCGACGGCGCGCTGATGGCAAGAGCCGCGTCCTTCGCCTCCTTCAGGTCGGATTTGAGGTTCGCCTGCAAGGCATCCACCACAGCCGCCCTGTCGACCGTGACCCGCGCCAAGATGTCCATCGGGTAGACGCGCAAACGCATCTGCTCCTGGACGTCCTTGCGCCAACCGTCTTCGCGGCCCAAGCCGTAGGCGACGTCCAACGCCTGGTCGACGTCGTAGCGCACCAAATCGCGCGATGCGTCCGGATCGGTCGAAGCGGAAGTGACGTCGAGGGTCACGTCGCGTCCTTGGTAGCTGAAACGCAATCCTTTGCCCAAGGCGTCGTCGATGGCCTTCTGCACGGTTTGGCGCGCCTCGCTCTTGGTCAATCCGTCGAGCCTGACGCCCAAAATCCTGACGCCCGGGAACATCCGGTTCTCGTACAGGCGCCCGTAGGCCATCAGCGAACCGGCGGCCATCAAGCAGCCCACGGCCAAGATGCCGACCATGACGTTCGTCCAGACGAGGATTATCCTGACCGTCTGGAGCTTCGGATTCTTGCTGGCCATATGGTCTATTCTACCCTTTCAGGAGCTCATTGAGGAGATGTCGGGCCAGGCGCTGGCGTCCGGCATCCTCTCCGCCCAAAACCGCGGCGAGCAAGGCGATATCCTGGCCGACCTTGGCCTCCCCCTCGATGGCCGACACGGGCAACGCCAAAATCCGCCCGTTCTCCAAGCGCAGCTCAGCCTCTTCACCCCTGATTTCGGATATCTTGCCTTTCAACATATTGATGGCGCACATTAGCCCGGAAATTAATTAATGTAAAGCCTCAAACGGGACGATGATTTCGGGATGACATGGCCCAATCACTAAATTCGGTCTGAATGAGCCCCACTTCGCAAGTGACAAGGGGGACCGGGGGTCCATGCTAAGCGTGGCCCGCAGGATAGCCGACGCTGGCGATACCGAGAGCGCATCATGGACCCCCGGAACTTTTGCTACTTTTGGTTACAAAAGTAGATAGGATGGCTTTCGCCCCAAATAACAAAACAAGGCCTAAGGTAATCCGCATCCAAGAAACCTATTTATAGGGGAGTGCAAGTCCGAAGACCTGCGGCACCCTACGAAAGAGGTTCCATGCTTGTCGTGGACGCGGATTGCCCCAGACCTCGTGGCCTCGGCTATCCGTCAAGCTGTCAAAGCGCTGGCGTAATGAGTGGTTATAACATGCCCCGGAAATCCTGTCAATAGGGCCAACCGCCCCGGGACGAAAAAACGGTCTTCCGTGAAAGGCCGTTCAAAGGTTCTGTTAAGATTGAATCAAATTAGTAAAACCGTGTCAAGTATCGTATATTTCATCTAAAATTAGCGGTTTTTTCATAAAAAATCCGCGTAAATGCGCGGATTTCCTGGTTTTTGTTAAGTTTGGACAGCCGTTATCTAGGTCTTCAGCTGACGCTCGGCTGGCTGGTCCAGCTTGACCGACAGCAACTGGGACACGCCGTCGTCACCCATAGTCACGCCGTAGAGCACGTTCGCCTTGTTCATGGTCGCCCGGTTGTGGGTCACGACGATGAACTGCGTCCGATCCGAGAGCGTGTCGATGATCTCGGCGAACTTCCGCGAATTGGCCTCGTCGAGCGCCGCGTCTACCTCGTCCAGGACCACGAACGGCGACGGGTTGATGGCCATGATGGCGCAGATGAGCGCAATGGAGGTCAAGGCGCGTTCGCCGCCAGACAGCAGGGCGATGGCTTTGAGCCGCTTGCCGGGCGGCGTGGCGTGGATCTCAATGCCCGCCGGCTGCGCTTCCCCCTCCCCTTCATCCCCGATGCCGCCCTCCACCTCTTCCGCCCCAGCATCCTGCTTCAAGCTTCCGGCTTCCGGGTTATCGCCTGCCGAATCCGATTCTATCTTCACCAGTTCGGCCTCGCCGCCGCCGAACAGCTTCTTGAAGAACACGCCGAACTCCTGGTTCAGCTGGCGGAACGCCACGTCGCCGCGTTCCTTGATGGTCCGGTCGAGCTCGGCGATGACCGTCTCGAGCGAGGCGATGGCCTGCCGCAAATCGGTCGACTGGGTCGTCAGGTGCTCGAAGCGCTCCTTAGTCGTTTCGTATTCCTTGACCGTCTCGGGGTCGATGCCGCCAATCCACTCGAGCTGGGAACGCAGCCGCTGCATCCGACTGCGCAAGGCCTCGGCTTCGGCCTCGGCTTTGGCGGCCGTATCGGCCATGGCTTCAAGCTCGCCCTCGAGCGTCCCGGCCTGCTGGCGCAACTCGGCCAAGAAGCCCTCGCGCCGCGTCTCGAGCCGGGCCAGGTCGACGGCTGAGGCCGACACCCTCTGCTCGGCCTGCTGGGCTTCGTGGCGCTTGGCCGTAAGCCTGCGCTGCAGGTCGAACAACTGGCTGCGGCTCTCGTCCTCCTTGCGGTTCAAGGCCTGGAGTTTGGCTTCCATTTCCCCGATCTTGGCCGCGACTTCCGACATCTCCTTGGCCAGCTGGCCGAATTCCTTCTCGAGCTCCGGATCCGCCTGTTCCTTCACCGGCTCGGGGGCGGGCTGTTGGAGTTGGGAAACCAGCTTCTGGTTTTCGGCCTTGAGCTCCTGAGCCAATTTCTTGGCCTTGTCCCAATCCGGCTTGGCCGACTCGAGTTCCTTGATGAGCTCGTCCTGCTTCGACGACAACCCCTCGATGCGCTCGATGATCTTGGTGAGCGGCAAAGGCGACCACGGCTGCTTGGACTGGACTTTGGCCACCTCGCGCCGCGACTCTAGCCTGATCTGCCGTTCGCGCAGCTTGCTCCGTTCTTCCTTGAGCCCATCGATGGCCGCGCGCATCTCGCGCAATTCGCTCGAGACCGGCGTCGCCTTCTCCAGCTTGCCCAATTCCTGTTCGACCGCCTCGGCTTCGCGCTCTTTCGCGGCATGGTCCTGCTTGGCCTTTTCGGCCGCGGCCTGCGCCGCTTTGAGCTGGCTCCGCAACCCGGCCCAGACGCCGCCGAAATACTCGCGTTCCACCTGGTGCAGCTCCTGCTCCAAAGCCTCGCGCTGGCGCAGGCGCTTGACCTGGCGCTCGAGCGAAGTGAGCCGCGGCTCGATCTCGCGCAGCATAAGCTCGGCCTGCTTAAGGTTGTCCCGGGCGTTATCCACCTTGTTGACCGCCGAGTGGCGCTTGAGCTGGAACGGCTTGAGGCCCGACGCCTCGTCGAAGAACTCGCGGCGCTCCCCCGGGCTGGCCGACAGGACCGCGTCAACCATGCCCTGTCCGATGACGCTGTAGGTCCGCTGGCCGACGCCGCATTGCGCCAACAGCATCGTCACGTCCATAAGCTTGGCCGCCTGCTTGTTGATTTCGTATTCGGATTGCCCGTCGCGGTACAGCCGGCGCGTGATGACGATCTCGGGCAGATCGATCTCCGGGTTGCGCTCGTTCGTGATGGTCATGCTGGCTTCGGCGAAGCCGGCGCGCGGTTTCTTGGCCGAACCCGAGAAGATGACGTCCTCCGATTTTTTGCTGCGCAGCAGCTTCATGCTCTGCTCGCCCATCACCCAGCGCAAGGCGTCGGCGACGTTGGACTTGCCGGACCCGTTCGGCCCCACGATGCCGGTCACGCCGCGCTTGTCGGCGCCCGGCACGAATTCCAGCACGGTCTTTTGGGCGAAGGTCTTGAACCCTTGGAGTTCCAGGCGGGAGAGATACATATAGCCCACATAGATTACTTAAAAAACCGCTCTTCGGGAAGGGGAAAAGCCGCACCCGGCGGCATTGACAAGGCTGCCGGAATATGGTTTGCTGGGACATCGTCCCTTGAAAGGAGTCTTGCATGGACCAGATCATCCGGCTCGGCTGCGCCGGCCTCGCGTCTTCCTTCACGACCATTTTCGGCCTCGTGATGGACCGGTCAGGCTCGATGCAGCGCTTCGGCGACGCGCCGGAGAAAGCCATCAACGACCACATCGTTTCGCTCCAGGCCGACCCGAACGCCGGCAACGCCATCGGTTTCGTCATCGCCTTCGCCGACGACGTCGAGCTACCCATCCCGCCCCAGCCCCTGGCCGGTATGCCCCGCCTCACCGGCTATTCGCCGACCGGCAGCGCCACCCGGCTCTACGGCACGGTGCTCACGGCGCTCAAGGAGATGCTCGAACTGCAGTCCAAGGCCCAGTCCAAGGGCGCGGACACCGGCCTCATCCTGACCGTCTTCACGGACGGCCAGGACAACGCTTCGACCGAAGAGGAGCGGGTCGAACTGTGCGAACTCTCGGGACAGGCGCTGGAGAAAGGCCTGGACCTGCTGGTCGTCGGCATCGGCACGCCCGGCGAGGACATCGCGCTCAAGATGGGCTTCCCGCCCAAGTGCGCCGTCACCATCGAGGCCCAGGCCGCGGCCATCCGCGAAACCATGGTCGGCGTGACCCGACGGACGTGCATGACCATGACCGGAATGGGCCGGTCGGTCCCCGCCACCCCGACTCCCCCGCCCTCGTCCCGCTGAACCCCGCCCGGACAGTCATCCAGATTGTCCGGGCGTCATCTTTTCAAGACAGGATAATGCTGCTAACGTTTATCCCCGAAACCCAGGGCGCACGACCATGCGCCCCTACCTACACCTATATGTCCCTCCGCATGGAACAAGGCATGGAACATCTCAGGAATGCGCTCGCCAAAGTGCTGGCCGAACGCGTGGAATTCCCGCGCGGGGTTTTCGTGACGGTCGTCGGCGCCAAGCTGACCCGCGACATGCTCCATGCCAAAGCCGTGCTTTCGGTCATGCCGGAAGACCGCATCGAGGACGTCAAACAGACGCTCAAGGAATACGAACACGAAATCAAGGACGGCCTGGCCCACGAACTCCGCCTGCGCCGCATCCCGGATTTCTTCTGGGCCTTCGACACCAACGAAGCCTACGCCGCCGAAATCGACGCGACCCTGAACAAGCTCGAACGCGAAGGCGAGATTTGAACCGAGATACGGTCGGCCAGCCTTGACAGGCTGGCTTTTTTATGGTTTGGTTGGCCATCGCCCCTTAACCCACCGACAGGAGAAAAACCCATGGAACAGACCGCGCTCCGCAGCGTTGAGGACATCCACCGCGAAGGCGAAAGGTTGGCTGACTCGATCCCGGACATCCAGGTCCCGGACGACGCGCCGCCCAAGGTGAAAGTCCAGGTCGCCGAAGCCCTCCAGTACATGTTCAATTCCTCGAGCAACTTGGACGCCAAACCCCGGCTCTGGATGAAGCTCGCCGCGCTCGGCCACCTCGTCCGCCACGACTCCAGCCTGCTCGACGCCTATCTGCCGCCGGCGCTGCGCGAACCCGTCATCCGAGCGCTGGCGTCAGATGCCACGGTGCGCGGACTCATCTCGCAGATCAGGCGCCAGACCATGGGCCATGCCCGCAGCAAGCGCGTCTTCGTCGGCTACGACCACCGGCGCTACGTGGCCGACCTCGAAGCGCTGCTCGACCTGCTGCGGCGCCTGGGCGTCGACACGAAAGCCGACAGCCTCGACCTGGCGGAACAGTCGGCGCTCTTCCTGCTCGCCCGATCCCACGGCAGATACCCGAACGACGAAAGCTGGAAAGAGGCCGAAGCCGCCATGTCCAAGCTCTTCCGTGACCGGTCTCGGTGATGCCTGCATCCGCCCCTGCGTTGACGCAGCGGGCGGATTTTTTATTTGACAGGCTTTGCCGGACAGCTAAGCTCCGGTTTGGAGGAATCCCATGCCCGGACCTTACAGCTGCGTCATCCACGGTTCATACCGCCGGCACTTCGCCGAGATCCAGGCTGCCCGCCGCGCCTTCGAAAAATCGGGACTCTGCGTCCTGGCGCCTGACCCCCTGCCGGTCGTCGGCATGCGCGACGGTTTCGCGCTTCTCTCCGGACAGGAAACGGCTGACCCGCGCGCCATCGAGCTCGAATTCCTGCACCGGATGAAACAGCTCGGCCGGAACGGCTTCAGCTACTTCGTCTGCCCGGACGGCTATCTCGGCAAGAGCGCGGCCTATGAACTCGGCTTGGCCCACGCCCTCAACGTCCCGTGCTTCTTCAGCCACGCGCCCCAAGACCTCCCCGCATACTTCCCGACAGGCTCGGTCTGGCGCGCGGACCGATTGGCGGCCCAGGTCGCAGCCCGCGGCATCCCGCGCACGCCGCCCAAACGCCGCGACCGCCGGCTCGAGGCGCTTTGGGAAGGACTCGTCGTCCCTAGTTCCGTCGTCGCGGCCGGCGCCATCATCGAAAGCGCCGGGCCGCGCGGCCGACGCGACATCCTGCTCGTCCGCACCCACAAGTGGCGCGACCGCTGGTCCATCGTCGGCGGCAAACTGCGCCGGAACGAACTGCTCAAGGAGGCGCTCCTCCGCGAAGTCCGCGAGGAGACCGGCTTGCGCGGCGCCGTCGGACCGCACCTCTGCACCTTCGATCAACTCCGCGGCAGCGGCTACCACGACCCGGCCGTGCACCATCTGTTCGTGGATTTCGTGGTCCGCACCGGCCGCCGCACCATCCGCTTGAACGACGAGGCCGAGGATTCCGTCTGGCTGCCCGCCGATATCGCGCTCCGCGACTTGCCGCTCGAGCCCAACGCCCGGCGGACCGTCCAGACGTACCTCCGGACAGCAGCCACAACCTGAACTCCGCAGTCCTTAGGACGAACCATCCGGGCCCAGGGATTGACGAGATGGGCGAAGTCTGCTAGCTTGATCCATCGCAGAAATCCCTGACAAGAACGGAGACGGCCGATGATTGGAGATCTCGTTTTCTATCTCGTGAGCGGATCCCTCTGCCTGTACTTGGCTATCCTCCACGACGCCCGCCTCGCCCGATTGCGGGACCCTGACTCGGTCGCTCGCCTCAAGGGCGATGGGTCCTTGGCTGGGTTGGCCGAACCGAAATCTCTCCTCTGGATCGGCCTGGGCATAGCCATCTGGCCGATTCTCATGGGCTGTATCTTTCGGCTCTGGCTGAAGGATTCGACCATCGTCAGTTGGGTCGTCAATCAGAACGACTGACCCGCCGCCCGCCGTCATCTCGAAAACGGCGGGTATTTTTGTCCGACCGAACCGGACGGGCCCGGCCTTGACGCGCGCGCCTTCCTGGCCTAAGCTCACCTATCGCTTATGGATGCCCTGACCCACAACTTCGGCCGCATCCACGAAACGCTCAGCCAGGCCGAGCGCGTGCTTTTGGTCGCCCACAAAAAACCGGACGGCGACACCTTGGGCGCCAGTTCGGCGCTCCTCGACTGGCTCAGCGGAGCCGGCAAGGACGTGACCGCCTTTTGCGCCGACCAGCCCGCGGCTGCCTACCGCTACCTGCACAACGTCCACCAGTACACCTGCGACCCGGTGGTCTTCGGCCGCCGCTATGACGCCGTAGTCATCCTCGACTCCGGCGACTTGCGTTACGCTGGCGTCCACGACCATTTCCCGCGGCTCGCCCCAGGCTACACGCTCGTGAACATCGACCACCACGTCACCAACGAACGCTACGGCCACCTGAACGCCGTCCTGCCCGACGCGAGCTCGACCTGCGAGATCGTCTGGCGCTTCTTCGAGACCAACCGCATCGCCATCGATCCGCCGATGGCCACTGCCCTGCTGACCGGCATCTATTTCGACACCAGCAACTTCTCGAACGCCGCTACCCGCAGTTCGACCATCGAAGCCTCCTCGGCGCTTTTGGCCGCCGGCGCGCACAACGGCGAGATCCTGCGCCACACCCTGCACAACAAATCCATCGACCTGCTCAAGGTCTGGGGCATCCTGCTCTCGCGCCTACGGCACAACAAGGAGCTGGACGTCGTCAGCACCTATATCCTGGAATCCGACGTGTCCGGCCTGTCGAACGAGGCGGTCGACGGCGCGGCCAATTTCCTGAACGCCGTGGTCGGCGAAAGCGACACCGTCATGACTTTGCGCGAGCTGCCCCACGGCCAGGTAAAAGGCTCGTTCCGCAGCGTCGGCCGCGACATCTCGAAAGTCGCCAAGCTCCTGGGCGGCGGCGGCCACAAGAAAGCGGCCGGCTTCACCGTCGCCGGCCGCATCGTCGAGACGCCCGAGGGGCCGGAAATCGTGGCCCCGTAAACGGCGCTTGCCATCTTCCGGAGGGCGGCTTAGGGTTAGCCCATGCCGCACATTCATGACAAAATCGATTTCGCCGTCACGATCTTCGTGGTCTACGCAGGCCGCGTGCTGTTCATCAAACACAAGGCTCTGGGCATCTGGCTGGCCGTCGGCGGCCATGTCGAGCTGGACGAGGATCCGGAGACCGCCGCCCTCCGCGAGGCCCGCGAGGAAAGCGGGCTGGACGTCGAACTCTTGGGCGAACGTCCGCTGACGGGGATACAGAACGGACGCGCGCTCATCGCGCCCGCCTACCTGGACATCCACGACATCTCGCCGACCCATCGGCACGTCGGGATGGTCTACTTCGCCCGCGCGCGGACCGAACGGGTCGCGCTGGCCGAAACCGAACACGACGCCATCCGCTGGCTCGCGGCCGAGGATCTGGAAGATCCCGCCTACGGCCTCTTGCCGCAAATGAAATTTTACGCCCAAGAGGCGCTCCGCCGCTGCCCCTGACTTACAGCGCGTCGTGAAGACGCGCTGTTCCTTTACCTGGCCTCACGGCCACGTCCCGACCGGCGGCGAGCGCCGCACATGACGACCCCGCTTTGGGATGCTATCTTTCACCCATATGCTGAGAGATCCCTTCGCCCGTCCGGCCACCGAGGCCGCGCCCGAGACCTCGGTCGAAAGCGCGAAAACCAAGTTGGCCGAGAAAAAAATCGGATTGCTCGAGAAGCTCAAGGCCTCCCCTTACGCTTTCGCCCTGACGGCCCTCATGTCCATCAACAGCCAGACCGGTTGCACACCGTTCCGGGAGCTGCCTCCGATGGCCGCCGACGTCGGCAAGAGCCAGCACGAAGTCCACATGCGGCAAGACCGCTGCAACATCGGACGGCGCCAGGCGAAAGAGATCTTCAAGCATACGGGCCGGACGCCCCAAATCCGCGAATACGCGGCCGAAGCCTACCTGAAATTCAACGCCTGCTACGAAGGGCTGGCCCACAACGTCTGGGACGAAAAGACTTACCAGGAAGCCGAACTGGCGCTGGCTGCCGCCCAGAAGAAATATTGAACCCGGATATTTGTTAGCACTCTACACTTTTGACTGCTAATACGGGATAGGTTATGCTGTGGGGGCGCGGCTGTCCGCGCCACAATAAACATATGAATCCACTCGAAATCCGCTCGCAAACAGCGAATTCTTGGCTCGTGCCGACTGTCATCGAAAAGTCGACCAATGGCGAACGCGCCTACGACATCTACTCCCGCCTGCTCAAGGACCGCATCATCATGCTCGGCTCGCCCATCGACGACGACATCGCCAACATCGTCATCGCCCAGATGCTGTTCCTCGAAAGCCAGGACAAGACCAAAGACATCAAGCTTTACATCAACTCCCCCGGCGGGAGCGTCACCTCGGGCCTCGCCATCTACGACACCATGCAGCACGTGGCCTGCGACGTCTCGACCATCTGCGTCGGCATGGCCGCCTCGATGGGCGCGGTCCTGCTCGCCGGTGGCGCCAAAGGCAAGCGCCTCGCCCTGCCCAACGCCGAGATCATGATCCACCAGCCGCTGGGCGGCATCGAGGGCCAAGCCACGGACATCAAGATTCGCGCCGAGCGCATGCTCAAGGTCAAGGACCAGCTCAACCGCATCCTGGCCAAGCACACGGGCCAAGCCATCAAGCAGCTCGAGACCGACACGGACCGCGACAATTTCATGGACCCGAAAGAAGCCCTGGCCTACGGGCTGATAGACAAAGTCCTCGGGAAATGACCCCCCGACAAAAAACATCCCGGCGACCACCGGGATGTTTTTGTAGAATCACTCGCTTTGAATCAACGACTTGGTGATGTATTCCAGGTCCTTCTGGAAATCTTCGGTACGTTCAAAATAAGGCAGCCCAGCCTCGGCGCAGGCGGGCTTGAGCCAACGGCTGAAATCAGCGGCGAAGGCCGCGACCTGGCGCATAACCTCGGTGTCGCTGTCGCGCAGCCAATCGTCAGGGCTCGTATTTTTGGCCATCCCGTCCATGATTTGGGCGACATCCTCCGAACCGACGAACAACGCCCGGACCGTGCCGGACTGGGAATGGTCCATGATGTCCTTGGCGAATTCCGGCAGCACTTGGACGCCCTCGAGCACAAAATCCTTCCCGGCTGTCACTGCTTCTGCGATGAGCCGCCGGAACTCGGGTTCCATGGACTTGGCTTCGATGAGCTGGAGCCGGGTAAGCTCCGCGGGCGGCAAAGTGTTGTCCGCCGGGTCGCCTGAGAACCCCGGGAACGGGAATTTCTCGGCCCGCTCCGCTTCCGGCAGCTTGGCCGAATATTCGCTTCCGATGTCGTCGGCCGTCAGGACTGAAGCGCCGATTTGGGCCGCGAGCTTGCGGGCCGCGATGCTTTTTCCGATGCGGGGAGCGCCCCCGATGAGATAAATCATATGTTTCAAGATAACCGATAATCCGAGTTTATTCCATGGACCGGTCTCTCGCGGCCTAAGCGCGTCACCAGTATCCGGCTTCGGAATACATGGCCAGACTCTCGTAATCGGCCGTGCCGGCGTCGTCGGTCCAAGGCTTCCCGGCTTCGGGCGTAGGCAGCGCCACGGCCGCCGCAACGCCGGATTTCTCCCGGATTTCCCGAGCCAAGTCAGCGGCCTTGGGACCAGCGCCTTGCCCGGCGAAAATCAGGACGTTCGCGACCTTGTCCGGGGAAGGGCCGTTGCCCATGCTGACGATAGCCAGCCAGTCGAAGCCGGTGCGGAAAGTCCCGACCAGCCGCGCCTGGAAATTTTTTCCGTCTTCGCCGCTCGGCAGCGGAGGCATGATCATGTTGGCCACCAATACGCCGCCCGGCTTGAGCGCCCGGCGGTAGTCCGCCACGGCTTCCCGCGTCAGCAGCTGCCAGGGCACGCAATGGTCTCCGCCGAACGCGTCGGCCGCGATGATGCCGTAGCGGCGATCCAAACGGCGCACCGCCGGACGCGCATCATCGACGATGACCTTGACCCTTTCGGGATAGGCCGTGCCGTACGCCTCTTGCGCCGCCCGGTAGACCGCGGGATCGATTTCGATGGCGTCGACGGTGGCCTGCGGATGGCGCGCCGCGAACTCGTCCGCCATCTGCATCCCGCCCGCCCCGACGAGCAGCAGGCTGTCCGGCTCCGCCACCAACCCGTCGGCCGCCCTCATCCCGGCGACGTAATCGAACAACGAAACATGCGGGGAGTCTGGCCGGGCCGCGGAATGGTAACCGGAATTGATTTTCAGGAACCTGGCCGGGCCGCCTTTGAAGGTCGCGTCCTGGATGGATACATGGCCGTAGGCCGAGGGGATTTCCCGACCGCCGACCGGGCTGTCCGCGGCCGGGACCAGTCCCGGCGCCAAGACCATGCCCATGGCCGCCAAGGCGGCGTACGGCTTGCGCACCCGGTTCCTGGCCGAAAAACCCAGACCGCACAGGACGAGCAGCGAACCGATGGCGAAGACGAGATGCGTGACCGGCAAAAGCGGCAGCAGGACATAGCCCGTGACATAGGTGCCGCACAGACTGCCGATGGTCCCGACGGCCGACAGGAAACCGGCGATGCGGCCGCTCTGCTCGAGCTTGTCCACGGTGAGGCGCAGGACCGCCGGGGCGACCGCGCCCAATAGGAACGAAGGCGGCGCGAACAGCAGGAGCGAGGCCAAAGGCACGACGGTTTGGAGCGGCCAATCGGCGACTTTGCCCAAAAACGGACGGCTGGCCAAGGCCAAGCCGATGGACCAAACGCCGGCGAGCAGCAGGAACGACGCCACGGTCGAAAGCCGCGGCCGCTTGTCGGCCGCGATGCCGCCGAGCCAGGCGCCGAGCGCCAAAGCCACGAGGATTACGCCGATGATGTTGGTCCAGACCAGGATGGACGTCCCGAAATACGGCGCCATAAGCCGCGCCTCGAGCAGTTCGAGGCTCATGACTGCGAATCCGCTCACGAAAGCGGCAGCGACGGCCGGCCAATGTCCCGTGAGGACGGCGGCTTTGGGCGTGGACGCGACCGGCTCGCTACAAAGCACCCCGCCCTCACGGGCTGGGTGCTGCTGTTGGATGTTTATTTGTCCGGTCTGACCCATGTCATTCGTCCTTAGCGTCCCCGCCGACGAGCGCCACGCTCGAAAGCATGTCGCCCTCTTCCTTGAACCGCATCACCCTTACTCCCTGGGTGTCACGGCCGAGCGACGGCACGCTCTTGAACGGCAGGCGGATGACCACGCCCTTCTTGCTCATGCACAGGAGGTCGCGTTCTTCGTCCTTCGATGTGACATATGCCGCCACCACCCCGCCGGTCTTGGGCGTGACCTTCATCGTCCGGATGCCCGAGCCGCCGCGCTTCTGGACCTTGTATTCGGTCAGGTTGGTGCGCTTGCCCAAACCGTTTTCGGCGATGGTGAATAGCTCGAGATGGCCTTTCTTGACGAGCGACGGCAGGACGATATCCATCCCGACGACGCTGTCGCCCTTTTTCTTGAGATTGATGCCGCGCACGCCGGCCGCGTTGCGCCCCATGGCGCGGACGTCCGACTCCTTGAACCGGATGGATTGTCCCTGGCTCGTCACCAGCATGATGTCGTCGGATCCGGAGGAGGGCTTGACCCACTTGAGGTCGTCGCCTTCGTGGAGGTTGATGGCGATAAGCCCGGAACGCCTGACGTTCTCGAACTCCGCGAGCTCGGTCTTCTTAATCGTACCCTGGGTCGTGACCATCACCAGGTTCTTGGCGCCGTCCATGTCGCCCATGGGCAGGACCGTCGCCACCTTCTCGCCCGGCGCGAGCTGGAGGAAATTGACGATGGCTTGGCCCTTGGCCGTGCGGCTCCCCTGCGGGACGTCGTACGCCTTCATCCGGAAGACGCGGCCGCGCGTCGTGAAGAACATGATGTCGGCGTGGGTGTTGGTCGAGAAGACGTGTTCGACCTGGTCCTCTTCCTTGGTCGTCAGCCCGGCCACGCCTTTGCCGCCGCGTCCCTGGGTGCGGAACATGTCCGGCGGCACGCGCTTGACGTAGCCGTCGGCCGTCAGCATGACGAGCGTCGGCTCGTCCGGGATCAGGTCTTCGGTCGAGAACTCCCCGACCGGCGACTTGATGACCTGGGTGCGGCGTTCGTCGCCGAACTTCTCGGCCATCTCCTGGACTTCCTTCTTGATGATGGCCAGCATCTTCTTGGCCGATTTCAGGATCGATTCCAGCTCCTCGATCAGGTCCATCTTCTCCTTGTATTCCTGCTCGACCTTGAGGCGCTCAAGGTTGGCCAGCTGCTGCAGCCGCATCTCGAGGATGGCCCCGGCCTGGATCTCGGACAGCTTGAACTTCTTGACCAGGTTGATCTTGGCCTCGTCCTTATCCTTGGATTTCTTGATGGTCGCGATGACCTCATCGATCTTGAGGATGGCGATGCGCAGGCCTTCGAGGATATGCGCCCGTTCCTTGGCCCGCGCCAGCTCGTATTCGGTGCGGCGGCGGACGACGTTCTGGCGGTGTTTGACGTACTCCTCGAGGATGTTCTTGAGCGTCAGGACGCGCGGCTGGATGCCGTCGACCAGCGCCAGCATGTTCACGTGGAACGTCTCCTGGAGCTGGGACATCTTGAAGAGCTGGTTCAGCACTTTGCGCGGATAGGCGTCCTTCTTGAGGTCAATGACGATGCGCAGGCCATCCTTGTTGGATTCGTCGCGCAGGTCGCGGATGCCCTCGATCCGCTTGTCCGTGACCAGCTCGGCGATGTGCTCGATGAGCGTCGCCTTGTTGACCTGGTACGGGATCTCGTTCACCACGATCTTGAACTGGCCGGCCTTGTCCTCGACGATCTCGGCCTTGGCCCGCATCACGATACCGCCCTTGCCCGTGGCGTACGCCTGCTTTATCTCATTGATGTCGTAGACGATGCCGCCGGTCGGGAAATCCGGTCCTTTGACGAACTGCATCAGCCCTTCGACCGTGATGTCCGGGTCATCCATCAAAGCGCAAGCCGCGTCGCAGACCTCCTTCAGGTTGTGCGGCGGGATATTCGTGGCCATGCCGACGGCGATGCCGAGCGTTCCGTTCAGGAGCAGATTGGGCAGCTTGGCCGGCAGGACCGACGGCTCCTTGACCGAGCCGTCGAAATTGGGCCGGAAGTCGACCGTGTCCTTGTCGATATCGAGCAGCAGCTCGTCGGCCAGCGTCTCGAGCTTGGATTCGGTATAGCGGTAAGCGGCCGGACGGTCGCCGTCGATGGAACCGAAGTTGCCTTGGCCGCGGACCAGCGGATAGCGCAGCGAAAAATCCTGCGCCATGCGGGCCAACGAATCGTAGACGGCCGAGTCGCCGTGCGGATGGTACTTGCCGAGCACGTCGCCGACGACCGTGGCGCATTTCTTGAATTTGGCGGTCGAACGCAGGCCGGTCTGCCACATCGAATACATGATGCGGCGGTGCACCGGTTTCATGCCGTCGCGGACGTCCGGCAAGGCGCGGTCCACGATGACGCTCATGGCGTAATCGAGGAACGAGGTGCGCATCTCCTGCACGATGTCGTGCTGTTCGATGTTGCCGATGTATTGGAGCGGCTGTTGGTTCTGTTGTTTGTCGGCCATAGCTTCTTAGGGTTTGCTGGTTTCGGTTGGTTTTTCCGTCTGGACCGCCGGCGTGCCGGTCACGACCGTCTCCGGGTTGAACAGGTCGCGCGTCCCGCTCGCCGCTTCGTCGGTCCCGGACAAGACGCGCTCCATGGTCCGTCGGGCATCGGCCTGGGCGGCCGCCTGCTCCTTGATGAGCTGCATCTGCCGGCTCGCCCCGTCAGCCGCGTTCCTGATGAGCTCGTTGCCCGTGGCTCCCTGCATCGAATCGCCGACCTCCGACGCCGTCTGGCTGGCTTCGGCCAAGGCCGGCTTGAGCCCCGCATCGAACCCTTTATTGATTTCTGGTTTGACCGCCCACCACCAGCCGACGGCCACGATCACGGCGCAGACGGCGACGCCGAGCCACATGCTCGTGACCTGCACCGGATCCGTCGGGCGGCGTGCGGCGGCGTGGGCCAAGATGATCTGCCGCTTCTCTTCCCGGCTCAACAGCGTGCCGGACGCGTAGCTTTCCGGTTCGGGCGCGGCGATGGGCTGGATGTCGCTTGCCGGCGTCTTGGCCCTTCGGGGCGCGGCGCGGCGCGGCGCGGCGGTGGCTTTTTTTATGGGCATACGGTTTGGGATTTCGCTTTAGGCCCGCTCCAAGACCATGACGACGACATCCTCGGCCGGAAGCTCCTTCTTGCTGATCTTGAGCTTGTTGGCGTCCTGGCGCTTGCATACCCCGAGCGCCTTGCAGAAAGTGTCGACTCCGGTGAGCTTGGTCTTGATGCCCGGCAGGTCGTAGTGGAGCGGCACCACGATGCGCGGTTCGATGACCGAAATGGTTTCGCTGGCCAGCTTCGAGTCCATGACCTCACCGCCGCCGACCGGCAGCAGCAGGACATCCACCTCGCCCAATTCCTCGACCTCGAAATCCGTCAGCTTGCGCTTGAGTTGCCCCAGGAAAGCGACGTTGATGCCTTCGGCCGTCAGCCGGTAAATGATGGGCCGCGCTTTTTCCCCGGCGTCGAGCGTTTTATCCTGGATGCCTTGGATGAAGACGTCCTTTATCTCGTATTCGCCGGGGTTGCTGACGACGAACGGCTTGCCCTGGATATTCTCGAGGCTGAAGCGCTTCTGGTCCTGGTGCGAAAGGAGCAAGACATCCGGTTCGACCGTGCGCGGCATGCGCAAACTCGCCTCGTTCGCGAAAGGGTCGGTCAGGACCGTCGCTTCTTTGTCGCCGCTCTTGGCTTCGATGCGGATGGTGGAATAGCCGTGCCAGAAAATCTGCATAATAACTATAAGAATTCGTCGATTTTTGCCCATCTAGATTACCACGCCCGGCGCGGATAAACAACCCCGCCGCGGCCCATAAATCGGGCGCGGATCGGCCGTTTGTCAAGGCTTCCGAGGCGGGAAAAACTAACTCCGGCAGAGCCTGTATTCGGCCGCCGCCTGTTCCGGCGAAACCGGGTTGATGAACAGCCCGGCGTCGAATTCGAAACCGGCCTGGATATTGCCGCGCGGGCAGAAACGGATATCGAACGGCTCGTTCCGGTCCTCGATGACGTCGTGGAAATGGAAGTTGTAGGCCAAACCCAACCGCCGGATGAGCGGCATCAGGCCGTGCAAAGCCCGGGCCAAAGACCGGCGCTCCGCTTCGGTCGTCTGCGTGATGTTGTCTACGGCTCGCCGCAACATCAGCCTGACGCCATAGGCGAAGGGCGTGAACGGATCGGCGAAAGCGACGGCCCTGGCGTCCCGGTAGACGATGCGCTCCGGCGTCGCCTCGGCGAGCAGCACCGCATGCGGCGACGCCTTGACCTTCTTGGCCAGGGTTTGGCGGTTGCGCCGCATCCGCTCCAGGCGGTCCGGGACGAACGGCAAAGCGAAAATCTGCGAATGCGCATGCTCCTGCGAAGCGCCGGCTTCCCGGCCTTCGTTCTTGAACACGACGACGTATCTGAAATGGCGCTGCGTCTGCCGCAGGTCCTCGACCCTCTCGGCCATCGCCCCCAGGACGCCGGCCATCTGCGCGGCGCTGAAGCACGAGAATTTCCGGTTCGCCGTGCCCTCGACCAGGATTTCCTGATGGCCGCCCAGCGGCGACTCGGGACCGAAAACCGGGAAGGCGTTGCCGATGGCGGTTATCTTCTCCGCCCCGGAGCCGAATTCGGCCAGCACGTCCTCGTGTTCGAGGTTTTTGGGCGAAAAACGGTCCTCCATCTTCTTCGGCCCGGAGGCATGGGGACGCCCTTGGCGCTTGGGCGCGAACACGACGCAATCGCCGGCCACCGGTTCGCGCCGCAGGACAGGATATTCGACCGTTTGTTTCGCCATAATGTTTTTCATCGGGGCAGGACCAGGCCGCCCATCGGCTGCAACCCCGGCTGCGAAACCATCAGGGGCGAACCGATGTTGGGGTTCAGGTTCCAATTCGCCTGCTGGCCTTCGATGACCGTGCCTTGGCTCTGGGTCGAGACGATGAAGCCGTAGCCGTCGCGCTTGATTTCGCAACCGGCGGCCAGGAGCGAAGCGGCCGCCAGCATGAAGATTAATTTTTTCATGAGGTGCGGCTAGTATAATTGAAAAGCGTGGCGCCGACGATGGCGATGGCCAAGGCATCGGCCGCGTCATCGGGACGCGGGACCTCGGCCAAGCCCAGCAAGCGTTGGACCATGCCCTGGACCTGCTTCTTGTCGGCCCCGCCCCACCCGGCGACCCCTTGCTTGATCTGGTTCGGCGTGGCCTCGACCATCGGGATGCCGGCATCGGCCACGGCCAGGACCGCGACGCCGCGCGCCATCCCGACCTTGATCGCCGTTTTGGCGTTGGTCTGGAAAAACAGCTGCTCGATGGCGACCGCGTCGGGCCTATATTCATCCAAAGCCCTCCGCAGCCCGTCGCGCGTCTCCTGGAGCCGCAGCGCGAATTCGTCCATGGCCGAAGTCTGGATGCAGCCGTGCGCTATCCACTTGATCCGGCTCCCCTCCTGCTCGACGACGCCATAACCCGTCCGGTCGAAACCGGGGTCGATGCCGAGGATGCGCAGGGGTTTGGACGACATTGTTGTAGGGGCGCATGCCATGCGCCCAGGGCGTGCGGCGCACGCCCCTACAAATCACGCCAAATTGGAATATACGTGCGCCACGTCATCCAGCGCCTCCAGCTCCTCGATGAGCTCCGCGACCTGGGTCCCTTTCTCCTCGTCCGTCTCGACCAGGCTAGACGGGATCCACTCGAACTCGGCGCTTTCGACGTTCAGGCCCAACTTCGACGCCGCGTCCGCGACCTTGGCCAAATCCGTCGTCACGCAGGTCACCTCGGCCGTCTCATCCAAGTCCGCGATATCCTCGGCGCCCGCGTCGATCAGCGACAGCTCGACCTCTTCGCGCCGGTCCGCCGGTAGCCCTCCCGGGATACGCACCACGCCCTTCTTCTGGAAGAGATAGGTCACCGAACCTTGGTTGGCCAGGGACGCACCGTAATCGGACAAGGTGTGTTTGACGTCGTTCGCCGAACGGTTGGTGTTGTCGGTCAGGCACTCGATGATGAGCGCCGTGCCGCCCGGGGCGTACGCCTCGTACACCGGAGATTCGATGGTCGCGGCATCGGCGCCCGTACCGGCGCCGCGCGCCACCGCCCGCTCGATGGCGTCCTTGGGCATGGAAGCTTTCCGCGCCCGGTCGATGGCCACCCGGAGCCTGACGTTCATCGCCGGATCGCCGCCTTTTTCGCGGGCCGCGACCGAAATCTCGCGCGCCAGCTTGGTGAACGACGCCGAACGCTTGGCGTCGACGGCGCCCTTGAACTGTTTCACTTTGGACCACTTGGAATGACGGGACATAAAGATAGCTCCCAGCTTAGCCGACCCGGCCCAGCTTGACAAAGTCCGCCAGGTTGCTAGAATCGCCAGGCTCTTTTGGCCCAACCCCAACCCGGAGACTCCGTTCAATGCCCTGTGTTTTCTGCGGCCGCAGCTACCATACCTCGCCCTCCAAGGCTTTTTGCCTGGGCTGCCTGCAGCTCCTCGTGAATGTCCGCGTCGCCGAACGGTCAGACCCTGAAGATACGGTCCGCCATCTGCGGCCGCTCGTGGTCCGCGGTTCCTGCGGCTTCTGCCGCCAGGAAAACTGCGGTTGCCTTTGCAACCTATGCGGCCTCGAGCACGCCGATTGCGCCTGTACCGCGACCGCAATCCTGGCGCACTACGGCATCGGCAGCGGGGATTCTTGCCGCCCGCCGCCGCTCAAACAGGCCGAAAACTTCACCTGACCGCCACGGCCAGGCCCTTCCCCAACCGCCCCGACGCTCCCGCGCCGGGCGTTTTTTAAACGGAAATTGACGCCTCAATCGGGCTTTGTTACGTTGAACCGACGGACATTCGGACAATCTCACCTCTGACTGCACATCGAGGAGAACCCGCCATCGACCAAGGACATTCCGCTGGGCCAGCCGCCGCACCGCCCCTGACCAAAATCACTTGCCCGAACTGCAAAGGCCAAGGCAAAATCCATCGGTTCGAAACCTGCTCGAGATGCCACGGCGAAGGTGAAGTCGGACCTTGGGAGCGCGTAGGAGGCCCGGGCGATGATCATTTCTACGGCAATCCCTGCCCTGAATGCAGCGACCCCAACCCCGACGGCGTTCGCTGCAGCCGAGGTCAAGTCTACCTCGGCCAAATGACTTGCGGCACGTGCAACGGCCAAGGCCACTATTGGCTCGACGCCGAAAAGCCGCCCGCCGCCTGAATCACACATGTCCAACAGGCTTCTCACCACCGCCCGACGTTCCCGCGCCGGGCGTTTTTTATGTTGATACCGGATTTACTTGCTATGCCTTGACCTTATCCCGATAATCCGATATGCAATTAGCGAGGGTAATTCGGCCCTCGCTGTACATTGACAACCCAATCTTTGGGAGACTTGTCATGAAACTCGCGACCATGGGAACGGTCTTGGGCGGCGCACCTTCGGGCGGCGCTTACGTCGACATCAACCAGGAGGAACAAAGCCGGCTTTTCGAAGCCGGGACCGGTGTGGTCAAGAGCGTGTTCACCGCCGGAGCAATCGGGCTGGGCATCGTCATCCTCTTGGCGGCGTTGAGCGGCCTCGAGCCGAACTCGCCTCGAGGCGACTACCGGCTGGAAGATTGGCAAGATGGCGACTATTCCGGGATGCCCAAATGGCGACAATTGCTCTCAGGCCATCGGCACATGCTGCTGGGTACGATGGACTTCGTAAGAACCAGCGATGGCGAATTCTTCGGCGTCTGTCTGGACGAATCGCTCTGGGTCAGGATTGGGGAAGACGAGGTGGAGGTACCCATCAAGCGCATCGTCAGCCTGGATATCAAGACCTGCGAATGCTCGAAATGCCGGTTGAGCAAACATGACGACAAATGGGGTTGGCAGATGCAAATCGACCTGCTCGACGGCTCGGTCATCAAGCACGCGCAAATCACCCGTCCAGTGAGCTATGCCACCGTGGTCGGCGTCCGCAAGTTCTGCTTCGAACACACCTTGCCACCATCGGATGACAGACTGAATCAGTTCCTAGAGCAAAACAAAATTCCTGTTCAGCACAGGAACCTGTACACAAACGAAGCCCAATATCACCATCTGCGACGCAACATCCCCTTCCGCTGCTTCAGCATCAAGGGTTTGATGCCGTCCGAAATCGCGGATTTGGCGAAACGCCTGCAAACGGCCATCCAAACCCACTCGGCGCAAATCACGGAAGTCGTCGGGAACAAGATCCTCGAGGATTTCTACGGCGCAATCCCGAAATCGCTCGAGCGGCTGCCCAACCCCGACGCGCTTCTACGACCCGAAGATGCACAGGCTGCCGCCAAAGACGACGCACCTGAACCGAAGCCGGAAAAACCCAGCATCTTCCGTTCATTCACGGAATGGCTCTCTGGAGACGATTCCCCTCCTCCTCGACTTGGTGGTTTGGATGAAAGGACTTACTCGGCTGAAAATGCATCACTTTTCGGCCCGCCAGGATACCTACTCATCACCGCCGAAGGCATGAGCTACAGAGACGACAGCGATGGCCACATGCGATGCAGGCTCAGCCCCGATTGTTGGGACAGGTGGGAAATGAACCGCGTTCGGTTCAGCAACCATGCTATCGCGTCTCTTAATCCTGCCGGCGATACCACCATCGGCGATTATTTCGGGGACATTACTCTCGAGAACTCCGGAATCACCCCCATGAGCCGCATCTCTCGGGTTGTCCGAATGGGTTACCGTTCCCGTGAAGAATTCATTCGGCTGACAACCGGATATTTCTCGAAAAAAATGTCCGTCGATATCAAAATCGACAAGCCCGTGCGCTTCGGCCCCTACACCCTGTCCTACGTGCCGCCGGACAGGAGCAGGAAAGCCTGATGGATTACGCGGCATCACCCGGGCTCGCTGGAACAAAATCCAGATATTGGGACGATATTAATAATCCCGTCCCCGGCTCGGGAAGGCGACGACAGCTGGCGCGACCTGACGCCCGCCTAGCCTCCACTCAGGTACCCGCCCCCCAAAGACCTTGGGATGTACTCACCCGCCATGAAGTTTTCCATGCAATGTGGAATGCGTTACGGTGGGTTTTTACGTTCACGGATTTTTCTGCCTACCGAAAAGGCGGGCCGCTTGGCCCGCCCCGGGCGAACGCGAGGTTCGCCCCAACTTTTTCTTGATTTACACCGTCTCTTCGGCCTCTTCGACCGCCGGGACGGCCTCTTCCTCGCCTCCGAGGTAAGCGCCGAAACCGGTGCCGGCCGGGATGAGGCGACCGATGATGACGTTCTCCTTCAGGCCTTCGAGGCGGTCGATCTTGCCGGTCACGGCCGCGTTGATGAGCACGCGCGCCGTCTCCTGGAAGGACGCCGCCGACAGGAAGGACTCGGTCGAGAGCGAGACCTTGGTCACGCCCAGGAACAGGCCCTCGAGCTCGGCCGGCTTGCCGCCTGCGTCCACGACGCGCTTGTTCTCGGCCTCGGAGCGCATCTTGTCCACGACTTCGCCGGGCAAGAGGTCGGTGTCGCCGGAATCCTTGACGTACACGCGCGAGAACATCTGGCGGATCATGACTTCGATGTGCTTGGCGTTGATTTTCTGGCCTTGGCTCGCGTAGATGGCGAGGACTTCGCGGAGCAGGTAGAGCATGACCGCGTCCTTGCCCTTGAGCCGGAAGAGCTGCAGCAGGTCCATGTGGCCCTCGGTCAGCGCGTCGCCCGGCTGGACCTCGGCGCCGTCCTTGACCAGGACCTGGTAGCCGGTCGGCACCTGGTACTCGATAGTGGCCGGTTCCTGGTAGACGACCGTGAGGCCGGCATCCGTCGCTTTCACGACGCCGTCATGCTCGGCCAGGATCTCGGACTTGCCCGAGACATACAGCACGTCGCCGGCTTTGACCTTGGCGCCGTCCTTGACCTTGGCTTTGTCGTTCTCGCCGAGCGCGTGCTTTTCCTCGTCGACGGCCGTGTGCTCGAGCGCGATGACCTTGCCGCCCGAAGCCACGTCCATGACTTTCTCGCCGGACGGCGTCTCGATGATGCGGCGCTCGCCCTGGGTGATCTTCACTTTGCCCGCGGCCTCGGCGATGACGGCGCGGTACTTGGGCGGACGCGCTTCGAAGAGTTCCTCGACGCGCGGCAGACCCTGGGTGATGTCGGCTCCGGCCACGCCGCCCATGTGGAAGGTGCGCATGGTCAGCTGCGTGCCTGGTTCGCCGATGGATTGCGCGGCGATCGTGCCGACCGCCGTGCCCATGGCCACCGGCTTGGCGTAGGCCAAGTCGAAGCCATAGCACTGCTGGCACAAGCCGCGGCGCATCCGGCAGGTCAGGACCGAGCGCAGATGCGCTTCCTGCAGCGGCTCCTTGAACGCCTGGATGAGCTTGACCTGCTCTTCGGTGACGACCGTCCCCTTCTTGACCACGACCTTCTTGGTCTCCGGGTCCTTGATGTCCTTCATGACCACGCGCCCGAGGATGCGGGTCAGGAGCGGCTCGCCGATTTCCTCACACTCCTGGTGGGTGATGTGCATGCCGTCCGTGTCGCCGCAGTCCTCGCCGGTGATGACCACGTCCTGGGCCACGTCGACGAGACGGCGCGTCAGGTAGCCGGCGTTGGCCGTCTTGAGCGCGGTATCGGTCAAGCCCTTGCGCGTGCCGTGGGACGAGATGAAGTATTCCAGCACCGACAGGCCCTCGCGGAAGGATGACTTGATCGGCAGCTCGATGATGTCGCCGCGCGGGTTGCCCACCGGGCCCTTCATGCCGATGACCTGGGTCAGCTGGCCGAGCGAACCGCGGGCTCCGGAATCGATCATCGCCTTGACCGAACCGCCCTTGTCGAGCGATTCGCCCGACAGCTTCTGCACGCGGTCCTTGACGTCCATCCAGGTCTTGACGATGAGGGTATAGCGCTCCTTCTTGGTCAGGAGGCCTTCTTTGTACTGCTCCTCGATCTGGGCCACCTTCTGGTCGCCCTCTTCGACCAAGGCTTTCTTGCCGGCCACTTCCGACAGGTCGCCCATGCCGTAGCTGAAGCCGGATTTGGTGATGTAATGGAAGCCGGTGTCCTTGACGTCGTCCAGGAACTTGGCCGCCGCGTCGAAGCCGTGGATGGCCAGGATCTTGCGCGTGACTTCGGCCAGCTGCTTCTTGGCCAGGACCTCGTTCTTGAAGCCGATTTCCTTTGGCATGAGCCGGTTCAGGATGATGCGGCCGACGCAGGTCTCGACGATCGGTCCGCCGACCTCCAGGCGCGTCTTGATTCTCTCGCGGATGCTCAACCGGCCCAACTGGTAGACGTAGACCGCCTCTTCGGGCGTGCTGAACGCCTTGACCTTGCCGTCCGCCGGTTCGGTCAGAGTCGTCATGTAGAACGTGCCCCAGACGATGTCCTTATCCGGATTCACCACCGGCATGCCGGTCGACGGCTTGAGCAGGTTGCGGGTCGAGAGCATGACGTTGAACGCCTCGGCGCGCGCTTCCTCGGTCAGCGGCACATGGACCGCCATCTGGTCGCCGTCGAAGTCGGCGTTGAACGCCGGGCAGACCATCGGGTGGATCTGGATGGCCTTGCCTTCGATGAGCTTCGGGAAGAACCCCTGGATGCCCAGGCGGTGCAAGGTCGGGGCGCGGTTCAGGAGCACCACGCTCTGGGTGGCGATGTTCTCCAGGATGTCCCAGACCTCGGCGTTGTCGGCCTCGATGAAGCGGTTGGCCGAACGGATGTTGTGCACGATCTCGCGTTTGATGAGCTCGGCGATGATGAACGGCTTGAAGAGCTCCAAAGCCATGATCTTCGGCAAGCCGCACTGGTCGAGGCGGAGGTTCGGGCCGATGACGATGACCGAGCGGCCGGAATAGTCGACGCGCTTGCCCAGCAGGTTCTGGCGGAAGCGGCCCTGCTTGCCCTTCAGGATGTCGGCCAGGGATTTGAGCTGGCGCTTCTTGCCCGTCGCGGCGATGACCGTCTTGGAATGCCGCGCGCTGTTGTCGACCAGCGAGTCGACGGCCTCCTGCAGCATGCGCTTCTCGTTGCGGGTGATGACCTCCGGGGCGTTCAGTTCGACCAGGCGCTTGAGGCGGTTGTTGCGGTTGATGACGCGGCGGTACAGGTCGTTCAGGTCGGACGTCGCGAAACGGCCGCCGTCGAGCGCCACCATCGGGCGCAGGTCCGGCGGGACGATGGGCAGCGCCTTCAGGATCATCCAGTGCGGTTCGATCGTCTGGTTATGGAACGACTTGAGGAGCTTGAGGCGGCGGATGATGCGGTCACGCTTCACCTCGGAAGCCCCCGACATCTCCTTCTGGAGCGCCTTCATCGTGGCGTCGACGTCGATCTTCTTGAGCAGCTCGTCGATCGCTTCGGCGCCGATCTTGGCCTCGAACACGTGGCCGAACTTCAGCGACAGCTCGTGGTACTCGTTCTCCGAAAGGATCTTGAGCGGCTTCAGGTCCTTCAGCTCCTTCTCGGACGCCGAGAACTCGGCCTCGAGTTCCTTGAGCTTGCGCTCCTTGCTGCCCTGGGCCTTGTCGAGCTCGTTCGTCACCGCGTCGGGGTCAGTCCCCTTGGCCGCGGCCTGGTCGTTGATCCGTTTGACCTCGCGCTCATATTCGGACTCGAGCGACTTGCGCTTGCCTTTGTATTCCGTGCGCAACTGCTCCAAAGTCGCGGCCTTGAGCTCCTCGTTGACGTCGGTCGTGATGAAGGCCGCGAAGTAGATGATTTTCTCGAGCCCCTGGACCGACAGGTCGAGCACCGTGCCGATCTTGGACGGCACGCTGCGCAGGAACCAGATGTGCGATACGGGCGCGGCCAGCTCGATGTGGCCCATGCGCTCGCGGCGCACCAGCGAGTGCGTGACTTCCACGCCGCACTTGTCGCAGATGATGCCCTTATAGCGGATCTTCTTGTATTTGCCGCAGTAGCATTCCCAGTCCTTCGATGGGCCGAAGATTTCCTCGGCGAAGAGGCCGGACTTCTCCGGTTTCTGGGTGCGGTAGTTGATGGTCTCGGGCTTGGTGACTTCGCCGTACGACCAGCCGCGGATCACCTCAGGGGACGCGAGCTTCAGCCGCATCGCGTCGAAATCCGTGGTCTTGATGTTCTCCGATTGGAAGAATGACATATGCGTGGTCGTGGACGGTTAGCTTTCGTTGGCCGGACCCCATTCGGGTTCGGCGAAACTGGCGGCCGGCGTGGGCCGCGGCCTGAGTTGGTCGGGTCGCGGATTCAGGTCCTCCAGGCGGCGGCCGTCCTTCATGAGCTCGACGTCCAGGCACAAACCCTTGAGTTCGCGGATGAGGACGTTGAAGGATTCCGGCACGTTCACCTTCTTGATGGGCTCGCCCTTGATGATCGATTCGTAGGCTTTGGAGCGGCCCGGGACGTCGTCCGATTTGATGGTCAGGATTTCCTGCAGGGTGTGCGCCGCGCCGTAGGCTTCGAGCGCCCAGACTTCCATCTCGCCGAAGCGCTGGCCGCCGGACTGCGCCTTGCCGCCCAACGGCTGCTGGGTGATGAGCGAGTACGGGCCGATGGAGCGCTGGTGGATCTTGTCCTCGACCATGTGGTTCAGCTTGAGCATGTAGATGTAGCCCACGGTCGGGTCATGCTCATAGGCTTCGCCGGTGCGGCCGTCGAAGAGCTTGACCTTGCCGTGTTCCGGGAACCCGGCCTCGACGAGCTGTTCGCGGATGGTCTGTTCGGGCACGCCGTCGAACACCGGGGTGGCGACGCGGTAGCCGAGCGAGTTCGCGGCCAGACCGAGATGGGTCTCGAGGATCTGGCCGAGGTTCATGCGCGAGACGACGCCGAGCGGCGACAAGATGACGTCGACCGGGGTGCCGTCCTCGAGGAACGGCATGTCCTCGACCGGGACGACCTTCGAGATGACGCCCTTGTTGCCGTGGCGGCCGGCCAGCTTGTCGCCGACCTGGACTTTGCGCAGGTCCGCGACCGAGACGACGATCTGCTTGATGACTCCCGGCTGCAGCTTGTCGCCGTCTTCGCGGGAGAAGACGGTCACGCCGACGACCTTGCCGTGTTCGCCGTGTTCCAGATACAGGGAGGTGTCGCGCACGTCGCGGGCCTTTTCGCCGAAGATGGCGCGCAGCAGTTTTTCCTCGGCCGACAGGTCGGTCTCGCCCTTCGGGGTGATCTTGCCGACCAGGATGTCGCCGGATTTGACCTCGGCGCCGATGCGGACCACGCCGTTCTCGTCCAGGTTCTTGAGTTTCTCTTCCGAGACGTTCGGGATGTCGGCGGTGACGACCTCGGGCCCGAGCTTGGTGTCGCGCACGTCGATGGCGTGGTGTTCGATGTGGATGGAGGTGAAGCGGTCGTGCTGGACCAGCCGTTCCGACAGGATGATGGCGTCCTCGTAGTTGTACCCGTCCCACGAGAGGAACGTGCACAGCAGGTTCTGGCCGAGCGCCAGCTCGCCGTTGTCGCACGAGGCGCCGTCGACGAGCACTTCGCCGGCGTACACCTTCTGGCCCTTGTTGACGCGCGGCCGCTGGTTGTTGCAGCTCGAGGCGTTGGTGCGCTGGAACTTGGTCAGGTCGTAGCGGCGCACCGAACCGTCCTCGGATTTGAGTTCGACGTGGTTAGCCGAGACGGACGAAATCACTCCGTCGTCCGGAGCCAGGATGACATGCCCGGCGTCGACCGCGGCGCGGCGTTCCACGCCGGTGCCGACAATCGGCGCGTCCGGCTTGATGCACGGCACGGCCTGGCGCTGCATGTTGGTGCCCATGAGCGCGCGCTGGCCGTCGTCGTGTTCGACGAACGGGATGAGCGAGGTCGCGATGGACAGGATCTGCTTGGACGACACGTCGACGTAATCGATCTCATGCGCGTCGACGATCATCGGCTCGCCGTTCTTGCGGGCGCTGACGCGGTCGGTCTGGAAATAGCCGTCGCGCGAGATGGCGGTCGTGGCCGGGGCGGTGGTGCCGCGCTCCTCGGTGAAGGCGTTCAGGTAGACGATCTCGTTGGTGACGTGCGGCACGACCGGCAGCTTGTCGATCGGCAGCTTGGCGAGCTTCGCCGCCAAGGCCTTGTCGACCTCGCTCCCCCCTTCGGCCACGAGCTTGCCCTCGCCGTCGCGGACGTCGACGCGCAACTTCTCGTCGATCGCGTCCTTGCCGTCGTTCTTGGCCCAGTTCTTGACCTTGCGGTACGGGGTCTCGATGAAGCCGAAATCGTTGATGCGGCCGTAGCACGCCAAGTGGCCGACCAGGCCGATGTTCGGGCCTTCGGACGAGGCGATCGGGCAAATGCGGCCGTAGTGGGTGCGGTGCACGTCGCGGACGTCGAAGCCGGCGCGTTCGCGCGACAGGCCTCCGGGGCCCATGGCCGACAGGCGGCGGCGATGTTCGAGCTCGGCCAGCGGATTGGTCTGGTCCATGAACTGCGACAGCTGGGAGCTCATGAAGAACTCGCGCACCGCGCCGATGACCGGACGGGCGTTGATGAGCTTGGCCGGCGACAGCTGGGTGATGTCCTGCGTGGACATGCGGTCCTTGACGATGCGCTCCATGCGCGCGAGGCCGATGCGGAAACGGCTCTGCGCCAGCTCGCCGATGGCGCGCACGCGGCGGTTGCCCAAATGGTCGATGTCATCCGGCTCTTCCTGCATGTTGTTGAGGCGGATGATCTCCTTGATGATCAGGACCAGGTCCTCCTTGCTCAGGATGCGGTTCTCTTCCTTGGCCACATCCTCGATGACGACCGGGATTCCGAAACGCTGGTTGAACTTGTAGCGGCCGACGGCACCCAGGTCGTAGCGCTCGAACTTGAAGAACATCGCGTGGATGAGCGACTTGGCGTTGTCCGCCGTGGCCATGTCGCCCGGGCGGATGCGCTTATAGACCTCAATCAGGCCTTCGTCCTCGTTCGAAGCCGCGTCCTTGGCCAGGGTGGCCTCGATGTAGTGGTTGAGCGGATGGATGTCGACGGAGGTGAAGAGTTCCGCGATTTCCTCGTTGGTGCTGTAACCGAAAGCGCGCAAAAGCGAGGAAGCGGCCACCTTGCGCTTGCGGTCGATCTTGACCCAGATGACGTTGTTGGCGTCCGTCTCGAACTCAAGCCAGGCACCGCGGTTCGGGATGACCTTAGCCCCGTAATAGCGGCGGTTGCGCAGCAGCTCGGCCACGAAGAACGCGCCGGCGGAACGCACCAGCTGCGATACGACGCAGCGCTCGATGCCGTTCACGATGAACGTACCGCGCTCGGTCATGACCGGCAGGTCGCCCAGGTAGACCTCCTGCTCCTTGTTCTCTCCCGTGCGCTTGTTGACCAGGCTCGTCTTGACGCGCAACGGAGCGTCGAACGTGATGTTCTTGGCCTTCGACGTCTTCTCGTCGAATTTGGGCTCGTCGATGAAATAATCGACGAACGACAGCTCGAGGTCGCGGCCGATGAAGTCCTTGATCGGCGATATCTCCTTGAGGAGGTCGCGGATGCCGGTCTCGAGGAACCAGCGGTAGCTCTGCTTCTGGATCTCGATGAGGTCCGGCAGGGCCATGGCGTCGCGTGACGCGGTGAAGTAACGCCGCTCAGCCTCGGTGGGCGTCTGGCGGCGGAATACCGTCTTAGGCATGGAAAAAACTTGGGATACGTCTCCCCTTCCCGCGCAGGCCTGGAACAGCGGACAGGGCTGTCGGAGCGCCCAGGCGCCGGCGAGAAACGAGGAGGTATCTCGTGAATAAGTCCCGACTAAAGGACAAGATGCGCGGACCGAACTCGGACACTAAAACCCTCCGGGCCTTACCGGCCGGAGGTTTTTCGCGCCTAATTCATGGTCGTAACCATTCAAGTCAAGTGGACTAACTTAAATACGGTTACGGCCGGACAAATGACGGTTCTGCAGGGTATCCATCATTTGGCAAGCCGCATCTATGCGCGCGGAGTATGCCAAGATTGGGCCATTCAGTCAAGTTCTTGGCATGATTCCCGCATTTTCCCACTGTTCAGCCCAATTTTCCGTCAGCCTCTGCTTTCCCGTCCCAAAATAGGTTCGTTTCGCAAGTGACAACGGGGGTCTGGGGGTCCGCGCCAAGCGTGGCGCACAGGATAACCCGCGTCGGCGACACCGAGAGCGGCATCGCGGACCCCCAGGACTTTTGCTACTTTTGGTCACAAAAGTAGACATAAAAACCCGCCTTTCTCCGGGCGGGTCACGGATTAGTCTCAGGCAGCTTTCCGGCATTTGTCCTTGAGGATTTGTTGCCTCAGTCGGGCAGCCACGGCCACCAGGTTCGCACGGATGAAATCAAGCGCGTCGGTCGGCCTGACCAAGACGACGCCTATCTGGTAACCGCGCTCCTTTTCGAGGAAGGTCCGGCAAGCATCCACCGAACTCTTGATCTGGATGAAGACCGGACCGACATCCGTCAGGATCACCAAATCCTTGCCTTCCATATCTTCCTTGTACGCCGTCCTGCGGAAGCCCTTGATCCATGGCGGCAACGGGCCGCGGGACAGGGCGATGAGCGCCATCTTTTCCTTGGTCCTCCCGATTTCTGCCGTATACCTTTCGTGCTTTGAGCGTTTGCGGTTATTCGGCCTCTTCTCTTCCCGTTCGTGCGGTCGGAGCTTCATGGATATGGACCCTTAGCCGTTAACTCAGGGTTGTGGTTGCGAAAGGTGCGTACCTACACCGCTAACACAGCCAACGAAACTTAGCAAGCCCCGGATTCTGCTCAATTTAGAGACATTTTCCGGCCAGCTGATGCAAAAACCGTAAAGTTAATCTAAACAAAGCTAAAAATCATTTATCCATTATTTTATGAATATTTGGCTCAAATAAGCCAATTTTTATTTTAGCCAAATATTGGCTATCGCCCCTTGACAAGATTGTGGATTTGTGATATATTGATTTGTTCTGAAATGGCCGACTGTGTCCGAAACGACCTTCACAACAGCAACCATCAAGATTCGAATCGCTACCGGAGACGCGGAGGAGAGAGATCTTGCGATGGAGCGCCTAGCGCCCACCGTCGCAGATGGCCATGGAACCCAGCTTCGTTGGTACCCCTCGGGGCCACTGACACCGCTGGCAGTACTCGGCCATGGATGGCAAAGGCTTCGGCCTCCTGTCATCCCCTTCGTGTCCCCGGCAGCGATTAAGCGACCCCTGAGGTCGCGGGCTCAAACATTCTCCCGACCGACGTGGAGGAGAGAAACTTGCGACGTTTGCCTCTGGCAAGCGGCGCGGTGGAGGTTAAAAACCATGCTGACCGGTTCGTCGCGTTCAACGCGATTGAGACTGGTCTTACATGGGAGTACGGCCTCATTGGACTAGGCACACTTCGGTGTCGCCCTGTCCCCTCTGCGTCAGTCCGGAGAAATCCTGGCTGTCATGGCATTGCCTAGCAAAAAGGGGACGGGGTCCCGCCTTCCAAGGTCGCTAGGGATAATGCGCGGGTTCAACTCCCGCCGGTGCCACCAAAAACGGCCCGCCAGCCGGGCCAAAGATCTTTCACAGGAGGAAAGAATGTCGAAGAATTTCATGCAGTCGACGTCTGAGCTGTGCTTCGCCGATCGCGACTTCCTGCCGTCGTACTGCCAGGCGCCCGTGCGCCGGCCGAGCAACCGCTCGAACCCGGACGCGGACGAGGTCCAGCGCTTCTTCGGCGCCGAGGACGACTTCGGCTACCTCTTGTCCGCCGATTCCCGGCAGGACATCGAGGACGAGCTCGACGAGGACGACGACACCATCGACGATGACACCGGCCTCGAGGAGCTCCTCGTGGGCGCTTGGGCCGAGCTGGATGCCGACGAACGCGAAGAGGACCGGCCGCTCCATCCGGTGCGGAAGGTCACCCTCAGGAAGCCCCGGCAGCCGACGCGCGAGGAGATCGAGTTCGAGATGCGCTGGCTGAGGCCGCGCAACGTCGCGCTCCTCACCATGGCCGAATGGGACGCGCTGGAGCAGCGGGCCACCGAGCTCTGCAAGGAGCACAACCGGCGCTACGGATACGTGGAGACGATCACCAAGTTCGTCCCCGACCGCCCGCCGCTGGAGCCCATCGACCCCGAGGAGGCAGCTCTCCGCCGCGCATCGCGCCGCGAAGCCAGCGAGGCCATCAGCCGCAGCTACGGCAAGGACGATCGCGCCCGCGGCGGCAACAGCAAGCCGCGCCGCATCCACGACGACCGCACGACGCTCCGCCGCGGCTAGAAGCTCATTCCCACCTGATATCCCACCTGATATCCCACCTGAACGCTGAACTCCCAACTCGAGTTCAGCCATCCCCTCGAGACCAAGACCTTGTCGTGGTCTCGAGCAGGACTGAAGAAAGGAGAGTGAATTGAAAACCAATAGCACCATTAACGAAATGGCACGACTGGCCGCCCAAATGGATACGGCCGCCATTGCACAACAGATCACCGCCGAGGAACAGCTGTACGAGCAACTCGAGCACGAAACGCAACTCGGATTCTTTCATTCCCGCGCAGACGAGAAAACGACCGTCGAGCTGCGCGACATGGTCGTCGAGCGGCTGTTCGCACTTCGCGAGGAGCTCAAGCGTCGAAATTCCGCGAAGCCGCCGGCCAGACCACACAACTGCTCGTGATATCAACCCGCAACGAAAGGAGAGGTGCCCTGAGACTCATCGTGCATCGCTGAAATGCGTACGGGTCCCGCAACCCTGATGCCGAAGGCCGCCGCACAAGACGGCGTGACCTGAATCGGCTCACATGGACCTTGCACCTTCTCCGTCCACAACGGAGAACTCGCAGCCGAACTGGGCTGCGCTCGCTGGAGAGAAGAATGAGGTGAAAGCCCTCAACGATGTGTCGATTGCGGCTCCAATCCGGACCCGCAGCCACACGTCGAGTCTCGACTCCAGCGCCCATCCGAGGGCACGAAAAATTCGCGCCTTCAGATGGAGGGAGAAAAATGAGCCAAACGACCAAGCAGGAAGAACCCCGCGACCAGTTCACTCTCAACGTCATCGCGTGGATCCAGGACCTCGTCCGCGGAACCACGGCGCTCGACACCCGGCGACAGGAGGAGGAGTTCCAGCAGCTCCTCAACCAGCCGCTCGAGACCTTCGAGCACTGACCTTCAACCCGGCTGAAGCGCCCTCGCTTCAGCCAACCACCCCAATCCCTGGACCATCAGGGCTTGAGGCGGAACCAAACCGAACGGGAAAAACCCGTTTTTGTTTTTCAAACAAAAGGCAAAAATACTATTTTTATACCGCTCAACCCAGCACCGGCCCGAGCCCGCCAAAACAAGCGTCCGGCAGAGGCTTGACAAATCCGGTATTTTCTGTTAGATTAGCCCATTGCTTAGACAATCCAGAGTGTGTCCCAAGGGAATGGAGGCTTCTTTGCCGCCTGCGGCTCCGGATCAATCTGGACCCGCGCCAGCGGCCATCTCTCTCTTCCGTTCGCGCCAGGCCATGTGCCGAACCGCGAACGAACCAATCTTGGGCTCGCGCCAAGCTTTTGCAGACGCGCGAGCCGCCTCCAGCCCCTTGGGCCAGACCGGGCTCTCATGCCCGGTGGGCGTCGGGCTTCAAATGGGCCAATTTTTATGCGGTCCGCACCCAGCCTGACGCCGCCGGACAAGAGAGCCTCAACCCAGGAGCACCTTAGAATGAGGAAGGGCATCGTCCTGCTGACGGCCTGCATGTTGGAGATCGCGTGGATTGCGCTGTGGCTTTACGCCCTGAACGGATTCCGCCGCGATGCGGTCATCTTCTTCGAAATCCTGATCGTCGGCCTCTTCGTCATGGGATACATCCCCTGGCGGGCCGCGCAGCTCTCGGACAAGCCGAGCGTCTACGGACGCCTCGCTTCCCGCATCGAGGAATGGCAAAAACTCCAGGCAGTGATGCGCGACGAAGAACAGCAACGCCGCCGCCACGGCATCTGATTCCCATCCTCGACTCCGGCCAGCTCGGTTCCGACCGACTGGCCTTCCGCACCAGTTCCCGTGCCTGAGACGCACTGGACCTGATGCGGGCATGGATATCCGCCGCAAGTCGCCGGTGACAGCCTTCGCCGTCGGCTTGGGGCGGACCTCGCGGTCCGTCGCCGACGCACTTCAAAAGACGTTCCTGAACCATCCCGTCCGACGGGACTAAAGCCTTGGCTGAACCAGGGCCCGGACAGGCAACACTTATTTCAACCAGCGTCAGCCTCCCCAAACAGCCAAGCCGCAACTTCACAACCGAACAACTCTCCGCATCTCGGGCCATCAGACAGCCCGCCAAGATCGGAGCTAACAGGCGGGAAACCGCCTTAGGAACAGTTTCCAAGGAGGAAAAGCATGCACCAGAACCTGATCGACAGTCTCGCCGTACGGATGAACGTGGAAGCGCACGGCCAGATCGAGTCCTACTCCACCCCGTTCAACAACATCGTCGTGACCGGACCGGACGGCGAAGACACGCACTACATGCCGCCCGCGAATCTCCGGCTGATGATGTTCAACATCCCGGCCGTGAACCGCGACGGCGAACCCGTGATCATGAGCAAGGACGAGATCGTCCTCTGCCGCCTCGGGCTCCCCCGCGAAATCCTGAGCAAGTCCCGCCGGGCGTCCATGGATCCGAAGCTGCGTCGGGACCTCGAATTCTACGAGAGCCTCGACGTCCTGGAGTACCAGGCCCGGATCGAGATCGCCTACGGCAAGTGCGACATGGTCGCGCCGCAGGAGGCCCTCGAACGCCACGAGCTCAGCTACTTGGGACCGGACCTGGAGAAGATGGTGCTCGACGGCGTCATGGACACCATGTTCGTCGACGACCGCAACTACCACGGCGGCGGCGGACGCTCCGGCCGGCCCCAGAAGACGAGCATCGACCTGTACTGGCTGCGGCGCATCATCCGCAAGCAGAAGCCGGGCGACAAGCTCACCTTCGGGCGGTACTTCGTGAAGCTCACCGGCGATATCCGTCAGACCATCGCCGGCGACTCGCGGTTCATCACCCACGTCATCTTCGGCCGGCTGCCAGACAAGAACGCGCGGGTCCGGCCGCTCGACCGCATCTCCGGTCGTCTCGGCCAGGACGGTCGCGGCTTCATCGCCGTGCTGCAGATGCAGGACATCCGGCACGGCATCGAGACGTACACGAGCCAGATCGTCCCGGAGCCAGAAGGTCGAGGCACGATGCACGAAATCTGGCTCATCGACCACCCGACACCGATCTGCATGGACGATCCGGGCCTGGACAAGTTCTTGGCCCATTTCGCGCCCCAGCAGACCGTCCCGGAGCCGGAAGTCCTCGCGGAGGAAGCCGGAGGCGAAGCCGAGGCCGAAC
This sequence comes from uncultured Gammaproteobacteria bacterium, assembly GCA_964415965.1. Lineage (GTDB taxonomy): Bacteria > Patescibacteriota > Patescibacteriia > 2-12-FULL-60-25 > 2-12-FULL-60-25 > CAIKNB01. The sequence continues at coordinate 91,452 of CAYQCK010000003.1, forward strand.
AGGCCGAAGCCGAGCCCCAGGCGGAAGCCGAGACCGAACCCCCCGTTCCCGAGGCGACGACGTCCGAATCCGAAGGAGCGGCAACCTCGACCGAGGAGCCGCAGCCTGATCCGGAATCCGGAGCGACGGAACCCGCGGAGGAAGCCGAGGCCGAACAGGCCGAAGCCGAGCCCCAGGCGGAACCCGTGTCCGCCCCGGAAACGGTCCAGGAAGCTCCTGTTGCTGCCGCTTCCCAGACGGCCGACGAGGACCTGCCTCCGGAAGTCCGCGAACTCCTCTCCAACTGACCCCGCCTGCACCCGCGAAGCCGATCTTCGGCTTCGCGGATTCCCTCGATGACTGCATCCTTGCCAAAACCGGCGAATAGGGCTATGGAGTTATTGAGGGAATCTTATTTCGGGAGTCTCCGCCCCCTGCGCCGCGACGGCCTTGCGCCGCTGTGCAGGGGGCGGAAACGCCTTTGACAAGCAAGGGGATGCATCATGCGTAACGGGGCTGCCAAAAACGGCAAGTTCGGCAATGGGATCAAGCGTCTCAAGAACCGGGGCGAGGCGGTCATCGATGCCTCCGACCGGTTCCGGGCCAGGCGCGCCGAAGCGGACAGCGAACGCGCTGCCGCCGTCCTGCTCCCGGCTTGGATCCCCATCCAAGCCGGCAACCGGGACGCGGCGCGACCCCAGGCGTCAGTCGGACCGGGCCGGGACCCGGGACCCGCGGCAAATAACGTGCAGGCGCTGCGGCCGCGCGTCGAAGTCGACCCGAAGCAGGTCTTCATCCTAGCTAAGGACGAAGAAGTGCTCGACGAAATCGGCGTCCGTTGCGTACCGTTCACGGTATTGCCGGCGCCCCTCGACCCCGCAGACGACCTGCCCTACCTGACGCCCTACCTCCTTCGAGGCTGGGATTGCGTCTTGTTCCAAGATCCTGACGACCCCGACTTGCCCCGCGCCCTGCAGAGGCATGAAGACCCTTATCGGACATTCGATGCGGCCCTCGAAGGCCTGCCGGCGGAAGAACGGGCCAAGTACCGGCGAGGTGATTACAAGCTGTACCACTTCGTCCCCGACCCGCTTGGCTGACCCGCCCTTTGACCGCTTTCCCGACTGGTTCCCCCTAAACCGGTCGGGCATTCTCTTCGAGAGCTCCGGACACGGAGCCGCGAAGCCGAATGGAGCAGTCTTGAGCCTTGACAGTCCGGCCCCCGGAACCTACGCTGGATAAATTCCCGGCACGGGAACTGCGAAGCGTTGCACGTGTCCGATGGTCGCCGCTGTGGCTCCCTTGTGCAAACGAGGGAATCTCTCTCCTCCCACGGCTACCGCTATCACTTATACGTGGCAGCGCTTTGCAGCTCCGGTGCCGGAAATTGAAAAATGCCCCAAGGGGGCTGTTTTTATTTTCGGCGGATGCCTTTCGGCCTTACTCCGCCGTACCGGTCGCGGTCGATGTCGCGGGCAGCGCGACTCCGGTGGTCGTCGCCGTGCCGGTCGACGATCTCGAAAAATCCAAGCCGTCGGAGCGTTCGAACAGCACGTGCCGCTCGATGGTCGTCGGCGCGCTGTAGCGGCGTCGGGCCTGCACCAGGATGGTCGACAGCCCGGGCGGCGCATCCACGGACGCGCTGAACGAACCGTCGCGCCCGACAATCACGGACTCGCCGTTCACGGTCAGTTTGGCCGCTGCGTCCGTCGAACCCCTGACTTGGATCCGTGACCGGTCCAGACGCTGGCCCTCGGTCGGTGAAATGACTTCGAGCTGGGGTAGTTTCGACATCTGCATCGCCTGGAAAACCAGGTATCCGCCGATAGCCGTGACCAGGACGCAGGACGCCAACAGCACCGTCAATTTGGAGCTGACGAGCAGGTCGCGTTTGTTGATGCGCGGACGCAGCATCTCGTGGGGCTCGACGCTTAAGCCCTGCCGCAACAGCAGTTCCTGGTACTTGTCCACGAAGAAATCCACACTTCCCTCAAGTTGGGCGGCCAACACCCGCACATGCCTTTCGGCATACAGCGGATCGGTCAGGTCGATAAGCCGCTCCTCCTCTAGGGCGGCTATGACCAAAGAGTGGATGCCCGTCAGCCGCGCCAAAGACTCCCGCGTATAGCCCCGCAGCTCTCTGAGTTCGAGGAGATCGTTGCCGAAACCCGTCTCGCCTCGATAGATTTTTTTTCGGATGAAAGGCATGTCCGGGATTTGGCGTCGGGCGGTCTGGGGTTTTGGCCGCTCACTCTTCCTCGATATCCGGTATCTCGCGGTTCACTTGCTGCAACGCCGGATGCTGTTCGGCTGCGGGCTGGGACGGGATCTGGTCCATGCCCTTGGTGAATTCGACCTTGAGGATCTCACGCGGTTTGGCGCCGTCGCCCGGCCCGATGAAACCTTCCTGTTCGAGCAGGTCCAGGATGCGGGCCGCACGGGCGTAGCCGACCTTGAGGCGACGCTGGAGCAACGAAGCCGAGGCTTTGCCGGCGCGGATTATCTCTTCTTTAGCCTCCGGCAGGAGCGGGTCGCCGTCGCCTTCGTCGATGCCGTTGCGGAACGATGTCTCCCCGCCCTGGCCGCGCGCCTCGACGACGCTCGGGTCGTATTCGGCCGGCTCGTACTTTCCCTTGAGGAATTCGACCACCCGGCCGATCTCGTCGTCGGCCACGAACGAACCCTGGATGCGGCGCGGGCTGGCCATGTCCGAGGTCTGGAACAGCATGTCGCCGCGGCCGATGAGCTTTTCGGCGCCCATCGAATCCAGGATGGTGCGTGAATCAGTCGACGATGCTACCGCGAAGGCGATGCGCGCCGGGATATTCGCCTTGATGAGGCCCGTCAGGACGTCGACCGACGGCCGCTGGGTGGCCAGGACCAGATGGATGCCGACGGCACGAGACATCTGGGCCAAACGCACGATCGGCCCTTCGACTTCGGCCATGGCCGTGACCATCAGGTCGGCCAACTCGTCGACCACGACCACGATGTACGGCAGCTTGTCCTGGGTCCGGGCGTTGTACGATTCGATGTCGCGGGCGCCGAACTTGGACAGCACGTCGAACCGCCGATCCATCTCACGTAACGCCCATTTCAATGAATTGACCGTCTTGTCCACGTCCGTGATGACCGGCGTCACGAGATGCGGGATACCGTTATACACCTGGAGCTCGACGCGTTTCGGGTCGACCATGATGAGCTTCAGGTCGTCAGGCCCGTTGGCGTAGAGCAGCGATACGATGAGGGTGTTGAGGCAAACCGACTTGCCCGAACCGGTGGCGCCGGCGACCAGTAGGTGGGGCATGCGGCCGACGTCGGCCATCCAGGCCTTGCCCGAGACATCGCGGCCCAAGGCGAAGCACAGGTTGCTCCGGCGGTCGCGCCATTCTTTCGATTCCAACAGCTCGCGCATGCCGACCGTGGCCACGCTCTGGTTCGGCACTTCCAGGCCGACCAAGGATTTTCCGGGGATGGGCGCTTCGATGCGGATGGGGTGCGCCGCCAAAGCCAAAGCCAAATCGTTATGCAACGCCGTGATGCGCGACAGTTTGACGCCCTCGGCCGGTTTCAGCGTGAACTGCGTGACCGTGGGGCCGACCGCCACGTCGCCCATCTCGACCGGGATGCCGAATGTCTCGAGCGTGCGCTGGATGACGTATTGGTTGCGCTGGATGTCGCCCGATGTCGGCTTCTGGTCGCGCTTGGTCAGGAGCTCATACGGCACCTCGATCTTCGGCTGGCGACGCTTGGGCTTCGGCGGAGGCTCATGCCCGGTTTCCTCGTCGCCCTCCTCTTCGCCGGACGGCTCGGCCTGTTTCGGCCTGACCGGCGGCGGCAGGGGCTTCTCGACGATCTCCGGCTGTTTGGTGACCTGGGCCCGGATCTTCTCTTCCTTCAGGCTGGCTTGCTTGGCGAAAATCCATTTGAAAGGCGCCAGCAAAGCCGACAGGAACTTCCTGAGGTAGCCGAAAATCACGTTCAAAATCTGGACCACGCGCTTGAGCGAAGTGTTGAAGATGAGCAGGAGGGACACGACGAACAGGGCCATGAACAGGGTCCCGGCCCCGAACCTGCCCAGGAGCGAAATCATGGGCTCGGCCAAGAGCGAACCGAGTTTGCCGCCCAAGGTCGCGAGCTTTTCCGGCAACTCGGCCGCATCCGCATTCGCCACGTGGATGAACGGATTAAGCGAAGCGAAGAACAGCAGGAACCCGACGTAGTTGGTCGTCTTGAGCGGGAATTTCTGCGGGGTCAGCTCATGGATGCCGATGGCGAACAGGATGAATGGCAAGGCTATCCGGTCCCAACCCAGCACGTGGGATAAGGCTTGGTCGACCGATATCCCGACCTTGCCGGCCAGATCGAACGTGGCCAACAGGCTGAAAGTCGCGACCGCGAAAATCGCGACCGTGAGTATCCCGTGGGCGGTCTCGGGGTCGAGCGACAAGTCTGGGAATTTGAATCCTCGGCGTCTGCGTGGCATGTGTTTTTCCCTCTTATCCTAGCGGACAATCGTCGCCCTGTCACGCCTCACGCTTCTGGCGATGAAGACCGCGCACGCGGCGATTACGGCCAGATACAACGCCGGATAGGCGAACTCGACCGCGAACCGCGGGTACGGCAGGACACGCAGGGAGTGGTTAGCCAGACGGAAAACCGTCAGCCCAAGCAGGAATCCGGCCGCCGGCACGCCGCGTGGCGCCTGGCGTTTTCGCAGCCACACGGCCAAACCGGAGCCGGCCAAGGCTGCAGCGCCCTCGTACAGCTGCGTCGGATGGACCGGCAAGACAGCGAACGGCCCGGTCAGCCCCTGGGACATCTGCGCCAGATGGGCCTGGCTGAACAACGGATATTCCACGGCCCAAGGCAAGCCCGTCGGCCGACCGAAACAGCAACCATTCAGGAAACAGCCGAGGCGCATCACGACCAAACCAACGCCGAACGCCGGCGCCGCGGCGTCGGCGAAACGCAAACCGTCGAGCTTCAGCCGGCGGGCTACGACCCAAGCTGCGGCCGCGGCGGCGGCCAATCCGCCATAAAGCGAAAAACCTTCGGCCTCCAAAGCCACGGCCCGCCAGGGCTGGCTAAGGTAAAAATCCGGACGGAGCAGGATATTCGCCAGTCTGGCTCCGACCAGGAACGCCAGGACGGCCGCGCCGAGGACAAAGGCCGCCTGCCGGCCGCGGACGCCGTCTTGCCGCCATGACCAGACCGCGAGTCCGCCGGCCACGACCAAAGCCGCCGCCAGGCACGACCGGTAATATCCGACCTCCCCTGCCCCGAACGGCAGGTCGAGGTAGCGCGGTCCGGCTTGGATCATTTTTTGCTGGCCGCGACGCTCGCTTTGATCTTCAGCATGCCTTTGTAGTCGATGCTCAAACCGCCGCCGATCTTGGGCTTGTCATCATCATCCTTGCTGGCATCGAAGGCGATGGTGGCCACGGCTTTGTCCTGGGTGAACGAACCGCTCAAGACGCCCTGGTCGTAGGTGATGGGCACCTCGCTCGTCTTGTCGCCGTTCTTTATGGTCAGGGTGCCGCCCGTCTCGCCGCTCGCCTTGAGGTTGAACTCCATGGGCGATTGTTTGCCCTTAAGCTTCTCGAAATCGATGTCCAGGTCGCAGCCTTCATCCTCTTTCTTGCCGCTCGCCTTCTGTTCCTCCTGGGCTTTCTTGAGCTCGTCCGAGACGATGACGTCGGTGATGGTCATCTGCCCGGACCAGGCGCCTTCCAGCTCCTTGAGCGTCGGGTAGAGCGAGACATTGAACCGGTCCTTGAGGAACTTGGCGTAATCCTTCTTGCCGTTCGGACCCGAGAAGTAGATGCGCACGCCCTGCACCAGGTCGTCGACCGACACGGCCTTCTCGGCGACGAGGCCGGCCTTGTCCGTCAGGTCGAACCGGTTGATGTCCTTCATCATCTTGTCGATGAAATGCCCGACGACATCGAGCTTGGTCTCGTGGTCGAAACCCTTATCCAAACCGATCGGGCCGGTCGCGGAATCGAAGATGCCGCCGGCTTTGAGTCCGTCCATTATCCGGATAAGCTTCTTTTCCTGCTCGGCCAATTCGTTCTCGCGCTCGAGCCGCGTCGCGAACTGTTTACGGTACTGCTCCTTGAGCTGGTTGCGCAGGGCGTCGGCCTGCGCCTCGCTCAGCGGCTCCATCCCGGAATCCCGGCGCACCGCGTTGGCCTGCCGGATAGCCTCGAGCTCGATCTGGCGGCGGATGCCGCGCATCTGGTCCCAGACCGCGTCGAAGTCCTTGGCGTCGTTGTTGTAGCCGTAGAAATATCCGCTCGAACCGTCGCGGTAGGCCTTGAACGCCGCCTCGACCTCTGAGTTCTTCCAGGTCCTGATCTCGTAGTTCGTGATGGCGACCGCCGCCTTGCCGGCCACGCCCAGGATGAACTGGTTCGTGATGAAGTCGCCGATCTCCTTGGCCGCATCCTTATACTCGCCCTCGACCGCGTTGCCCGCCGCCTTGCTGATGGCCGCGGTCGCGCCCGTGACCTTGAGCGCCTTGAGCGCGTTCTTGATGAGGGGCGCCGGCACCTGCCCGACGATCTTCTTGCCGATGAGCGTCTTGAGCTTATCGTCGAAGACCTGGTTGTTCGTCTTGTAGTAGCCCTCCATCGCCTTGTATTCCGGATCGTCCAGCATCGACCTTAGCACCTGGTTCTTGGTTTCCGTGTCGTTGATGCCGAGCTTTTCCATGCTCAGGTCCAAGGCCTGGGCGCTGTAGGCGTCGTGCGGCTTGGCGATATCCTTATTGAGGCCGTCCTGCAGGGCCTTGGCCTTGATCCAATCATTCGTGATCTTGTCGTCGCCTTTGAGCTTGGTCGGGGCCAGAAGGCTGAAATGGTACAACCCCAAGGTCATGACCCCGGACGTCACGTCCACGTTGTCCGGTTTGAGGTAATCCCACTCCTGGCCGTTGTAGTAGGCCACACGGAGTCGGGCGATGTCATCGGCCGAAGTCGTGCCGGCCGGAATCTTGAACGCGACCGTCGCCTTATCCTCGAGCCGCACCGGCTTTCCGGTGGCCGCGATCTCGATGGGCGCTCCCACCATCTCGGCCGTATCCTTGTCGTAGGCCGGGATTTTCTCCGGCGTCACCAGTTCGACCTTGGTCGACGTGCTAAAGCTGCCTTTGGCCACGGTGACCGAAGCGCCGTCCTTTTCGGTCCGGCCGAGCAGGACGTCAGCCTGGCCGGTTTCGCCTTCCAAAGGTTGGGCGATGGGGCGCTCATCGATCGCGAGCAGATCGCTCTCAAGATTCGGCTTGGCCGCCGGACTCGGGACCGGTTTTTGGCCGCCACGCGGCATTAAAAAATAAACCGCCCCGGCTATCAGGCACAGCCCGACGGCCCCGGCGACGGCGATAAGGGGTTTCTTCATAGTTTTCGGCGGGATTTTAGCATGTCGGTTTCAGGCACGGAAAGACGGGCCGCGGCCCGTCTCGGGAACATGTCTTGATCGGCGGCTATTCCTCCAGCGGAGGCAATTCTTCGCCTTCTTCGGCCGGCGCCGGCGGCAAGCGCGACGAGCTGCCGTTCTCGGCCAGTTCGCGTTCGCGCCACAGGGCGATGACCTTATCGCGGATTTCCTTGTGCAGCTGGGGACGCTCGCGCAACCCCATCTTGGCGTTCTCGCGGCCGATGCCCAGCTTCTCGGCGCCGTAGGCGTACGAGTTGCCCGACTTCTTGATGACTTCGTATTCGGTCCCCAGGTCGAGCAGGTCGCCGACCAGCGAGATGCCTTCGTTGTACATGATGTCGAATTCGCAGGTGCGGAACGGAGCCGCCACCTTGTTCTTCACGATCTTGCACTTGACCCGGTTGCCCAGGATCTTCTCGCCCAGCTTGATCTGGGCCGAGCGCCGGACCTCGACGCGCAGCGAGGAATAGAACTTGAGGGCCACGCCGCCGGTCGTCGTTTCCGGGTTGCCGAACACGACCCCGATCTTTTGACGCAGCTGATTGATGAAGATGACTACCGTCTTGGTCTTGGACACGATGCTCGTGAGTTTACGCAGCGCCTGGCTCATGAGCCGGGCCTGGAGCCCCATGTGCGACTCGCCCATCTCGCCCTCGATTTCGGCCTTCGGCGTCAGGGCAGCCACGGAATCGACCACGACGACATCGACCGCGTTGGAACGGACAAGCGTCTCGACGATATCCAACGCCTGCTCCCCCGTATCCGGTTGCGAGATGAGGAGCTCGTCGACGTTCACCCCGATCTTCCGGGCGTAATCCGGATCCAGGGCGTGTTCCGCATCCACGAAAGCCGCGATGCCGCCCATCTTCTGCACCTCGGCGATGATATGCTGGGCCAGGGTCGTCTTGCCCGAGGCTTCCGGACCGAAGACTTCGATGATGCGGCCGCGCGGAACCCCCAGGACGCCCAATGCCAAATCGAGCGACAGGCAGCCAGTAGGCACGGCGTCCACGGCCATCTTCTTGGCCTCGCCGAGCCGCATGATGCTCCCCTCGCCGAAGCGTTCCTTGATCTGGTCGATAGCTTCTTGCGCCGCTAAACGGCGTTCGTCGCGCTCATCAGTTGGTTTTTTCGCCATAGTGTTTTGGAACTTGCGTTTCTTTAAGGTGTTCTAATTTTGTTCTACTCTCTCATATCCCACCTTACCATGCAAGAATCCGGATGTGGATAAAATAAATCAAGAGTAACGACCCCGAGCCAATGGCGCTCGGGGTCGAAGTTTATGAAAGCCAGCCTATTGGGTCACGGCACGGTCTCGATCCGGCCGTTGTAGTACGGCGGACCGTATTGGTTGGGCACCAGGACAAAAGCCAGGCCGCCTCCGGGCCCGGAAACCGTCAGGCTCCCGACCGTGGACCCGCATCCGCCGTTCCAGCACGACTGGTCGCCCCAGAACTGCCCATTTGGCAAATCTATCTGGAACTCGAGCGGCGAACTTCCGGATTCGACGGTGAATTGACACTCGAGCTTGCCGTCGCCGGGAACCGCATCGGCGCAATCCGTGACCTGGCCCCAGGCCCGGACCGACTTGTCGGGCCGCTGCCACCAAGCGTTGAGCTTAATGGCACCGGGTGTGGCCGGACCGGTGTAGGCGAAACGGAGCATGGTCATCCCGTCCGGCGCCGGCTGGTCGGCGTCCGTCGTCCCGGCATCTGGCTTGGCCTGGCAAGCCGCGTCGTCCGCGCAAGCCGGATCGGCGCAATCGATGAATCCGTTGCAGTCGTCGTCGATGGTGTTGGCGCAACCCTCGGCGAACGGCCGGCAAGCTCCCCATGAACAGTCCGGCGCGTCACAGCGCTGTTGGCCGACCGTACCGCATTCCGAGACGCAGACCGGTCCGTCGAGCGCGCCCAGCCGGCAGAGGAAAATCTCGTCGACGGCTCCGTTGCCGTCATCGTCAAGGCCGTTACAGGCCTCGGCCGGCTGATTGCCCGAACCCGCTTGGCCCTGTCCGGCATCGGCGTCCGCGGCCGGTTCACCATCGTCGTCCTCGCCCGGATAATCCTCCGGGTCGGCGCCGCCGCCGCAATCCCCGTCCGAAGGGCAGGGCGCAGGCAGAGCGCAGTCGAAGATGGAATCCCAATCCACGACTCCGGATTCGCGCGGCCCAGCCACGGCGTCGAGCACGTCGGCCGGGATGGCGACAACGCGTTCCCAGGCGTAACCGAGCTTCTCGAACACCTCGCCGCTCGCGATGGGCCGCCGCGTCTGCCACGGCGTGACGATGCAGACTTCGCTCGCCTCGACCGCCTTGACCAGGCTCCCCGGCCGCAACCGGCGGAAGCCCTGTGCCGCATACTTCGTCTCGGCCTGCTGGATCTTGGCCGCGTCCTTGGTCAGCTCGCTGAAATTGTAGCCCCAGGAGAACAAGGCCTCCTGGCGGATGGCGTCGAACCGCTGGAGCTTGGCGTCGTAGGCCATGACCACGGTCGACGAACCCGGGCGTTGGTAGAGCGTCACCGGGCCCGCCGAGGCGACATCGCCGCTGCGGGCATAGCATGCCAGCTCATCATCCGAGGCGCGGACCGCGCGCGATACGTCATATCGGTCTGACTGCATCACGGCCTCCGGGAGGCTGGCGAGTTCGGCTTCGCCGGAAACCAGCCAGTGGCCGCCCTGGGAATCCTCGAGGAGCGAACCCGGCGGATGGTGGCGCACGCCCACGTCCGGCGTGAGCGCCGGATCGCCGAGCGCCTTCAGCGTCAGCACCGGATCGCTCCATTCCGGATGGACGAGCTTGCCGGTCTGCGCATCCTTGGTGAACTCGCTCCGCGCCGCGTAGCCGCGCACCCATTTGTAGACGCCGCTGCGCGTGTAGCTCGCGGCCTGGTAGCGGCCCTGCCGGATGCCCCAGTGCAGATGATGCCAGTCCACGCTCTTGTCCGCGCCGTACCAGTAGTGACCGACGCGCCCGAGGTATTGGCCGCGGCGGACCAACGTCCCCCGCTTGGGGTTGCCGATCCGGGCGCTCGGGTCGTACGCTTGGCCGCTTTCGCATCTCACGTGGCCGAGGAGCGTCGTGAAGGCCTGGCCGTTCTGCAGCTCGTGTTCCAGCACGATGACGCAGCCGTAATAGTCCGGGTTGTAACGGCTCGTGGAGCCGTAACCCTTCAGCGTGATGTCGGTCGTGACGCGCACGATGCCGTCGGCCGGCGCCAGGACCAAAGTGCCGAAGGGCGTCTTGCCGACCTGCGTGTCGCGGGCCAGGTGGTAGCCGTAGGCCAGGCAGTTGCCATCGGCGTCTCGGGCCATGCAGATGAGCGTGTTCATGCTCCCGAAACCGAACCCGAGATCCGAGGCGTTCAGGCCTTGGAGCGGGAACTGGTAAGTGAAGGCATACGGGATGCCGGTCGCCGGGTCGGTCTGGATGCCCTGCTGGGCATTCTCCGATATTTCGCCCCTGTCCCCCGCCTGACCGCAGGCCGCCAAGCACACCGAACCAACCGCCAGAAAGAATCGCGTCAGTCTCATGGCCGATCACCTCTTATGTTGTGTGCCCTCGTTTTGAAGGTGCACCGTTTCCCAACTTCCGCCCGCTATGCATCCCGGGCGCAAACAGGAACGGCTAGGGCACGTCCACGGTCCGGACGTACATCTCGATTTCGGGATGGAGTTTCTCGGGCCAGTTCGCGGCGTTCGGGTCCTGCAGGATGAGCACGCTCGTGGAGCCGACCAGGAGCAAGGCGGTGCCGCCGGCCAAACCACCCATCGGGATGAGGTAGGCCGTCTTGCCGGCCACGGTCGTTTTGGCAACGTCTTTTGATTTCAAAGCCTCCTCCAGCATCTTCTTGTCAGCGATGCGCGATTCCTCGATGACCAGGCCGACGCCCTTGTCGGCGACGAGCCGCACGACCGACTCGCGGTCCGGCGCCGTGCCGGCGACGTAGCTCATGCTCAACATCTTTTGGTCCTGCTGTCCGACAAACGTCCAGTTGGGCCCGAGCCCGCGCAGCACGTCGCTGCCGACGAACGCGGCGCTGGTCGGTTGCGGCAGGGCGAGCGGCTCATCGGCCGCATCCCCTTCGGCCGGCGAATTCTCCTGAAGATCCGCCTCCTGGAGGAGCCGACTCTGCTCTTCGGTCGAATACGGTTTGGCAATCGGTTTGCCCAAGCCCGGTATGTAGCGGTAGGCGACAAAAGTCAGCATGAGCACGCCCGCGCAGACGGCGAGGACTGTCTTGAAATCGTTGAACTTGATGGTCTTCATAGGGAATTAATGATACCTGATGCGCCGCCTGAGGCGAATATCCCGCGACAGGACATCGGACAAGGTTGGAAGCGGTCTGCATTCGCGCCGAGACGGGTTTGGCTTGGGACCTAAGTCCGGCCTGCCGTCTGCACCGGCGGCTGGCTTGCGCCGCGGTTGTCGAGACCGTCCGTGAGGCGCCGCTGGGGCGCGCGTCCGGCATACGTAGCTCTCTCCTCTGGTTCCGAGACCGGCTTCCCCGACATTGCCTGCGCCGACCCAGTTGCCGTACCAGGACGGGGCGCGCACCAGGGCCGCTTGGTTATCTCTCCCTGGCCGCGCCCGGCAACTCCGGCCTCGGACCGCTTCCAACCTCTCCGTTTGTCTAGGTGCAGGATCTTGGCGATCCATGCTTACACGCTAGCCCGCGCCGGTCGGCCGGGTCAAAGATTCTGTCTGTCGGCGCCGACAAACAGAACCACCGACGGGAAACCTCATCTTGGAATCAGGTTGAAACGGCTGAAATCGCTGTCGGCCGAGTCCGACAGATACGCTTCACCGACAGCGGTATCCACAGCCTGGTTTTGGGCTTCCGGCTTCTCCGCCAGCGTCTTCCACCAAAACCCAAGCCACAAATAGCTCGCGACGAGCATCAACCATTCCATCTTCGGCACCTGCCAATCCAACCACGGAACCAAGCGGCTTGCCCGGCTGATGAGGATGATGAGATGGGTCAAACCGTACGCCGGCAAGGACGCCAGCAGACCGCCTGGCCAGTCTCCCCAGACCGCCGTGACCGAACCCCACAGCATGGCCCACGGAACGAGCGGCAACGCCAAGGCGTTGGTCATGAGTCCGGCCAGGCTCATCCGGCCGAAAGCCCAGGCCAGATACGGCGAGGTCATGAGCGTCGCCCCGAAGGTCGTGGCCATAGTCTCGCGCAAACCGAACGTTTCGGGCACGCGCTCGAACCATCTTGAGAATATCGGCGTCCAGGCCAATAGCCCCCACGTCGCGAGGAAGGACAGGGCGAAGCCGGGATCGAACGCGAGCAGCCACGGATTCGACAGGTTGAGGATGGCGGCCGCCATGAGCAGCAAGCGCCAAGTCCGGGCCATCCGGCCGACATGCCGCGCCAGGATGACGAGCCAACCCATGAAAGCCGCGCGCAAAACCGACGACGAAAAGCCCACGAACCCGACGAACGCCAGCAACGCGATGGTCACGAACCAGAACGCCTGCCGCCGCCTGAGGCCCATGCCCAAAGCCAGCGCCAAGCACATGCTGACCACGATGGTTACGTTCGAACCCGACACGGCCACGAGATGCATCAGCCCGGCGCGCTTGAAATCCTCGTTCAATTCATCCGAAAAATCCTGTTCGCCGTAAAGTATCCCGGCGACGAGCGCCGCCTCATCCGGCGGCAGCACCCGCTGGATGCGCCCGGTCAACGACTTCCGCCAACGCGCGAGCCAGGTCAAAGGATTGAGCGATGACGGCGGCTCCAGCGTCCGCACCTCCGCTGCCGAACCGCACTCCGACCACACGCCCTTGCGGGCCAATGACTTGCGGCGCACGGCATTCGACGAGGATATCCCGGGGATCTTGGCCGTGCAGACGAAAGAGATTTTTGCTCCGACTTCAAGCCCGACGCCCGTCTTCATGGCTAACCTCTCCCCCGGCGACCTGACCACGGCGCCATTCACGGTCTCGAGTCGGACGACATGCGTCGCCGTCTTGCCCTGACCGGATACGGACAGCACGCGGCCGACGAAAGCCGCCGATGTATTCATCCAAAACAACTGCTTCGTCTCGGGGATGGTCGCATCGAAACGCCATATCCCGAACGCAAGACATGAACCCGCCACAAAGATGAGCCGCGCGACGCGGCGCTTAGAGGAATAGGCGATCAAAAAACCCACGGCCGCCGATAGAGCGAACGGCCAAGCCGCGAAACGGACGAACGGCGCCAAGCCGTGGAGCGCGACGCCTGCCAAAAAAGCCGCCATGCCCAAACCCAGGCTGCCCAACCTGTCCGGCAGACTCCGCCACCGCATATCCCAGAGCTACCACATCCGAAACCGACGTCCAGCCCATCCGGAACTGTGGACGCCCGGCGCCTCGGTCAGACCAAACCGACCTACAAGAGGCTATTGAACAGATAACCGATAAACGTGATCCCGATGCCGACAGTGGCGGCGAATATCAGGATAAGCTTAGGCTTCATCACTTTCTTCAGGATCATGAACTCCGGCAGCGATAAGGCGGTCACCGCCATCATGAAAGCCAATGTGGTCCCCATGGCCACGCCTTTCTGCGTCAATACGGATACGAGCGGGATTATGCCGGCCGCATTGGAATAAAGCGGGATGCCGACCAAGACAGCGAGCGGAACCGCGTACCATCTGCCGCTGCCGGCATGGTTAACCAAAAAATCAGCCGGCACGTACCCATGGATCCATGCCCCGACCCCGATACCGCTGAGGACATAAGGCCAAATTTTCCTGAGGACGTCGGACGTGTATCCCGCGGCATGCGACGCCCTTTGCCTTAAATTTGGCTTGGGCGAATCGACACCGGACTTGGCCTGATGCCGGAACACGAAAGGCTCGACCAGGTTCTCGACCTTCATCCGGCCGATGGCGACGCCCGCCCCGACCGCGATCGCCAAACCGCTGACGACGTAGATAAACGCCACCTTCCAGCCGAACATGCCGAACAGCATGGCTAACGCGACTTCGTTGATCATGGGCGAAGCCACGAGGAACGAAAACGTGACGCCCAGCGGGACGCCGGCTTGGACAAAACCCAAAAACAACGGGACGGCCGAACATGAGCAGAATGGCGTGACGATGCCCAAGAGCCCAGCCGAAATATGCCCGACATACGGGTTTTTGCGCGCCAAGGCAAAGCGGATCCTCTCGGGCGGCAGATAGGAACGGATCACGGAGACGATGAAGATGATGGCAGTGAGGAGAATGAGGATTTTCACCGAATCGTAAATGAAAAATACCGAAGCTTCAGCCAAGGGCGTTCGGCTCGGCAATCCGACAACGCTTAAGATGAACCACTCCGCCAAGCGATGCAGTGGCCAAAATATGTCCATAACTCAACCGACGATGCGCCGGCCGATCAGCTCGACGATTTCCTCGGTCTCAGGCACTGAACCGGCCCATACCGGTTCTCCGTCGATCGCCAACACCGGACTGGACATGACCCCCATCTCGACTATCCTCTGGAGGTCGGTGACGTATTCGACCTCTGTAGCCAATTTCAATTCTGCGACGGCCGCCTGGGTCCTTTCGAACAGCCTTTTGCAGGACGGGCAGCCCGAACCGAAAACCTCGATCTTGACGTCAGCCTTCATATGTTTCGAAAAACGATTTAAGCGAAGAGTTGAATTTTGAAACCGCCGATCTATCCATCGAATAGTAGGCCCTCAAACCATCCTTCCGTGAGCTGATGAGCCCCGCGTCCTTCAGGATTTTGAGGTGATGGGAAATCAGGTTTTGGGGCAGCTTAAGGAACCGCCAGATGTCGCATACGCACCTTTCACCCTCCTGCAGCATGCACAGGATCTTCAGCCTATTCGGTTCCGCCAGGACCTTGAAGGATTCCGCGGCCAAGGCGATTCCCCTGGCCGTCACGTTTTTCGCGCAGCATTTCGGCTTCATATCGGCATGTCGCGGCAATATATCAATATAAATTGATATATGCAAACTCCCGACGTCGGTTCTATGACGGCTCCCGATATTCCGCCTTTTCCCCGGACAACGTCTCGACGATCCAACCGCCACCTACTTTCTCGAGATATTGGTGCCCCAACGGCACCTTCCCCTTCCCGCCCGGCACGTCGAGCATGTAGCGCGGCAACGCGATGCCCGTCACTTTACCCTGCAGCCTCCGCATGAACTCAAGACCCTGTTCGAGCGGCACCCGGAAATGGTTCGTACCCTCGGCCAAATCGAGCTGGTGCAGGTAATACGGCAAGACACGGATGTCGGTAAGCTTTTTGAACAAATCTTCGAGGACATTCGCGCTGTCATTCACGCCCTTGAGCAGCACGCTTTGGTTGCGCACGACGATTCCGTTGTCGACAAGCTTGGCCACGGCCGCGACGTTCTCCTCAGCGATCTCGCGCGGATGGTTGAAATGCGTGACGACGTAAATCGGATGCGTCGCGTCCATGTGCCGGCGGAAAACCGCAACGAGACCGTCGGTAATCCGCGACGGAAGATTCACCAACACCCGCGAATGGATGCGGATGCGCCGGATGGACGGGATGGCACGCAGGCCGCCGAGCCACTTCTCGAGCTGGCCGTCGGTCAGCGTCAGCGGGTCGCCGCCGGACAGGATGGCTTCTTCGATTTCCGGATGCTGCCTCAAATACTCGAAGATGCGTGCGACCTCGTCCGGCGTCGGGCCGGGTTCAACCGCGCCGGTGCGGCTGCGCCGGAAACAGAATCGGCACGATTGCGCGCAAAAAAACGTGCATAGGACGAGCGCCCGGTCCGGATACCGATGGACCAGGAACGGAACAGGCGACTTTTCACGGTCGCCGATCGGGTCAGACAGTTCGCCAACACAGGCCTCAAGTTCCCGCGTCTGTGGCAAACACATCCGGAGGAGAGGATCTTCATGATTCGTGAAATCAATCAGCTTCAGGGTATGCGGCGTGATGGCGAGCCGCATCTTAGCCACGACGCGGCGCAAGCTCGGCTGGTTGTCGAGCGGCACATGGCGCTCGAGGTCTTCGAGCGTGCGGATAGTGTCCCGCAGTTCTGTTTGCCAGGTTTCGGGAGGCATAGGGTTTGTTCATGATAAACACCGCCAGATTCTCTCGACATCCCGGCCAAGCGCAGCGCGAGCCGGGATCCACCGAGACCCCGGGTCGCGCCTTCAGGCTTGCCCGGGGTGTCGATATATTCAATAAACCGTGTTTATCACGGTTTATTGATGACGGAACCAAAATCTATCCGGCCCCGTCACGGGGCCGCCTTGGGCGGATTGAAGACTGATTTCGTCACCATGTCATTTGACGCCGATGCGCAGGTACCTGAACCCGTGCTTGTCCGCCGCATCCTTGGCGATGAGGTTGCGCGCGTCCAAGAGGAGCGCATTCGCCATGGCTGCTTTGAGCTTAGCCAAATCCAATGCCCGGAACTCTTCCCATTCGGTCGCGACAATGGCCGCATCCGCGTCCTGCGCCGCCTCGTACGGCGAAGCCGTGTGTGGCACGTCGAACCCGTGCGTCTCCGGCACCACCCGCGCTTCCGGATCGTAGACTTTGACCTTGGCCCCGCGCTCTATGCAGTGCCGGATGATATCGATGGCCGGCGACTCGCGCGTGTCGTCAGTATTGCCTTTGAACGCCACGCCGAGGATGCCGATGTTCTTGCCTTCCAATCCCCCAAGCTCCCGCTCCAACCGCTCGACCACCCGCGACCGCGCCAACTTGTTCATGGCCAAAGCCGCGTTCGTCACGGGCATCGGATGCCCGTGAGCCTCGCCGAGCTTGAGGAAGGCCTTCACGTCTTTCGGGAAACAGCTCCCGCCCCAGCCCGGACCCGGTCTGAGGAATTCCTTGCCGATGCGCGGGTCGCTCCCCATGCCCGCAGCCACAGCCTCGACATCCGCGCCCACCGCCTCGCACAGGTGCGACACCTCGTTGATGAAGCTGATTTTGGTCGCCAAAAAGGCGTTCGAGGCGTACTTAGTCAGCTCCGCGCTCCGCGTGTCCATGATGAGCTTGGGGCAATCAATGTGGGTGTAGAGGCCGCGCATGACGTCGGCCGCGCGCGGCGAATCCGCGCCGATGACGATGCGCGCCGGTTTTGAGAAATCGAAGATGGCATGGCCTTCGCGCAGGAACTCGGGGTTCGAGACCACATCGAACTCATGCGCCGTGTATTGCCGGACGATGTCGGCTACATGCTCGGCCGTGCCGACCGGCACCGTACTCTTGTCCGCGATGACCGCATAGCCGACCAAGCTCCGGCCGATCATGGCCGCGGCCGCATCGACATAGCTCATGTCGACCGACCCGTCTGCCGCCGACGGCGTGCCGACCGCGATCGAGATGACCTCGGCGCCCGGAATGCCGTCCACGAACGAGGTGGTGAACGCCAACCTTCCGGCCTGGACGTTGCGCCGCACGACCTCCTCGAGTCCCGGTTCATAGATGGGCATCACGCCCTGCCGCAGTTTGGCGATTTTCCCCTCGTCCGTGTCGATACACGTGACCGTGTGGCCCAAATCAGCCAGACACGCGCCCGACACCAACCCGACATATCCCGAACCGATGACCGTGACTCGCATAGTGAAAGAAGCTTAGCGCCTAGCCCCGATGCAGACAACCCCATTTGTCATTGCGAGGAGCTCCAAGCGACGAAGCAATCTCCGGAGATTGCCGTGCTCTCCAGTCGCTCGCAATGACACAAAAACAACACCCCGCGCATCCAAGACGGATACACGGGGCGTAAAGAGGCTGGCTAACCGCGGCGCTTCGAGAATTCGCCCCAGCGCGGAGCCAATCCGCGCTCTCTCGCTTCGCCAGGCTCCCTGCCGGATGGGAGGTTGCCGAGCGTTCTCTGGAACACCACAGCGCTGGACGGTCTTCCGGGACGGAGACTTGCGGCATGCGCAGCCAGCTTGTCGGCAGCCGCACGACGCGCCGCTTCCGACCTCTGGATGACCGACTCTGCATCACAGCCTTCAGCGACCGGGCCCTTAGATTCTGCGACAGCAGCGTAAATACGCTCCATGTTGCTGTCGATCCGCTCGATCTGCGCCTCCAGGCTTGTTGAACTCTGAAGGCGTGAGATGAGAGTCTGCAGCTCCTCCCGCAGTCCCGGTTCCCCTCGCCGCATCCGTGCTCGTTCAATCTCCCGGAGTTTCGCGATCTGATCGATGGTGAAAGTACTGTCCTTCATCTTATCCTCCATCCGAGGCACGCCGCGTGGAAGCCTTTGGCCGACACGCTGCTTAGCTTTTGGATAGACTCCCCTGTTCCGCAGGGGCACGGCGCCTGATTTTCAGACAAATTAATATAACACAATTAAGCCAAAAAGTCAAGCCTCTCAAGGCCTGACTTTTGTCTTATTTTAGCCCAATTTTTACACCGAAATGCTCACCAACCGGCCTTTCACATACACCACCTTCTGCGGCTCTTTGCCGACCAGGAAAGGCTTCACTTTTTCGGACGCCAAGGCCTTGGCTTTTGCCTCCTCTTCCGGGATGTCGGTCGGCGCCTCGAACTTGTCGCGCACCTTGCCGTTGACCTGGACCACCAGCTCGAACGTGGCCGCCACGCACTTGGCCGGGTCGTAGTTGGGCCAGGCCTCTCGGTGGATGGAGGTCTCATGCCCCAGCTTGTGCCACAGCTCTTCGGCCAGGTGCGGCGCGAACGGCGCCAGGAGCTTGAGGAGCGTCTCGGCTGTCTGCGGGTCGATTGGCTGTTCGGCCAAGCCGTTGACCAGGATCATGAGGGCCGACACCGCCGTGTTGAAGTGCATGTCCTCGATGTCCTCACCGACTTTCTTGATGGTCTGGTGGAGCAAGGTCTCTGTGCCGCCGGCCTTGAACGGACCGTCAACGTTGGTCGTGCAAAGCTTCCAGATTTTCTCCAGGAACCGCTTCACGCCCTCGATGCCGTGCGTGTCCCACGGCGCATCCTGGTCGAACGGCCCGATGAACATCTGGTACACGCGGAACACGTCGGCGCCGTACTGCGCCACCACGTCGTCCGGATTGACCACGTTGCCCTTGGACTTCGACATCTTGACCCCGCCCTCGCCCAGGATGAGCGCGTGCGAGCGCCGCTTGGCGTACGGCTCCGAGCCGCACTCCCGCGGGACGATATCCAAGTCCCACAGGAACTTGTGCCAGAAGCGCGAGTACAGAAGATGGAGAGTCGTATGCTCCATGCCGCCGTTGTACAGGTCGACCGGCATCCAGAACTTGAGCTTCTCCGGATCGGCGAAGGCTTGATCGTTATGCGGGTCGCAATAGCGCATGAAATACCAGGACGACCCGGCCCAGTTGGGCATGGTGTCGGTCTCGCGCTCGGCCGCACCGCCACATTGCGGACAGGTCGTCTCGACCCAGCTCCGGATGGCCGCGAGGGGCGATTCGCCGGTGTCGGTCGGTTCGTACTTCTCGACCTCGGGCAGAGTCAACGGCAGGTCCTTGTCCGGCACCGGCACCCAACCGCACTTCTTGCAGTCCACGAGCGGGATGGGCTCGCCCCAGTAGCGCTGGCGCGAGAACACCCAGTCGCGCAGCTTGTAGTTGATGGTCTTGGCGCCGGTTCGGTTGTCTTCGAGCCAGGCGATCATCTTGTCTTTGGCGTCCGCGGTCTTGAGTCCGTCGAGCATGCCGGAATTGAACGCGACCCCCTCCTCGATGAACGGCAAACCGCGCGCCGCGCTCTGCTCCTCGGCCGCCACGACCTGGATTACCGGCAGGTTGAACAGCTTGGCGAACTCGAAATCGCGTTCGTCATGCGCCGGCACGGCCATGATGGCGCCCGTGCCGTAGCCGGCGAGCACGTAATCCGCGATCCAAATCGGGATCTCCTGGTTCGTGGCCGGGTTCACAGCCCGCACGCCCTTGAGCTCCACGCCGGTCTTCTCCTTGTTCTCCTGGCGTTGCAGTTCGCTCTTCATCTTGGCGCCCTCTTGGTATCCCTTGATTTCCGCCGCGTTCGTGACATCCCCTTCGTTAATCCAAGTCTCGACAAGCGGATGCTCCGGCGCCAGCACCATATAGGTGGCGCCGAACAAAGTATCCGGTCGCGTGGTGAACACCGTGACCTTGTCCGGCAACAGGCCCTTGGCCGCGGTCTGGACCTTGAAATCCACATACGCGCCCTCGCTCCGGCCGATCCAATTGATTTGCTGGGCTTTGATGCGCTCGAGATAGTCGACAGTGTCGAGATCACGGATGAGCCGCTCGGCGTATTTGGTGATGCGGATCATCCACTGCGCCTTGTGCCGCTGCTCCACGCCCTCGCCGCAGCGCTCGCACACGCCGCCTTGCGCTTCCTCGTTGGCCAAACCGATCTTACAGCGCGGGCACCAGTTGATCTTGGTCGCTGACTTGTAGGCTAAGCGCCGTTCGTCGCGGTATCGGCGGACCGCTTCCTCGCCCTGGGCCTGGACCGCGGCCGGGATGGCCAGTTGCGCGATGGGCTTGGCCCGGCCTTCGACGTCGTCGAAATACGAATCGAAGAATTTAAGGAAAAGCCATTGCGTCCATTTGTAGTACGCCGGGTCGGTCGTATCGACCTCGCGCGACCAGTCAAAGCCGATGCCCAAGGATTTGATCTGCCGCTTGAAGTTCGCGATGTTCTTCTTGGTTGCGTCCGCCGGCTTGATCTTGTTCTTGATGGCGTAATTCTCGGTCGGCAACCCGAACGCGTCCCAACCGATGGGATACAGGACATCCTTGCCCTCCATGCGTTTCTTGCGCGTCATGGCGTCGAGCGCCACGTACGACCGCGGATGGCCCACGTGCAGACCGTCGCCGGACGGATACGGGAACTCGATGAGCCCGTAGAACTTCTTGGACTTCTCGGAGACCGGCAGGTCCTCGGCCCGGTACGTCCGGTTCTTGTCCCAATCGTCCTGCCATTTCTTCTCGATGTCTTGGAATGGATATGTTTGCGCCATATTTCGTCACCTAACGCTATCAATTTTGCGTAATTTGCACAATATTCCGCAGCTTGGTGTAATTCTTTCGGATAGCTGGCGTTAAACGCCCAAAAACGTAAAAACTATGGACCAATACAAGACAAACCCCTGGCTCGTAGCGACGGTCGCGCTCCTGGCCACCATCATCGGCGCCGGCGCCATGTATTTTTTGAAACCTACTCCTCCGCCGTCGCCTTTCCAACCGCTGACGGTCCGCGATGCCGTGGCTCCGGCGGCCGAAAAGCTATCCCCGACCCAAGCGAACGAATACCGCAACGAAAAGCTCGGCCTCTCGCTCACGGTCCCCGAGGGCTACCGCGTTGTCGAACATGACAACCGCCTCGACATCGTGAAAAAGCCGACTCCGCAGGACGAAACGCCGATGCCCGACCTGACCGTGGACGTGGCCAAAGGCGACCAGACTTACGTTTTGGGGGAAAACGAAAAATTCGAGACCGCGGAGGATTTTCCGGTGAACGGCATCCCAGGCAAGCGCTATAAAGTCGTCCAGATAAATCCGCCATCGAACGTCAACATCGAATACTGCGACTTCTACCGCTTCGCCGGCACCGGGTACCGCGCCTATGAATTCCGCCGCTGGGAATGCCTCGAGTCACCGATCTTCGACCAGGTCGTGAAAAGCCTCAAGCTGCTGAAGTAATGACCTCCTCCCGGGTTACGGCTACGTGTCGCGGTACGTCAGTTTCCTAAAACCGCCTCCACCCAGGATTTCCTAGAAAAGAACGACCCGCAGCTGAACCGCTGCGGGTCAAGGTATGTGCCGCCTGGTTGGCGGACCGTAGGCGAGCTGCCAAAACGGTTTTAGGCGTCGCTCATGATCCGCAACCCACCGCATCGAGAATCAGTCATCGCAACCATGGATCTTGAACCATTCATTCATGGCGATCTCATGTTCCCTTTGCTCCTCCCACCATCTCTTCCTCTCCCTCTCCTCCTTTGCCCTTTCCTCGGGACTTTTTTTCGGCTCTGCGAGAGCGCTCCCCGCTGCGGCACCAACGACACCTGCAACACCGAGTATGATGAGTTCGAGCATGTCCCTAGTCTCCTGTAACTAACGCGGATTTCTTCATGGCCACGCGGCTTAGTCCATGTGGCTCTTTTTCCCGGATAAGGAAAGGCCGATTGTCACACAGCCTTAAAAGCTTGGCTTTTCACTTACGCTCTGTCGAAACCAATTCCATCCGGACACTTACGTCGCCCATGTTGCGGACTTTACGCGCCGGATCCCGCCCGTGAGACACTCGCCAACTTCTTTTTTTAAAGTGCTCCGTCAACCTTAGCGCTACTCCGCATCGGGGTGATGCGATGACGGTTTTGATATATTGACTATACCGACCACTAAGTTCGAGAGTCAATCAATGACGGAAAAAATGACAAACTCACGTAAACTTAGCCCATTTGTTGATTCGAAAATTTTCAACAATATATTAGGTATTTTTAAGCGATGGAAAATATATGAACCTTGAGCTATAATGTTGTCAAAAATATCGACACTATGAACCGCGTGCTTATCACTCAAACTCTCGAAAAATTTGGCTTGGACAAGAAAGAGGCTGCCGTATATCTGGCTAGTCTGGAATTAGGCTCGGCCAGCATCCAGCAATTAGCCAAGAAAAGCACGCTCAAACGAACGACGCTATACCTCATAACCGAATCTTTGAAATCCAAAGGTCTGATTTCAGAATCCAAAAACCGCCGTGGGATGCAGTTCGTGCCGATCAAGCCCAATCAACTCATAGATATGCTCGACGAACGCAAAGCGGCGCTACAGAACGCGATACCCGAACTCCTTGCCTTGACGCACATCCAGACGGAAACCAAGCCATGCGTCAGATATTATGAAGGCAAGGACAGCCTACAAACCGTCGAAAGCGAAACCTTGGAAGGTACCGATGGCGAAATTCTTCTGATGGGCTCATTCTCGGACGTTTTCCTGTTTTATGCATCCCCCAGCTTGTATGACGATACTTACCGGAAGGCACGCATCAAAAAAAACATTTTCTTACGCATGCTCGTCCTCAAAGAGCCGCGTTCGGTAGCTCTCATACCGCGCGATAAAGCCGAATTACGCGAAACCCGTTTTCTACCGAAAGATACCAAGATGAATACCATTCAATACATCTACCAAAACAAAATCGCATACATCTCCCCAAGCAGGGAGGTGATGGGGCTCATTATCGAAAGCAACGACTTGGCGACCATGGAACGCCAAAAATTCAACTTGCTTTGGGACGCATGCAAGAGCCCTTGGTGAATCAATTCAGCTCATCAGCCTAATGAGTGCCTCGCTATACGGACCAAATTCCATTTTTTCATCTTCCTCGGTCGCGTCGCAGGTGAATTTTCCGGTGGTTTTGGAGTAATACAGGCTGCGCATCGGGAAAAAGTCGTCGACCTGGCCATGGACTTTATCCGTCAGGACGACTGGCCGGATGCCTTCGGACGTCTTCTCTGTCCCGTCAGTCATGACCAGGACGAACACGTCTTTCCAATACGCCTCAGCCTCTCCGCCGCGCTTCCTGGCCAACCCGATGTAGAAATCCAGGATGGCTTGTTTGGTTTCCTCCCGCGTCAGGCTGGCCTCATCCCGTCCGCCCAAGGCGTTCCGTTTGACCATGGCCGGATCCAGGATTTCATTATCCAGGAAAAATCCGGTGTCGGTCCCGAGGATGGGCAGATCCGTCTTGCCAAGATACGCCCGCGCTTTATCCCGCGCGTTCGCCAAAAGGTCGCTGCCCTCCTCTGTTTCGACCGGCTCGATGCCGAGGTCGGTCGGGGTTTTCGCCTCGACATCCGACCCGAAGGCCTTGAGCAATTTACGTATGCGTTCGACCTTGGACTTGTTGGTCGTAGCCAATAGAATCGCGGACATAAGGATGAACCAACATTGACACAATCGACGGCTTAACGTCTACTGTTACCAACCCTATGAAGAAATCCATCTACTTGGCCGTCGGGGCGTTTTTTGCCCTCATCCTGCTCTCGATAGCCTGGCCGTTCGGCACCATCGGCGCCGGTGAACGCGGCGTCCTGCTGCGTTGGAACGCCGTGACCGGCAAGGTCTACGGCGAAGGCCTGTACGTCCGCATCCCGGTCTCGGACCGTGTCATCGTATTGGACGTCAAGGTCCAAAAGGAGCAAATCGAGGCCACGGCGGCCTCGAAAGACCTGCAGAGCGTCAGCAGCATCGTCGCGCTGAACTTCCACATCAACCCGGACAAGGTCGCCAACATCTACCAGGATGTCGGGACCGAGTACAAATCCCGGCTCATCGATCCGGCGCTCCAGGAATCCGTCAAAGCCTCGACCGCCAAATATACCGCCGAGGAGCTCATCACCAAACGCGAACAGGTGCGCGAGGAAATCCGCAACCACGTGAAGGACAAGCTCGCACCGCGCGGCATCGAGGTCGACGACTTCAACATCGTGGACTTCAGCTTCTCGCGCTCGTTCAACGAGGCCATCGAAGCCAAGGTGACCGCCGAACAATCGGCGCTCGCGGCCAAAAATAAGCTGGAGCAGATCAAATTCGAAGCCGACCAAAAGATCGCCGAAGCCCGCGGCAAGGCCGAAGCCATGCGCGTCGAGTCGGAAGCGCTCAAATCCAACCCGCAAGTCCTCGAGCTCCGGGCCATCGAAAAATGGGATGGCCGCCTGCCGACCGTCACCGGAGGCGCCACGCCGTTCGTGAACCTGCAGACCATAACCAACCGCTAGGGTAAAGGCATAAAAATCGCCCCGGCCAAAGATGGTCGGGGCTTGTGTTTCAATCCTCCGAATATCTGACCCCGGGCCAAACCGCCAGCCAACCTTTTTCGGCTTGGCGCTCGCGGAAGATATCCATCTTGGACCTGAACCGCGGGGTTGGACGAATGATGCCGGCGGACAAATCCGCCAGGCCGAGCGGAGCCAAGAGCTCCAAATTCCCGGCGGCATCCAGCTTCACGGCCACGGCCGAAGCCGTCTCGGGCCAGCACCGGATGGCGTCGGCGCACGAGGCGTACGGCGCATCGCCGTTGCGCAGATGCATCCGCGCCTGGTTCTTGACCGACCATGGCACTCCTGGTGACAGGCGCGCCAGTTCTTCTTCATGGACCTTTTCGGTCTCCTTACTCATGTCACTCGAATCGAGGTAGATGACGTCCACGTCCGGCAGCACCGTCGTCCTGCCGGACATCGCATCCCACGCCGCGGCCCGGACGAATCCCGAACCGATCCACCAATCCGGCAAGCCCAAACAGGCTGCCGCCTTGAGCACATCCATGCGCCAACTGTCACGACGGATGAGCTCGAGGATGTCTTCTTCGTCGGAAATTGCCATATTTCCTCCAAGTCAAAAAACCTTATTCATCGGCTCGACCCCTTCCACTTTCCTGAACCCGATGCGGTCCGGCGCCTCGTCGCCCAGGCCCAACATCTGCCCGAACACGATGGCCTCGTCGCCGTAGCGGTCGCGGATGGTATCCGCAGCCAACGACGCCTGCCGCTTGCGGTCCATGCGTCGATCCCACGGTAGGGGCGATTCATGGATCGCCCCTACCGTGGCCAACCTCCGTTGCCCCGACGGCGGCGCTAGGTTGGTCAGCGTCACGGCCAAGAAGTTGACCCGCTCGCCGTGCCACAACTCGCGCAGGAGCCCGGTCGCGGCGCCGACCAGCGAGAACGAATCCGCGGCCGGTTCGTCGAACAGGGTGTAGAGCGTCCCGCCCTCGCCCGCGCTTGGCGTCCAGAATGGCCCGCGCGGCAGGCCGTAATTATCTTCACGGAACCCCACACTGACGTACACCGCCCCGGCAAAAAGCCCCACGGCGCGCAACCGCCGGCCGGCTCGTTCGGTCAGCTTGACCAAAGTCGCCAGCACCTTGCCCTCGCGGTTCACCCGATCCGGCACGCAGTACGAATGGCCGACCGACTTCGGGAGAGGCGCCGCGTCGGCACCGACCACGTCCTCGACCTCCAGGCCGTTGACCTTGGACCACAGGTAGAATCCGTTCTTGCCGAAGGCGCGCATCAGGTTGCCGACCGGATAGCGCTTGAGCTCGAGGAGCGTCCGGATGCCGATGCGGTTAAGCCGTTTCTTGATGCGCGGCCCGATGCCGCACACGTCCTCGAGCTCGAGCTCGGCCAGGACTTCGTCCAGGTTGCCGTGGTCGATGACGACCAAGCCGTTCGGTTTTTCGAGGTCCGACGCGGTCTTGGCCAGGAAGCGCGTCGGCGCGATGCCGATGGAGCAGCGCAGCCACTCCCCGACCTCATCGCGGATGCGCCGCCGCGCTTTACAGAGCGCCCAGGCCGCCTCAGCCGGGTCGCGGTACCAGCCGGTGAGATCGAGGAAGGCCTCATCGATGGAATAGTGCTCCACCTTGTCCGAGAGCTGGTGCAGGATGCCGAACACGCGCGAGGTCACGGCCCGGTACTTGGGCGGGTCGTTTTGGACGAAGACCGCGCCCGGCACGGCTTTCTTGGCCTCCTCGACCGACATCCCGACCTTCATGCCCAGCCGCTTAGCCTCGATGGACGCCGCGATGACGCACCCGGCCTTGTGCAGGTAGGCGCACACGCCCAACGGCCGTCCGCGCAACGTCGGGTTGGCCTGCTGCTCCACGGACGCGAAATACGAGTTCATGTCCACGTGGGCGACAAGTTTCTTGGACGGTTGGAGGGACATAAAAATAAAGAATGATGTCGTTCTCGAGGGAGCGCAGCGACCGAAGAACCTTCAAATTTGGAAGGTCCTTCGCTTCGCTCAAGGACGACACTATTTTTTATTTCAAAACATGAAGCGCGGCCTCACAGCGTCGCCATCTCCTCGAGCTTCCAAGTGAGGGCATCCGTCGAGAACGACAGCCGATAGGCATTCGCCTCGTCCGAGACCGAAAAAATCACCACCTTCTCGCGGCCGCGGCGCTCGCTGTGCACCAGATTCACCTTCCGCACCTGGTAATAATGCCCGTTCCACTTGAAAGTCATGGGCTCCACGCCGTTCTTGCGGAAGGCAACCAGGACGTCGATTGTCTGCGCGATTTTTTCGTACATAAACCAAGGCCGTCATTAAGATGGAATCCCGGAAAAACCTTGCTTTTTATCTGAACTCAAACTTCCGTATCACCGCCCTCACCACACCCTGGATGAGCGGGTCAAAGCAGTAGATGGGCTTCATCGTGGAGTTGGCCGGCTGCAGCCTGATGCGGTCGCGTTCGCGGTAGAACCTTTTGAGCGTGGCGTATTCGTTGTCCAGGAGCGCGACGACGACATCGCCGTTCTTGGGCGAGGGATTCCTCTCTACCACCACGTAATCGCCGTCGAAGATGCCGTCCTCGATCATGGAATCGCCTTTGACGCGCAGGACGTACGAATTGGCCGAATCCGGGGCCAAATCCACGGGCACGGCGAAGGTCTCGCGCTCCTCCACGGCTTCGATGGGCGCTCCGGCCGCGATCAGGCCCTTCAGAGGAAGCAGGACGCTCTTGCCCCACATCACAGCCTTGTCCGTCGGCTCGAGGTTGCGCGCGCCCGGACCCGCTCCCCCGCCTTTCAGGAAACCGCGCTCCTTGAGCGCCTGGATGTGCACATGCACGGTCGAAGGCGAGGCTAGCTCCAATCCGTCCGCGATCTCGCGGAACGACGGCGGATAACCCTTGTCGTTGATGAAGCTCACGATGTAGTCGAGGACTTCTTTTTGTTTGGGGGTTAAAGGAGGCATATGTTTGATGTTTGTTCGTTAGAACAAAAATAGAACACTTGCAACCATCTGTCAAACTCCATATTTCCATGGGAAAACATGCTTTTTCCACACCTCCAACCAGCGGTTGACGCCTAGCGATGGCCACGACCCCGTTGGATCGGACAGGTGCCCTACCCCATCGCGCATCTGCGCACGGCATACCCGCGCAGCGCATGCTCCCGCAACCCATCCTGCAGTCCGGGCCTCGATTTCGTCGGGGCATTTTTATTCCGCCGGTTTATTGGTACGCTGATGGCATATGTGCCACGCTAAGCTTATCCGCAATAAATTTCCTGCGCTCCTAGCCGCTTGCTTGCCCCTGAGCGGCTGTTCCTTGTTCCAACCACAACGCGCGGCTGACACGACCCCGGACCAAACCGTCGGCCAGGAACGGAACACCGCCAGGCTCGACCTGAGCAACAAAAGCATGGAGAAGCTCCCGGCGTATGTTTTCGGCCTAGCGGACCTGGAAACGCTGGATGCGTCGAACAACCGCTTGACCGGGGCGATCCAAGCCGAAATCAGGCAGCTGAAAAACCTGAAGTCATTGGATCTGAGCCACAACCGCTTGACCGGCGTGCCGGCCGAAATCGGCCAGCTTCCCCTCTTGGAATCACTGGACCTGTCCTATAACCGGCTGACCGGATTGCCGTACGAGCTCGGAAACCTCAAGAGCCTGAAGAGGCTCGACCTTACGGGCAATGACGTCTCCGAGACGGATCTGGAGATCATCCGAAAAACACTACCCGGCAACGCCATCATCACCCGATGAATCAACGCGACGCTCAGCCGACACCGCTATGC
Source organism: uncultured Gammaproteobacteria bacterium (assembly GCA_964415965.1). Taxonomy (GTDB): domain Bacteria; phylum Patescibacteriota; class Patescibacteriia; order 2-12-FULL-60-25; family 2-12-FULL-60-25; genus CAIKNB01. The sequence goes on from CAYQCK010000003.1 coordinate 120,358, forward strand.
GCTACGACAAACTCGTCCGCGACAGGATCCCGGACATCATCCGGGCCAAAGGCCAGACGGCCGTGACGCACGTCGCGGATGAAGCCGAGTACTGGATCAAGCTCAAGGAAAAACTCCGCGAGGAGGTCGATGAATTCTGCGCCGCCGAGAACCTCGAGGAACTAGCCGATGTGATGGAAGTCATCCTGGCCATCCAAGCCCACAAGGGCTTCGACCCCCAAGCCGTAGAAGCCGAACGCCAAGCTAAAGCCGACAAGCGCGGCGGTTTCGTCCAGCGCATAATCCTCGAGGAATCCTGACACCCATGCCCGACCTCGACCCGACCCTCCGCCGCAACATCCGACCGGGCTTGGTCGTGTTCGTCGTCAAGAAGGAACACCAGCCCACCGGCGAGCTGACCCAGGGCATCGTCCAGGACATTTTGACCAACGCGGCGATCCACCCGCGCGGCATCAAGGTCCGGCTCGACACCGGCGAAGTCGGCCGGGTACAGTACATCCAGACGGAATAGACGCCGGCCACTCAGCGGCGGCATCGGTTATCGGAACGCTGTTTTTTTGTTAATCTCATGTCAGCGGTCCCTCCCCACCATGTTCCAGGACATCTTCATCTTCGCCTGCGCTTTGGCCCTGGTCATCCGCGGCGCGACATACGCCACCCGCTATGCGGCGCGCTTGGCCGAAAATTACCGCTTATCCAAATATGCGGTCGGCTTCATCGTGGTGGCCGTGATTTCCATCCTGCCCGAAGGGCTCATCTCGCTAAACGCGGCGGTCAGCGGCCTGCCGGCGATGGGCTTGGGCACCCTGTTCGGTTCCAATGTCGCCGACCTGACACTCGTCTTCGCCCTCGTGACCTCCCTGGCCGGCCGCGGCATCAAAATCGAAAGCAAGATACTGAAAAGCAGCTTCATCTATCCGCTGCTCCTGCTGTTCTCGCTCATCCTTGGCCTCGACGGCTACTATTCGCGTCTCGAGGGGCTTGCCCTGATCCTGGCCGGCGGCGCTTTCTACTACTTCTCGCTGAAAAACGGCCTGGACGGACCGACCGTCCAAACCCAAACCAACGGCAAAGCCAAGAACGCCGCCCTGCTCCTGCTCAGCATGGCGCTCCTGCTCGTCGGCGCGCACTATACCGTCGACTCGGCGGCCTCGCTGGCCGGCCGCTTGGGGGTCAGCCCCATCCTCATCGGCATGCTGATCGTAGGCCTGGGCACCACCATCCCGGAATTGCTGTTCTCGCTCTCAGCGGTCAAAAAACGCCACGACTCCCTGGCCGTCGGCGATATCCTGGGCACGGTCCTGGCCGACGCCACGGTTCTGGTCGGGCTCATCGCCCTCATCAGCCCGTTCTCGTTCCCGCGCACCATCGTCTATTCGACCGGCGCATTCATGCTTTCGGCCTCGGTCATCCTGTTCTACTTCATGCGTTCCGGCCGCTTCCTTTCGCGCCGCGAAAGCCTGGTGCTGCTGGTATTCTGGCTCTGTTTCATCGCGACGGAACTGGCTTTGGCCGGCTAGACTGAATGGCGAATTATGAAAACCAGCAAGGACCGACTCATCTATTGGGTCCCGCGCATCCTCTCCATCCTGTTCCTGCTCTTCTTGGCCCTATTCTCTCTCGATGTCTTCGACGGGGATTACGGTTTCTGGGGCACGCTCCTGGCCCTGTTCATGCACAATATCCCGGTTTTCGTCCTGGCCATCGTCCTGGCCGTCGCCTGGAAGCGCGAAATCGTCGGGACCGTCTTTTTCGCCCTCGCCGGCTTGGCTTACGTCGTCTCTTTGGCGGTCGGCATGAGGGGCGACTTCCAGCCCTTCATGATTTCCTGGTCCGTCATCATCGCCGGCCCCGCCTTCCTCATCGCCTGGCTGTTCCATCTCGGCTGGCGCAAACGGAAAGCCGCGAAAAAATCCTGAATCTATGCGTAAACAAGTCACGGTCAGCGACAAGATGCAGAAGCGGTATGTTTATTTCTTGACCGAGCCGGCCGGCCGCAATTTCCATCCCGACTTCAAACCCGACCTGTCGCCGCGCGAGATGCTCGAGCTCGGCGTGTTCGGCGGCAAATACATGACGGATTGCCGGAAAGAATTCCCGGCTTCATGGTTCAGACGGGCCAAACTCTGCGCCGAAAAACACGACGCCAAACTCAACTTCTTCAAGGTCAACGCCAGCCAGCCGCTCGGCGAGTGGAAGAGAAAGGGCTGGATCTCCAAAGAAGACCCGCGCGGCTGGTTTCAGTGGTATTGCCGCTATTGGCTGGGCCGCCGCATCCCTGACGAGGACGAGCGCCAAATCAAACGCTGGAAAGCCATGCGCCGCCACATCGCGCAGATAAAAAAGAACTGCCGCAGCCGCGACTTGGACTGCCACCGCAAACAGCGCCAGGCCCTGCTCCACTGGGCCTACGACAGCCGGAAGATGTAAGGTGACGGAATGTGATGCCATCCCTGCCCCGAAGGGCGGGGTTTTTGTGGGGGTTGAAAAATGCCGCAGTGCCGCAGGATGCGCTATACTGTAGACTGTATCAATATGAAGAACTTCAACCAGCCCTTGACCCAGAATCCCTTCGCCGCGAAATCCGGCCGGCCCGAAGCGCCGAAGACGCCAGGCGTCCAGCCGGAGCTCGATCCCAAGCTCCAGACCAAGCGTTGGGAAAACCTGACCAAGGGCGAGATAGCGCGCCTGTCCGAGCTCGGCGCGGATAAGCTGCGCTTCGCCCCCGTCCATCTGCCGACGACGCTCGGCGGCAAATCGCTCGACTCCGTCCGGGTCGGCCTCATGGGCATGGATCCCGCCACGGCTAAGGAAGCGTACGTCCACCTCTGGCTGAACGAGGACAAGAAGGGCGAGACCAAACTGGAATTCACCATCCGCGCCGACGGCACCATCATGGGCCGCATTCCCACTGCCCTGGCCGGCGCATTGACGCATGAAGCCGTGATGCGCGAGGTCCTGGAGCAGTTCGAGAGCCTCAAGCCCGAATCCTGGTACTACCTGGACGAGGCCGTGCTGCCGCCGGGCGAAGGCAGCTCGGCCGGAGGCGGCGAAGGCGGGGGCAAGAAGAAAAAACGGCCGATGCCGACCGAAGCCGATCCGCGCCGCGTCGCCTTTTACCAGGAACAGCCCGAGGCCATCCTGCGCCTGACGAGCAAGGACCGAGGCGGATTCAGGGGCTACCTCGTCATCTTTTATCCGGGTTTCGCGCTCCTCGACAATGTCGCCTACGAAAACGCGGCTTACATCATCGATGGCACGCCGGACAATCTCGAGCTGCCCATCGGAGCCACCGAAGAGGAGGTTCAAGATGCGGTGAAGAGGCTCCCGGTGCATTCCTGGTTGACCCGGCCCAAGATCGAATTGCGTCGCGCCGGGGCCGCCCGCATCCAACACAAAGGCGACGAATGGGAAAAGACGCTCAAGGAGGAAATCGAAAAACGCCTGAAGAAAAATTGACGCGACCGCCGCCGACACCCCGCCTTCCGAGGCGGGGTTTGGCTTAAAAAAACACCCGACGGAAGGCCGTCGGGCAGGCTTGAGGTCACGCCTCGTTGACGGACGCCACAGCCTGGCTGATGAGGCACAGGCGCAACGAAGCCGTCCGTTTCTTGAGGCGATGGTATTCGGCGATGACCTTGAACAGTTCCGGCCAGACGCTCTTCGTGGTCATCTTGGCCCACAGATGGAGCTCGGCCAGGACCCGTTCGATGACGAACTGGTTACTCTTGCGTTGGAACTTCTGGGGCTCTCTGCGCTCCCAGCTCCGGACCATATCGAGGCCGACCTGCAGCTGTCGGATGGCCAAATCCCGATAAGCGGGATCGGCCAGGATGATGTCCAGGTCACGCCGCCGTCGCGCCGTCTCTTCGGGCGCCAACAAGCGCCTCTCCAAGGACTGCACGTCCCCTCCCCAACTGACGGCCGGTTCGTCCAGACGTCCGAATGGAAGCTGGACTTTGCCGTCCTCGTCGGTCGGCAAGCAAGGTCGTCTGGCGGCCCGGGCATTCCTGCCGCCGGTCGCCGTATATCCAGGTTTCTTCAAAGTACACCTCCGATATCCCATCCAACCACGCCCCATCGGGGGCGTCAAGGCCAACCGGTCGTCCCATTTCCAGCAACCCCAAAAACCCGTCGGACAATCCGGAACTCACCCTTCAGCCCATTGAACAATCCCCGGTTCAACAGGGATTGCTTTATTTTTTGGCGTTTTTCTTCTGCCGCGCCAACAGGTATGAATACACGATTGGCGCGATGACGACGCTGGCCATCACGACCGCGAACACCGGCAGGATGGCGAACCAGACCACGCCCTCGACCATGAACGCGAGCCCAGCCAGGACGAATGCCCACCCCGCCACGCGCTGGCTCTTCTGCCAGACCTCCGGGTCGCTCAGCGTCCACGGCGTCTTGAGCCCGACGAAATAGTTCTGCCGCACCTTGCCCATGACGTTGCCCAAGATGACGAACAGGATGCCGATGCCGAACGTCACCATGCGGCCGACCGAGGAATTGTATTGCGGACGGAACGTCACATACATGGTCACGCCGTACATATAAGCCATGAACGCCACGAGCGACGTCTGGATCACGCTCCACGGTTTCTTGAAATTCTCGTAGTTCTCGCGCTTGGGGTCGAGCTTCGGCAGGACCGGGAAGAGGACAAGGAACAGGAGTGCCATGAGCGGGATGATCCAGGCGCCCGAAGCCTTGGGACTCCAGGCGTTCGGTTCACCTTCTATCCCCCAATGCGTCGGCACCATGTCCGGCAAGTACGGATACAGGACGGCGCCGGCCGCGAACATGAGCGCCACGATGACGATGCGCACCGCGGCTTGCGTATCGATGGTCTTAATTGTCGCGTTTGTCATAGTTGAAGTAGTTCATGACGGCGTTCGCGATCTCGTCGAACACCGAAGTATTGAGCGAATAGATGATGAACTGGCCGCGCCGCTCCGTGATCACCAGGTCAGCCCGCCGCAGGATATCGAGATGATGCGACAGCGAGGCTTGGGTGAACCCGAAATGCTCCTGGAGGTCGGATACGGACATATCCTTTTTTTTGAGCAGATCCAGGATTTTCCGCCGACTCGGGTCAGCTAAGGCTTTGAATATGCTATCCATAGATAATTGTCTATATATTAAAATACTCCCCAGAATCTGTCAAGAGCCTATCTGCGCCCTTGACATACGTCCCGATATTTGGCAGCAGTGGAGATGAAGGGAATTAACCCATCCCACAACTATGCGGAGGAAAAACGCTTATTTTAGGCGGCTGGTTTGGTGCGTCCTGCTGGCTGTCGCGACCGTGCTTAACCCGATTTTCGCCTCGGTCGCCCAGGCCTCCGAGACCAGCCCCGTGGTCATCGGCGAAGTCGCTTGGGCCGGTTCCACGCTCTCCACGGCTGACGAGTGGATCGAGATCTGGAATGTCTCGGACGCGCCGGTGGCCATCGGGAATTGGAGCCTGCGCGGCATGGGCGAAAGCGGCCGTCTGATTCCCCTGCCGGCCGACGCGGTCGTGCCCGCGCGGGGAACTTACGTCGTGGCGAATTACGGACCAGGCGAAACCAAAAGCGACCTCGCCACTGAACCCCAAGTCGTCACCACGACGGTTTCGCTCTCGAACTCGGCGTTGCGCATCGACCTGGTCGACGCCGCCGGGAATTTGGTCGACAGCGCGGGCACGGGTGGCGCGCCGCCCGCCGGTTCGTCCGGCGCAGCCAAAATCACGATGGTCAGGACGGATATCCGTCTGGCTGGCGCGACCCCTACCGCCTGGTCCGACCAGACGGCCGGCGCCAACCTTAAACCCGGGACACCGGACTTGGGCACGCCCGGCGTATGCGACGCCTGCGCCGCTTCCGGACTGTCGCCGGAAAGCCCCACGGAACCGGTCGCCACGACCTCGACCGTCGCCGTGGAGCCAGGACCGGACATCGCGACAACCACAACCGGCGACGCGGCGTCATCCGTCACGGAGCCTTCGGCCGCCTCTTCGGCCCAGCCGGACGTCGTCCAAGAACCCGCATCCGGCTCGACCGAGATCATCCTCGATGCCACGACGACCGCATCCGTTGATTCCGCCGGGCCAACGTCCACGCTGCCCATCGTCGACGCGCCCACCTCTACCGGATCCGGCGCGGCTTCGGCGTCATCGACAGCGTCCGAAAGCATTTCACCTCCGATGCTCCAGGCCGCGACCGTCCCGGCCGTCGCCCAAGATGCCGTCAGCGACGCCACGACTCCTCCAGCCGAGCGTAAACCGCCCTACGGCATGCTCCGCCTGAACGAGATCTCGCCCTATCCGCCGTCCGGCAAGGAATGGGTCGAGATCGCGTCCCTGGATGGGGCGAACGCTATCCCGCTCAAAGGCTGCGAACTCCACGACCGCCAAGGCCGCCTCCTCACCATCGGCGCCGTGACGCTCGACCCGTCGCAAAAACCGTACGTCGTGATCGACCTTTCTTCGTCCCGGCTGAACAACGATGGCGATATGGTCGCGCTCTATTGCGACAGCCACCCTATCGACGCCATGAACTACGGATCCTCGGCCAAAGGCGAAACCTGGATCCGCCTCCCCGACAAAACCGGCCCCTGGCGCCAGAGCGCCAAGGCGACGCCGGCTGCGGAAAATATCGCGGCCTCCGCGGAAACGCCGGCCATACCGGCAAAAAGCCCCGCCACGACGCCCATCCTGAAACCGACGGCTCCGAAGACCGTCAGCGTCTCCAAAGCGTCCGTTGCGGAAAAATCCGCGTCAGCCACGGTAACGGCCGACGGAATGCCGAAGTACCAGCCGATCACTGAGGATTACCCCAGCCTCGAAGACCTGCTCGATTCGGCCGAGTATGCGGACGACGAAGGAAGTCCGGCATCCAAAAGCCCGGCCGCCGAAAAATCCGCGAAAACCACGAATTCCAAAAAGTCCGCCGAAAATCCGATAATCCCTTTCACTTTCGATATGCTCAACGATTTCGACAACTCGCCGATCCGCGTCCGTCTGGAAGGCGCCGTCGGTTCGACCGCCGGGCTCCTCCCCTACCACTCTTTCGTCCTGCTCTCGCCCGAAGGCCGCGGCCTCCAGGTCCGGGTCCCGACCGGCAAGAAGTTGCCGGAAATGAACCTGATGGTCAGCGTCACCGGCAACCTGCTGGTCGACGACCGCGGCCGCCCCTACCTCAAGATGACGGCCAAAGACGAACTGCTGCTCGGCCTGCCCGTCGAGAGACTCACGCCGCGCATCGTCGACATCGAGCTGCCGGCCAACGAGGACGCCTGGGCCTACATGTCGGTCACCGGCACGGTCAAGAGCGTCAAAGCCCGCAACATCACGCTCGACCTCGACGGCGTCGAACTCGTCATGGCCATCAAGCCCTCGGTCAGATACCGGCCACAGCGGCTCGTGGCCGGAGACGTCATCCGTGCCGTCGGCCTGCTCGACCTGACCGGCGACGAACCCCGCCTCCTGCCACGCTCGGCCGACGACATCAGCCTGCTCAAACACGCCGAAGTGAAGACGGCCGCCGCCCCGGCTTCCGGACCGACCGTTCCCGGCTGGGTGCCTTTCGGCGCCGCTGCCGGCGCGGTCGCCCTGACCGAGGGGACGAAGCACTACCGCAAGCGGCGGCAGCGGAAAATCCTGGAACGCAAGCTCGACGAACTGACGTCCGTCACCGCTTAAACAAAAAAATACCGCCCGCTTCTGCGGGCGGTATTTTTTCCCGGCTCAGACTTCGACCTTCGAGAACAGGTAGCTGCCGATGCCCACGAACAAGGCCGTGGCTCCGGCCAGCACGGCGAAATCCTGCAGCGGCCCGAAATGGCTCGAATTTATCAATGCCCAGCGCAAACCGTCCACGCCGTACGACATGGGGTTGAAATGCGTGATCGCGCCGATGGCGCTCGGCAGGTTCTCCAGCGGGAAAAGCGCCCCCGACAGGAAGAAAATCGGCATGATCAGGAAATTCATGATGAGCTGGAAGCCGTGCATGTCCTGCATCTTCGATGCGATGGCCGTGCCCAGGGCGGTGAACATCAAAGCGATCAAGAACATGAAACCGACGGCCGGCAAGATTCCCCACCAAGCTACGGGACGGAAACCGGCGACGAACGAAATCAGCAGGACCGCGACGCCCTGCATGGTCGCGACCGTGGCGCCGCCCAAGGTACGGCCGAACATGATCCGCCAACGCGGCACCGGCGCCACCATGGTTTCCTTCAGGAATCCGAACTGCCTGTCCCAAATCATCTCGATGCCCATGAATACCGCCGTGAACAGGATGCCCATGCCGATGATGCCTGGCGCCAGGAACTGCAGGTAGTTACCGCCGCCCGCCTTCTGGTAGATCGGCCCGAAGCCGAAACCCAGCGCGACCAGGAACAGCACGGGTTGGCCGAGCGAACCGATGAGCCGCGGCGTGGACCGCAGGTAACGTTTCAGCTGGCGGAGCCAGAGGATGTAGATAGCCATCATATTATCTGCGCCACATGCGGCCTCCCGCCCGCAGGTTATCCATGCCCGTCGCGTGCTCATCGCGCAATTCCTTGCCGGTCAAAGACAGGAAAGCTTCTTCCAGGGAGTCCGTGTCCGTCAGCTTCTTGAGGTCCCACGGCGTGCCCTGGGCCACGATCTTACCGTGGTCGATGATGGCGATACGGTCCGCCATCTTCTCGGCTTCCTCCATGTAATGCGTGGTGAAGAAGATGGTCGTGCCTTCCTGGCGGCTCATGTCCTTGATGTATTGCCAGATGTGGTTGCGGGTCTGCGGGTCGAGGCCGAGGGTCGGCTCGTCCAGGAAGAATATCTTCGGATGGTGCAGGAGTCCGCGGGCTATCTCGAGGCGCCGCTTCATGCCGCCGGAAAACGTCTTGACCAGGCTGTCCTTGCGGTCCCACATCTCGACGAACTTGAGCAGCTCCTCGATGCGCCGGCGCCGCAGCTTCTTCTCGACTCCGTAGAGGGCGCCATGGAATTCCATGTTCTCCCAAGCCGTCAGCTCGTCGTCCAGGCTGGGGTCCTGGAACACGATGCCGAAGGATTTGCGCGCGTCCGCCGGATCGCCGACCGGATCGAAACCGTTCAGCCTGACCGTCCCTGACGTAGGATGGGCCAGCGTGGTCAGCATCTTGATGGTGGTGGTCTTGCCCGCGCCGTTCGGTCCCAAAAATCCGAAGACTTCCCCCTTCTGCACCTCGAAACTGACGCCATCCACGGCCGTGAATTCGCCGTATTTCTTGACCAGATTATCGACCTTGATCATATCATCGCACCATCGCCTTAATCCTTTCGGCGGCGTGGACTATGGGTTTAAGCGACACTTCCTCGGTCGGATCCTTTTTTGAATAGTGGAAAGGGTTATCCAAATCCTTTATCAGGTAGATCATATAGATCATGATCAGCGAGACGAAAGCGACGAAAAATACGCTTTCGGAATATGGATCATATTTGAGGAATATCAGGCCGAACACCAGCACCGCGGTGATGATCTCCGAGATGGCGTAGCCGGAGGAGATGAACGAGGTGTCGCGCACCGCATCGACCCGGGTGACAAGCCTCCGCAGGCTGCTCTGCTCCTGCTTGAGGCGCACGATGTAGTTGGCTTGGGTATAGGGTTCGATCCTGACGAAGCCGTCGGCTAAGGCCGCGATCATCGCCAGCATGTCCTGCGTCCTCACGTTCCTATGGAACCATCCCGGGGTCGCTTCGGCCAATTTAGAAACCGCTTCGACGCACTCTTTGGATTCTTCCGCGCCCTTGCTTTTCCAGATGTTCCGGCATTCTTCGGCGATGGCCTCCAGGCTGACCGCGATCTCACCCGGGAGTTTCTCGCTCTCCTTGTAGTCCGCCAACACGCCGGATATCAGGAAACCGATGAGGAAGGTGTTGGCCGAAATGATGGCCGTGAACAGCGGGTTCAGCGTCAGGAATTCCCAACCCAACTCATGGATGAGCAGCTTGGCCAGCACCGTCATCACTACCAGGGGCAAAACCTTGGATAGCAGGCGCCATTTGATGGGCAATATCCTCATATATGCGGGAATTAAGATAACCGAGTTCCGGTTCTTTTTCAACCCGCAAGACCGCCACCCTGACCTGGCCGTCAGGCTTTATCGCAAAGCAAAACACCCGTTTCCGGGTGTTTTGCTTTGGAGCGGGTAGGGGGAATTGAACCCCCCTCTCCACCTTGGCAAGGTGGCATAATAGCCTCTATACGATACCCGCCTAAATTGCGGTGTTGAGATTATCAAACAGCCGCCAAATGCGCAAGAGGCGGGGCAGTGCTACCATGTACCCATGACCAAACATGACGAACTAGCCAAAATCCTGACCGAATTCAGCCTGCGCGAGGAGATGCTTGGCACGCCATTCAAGCCGCGCGCCTACCAGCTGGCGGCCGAATCGGTCTCGGCCCTCAAGGACGAGGTCGCGGAGGCTTGGCGCAAAGGCGGAACCAAGGCTCTCGAGGACCTGCCTGGCATCGGCCCGAGCATCGCCGAAAAAATCGACGAATACTACCGCACCGGCAAAATCAAAGAATACGATCGGATGAAGAAGGCCTTCCCGGTCGATATCTGGGGCCTGTCGCGCATCGAAGGCATGGGGCCGAAACATATCCTCGACCTGTATAAACGGCTCAAAATAAAAAATCTCAAGGAGCTCGGCCGGGCGCTAGCCAAACACAAGATCCGAGCCATCCCGCGCTGGGGCGAAAAAAGCGAAGAGAAACTCATGCGCGGCCTCGGCCTGCTCGAACGCGCCTCCGGCCGGCGCCTGCTCGGCGACATCTTGCCCATTGCGGACGCGATCGTCGGCGCGCTCGAGAAGACGCGGGGCGTTAAGCGGGTCGCGGTCGCCGGCTCCCTCCGCCGACGGCAAGAGACGGTCGGGGACATCGACCTCCTGGCTACTTCCAGCGACCCGGAACGGGTCATGAAGGCCTTCACCGACCTGCCGCTGGTCGAGACGGTCCACGAACGCGGCAAGACACGGTCCTCGGTCAGGCTCAAGATCGGCATCGACGCCGACCTACGGGTGGTCCCGGACAAAGTCTACGGCGCTGCTCTCCAATACTTCACGGGCGACAAGCGCCATAACGTCCTGCTCCGCGAATTCGCTTTGTCGAAAGGCTTCACGCTCAGCGAATACGGCCTGTTCCGGCGGTCGCATGGCGCTCGGAGCAAGACCCCAAAGCTCGTGGTCTGCAAAACGGAAGACGACATCTACCGAGCACTCGGCCTGGACACTCCCCCGCCCGAAATCCGCGTCGGCGCCGACGAAATCGAGGCGGCTCGCGACCGCGTGCTGCCCGACCTCCTGCCCTACGGCTCGGTGAAAGGCGACCTCCAGGTCCAGACCGACTGGACAGACGGCTCGGCCTCGATCGAAGACATGGCTAAGGCCGCCCAAGCCGCCGGACTCAAGTACCTGGCCGTGACCGACCACACCAAATCACTCGGCTTCATCAACGGACTGGACGAAAAACGCCTGGCCAAGCAAGGCCGCGAAATCGACGCCCTGAACAAGCGGCTCCGCGGCTTCACCGTCCTGAAAGGCACGGAATGCGACATCCGCAAGGACGGCTCGCTCGACCTGTCAGACGCCGCGCTGGCGAAATTGGATTGGGTCGGCGTCTCCATCCACTCGGCTTTCCAGCTCCCTCGCGCCGAGCAGACCAAGCGCATCGTCAAAGCCCTCTCGAACCCGAACGTCGATTGCTTCTTCCATCCGACCTGCCGTCTCATCGGCAAACGCGAACCCATCGATTACGACTTTGACGAGGTGCTGTCAGTGGCCAAGAAGCACCGCGTCGCGCTCGAAATCGACGCCTATCCCGACCGCTCCGACCTGAACGACCGCCACGTCCGCGCAGCGATCAAAGCCGGGGTTCCGCTCGTCATCGACACCGACGCCCATCATCCGGACCACTTCCGCTTCATCCGCTTCGGCGAATCCATCGCCCGACGCGGCTGGGCGACTGAAGCCGACATCCTCAATACGAAATCCGCCAAACGGCTCCTGGGCCACCTGGCCAAAAAACGACGGGGTTGATTCAATAGTGGCCCATGTCGTCACTCGGACTCGCTTTGGCTTTCGGCGCCCTCTTCGGTTGGGCAGTCGGTGATTTTTTCATCCAACGAGCCACCCGAGCCATCGGCATCACAAAAAGCCTTTTCTTCATCGGCTTGGCCGGAGCCGTCCTGCTTTTCCCGAACGCTTTGCCCGAGATAGTCCCCGCCTTGACCGACTATGGCCGGTGGCCGCTGTTGGTTTCCGTATGCGTCATCGTCATCCTGGCCGCCTTCGCCAATTTCCAGGGGCTGAAAAAGGGGAAACTCTCCGTCGTCTTGCCCCTCACCGGCCTTGAGCTTCCCGTGACCCTTGCCTTGACCACCTTCCTTGGCCGCGAAATCCTCTCCACGGAAACCTATCTCTTCATGGCCGCCACGGCTCTCGGGATTTTCCTGACCACCCTGACCGGCTTAAGCGATTTGAGCCGATTGAAATTCGAAAGCGGCACTTTCTATGCCCTTGGCGGCGCCATCGGTTTAGGCATCACCAACTTCCTCGTCGGCCAAGCTAGCCGGACCTACTCGCCCATCTTTACCCTCTGGCTCACCCACACGGTCGCGTTCTTGGTGGCTGCCGCCTTCCTCTTCAGGTCCGGAAACCTGCGCCTGGGTTCCCTGGTTTCGGACCTGAAGAAATATCCGGCCACGATCGCCTCGCAAAGCATCTTGGACAACGTCGCCTGGCTGAGCTACGCCTACTCCACGACGCTCATACCCATCGGCATCGCCGCCACCATCAGCGAATGCTTCATCGTCGTCGGAACCGTTTTCGGCGTCGTATTCAACAAAGAAAAGCTCCGGTTCCATCAGACCATCGGGATAATCATCGCCTTTTGCGGCATTCTGGCCCTCTCCTCCATGGCGGGATGACGAACCCCGGCGCTAGGCCGGGGCTCTGTTTTTATTGGACCTCCTCGAACCATATCTTCTTCTCATGTTCCGCTTCCTCGATATGCGCCAGCCAGAGTTTTACCTCCAGGTCCGGCCATTTGGCTTTGACGACGTCGCGGGCTTCTTTTAGGTCACCGGTCAGCTTGGCGTATTCGGCTTCATCGCTCTCGAAAGACTTCCGGCCGCCATACGCGCCGCAGTCCAGGTGATTGACCAGGTTGACCTCTTTCATCTCATGCAAGGTCTTTGAGATTTCGATCTGCCTCAAGGCGAAAGCTTGGGTCTCGGGATTCACGATATTCTTGGCCGCGCCGGCGAACGACACGAGGTCGCAGTCGTCCATGAGCGAATGCTCGGTCACGAACTCCTTCATCTTGGACCCGAAGCGGAAATCCATGCAGTGCATGAGGAGGGATTTGCAGATGTGGGACATAATCAGAATCTGGGTAACGTTATTTTTATTTGGTGCCCGGGGTGGGACTCGAACCCACATGCCTTGCGGCTACGGATTTTAAGTCCGCTGCGTATACCATTCCGCCACCCGGGCGCGAATTTCAACTTGCCGACTTGCTTGCCGGTGCCTCCATGTCGCTCAACAAGTCCTCCAAAACTTCCTTTTCGCCCAGCAGCTCCCCGCGTATCTGTTGCAGCTGGTCGATATTGAATTTCCAACTGTTGCTAAAGACATGGTAAGGCAAAGTGATGTCCTCCATCACTATCTCATTATGCGGCACCTCGCGCTCCAACCGCGTGAGGTTGTCCGTCCAATCGCCCAGGACGGTTTCGCAATTCTCCAGGCTCTTCTCGATCTCCCCGAGCCGCTTCCGGATTTCTTCCTTGCTCTTGGGGAGCTCCTTGGACGGATCGCCCGATTCGATCCGCAGATTAATCATCTCCGGCATATATCAAGAGTTGAGCTGCTGGGCCAGCCAAGCCAGGCGCGAATTGACGTCGTCCGGCATGGAATCAAGCGCTTTCTTGGCGCGCTCTCCCTGGACCTTGAGGAATTCGATGCGCGAATCGACGGCATGCGCCTTGCTGGCGATGGCCTGCAGGGTCGATGCGCGGTGCGTCTGATGCACCGCCGCGATCTTCCTGACCTGGAAATTCTGTTGCATACCGCCGTGAGCTTAACCCAATTTCCGCCAAAAGCAAAGCCCCGAACCAGGTCGGGGCCGAGGTCACAGGTACTCGCCGGATTTTCCGGCGGTTGCGGCGGGCAAAGTGTAGAGCGGCCTGGCATCGAGCCGTTCTTGGTCCAGATCCGACTCCAGATAAGTGCGGCCGCAGCGCTCTAACGCCGGCTGGCGCGCCGACGGCGTAGCCGCGGCTTCCTGCCATGAACGATACAGGTATCCGGCCATGAAAGCCGTTATGCCGATGAGCGCGAAGTGGACGGGGCGCAGATTCTCTTTTCCCTTCCGCATCTTCTCCTCCCTGCGTGTATTTGACGAAAGGACTCGCCGCACTGAACCATGTCCTTCGGGAACAATCAAGGCCGGGATGGTAGAATACCGGCATGGTCCACCCTCTGAAGAAAATCTTCGCCCGGCTCGGCCCCGGCTTCATCACCGGCTCGTCGGATGACGACCCGTCGGGCATCGCCACCTATACCCAAGTCGGGGCGCAATTCGGCCTGAGCCAGCTTTGGACCGTGCCCTTCAACCTGCCGCTCATGCTCGCCATCCAAGAGATGGTCGGCCGCATCGGCATGGTCACGGGCCAGGGCCTGACCTCGGTCCTGCGCAAGCATTATTCGAAAATCTTGGTTTGGTTGGTCGTGCTCCTGGTCTTCGTAGCCAACACCATCAACCTCGGCGCCGACCTCGGCGCCATGGCCGACTCGACCCGGCTCCTGTTCCCCGCCCTCCCCTTCCCCGCCCTGCTCATCGCCTTCACCGTACTCATCCTGATACTCGAGATCTTCCTGACCTATCGCACGTATGCCGAAGTGCTCAAATGGTTCGCCCTAAGCCTGCTCGGCTACGCCGTCACGGCCTTCATCGTCACGGCGGATTGGGGCGCGGTCCTGCGCGACTCTTTCGTGCCGACCTTCTCCCTCGACCGCGATTTCATCACGGCTATCGTCGCCCTGCTCGGGACCACCATCTCGCCCTACCTTTTCATCTGGCAGGCGGACGAGGAAGTCGAAGAGGAGATCGCGGCCGGACGCTCGTCCATCGCCCAACGCCGGGGCGCGACCAAAAAAGAGATTTCGAGCATGCGCCGCGATACCTTCATCGGCATGACGTTCTCGCAGATCATCACCTTCTTCATCATCGTGACCGCGGCCGGCACGTTCTTCCGCCACGGCCTGCACGACATCCAGACCACGGCCCAAGCCGCCAGCGCGCTCGAACCCTTGGCCGGGCGCTTCGCCGCGCACATCTTCGCCTTGGGAGTCATCGGCACCGGCCTCCTGGCTGTGCCCGTACTCTCGGCTTCGGCCTCCTACGCCCTGTCCGAGGCCCTCGGCTGGAAGAATGGCCTGTACAAGAAACTGCGCGAGGCGCACGGCTTCTACGGCGCCATCACCATCGCCACCTTCATCGGCCTGCTCATCAACTTCGTCGGCGTCAGCCCGATCAAAGCGCTGTATTGGACCGCGGTCCTGAACGGCGTCATCACGCCCCCGCTCGTCCTCATCATCCTGCTCGTGGCCAACAACAAGAAAATCATGGGCCGCTGGATAAACGGCCGCTGGGCCAACCTGTTCGGCGGGATTTGCCTCGTGGCGACGACCTTGGCGGTCGCGCTCCTGTTCGTGCTTTGATTAAGCAAAAAACCCCAGGAGCCTTAACATTTCGGGCTTTTTTTGCTATATTCCTCAATCTTTTGACATCTGACAAACGGAGGAAGAAATGGCTCCTTACATCGGAATCACCGGCTTCATGTCCGTCCTAGAAGTCGCCCGCGTCCTGGATGAAGTACCGCCCAACACAGACCGTCGACTCATGGTCGGCGTCCTGGCCAGCAGCAAGACCTTGGCTGGCGGCACCGACAAGTATCCTGGCCGCTATCCGCCAAGGCAATTCATCAACCCGGTGTTCATGGATGACCCGCGGGCCCTGAACCTCATCCACTACGCCACGGACGACAAGTTGACCCTCTCGACGCAGCTCGGCCTTCTCTTGGACATCGGCGGCGAACTGCTCCAGGGTTTTCAGCTCAACGTCGCCTGGCCCGACCCCAAACAGCTCGAAAGTACCAGGAAGCGTGGTGCGGCATTCGTGCTCCAGGTCGGCGGACGCGCGCTCGAGCTCGTGGACCGCGACCCGGCCAAGCTCTCCGCCCGCGTCGCCGAGTACGTCGGTCTCATCGACCACGTGCTCCTCGACCCGAGCGGCGGCCGCGGCCAACCGTTCGATCCGGATGCCGCCCGCATCTTCCTGACCGAACTTGCCGGACGCTTCCCGAATCTGGGGTTGGGCGTCGCCGGCGGACTCTCAGCCCAAATGCTCCACCTGGTCGAACCGCTCGTCCGGCAATTCCCGGAGCTGAACATCGACGCCGAAGGCCGGCTGCGCGAGGCCTCCGACGACCACCTGTCGTTGGATCTGGCCCGCGAGTACGTCGCAGCCGCTTTCCGCCTCTTCGCCCACTGACCGCTAGACCGCCCGGTCCGAACCTTTCGGCCCGGGCGGTTTCCTTTTTCCGGCCTCACCCCGACGGTCTTGGCTTGACAAACGGCAGGTTTCGTCGTATCTTACATGGTCGTTCACCTTCTTGTCCTTTGGGATAATCCGAACCTGACGAGGCCAAGCCATGTCGCCCAAACTGAAGACCGCGCTCCGTTCCGTCTCCAGCCCAGCCGCAGCCGCCGACCGTCAGGTCGAGCCGCCGCCTGTCGGTTCTGTCCCGGTCGCCCCGCTCTACGAGATGCTGGCCGACGGCCAAAGCATCTGGCGCAACATGTACGATGCCGCTTACGCCTTCTGCACTTCCGATGACCTGGGCCTCGGATCGCGCGTCAAGGATCCCGTGACCGGCGAAATCCGGAACATGACGGATGAGGAGAAACGGCACTTCTACGCCGAAGTCCAATCCCTGTCCGACAGGCGCTGACCCTCTCCGGCCGTCCGTATCCTCGCGGACGGCCGTTTTTTTGCGACCTGGCCATTTCCCGCCCGAACCATTAAGCTCTAGCCATATGGACGAGGAAGCGCGTCTCATCGCCCCCGAGGCCCAAGCGGCCGAGACCGGTTTCGACCTGTCTTTGCGTCCCAAAACCCTGGCCGAGTTCATCGGCCAGCCGAAAATCAAAGAGAACCTCAGCGTCTTCCTCCAAGCCGCCAAACAGCGCGGCGAACCGTGCGAACACGTCATGCTCTACGGCCCGCCCGGCCTGGGCAAGACGACTTTGGCGCACGTCATCGCCCGCGAGATGGACGCCAACATCAAGGTCACGAGCGGCCCGGCCCTGGAACGCGTCGGCGATTTGGCCGCCATCCTGACCAACCTCGAGGAAGGCGACATCCTGTTCATCGACGAAATCCACCGCATGAACCGGAATATCGAGGAAGTCCTCTATCCGGCCATGGAGGATTACGCTCTCGACATCGTCATCGGCAAGGGGCCGACCGCGCGTACCCTGCGCCTGGACCTCAAGCGCTTCACCCTCATCGGCGCCACGACCCGCATCAGCTTGATTTCCGGCCCGCTGCGCGACCGCTTCGGTTCGATTTTCCATCTGGATTTCTACGGCCTCGACGAGATGGCGGCCATCGTGAAGCGCACCGCCGACCTGCTCTCCGTCCCCATCGCGGAAGGCCCGGCCCGCCTCGTCGCCAGCCGCAGCCGCCGCACGCCGCGCATCGCCAACCGCCTGCTCAAGCGCGTCCGGGATTACGCCCAGGTCAAAGGCGACGGAGTCATGGATGACCGGACGGTCGATCTGGCCCTGGAAGCCCTTGAGATAGACCCGCGCGGCCTGGACGAGACCGACCGTCGCGTCCTGCGCCAGCTGATCGAAAAATTCAACGGCGGGCCCATCGGCCTCAACACCCTGGCCGCGGCTTTGAACGAAGAGATCGCCACGCTCGAGGACGTCATCGAACCCTTCCTGCTGCAGGAAGGGTTCCTCAACCGCACGCCGCGCGGGCGCATGGCCACGGACGCCGCTTACGGGCATCTGGGCTACGCCATTCCGAAACGCGACAACCAACCCCCGCTTTCGGTATAATGCTGGACGTATGATTCCACTGCTCTATTTCCTCATCGCCTGGGGCGCATTTATCCTGATTTTCGGCGTCATGACGCTCTTGGCCATCCTGCAGATGATGCGTTTCGGCATCGCCGGCCTCGGCACCTATGCCTCGACCTTCCTGTTCATGGCCGTCAGCGTCGTGACCGTCCTGGGCTGCATCGTCTATTTTTCGACGGTCGATTGGAGCCAGGGCGTGAACCTCTTCGGCGGCTTGGCCAATTCGCCGTTCTTCAACCCTAGCCCGACCTGAACCTATGCTGGACCTCCATCATCTCCCGGGATCCGACCTTAAGGAACAGAAGCTTTTGCTGTTCCGCCGGCACCCCATCACCCTCGTCCCCCTGATCCTGACGACCGCGGTGGTCTTGGTCCTGCCGGCGGCCGGATATCTCGCCCTGGCGTTCCTCAAGCCCGGCTTCCTCGAAGAGCCGGGTTATCTGACGCTGTACGTCCTCGGGGCAAGCGCGTTTTTCCTCTTCGGCCTGCTCTTCGCCTTCCAGATGTTCATCGAATATTGGCTGGACGTCTTCATCGTCACCGACAAGCGCATCCTCGATATCGACCAGCACGGCCTGTTCAGCCGCACCGTTTCCGAGCTCAGGCTCTACCGGGCCCAGGACGTGACCGCTGAGGTCAAAGGCATGCTCCATTCCATCATCGACTACGGCGACGTCTACGTGCAGACCGCCGGCGAGATCGAGCGCTTCCGTTTCGAGGATGTCCCCCACCCCAACCACGTCGCCAAACTCATCCTCGAACTGGCCGAGGAAGACCGCAAAGATCATCTGGAGGCGGCCGTCGAGGAATTCGCGATGCCGGAAAAAGGAGACTTGCCGAACAAGGAAAAGCTCGCCCGCCGCATCGAGCCGTAGCTGGACGACGAACGACAGACCGGGACGCGCCGAAAAGGCGCGTCCTTTGCGTCTTGGGCGCTTTGACCGGAACCCCTGTCCGTGCTTCAATATCCGCGCTCATTCCGGAGGCACTATGCAGAACAACATCACCGGCCGCTACTTTTCCCAAGGCGACTTCTCGCTCCGCGCCGACGAGGTCCTGGACTTCGTCAGCCGCGAAACCGGGTTCAAGGCGGAACAGGAGATCTTCCGCGGCTTCATCTACGACCGCAACAAGGTCGGGAGCCTGATATACCGCGGGATCTGGCGCAACCGGCCGGCCGTACTCAAGCTCCAAGGGCTCAAACCGGAACTCGACGAAGGCGCGATCCTGGCGGCATTCGCCGCCCAAAACCGGAGCCGGCTCGTGCGTCTGCCCGAGCTCTACGTCCACGTCCCCTGGTCCGACGACCTCGGCTGCATGTACCTGATCAGCGAATACGTGGACGCGCCGCATATCTTCGAGCCGCCGACGGCGACCGCGGACCAGACGGCTGACTTCTGCCGCTTCTACCAGGAATACCGCACCGCCGGCGTGCGCGAACCATGGATTGACGCTCCGGAGGCCAGCGCCCTTGAGGCCACCATGGCCAAGATGCTGCACTGGCTCAGGATCTGTTCTGACAAAGGTCGGATCGCCCCGGATGTCGTCGCCCCGCGCTTCAGCCGCTTCGCCGCCATCGCCGAAAAGCGCCTGCGCGGCGAATCCTTGGTGTTCGGGCACGGCCATCTGACCGCCGACGACATCTTCAAGCCGCCAAGCGGCGGTTACGTCCTGATGTCGAACCTCTTCTGGGGTTGGCGCTTGCCCTGGTATGACCTGGCGTTCAACCTCTGGTCCTGCAACCTCCGCCTCCGCGACACCGGCATCGACTTCGCTGGCTTCCTCAAGATGCAGGATGCCTGGCGCGAAGCCTACCGGAGCATCCCCGTCGTCCAGGGCGACCCGGACTTCGACCGCCGCTTCGCTTTCGTGATGCTCGAGCGGACGCTCGGCGCCATCTTGGCCGACATCGGCGCCGGCGACTTCTTCGGCCGGTCCGAGAACGCCGGCCACTTCCGGCACCTGCTGGAGCTGCATCTCCGCTACTTCGACGACTTGGCCAGCCAGCTGGCTTGACCGGAGTCCGCGTGCCAAACGCAAAGCCCACCATTCCGAGGTGGGCTTGTTTTTTATGGCGGTCTGACCCGCTCAGAGTCCTTCGACGAAGCCTTCAGATCCGCAATCGCCTTCAGGTTTTCCCGGACCGGGACATACGCCTCATCAGACTGCCCCGAGCCCCTGTCGGCCGAATCCCGGACGGCCTTGGCCGCCTCAGCCTCCATCGAATCCAGATAATCCACGAATGCGTCGGACGGGCGCTTGCCCACGGCGACATCGGCCATGCCGACAGCCACCTCTTCCATCCTAGCCGATACCGAAGACTCTTCGGCATTGAGCCGTTCCAGGATCCTTTCCTGCCTTTCGACGAACTCCTTAACCTGCCGATTCACGTTCTCCATGTCCATGCCGCCGAATATGGTCACTGAACCGATCGGGTTCGCCAGCCGGCTCTTGGCGATGAGGCGCTCTGAAGCCAGGGACGCCAGCCTATCCTTAAGCGGCTTCATCAACCTCTTTTCGCTGGTCGCCAAATCCTCCATGCCGCGCTCCTCAAGCGTCTTGAGCATCTCTTGGCGCTTGGCATCAAGCACCCCTTCTTTGCGCTTAAGCTGGCGGTTGTCCGCTTGCCTCCCTTCGGGCGAGGCGAGCGGGACGAATCCCTCTTGGGTGCCTTTTATCATCGTTTGGCGCTGCATATGCCTGGAGGGCGATGTCCGCTTATCTGTATATCTGCCTCAACTCGATACCGGTGTAGAAATGCTTGAGGATCTGGTCATACGTCTTGCCCTCCGCGGCCATCCCGAGCGCGCCCGTCGCCGACATGCCCACACCATGGCCCCACAAGGTCTTGCCTTGGTCCCACGGGACCGGTACGGACACGAGCCAAGGATACGGGCCGCCGCCCCAGACTTCGGTCCAAGAGCGGGTCCTGCCATCGGAACGCGAGTAGTACGGTGTGATGGCCAGCTTGCCTCCGTATGTCACGATTTGGCCGCGGGTGGCGTCGATGGCCGTGACCACATTCGAATCGCGGATCTCGGCACCGTAGCCGCGGTACACCTGGTCATACTTTGCGTCGACCGTATAGAACTCGGCCGCGTGCTTGGTCCCGCGCTGGACGTGATACATGGCATAGGTCCGGGCAGCGGTCAGCAGCGCGCGCTGGTATTCCTGCGGGCTCGAATTCGAGGTTTCGGCGATGCCCTTGAGGTACCACTCGATCGGCAACTCGTTGATGATCCACACGACGTCAGTCGACGGGGCGTAGCGCAGTTCAAGCTTGCCCCGGAACTTGTTGTCGTTCGCTCCCGGCAGCCACGACACCGGCCGCGAGATATCGGTCAATTCGAGCGGCGACAGGCCATCGGCTTGGACCGCGACGTATTGGGTGGACGATTGGACGGCGCAGCGCGGACCGTTTGCCTTATACAGCTTGTTCGCACGGTCATATGAGACGGTCAGGATTTCGCCGGCGTTCAGGCTGCAGACGGTCCCGCCGTTCTGGTTCAGGTTGAAACCGCCGTTGACGCCACGGACCATCATCTGGTCGTCGTCCGTGGCGAACAGGCCGACGCGGATGATCGGTTCGCTCGGCAGGCTCGAGGCGTCTCCGTTCAGCGGCGCCGCATTGACCGGCTGGCTGACGGCCGGTGTCTGGGTCGTATTTTGGGTGGACGGCGCCGTCACGGCGGGCTTCTCAGGTTCGATATAGCCGTCGGCCGTCACCGTGACCGGAATCTCGATGGTGCCGTCGTCCAAAGGCTGGCCGTCGGCGTAAAGCTTGAAGCTGGCGACATAATTTCCGCGTTTCGGGGGCGCCTTGAGCGTGAAGCCGATGAAGCCGATCTGTCCCGGCGCGGTCATCGACTCGCTGCGCGCCGGCTCATTGCCCGTGAGCCATGATTCGTCGCGGACCGTCAGGTATTTGGATTCCATGGCCGCCTGGACGCCCGCGATGCGGACCGACAGGTTCTTCCAGATGGCCGAACCCGAATTCTTGATGCCGTAAGTCAGGGCCACGCGGCCGTTCCCGAGCAAAGTCAGGCTCTTATGCGAACTCAGCATCAATTGAGCCTTGTAGGCGCCGTTCGAAGCGGTTTGGCCCGGCTGGAAATTCAGGTTCCCGCCGACTCCGTCGACCATCATCTGTCTCGAAGGCACGACCCGAATCGGCAAATTGACGCTGCCGCCGCTTATCCAGGCCTTATCCTCGGCCGCCAATTGGAACGATTCCTGGAAAATCGCGGCTTTCTCGGGAGCGCGCAGTTGGAGTTGGAAGTGGCCGATTTGCCCCGGTTTCACCTGGGATTCGGCCAATAACACGGCCTGAGAATCGCTCTTCCAGGAAGCGTCCTTGAACAGGCTCTTGCGGTAATCGCGGCCGGTATACAGCGAAACGTAGTTTTTGCCGTCCCGCGTCCAGGTTTCGCTGCCCGTATTCTTGAAAGCCAGGTTGACCGTGATGCGCTGGCTCGGATCCATCTGCCACTCGCTGCCGCCTTTGTCTGCGAGCTCAGCCTTCCATCCGCCCGAATCGGCCGATGGTGACTGCGCGGCCTGGGCTTGGACTGTCGTCGCCGGCTGGGTCGCGGCCGCGGTCACGACCTGACTGGCGCCGCTGACGGTGTACTTGAGATTGACGACCGAATTTTTCACCCAAGCGTTAGGTCCGTAAGACAACAGGTAGCGCTCCTGGAAAACCCCGCTGACTTGCGGAGCTTGGATCCAAAACGTGGCTGACGCGACCTGGCCGGGTTTCACCGAGGCCTGGGCAATCACGGCCGGCAGATCATCCTTGAGCCATGAAGCATGGCCAAAAAGCGACGACTTGCCGTAAAGGTATACCGCGGTCTTGTTTTGGCCGGCATACCAGGTCTTGGCGCCGCTGTTCTTGAACTTGAGGGTAATCAACTTCTTCTCCCCGGGCTTGAGCGTCACGGACGCGTTCGTCACCGTCGCCTGATAATCCAGGACGGCGGCGACAGCCGGCTGCGGGAGAGCTTGGAGAATGAGGCTGCAGGCAACCAAAAAGGACCCGGTCGGCCAAGCCAAAGCTTTGACCCGACTCCGGATCCTGCTGTATGCCTGAGATTTTCCCGTCCCTCGGCGCGTAGCGGGGCAGACGGTCTTCAAATCTTTCATAGGTTTTCTAAATACCTGCATCCTTCTATATATCGCTATTTGTTTTTAACGTTACCTTTTACTCGCACATAAAGGATACCATTTTTTGGCTTCATTGTCAATAATTTCATCAATTTTACCCCAACTCAGGCAAAATTCCCATGAACAAAATCGTGGTTCGTTACGCTAAAAACGCCATAAGCTGAATTCGGGCGCCGCTCCCTTTAAACTAATCCCTTTTCATGCCAAAATGGCCGATATGAACGAAACCGGAATCCTGGCCTGGAACACGGCCGTCCAAGCGGCCGGCAAGATCATCTCGACCGCCCTTGGCGTGGTCATGATCGCGGTCATGACCCGCCAACTCGGCCAGGACGGCTTCGGCATCTACACCACCGCCGTCAGCTATTTCCAGATCTTCGCCCTGCTCCTGGACCTCGGGATCAACGTCATGTACGTCCAGATGCTGGGCGAGAACAAGGGCGACCGCGCCGCCGAAGACCGCATCACGAGCGCCGTCTACACCTTCCGCCTCGTGACTTCCTTCGTCCTGCTCACCCTCGCGCCTGTCATCGCCCTGTTCCTCGGCTATCCCTGGGAACTCAAGCTGACCCTCTTCGCCATCTGGGGCGCATTCCTCTCGACCTGCCTCAACCAGATCGTCATCGGCACCCACCAGCGCCACCTCAAGATGCACATCGTGGCCGCCGCCGAGGTGGTGGGCCGCATCGTGATGGTCGGCGGCGTGGTCCTGGCCGCGGCCATGGGTTGGGGCATTGTGCCCATGGCCATCCTCATCTCGCTCGGGAATTTCGCCAACTTCCTGTTCAACTTCTTGGTGGCGCGCCGTTTCGCGAGTTTCGCCTGGAACTGGGACATGCCGTTCTGGAAGCGCCTGCTCAAGCGCACTTGGCCCATCGGCATCTCGATCATCTTCAATCTCGTCTATTACCGCGCCGATACCCTCATCCTGTCGTTCGTCCGGCCCATGAGCGAAGTCGGCCTCTACGGCGCCGCCTACCGCGTCCTCGAGATACTGATCGCCTTCCCCTTCATGTACGCCGGGGTGCTTTTGCCGCTCATCGCCCACGCCTGGGCCCAGCGCGACCATGAGCGCTTCGACCGGCTCCTCCGCACGAGTTATCTGGCCATGATGCTGGTCGCCGCCCCGCTCGTGGCCGGCGCCTTGGTCGTGGGCACGCCGCTCATGCAAGCCGTGGCCGGACAGGATTTCACGGCCTCGGGAGACATCCTGAAGATCCTGACCTTGGCGGTAGGCGTGATTTTCCTGGGGACCGTCTCATCGCATGCCATCGTGGCTCTCGACGCCCAGCGCCGCACCGTGCCGCTCTACGTGGTCGTGGCGGTCCTGACACTGCTTGGTTATCTCGTCCTCATCCCCCGTTACGGCATGTACGCCGCGGCCTGGCTCACGGTCTTCTCCGAAGCTTGCGTGGCCATCGGTACGACCGTCATCTCACTCAGCCGTTCGCGCACCCGCTTGCCCTGGATGCAGCTCGCCAAATGCCTGGCCGCCGCCGGCATCATGGCTCTCGTCATCTGGCCGTTGCGCGGGCTTTGGCTGCCGGCGACCATCGTCCTGGGCGGGCTGGTCTATTTCGGCTTCGTCATGATCTTCGGCGCCGTCACCGAGAAATCCATCAAGGAGCTGGTCTTCTTGCGCCAAGGCGCCCCGCCAGTCGACTCGCTTTGACCCCGCCTGACGGAAGGATATGGACTACCTGCCTTTCTTAGCCGCCTTAGCCTGGGGCATCCTGGCCTGGTCCAAGCCGCGCTGGGCCGTCTTGGCCTTGCCCGCGCTGCTGCCGGCTTACGTCTGGCGCACGCATCTCGGGCCTTTGCCGACCACGGCACTGGAACTCCTGTTCGCGGCGACGGCCCTCGGCGCGACCTTAAAACTCGGATTGAAGCCCTGGCTCGACGGCTGGCGCTCCTCGGCCGCCTGGAGCTGGCCCATGCTGGCGTGGATCGCCGCAACGCTCCTCGCCGTCTGGATCGCCCCGGACCATCTGGCCGCGATGGGCCTCTGGCGCGCTTTCGTGCTCGAACCTCTCGCCTACTTCATCTTGCTCAACGCTTTCCTTAAAAAAGACGAAGACCGCCGAATCGTCGTCCACGCGCTCGCCGCTTCGGCGATTTCAGTCTTCATCTGGTGCCTTATCCAATATCTGACCGGCTACGGCATCCCGCACCCATGGGACACCGGCTTCCTGACCCGCCGCGCCACCGGCCCATTCCCCTTCCCCAACGCCGTCTCGCTCTACTGCGCCCCTCTGGCCGCTTTATTTTTTGGCCTAGCCCTCACCCGAGCTACCAGCCACCAGATACCAGCTACCAGAACCCTACTCTGGCTCGCTTTCGCCTCAGCGACGCTGGCCACGCTCCTCGCCAAAAGCGTCGGCGGCACGCTCGGCATCCTGGCGGCCGTGTTTCTCTGGCTCGTCTGGAACAAGCGGACCCGTTGGTTCGCGGTCGGGACGCTCGTCATCGCGGTCACATTCATCTTCGCCGTCCCGCAACTGCGCAACCCGACCGTCAAAACCCTGACCTTCGACGGCTGGTCGGGTCGGGTCCGCGTCTGGATGTGGCAGGAGACTTGGCAGATGCTCAAAGACCGGCCCATCTTCGGTGCCGGGTTGGGCGCCTATCCGGAAGTCTTCAAGCCCTACCACAAAAAGACGTTCATCGAGATTTTCCAGTATCCGCACAACATCGTCCTTAACCTCTGGAGCGAAACCGGCCTCCTCGGCCTGTTCGTCTTCGCATGGATCTTCGCGACCTGGATCCGGCTCGCGTGCCTTCCCCGAGCTACCAGCTACCAGCTACCAGCTATCCTCCTCCCCCTCCTCGCCGTCCTGGTCCAAGGCCTGGTCGACGTGCCGTATTTCAAGAACGATCTGGCCTTCACTTTTTGGATCCTGGCCGCGCTGGCCAGCCCCTTGCCGCAGACGAAGGCTTAACCTGTATAATCCGAAATATGCGAAACAAACACTTCCTTCCTGCCTTCTGCCTCGTCCTGGCAGCCTCGCTCATCGGCGCGGGCTGCGAGCTCCCCGCGGCCGAGGACGGCGGCGCCGTAACCCAAACCGAAACCGCAACCTCGACCGAAACCGTCACGGCCAAACCCACGGTCATCGAGCTCTACACCAGCGAAACCTGTCCGCACTGCCACAACGTCAAAAACCAAATCGCGGCTAACGGCTGGGACAAGCTGATGCCCATCGGACAGAAGCCGCTGGAGGACCAAGCGAACCTGAAACTCGTCACGGAACGGGCGAAAACCTGCCGCCTGGCGCTCGATAAGCTCCAGGTACCCATGCTCTGGAACGGCCAACGCTGCCTGACCGGCGACGGCCCCATCCTGGGCTATCTGACCCAGCTCTCCAAACTCTATGAGACTTCGACATCTACTTCCCGTTAGCGCGCTCGGTCTGGTCCTGGCCCTGCCGGCCAAAGCCGTCTGCCCGGTCTGCACCATCGCGGTCTGCGCCGGCCTCGGGCTCTCGCGCTGGCTCGGCATCGACGACACCGTCAGCGGCGTCTGGATCGGCGGAGTCACCTTCTCGCTCATCGCCTGGACCAAAAGCTGGCTTGACCGCAAACGCATCCGCTTTCCGGGCCGGCCCATCCTGATCGCCGCAGCCTATTACGCCTTGGTCCTCGGTCCGCTCTTCTGGCTCGACATCATCGGCCATCCGCAAAACGTGCTCTGGGGCATGGACAAGCTCCTCCTCGGCACGCTCTTCGGCAGCGTCGGCTTCGCCCTGGCGGCTTCGCTCTACGAACCGCTCAAGCGCCGCAACGGCGACAAGCCCCACTTCCCTTTCCAGAAGGTCGCCATGCCGGTCGGCGCCTTGGTCATCTTGAGCTTATTCTTCTATTTCCTCACCCGCACCTGATATGCCCAACGACATCGCCAAGCTCGACGAATTCATCCGCAAAGTGGATGACATGAAGAAAGAGAACAAGCTGGACCTGTCCGCCGACCAGGACCTGTCCCTCGCGGTCATGAATCTGGTCAGCATCGAGGAGCACTTCTTCTTCACCGGCGCCAAACTCGGCAAACCGGAATATTATGACCTCTTGGCCGAAGTCCGCGAGATGCGCAAAGGCCTGCTCAAGAAGCTCGTCGGCGAAACCGAAGGCGAGGTCTGGTGCATCTCCAAGCACCTCTTGGCCGCTTCGATGCGCCTCATGGAGGTCGGCACCAAGCAGCAAGGCCTAGGCAAAAAAGACGAGGCCCGCGAGCTGTTCCAAAAATCCTACGACCTCTACTCTTTGTTCTGGGGCCTGAACATGAAGCTCATTAGCGTTCCGGACGTCAAAGCCGTTGACGAACAGGCTGTAAACCGCCACGACACCGAAAAAACCGGCTTCATGGGCAAACTCGGCCAACTGGTAAAAAAAGCCATCGACTGCTGCCTGGAATAAAATATTTTGAAACGCGACAAAAGGAGCCCATTGGCTCCTTTTTCATTTAGCGACGCCCCACTTCGCAAGTGACCCCGGGGGTCTGGGGGTCCGCGCCAAGCGTGGTGGCAGGATAACTAACGTCGGCGACACCGAGAGCGGCATCGCGGACCCCCAGGACTTTTGCTACTTTTGGTCACAAAAGTAGATAGGAGGGCTTTCACTCTCTGATCATCGCCTTGGTCAGCTCTTCTTCCGAAGATTCAAGCACCGCGATGACGCGTCGATAGTCTTCTTTGGACTTGTCAGGCAAATCTTTCTGTCCGTCCACGATTTTCCGCAGTTGCGCGATGGCGCCGGCGTGATCCAGCCCGCCGCGGCCACGGAACGCCTGGTACTTGTCGATGACGGCCAAAACCCCGTACCTCTCCATGAGTTCCAGGACCTTTGAACCGGGATGGATATCATCCAAGGGCACACGGGCCGGGTTCCGTCCCTCCAGGATGTGGTGCGTCGCGGCGATGACGACGACTTCGTCGTCTATCGCCCCGCCGCGGTTGCGCTGCAGCACTTCATACGTCCAGTCGGCATGGTCGCGCCAGAACTCCAACATCGGTTTGGTCTCGACATCCACGCCCAGCTCCTGGGCCAGCACCGACCTGATGCCGACGGGATCCCGCGTTTCCGTCTCACGCATGAACTCGGCGACCGTCTTCGGGACCGGCTTGCCGCCGACCGTCCTGAACGGATTGAACGGCATCTTGGGCGTGGCGAACAGCGTCTTGATGGCCGCCCGCAAGGCTGGCGACTTGGTTTCCGGACCAGACTTCCCGATGTCGTGCAGCAGGGCGCAAAGCATCAGCTTTTCACGCGTCATGCCCCGGATGTCGAGCTTGGGCCAGATTGCCCCGACCATCCGCGCCATGCAGATCGCGTCCTCCAGGTGTTCCCCCGTCTCGATTAGGCGTTCCCGCAACTCCGGACGTTCCTCCAGCCTGAAGTCCAACCCCAGCTTGGCGACCTGCTCCAATACGCGTTGCCTGGCGGCTTCCTCCGGAGGCGTTTCGGACGGCATGGGCATTCTCGGTTCAGGCATACTTGGGCTATAGGATAGCCGTCCCAGGGCATTTGGCAAATCCCGTTAACCAGTCAGGGCCCGCAGGGCCTCTTCCGTGCTGCCGACGAAAAACGTTTGGCCGCCCCGGTTGCTTTCGCGGATCAGCGCCTGCAGGCTCTCGCTTTGATAGCCCGAGAAGTCGCCCACGATAGCCAACTGGACGTGATACGTGACGGACTTCTGCAGGATCTCGCCGGCTAAGCCAGTGCGCAGATCGAAAAAATCCGGATTGATGTTATCCGCGTGCAGGATGATCTTCTTGGGCGACTGGACGGCGGGATGCGCCATCAGGTCCAAGGCATCGCCGGCCGTCCGGATGACGATGCCGTCCGCCAAGACCTCCGCGACCTTCTGCCCATCGTATTCATGCGTTTTGATTTCCATGCCGGGAAGCATAGCACAAAACCCGGGTATTGCCCGGGTTTTGTGCTGGCGGAGAGGGAGGGATTCGAACCCTCGGTAACCTTGCGGCTACACCAGATTTCGAGTCTGGCTCATTCGACCACTCTGACACCTCTCCATGCTCGGCCTTGCGACCTTCGTTCCGTTCACGCCTGCTGGCGCTCACCGCACTTCCGGTCGGGGCCTGCGCTCCCCATTCGCCCGCTGGCGAACGAGGGCCCCACCACATCGGATGCGCGGACAGCGTAACCGATTGAGGCTTGACGGTCAACCCGGGGCATTGTAAGGCGCCGGATTATTCCTTAATCTATGGATATATGTCGACTCCCGACACCCTGCGCGCCCTGTGCTTCGATGAAGCCGGAGCCGCGCGCCCCAAGAACGACTGCCGCGCCAGCATCATCAACCATCTCATCTTGGAGGAAGGTTTGGATATCGACGAAGCCGAGGACCTGGCCGAGCAGACGCTCCGCCAAGCCAACCTCTGGCCGGAGAATCCGACGGCACAACCGCTGCCGTAAACAAGATCCCGGGTCGCGCTCCGCTTGCCCGGGATGCCTCGCCACGCGAGGCACTTATCCACCGTTGCGCTCTTGACGCGGTCCATGCGGCATGAGAAGAAATAGCCATGCAAGTCGGTAACGTCTCCGTCGCGACATCCGCAGTCCGCTCCGCAGTTTGCGCTGAGCGCCAGGTTCGACTCCCCCACGTCTGATCCCAGGTGGGTTTTTTCGTTCGCCGTCCGGCGTCGGATACCGATTCGACGCGGTCCGGTGAGCGGGGCAGGACTCATTGAGTCTCTCCCCTTCCAACATCGCGTTGGCTCACGGGATCCCAGATGCGGGTGTCGCCGTTCCCATGCTTGGCGGCGACGCAGCATCGCCAGGAGGAAACCCCTCCCCCTCACCGGGGAGGGGTTTTCGTTTGCCCAGCCATGAACTCCAGCTGGAGCTTACCCCAGCCACCGAGCCGGGGCTGGAATGACAGGTGGGTTAGTTGGGTCGGTTGGGTTAAAGAGTCCCACTTCGCAAGTGACACGGGGGACCGGGGGTCCATGCTAAGCGTGGCGCACAGGATAACAGACGTCGGCGACACCGAGAGCGCATCATGGACCCCCGGAACTTTTGCTACTTTTGGTTACAAAAGTAGATAGGATGGCTTTTGGTAAAAGAAAAGCCCCCTCACACCAAAGTTTCTGATGTGAGGGGGGGCAGAGGTTTCGCCAGCTACCGGTGCATCCGGAAGTATGCAGAAGCAGTGTTCTGGCGGTGGGGTTCGCCGTTGTTGCGCGGAACCCCGAACATCCGAGTCATGGTCCCGACTTCGATGCCCGGGATGCCAGGGGCGCCGGGGTTGGTGACGAGGGCGAAGTCGACCTGAACTTTGCCTACGCCACCGTTGTGGGGAAGGAAGACGTACCGGACGATCATGCCCGGCGGAACCAACGCTACGCGGTCGACGCGGCCGTTGCGGCGCGTGACGTCCACGTACACCAGCTTCTCCCCTTCGCAATCCAGCGGCTTGATGTGCCCGCTCGCCCTGACCTCGACCATGAAGGTCTTGTTCAGGCTGTTGTCCACCACGAGGGTGAGCGCGGGATCAGCTCCGCAGAAGGGGCCGGCGTACTCGGGGGAGATGATGACGTTCGCCGGAGGCACTGCCATCGGCGGCTGGCCCTGAGGCACGGCTGCCGTCGGCATGAGCGGGGGCTGGCCGGTCACCGGAGGAGCGGCCTGGGTCGGCACCGCTGCGGTCTGGGCCGGCACGCTAGTCGGCTTGGCCCGCGCTTCCCGACGGTCGCTCTCCATCTTCTCCAGGCAGGCCAGGTAGACCTCCTGAGAGGGGCTCTTCTGCCGGTCGCAGGTATCGCTGGATGAGTCGTACGCGCCTCTCCAGTCGGCGCCGGTCTTGATGGTCGCTCCGCACGCGCTGGTGAGGATCGAGACGATGATGACGAACGCTACGTACACGAGAGAACTCTTCATTGGATTCCTCCACATTGGCGACTTGGTCGCCGTCTAGTCGATGGTTTTGGCTCGGCCCCACCCTTGCGGACGGGGCCGTCACCGGTCAACGGTTCAGCTCCACATGGCGAACTCCGAAAGAATTTCGAGTAGGGCCACCATAGCCGCTACTTCCTCCCCGAGTTGCCGCTGGTGCAGCAAATCGGATCCTTGGGGTTCGCCCGGCAGATCGCGTCGTGCTGGGCCTTGGTCGCCCTGGCGAGGTCCGCGACGTCCTGGTCGCTCGCTCCGCCCGACGCTCCCGGCGTGACGTAGATGCGCGCGCCGCCCGAGCTGCGCTCCATGGCGACCGCGCCGTACGGCGTCGAGTCGGGGATGATGGCCGGAGCGCAGGCCGGGGAACCCGGCAAGCACGTCCTGACCATTCCCGGCGACCCGTATCCGTATCCGCCGTATCCGTATCCGCCGTAACCAGGCATCGCTCCCGGCATGCCCCCGCCGGACGTCTGTCCGCGGCAGTACATGTCGGCCTGCGAGCTGCCCATGGTCGGCGAGTTGCGCTTGATGCACTCGTCGAACTGGGCGCGGCTGTTGATGACCGTGTCGGTCGAGGTGTTGTACGGCCCGCGGGTCGTCGTCGTCCGGCTGTAGCCGTTCGGCGTGTTGACCTCGGTGGTCGCGCTCACCGTCCTGCAGCCCATCGTGGCGAGAACCAATGCAACCAGCACCAATACGAGCTTGCTCATGTGATGATCTCCTTCGGGCTATGCCCGATTTTCGGTTGTCGAAGCCGTCCCAGCTGAAGTTTCGCACTTGGCTACACCTTCAGTAGAACAAACAAATATAACACAAAAAGCCATTCTTGTCAAGCCCCACCAGACAAAAAATATAGCTCAACAGAGCCCAATAATAGTGGCTTAACTAAGCCAATAAACCGAGAATATACGGCTTGGATTCCAGCTAGAGTCCACCCTGGCCACCGAGCCGGGGCTGGGATGACAGGACAAGGAAGCGAAAGAACCTCGTTTCGCAAGTGACCACGGGGGTCTGGGGGTCCGCGCCAAGCGTGGTGGCAGGATAACTAACGTCGGCGACACCGAGAGCGGCATCGCGGACCCCCAGGACTTTTGCTACTTTTGGTCACAAAAGTAGATAGAAAGGCTTTCAATTTTATGACCAACCATGGATTCCAGCTTTCGCTGGAATGACACGTGGGTTAGTTGGGTCGGTTAGGTTAAAGAGTCCCACTTCGCAAGTGACAAGGGGGACCGGGGGTCCGCGCCAAGCGTGGTACGCAAAAACGCAAACGCCCGCGACACCGAGAGCGGCATCGCGGACCCCCGGAACTTTTGCTACTTTTGGTTACAAAAGTAGAGAGAAGGGCTTTTGCCGACAATATAGATAAAGCCGCGGAAACAAGTGTCTCCGCGGCTTTGCGTGGCGGGAAGCGCTGGGCTTAGTAGCCGTACGGCCGGCCGGGTGAGGACCAGCGGTTGTAGCCCGGGGTGCCGTAGTTGCCGTAGCTCGGGTAGTAGCCTCCGGCCTGGTACACCGGCAGCTGTCCGGGACGACCCGCGCGGATCCAGTAGCCGCACTCTTCGGCGGCGCCCGGATAGCCCGCGTTCTTCTCCAGACACAGCTGGTAGGCCGACTTCTCGGCCGTGTCTGAAGTGACCTCGGTCGAGAACAAACCAACATCAGATCTGCGTGCATGCGCCATTTCCGGCGTCGTATCACGCACCGTGGTCGTGTGGCCGCAGCCAGCGAGGGCGAACGCCAACATCATGGTAATGAGCAAAGGCTTCATCTCAACTCTCCCAGACAGCCAGAGTGGCCGTCTTTTCTTGATGGTTTGAAGATTCGGGGAACGTATATGTATACCATTTTTCCGTGTTTTTGTCAACCCTCCAGGGTATTTTCCGGCAAAGAAAAACCCCCTCGCCTGCGAGTGCAGGGAGGGGGTTGAGAGCCGCGTTGCGCGGCCCAAGGAGCGGCCTGACGTCACTTGCAGACGTCAGGATGCCTGGCGCAGTACGCGTCCAGGCCGGGGTTGCCCGAGCAGTTGCCGTTAGGGCAGTTCCGGACCACGACCGGAGGGGTCGTCGAGGTGGGCGGGGGCGCCACGCTCTTGTCCGGGACCTTGACCAGCACTTCCTGGCTCAGCTCGGTCTCGCCCGAAGCGTAGACCGCAGCCACGCGGTAAGCGTAGGTCGTGCCCGCGACCACCGTCGCGTCGTCGTAGTGGGTGACGCCGTTGGCCAGCGCGTTGAACGCCGTCCAATTCGTCTCGCCCACTGCCCGGCGCTCGTAACGGTAGCCCTTGGCTGCCTTCGGGATCTCGGGGTAGGTCAGCCTGACCTTGCCGTCGACGATGTTCGCCTGGGGCGCGAACATCTTCGAGAGCGAAGTGCCTTCCTTCAGGTTGAAGGTGTCGGCCTTGCCCCACGAGAAGATCGTGATGCACAGGCTGCCGATGGCCAGGAACATCATGAGGATGAACGACGCGGCCAGCAGCTGGCGGGCGCGCCGCGGGGCTCCCGTGGCGTCCTCGTCCGGCCAGCACATCCAGCCGACGAACCCGGTGAACAGGGCGCCGCAGAGCGCCGCGTACCACGGGAACCCGACGAACTTCTTGTCGCCGATGCCGAGGACCCACTTGATGGCGCCGATGGCCACGTCCACGATGCCGCCCAGGAGCGCGCCGATCTGGATGACCAGAGCGTCGAACTTGACCTGCAGCGGAGGGAAGAAGACCACGAGCGCGAGGAGCACGAGGAGCGCGTACCCGGCGTACACCAGGGAGCGCGCCGCCCGCTGCCGCCAGCTGAGCGTGTCGATGCCGTTGTTCTCCGCGTTCTCGAAGGAGAGGTAGGAGAAGATCCCGGCCAGCGTCGTCAGTACGAGCACCGACGGGAAGGGCATGAGCACGCCGATGGCGAGGACCGGCAAGAGCGCCGAATTGATCCGCGCTTTGGCCCGCTTGATGGCCGGTTTGAACATCTCCTGGTCGGCCAGGTTGATGTCCACGTTCGCCAGGCCCCTGAGGCCGGCCGTGATGAGCGTCTTCGCGATGCTCACGATGGCGTTGCTCGAGCCTTCGGCGAAGTCCACGCCCAGCTTGGCCATGTGCGCCACCAGGTCCACGACCATGAACAGCACTTCGCGGGCCATCAGGATGTACACCACCCCGAGGACGGCCAGCATGCGCGCGTCCATGAGCGGAGCCAGGTTGACCGGATCGGCGACCACGTTCCCGACCGCCAGATGCGCGGCCAGGAAGAACCAGACGCCGAGCGAGAGCAGGCCGAGGAATGAAGCCGAAATCACGGTCATGACCGAGAAGTCGTCCAGCGGACGGAGTCCGTTCACGACAATCCAGGCCGAGAAACCGCTGGCGATCAGCAGCCCGACGATCCACGCCGACTGCGGCACGGTCGTACCGAGCGCGAGGAGCATGGCGCCGAAGACGCCGACGAACAGCACGCCGACCACGACCCAGCCGATCCGGCGGAACGCCGGAGCGATGAGCGTGTCGTACGCCAGTCCCGCCAGGTCGACGAGCGCCTGGCCGGTCGCGGCGAACATGTTGCCGATGGCCGTCAGGAGCGCGCCGCCGCCCAGGAACTGGACGACCGCCACGAAGCCGACGAGCACGACGATCGAAAGCAATACCACTACCATGAGCTGCATTTTCAATCTCCTTCTGTCCGGGCCCGATTCCGGGCCCGGACCGGTTGTCAGACGCTCGCTACCATTCCCGCCGAGCTTTCGCCCGACGGGCTGCGATCTTGGAGCGGACACCGTCGACCGCTCCCGTGAGGCTGTCCACTCCAGTGGCCATCTCCTTCAGGGCCGCATCAGGCTTGTCGACGAGCTCCTCAGCCTTCTTGCCGAAGGCGCCGAAGAACTTCTTCTTGGCCTTCTCGAGCGTGCCCATGATGCCTCCGGCTTCCGGCGGCTTGATGTCGCCGTAGGCCAGCTTGAGGTGGGCGATCCAGGTGTCCTTGTCGAGGTCGATGAGGGTGAGCATGAGGTTGAAAAGTTCCCACCTGTTGCCCACGATCTTTGCCCGATACGTCTCGAACGCCTTCTTGTCCTCTTCGGACAGGCTGGCGTGCTTGGCTTGGAACGCCCTCTGCCGCGCGACCTCGAGCGAGAGCAGCGCCGAGCTGAACGTCGCGCTCTCGAGCAGGAGACTCCGGGCCTTTTCCTTGGCCTCGGCCGTCGCCTTGCTCAGGTCCTGCTCCGTGATCTTGCCCTTGGTCCGCTGGGCATGTCCCAGCCCGTGGATGAAGCTATCGATCGCCTCGTCCAACAGGCTGATGTACTCCTCGGGGACGCCGAGCGACTTGAGGCCGGTGCGGACAAGCTTGGGGTTCTGGATGAGCGCCGCGGCTCCGGCTGTCACCAGGCCTGCGGCATGGGTGCCGATGAGGCTCTCGACCGCGTCGAGGCCGCGCGACATCCACGGCTGGTTGGCCACTCGGCCGCCCAACCCGCCCGCCACGACCTGCACCAGGTTCGAGAAGAACCTGACGTAGAACCGCGGATCGGACGCCATATCCTTGGCTTCTTCCTTGCCCTTCTTGCCGCGCCTGCCGCCACCAGAGTCATCCCTGCCCGTATCTTCTGGCATGTTCGTTTCCTTCTCCCCCGTTTGGGGGTTCTTCTGTTGCCGAAGTTGCCGCTCCTTGGGCGCGTCCCCGAATGGGACACTCCTCAAAGAACAAACAAATATAGCACAAAACCCCCTTTTTGTCAAGAGTGCCATTAACAAAAATGTCGCTCAACTGAGCCATTTTTTACCCAAATTATTTGGCTTTGTTGAGCGATTTATTCTAAGCGCCGTTAAGAAAATGGTGGATATGTGCTTTTTAGCCATGACCAGCCATGGATTCCAGCTTGCACTGTAATGACAGCGGGGGGGCGGAAGAGTCACACTTCGCAAGTGACCTCGGGGGTCTGGGGGTCCGCGCCAAGCGTAGCGGCAAGATGACTGACGTCGGCGACACCGAGAGCGGCATCGCGGACCCCCAGGACTTTTGCTACTTTTGGTCACAAAAGTAGATAGGAGGGCTTTCTGTTTTATGGCCAACCATGGATTCCAGCTGGAGTTTACCCCGGCCACCAAGCCGGGGCTGGAATGACGGATGGATCAGGTGGGTTAGGTGGGTCAAAGAGCCCCGTTTCGCAAGTGACACGGGGGACCGGGGGTCCATGCTAAGCGTGGCGCACAGGATAACCCGCATTCGCGACACCGAGAGCGCATCATGGACCCCCGGAACTTTTGCTACTTTTGGTCACAAAAGTAGATAGGATGGCTTTATGCCTTTTACCTACAGCCTAACTTCAAAAGTCACGCCATCTTCAGTCTCCTTAAGTTTCAGAAACCGAGGATCCGATTCGATGAGCTTCAGGAATTGCCTATGGATTTCACGCTTGCTAATGAAAACGAATCTCGAGTCGAGCCGATCATGGATCAATTCCCAAGCTTGCTCCTTGGTCGTGCTCGTCATGCCCCAGGTGAGGTTCCTGACATCGTCCGACAAAGTCGAGGACGCGACGTAGAGGAAAGTCGGGTCCATGCCTGAGACATAACGCAATCGGTCATCGGCCGCGAACAGCATCGGGAACTCGTCCCAGCTCGAATGGAACACGCGGTCTCCCGGTTGCGCCAACTTCGCGACGGCTTCAAAGCTGCCGCGATAAGCTGTGTCCGGATAGTTCGCCGGGTGCAGGCTCCGCCAGATGCCTTGGACCTCGCGCCCGGCCAAACCAAGCGCCAAAACGCCCACAAGAATCAGCAAGGCCGATAGCCCGCGCTTCCCCAACACCCTGAGGCTATCCTTGGCCTCGGCCGCCAAACGGCGCGCGTCGACCATGCTCCAGATTGCGCCGCACCAGATGGCCACGGCCGGCGCCAGATATTCGGTCGTGCGTCGGCTCTTGAGGGTCAAGGCGAAAAAAGCCGCCACTAATAAGCCAGAAGACAGGCATAAAGCCGCCTTCTCGCGGTCCGCCGGACGGCGCGGCGCCAGCGCCAGCCCGGCCAGGCCCAGCAGCAAATCGATGATCCAGGGCGCATACGCCGTGACCAAATGCGTGGCTTCAGGCGGCAGCCACTCGGTGCCCATGACAACCTTGCCCATGGGCGTGCCCAGGCCGATGATGAAAACCTGCGTCCAGCTGAACAAGAAATTCTCCGGGAAATTCGGATGGACAAGCATCCCGAACAGTCCCCCGGCCAGGACCGCCGCGACCTCCTTCCACAGCCCGTGCTTCAAGGCCTGGACGAACCGCATCCCGCCCAAATCCCTGTCGGCGACCAAACGACCGAAGGCCAGGACCGTCGCCGCACCGGCCAGATAGGGCCAACCGCCGTGCGACAACGCATAGGTCGCCGCGATGGCGAACGCCGCCCACGGCCGCCGTCGCCACACGGCCAGGATGCCGAGCAGGAACAACGCGATAGCCAAGGGCGAAGCCTTGCCCAACAGGATCCGCGTCACGAACGGCTGGGTCACGGCCAACACGGTCACCCAAATCCCCGGCCTCCAGACCCCGAACGCGCGCAAAACGGCATACGCCGCCGCCAGGCAGGCCGCAGCCAAAGCCACGCTCGCGATGCGCAATCCCTGGAATGGGCCGAAAACCGCCGTGGCCGGCGCGACCAGGACATGGAACAGGAAATGCAGGTCCGCGTAATGCTGTCCGACGGACGTCAGATCAAGCCAGGGAAATGTATTCAACGGCCCATGCGCCCAAAGCAACGCCGACGTTTTGGCGTGGTAAAAAGCATCCGGGTCATTGAACCCGTCCCAAGGCATCAGGACCGAGAAATACGCCAGGCCGAACAAAAAAACCCCGACAGCCCTCTTCAAACCATCGACTC
This sequence comes from uncultured Gammaproteobacteria bacterium, assembly GCA_964415965.1. GTDB lineage: Bacteria > Patescibacteriota > Patescibacteriia > 2-12-FULL-60-25 > 2-12-FULL-60-25 > CAIKNB01. The sequence continues at coordinate 158,451 of CAYQCK010000003.1, forward strand.
TCGACTCACGAATACATGCCTTGATCACCCCCGAACTATAACACAACCCCCGCTGGTTGGCGGGGGCTGCATCTGTTCGTTGCGCAACGAACTCCTATCCCTGTCCGGTCGCGTTGATGAGCGAACCCATCACGAAACTCGAGATGGCGTAAGCCGCGACGATGATTATCAAGCCGATGATGGCCTGGGTAAGCATGTCTTTGGCCTTCTTGACCTTGCTGTCGTCGCCCTGCGCCGTCATCCAGAGGAAACCGGCGTAAAGCGTCAGGACGAGGAAGACGATGCCCAGGAAGCCGAGGAAAATATTGATCAGGTTACCGATCATCTCGGTCAGCCCTCCTTCAGTTTTAATCCCGGCCGTCTCACCGACTTTTCCGACCATCTCCTGCCCTTTCTGGAACGGATTCTCAGCCAGGACCTGCAGCGGCGCCATCAGCGCCAAGCCGGCTCCGGCGATGTATGTCTTTAGGTTCTTCATAACGATATTAGCTTCGTGGCTCACGTTTATGCTTATTAGCCTCCTTCTCCGCCTCCGCCGCCGACATCGCCCGTGCCTCCGCTTGTCGCGTTGCCGAGCGAGCCGATGACGAAATCCGCGATCGCATAGGCCGCGACGATGATGACCAAGCCGATGACGGCCTGGGTTATCATGTCCTTGGCTTTCTTGACCTTGGACTCGTCTCCCTGCGCCGTCATCCAGAGGAAACCGGCATAGATCAGGATGGCCAACAGGACCAACCCGAGCAGCCCCAGGGCTTGGCCGATCAAGGAACCGACGATCCGCGTCAGATCCGTGGGCCCTTGGTCGTACCCGGACGGTCTGGCCGCAGCGCTCAAGCCTGTCCGCATCGAATCCGCCGGGGCGGCTACGGCTGGCAAAGCCAAAACCGCGGCCAAACCTACGGCCAAACTCGTGCAAGCGATGAATTTCCTCATGTGATGCATAACGATGGTTACAAGCGGACCGCGGGCTAGGCGTCCTGCGTCGCGGTGATCAAACGTGAAATGACGAAGCTGGTGATCGCCCATGCCGACAAGATGATGGCCAAACCGATAATGCCTGAAACGATAAGTTTCTTGGCTTCTCCGGTCTTTTCATCGTTCCCTCCGGCGATCATCCATTTGAAACCGCCGAGCAGCACGATGACCACGGCGACGATGCCGAGGAAACCGAGCGCGACGTTGATGATGCGGGCTGCGGTCTGGCGGACATCGCCTGAACCGAGCTTGATCGTCGACTGGATGGCCCCTACGCCCAGATCGTTCTGGTTGAGGTCATCGGCGGCGAACACCACGGCCGGGGCGGCCAAAACGGCGGCCAGACCGAGGGTCGTGGCGAAGGCTGCAGCTTTCTTAAGACGTTGCGTCATGTCATGTGTCACCTCCTTTCGGTTTGGGATACACGCTTTACGTGTCGGTGGGAAGTTTAGCAGATGCGCCGTCCGGAGTCGAATCCCCAAGCGGCCTTCAGGGCACGGCTTGGCCGGTCGTTTCCGGGTTTCCGGCCTGGCTCGTCGGGGCGTTGTTCGGGGGCGTCGCGCCGGACAGCGTGCTCCCGAGTCTCGTGATGATGTTGAACACCAAGACGTAAGCCAACGACACGATCGCCAGGCCGATGACCGCGTTCTTGAGCGTCGTGGTCGCCTTCTTCACCCGGTCGCTTTCGCCTGACGCCGTCATGTACATGACTCCGCCCCAGATGAACATGGCCAAAAACAGCGAGCCGACCAAGGGCAGTACCCAACTGATGATGCGGGCCACGAGTTCGGGCACGCTCTTGCCGCCCATCGGGTCCTGCAGGCCGTAACTCTGGAAACCGGCCGGCGCCGGGCTCGGTTGCGACGCCGCCGAGACGGGCAGGGTGATGGCCAGGACGACCAGGCAAGCGACAACGGCCGAAACGGTCAAAAGGGTTTGTTTGTTTTTCATAGCGGTGTCACGAGCCTTGCGGCACGGCGTAGCCCGTCGTCTCCGGCGGTGGCTTCGGGACATCTGAAGTCAAAGCCTTGAAGAAGAAGTCCACCAGGACATAGGCGAACATGATGAGCGCCAAACCGATGATGGCGTACTTCATCGTGTCCGTCGCCTGCTTCACCCGGTCGCTCGAACCGGCCGTCATGTACATGATGCCGGCGTAGATGAACACGATCAGGGCCAAGGCCCCGACCATGCCGATGAACGCGGCCACGAACCGGCCGATAAGGGCGTTCAACGTCACGCAATCGGCCTTGCCCGTCGGACACAGCGGATTCGCCAACGTCATCGGCGAACCGGCCGATACGCCCGCCGAGGCCTGCGTGGCCGAAGCGGCGCGCGCCAGACAGGTCGGATCATTCGGGTTCTTCTTGCACAGGTCTTCGATAAGGGGCTCGAGGGCGGGACCAACCGCTTTCTGCGCCTGTTTGTTCTTGCAGCATGCCGCATTTACGGTCTTGACGCACGTTCCGAGCTTATCCTGGTTCATCTCGCAATCGTCGCTCACCAGGTTGCAGCTCCCGCCCTGCTTCGTGCAATCCTGGGGAGTCATGGCCGCGGCCGACTCCGCTTGGACAAAAAACAGGCTAAACGCGACCATAAGACCGGTAATGGCCGGCAGGATTTTCTTGTATGTTTGCTTGGCCATATGGTTCATTGGCTAATCACTATCCCGGCCACGTAGCGGACGATGGTCCAGGCGCTCATCACGATGAGCATGCCGATGGCCCCGCCTTTCATGGCCTGCGTCCCCTTCTGCACCCAGTCGGCCTTGCCGAACGACAGCAGATACCGGGCTCCGCCGTAGACGAAGGTAGCGAAGAACAGGGCGGCCGAAATCTCCATCAGCATGTTGCCGAACGCCGCCGCCGTCCTGACGATGTCATCCAGGCTGCAGTCCCCGGAGGCCATGCATTTTTTCTGCACACCTGTCTTATCCATTTCGGCCGTCAGCGACTGCGCCCAAGCCGCGGTCGGCAAGAGCCACGCGCCGAGCGTGGCGGCCAATGCGGCCAAAGGACGTTTTAGGTTCGGCATAAACATCAGAAATTGTAGGGTATGGTCTGCGAAATCTTGCTGGCCGCGTTGCTGAAGACCTGCGAGAGTTTCTCCGGATCCGTGACCCGGACGTCATCGATCAGGGTGACGAGCGCGTCCTCCATGGTCTTCGGGTCGTTCCCTTTATACCAGGAGCGCGCCGTCAGGACCTGCGACGAGAACACCCCGATCTGCTCGTTCTCGAGCTGGCCGGGCAATTGGGACTTCAGGGCCGCCGGCCGCAGCGCCACATCCAGGTATTTCTTGTTCTCATCCGGCTTGCGCATGAAATTCAGCAGGTTCCATGACAGGTCCACGGATTTGGTCTTCTTGGACACGGTCCAGGCCCAATAGTTGGCGTAGTTCACGACCGGATTGCCCGTTATCTGCGGCATCTTGGCCATGGCCAGGTTCAGCTTGGGCGCGCGGGCGCGGATGACCGGCAGATGGTAGCTGTAGCCGAAAAAGAACGCGACCTTGCCCTGGATGAAGGCGTCGAGCGAATTCGGCTGCTGGTCGTTCCAGGTATAGACGTCTTTCCCGGGATTGGCGAAGTCGGTGTAGAAAGTCAGGGCTTGGTACGCCGGAGGCGTGTCGCGTTGGCCGGACAGGGCGGCCGGTATCTGGTTGAAGGTCGGCGAACCGTCGGCGGCGGCCATCTCGGCGCCGTTCTGCATCATGAGCGCCGCCACGATGTCCGGCGAGCGTTCGACGTTCTTGCCCGTGCCCAACGCGGCCCCAGCCTGCAGGATGGCTCCGGTATCGTCGGTTTTGACCAGCTTCTTGACCGCGGTCTGGAAATCGTCCCAGTTCTCCGGGATGTTCGCGATGCCCGCCGCGTTCAGCAAGTCCTTGTTGACGTACATGGCCAGCGTATCCACCGACATCGGCACAGCCACCACGCGCTGCTGCCAATCCTTCTTTTCCTTGTCGGTCGACACATTGACGGTCCGGATGAAGTCGTTCGCCACCACATCCGGGTAATCGCTCTTGAATTGGCGGATGGAGACCGTCGGTTCGGTCTGGAGCGTCCAGACCAGCTCTTTCTTGAGCGTGCCCTGGACGGACTGCGACGCCGTTTTGGTCTGGAGCGGCATGGGCAGGAGCTTGCTCATGTATTTGCCGACCCAGGTGTTGTGGATCATGAAGATGTCCGGTCCGCGGTCCTCGGCCAGCGCGTTCAGGAGCTCGTTCTCGTATTCCTCCAGGCGGAAACGCCGGTAGTTCAACGTCGCGTTGGGGTGGAGCTTGCGGTAATCGCTCAATATCGCCTGATACGCGTCGTTGTCGTCGATCACGCCCCAGATGTTGATCTCCGCCTTCTTGGAAGCGGCCTGGGTCGCGGCATCCGGCCCCTTGGTGCAGCCGGCGGCCAAAGTCGCGGTCGCCACCAAAGCCCACATGAGCTTCAGGGCTAATGAACGGGTTTTCTTGGAGTTTTGCATACCTGACGCCATTTTACACTTTCGACAGCTTTTTAACGAGTGCCCGCGCTTCTTGGCGCATATCCGGTCTGTTCAGGGCGATTTCCAGGTTGGCCTTCAACCAGCCGATCTTGGAGCCGGTGTCGTAATACGTCCCTTCGACAAGCTTGGCGTACACCGGACGCTTCTTCATGAGCCCAAAGATGGCGTCCAGCAGGACCAGCTCCCCGCCATGCCCCTTCTTGGTCTTTTCGATGGCCTCGAAGATGTCCGGCGTCAGGACATAGGCCCCGAGCGAGGCCAAGCGCGACGGCGCCTTGTCCGGTCCCGGTTTCTCGACCACTCCTTTGAGCTGGTACACGCCTTTTTCGACCTCGGCCGCCGGGTCGATGATGCCGTAACGCTTCGTGTCCTCATCCCCCACCTTGGTGGTGAACAGCACCGGATCCCGGTATTTCTCGAACACCTCGATCATCTGCTTGAGCCGTGGCTTCTTGCTGACCATGAAATCGTCGCCGAACAGCACGGCGAACGGTTCGTCGCCGATGACTTCCCTGGCGTTCAGCACCGGGGTGGCGTTGCCGTACGGCCCTTTCTGGCGGATATAGATGAAATTCGCCATGTGCCCGATGGCCCGGATCTCCTCGAGCTGCTCCTTTTTGCCCGTGGCCTTAAGCCAGGCCTCAAGCGTCTGGTTGTCGTCGAAATGGTCCTCGACCGCCCGTTTGCTGATATTCGTGACCAAGATGATGTCCGTGATGCCCGAGGCGACCGCCTCCTCGACCACGTATTGGATGACCGGCTTGTCGATGACCGGCAGCATCTCTTTGGGCATGGCTTTGGTCGCCGGCAAGAACCGCGTCCCGAATCCCGCCACCGGGATGACCGCTTTGCGTACTTTTTGCATATACCTGGATTATACCCGTCCCGAAGGCAGATAAAAAAGACCGCCGATTTTTGCCGGCGGATGGATTCCGGGGGATTTTGCCCGGCCCCAAACCGGGGCTGGAATGACGGGTTGGGTTATCGGACAAAAAAGCCCCACTTCGCAAGTGACAAGGGGGGGGTCCGGGGGGCCGCGTGGCGTGGCGCACAGAATCTCTAACGTCAGCGACACCGAGAGCGCATAGCGGACCCCCGGAGCTTTTGCTACTTTTGGCTACAAAAGTAGATAGAAGGTTTAAAATATTTAGGACGCGGCCGTGGATTCCAGCTTCCGCTGGAATGACGGTCGTCCTGGGTTTCTCCACGCGCTTCGCTCGGTCGAAATGACGGCGCGGTGTTTACGCCCCAACCCTGAAAAAGCACGTATCCCCGTCTTTCATCACGTAATCTTTCCCCTCGATGCGCGTCAGCCCTTTCTCGCGGCACCCGACCTCTCCCCCATTGTCCAAAAGATCCTTCCAATTCGTGATTTCCGCGCGGATGAACGTCTTTTCGAAATCCGTGTGGATGACGCCCGCCGCCTGCGGCGCTTTGGCGCCTTTTTTGACGGTCCAGGCGCGAGTCTCCATCTCGCCCGTGGTGATGAAGGTGATGAGCCCGAGCACGTCGTAGGCCTCCTTGATAAGCCGGTCCAAACCGGATTCGGCCAAACCCATGGACTCGAGGTATTCCTTCTTCTCGTCCGGCGACATCGAGGCGAGCTCAGCCTCCATCTTCACGCACACCGGCACGATGCGGCAGGTGGCGGAAACGGCCAGCTTACCCAACCGCTCCTTCCACGAACCGTCCTGGATCTGTGCCTCGCTGACGTTGACCGTGTAAAGCATAGGCTTGAGCGTTAGCAATTGGAGCTGCTTCAGCTCTTTGAGTTCATCCTCTGTCCATTGCAGATCCCTAAGCTGGACGCCCTTTTCGAGTTCGGATTTTGACCGTTCGAGCGCCGCTTGGAGCGTTTCGAGTTCTTTGGTCCGCCCGGCCTTGAGCTGTCGCGAGACGCTCTCGAGCCGTTTATTCACGGTTTCGAGGTCGGCCAACGCCAGCTCGATGCCGATGGTCTCGGCGTCGCGTTCCGGGTTGATGGTGCCGTCCACGTGGATGACGTTCTCGTCCTCGAAGGCCCGCAGCACCTGGGCGATGGCGTCGCACTCGCGGATGTTGGCCAGGAACTTGTTGCCCAGGCCCTGCCCTTCGGATGCGCCTTTGACCAGGCCGGCGATATCCACGAACTCGATGGTCGTAGGCACGATACGGCCCGACTTCGACATCTCGGCCAGGGGCGCCAGCCGCTCGTCCGGGACCTCCACGACACCCACGTTCGGGTCGATGGTGCAGAACGGGAAATTGGCGCAATCCACCGCCTTCTTGGTGATGGCCGAAAACAGGGTGGATTTACCCACGTTAGGGAGCCCGACGATGCCGATTTGGAGAGGCATAAAGTAAAGAGAGACTACCTGCAAACCCGAAGAGCGTCAACGGCCGCAAACAAGAAAACCGGCCGCGACAGGATATCGCAAGCCGGCTTTTCCGAGGTTCAACGCGGCAGCGTGGCCGCGCCGTTGAAGTAGTAAGGACCGGGCGTCGACTGCGGTCCGACACCGTTCGACCTAAGGTCGTATGGAATCGACATGCCGCCGATCGTCATGTCCAGGGTGCCGACCTGGTGGCCGTTGCCGCCGCACGGTCGGACAGGCGACAGGTCAAACGTCCAGCAATAGCCTCCGCCGGCATCCGCTCTGGCATACCTGACCGCGAAGACCGCCTGGCTACCGGCCGGAATCCCGAACTCACAGGCGTAGCCGCCGTCCACCGTCTTCATGGCGCACAATGTCTGCCATGGGTGGACGTTCCCGTTCGGATCCGAGAAGTAACCCTCGAGATTGACCGGGCCGGTCGGGATGTGGCTCGGATCAGGCGTCCAGAGCACCGACAGGACGGATTGCCTGGGAGGCTGCGGCGCTAGCCGCTTTCCGCAGCATCCGCCAAGGGCCAACGCGAGGCTGCAGGCTACCGCAAACACCATCTTGTTCATTCAGCTCCTCCTGTTGAAGGGACCGTCATTTATATCAAATTTTTGCCTTTTTGTCAAGGATTGACGGGTCTTTCTTTCTATGGCAATCTACTGCCACAAACCGAGGGCCTTTAGCTCAGCTGGCTAGAGCGTCCCGATAGGCATCGGGAAGGTCATGGGTTCAAGTTCACAACAGCTGCTATATTTCGGGCCTTTAGCTCAGCTGGCTAGAGCG
>CAYQCK010000004.1:0-119748 GCA_964415965.1 uncultured Gammaproteobacteria bacterium
TATTCCGGGTTGTCCTTGAAGGCCGGGTTGGCGTTGCCCACGACCGCCGGGCGGTCGGTGATGGCGCCCACCATGTAGCGGCGGGAGGAGGCCGAGGACTTGGTTATGCGGTTGCCCAAACCTTCCGACAGGACCACGACGTCGCCGGCTTGCGGAGCCTCCAGCGAGGTGTCGACAGGCATGTATTCGGCGAAGTCGGAGCCGCTGCGGGAATAGTATCCGCCGGCATGGACATCACCCACGACCTGGGCTTGGCCGCCGATGTACATATCCCCTTCGGCCATGATGTTGCCCTGGTATTGGGCCGGGGTGTATATGCCGCCGGAGTTAGTGATTGGTGAACCGCCCCAGACGATATACTTCGAACCGGTCCAAACATTTGAGCTGAAGTAGCGGCCATTCGGCGCATTGGTCGTCGTCATGGTCGTCCAGCTGTCGTTTACCGGGTCATATGCCGCACCCGTCTTATCGGAAGTCGAACCAGACCAAACTATCATTCTGGATCCAGTCCAAATTGGACTGATGAAGTATCTTGCGGACGGAGCCCCAACTTGCGTAGTAGACGTCCACGTATTTGCCACTGGGTCGAAGACTGCGCCCGTACTCGTAGCTCCTCCGACGGATTGATATCCACCCCAAATTATCACTTTGGATCCGGTATATACACCGCCTTGATGGAATCTGGTATTCGATGGCGCGTTCACGCTCGAGACCGAGGTCCAGACATTTGTCACCGGGTCATACATTTTTGGCGCGCCTCCATTACTGCCAAAAACGAACATCTTGGACGAAGTAGCGTTGGACGTCATCCAGAAGGCCGTATCATACTGAGCTGAACCCGGGTTATTGGTAGTGGACATGGTCGTCCAAGTGTCCGAAACAGGATCATACACGCCACCGGTAGCGCCACTGCCTCCCCAGACGATCATCTTTGACCCCGTCCAAACCATTACATGGTAGGCTCTGGCAGCAGGTGCGTTAGTCGTGGTGACGGATTTCCAGGTATCCGTAATCGGATCGTAAATGCCGCCGGTATTCGTCGTGCTTCCATCCTGCAACGTACCTCCCCAGATGATGAACTTGGAGCCAGTCCAGACGCCACCCGACCAGTTTATGTTATACCTGGCAGCCGGCGCATTGGTCGTAGACATTGTCTTCCAAGTGTCATTGATGGGGTCATAAATGCCGCCTGTATTCAGGGCTACTTGGGTTGATGTGCCGCCCCAAACTATCATTTTCGAACCAGTCCAAGCTGTAGCATGGTAAGTCCTGCCCGTCGGCGCATTCGTATAGCTCGTGCCTGTCGCGTTCCACGCTTCGGCCACGGCCAGCGCGCGCTTGCGGATGAGGACGTTACCTTCGACCTGCAGCCGTTCGCTGATGTTGGTCGAAGTCGTGCCGATGGTGAGGCTGCCGCCGATTATCGAATCGTTCAGGGTCGAGGTGCCGTAGACGCCCAAATTGCCGTTGGTGTAGATGCCGCCCTGACCGACCGTCAACGCTCCTCCCACGCTGAAGTTGCTGAACACGCTGCCGTTGGTCAGGACCTGCAGGCTCCCGACCTCGGCGCTGGCGGCGACCAAGCCGTTCGTCTCAATTCCCATTATGTCGATGATCGAGACAGAACCGACTTGTCCCACCGTATAATTGGGGACATAGGCGTACCTTCCCGCCACCGCAACATTGAATGGATAGACGCCTGTATTTGCATATCCGATGAGGACCGGACTGGTCGAACTGCTTACATCGAATACAACCAACTTTTGAGCGCTATCATCGACTACGTAGGCGAATTTTCCGCTTACCGCAATCCCTTGGGTTGAGGTCAGGCCGTTGCTGGTCGTGGCTTTGACCACTGGGCTGGCGGCATTTGAGATATCAACGATTTTTAACGTACCAGCGTCAGCCGCATACAAATACCTTCCGCTTATGGCCATGCCAGTGGGCGCGAATGTATACACTTCGGTGACATATTGCATTGACGCAGGATTACTGATATCGAACACCGTCGTCACTCCGTTGTCCGGAGCGGACACGAAGGCATACCTGCCCTGGATCGCGATGTACTGGGCGGAACCTACATAGCTCGATGAAGATTCAACATATGGCCTAACCGGATCAGAGACATTCACTACGTATACGTAGCCGCTGTCGAAATCAGGGATGAACAGTCGGCCACCTGAATATGCGGCATCATACATTTCGACGCCGACGGTAAGGCTTGAAACCACCGAAGGAGTGGCCGGATTCGAGACGTCAACGATGCTCAAGACACCGTTGTTGTTCACAACATACAAATACCTACCATTTGGGATGATCACGGAAGGACCGGTGCTGACCGTGGCGGTGCCGACGACGACCGGATTTGAGGCATCAGAAACATCCAATATCTTGAGTGTTCCGCTGTTATACAGGCCAACATATGCGTATCTCCCGTTTACGGCTATGGAATATGCCGAACCACCGGTATAAGTCGTCGTAACCGTGCTGAACACGGTCCCGGAATGCGGCGTCGCATCGAGCGAACCGTTGACGTCCAGGGCCGAAAGCGGGGTCGCGACGCCGATGCCGATGTTGCCGGACGAGGCCACGGTCAGGCGCTCGGCGCCGCCGGCGTTGAAGCGCCAGCTGGTCGAGGCGACGTTGAGCGACAGGGTGAAGTCACCGGCCGTGGTCTTGTACAGGTAGCCGTCGCCATAAATGGTCGAACCGCTGCCGACCGTGACGCCGGTGGCCGAGAACAGGCCTTCGAGCGAACCGATCATGCCCTGGGCGAAGATGTCGTTGCCGTTGGGCGTGAAATTGGAATTGAGGCCGCCGCCGTAGGTCGTGGTGCCGACGAACAGGTTGGCGTTGCCGGTGTACGAACCGACGATGACGGTCGATGTCGCGCCCGTGCCCTTGTCGAAGATGAAGCCGGCGGTGGCGGTCGTCGAGCCGCCCATCATGATGTCGCGGGTCGAGGTCGAATTGTAGATGACATTGGTGCTCGGGCTGTCGGTCCAGGCATAGGCGCTCATGGGCAGGGCCGGGCAATTGGTTCCGCTCTGCAGACAGACCGCGACGCCGCCGACCGTCAAACGGTTGGAGAATTCGCCGTTGGTCGACGAGACGGCATAGGCGAAGGTCGAGGTGGTGTTGGTCGATGCGACGGCCAGCGAACCCAGCGACATGATGCCGCCCGGGCCAATATTGAGTCCGCCGCCGACCGACAGGTTGCCGACGACGCTGGCGTTCGACAGGACCTGCAGGCTGCCGACCTCGGCGCTATGGGCGATCAAAGCCGCCGACTCCGTGCCTTTAAGCTGGATCATGTAGACCATCCCGTTGCCGCCGGCGCTGATGTAGGCGTATTCGCCGGCGACGAAGATGTCGGACAAAGACAGGGTTATGCCGAGATATTGCTGGGTGACGAGCACCGGATTGGTCGAACTCGAGACGTCGATCACCGAGAAGGAACTATCCAAGGCATTGGCCGTGTACATGTACCTGCCGGCGATGGCCACGCCTTCGGCACCTGGGTTGAAGCCCAAACTCTTCTGCACGGTCAATGTCGGCAAAGCCGGATTCGAGATGTCGTAAATCGATATCGAGTAGTAGCTGCCGACGTAGAGATACCGCCCCTGGACCGCGAAGTCCCTGATGTATTGGCTATTGTTCGAGACCGCCGTCACATACACCGGAGCGAACGGGTTCCGGATGTCGATGACCGAGATGGTATCGTCGCCGTTGTTCGAGGTGTACAGGTAATTCCCGCTCAGCGCGATATGGAAGGCCTGCGTATGCTGCGTATCGACGCTGCCGACCTCTATCGGATTGGTCGGGTCAGTGATGTCGAAAATGTGGAGCAGATTGGTAGTCGTATAGGACTGCTCCACATACATGAACTTCCCGCGGACGATCAGGTCGGTCGGCGCCGAAACAAAGACGCTGCCGACTCGGCGCGGATTGGCCGGGTTCGAGATATCGACTATCGCAACCTCTTGGTCGTCGTACAGCGACACGTAAGCGTACATCCCGGCGACATAGACGCGATTCGGGTTGCCGCCGACGGCGTAAGTCGAGACGATCGACGGTGCGGCCGGATTCGAGATATCGCTGATCGTCAACGTGCCGACGGAGCCGTTCGCCGAGTATATGTACTTGCCTTGCACGAAGACGCTGTTCGGGGTGGCTGACGCACCCTGGTATGACGAGGTGACGACGTTGAACGACGCTCCGACCGTCGGCAGGACGCTGACCGAGCTGGCGACGCTCAAATCGACGCCGTAGAACGTCCCCGACGAGTAGGCATTGCGCCAGGCGTAGCTGCTGGTGCCCAAGTCGTATGAATTGTTGGCCATCGGCACGAGCGACTGGAGCGTGGAAGTTCCCTGGACGGCCAGCGGACCGTTCGACAGGATGCCGCCGACGCCGACGGTCAGGGCTCCGTTGACCGTGAAGTCCTGTCCGACAATACCGTTGGTCAGGACCTGCAGGCTGCCGACTTCGGCGCTGGCTGCGGACAAACCGTTGGTCTCGATGCCTTTGACGTCGACGATGGACAGGCTGTCGGCGACCTGGTTGACCGCGAACAGGTAGCGGCCGGACAGCGCCGTGATGATGGGCGAGGTGCCGACCGTGGTGGTCGCCAGGATGACCGTGCTGGTCGGGACCGAGATATCCACGATATTCACGTAATTCGAGCCGTAGTTCGGGACGTACATGTAGCGGCCCGCGACCGACATAGCGCCCGGACCGTTATAACCGGTCGAGGTCGCGATGACGCTTGCTGTCAGCGGATTGCCGATATCGATTATCGAAATGCTGTTGCCCGTGTAGTTGTCCACGTAGAGGTAGCGCCCTTGGATGACCGGCGCGTACGGGAACCCGCCCACGGCCACGGTCGTGACTACGGTCGGAGCGCCCGGATTGGAGATGTCCACGACCTTGACTTGGTTGAGGTTGCTCAACGCAACGTAGGCGTACTTGCCGCCGATGACGACGCCCTGGCCGTCCCCGCCCAAGGCTACGGTACCGGCCACGGTCGGATTGGTCGGATTGCTGACATCCATGACGTACAGGTCGTCAGAATTCGTGTGCGTGATGTAGACGTACTTGCCGCTGACGGCCAAATCGCTGGCGTCGGTGCCGATCGTGGTGGTCGCCACCTGGACCGGCGCGCCGATCCGGGAGATATCGACGACCTTCAGGGTATTGTCCCCGCCCTGGCCCAGGATGTACGCGAAGTTTCCCGACACCGCGACCTTCTTGCTGCTGCTCAGGTTCGTCCGGCTCACGAGCGAGGGGTTGCTCGGGTTGGAGAAATCGAATACCTGCAGCGTGTCGCTGGTGTTGTTGACGATGAAGGCATACCGGCCGGCGATGTCGATATCCTGCGGCTCCTCGTCAGTGGAGGTCGTGACCAGGACGCTGAAGGTCTGGCCGCTCTGGAGGATGTTGCTGATGTTGCCCTTGACCTCCAAGGCCGGGGTGCTGGCATCGCCATTGACCACCAGGCGCCCGTCGACCGTCAACAGATTGTTGAACATGCCGTAAGTCGAGGACACGGCGTAGAGGAAGGTCGAGGTCGTGTTGGTCGCGCTCACGGCCAGGGCGCCCAACGACATGATGCCGCCGGCGCCGACGTTCAGGCCGTTGCCGATGGACAGGTTCTGCTGGATGGTGCCGTTAGTCAGGATCTGCAGGCTGCCGACTTCGGCGCTGGCCGCGACCAAAGCATTGGTTTCGGTACCTTTGACGTCGACGATCACCAGCTCGTTCGTGGTTTCGGCCGTCGAATACAGGTAGCGCCCGCTGACGAACGCGCCTTCGCCCGCCGAACCCGCGATGCTTTGCGTCGCGATGCTCACCGGTGAAGCCGGGTTGGAGACATCGTAGATGATCAGGTTGCCGTTGAATCCGCTGCGGATGTACCAATACCTGCCCTGGACCGAAGAGATGGTCGGGTAAGCGAGAGGCACGTTGACGGCGGAGACTTCGGTCGGGCTGGACGGATTGGAGATATCGACGATCGATTGGTTCGGGTCGTTGCCGTTGATGTACGCGTATCTGCCCACCACTTCTACGTGCCGCGGATCGGAACAGGTTATCGTGCTTGAAGTCACCAGATACGGCGAACCAGGGTTGCTGATATCCACGACCGCCAATTTGCCGTTCGGACCGGAATTCAAGCCGAGATAAGCATACCGTCCGCTGACCCAGACGGCGGCCGCCTGGTAGCTTCCGAACGAGACGGTGGACATCCCGATGGGATTCGCCGGATCGCTTATGTCGACGATATCGAAGGCTGAATCCTGGGCCAGGTAGGCGTACTTACCGGAAACCTGTATATCCCGAGCACCTCCAGATAAGGCGTACGTCCCGGCCACGGTCGGAGCGGCCGGAATCGAGACATCCACGATGGACATCGAGTTTCCGGATTGGTTCATGACGTACGCGTAGCGGTTCGCGACATACACGCTGGCCGGGTTGTCGCCGACCGCGACCGAACCCATGGAGGTCGGCGAGCTCACGTTGGTGACGTCGAATATCTGCAGCTTGTCGGTCGTGCCGGCCTCGGTGACGTAGGCGTAGCGGCCCGAGACGAAGACCCTCTTCGGGGTGGCCAAGGTCTGGGTCGAGGTGACGACCGTGAACGTCTGGCCGGTCCGCAGGATGTTCTGGATGCTGCCGTTCACGTCCAAGGCCTCGGTCGGGGTCGTGACGCCGACGCCGACATAGCTGGTCGAGGCGATGGTCAAGGCCTCGCTGCCGCCCGCGCGGAAACGCCAGCTGGCAGCGGAGTTGTTAAGTGACAGCGTGAAGTCTCCGGCCGTCGTCTTGTAGATGTTGCCGTCGCCATAAACAGTGGAGCCGAGCCCGACCGTAACGCCGGTGGCGGAGAACAGCCCCTCGATGGAACCGATCATGCCCTGGGCGAAGATGTCGTTGCCATTGGTCTGGAAACTCGAATTCAATCCCCCACCATAGGTCGTGGTGCCGACGAGCAGATTGGCGTTTCCGGTCTGGTTGCCGACGATGACGGTCGAGGTGGTCGTACCCTTGTCGAAGATGAAGCCCGCCGTATCCGTGGTCGAGCCGCCGAGCAGGACGTCGCGGTTCGCGTTCGTCTGGTAAATTAAGTTGTTCGTCGAATTTTCGGTCCAAAGCGTGGTCCCGGCAGGGCAGTTGCTTCCGTTCGCCAGACACACGCTCACTCCGCCCACGGTCAGACGGCTCGAGAATTCACCGGCGGCCGCCTGCATGGCGAAGGCGAAAGTCGAGGTCGTGTTGGTCGAATTCACGTTCAGGATGCCTTGGGTGACCAAGCCTCCGTATCCGAGTGACATGCCGCCGTTCACGAACAACCTTCCGGCCACGTTCACGTCATCCAGCACCTGCAGGTTGCCGATTTCGGCGTTGCCTGCATTGAAGGCGCTCGTCTCCATGCCTTTCAGGTCGACTATCGAAAGCTTGTCGTTCGTCGCATCCGTAACGTACGCATAGCGCCCGGCAATCGCCAACCCCTCGCTGGCGCCGCCGGCCAAACTGACCGTCGAAATGAGGGAGGGCAGAGTCGAACTGGAGACGTCAAATATGCTCAAACTGCCGTTGAGAGCGTTCGCGACGTATAGGTAGCGCCCGGCCTTGGCCAAACCATAACCGTAGAAAACTCCGTTGTAAGTCGCAACGATCGTGGGATTGGTCGAAGACGTGATGTCCAATATCACCCAGCTGCCCGAATTTCCGGAGACATATGCATAGCTTCCGTTCACCACCACGCGGCGGGCGTCCACGCCCGTAAGCGTGCTGGATGCAAGCGTCGGTTGGGCAGGATTCGAGATGTTGTATATGGACATCTTGGAGTCCACCGTGTTCACGTAGAGGAACGAGCCTTGTACGTAGATACCTGCCTCTCCTGTCGCGCCGCTCTCAGTCACCGAAGTCAGGATCGTCGGAGACGACGGATTGCTGATGTCGACGACGTTGAAGCCGCCGACCGTATTCGTGTAAAGATAGTTACCGGACAAGAAGAGGTCAGCGTCGCCATCGACCGACAAACCGAGGGTGCCCACGACGTACGGCGTCGCCGGGCCGGAGATATCGACGACATACAGGTCCTGCGAACCGGAATGCGCGATGTAGGCATAGCGTCCGGCGACCTGGATGTTCTGTGGATCGTTCCCGACCGACACGCTTCCGACCAAGACCGGGGTCTGCGGATAGGCGACGTCCCAAATCTGCAGATTGTCAGAGGTCCCGGCGTTGACCACGTAAGCGTAATGCCCGGAAATCGCCACGCCTTGGGGCGCGTCGCCGACCGTGGTCGATGACACGACGTTGAACGACTGCCCCGCATGGAAAATGTTCTGGATGGTGCCGGAGACATCCAATGCCTCAAGCGGAGTCGAGACGCCGATGCCCACATAGCTCGTGGAAGCCACGGTCAGCGCCTCGCCCAAACCGGTGCGGAAGCGCCAGTTCGAAGCCGTGTTGTTCAGGGCCAAGGTGAAATCCCCTGCAGTCGTCTTATATAGGTTGCCATCGCCGTAGATGGTGGAGCCGAGGCCGACCGTCACGCCGGTCGCGGAGAACAGGCCTTCGATGGAACCGACCATGCCTTGGGCGAACACATCATCGCCGTCCAAAGCGAAACCCGCGTTCAAGCCTCCGCCGTATGTCGTCGTTCCAACCAGGAGGTTGGTGTCGGTCGTTCCGCCGATGATGACGTTGGACGAGCCGATGCCCTTATCGTAGATGAACCCTGCGGTGTCGGAAGTCGAGCCGCCGACCAGCAGGTCGCGGTTCGCGCTCGCCATGTAGACCACGTTGCCCGTGCTGTTCTCCGACCAGAGGTTCCAGCCGGCCGGACAATTGGTCCCGCTGTACAGACAGACGTTCACCCCTCCGACCGTCAGCCTGTTCGAGATCTCCGCATAGGTCGTCGATACCGCATAGGTGAACGTGGACGTGGTGTTGGTCGAGGAGATCGCCAAAGCCCCTTGCGACAGGATGCCGCCCGGACCCACGATCAATCCGCCGCCGACCGTCAACTGGTTGTAGATATCGGCGTTCGTCAGCACGGATAGCGTACCCATCTCGGCACTGCCGGCTGACAGGGCTGTGGTTTCGGTTCCTTTCAGCTCGAAGATCACCAGGTTCGGCGCACCGTAGTTGTGTATCACGTAGGCATAGCGGCCGGAGACGAACACATCCGCATTACCGTTGCTGGTTGACGACTGGACGGTCCCGGTGGCGACCACGACCGGAGACGACGGCACCGAAACGTCTATGGCCGTCAATGTATTGTCCTGATAATTCGAGGTATAGATATAACGTCCGGAAAGGGAAAGATTCATCGGATAGCTCAAGGGGGACGTCTGGGCCGTCACGACCGGCGCCGCGGGGTTGGCCACGTCCACGATGTACGCCTTGGTATCATCGCTGACATACACATAGCGGCCTGATACGGCGATGCCGCGCGAGTAATATTGGTTGCTGCTCAAGAATGTCTCGCTGATTAAAACCGGTGCCGCGGGGTTGGCCACATCCACCACGCTGACGGTCGAGGTCGGGCTCGTGGTCACGATATAGGCGTAACGATTCTGCACGGCCACTGCTCTCGGTATGCTTAAGGCGCTCACCGCCACATTGCCGATGACGGTCGGAGAGGTCGGATTGGATATATCGATGATATCGAGCGTTTTATCGAATTTCGTCACGTACAGATATGGACCTGATATGGACAGACCGGTGACTGTCACCCCCAACGTGGTGGAAGCGACCAGGAACGGAGCGGTGGGATTGGAAATGTTCAATACATTGATTGACTTATAGGCCTCGAGAGACACGTATGCATACTGGCCGGCGACTTCGATCCGATTGGGGTCTGAACCTGCGCTGAACGTCGTCGTGCTGATGACCCTCGGCAAGGCGACGTTCGATACATCGATAATCTGCATCGAATCGAAACCTTGATCCGCGACGTAGGCGTAACGTCCCGATACCACCAAGTCACCCACGACCGAACCACTGCCAAAAGTTGTCGAGGCTACGTAGTTGAGCGTCTGACCGGGCTGCAGGATGCTCTGGATCGTCCCGCTGACATCCAAAGCCTCAAGCGGCGAATTGACACCGATGCCGACGTAGGAAGTGGAAGCGATGGTCAAAGCTTCATTGCCGCCCGCGCGGAAACGCCAGTTCGAGGCTGTATTGTTCAACGCGAGCGTGAAATCCCCCGCGGTCGTCTTGTATAGGTTGCCGTCGCCGTAGATGGTTGAGCCGAGGCCGACCGTGACCCCTGTCGCGGAGAACAGGCCTTCCTTAGAACCGATCATGCCGGAGGCGAAAATATCGTTGCCGTCCATCACGAAATTGGCGTTCAAGCCTCCATCGTAAGTGGTGGTGCCGACCAGCAGGTTGGCGTTGCCCGTGCCCGAACCGATGATGACGGTCGAGGTCGCGCCCGTGCTCTTGTCCAGGATGAAATTCGCCGTGTCCGTCGTGGAACCGCCGATGAGGACATCGCGCGAAGTGGTCGTGTTATAAATGGTGTTGTTCGCGGCCACATCGGTCCAGACATAGGCGCCCACCGGGATGGTGTTGCCTTGGCAGTTGGTGCCGTTGGACAAGCAGACATTCACCCCTCCGACCGTCAGCCGGTTCGAGATCTCGGCGTAAGACGATGAGACCGCGAACACGAAGGTTGAGGTGGTGTTGGTGGAGCCCACGGCCAAGGAGCCTTGGGAGAGCAACCCGCCGGGACCGACCGTCAGGCCGCCGCCGACCGTCAGCTGGTTATATATGGAAGCGTTGGTCAGGACCGAGAGCGAGCCGACTTCGGCGCTGTGGGCGAGGAGGGCGGAGGTTTCGAGGCCGGGGAGCTCATATACCTTCACCGTATTATCGCCAACACAGTTAAAATATATATATTTTCCAGATACGAAATGGTGAAAAGGAGCTTGGCCTCCAGTGAAATTGACGGTATTCAAGATGACTGGCGCCGTCGGATTCGAGATATCAATCACGTTCACTTTTTCGACATATGGATTGGTTACGTAAGCATATCTTCCGGTAACTGACAGTTGCTCTGGACCAGTTCCCGCGGGGAAATTCATTGTAGCAACAACTACAGGTGCGTATGGATTTGAAATATCAATGGTGTGGAATATGTCAGCACCCTGATCCACCGTGTACGCGTATCTGCCGGATACGGCTATGTCTTGTAACCAGACGCCATCAGGTATAGTACTGGTGCTGATATTGATCGGAGACGAGGGATTTGATACATCAATGACATTCAAAGTGCTATTGTTTGAATCAACGGTATAAGCGTATTTCCCCTGGACAGCTAGACGCCACGGTCCGTTTGTATGCAGTCCGTATATCGAGCTGCCTACCCTGATTGGGTTTGTCGGATTCGAGATATCGACG
Organism: uncultured Gammaproteobacteria bacterium; assembly: GCA_964415965.1. Lineage (GTDB taxonomy): Bacteria > Patescibacteriota > Patescibacteriia > 2-12-FULL-60-25 > 2-12-FULL-60-25 > CAIKNB01. The sequence continues at coordinate 11,416 of CAYQCK010000004.1, forward strand.
ACGTTCATTTTGCCGGTCCACCAATCTGTCAAATAAGCGAAATTTCCCTGCACCGAAATTTCCATCACGCCTCCTGCATACATCGTCTCAAGCGTGCTTGTCCCGACGATGCGCGGATTACTCGGATTGGAGATATCCAAAATATTGAAAAAGGTGTTCGTTGGACTTTGGTTGGTTACATATGCAAAACTTCCTGCAACCGCAACTTCCCCGGGATTAGTACCGGACATGAAGGTTGTCGTTCCAACGACAGTTGGCGAATTCGGGTTCGAAAAATCCAAGACGTTAAATGTATCTTGCCCAAAGTTGCTCACATACCCATATCTGCCTGAAATCTCGATGTCTACCGGGACTGCACCGGCATTCAATGAGACCGAACCTTTTAGCCTAATTACTGTTCCGCTACTTATTACATTCCGTATCGTCCCGCTCACGTCCAGCGCCTCAAGCGGAGTCGTGACGCCGATGCCCACGTTCCCCGTGGATGCCACTGTGAAGGATTCACCGACGCCGGTGCGGAAGCGCCAGTTGGAGGCGGTGTTGTTCAGGGCCAGGGTGAAGTCGCCGGCGTTGGTCTTGTACAGGTTGCCGTCCCCGTAGACGGTGGTGCCTAGGCCGACCGTGACTCCGGTCGCGGAGAACAGGCCTTCCTGCGAACCGATCATGCCTTGGGCGTAGACGTCATTGCCGTTGACCTGGAAATTGGAGTTGAGGCCGCCTCCGTAGGTGGTGGTGCCGACCAGGAGGTTGGCGTTGCCCGTGCCGTTGCCCACGATGACGGTCGAGGTATTGGTACCCTTGTCGAAGATGAAGCCCGCGGTGGCCGTGGTGCTTCCGCCCATCAGGACGTCGCGGGAGGAGGTAGTGTTGTATATGAGATTGTTGACCGGGTCGTCGGTCCAGACGTAGGAGCCGGCGGGGATGGACGGCATGGCTTGGCAGTTCGTGCCGTTGGCCAAGCAGACGTTCTGGCCCGCGACGAGGAGGCTGGAGCCGGAGGCGCTCGTGAAGGCCAGGGTGGTGGCCGTCGCCTGGGTGGCCGTGAGGTAGGTGGAGCCGAGGGTCGTGATGGTGCCGAAGGTCGAGAAGAGGTTGGTCGAGGTGACGGCCGTGGCGGTGGCGCTGGTGAGCGTCGTGCCCTGGAGGCTCGTCGTGCCCGTGGCCGTCAGGTTGGAGGTCTGGAGTCCGCCGAAGGCGTAGATGAGGTTGGTGGTCGTGGCGCCGTTCGTCGTGATGGTCTGCAGGGTGGCTGTCGTGGCCGGGACGCCGGAGGAGATGGCCTGGCCGTTAACGAAGAGCTGGGTGGTCGAGACGGTCGTGGCCCCAAGCCAGGATGAGGTCGCGTTCGTGAAGAGTCCGTTGGTCGATGAGACGGTCGTGGCGAAGAGGTTGGTGGTCGTGACCGTGCCGACGTCCAAGCCCAGCCAGCGGTGGGTGGCATCGCCCAGGCGGTATGCCAGGTCGGTCGCGGGCAGGACGTCGGACATGACGTAGGCGTTGAAGACCACGCGGTCGGAGGTGGTGTCGCCCAAAGTGACGTTGCCGTTCGAGGCCAGGTTGCCCGTGGTCGTGACCGAACCTTGGCGGGACACGGTGAAGACGTCCGTGGAGTCGTTCTTGCCCACGATCAGGAAATCATTGGAATTGTTGGTGCCTTCGGTCTTGATGGACAGGGCCGTGCGCTGGGCCGAAGCGGCGTCAGCCGTGGTCTGGTGGACCTCGAACAGGCTCCCGCCGGTCGAGGCGACCGAGCTTGAGGCGTATTGGCCCTGCAGTTGGCCTGCATTCAGGGCGAAAGGCACCGAAGACAGCTTCTTCCGGGGGCTCATCTCGCTGTCCGCGGCGATGGTCACGCCCAGGTATAGGCCGTCCTGGTCCCAATCGAGGTTTGAAAGCGTGTTCTGGGACTGGAACGATGAATCGCCGAGCAAGACCGAGAACAAACCGTTCGTGACAGTGACGTTCAGGGCCGTGGGCAAGCCGGTCGTGCCGGAAGCCGTCCAGATGGGGGTGCCGCCCGTGGCTGCATCGTACAGCGAGAACTTGATGGCGTACGTGCCGTCCGTGACGTTCGTGCCGCCCGAGGTGAGGAGACGGCCTTGGTAGTTGAAGAATTGGGGGATGGAGGAGGAGGCCGACAAAGTCGAAAACGACGGAGCAAAGGCAAAAGACAGACAGAAAATCGCTCCGATTATCCATCGGGTCAGTACGGAAAAGGTACGGAGTGTCTGTTGTGACATCTTGGCTTAGTTGAGCCTAATCGCTCTCTGACTGTCAGCGAAGTCATGGACCCGCAAAATCGCTTACCAAACTGTCCACAATTCGCTACTAACATTCTACTAATTTTTGAAATTGCCTTAACTCAGCAAAATAAAAAAAATACCCCTTGTGGATTAAATGTGGAGAACTGAATATTTTATCTATCCACAGGCAATAATACGATGTTCTGATCGATGACCGCTTCGTCTTTGTTGCTCAGGTCGATATCCGGACTGACAAACTTTTTATAGCCCATCTTTTCGGCCGTAATGTAATAAACATTCCGCCGGACGAAGAATCCGTATTTGCCGTTCCTGTCCGTGACCTGGGTTTCCAGAAGTTTATTGAATTTCTTGTCGAAGATGCGGACAATGACGTTTGATAACGGTTTTTTGGTCTTCCCATCAACCGAAACACCCCAACTCTTGGGCTTGGCCGGCAAAGCCAGCCTACGGAACAGGATATATACGCCGATCTGGGCCAGAAGCAGCAAGGAATTCGGGACGTTAGGGGTCACGGCCAAGACCACGATACCGAACGGCACGCCACTGAATGCCAAAGAATGCCTAGCCAAACGCGCCGCCTTCCTGAATAAAATCTTCCTCGGCGTCTCTTCACTTGTGACCGGATCAAGCGGCACATTCATGGCTATCACCTGGTCAGCCGCGAATTCCAGCTTATCCCCATGATATAGGTCTGTATAATCGACATCTTCCTTCTTGCTCGAAAGATATTGGGTCGGATAGATATAACCCGGTTTGACGACCTCCAACAGATAACTGCCCTTCTGGACCAAGAAACGGTAACGGCCGAACTTATCGGTCACAGCCGACTGGATGACCAACTTGGACTCGAAGTGCACCAAACGGACGATAGCCAAGTCGATCGGCTGCTTGGTCAGCGAATTGAAGATGATGCCCCACTTCTTCTTGCGCCTGCGTCCGAACAACAGCAGCGGTTGGGTGAACAGGTATTGGAGATAAGCCAACAGGTTGAACAGCGACAAGGCACTAGCCGTGTTGATGAGCGAGACCGCGAGCAAGGTCGGTGCGGCGACCGCGTTAGCCTCCTGGACCGCCGGAGCCTGCAGGGCTTCACGCGCGATCTTGATGCCATAGGACACCTGTTCGCTCGCATTGCTGGCGACCGCTGAAATCTGCTCCACAATCGGCGCACCCGGTTCCAGCACGATCGGCGTCGGCACCTTGATCAACGAAATCCTTTCATTAAAGACATTCTGTCCGACGAATATCGGATTGCTGACGCGTTTGCGGTAACCATCCTTTTCGATTTCGGCGTAATAGCGGCCGTTCGGCACCACGAAAGCGAATTCGCCTGAAGGCCCGGTCCTTTTCGCCGCCTGATAAGGCGACCAAGCCCCGCCCTCTTCGCGGAACAATTGGATGACCGCCCCTTCTACGCCTTGGTCCGTCGCGCCAGCTACCGACTCCTCAACGACCCGACCTCCGCCTTGCGATACCAAGGTATATACGCCCTGTCCGACTGTCCCGTTCTGGAATGTAACCGTCACGATCGAGCTGTACGAACCCGGGGGCGGCACCACGAAAGTCCCGCTGTAAGCCGACCCATCGGCATTCGGCTGGAGCGAGAACAGAGAATTGCCGACCGACAGCGTGACTTGGGACGGCATATTGCCCAAGCCGATGACCGGTACGACCACCAAAACCGTGCTGCCGCTCAATACACCAATATTCCCGCTGGCGTCAGGCGAAAGCTCGACCTTGCCGTCAGCCGTGAAATATCCGGCCGAAACTTGAACCGCTCCCGGTACCGTGGTCGTTGCCGCCGGGATGACCGGTACGGTGGTCGTCGCGCTCGGTACGGTCGGGACCGTGGTCGTCGGCGTCGGTATCGTGGGGACAGTTGTCGTGACGCTGGGGATTATCGGGACGGTCGTGGTGGTGGTCGTCGGCGTCGGCGGGATTATCGGGACGGTCGTGGTGGTGGTCGTCGGCGTCGGAGGTATCACTATCGTCGCGACCGGGCTGATGCTGGCCAATGCCCCTGAAGCGTAATTGCCATGCGTGTCATAGGCGTAAGCCGCATAATAATAGACGACCCCGTTCGTCAACCCGCTGTCGGTCGTCGAAGTCCCGGTCCCGTCATATACCAACGTCCCGTCATTCGGGCCGGTCGGATAGCCTCCGGTCTGCCTGACGATGCGGACTCCGGCCAAATCGATATCCGGCGGCAGCGACCAATTCAGGAAAACCTGGCTGTCGCCCGACGTCGCCATCAGCGTCACATTGGCCGGCGGCGTGGTATCGATGGTCGTCGTGAAGGTGTAATCCGTCGTGATCGTCGCATTGCTCGCCGGATCGACCGACGTGACCTGGAAATGATAGGTCGTGCCTTCGAGCAATCCGCTCAATTGGATGGCATGCGTCGTGACGTAACCGGCCAGCGATTCGGTCGAACCATAGGCCGTGCTCGTCCCATACCGGACCAACGAGTTCGCCGGCTCATCCGTGGTCCAGGTGATGATGGCGGAAGTGTCCGTGATATTCACCGCTTGGACATTCGTGACCACCGGCGCAACCAAATCGCCCAAGGTCATGAAAGTCTGGTCGGCGGAGACGCTCGTCAACCCCGAAGAATTCATCGAGCTCACCACGAAATGGTAAGTGGTGTTAGGATCCAGGCCCGTCACGTCCAATGAATGGTTGGTCAGGAACGTACCGTCGCTGACGGTCCCGCTAGCATGGGCCAAGTCAAAGCCGTAAGACAAACTGGAATTCGACGGCTCATTAGTGGTCCAGGTGATGCGCGCCGAATTCGGCGTTATGTTGATGACCTGGATGTTCGAGATCGTCGGTGGCTGGAATATCCCGCCTCCGCCGCCTCCGCCGCCCGGCGTCGAAGTCGCCATGACGACGGCCGTGACCGCCATCGAATCGTCATTGACTATCGGGATGTAGAAATCGTTGCTGTCACCGAAGGTGCCGCCAATGGTGATCCGGGCCTGCATGGCGCTTGCCGGATTCTTCAGCTGGTTCGTCCCACCGGCATTGATGCCGATGCGCACGGCGATATAGGCGTACGGATTAACCGTGCCGCTGGCCGCATTCGTCGGCGCCGTCAGCGTGATGGTGGTGCCGGCTACAGCCGCGCCCCAAACATCGACCCCCGGAGCCGCCGCAATAGAGGTTGCGTGCTCGAAACCGGTCGTCGAACCGTAATGCAAATCAATATCCGAAAGCCCGACCGAGCCAAAAATGAAATCGGGCAAGCTCAATGTGATAGTGTCGGTCGACTCATCAACACCAGTGGGAGTCCGAAAAACCAGTTGGTGGTCGGCAAAGACATTTTTTGTATGGCTCGAAATCTGGTCGTAGGCCGGAGTCGTCTTAGCTGAAAAAACCGGACGGACAGAAAAAAAGAACATCGCAAAACACAAAAGTGCGATTGCCGGTTTGCGTAACAACTCAAAAAATCGGAACATCGCTTGGCGGACTATGGCTCCCTGAGCCGTCATGCCCCCGGTGGATCACCGGGGGACAGATGGCTGAACGAGGTTATTTCGACGACTTGCTCATGGCCGACTTGATGATCATCTTGTTGTAGATCTTCAAACCGGCGATCAGGATAACCAACAGGCCGAAGGCCAACAGCATTATGCGCCATGGGAAAACCCAGAACGACACGCTGGCTTTGAGCGGCTGCTGCTGGCTACCATACTTGGCATCCAATTCCGCCGTGTACTTGCCGAGGGCAAAACCCTTCCATTCGCGCTTCAATCCCGCCATGAAACCGTCGCCTTCCACCGTATCCTTCGGGCCCCACATGGTCCGATACTTGCGGATACCGTCCGGCAAGACGCGTCCATTGGCCGGATTGGCCGGGACCGTCCCCACCGTGCTGCCGAAGATATTTTTAATGACGACGTTCCCCTCGAGTTTAAGATGGACGCTGCCAGAATTCTTCATCCGCGTCTCGAAATACGCCGGCAAGTTATTAATCAAAGATGTCGACTTGGCTTTTTCGGTATCTGAGCTGTTCATCAGCTTGAATGATTCAATGCTAGCTGACTCGCGGATATTGCCAGAAACATTGACCAAGAAGAGCACGCCTGTCCGGCCGCCGATGCCCACATTCGAACCATTGTCGTCCTTCGGTTGCATGGCGAAAAACACCGCTGCATAATGTCCTCCCGGTTCAGCGTTCTTCGGCAGTTCGATCGCCCACTTGAACTCATGCGACTTGCCGGGCTCCAGAGTGACGCTGTCTTTTTCCAGTTTTATCCACTGAGCCAAGCCAGTCACGTCCTTCTCGACCAAAAACTCCTGCTGCCCCTCCTCGCCCTTTCCGACGAAATTCTGGGTCGACGCATAGTATGTCTGCACTTGATTCGTATCGTTCTGCACGTTGATCGAACCCTGCTTCACCTGTCCCGGATCCATATCCGCGTCGAACAATATCGGCGATATCGTAATGGCCGAAGCTGGCCTCGACAGAAGGAATATCGCTAACAACGAGAACAGAGCTATGGCAAACCGTGAACCGAGACTTCGTGCTGTCATATTGGGGTTAAATTATTCAGATCTGCAGCCCTGTCCCGATTTTTATCGGGACAAAAGGCAGAACCGAAGTCCTAGAAGCGGCCGGTCACGGTGTACGTGACGACCTGGCTGTATGCACCGGCCGGAGTACCGACGCTGATGTTCGCGAAGTGCGTCACCCGCGTGTTATTGGAATTAAAGGGCGGAGAACCATCGAACGCATCAGCATAGCTGATGAAGTCCTGGGTCGAGGTCGGGACCGGAGAGGTGTCAGTCTGGAACGTAAAGTTCGGGACATTCTCTTCGGTAACCGCGCCCGTATACAACGCGCCGACACGACCGCCGGCGGTCGCACCGACCAGACGGATGCCGTATTGCTCGGTACCCGGAGTCGAGGCCACGTTGTCAGCGACCTGCATAATGGTCGATGACACATTATTCAGGTCATGGTTAGCAACAACCTGGGTCAAGAATCCACCAGCGGCATTGGTTGAAATCTTCAGGCGATAGTCACAAGTCTTCTCGCTGCCGACACCCAACGTTCCCAACGCGCACACATTCGTGTTCGCACTGTCCGCATCGTTCCGGATAGCAAACGACAGGATTGACGGAACGTCAGCCGTGACCGTCACCTGGTTCCCGCCGTAGGCGTAGAACAAGGCGGCGCCGACATCGACCGGGTTAGAGGAAGCCAACGAAACTGCGTAGTTCGTCGGCGTCGAGCCCGGCAAGTTGATCGTGACAGCGAACGTTAACGCAACGGCTGACACGGCTTTATTGACCGTAAGAGTAATGGTGGCTGTATTGTTGTTTGAAACAGTTACAGCACCATCACCGAGCGGACCGGAAGTAGCCGTCAAGGTCGCCGTCTGATCAACAGAGATCGTGATGACCGTACCAGTCGCATAACCTGAACCAGTCCACGCCACGGACGTAATATTATTCGTTGCCGAACCAGAATTGGGCGTGAGCGTGATGTTATTGGCGGCATTGGCCGTCAAAGTCGGCATCATGCTGAGCGCCATCGCAACTAAGGATATTTTAGATAGGAATTTTTTCATAATTATTTGTTTGGGTCCCGGCTCCATGAGTGCCGGGGTACGTTTTTGGATCTTTCCCCCTCATGGATGAAAGAAATCCAAAAACGCAAGTCTGATTGAACGTTCTTCCGCCAATCAGCAAAGCGTCGACCTTTCGAAGAACGGCGGTCATGCGGTCCTGTTAGCGCACGAGCGTCGAACTACGAAATCAATAATTTGGAGTGATCGTGTACTGGACAATGTGCGAGTAACTCCCGGCCGGCGTGAACTGGGCAATCGAAATCTTGTAGACCAACCCAACTCCTTCGTAATCCAACGTCCTTGAAGCTGAATTCTGGATGGCCGTGGTCGATGTAGAGAAAGCGAAATCGCTTCCGGTATTCGTCGCCTTATCCCCAAAAACCCTCCAACCATATTCTTCGCTGCCGACGGTCACCTGACCGTCAACCACATCAAGAATATGGGTGGATGTCCCATTCCTCAAATTACCATCTTCACTGACATACACAGTATACCCGTTTTGCGCGTCCGAAGATACTCTAGTGCCTGTCATCGAAGTTTTCGCTGAAACCGAGCTTAATTGGCCGAAAGCCACGCTATTTCCGTTCATTCTATAAACAAAATCATCCCCACCCGATGGCGCGCCGCCGACCGAGTCCTGATCCCCATCCCACCTGTCAACAATAATGGTATTAACGTTGATGGTTCTGATTTTCCCGAAAGAAATCTTTTGGTTCAACCCCTTATTCTCGACGACCGCGATGAAATCATCCACCAAAAAGGCCGCTCCGTTGGTTACGACAATCTGCTTTGTCGTCGTATTGTAAGAAGAATACGCCTGTTCCGTGCTGTCCTCGATGGTCCCGATCTGAAAAGACAAGGCCATTCCAGCCTCGTCTCCGGTCCGATAGCCTGCGCTGACAGTGTAATTCGTCGATGTAGAAAACCCAGTCGCCTGCTCGCCAACCGTATCCCTCAATGAATAGTTCGTCGAAGTCCCAACATCTGTGCCTCCGCTATTCACCGAATCCCAATTTACCTGATAATTCGTGCTTGTCATCGCAAAAGCTCCATTTCTATATACAAAATGGATTGCCAAAGCCACAAGCAAGCAGGCAACAACCCGCGATATTCGCATGTAAAAACATTATACTGGATTTTTCGATTTTTATTAAGTATTTAGACAAAACACGAACGCGTCGTAAAACTATTTTTATTACATTTATAACTTTTTTGGAATCTCCGTCATTCCCGCGAAGGCGGGAATCCAGAAAAACAACCAAAAATCAGACGATAGCTCTTGGACAAATTCAGCCGAATGACACAGCAGGTCATCGCCTATAACCAGTTTAATACAACCAGTTACAAAGATGTTGATCATATTCAACTCAAACCTAGGCAGTGCAACTAACTTTTTCTAAACGCAATAGAAAAAATGATTTACTTTTGATTATGCAACTAACCTTAATTACATTTTCTCCTGGCTACACCCTAGGTTTCAATCTCCTTTAATATCGACTTCGCCCGGCGTTGCCAGAAAGCCACCCCAGTCACCTCCGAGGAGGCAGCGCCAGAGTTTACCCCGTGCACCGACGCGGGGTCAGGTACTCATCCAACCATGCGTTTCTGGATTCCCGCCTACGAATGAATGACGACAGATGCTCGACATCCCAGCATATAAGGGATGGGTTTTTAGACAAGTAAATCAAAAATCCCCGTTAGGGGATTTTTTGATCTGGTGGACCGAGGGGGATTTGAACCCCCGACCTCTGCAATGCGAATGCAGCGCTCTAGCCAGCTGAGCTATCGGCCCAAATGTTTCACGTGAAACAATGGCCAATGTTTCACGTGAAACATTTTTCGAATTGTTTCACGTGAAACATTTTTTTGACACTTTGTCAAGATACCAGAGACACCAGGGGAATACACCGTATAAATCCAATTCGGCGTGCTCACCTGGTGTCTCCAGGTGGACTCGAACCACCATCTAGGGCTTAGGAGTCCCTTGTTCTTCCCTTGAACTATGGAGACTTGCGTCGCAAAATATTAAATAAATTTCCATCCTTCAATTTATCTAAACTTAGCGATTTGCCGGAACATGTTATTCAAAATTCAATCAAAAGTCAATCACGCCATGTTTCTTGCCTAATTCTTGACATTATTGGCGATATTAACTATATTCTACTGACTCAATATGCCAAACAAGAAAGCCGCGATGAAGGACTTGCGCAAGTCCAAGAAGAAATACACTCAAAATCTGCGGACCAAGTCCCAGATCAAGCATCTTTGGAATGAAAGCAATGCTTTGCTTAAGGCTGGAAAAAAGGATGAAGCCAAAGCGGCCATGAAATCCTTCCAGCAAGCCATCGACAAGGCAGCTAAGAAAGGCGTCGTGATGAAGAACAAGGCGAATCGCCGCAAATCGACTTTGATGAAGAATTTGGCCAAATAAAAAAACACCTCCCGATTCGGGAGGTGTTTTTTATAAAATAGAGTCTACCTCGTCCTGCGCCATCAAACCGAACCTTGATCCGGCCAAAGCTATCGAACCCTTATAAAAATTTTTTACGACGCTCTCTGTTTTGTATCCCTGCATTTTTTTGACGGCGAAATAGGGGATTTTGATTGGGGCTCCGTCCTTGACCCTGATGGCGCTCCTCGCCTGGTTCAGCACCACGGTCGATATCTGCTCATCCGACCTCGATCTGACCTGCTCGCGCCAATCCTTCTTTTTTGCGTACAAACTATCGACCACTTCATACACCGAACCGCTCTCGTATTCCAGCTCTGACCAAGGGGCTTTCGGATTCGCTGAAAACTTCATCATCTCGTTCATGGCCAACCACGAATCTCCGTTGCATCTTTCGGCGGCATCAGCCGCGATCTTTTTGTCGACGCCGAGCGCCTCCGCTTGTTCTTGGCACCACTGGACGAATTTCGCCCCGACGGCCAACGGGAATGGGTATTGGACCACCTTAATCTCCTTGAGCTCGGACAGTGTCTTTTCTGGAGGGACCTCCTCCTCGACCGTCAAGATGATATTGTTTTCGCCGTCTTCCTTCAGGCGCTTCGCCAAAAGCCTAAGGTCAGCCGCCTTGATGGAGTCCAGCAATCCATCGAATCTAATGAGGCGCTTCGGGCAAAATATCGAGGGTGTCCCGATTTCGCTCAAGACGTAGCGCAAATCCTCACCGACGATGACTTCGGTCGAAAAACCGGACTTGTCATACTTGGCCTTGAACGCGTCGACCAATTCACGCGCCTTCTGACGCGCCCGCCAAGTATCCGGCCCCGAACAGATCAGCAACACAGCCCCAGCCTATACCATCGTCATCCAAAAGAAAATCCCCGCCGTAGCGGGGATTTGTCAGTCGACTTTTTCCATCCTGTCCCAGTCCTTGCCGATCTTCGCTTCGACCAAAATCGGGCATTTCAGCTTTTCGACGTTTTCCATGATGTCCTTGATGGCGCTCGCCAATTTAACCCCTTCGCCGCTCGGGACCTCGAACACCAATTCGTCATGTACCTGGAGCAGCATGGTCGAGGCGGGGGACAGTTCGGGCAGCCTTTTCGCGACTTCGATCATGGCCAACTTGATGATGTCGGCTGCCGTGCCTTGGACCGGCATGTTTATGGCCATGCGCTCAGCCGCCGCCCTGACCTCCGGCCGCGGCGAGTTGATGTCGGTTATCGGCCGCCGTCTGCCGAACAATGTCTCGACGAAACCGCGCGCGTGGGCCAAGGCCTTCGTCTGGTCCAGATACTCCCTGACGCCTGAATACGTCAGGAAATATTCGTCGATGAAATGCCGCGCTTCCTCGTATTTGATGCCGGCTGATTTCGACAGGCCCTGCGGTCCTTGGCCGTAGATGATGCCGAAGTTGATCGCTTTGGCGGCGCGGCGCTGGTCTTTAGACACCTGATCCAGGGGTATGCGCCATATCGCGGCCGCCGTCGCCGTGTGGATGTCGAGCTTCTCGCGGAAGGCCGCCAACATCTTCTCATCATCAGCCAGCGCGGCCACGATCCTCAGTTCGATCTGCGAATAATCGCACGACAAAAGCTCGTATCCCGGCTTGGCCACGAAGCCGCGCCGTATCCTGCGGCCGGATTCGGTCCTGATGGGGATGTTCTGCAGGTTCGGATTGGTCGATGAGAGCCTGCCGGTTGAGGTTACGGTCTGGTTGAAGGTCGTATGCACCCTTCCCTCAGCGTCAGCGAGCGCCGGCAGCGCTTCGACATACGTCGACAGCAACTTGCTGACCTCGCGGTATTCACCGACTAAGGCGACGATCGGATGCGCGCCTTCCAGTTTATCCATCTCCGAAGCCGCGGTCGAAATCCCGGTCTTGCCACGCTTCAATCCCTTGCTGGATAATTTCAACTTCTCGAACAGGATGTGCGAAAGTTGGATAGGGGACGCGGGATTGAATTCCTCTCCGGCCAGCTTGACCATCTCCATCTCCAACCGTTTTTTTTCGCGGCTGAATTCTTCAGCTAAATCCTTGAAATACTTCCGGTCGATGCCGATACCGGCGGTCTCCATAGCGCCCAGCACCGGGACGAGGGGCAGCTCGAACCTTGCGTAGACATCCCCCAAGCCGGCCTGCTGCAGCTCCTTTTCGAGTATCGGCTTGAGGCTCCGGACGGCGTCGATCTCGGCCAACGGCGAATCCTCGCCTTCGACCAAAACCGAACCGAGGCGCGCGGCCGACAACGAACCGATATCATACCCGCCTTCGCCCGCCGCCAGCAGATAAGCGGCTATTTCCGTATCGAAGCCCAAACCCTCCAGCTCCCAAGTCCGCTCGCGGCACCAATGCCACACCTTTTTCAGGTCAGGTGAAATTTTTTTGACGTCTGACGATTTGAGGACGCCGCGCAAAGATTTTTCGACGCCTTTATCCTTCATCACCTCGCGCGTCACCAAGGTCGTACAGCCGGCCGAACCGATCGCGAGCTCGGGCGCATCGGAAAACAAGGATGTCTGCTGGGATAGCACCGGCAGGATATTTAGTTCGCCCTCCTCCTCAGCCGCCTCCAGCGTCCGCAAAACCTCCGCGACGCTTGGCTTGGTCCACCTTCCTGGCTTTAGCGCTATTTCCTTCACCTTCTCCGGTACTTCATTTTCCGGTTTTGGTACCTTCTCTGTTTTGGCTTTCTGCTCCAGTCCGAACCTGGCCAACAACGTCCTGAAACCCAGAGACCCGAACAAGCCCTTGACCTCTTCCATATCTACCCGACGTCTTTCGATCTCCTTGGGTCCGGCCCCTATCGGCACATCCAAAACCAACTTCACCAGCGGCAAAGTGTCTTTCGCCGCCTGTTCGCCGTCGAGCAGCTTGCGGCGCACCGAATCGGTCAACTTGCTCTTCGGGTCGTGCGCGGCTTTGAAAATACCTTTGAGGTCACCGAATTCCTTGATCAGTTCCGTTGCCGTCTTTTCGCCGATCCCGGGCACGCCCTTCAGGTTATCCGACGCGTCGCCGCGCAGTGCTTTATAATCCACCACCTGGGCCGGCTCCAATCCCGTCAATTCCTTGAGCATCTTTTCGTCGTACACCAAGGTCTCGCTGACGCCCTTCTTGAACGAGACTATCCTTATCCTCGGTCCGATTATCTGCCACACGTCACGGTCGCTTGTCATGACCGACACTTCTACCCCTTCAGCGGCCAGCTTGGTCGCCAAGGTGCCCAACAGGTCGTCGGCCTCGAAGCCGTCGAGCTCCAGGTTCGTCCCGCCCAGCGCTTCCACAATCCGCTTCACCGGAACGATTTGGTCATAGAATTCCTGCGGTTGTTCTTCGCGCTGGGCCTTGTACTCCGGCTCGGCTTCATGCCTGAAGGTCGGGGCGGCCGTATCCCAACAGACGGCCAGATAATCGGGGTGCTCGGCTTGGAGTATCTTGAGCAGCACCGAGGTGAATCCGTATGCCGCGTTCACCAAACGCCCATCCGGCGCCGTCAGCGGCGGCAAAGCATGCCACGCCCGATGAAGCAGGGCATTGGCGTCAATCAGCACGGCTGTCTTTTTGGGTGCGGCGGACATAGTCGATGATTCGGTTTATGCGTTTCTTCTTGCCGACCGGCTCGGGCAGCCTTATCCATTTGACGATCGCGATGTCCAAACCGAGCTTCTCGGCCTTAAGCCTTTCGCTGCGGCTGTTGCGCAAGTCCCAACCCGCGACCTTGTATCCCAGCCGCCGGAGATGCCTGACGCGCCGGATATTGTGGACCATCAGCGGAAAACCCACAGCCCAAGGCCCGATCTTCTCTACGCTAGCCCAAAGCTTCCGGCCGCGCAAAGGCAGCGGCCAGCGCCTGATGAGCAACATCACCCTCATTTCAGGGAACTCTTCCCGCGCTGACCGGATGATGCTTTTATTGAAGGATGAGATGATCGTCCGTTCGCGCAAGCTCGCGCTGGTCCGCAATTTTTTGGCCAAGACCTCCCAAACATCGCGGTGCTTGACCTCCATGTCCAAGATGGCCGGCGCATGGATTTCAGCCGTGACGTCGTTCAGGGTCGGGATTTTCCCGCCATAACGCAATTCATATGCGGCGAGCTGCGCCGCCGTCAACTCCTCGATCCGATGGGCCGATCCGGCGACGCGGTTGAGGTTGGGATCATGGAAGACCACGATTTCCCCGTCCCGCGACAGCCGCAAATCGAATTCGACGCCGTCGGCCCCTTGGTCGAGGGCGCATCTGAACGCATCCAGGGTGTTTTCGGTACACAGCCTGGTCGGACATCCGCGGTGGCCTAAAATCAACATGGCCCAAGGGTAGCGCATCCTGGCCGGAAAGTCATGGCATCCCGACGCGCGAACCCTTGACTAAAAACCCCGCAGTCCGGTTACGGACGGCGGGGGATGGAGGCCAGGACGGGAATTGAACCCGTGAATAACGGTTTTGCAGACCGTCGCCTTACCACTTGGCTACCTGGCCCTGGCGGGCGGGAATGAATGTAACAAAACCTCGGGTGCTTGTCGAGAATCCGGAACCTAAAGCCAAATGGAGCGGCTCCACACCCCTACAACTCCTCAATCAGGATGTTGCGCTTGATGCCGAACTTGCGCCCGTCTGATTTTCTCTCCATCCAGATATCGATACGGTTTGCATAACGGGGGTTCATCCTATCATGGACTTCGAATATCTTGTCGCCAAACAGCTCCGGGATGCGGATACGCGTGCCGAATTTTAGGAAGTTCGCCGCCACGATGCCGTCGCGAACGCGCGACCCGTCGGCGGTGACAAAAGGCGAATCGTCGCACTCCGAAGGAAACGAGGAGTAAGTGGTAATCGTGGCCCGAAACATCCTGACGGCCGGCACGTCGCCAGCATCCTTGAACCTTCCGTTATAGGACGTCATCAACCGCAGGCCGCGTTCTGGTATGTCATTTTCCGCGGTTTGGCCCGCTTCCCATCCCGAGACTTCGGGGAAATCGGATGGGTTTTCCGCCGCTTGGACATGGGTACTGGTGAAGGTTAGAATCGCGACCAGAAGCGCCACGGCTTTCCGTTGGTTTTCGGTGAGTTTGCACGTATTCTGGAGTAGTCCCATATGCGATATTTCTGTACAATGCATCCGGCGCCGGCCTTGTCCTGGCGCTAAACGGTAGATAATGTCCCATAAGACCATTTTTGTCAAAGGTTTGAGGTGATTATTCATCTAAAATAAGCCAAAAAACCCCAAGATTATGCCGATCAAGCAACTCAACCCAACCACCGCGACTCCGGCGGATCAGGCGGCGAACAAGCGCCAGCGGAAACAGCGCTGGAAATCACTGCTGTTGACCGCGGGCGTGGTATTGGGATGCTTGTTATTGGCGGCGGCCTTAGCCGTCAGCATGGCTCTCGCGTGGGTCTCGCGGGATTTGCCGGATCCCAACACCTTGATTACCCGCGACATCCCGCTCTCGACCAAAATCTACGACCGGAGCGGCCAACACCTCCTATACGAAATCCACGGTGAAGAGAACCGGACCATCGCCCAAATCAAAGACCTGCCGGCCTATGTCGGCCAAGCCACCATCTCGGTCGAAGACAAGACGTTCTATAGCCATCACGGCATCAGCTGGCGCGGGCTCGTCCGCGCCTTCGTGGTCAATGTCGTCAAGGGCGAGAGGATAAAAGGCACCTCGACGCTGACCCAACAATTGGTGAGGAACGCCATCCTGACGACCGAGCGGACCTACACGCGCAAGTTCAAGGAAGTCCTCATGTCGCTCCAAATCGAACGGGTGTTCACCAAGGACCAGATACTGCAGATGTACCTGAACGAGGTGCCTTATGGACCCACCATCTACGGCATCGAATCGGCGGCCCATAATTATTTCGGCAAACCAGCCAAAGACCTTACCTTGGATGAAGCCGCCCTTTTGGCCGCCTTGCCGCAAGCCCCCGACACCTACTCGCCATATGGCACAGGCTCCCGCGGCGACAACCGCGACCGTCTCGTCAACCGGCAACGCTATATCCTTGATCTCATGGCTGAACAGGGGTTCGTGAAGAAAGAAGAGGCTGAAGAGGCCAAGAAGGTCGAAACCCTGAAGAAACTCGTCCCGAAAAAGATCGCCAACATCGAAGCGCCCCATTTCGTGATGTATGTGCGCTCTCTCCTCATCGATAAATACGGACAATCAGCCGTCGAACGCAAGGGGATGAAAGTCATAACATCCCTCGACTGGGACAAGCAGAAAATCGCGGAAGAGGAGGTCAAGAAGGGTGTCGAAGAGCGTGGTAAAAAATACAATTTCATGAACGCTTCGCTCGTGTCGCTGGATCCCAAGACCGGTCAGATCCTCGCCATGGTCGGCTCCAAGGATTTCTTCGATTCAGAACATGACGGCCAGGTGAATGTATCCCTCCGTCCGCGCCAACCAGGCTCTTCCTTCAAACCCATCGTCTACGCCGCCGGCTTCATCAAGGGTTATACCCCGGACACCATCCTCTGGGACGTTAACACGACCTTCAAGACTGATCTGAAGGATTATGAGCCGAAGAACTACGACTTCAAGGAACACGGTCCGCTGACCGTCCGCGCCTCCTTAGCCGGCTCCCTCAACATCCCGGCGGTCAAGATGCTCTACCTGGTCGGCGTCGGCCGCGTCCTGGATTTCGCCGAACAGCTCGGCTACACGACTTTCGGCGACCGTAGCCGTTTCGGCCTGTCCCTCGTCTTGGGTGGGGGCGAGGTCAAACTCCTCGAACACGCCAATGCATACGCTTCCTTCGCGGCTGAAGGCGCCCAACATCCGATAACCTCCATCCTGAAAGTCGAGGATTCGTCGGGTAAGACTTTGGAGGAATTCAAGGATCCCGAGACCAAGCAGGTAATGGACCGGAACGTGGCCCTCCAGATATCCAGCATCCTGTCCGACAACAACGCCCGCGCCTACATCTTCGGCTCGCACAACTACCTGACCTTGCCGGGCCGTCCGGTCGCGGCCAAGACCGGAACGACCAACAACTTCCACGACGCCTGGACCATGGGCTACACGCCGTCTTTGGTGGCCGGCGTCTGGGTCGGCAACAACGACAACTCCGAGATGAACCGCGGGGCCGACGGCTCGGTCGTCGCCGGTCCGATCTGGCAGGCTTATATGAAGAGGTCGTTGGAGAACTCTAAAGTCGAGCAATTCCCGCCGATGCCGGCTAACGACGCCAACAAACCGGTATTGTTGGGCAAGAGCCTGGAGACGAAAATCAAGATCGACAAGGTTACGGGCAAACGCGCGACCGAGTTCACCCCGGCCGACCTCGTCGAGGAGCGCGTCTACCGAGAAGCCCACAACATCCTCTACTACGTGGACAAGGACGATCCGCGCGGGCCGGCGCCAAAGGACCCGACCCAGGATCCGCAATACTGGAATTGGGAGAATTCGGTCCAGGCATACGTCAAAAAAACCAACTGGAACACCACTTCTTCGCCGCCGACCGAATTCGACGACGTCCACACCCAAAACAACCAACCCTTGGTCACCATCAACTACCCGCAACCCAACGCCAACCTCACCAGCCGCAACTCGAGCGTATCCATCTCCGTCACCGCCTCCAGGCGCGTGACCAAAATCGACGTCCTGAGCGAGGGCACGCTGGTCGGCACCAAGATAGGGGAACCGTGGGAAATCCCCATCCGCTTCCCGAACGCCTTGGACAAGGGATACCACGACCTGACGGTCAACGCCTATGACGATGTCGGCAACAAGGGTTCGGCCACCGTGACCGTTAACCTGAACGCCGAACCTGTTCCGCTCCAGATCCGCATCCTGGAACCGACCAACAGCAGCCGCCTGAAGACGCGCGACTTCCCGGTCAAGACCACCATCGACATCAGCGAAATCGGCGAGGCGAAGAAAGCCGACCTCTATCTCCAGACATCGGACGGTTCCATGCGGCTTCTCGGCTCAGACATCGGACCGACGACAAACATCATCCAGCTTGAATGGAAGACACCCCCCGGTCCTGGCACCTACCAAATCTTCGCCACCATGGAAGACGCCGGCGGACTGACCCATAACGGGCAACCGGTGACGATAACCATCGAGGACAACTGACAAAAAAACCGCCCCGGTCAATCGGGGCGGTTTTTTTGTTTCTATTGCCTTATGGGCATCACGATATACTGATAAGCCTCGTTCGAACCCTCAGGAACGAGCAGGAGCGGGTTCATGGAATCAATCTGCCGCAATTTGACCATTTCTCCGCTCATCGAAGCCAACCCTTCACCCAGATACCGGAAGTTGAGCGTGACTGAATTGGCCACGCCGGTGACCGTGCCTTTGATGGTCGTCTTGGTCTTACCGACGCCTTGGTCGGCTGATTCCACTGTGCAGACTCCCTTATCCGGATCCAGCGAGATGTGGACATCGAACAAACCCTGGCGCGAGAACAAGCTGGCCGCCCTGACTGCTTTCTGGAGCTCGGAACGGTTGATGATCGCCTCGGTCTTGAATTGTTGGGGGATGATCTGCTTGTAATCCGGGAAAGACCCTTCGATCAAGCGGGATATCAACTCGACGTTGCCGAAGGAGACGACAAGTTGGTTCTCGGTGAAGTTCAGCGAAACGTTTTCCGGGATCCCCAACTCATCCTTATACGCCCCGAGGATGCGCATGGCTTCGACCAGCGCCCTGGCCGGCACGATGAAACGCATCGCCGAACCGTTGCCCGAACAGGGCAAAACGCGTTCCGCCAGGCGATAGGAGTCGGTGGCGGCGAAGGTCGCTTTATGCTCCGAACCCTCAGGATTGAAGTAGCAAGCGACGCCTGTAAGCTCAGGTCGCGACTGGGATGTCGAAACCGCGAACACGACCTGCGAAAGGGCCCGTTTCAGGTCATTGGAGGGCAGGCTGTAGCCGTGATCCTTGGCCAATTTAGGCAAAAGCGGGAATTCGTTCGCCGGAATGCCTTTCAGGACAGTTTCCTGTTCACCTGAGCGGACCTCCAGACCCTCCTCGGTCAGCACCAATTCGACTTTGCCGGCCGGCAACAACGAAACGTAATCCATGAATAGTTTTGCCGGGACGCTGTATTCGCCCTCGACCTCTACTTTTCCCCTGACCGTGCAGTTCACTGCCATCTCCAGGTTGGTCGCCGAAAGCTTCAAGCTGCCGGCTTCCGTCTTAAGCAGGATATTGCCCAAAACCGGCAGGTTGGCGTTCTTGCCGGCCACGTGTCCCGCCATGTTCAGTCCCTGTATCAGGTTCTCTTGGGTGCATGCGAATTTCATATTACTGTTTCAATGTTTATAGAAAGTATAAATACAGTAGTGGTAATAGGGGATGGGGATGGTGGGTATAGATTCGGGATGCGGCTGATTCTATTGGCCTATCGGCGTGTTATTTCTGCACAACATCTGTGAGGTGAGGGTGGAGGGAAGCTTGTCGGGTGGGGATTGGTTTAGGTCCGGACATCGCTTTCCCTCGTTGCGCCAACAAGTTGTCAACAGACTGTTCACGCAGTATTCCCAACCGTATACAGCTTCTCGCGGATGAGGTTGATGTCGCGCCTCAGCTGTTCGTCGGTTTTGAGCAGGTCGTTAATCTTGCTGCAGGCATGCATGGCGGTCGTATGGTCGCGGCCCCCGATATGGTCGCCGATTGAGGGGAAAGAGCATTTTCCTTCCTCACGGAGAAGATACATGGCGATTTGGCGGGGGAAGGCCAAACGCTGTTCACGGCTTTTGCCCATCATCTCATCCAGACTCAGGTCGTAATAGGATGTCACGATCTCGATGAGGCGCCGCGGCGTGATGTTGCGCTTGGGGACGTTCGGTACGAAGCTTTGGAGCAAAGACTGGACCGATTCCAGGGACGGCGAAGTGTTTTTGAATTGGTGGTAGGCGATGATTTTGTTCAACGCCCCTTCTAGTTCGCGCACGTTAAGTTGGACCGTACCCGCGACATACCGCAATATCTCCGCGTTCAGTTGCAGGTTTTTGTCCCGAGTCTTGGCTTCGAGGATGGCGACCCGCGTCTCGAAATCAGGGCTGGAGACGTCGGTGATCATGCCCCACTCGAAACGCGACAGCAGGCGAGCCTCCAATCCTTGGATGTCCTTAGGTGAGCGGTCTGAGGTGATGACTATCTGCTTGTTGTTTTGGTGCAGGGTGTTGAAAGTGTGGAAAAACTCCTCTTGGGTGCTTTCCTTTCCTGTTATGAACTGGATGTCGTCCATCAATAGGATGTCGACATTGCGGTAGACGTCCTTGAAGTCCTTCCCCCGTCCGCCACGGACGGCTTGGATGAATTCGTTGGTGAAGCGCTCACAGGTCACGTACAGGACCTTGAGTTGTTTGGCGTTTGTCAGGATGTGGTGCCCGATGGCCTGAAGCAGGTGGGTTTTGCCCAAGCCCGACCCTCCGTAGATGAAAAGCGGGTTATAGACCTCGCCGGGCTTGGCTGAGACCGCCATAGCTGCCGCATGGGCCAATTCATTGGTCTTTCCGACGATGAACGACTCGAATTGGTATCGCGGGTTCAGTCCGACGTCGTTCGTTTGCGGGCCGGATGCCTGCTCGTTCGTTTGCGGGATATCCTCAACGACCACATGGGTCGTTTCTATCTGGTCCGCGAATTGTTGAAGAGGTGTGGTGTTGCGGACTTCGACCCGGTAGGTGACTTCGCGGATGTTCGCTTGGGTGACGTTGCGCAGCGCGCGGACGATGGATTCGTGGTATTTCTTCTCCAGCCAAGCCTTTGTGAAGGTATTGGGGACCGCAATGACGGCTCGGGTATTATCAAAAGACGCTACGTAAGTGTTTTTGAACCAGGTGGTGAAGTTGGCTTTTGAAAGGGTCAGTTCAAGTTCCCCGAGGGCTGCCCGCCAGATCTCATGGTTATCCATATTGAAGAAGAGCGAAAAAATTGAAAAGAATAAGCCAATATCAACAGTCGGTCGTATAGTTGTCAAACCTGTTGATAAAAAGTGGATAAAGTATACAACCTCAATAAATCTTAGGGCAAGAGACCGAATTTCAACCCAATTGAGCCAAATTCCGGCTTCATAAGCAGGATCTGATTTGGGTGGGCCTTTGCGGATAGCTGTCTGCCTCTTGTCAAATTTTGCTTTATCTGTTAATCTTTTCCCATTAATTAAGCCAAAAACATGCCAAAACGGACATATCAGCCAAAAAAGCGCCGCCACGTTAAAGTGCACGGCTTCCGCGCCAGGATGGCGAGTAAGACCGGGCGCAAAGTCCTGTCCCGCCGACGGACGGCCGGACGCAAGCGCTTGGTGGTTAAGAAGGCGCGCTAAGCGGCAAAATCCCGGCCAACCGGGATTTTGTATATACTGTCCATATGTTGCCGAAACCAAAACGTTTGACCAAACACCGGGATTTCCTGAAGTTGGCTTCGCATGGCCACGCTGTTTTTGGACCGTATGCCACCCTGCGCGTCCGTCAGACCCCGAATGAGCCGACAAGGGCCGCGTTCATCACCTCGACCAAGGTTTTCAAGCTCGCCGTCGACCGTAACCGGGCCAAGCGACGCATGCGTGAAGTCGTGGCTGGACTTTGGGGTAGCTTGCCGCCAAATACCCACCTGTTGTTTGTGCTCAAACCCGAGTGCAAGTCTATCTCCTGGGATTTGTTGGTTGCCGAAGTCAAGCGGCTTGTGGAGCGTATCCCTGAAGCCCTACAGAAGCCGGCCAAGCCGTCCTCAAGAGCAAGGAAGCAGGCCGCGAAAATGGCACGACCCAGAATCCCCAACAAGTGATATGTGGTTCTTGTTGATCCCGCGTCGCATCGCGCAGGTCTTGATTGTTGTGTACCAATACACCCTGTCTTTCGACCACAGCCCTATCATGTCGCGGTTTTCCCGCTACCAAGTTTGCCGCTACCATCCGACCTGTTCCGAATACGGGTATCAAGCCATTGGTAAACACGGGATTTTCAAAGGAGGGTGGCTTACGGCCCACCGCATCCTGCGCTGCAACCCCTGGTCTCCAGGCGGACATGATCCGGTGCCGTGAGAAGGTTTAGTGAGAACAAAGAGCGCCTAGGTTAGGCGCTCTTCGATATCATGGATGTTTCCTGGTATATCGAGGGTTTTCAGCCTTGAACCATGTCCCCGCAGGATGTCGATGGCGCTTTTCGGCGTGTCCAGGAGTTCTGATAAGAATCCAACCAGCTCTTCGTTCGCCCGGCCTTCGATCGGCGGCGCGGCCAAGCGGATTTTCCAGGCGCCGCCTTCTTTGCCGACGACTTCGGATTTTTTCGCGTTCGGGATGACGCGGATGGTGATTTTAGCCATGGCGGAATATCCTCAGGACTTCATGTTTGACGCCGGGGCAGACGGCCAGGAAGTCGGGGTCATTAAGTTCCCATCTTTTGCCGCTTGGCGTCAGGACTTCGCCCCCGGCTTCACGCACGAGCAGCGTCCCGGCCGCAACATCCCAAGGTTTGATCCCATGGAGCACTGAGTATTCGCCACGGCCGGTGGCCACCCAGACGGCTTCGAAGACGGCCGCGCCCAATCTCCTGGTCGAACGTGACTTGTGCGTCAGTTCCGGGACGTGCTTCAGGCCGCGTTCTTTTTCCTCCGGCAGGTACCCGTAGCAGAATAAGCCTAGAGAATCCTTGATTTTATCCTTACCTGAGACGTGGATATTGGCTCTCCCAAGACCGTTTTCGACCCACGCTCCTTGTCCTGCGACCGCGAAATATCGTTCTTTCATCGTCGGCAGGCTTATCGCCCCCAGGAAGACGTCATCGTCAGACACCAAGGCGATCGAGATCCCCCAAAGCGGCAGATGGGCAGTGTAATTCGTGGTGCCGTCCAGCGGGTCGACGATCCAGCGGATGCCCGCCGGGCCATCGAGTTTGGGGGACTCTTCGGTGATTATCCCGAAATCAGGCGTCATTTTTTTCAGGGCCTTGATTATCGCCCTGTTTGCCGCCTCGTCCGCCTCGGTCACGATTTCGGAGTGCTTCTTGTAGCGCCACTTTCCCGGATGTTCGCGTTTGAAGCGTGGGATGAGTTCGCGCTCTGCGGCGACCAGCGCTTGTTTGGCGGCCTTGAGGCAGGTTTTTGTGTCCAGCATACGTCAGCCATTATCACGCAATTCCTTGAGTTTGGCCAAGTCCTCGGCGACTCCGTTCGGTTCGGTCTCAAGATAGAGATTGGTCTGTTGGAGGCGCGGTTCCTTCACTACGGCTTCGAACCCCTTTATCCCGATGAAGCCCTTACCGAGGTGTTCATGCCTGTCCTTGTGTCCTCCCAGTTCTATCTTCGAATCGTTGCAGTGGATGGCTTTCAGTCGCCCGAGCCCGATGGTTTGGTTGAATGTGTCGAATGTCTTTCCGACCGCTTTCGCGTCCCTCAGGTCGTAGCCCGAAGCGAAGGCGTGGGCCGTGTCGAAGCAGACGCCGAGATCGGGGTGGCCGACCCCGCGGATCATCTCGCCGATTTCCTCGAAGGTATCGCCCATGATTTCCCCGGCTCCCGCCGAAATCTCGATCAAGAGCTGGGTTTGTCCCGCGTAGCCATCCAAAACCTTCTTCAATCCCTCGATGCACCAATCCAGCGCTTGTCGAAATTCCGTGCCTTTGGCGCTGCCCGGGTGGAACATGAGGTAGGGCGCTTGGAGCAGGGAAGCGCGTTCCAGGTCCTCGCGTACCACGCGGGCCGAGGATTGGCGGATGCGTTCCTCGCTGGAGGCGAAGTTCAGGTAATAGGGTGCGTGCACCACCCAGTCGGTCAGGTGGTTGGCTTCGCAGCCGGACAGGAACGCGTCGATGATCTGTAGCGTCAGCGCCGGTGCTGGTCCACCTTGCGGCGAACGGGTGAACATCTGGAAAGTTTCGCACTTGATTTCCGCCGCGTTCTTCGGGGCGTTCTGGACCCCGCCCGCGATGCCGACATGGGCTCCGAATTTCATATGACGCCAGTCTAACAAAAACGGGCGGGTTTCGTCACCCGCCCGTCAGATGCTACTTGATGCCTTTTTCCTTCAGCAATTTGACCGTCTTGTGGTTCCTGATCTGGGCGGCCACGTAATCCCGGTAGTCGGCCGAGGCGATACGCTCGCGTGTTTCCTTGTCCTCGGGTTTTACGCGTTCGAGGATGTGGTCGATCTCGTGGTCAAGCTCTTCTTCCGTCACTTTGACGTCTTCTCGTTTGGCGACCTCGCGGATGAGGATGGCTGTCCGGATGCGGTCCATGGCGCGCGGCACGAAGTCCAACATCAGCTCGTCGCGCGTCTTTTTCAGGCTTGAGAGGTAGTGCTCCATATTCATGCCTTGTTCCTCGAGCCCATGCTCAAGCTCGTGGAGCATGCGGTGCACTTCTTCGTTGACGAGGTTGTCCGGCAGTTCGGTGAACTTGGAGCCTTTGACCAGCTTTTCGAGCAGCTCGATCTCGGCGGCTTCCTGGGCTTTGTGGTCGCTCTCTTCCTGCAGGTTGCGCAGCATGACCTTCTTCAGTTCCTCTACCGAACCGAGGCCGAGCGATTTGGCGAAGGCTTCGTCCAGCTCCGGCTTCTTCAGTTCGAAGATCTCCTTGACCTCGACCTTGAAGTCAGCCGGCTGGCCGGCCAAATGCTTGGTGTAGTGCTCTTTGGGGAAGTCCAAGGTGAATTCCAATTTGTCGCCTTTCTTGGCGCCTACGAGCTTCTCGGCGAAGCCCGGGATGTAGTGCGGTTCGTTGAGCAGGACTTTGTAATCTCGCGATGTCCCGCCCTCGACCGGCACTTTTTCCTTCAATATCTCCAGGTCGACCATAGCCATATCCTCGGCCGTGGCCGCGCGATCGACCGCGGCTTCGGTCCGCCGCATGCGCCGCAGCTCCTCGATCGCCTGGTCGGCTTCGGCTTCGGTGACTGTCTTCTTCTTGGTCTCGACCAGTGGAGCCGAATAATCCATAAGCTCGGTCGCGCGCGGCATGACCGTCGCCGTGGCCGTGAATTCCATGTCCTGGTTGGGCACCAGCTTGTCCACCGCGATGCCCGGCGAGCCTACGGTGTCGATGCCGTTATCGAGGATGGCCTTGACGTACTCGGCCCGCACGACGCGTTCCAGCGCCGATTCCCAGATGAGCATCTCGCCGTAAGCGCGGGCCACGTCGGCATAGGTGGCCTTGCCGGGGCGGAAGCCCTTCAGCGGCTTTTGGGTCGAGATATCGACCACGGCCTGGTCGATGTACGGTTTGGCCTCCTCGGCCGTCACCGTGAACTTGATTTGGACTTGGGATTTCGGCAGGTCGGTTATTTGCGGTGTGCTCATAGTGTCGCTTGAGGGTAGCGGAAATCGGCTTTGAAGTCAAAGGGTGGGAAGGGTGTAATCCGGTGACCGAGGCTAGCGAAAGGCCCGGTTGCCCGGGCCTTTCCTCATCTTATGTATCCCAGCGGGTTGACCTTCTTCCCGTTGATGATCACTTCGTAGTGGATGTGGGTGCCGGTCGAACGGCCGGTCGTGCCCATCATGGCGATGACTTGGCCGCGCTTGACCGTGTCGCCTTTCTTGACGAAGAGCTTGGAGGCGTGGCCGTATCTCGTCTTGAGTCCGTTGCCGTGGTCGATCAGGACCATGAGGCCGTAGCCGGCGTTGCTCCAGCCCGAAGTCTCGATCACGCCGTCGGCTGAGGCGTAGAGCGGTGACGAGTAGTCGCCGTCTATGTCCAGGCCGATGTGTTTCCAGCCGAAGTATTGCGTGATGACATGCCCCGAGGTCGGCCAGAGCAAGCGTGTCTTGGGCTGCTCCTTGCTGTCCAAGTCGGCCGGCCGCTTGATGTTCGAAGGGGCCACCACCGGTTCGGCGGTGAAGCGTTCGATTGTCTGTTTCTTGCCTCCGGCTTGGGCCAGGATCTGCGTCCTCGTCTGTTCGATGGCTGGCGGCTTGCCGCCCGGGACCATGATTTCCGTGCCCGGCTGCAAGTTGTCGGCCTGCGAAAGGTTGTTGAAGTTGGCGATTTCCTCGGCGTCGCCATCGTAGCGTTGGGCGATTTTGGATAGCGTGTCCCCTTTGTTGATTTTGGCCAACATGCCTGAGACCGGCGGGATGCGCAGCGTGTCTCCGGGCCGGATATATTGGCGTTCCTGCAGCCCGTTGTTCCAGAGTATGGTTCCGACGTTCACCCCGAACCTTTGGGCGATGGTGCTGATCGTGTCGTCCTCTTTGACCACGTAATTTTCCGTCTTCGTCCGCGCCGCCAAGGGTCCCTCGGTCGGCTCTTCGTACGGCAGGGCGGCGATGGTGCCGGGCACGACCAGGTTCGGCGAAACGCCGTCCGCCTCCTCGTCGTAGTCGAAGTCGATATGCGGAATGCCGATGAGCGTCGCCGCACCCAGGTAGTTGGCGTTCTTCGCCGTTGTCTCCGGTTTGACCGATTCTTCCACGATTTCGTTTTTTTGGTCGGTCGCCAGGGCGAACAATAGGCTCTTCTGGCCGATGTCTTGGGCGTGGGCTTGGCGCGTCTGGATGTTGGCCAGGGTCGTGATGGCGGCCAGGATGACGATCACGCCGTGGAAAAGATAGCGGTTTGTCAGCAGATAGAGCACGAATCCCCGGGTCGGCAGCGCCAAGCGGTGGATCCTGATTTTGGACGTGACGACGCTCCGGTAGATCGGCAGGAGGAGATAGCGGACGAAAAAACGCCCCAGCGGAGACAGCGAGCGTCCGATCATTTCGAATGACGCCTGAAGTCCGCGCTTGATGCGGCGTATGGCCCGGAACAGGGCGATGGCTATCTTAGTCGAGAATTGTTTCAGGGTTGATGGGATATTTACCTCTCTGATCAGTCGTCGGCGTCCAGCTTATCCGATTCATGCATCCATGGCTGGGCAGACCGCGGCTGGGGGTTAAATGGCCTAACATGCACAGTCCTGACTTTTGGGTCTCCACCTTATCATTTTGGGGTATTCCTGTCAATGGTTTTGGGGTAATATTTCGCTTAATTCAGCCAAATTATCACGTCACCTGGCGGTATTGTAAGGCTTCGGCGACATGTTTTTCGTCGACCGCATCGCTTGCGTCCAGGTCCGCTATAGTGCGACCGACTTTTAGCACCCTGAAGTACGCCCTGGCCGACAGGTGGAACCGCTCGACCGCCTGGCGCAGGATGTCTTTGGCGCCGCTTGTCGGCAGGATCAGTTTCCTGGCCAGATCGCTCGACAGCTCGGCGTTTGATTTGACCCGCAAATCGCGATAACGCTCGGTCTGGAGGTTGCGTGCCTTTTGGACGCGGTCGCGGATCGTGCTTGATGCCTCGCCCGGTGCCAGCTCCGTGAGCTTATCGGTCGGCACCTTGGGCACCTCGATGGCCAGATCGATGCGGTCCAGTAGGGGGCCTGAGATGCGTTTGCGGTAGCGTTCGGTCTGGAGCGGTGTGCAGCTGCAGTCCCTGTCGGGATCGGTGGCATAACCGCAGGGGCACGGATTCATGGCGGCCACCAGCAAAAATCTGGCCGGGAACACCAGTGTGCCCTGGGCGCGCGAGACCGTGACCATGCCGTCTTCCAACGGCTGCCGCAGGTATTCCAGGACGTTCCGGGAAAACTCCGGGAATTCGTCCAGGAACAGGACGCCGCGATGCGCCAGCGAGATTTCCCCCGGCTTGGGAACGGAGCCGCCGCCGACCAAGGCTATGCCGGATGCCGAGTGGTGGGGCGAGCGGAACGGACGCGCCGACACGTGGCCGCCGCCCGGCAAGAGGCCGACGACCGAATGGATGCGGGTCACTTCCAGTGTCTCTTCCACGGTCAGGTTGGGCAAGATGCTCGGCAAAGTCCTGGCGAGCAGTGTCTTGCCCGAACCCGGCGGACCTTGCAGCAGGATGTTGTGGTTTCCGGCGGCCGCGATCTCGAGCGCGCGCTTCGCCTGCTCTTGGCCGCGAATCGCCGCCATGTCATGTCCGTCCGCGTTCGCCTCCGGCAACGTGATTTCCCTTGGCGGGATTTCCTCCAAAGTCCCCTGTCCTCCGAGATAATCGGTGACCTGCTTGAGCGTGGCGGCTATTTTGACTTTGATGTTGGGGACTAAAGCGGCTTCCGGTCCGTTTGTTTCAGGGACGATTATTTCCCGGATTCCTTGGTTCGCCGCCATGAGCGCTACCGACAGGACTCCGGGCACAGGGCGCAGCGCGCCGTTAAGGGCCAATTCGCCGAGCAGGAGCATGTGGTCGGTGCTGTTTTCCGGGATTTCCCCTTGGGCCGCCAATATGGCGATGGCTATCGGTAGGTCGAAGCCTGTGCCGGCTTTACGCGAATCCGCCGGCGCAAGGTTAATGGTGATGCGCGTCCGCGGGAATGGGAAATTCGTGTGCTTGATGGCGCTTTTCACCCGTTCGCGTGCTTCCTGCACGGCCGTGTCCGGTAAGCCCACCACGGCGAAAGCTGGTAGTCCGGGAGAGATATCCGCCTCGACCTCGATGGGTTGGGCTTCGATGCCGCAAAGCGCGGCGGTTTTTAGGTTTGATGCCATAAGTGCGGACCGCTTGGCCCGCACCTGATATCACAGCTACCATTTTTTGGTGGTTTGTCAATCCCTCTTGTCCGCACCGCGCCACAAGCAAGCGGCGTACCACAAGAGTCCGACTGCTATCGCGACATCTGCCAGGTTGATTATGGATATACCGAAGAACATCGCCCAGTCGTGCACGTATCCCAGTCGCAGGCGATCTGTCAGGTTGCCGATGGCCCCACCGAGCACGGCGGCCAAGGCCCAATCCTCTCCGCTCGTCGCCGGTCTTTTGGCGATGAAGAGGTGGTGGATGATGAGTGCCGTCACGGCCAAAGTTACCGCGAGTATCAAGAACAGTGGTACCGGAAGATTGGCCACCAGACCGTAATTGCGGTGGTCGGTGAACTCGAATATCCCGGGCCATGGCCAACCGGGTGGACTGTGCTTTCCGATGAGATATTTGGATAACTGATCGGCCGCGGCGATCGCCGCGGCCGTCAGGGCCAATCCAAATGTATGCAGTTTCTCGTTTCTCACATCTCCTGGGTCAGGAGCTTCTTGCAGGCGATGCAGCTGGATGAAGCTGGGCGCGCCTCGAGGCGTTTCTCTTCGATTTCTTTCTTGCAGTACTTGCAGATGCCGTAATTTCCCCGCTCGATGGCTTTGAGCGCCTCCTCGGTGTCTTTGAGCTCGGAAGAGACCCTGGCCTCGATCGAGAGCTCGTTGGCGTATTCCGTCACCTCGCCAGCGTTGTCGTCTTCGGAGTTGCTGCCGGATTCAGGATAAGCGACTTCGACATGGCCCGGACGGTCTGGATCGAGCCTGCCCAAACCATCCAGCTGTTGCTGTAGCTTAGCTTTGTCTTCGAGCAGGCGCTTTTGGAAATATCCGATTTGTTCCGGGGTCATATGTTTGTGGGATAAGAAAGTATAGGCCGACAAGTCAAGCTAGTCAACAGTGGGCCTATTCAACGTTAGTGTGCCCAGGATTCCAGCTTCGCACAAGGGTTGATGTGTAAAGGTCAGTTTTCTCGAAAAGTATCTGAAATTACCTAAATATAGGATTGTCGGAAATGCAGGGGTAAATATAAAAGCCGCGGAGGGCCCTTAATTTTTGGGATAAGTGGCCACGCGGCTTTCAGGCTCAGGCGCGGGTTCATGTCGTCGTTTCCTTTCGGAACAGCTGTCTGTACAGCTTGTAGTGAGAGGTTGATTCCCCGAGTGTTTTGGGGAGGTGACGATTTTGAACACTCTTGGAGCGTCCAAGTCTTGAGAAAGGACTGCTGCTTCGACCCAACCTTGGCGGTCGCCTCGTGCGAGCCCGTGGGCTGGCAAAATTGAGGTCGCCTCAGGAATTTTACTTTGGTTTTTTGATTTCTGTTGTGCCTCAGTTAAGGGCACAGGTCGAGTCAAGGCATCGTATGGGTCTCCATGTAACAAGACACGGAAATCCATTTTTTGGCAGTGTACAAGGTACGAGTTGAGGTAGGCAGCGCTCTTGGCGCTTCGGCGGGCCATTGGAGGCTCGCTAGGGGGTAGAAATGCGCTTTCCGCACTTCCTGCAGACTGACTTGTGTGGAAAGAGCGTTCTTATCCACATGCGTGGATTGGCACAGCTGTTTTGGCTGTGTAAATACATAATAACGTTTTTTTGCTTTCTTTTCAATCGTCAGGCCTCAACCCCAGCGATTATTTAGCAAATAACACCGTTTCACGGTGTTATCCACATCTTATATCCACTTGGTTGTGGATAATTAATAACAAATTTTCAGATATCCGTCGTCCTCCATGAAATAAATACCGCCTGACTTTTCTTTGTACGGGAGTCCCAAGGCTTTTTCGAGTAATTCGCTCGAAAAGAATGCTGTTGCCCTGCCTTGATCGCAGCCGCTTGCTCGAATTGGTTTGGATGACTTGTCGATAATCAGGTTATTTTCCATCAAACCGAGGACGACGAGTCCTGGTTTGTCGAACTCGACCCATTTGCCGGCCAATGTTTTTACCGGCCAGCGCAGCTCTATGAGGCTTGAGCCGTCCGGCAAATCAAGGCTTGCCTCGTCGTATATACCGAGGGCGCCGGCCAGGCTGTAGATGGTCGATGTGGCCGGGGTCTGGGTGTAGCCCAAGTCGATTGACCGGGAAGTGTCTGAGGCGACCGTCCAGCTGATGAAAGACGGCCGCTCCGCAACCTCGGTCCCCCCCAAGACGCGCTTCATCTGTGAATTGATGAGGGGCCAGGCCTCGGGCCATGTCTCCAGGTCAATGGCCGCGTCTTTGTCCGTGGGTAGGTTCGTATCCGTTTTTTTCAGCGGTAGGTTTGTCAGCCAAGCGTTTCCGTCCAGCGGCCCCTGCAGGATGAAATCCAAAGTCGGATCCAGTTGCTTCAGGTCGAGGCTGGCGAAGGCCGGATGCGTCAGCATGGCAAGCGCGGCCTGGCTGGCCGATTGTGCGTCGACCGTTTTGTCCATGGCGATTTCACCTTCGCTTGCCGCCATGAGGACGCCTGAATATTTTTTCGCCGCCTCAAAACCGTCGTTCCAGCGGTTGGTGATCACGAACGGGACCAGTCCGCGCCCGTCCTTGGCCAGGCCGATGATGAGGGGTGCGTCCGTTCGGCTCGCCGCTTCGCGCCAGAGGCGTGGGGCGATCGACGGCAGCTCGCCGCCACGTTTGAGGACGGCCCACGCGACGGTCGTCTGCGGCAGCCTTATCCCATCCACGACCGATTTCAGCAAAAAGAAAACAGCCGTCCCGCCGAGGAGGAGGCTGGCCGCGATGGCCAGCCAAAACCTCAGGCGGGACGGACGCTTGTCTTCCTTGAAGCCCAGCAGGTGGTTGGCCTGCTGGAGCCCGATGTTCAGCGGTTCTTGTTCCATTTCGCTAGAAGCCGATGATCGGTGGGATCGGCGGGGGCGGGATCGGCGGGGGCGGAGGTCCGGCCGGCCGATCGTGGCGCGGCGGCCTGCCGCCGTCGCGGCGGTCGCCGCCGCGACCGAACGGAGGCCTTCCTCCCCCTCCATGCCCGCGTCCTCCTCGGTCGCCGTTGCTGAACTTGGCCTCGCGCAGCGGACGTTGGTCCTCCTCCGATTCCTTGTAGTCCGGGGCGGCGCGTTTCATCGAGAGGTTGATGCGGCCCATGGAGTCGATCTCGTAGACCTTGACCGTCACGATGTCGCCGATCTTCACCACGTCCCCGACTTTGGCTACGCGGTAAGGCGCCATCTCGCTGATATGGACCAAGCCTTCCTGCTTCGGCGAGATTTCCACGAAAGCGCCGAAATCCATGATGCGCGTCACCGGTCCGGTGAAGATTTCGCCGACCGTTATCTCGCGCGTCAGCTGCTTGACCCAATCGACCGCCTTCTTCATGCCCTCCGGATCGACCGAGGTGATCATGACCAATCCGTCGTCCTCGATGTCGATTTGCACGTTGCACGCGGCGATGATCTCGTTGATGACCTTGCCGCCCGGGCCGATGACGTCGCGGATGCGCTCCGGGTTGATGCGGAAAGATTCGATGCGCGGCGCCCACTTGCTGAGCTCGGCGCGTGGCGCCGGAATCACTTTTTCGATGACGTCCAGGATCTTGAGCCGCGCGTCACGGGCCATCTTGAGCGTCTCCTTGACCGTCTCGAGCGGGATGCCGCGGGTCTTAGTGTCCATCTGGATGGCGGTGATGCCGGTGCGCGTGCCGGCGACCTTGAAGTCCATGCCGCCCACCCCGTCCTCCAGGTCCTGGAGGTCGGTGAACACGCGGAACTTGTTGTTCTTCTCGTCGCTGGCCAGGCCCATGGCGATGCCGGCGACCGGAGCCGCGATCGGCACGCCGGCGTCCATCAGCGACAGGGTCGAGCCGCAGGTCGCGCCCATCGAGCTGGAGCCGTTCGAGCCCAGGACTTCGCTGACCACGCGGATGGTGTAGGGGAATTGTTCCTTGGTCGGCAGGACCGGCATGATGGCGCGCTCGGCCAAAGCGCCGTGTCCGATTTCGCGCCGGCCCGGACCGCGGTTGCCCTTGGTCTCGCCGACGGAATAGCCGGGGAAGTTGTAGTGGTGGAAGTAGCGCTTGGTCATCTGGTACTCCATCGTGTCGAGCGTCTGTTCCATGCCCGGCGAGCCGAGCGTGACCGATGAAAGTACCTGGGTGGCGCCGCGCTGGAACAGGCCGGAACCGTGGGTGCGCGGGATGAGGCCGACGATG
This sequence comes from uncultured Gammaproteobacteria bacterium, assembly GCA_964415965.1. Lineage (GTDB taxonomy): Bacteria > Patescibacteriota > Patescibacteriia > 2-12-FULL-60-25 > 2-12-FULL-60-25 > CAIKNB01. The sequence goes on from CAYQCK010000004.1 coordinate 44,337, forward strand.
GCGTCGAGCTCGCGGATCTCGTCCACGGCGCGGCCGTCCACGCGTTTGCCTTCCTCGAGGATGAGGCGCGTGACCTCGGCTTCGATGAACTCATCCACCAATTCGAGCGCGAGCTTGTGTTTCTCTTCGGGGATTTGTTCCTTGACCAATGTCTCGGCCAGCGCTTCTTCGAGACGGTGCTGCCCTTCTTTGCGCGCGGCCTTGGATTTCATGGGTTCGTTGAACAGGTGTTTCGGCGCCAAATCGCGCAAATATCCAAGGACCTGGTTCTTGAACGCCTCGTGTTCAGCGGCCGCGGCGCGTTCCTCGTCCGTCTTCGGGGTGAACGGGTCGAGCTTCACCCTGCCGTTCTCGGCGACGACTTTCTTGACCAGTTCGATGACCGGCTTGAGCTGCTCCTGGCCCCAGGCGATGGCTTCATAGGCCAAGTCCTCCGACACCTGCTTGGCGCCGGACTCGAGCATGACCGTCTTGTTGTCGACGCCTGCGACCACGATATCGAGGTCGCCTTGGTCCACCTGGATGTAGGACGGATTGAGGATCCATTGGCCGTCCTGGCGTCCCACGCGGACGGCCGCCAGCGGGCCGTGCCACGGGATGTCCGACAGGCCGAGGGCGCAGGCTGCGCCGATGAGGCCCGGGATGTCGGCGTCGTTCTCCTGGTCATGCGAGAACACGGTCGCGACCACCGCGACCTCGTTGCGCATCCGGTCGTCGAACAGCGGGCGGATGGCCCGGTCGATGAGCCGACCCGAGAGGATGGCTTCGTCGGTCGGCCGGCCTTCGCGTTTGATGAAGCGCGAACCCTTGATGCGGCCGGCGGCGTACATGCGCTCCTCGAAATCCACCTGGAGCGGGAAAAAGTCCATGCCCGGGCGGATGCCGCCGAGCGTGGCCGTGCAGAGCACGACCGTGTCGCCGTAGCGCACGGTGCAGGAACCGTTGGCCTGGAGGGCCAAACGGCCGACGCCGATCGTCAGGGTGCGTCCGCCCCATTCGATCGAATAAGTCTTCTCTTGTTGCATATGCGGACGAACGCTCGTCCGGAGACTGAATCTGCCGCTGGCAGATCGATGTCTCGGGGCGAACTCCGTCGGTTAAGTCTAAGCGCGGGTTGTGTCCCGCCCGCGGCGTCCGAGATTTCCGACGCCCGGGGCGGAAAAAGACTCCGCCGGTTTCAGAAAGTCACTTTGATCTTGCGCGGACCGCGGCCTTTGCGGGCGTCATCCCCCAGGTCCAGGTCCGAGTCCGCCCCGCGGGCAGGGGAAGCGCGGCGTTTGGGGTTGATGAGGAACTCACGGCCTTCGGAAGACAGGTCGAAGAAGACGTCGGCCACTGACTTGAGCTGGGCGTTCGTGGATTCGGCGAAGGCGGCGACTTCGACTTTCACGCCGCGGCCTTGCAGGTATTGGACGAGCGGCACGAAGTCGCCGTCGCCGGTCATGAGCACCACGGCATCGACCTTGTCGGCCATGCGCACCGCATCCACGGCCATGCCCACGTCCCAATCCGCCTTCTTTTCGCCGCTCGAGAATTCCTGCACGTCCTTGACGCGCAGCTCGATGCCCGCGTTCTGCAGGGCGTCGAAGAAGGCCTGCTCCTCGCCGGTCTTGGAGCGCGCCACGTAAGCGAAGACGCGCACCACCTGGCGGCCGCCGACGATGGCGTCCACCGCCTTCTCGAACGCCAAACGCGCGCCGTGGATGTGCTTGGCCGAGTGGTACATGTTCTGCGTGTCGATGAGCACCGCCACGCGTTGGTCAAAACTGATCATATGTCCTGTCTGTCATCCCGTCCGCCCAAGGCTGAGGGATCCAGTAATAAAAAGAATGAATTATGAAAAATTAGCAGTCTAAAAATACCGTAAAGACGCGTTTTTGTCAATGGTCGCATAATGAAACGCCCCGTTCGTGATGAACGGGGCGTGGGTTTCAGTAGCCGGCCTTCTTGGCGACATCCTGCCGGAAGGACCTGTCAGTCAGCAGGTCGCGGATCCAGCGGTACTTGATCAGGTACGTCCGCGTCTCGGACGGAGTCTTTTTGCAGCTCGCGTCGAGCCATCGCTCCTTGCAGGCCTGGACCGCGTCCACGATCGTGCCCATGCTGGCGTTGTAGCCGGCCGCGAAGAGGTAGGACTTCTCCGTCGGATGGCTCTTGAGCCAGGCGGCGTACTTCTCGTTCCCGTTGATCGCCCACCACTGGTTGTCGGCGTGCAGGATCATGGCCCTGACCGCTGATTCGTGCTGGGTCCGGCCCTCGGCGCTGTTCGCCGGCAGGTCGGCCTTGGAATAGTCGGACGCGAGTTTGGCGTAGGTCGTGGGCATGATCTGCGCGATGCCGACCGCGCCCTTGCGGCTGATGCTCAGCGGATACGCGTCCGGGCCGTTCGCGGCCAGGAGGACGAGCGTCCGGTTGACCATGGAAAGGCGCAGCTTCTCGTCTCCGGCGGCGAACCGGTCGGGGCTGAAGACCTGTTCGGTCAGGACAAGGGTAGCGATGTGCAGCTTGTCCGAGCTCTCGGTCACGCGGCTGCCCTTGAGGAACATGGATTTCACGCCCTTCTTGTCGAGCGCGGCGACCGCATCCCCGTACAGGTTCTCGAGATAGCGTAGGCCGGCGGCCCGCATCTCGGGAGTGTCCAGTGATGAGGAGTATGGCGCGTACGCCATCTCGCGCGCCTCGCCGTCGATCGTCATGACGGTAAGCAAGGCGACGACCGTCTTATCCGGCGGGTGCGTGATGGCGAGCGGCACGTTGATGCCGACGCGGCTCGTCTGCCAACCCGGCTCCATGGCGACCGTGTAGTCCGGCGGATCCGACCGCTTACCTTGGTAAACGCGCACCAGGGTCTGCTTGCCGTCCTTGTCGGCCGCGACCAGGATGTAGTCGCCGCTGCAGCGCGCCAGGCCCGTGCCCAAGCCGCCGCACTTGGCCTGGTCGAAATCCTCGCCGTCTAGTCGCTTCAGCCCTTCGCCGATGACCTTCTGGAGGTTGGACGGGACGTGGCTCTTGGCCTCGGGCCCCGGCGGGACGAACAACTTGTCGCTCGGCCGACTTTCGCCGTTCCGGCTGCAGAACATGATGGTCGCCGTGACCGGGATGCAGATGGCGCAAAGTCCGAAGACTGCCGCCACGATTCCGAGCTTCTTCTTGCTCATCGCAGGCTCCTTTGTCGTGAAAAGTGCAATGTAAGAGATAATCATCTTTTACCGTTTCCGTCAATGGCTAGCCGTCATTCCCACGGTCAGCAAAAGCCGCCGGATTTCTCCGGCGGCTCACCATATTCATCTGGTACGGGCGAATGATTATTCGGCCCTACACCTTCAATTTCGCCATCAATTCGTCGTACGCCTTGGAGTCCTCGCGCTTGAGGTACTTCATCAGGCGGCGGCGCTCGCCGACCTTCTTGATCAAGCCGCGGCGGCTGGAGAAATCCTTCTTGTGGCCGCGGAGGTGCTCGGTGAGCTCCTTGATCTCCTCGGTCAGGATGGCGATCTGGACCTGCGGCGAACCTGTATCGGTCGCGTGGGTCTTGAACTTTTCGATTATCCGCTTCTTCTTATTCCCGTCCAACATGCATGTGTCGGTCCCAGTCGCATGCCGTTCATCCTTCTGCCATCCCGGCCGCTGAGCCGGGATCCATCGAATGCGTCGGTAGGCGAGTGGGTCCGGATTCGCGCTCCATCCAGTCGTTTGACCGGAAGGGCGTATTAATTAGCAGGCAGAACGTACCAGACAAATGTTTGATTAGCAAGATGGAGGACAGAGAATCAGTCCAATAAAAATATTTGTTAAATTGTGATTTGATAAATTTCATCTAAATTTAGCGAATTATTAAATAAGTGTAAGCATATCTATTGACAAAATATGGTTTTTATGCTAACTTGTCATGTTAATTCCGCGAGCTGTCACCTCGACAATCTGCGACCCGAGTCGGCGACGCCCCACAAATATCCCATATTTCGGGGGTTCGCTCGCCGCTTCAGGTCGGATACCATCGATAACCTGCAATATCGCAGGAGCGATGGTTTCTTGGAGGTCTGAATGTCCAAGCTCGTCGCTGTCCTTTCCACGACCGTGCTCCCGATCGACGGAACCTATCAGGTCCGCACGCTGCGCGACGCCGAGCGCGACGAATGCCTGAATGGTCTCGCCGGTGTGCCGCACTTCGTCGGCCACCCCGACACCAAGGCGATCGTCGAGGCGATGGGCGCGGTTCTCGCTCCGACCAAGCTCTTCAAGGGGCTCGAAGTCGGCGAGAGCTGCGTCTGCGTCCCCATCAAGCAGGGGCTGTCGACCCGGGCTTCGGAGGGCTTCACCGTCCACCAGGCCATCTCCGAGCTCGGTACCCTCGACGTCCGCGTCCTCACCCGCCTCTCCTGACCTTTTCTTCTTTCGGTGCATCGTCCTGATGCACCGACCAATCCTTCTTTGCATGTCGCAAGCGACGTGCCCGGAAAAATTGGGATAATAAACTGACCCGTCGCGGAGATTCCTCGACGGGTCTTTTGGTGCTGTTTTGGGTCCGCGCCTCATCCGACTCCGACGAGATGTCCGGTGTCGTTGATGCAGACCGGGAACCAGCCGTCGTCGGTGTAGCGCATTATGGTGAGCGAGGCATTCGCTATGTGGAAGCGCCAGGTGTATTGCGCGTCGAAGCCCAGGATTTCATGAAGGAGCGCCTTGAGCGCCAAGCCATGCGTCACCACGACGATGTGGAGCGGATGGTCGTTCGCCCGCTTGATGTACTCCTGGTTGTGCAGGATCTCCTTCTCGAGCCAGGCGTACATGACGCGGCCCTTTTGGCGCAGCGATTCGCCGCCGGGTGGCGCGAAGTCCATGACCTTCTTGTTCATGTTCGCCAGGACCTCCGGACTGTACATCGCTGCCCGGTTTTTCCCGGCCCAGTCACCCTGGTCACGCTCGACGAGTTCGCGGCTGACGTGGATGACTTTCGGGTCCAGGCCGACTTCCTTGCATATCAGGTGGGCCGTTGTCTTGGTCCGCCGCGTCCGCGAAGCGTAAACGGCGTCGATGGCGACGCCGAGGTTCTTGATCCGGCGGCCGATGGCCGAGCCCTGCAGCAGGCCGAGCTTGGTCGCCGGGGTGAATGGGTTGATGCCGCCGATCGTGCCCGGGTCGTCATTAGCCGCGCTCCTGACGTGGCGGACGAAATATAAGGTGCAGTCCAATCCTTGGTCCAGCATTTCGCCTCCTGGAATCGACTTTTACCGAAATCTTCCGTTCCGTCAATCCCCGGGGCATAAAAAAAGACCCGCCGGCGAGTCGCGGCGGATGGAAAGATGGGATCAGGCGCGGCGCCGACGGATGACGGTCGGGATGTCCGGCGCTTCGGTTTGGCCATCGGTTTTGAGGAGCGGACGGAAAGTCGATTTCCGCAGCGCGACTGTCTCCAGCGTGAACTGGAGCGTGATGCCGGCCACGGCCAAGCGGCCGGAACAGGGGATGGGCAGCGGCATGGTCCAGAGGCCTAGGCATTCTACGCCCTGGGCCGTGCCGTCAGCCCGGTATCCGGCCAGCGGTCGCGTCGTGCCGTCGACCGACAGCTCGCCCTTCATGGCGTCCGTCAGGTGCAGCAGATAGCACCTGGCGACCCGGTCCCAGCTCAGGAGCGTGAACGCGAACAGCCCCTGGTCGCTGACCGTGATGGTGCAGCCAGCCAGGCTGCCAAGCGTGATGGTCGCCGCCGGTTCGGCGGCTAATTCCTCCTTCTCGCCGTCCGGCCGGAAAACCGTGATGCGGAGTCCAAGGTCCAGCATGTTTCCCCCTCTCTATACGTGGCTACCCCATGCTATGTCCGGATTGTCCGCTCCGCAATAGCTGTTCATTTTCCGACGCTCGATATAATATTGCCTCGCTTATGAGGTTATTTATCGGCTATCGCCTGAAGGGTGATGATGAAGCGCGGGTTGATGCCTTGCGTCGGGATTTGGCTCTTAAGCACTCGGTCCAGGCAGCTCTCAAGATACCGCCCCATTTCACGCTGCATTATCCTTTCGAGTCCGCGGACGTTTCCGCGATCGAGCGCTCCTTGGCTGAATTCGCGTCAGCCCAAGCGGCTTTCGGCATTGAGCTCAAAGGATTCGATTGCTTCGAGCCTGACGTCTGGTTCATCGACGTCGGTCATGAGCCGCGGCTGCAATCCATCCGCGATGCCTTGAAGTCAGATTTGGCGGCGTTGGGCATCCAAGAGGAAAAAAGATTCCCTGATCCGTTCCATTTCCATGTCACGCTCGCCTACAAGGACCTGTCGCCGCAGGCGTTCTCCGCCATCGGCCGCGAACTGGCCGGACACCCGTTGCCCATCGGAACCTTGAACATAGACTCCATCAGCCTATTCGGGAAGGTTGATGATGCTTGGTCTGCTTTGCGTGATTTCCCGTTCACTCGGGGTTGAAGCTTCATAGCCTTATGCCAGACCGACAAATCTCCAAATACCTCCGCAAGTTCCTGGAATACCTCGAGATCGAGAAAGGCCGCTCGCCTTTGACGGTCCGGAACTACGAGTTCTATCTCCAGCGTTTCATTGACTGGGCCAAAGACCCCGAAGTCGGTGACGTGGATTATGAGGTTGTGCGCCAGTACCGTCTTTATCTGAACCGCCTCGAGGATCCGAAGCGCGGCACCCTCAAGAAATCCACCCAGAACTACCATCTCATCGCTTTGCGCTCGTTCCTCAAATACCTGGCCCGCCATGACGTCTCCAGCCTCTCGCCGGAGAAGATCGAGTTGGCGCGGCAAGGCTCGCGCGACGTGTCGTTCCTGGATGCCGTCGATCTCGAGCGTCTCCTGTCGGCGCCGGAGAAATCCGACGTCTCGGACATCATCAAGGCGCGCGACCGCGCCATCCTGGAGCTGTTCTTCTCGACCGGCATGCGCGTTTCCGAGCTCGCTTCGCTCAAGAAAGACATGATCAACCTGGACCGCGAGGAATTCACCATCCGCGGGAAAGGCGACAAGACGCGCGTGGTCTTCCTGTCCAACCAGGCCCGCCATTTCCTCCGCGAGTACCTCAAGCGCCGCGACGACGGTTGTCCGTACTTGTTCGTGCGCCACGATCGGGCCAAGTCAGGAGCCGAGGTCGTCGGCGCCATTACGCCGCGGTCCATCGAGCGCTTGGTCCACCGCTACGCCGCCGCCGCCGGCATCCCCAAGAAAGTCTCGCCGCACACGCTCCGGCATTCCTTCGCGACGGATCTCCTGATGAACGGCGCCGATCTGCGCAGCGTCCAGGCCATGCTCGGCCATTCGAGCATCACCACGACCCAGATCTACACCCACGTCACCAACCAGCAGCTCAAAGAAGTCCACCAGGCATTCCACGCCCGGCGGCGCGAGGGGAGCGAGTGAGGCCGTTAGGCCGCTTTGGTTTCGATCCAGGTAGGCGGGCCGGTGAGCCTGCCTTTTTGGATGTCGAACAGGCGGAACCGACCGATTTTCGTCGACGAGCCGGCGTTATAGAGCGTCAGTCCGCGTCCTTGGCTCGTGAATTGCTTTTCCGTGGAGGCGTGGCGATGGCCGTGGAGCACCGAATCGCAATAGCCTTGGAGTTTGTCCAGCAGGTCTCGTCCGCGTTTGAGCTCGGCCGCGAACGGCAGCCGGAAGATGTCCGAGAACCATTCCAGCCACAGGTCTTCCGGCAGCGGGAGCAGATGGTGGTGCATGGCGACGGCCACGAAATCGGTGGCCGCGGCCTCTTTGGCCAAGGAGATGATTCTGCCGATCAGTCCGTCGTCCAGCTTGCCGTGTCCGGCATAGCGCCAGCGGTTGTGCGGTCCGGTCGTGTCCACGGATATCAAGCTGAAGCCTGGGAGTTTCGTCAGTTCGATGCGGTCGCGCATCATGCGTTTCGCCGCTTCGTCATTTAGCCGGTCATGATTGCCGGGGACGAGCGAAATGCGGCCCGCGCGGTAGAGTTCCGCGAAGATGTTCTTGAAGAGGTCGAATTCCGCAGACAGCCCATGTTCGGTGATGTCGCCGGTGACGATTGCATGGTCGACGTTGCTTCTCAGGAGGGCGTCGCTCAACGCCAAAGCCATGGTCCGATGTTTGTCGGATTTCCCGAGATGCAGATCCGAGAGGTGGGCGAGGAGCATGGTGTCTGCCGGATAATATAAATCCGGCCTTCGATTATTACAAAAACGGCCGCGTTGGCGGCCGCTTTCGGTGGTGTCCCCGGATGGAATCGAACCATCATAACCAGCTTAGAAGGCTGGCGCTCTATCCATTGAGCTACAGGGACGGACAGCACGGCGAATATATAGGAATGGGGGACTTGGGTCAATCGGCGGCCGCCCCTTGCCAAACCGATTTTTTTGCGGTATAAATACGCAGCGATTGAACACCATGGTGGCCATGGTGAAGTGGTATCACAGCAGATTGTGGCTCTGCTATCACGGGTTCGACCCCCGTTGGCCACCCCACGAAAAATCGACTTCCATCCAGGGGTCGATTTTTCATAATCGATTTGATTTTGCGTGTTTGGATGGCGATTGGTACAATCGTCGACAATGACAAGGATTTTCAGCGGATGCCGCATGTGCTGAAGCTGGTTTGTGGCTATGAATGCGATTATCAGGAACTATCTTATCGTCGCGGCAAGCATTTTCATGCTTTTTTTTGGTTGTTGGCTTACGGTTTATGGCAAAAACAGATCGAAATAGAGAGACAGAATCCTGGAGCCGTAAGGTGCGGCGGCATCTTCAGGAAGAGTTGTCCCGCGGGCTATGCGTGCTTGGCATCCCATACCGACGGTGGAACCAGTTGGCTGCCAGACGGCGTTTGCGCCAAATGGCCGCAATGATCAATTTAGATGTTGCTGTGGCGCATATTTGAAACCCATTAAAATCCGACGCAAAACGTGGGTTTTGTTATCCTACAAAGTAATATGTTTAAACTCCGTACGGTCTATAAGGACCAAGGCATCCATCTCCAGGTGACGGACAACCCTCGTTCCTGGGCCATAAAAGTCCGGCCGGCCGCTAACCTCATTCCTGTGACCGACAAGGGCAAAATCCTCATCCAGCACGAATACAAGTCGAACGTGAAGAAGTGGATTTGGACTTTCCCCGGTGGGATGGTCGAGGACGGCGAGACCGCGGTCCAGGCGGCCAAGCGCGAGAGCGCCGAGGAGCTGGGTATCGTCCCCCGCAGGACCAAGGTCATCCATGTCGTCCGGACGGTATTCCCCGAAACCAGCGTGACGTTCGTCCTCGGCTTCGGGCTCAAGAAGGTCCCCAAAAAAGACTGGGCTACGGAAAGGATCGGCGCGGTCAAAGAGTTGTCCCTGGAAGAACTGGAGAAGCTCGCCCGGAGCGGCGCCATCAGCGATCCACGGATGGAGGTCGCGGTCTATCGGCTATGCGACGCAGTGGATGCAGGAAAGATAAGTCTTAGATGAACCATGATAATCATGGGGAGCTGAAAACAGCGCCCCATGTTGAGGTAGGTCGGAAGCGTGTGTTGTTTGACGCTATCGCTTTACTGTGCTAAAGTACTTGCATGACCTCGACCGAGTCCTTATATGCGGCCATCCTCAGCTTGGAAAACCCGGACGAAGCCCGGCGGTTTTTTCGAGATTTGCTGACTGAAGAGGAGATTGCGGAGTTTTCCATGCGCTGGAAAGTCGCGCGTCTTTTGGACGAGGGTATCCCATACGTCGCGATCCAGGCCAAGACAGGCGTCAGCTCAACGACCGTCGCGCGCATTTCACGCTGGCTCAAAAGCGGTAGGGGCGGTTACCGTCTCGTTTTGGACCGGCTGCACCATACCCGCCCCTCTCCTGAGAAGCGGCGTATTTGATTGAAGGCTATGGCCTTCCGAAGCCCTTCTCTCGAGAGGGGTTCTTTGTTTGGGATAACTCATAAACAACTGATCGTATGAATCTGAATCGCAGAATCCAAATCGGCGTCATGGGCTCGTGCTCAGACCTCAAGTACTCGCAGGATATCCAATATTTAGCCGAACGAATCGGCGAGGAAATCGCCAAGGCCGGCGCGATATTGCTGTTCGGGGCAGAAAAAGATTTTGACTCGCTGTCGTCGGCCGCTTGCCGCGGGGCTAAGCGGTCGAATGGACTGGCGATCGGGGTTACCTACGGTCCAACCATCGACGGGGTAGTCGAGGAACGGGCTGATGCGGTCATCACGGCCGGTATGGGTCGTGGAGGCGGGCGGGAATTCGTGCTTGTTTCGTCTTGCGACGCCATCATCTGCTTGAACGGCGGATCCGGCACGCTCACCGAGATGGCCATCGCCTACCAGGCGAATATCCCGATCGTCGCGTTGAAGGGGACCGGCGGATGGTCCGAACGTTTGGCCGGTTCGTTCTTGGATGCGCGTGAAAGGGTCAGGGTAGAAACCGCCGACACGCCCGCGGCCGCGGTCGCGATGGCTATCAATAAGGCGCTGGAAAGATATGGCTGACGATAAACTTATCGTCGCCTCCACGGCCGCCGAAGACCGTCTTTGCGACGGAAGCGGCAGGCTCCTGCGCCGCCAAGCCGGCGGACCGCTATTTTTCATCCATCGCGCCCTGATGCAAGAGGGATTGTCTCACGTTGTCAGCGCTCCGGCGGAATACGCTTCGGTCGATATCCGGTTGCGCGAGGGTAAAGAGGTGGGGAGAGTGACGTTCGTTCCCGATCATCCGTTTAGTTGGCGGGATATCGTTTCGGACAACGTGCTTATCTCGACGCTCTTGGAGGAGGTCTCTTTGGTCGGGGCCAAAGCCTACCGCGGCCGCATCTTCCTGGATGCGCAGGGTTACGTCAGGTCGGCGAGGTTGTCCCGGCGTCCATGGCCAATGGCCGATGGATCGTGGCCGTCGGTCTTTTGCCTAAAGGCGACCGAAGAGGAGTGCGCCTACACCGATGCGCGTTTCATCGAAGACCAAAAAAGACGCATCCTGCTCGTGACGCGCGGAGCGCGCGGTGTGGCGGGTTGGGCTTATGGCGTCGGATTCGGCGCGGAGCCCGATCGCGTGCTTCGTCCTTCGGATACCCTCGGGGCCGGGGATTCGTTTTTCGCGTATTTCGTGGCTGGAATCATCAGGAACCTCTCCGTCCGCCAGAGTGTCCGTCGAGCCGTGGCCAAGACGTCCGGTTTTTTGGCCGCCAAAAGGCATCACGCCCCCTTTCCCTTGTAGGAAGGGGTCGGCTGCTATGTGTTCCACAAGGCCTCCGTCCCCTCCCTGCAAGTCCTGCAGGGAGTCGTTCATTGGAAAATGTGTTGGATCGGAGGTTGGCCATGGGTCCGTACGTAGTCTCGTCTGATCTCGGGATCGTCTGGTCGCGTTATGCCGGTCGGGGATTCTCCCGCCAAGCCCTGGATGGGTTCCGCGATGAGTGCCGAACGGTGTTGCGGCGGTCTTTCGGGGCATGCGACTGGGTCCCCGAAGAGGAGCTTGTCGCCGGCATGCATCAGCTCCTTTTGCGGCGATCCGCGCCGATCGTTAGCCTTGATGCCGCATATACGTCAATCGGCGTTCCGCTCGATATTACGCGTCTCGTGGATGCGTCCGGTCAGGATGTCGGCTTTGGCGATCGGCGCGGTGGACAACGTTCGCTGGCGTATGCCGTCACCCAGGCAGCCGCCGACCTTTGCGCCAAGGAGGCGGTTCTGGTTGATGATGTGATATTCAGCGGAGCTCTTCTCGAGGCGCTGGTCGGTTTATTCGCCCGTGTCGGCATCAGGGTCATCGGGGCTTGCGCCGGGATCGCCGTCCAGGACGGCGCGGCGCGGCTGGAGAGTTTGGGTTGCGAGGTGTGGGCCGTGCGCCGTTACGAGGAAGTCTTGGATGAGGTTTGCGAACGTGATTTTTTGCCCGGAGCGCCTCTTTCGGGCCGCACGGTGGCCGGATTCGTGAATACCGGCATGCCGTATCTCAGGCCGTTCGGTCGCGCGGAACAATGGGCGTCATTCCCGCCGGACCGAGCCGCCGCCATGTCAAAGCGGTTCTTGATCGCCGGCCAAAAGCTTTACCGCTCGCTTGGCGACATCAGATGCGGGGATTTGCCTCGTCGCATCTTCGGCGTCCGCGCTGACGCTGCTCCGATTGCCGATGTGTTTTCTTCGGCTATCCGCCGTCTTGAGTGAGTTGGCGCGGTGCCGCGGATGATTCCCCGGCGCCTCGTCGGCCAAACTCGCGCCGCCCTTATACCAAAACAGCGCCCCTCGTGGAGCGCTGTTTTCATCTTTCGTTTATTTCATCGCCAGCTGGATCGGCGCGGCCTGTTTGACGGCCAGCGGTTTGCTCCAGAGGTTGCGGCCGTTGCGGAAGGCTTTGGCCGCATAGCCGTTGCCGACGTTGCAGCTGTTGTGGCACTGCACGGCATACGCGACGTACCGCGGATAGCTGTTCTTCTCGAGATAGTCGAGCGTCCAGTTGGACGAGCAGACCAGGTCCTCGGCGCATCCGATGGTGATGTTGTGCAGGCGGTAATGGATCTGGAAGTAGCCGCGCGCCCGGCCGTTATCGCCGATGACGGTCGAGCGGTTCGAGGACTCGTTCCAGAGCATGCCTAACAGCGTCTTGGCGCAGTCTTCGCCGTAGCCGCGGTTTTCGCAGACCTTGAGCAGGACCTGTTGGACGGTCGGCAGGCCGGATTCCGCGACCGGTTGTCCGGTCGAGATCGTCTCCGAGGATTCGTCCAACGGTACCGTCAGGACGGGTTCGGGCTGGCTGGCCAGCACGTCCATCATGGCGGCTTGGGCGGTCGGGACCTGGGAATTGGTCAAACCGACGATCAAGGCCAACACCGCCAAGGCTTTGCGCTGGCTGATGGTCACTTTGTAGGCGTTGGTGAGTAGCTTCATAGATTTGGGTCCTGATCCGGTCCCTGACGGGCTTGCGGACTAGGAGAGTCATTACACCATATTTTGTCGTTTTTGTCAACGGGGTAAGGCTGATAATTTATCTAATTTAAGCCAAATTTACTCTATAAAGCCAAAAAAATCGGTGCTGTGTTGCGCCAAAATACCGCAGTCTTTGTTTACTTCCTTAATCATCTGCGCTTCCGCGCGGTTTTTGGCCTCGGTTTAAGGGGAGCAATGCTTATCCGGGTTCGACTGCCAGTCCCTTTTCCGGCCTTATCCCCCAAGCAGGAATCTTGACCCGACTTTCCCGCGATGACATCATCCGCACCGTTTCCGGCTGTTCGCCCTTTCCCAAACCCGAGAGGTCTGAAGAATGTTGCGTGTCGGTATCATCTCTGCCCCTTTGGCCACCCTCAATAGACGGGAACCGCGCTTGTCGCTCGATCTCGAAGACCTGGTTTCGCACCGCGGACTGCTCTTCGTGACGCACGATCTGGACGAGCTCGACTCGGCTTTGGCCGAATTCCGCCGCTGCGGCGTCGAAGTCATAGCGGTCAACGGCGGTGACGGCACCATCAGCAGAGTCCTGACGGCGGCGCTCCGCATCTGGCCGGCCGACAGCCTGCCTATGGTCTTCCCCCTGCGCGGCGGCAACTTCAACGTTTTGGCCAACGACCTCGGCATCCGCGGCAAGCCGATCGTCCTCTTGCGGCGGTTGCTCGCGGCGCTGGAAAAGCCTCGGCGCACCTACATCAGCCGCCACACCCTGCTGGTCGACGGCAACTGCGGCTTCATCTACGCCGACGGTTCGACCGCCCGCTTCCTCGAGGACTTCTACCGAAAGAAGGGGAGTCCGCTTGAGAGCATCCAGCGACTGGCTGAGCTGTGGCTCCGCAAGCGCGACCCAGATTCCGATTATTGGAAACTCACCCGCGCCGAACTGACGCGGATCGAAGTCGCGGGCGACGTCAGGTATGATCGGCCGGCGCTGTCCGTCCTGTGCTCAACCTTGGAGCGCATGTCCTACGGCCAGCGCATGTTCCGCCGCACGGCTTCACGCCAGCGCCACTTCCAGTGGGTGACCTTCGATTGCTCGGCGTCCGACGTCCTGTCCCGCGCCATCCTCGATTCGTTCGTCAGGCCGGCGCGGTCGCCGCACCGGACGACGCAGTGCGCTGATCGGATCCGCGTCCACGGTCGGAACCACCGCCTGTATTCTCTCGACGGGGAGGTTTATGCGCACCCGGACGGACCGATCGATATCGCCCTCGGTCCGGAGCTCCGCTTCATGACCGTCTGACCCGCCGCCTCTCGGCGCTCCGGCCGCCTGCTTTCGCAGGCGGTCTTTTTTGTCCATTCGTGCTTCATGAAAAACACCCATCTCCTCAGGATGGGTGTCAGGTTATCCGGGCGCCGCTCACGCGGTGGGCCTGGTTTTGCCGCAGCACTGGCAATAGCGGTCCTTGCGGCCGAAGGCGGTGCCGCAACTGCAGGTTTTGCGCGGATCGCGTTTTGGCGGATCGGCTTTCGGCTGTCCGCATCCTGGACAGAATGCAAAGTCTTGGTTCTGCCGCCTGCCGCACTGCGGGCAGTAACGGACCGTGACCGGCTGCGGTTCCTTGGTTTTTTCATGCACCGGCTTCGCAGCCGGGTAATCAGGCGAATCCGATTTCCAACACATGGCGACCTCCTTGGTTATGTTTGGCTGGATATCCCGAATCGCGACCGGATTAGTGTCGGACGGCAGCCGCAGCGGCCGCAGAAATCCGCGGAATCGCCCTCGGGCAGCGGTAGGCCGCAGCGCGGGCAAAAGCAGTCGCTTCGCAGGAAGACGTCGCGCTTCGCGGCCCAGTCGTCCAGCGTGGCCAATCCGTTCTCGCGCCGCCACTCGGCCAACTCCGCGGGTTCGCACATCCGGCAGTTCAGGAGCGCGACCTCTGTCTTCGGTTTCATGCCTTGGGCCATGACGACCGCCGCGACCTCCGCGACCGTCAGCATGGCGGTGGCGACGCCTCCGCGGTCGGTCAGCGCCAGGCTGAAATCCACGCCGAGCACGTCGCGTCGTCCGTCAGGGTCGGCGAACAGCACCCAGCGGACGAACCCGCCGAATCCCGGATCCGCGTCCGGCTCGTAGCATCCCGGCGTCGGATCGGTTTCGATCCCGTCGAATCCCTGGATCAGCTCGCCGTGCAGCCCGCTCACGAGGTCTCGCGGCACCGCGAAGACCGTGATGCCGGCGCGCGGATGGGTGACACCTTTGCCGATGCCGAAGCCTATCCAGCGGCAATCCTTGCGTTCGTCCTCCCGCATTCGCTCCGCTTCCATCCGATGGCCGCTGGTGAGCGAAGCGGATAGGTATGGGGCGAGCGAACTTATCGGTTCGCGGCTAGCTCCGCGCTGGATGAATGCGGCCATTTTTCGTCACCTCCTTTCAGCCTAGTTCGATTTCCAGTCCTTCGTGCGCAGCCTCCGTCGGCACCCCGCATGATCCGCGGATGCGCTCGGCCAAGGCCCGCACCGCTTGGTCGTCCGCGTCCGGGTCGTGGTGGAACGTGAGGATCGACTTGGGTTTGGCCTCGGTCGCGATCTCGGCCAGGTATTCGGGGAAGCTGTGCCCCCAGCCTTGTTTGGCCGGACCGTTGCCCGCGCCCATGTAGCCTTCTCGGCTGTACTGGCAATCCGTTATCCAGATGTCGACGTCCCGGACGAGTTCGACGAGCCCGGCTGGCAGCCCGGCCGCGTACGGTTCGTGGTCCGTGGTGTAGGCGATCGTCTTGCCGGCGAAGCCGATCCGGTAGCCGAACGTCTCCTGCGGATGGTTGAGCTTCCGCGCCAGGACCTCGATATCCCCGTCGAGGATGCCCAGTTCGCCGAGTTGCCCGCGCCAGCCGTCATGGATGGCCCGGAAATCCATCTGCATGCCGGTCTGCTTCAGTTCGCCGAAGCTAACCGGGAACACCGGCGGGTTCATCTGGCCGGCCAGGACCGTCTCGAGTTGCGCGTCCCACATCTTGCCGCCGAAGAACGTGAACGAGTTCGCGAACTTGGCGCGCGGCAGGTAGAGCTGGCTCCAGAAGGGGAACCCTTGGATATGGTCCCAGTGCACGTGGCTCTGCAGGATCGCTCCGCGCAGGCCTTTCTTGGCGATGGTCTCGCGCATCAGGCTCTTGCCGAGCTCGCGCAAGCCCGAACCCATGTCCAAGATGATGAGATCCCCGCCGCATCTGACTTCGATGCACGGCGTGTTTCCGCCGTAGGTCGAGTAGGTTTCGAACGGCAGGTTCTGCCGCAGCCACTCGCGCGCCTTGTCCTCATCCGCGAACCGGATGCCTGACTGCAAGGCGAGCAGCAACGCTTGGGCGATTTTCCGTTCGACTTGGGTTCCGCGGAGCGGCGCCGGGATGGACCCGCGCACGCCCCAGAACCGTATCGTCATGCCTGAAGTGTCCCGCTTTTCCATCTTGCCGTCTCCTGTTGTGAAGGTCCGTCGCGTGCGCCCTGTGCGCACCTCCACCATCTTTGTATCCCGCGTCGCCTAGATGTACAATGTGTGTTAATAACAGTTAGACAACTATGAAAAATCCCCGCGAAATTTTGAGGAAAATAGGTTTATCCAAATCCGAGGTCGATCTCTATCTGGCCATGCTGGCCCAGGGCGCTCTCCAACCCAGCGAGCTCATCCGTCTGACCGGCGACAAGCGGCCGACCGTCTACTATGCCTTGCGCCAGCTTGAAGCGCGCGGCCTGGTCCATAAGGTCCCGTCCCAAGGGCTCCAGCGTTTCCAGGCGGATCCGCCCGAGCAGCTGCTGTCGATGCTCCAGCTCCGCCAAGAGGAGCTCAAGTCCATGATGGATGAGGTCGATGGCTGTCTGCCGGAACTCAAGAAAAGCGAACCTCATCACGAAGGCGTGCCGGTCGTCTCTTTCTACCAGGGCGGACAGGCCATGAAGCAGGTAGTTATGGATACCCTCTATTGCCGCGACCGGCACATCGACATCCTGACCCCCAAGGACAATTTCTTCTGGCAGGTCGGCCAGACGTTCTCGCAGAAATATATCGACGAACGCGTGACCCGGAAAATCACCACCAGGAACCTCTGGGAAGAGCCGCTCCGTCCCGAGATCCTGACCCGTTCCTATAAAGGATTGTCCAAGGTCCGGCTGTTGCCGAAAGTCATGCATGGCACGTTCCGCAGCACGCTTTTCCTTTACGACGACAAGGTGATGTATATCTCCAGCCTGAAAGGCGGCACCATTCTGCTCGTGCAATCCAAGGAACATCAGGAGCTCATGCGGGCGATGTTCAATGGCCTGTGGGATGCGTCGAGCGACATGCCGGGCTGATGAGGTGCGGATTATCCTAAGATGGATTATCCTATGTCCATTATGAATACCATGAACAAGCCCCTCCGCCTCTTCGGCTTTTTCCTGTTTGCCGGAATCCTGTCGGCAAGTCCGGCTTTTGCCGCCGGTCCTTCCATAAGTCCGGTCACCCCGGCCAGCGCCACGGCTGACGTGCCGGTGACGCTTTCGGCCACGGTCACGTCCGGCGCCGGCATCAAGTCCTGCAACCTGTACGTCGACCTCGACGACAAGGGCGCGATGGACATCTCGGGCAACACGGCCAGCAAAAGCTATACTTTCCCGTCCGGCGGTTCGCGCATCGCTTTCGTCTTCTGCAAGGATAATTCCGGCGGCATGGCCAGCGGCCCCAACACCGCCATCTGGGTCGCGGGCGCCATCGTCAATACCGGCCCCATGACCGGCTCCGGCTCGCAGACCGAAACGCCGAGCCAGGCTCCGTCCCAATCCCAGACTCCGACGACCACGACCCAGACGCCGCCGGCCGCGGTCCTCCGCACGCTCGTCAAGACGGCCTGCGCCGAAGGCGCGGCTGCCGACGATCCGTGCAAGGCCGTCTATTATGTTGGCGCCGACGGCAAGCGCCACGCTTATCCGAACAGCAAGGTGTTCTTCACCTGGTACTCGAATTTCGACGCTGTCGAGACGGTGACCCCGGAGAAGCTGGCTTCGTATCCGCTCGGCAAGAACGTGGCCTACCGGCCAGGCGTACGCATGGTCAAATTCACCACGCTCGACAAGGTCTACGCGGTCGGCCGCAACGGCGTCCTGCGTTGGATCGCGTCAGAAGACGTCGCCAAGGCGCTCTATGGCGATGATTGGAACACGAAAATCGACGACATCCCGGATACTTTCTACATGGACTACACCTTCGGCTCGGATATCGCGTCATCGTCAGACTTCGTCCCCGCGACCGAGTCAGCCGCCGCCCCGACGTTCGATTGACGGTTTCTCCCGGAAGATCCGAAAACCCCTCGTGCAGTCGAGGGGTTTTTGTCATGGTTTGGCGGCCGTGATTTTCTCGGCCGCCCTTTTGACCATTTGGCGCCGGAGGCTTTCCGCCTTTTCAGATCTCAGTTCCAGTGACAGGAATGATTCCGTGTCTTTCTCGCTCATGTCCTCGATGTTGTCTCCGATATAGGCTAGGGCATCCGGATTCCAGCCCCAGATTAGTCGCGAGTTCTCTTCCGTCGACTTCATGGCCTCGATGAATTTGTCCGCCGCGTAAATCCCGTCGACTTCCACGGGCTGACCGGTGCCAGTCGCGTGGCTGTCCGTGTAGCCGCGCAGATCGAACAGGTTCCTTTCGCCTTCCGGGGTGCGGGGATCAGTCGCTGTGCCGGATTTCCTGATGACTACGACATCCACATCGCTCTGCGGATCGGGCAGTCTCATTTTGTCCATCCGGCTGCCGCACAAAACCAAGCCGACGACGTCAGGCAACGCTTCTTGCATGCCTTTCAGGTAACCGCGCATCTCATGCATCAGGCCTTCGATTTCCCTTGACCGTTGTTCTGGCTGAGGCAGGGGGTCGCCGGGTCTGGGGCCGAGCCCGAGTACGCGCCTGATTTTGCGTTTCTGGCCTTCTGACGCCTCGCCTAGTTTGGCTAGGCCGTCGGCGAACCTGACCATGATTTCATTCATGCTTCCTGGTTTCAGCATGGCCGCCTCGGCCGAGGAGAGGACTCCGTAAGCCAATAGGCCTTTCATGGTCCACTCCCTGGCTTGTTCGATGGCAGGGTCTTGGCCCTGGCGTTCTGATTGTGGCGGTTTGGTGGATTCAGCCGCCTTCTCGTCAGCCTTGGGCATGATTGGCTCTTTCATGCGACCAAAATAACAAGCGCTTGCCGGACTGGCAAACGATGCCGATGCTTTGGATTTTCCGCACCCGCGGTCCCGACCCTGATTATCCGGATCTTTATCGTTACGCCGACGGCTTGGCCAATAAGTGCTGAGCGTGGGCTGGGCATGGACAAATAGGCCGGACACTGTTATACCGAATGCAGGATCGCCCTTTGAGAAAACATTCTCCCGAAAGGAGTTGGGCATGAAGCATCTCGCCCTTTCCCTTGTGTGCTTGGTCTTGCTCGGCGGTTGCGTGACCCGCGAACGGATCGTGGTGGTGGATGGCCCGGCGCCCGGCTACCAAGGTTTTTACCGGTCGTCCGGCGAGGCGGCTTACCTTGCCCACGCCCGGACTTCGACCTACATCCCGCCGCCCGATTTGGGCCCGAGGCCGCCGACCGTCTACTATTCGGCCCCGCCGGTCGTCTACAGTCCGCCGCCGCAGGTGGTGTACTCGTATCCGACGGTCTACCCGACGTACGGCGCTTTCGGACCGTCGCCGTACTATCCGCGGAGCACCTACGTGTACCGCACGTACAGCTCTGGCTGGGGCTGGGGAAATTCCTGGTACGGGTCGTACCCCCGTTACCATTCGACGCCGCACTATGGCGGGCATCACTACCATTCCGCCCCCGTCCATCATGGGCACGGCCATTCCCACGGACATTCGTTCGGCTCGCATCACCACCATTAGCCAAGTGATGCCTGAAGCCGCCGATCGCGCCCGCCAGACCCGGGCGCTTTATTTTTTTCTGCCGGCATCCTCGCCTTGAAATTTATCCCGGATTTTGGTAATACCAAGTCTGTCCTTTCGATTCACTAGATGATTTGGAGGTGGCCTTGGCTGGGAAAATCCGTCAGCTCGTTGCGCGGCCCCTTCGGGTCGCGGCTTGGTCATCCGGTGTATTGGCAGTCAGTGCGACGCCATGGGCAGAGGACTTCATCCGGACGTCGGACAATTGGGCGTTTAAAGTCATCGTCTGCCTGCTCGGCGGCTTGGCCGTCGCCGTGGCTTGGTTGGCGTTCCCGAAAGATTGGCTGGCTTGCGTCGAGGCCAACCTGATCACGCTCGGCCGTTTCTTGCTGTTTTGGGTCGGCATCTGCGCCCTCGTGAACTGGGGGGTGTACGCCGCCCATCTGTTCATCGTTTCGTCCGCCATTTGGGACGTCTTGGACGGCAAGGCGGAAGTCGCGCGGAAGGGGCGCGGACTCCCTCGCTCCAAGTTGATGCGCTGGGTCGGCAAGTGGCTGGATCCGTTGGTGGATAAGGCCACGGTCCTGCCGCTCCTCGCTATCTTCGCCGCCCACGGGATCGTGACCTTCTGGGCCGTCGGGCCGGTGATCGCGTTCGATGCCATCGGCACCTGCCTCCGCGAGCCGGTGACTACATTCTTCAGGCTCTTCGGCTATCCGTCGTCCATGCCGTGGCGCGCCCGCTTGGATGCGGAAATCGAGCTAAGCCTGAAGAAGGATGAGGAAGCCGCGGCCAACGAGAGGGCGAAGAAGAGCGAGTCCAAAGCCAACGCCATCGGCAAGGTCAAGGCGCTGGTCCAAGACCTCGGTCTCGAGGTCTGCATGCCCTTTTACATGGGATGGATCGCCGTCTCGCGGATACCCGATTACGTGTATTACGGCGCCGCCGTCCTGGGCGCTTTGAGCGTCGTCTCGCGCCGCCTTCCGCCGAACCGCTTCCTGGCTTGGTCGAATTCGTTCTTCAAGCACCAGGATGTCCTCTGATTCCCGCCCCGATTTTTATCGGGGCTTCTTTTATTCACATATTCACACCCTGTTGATGGATTGACGCCATCCCAAATCCGTGGGAGCCGTGGTATAAACACTTCCATGCTTGAGCTGCTGAAAAGACATTTCGGATACGAAAAATTCCGACCTCTGCAGGCCGAGATAATCGGCCATTGCATGGCCGGCAAGGATTGCTTGGTCTTGATGCCGACCGGCGGCGGCAAATCGCTGTGCTACCAGCTTCCGGCGCTTAAGTTCCCGGGTCTGACTGTCGTAATCTCGCCGCTTATCGCGCTCATGAAGGACCAGGTCGACGCCTTGCGCGCCAACGGCATCCCGGCCGCGTTCATCAACAGCAGCCTGACGCCGACCGAAATCATGCGCGTCGAAGACGAGGCGCGGCGCGGCAAGCTGAAGCTCCTGTATCTGGCTCCGGAGAGGCTCGCGATGTGGTCCGTCGCCCAATTCCTGCAGACGCTCGACATCAGCCTGTTCGCCGTCGACGAAGCGCATTGCATCTCCGAGTGGGGGCATGATTTCCGCCCCGAATACCGCAACCTGCACAGCCTGCGGCGCCTCTCGCCCAAGACGCCGATGATGGCGCTCACGGCCACGGCCAACCCGCGCGTCCGCGACGACATCGTGGCCCAGCTCCAGCTGGGGAGCGGCCACATCTTCCAATCCAGCTTCAATCGCGCCAACCTGACATATCGCGTCACGCCAAAGAAGAAGGCTTTCGACCAACTGCTCGGCGAGATCCGCGAGCGCCCTGGCGAATCCGCCATCATCTATTGCTTCTCGCGCAAAGGCACGGAGAAGGTCGCGGCTGACCTGCGCGCCAACGGAGTCAATGCTGCCGCCTATCACGCTGGTTTGTCCGCGGCCGAGCGTTCGCGCGTCCAGGAGGGATTCATCCGCGACCGCGTGCCGGTCATCGCCGCGACCATCGCTTTCGGCATGGGCATCGACAAGCCCGACGTCCGCTTGGTCGTCCATCTGGATCTGCCGAAATCCATCGAAGGTTATTACCAGGAGACCGGCCGCGCGGGTCGCGACGGTTTGCCGAGCGACTGTCTGCTGTTCTATTCCGCCGGCGACCGCTTCAAGCACGAATATTTCATCCGCGAGATGGGGGACGAGGCCGAGAAGGCGCGCGCCCGCCGCCAGCTCCAGGACATCACGACCTACGCCGAGATGCGGGGATGCCGGCGCGAATATCTCCTGACCTATTTCGGCGAGGAGTGGACGGAGAACAACTGCGGCGCTTGCGACTTCTGCCTGCCGCCGCGTGTGCGCCAGCCGGCCAAGTCCGTATCCGACGCCGCGGATTTCGACGGCGAGCTCTTCGAGGAGCTTCGCGCCCTGCGTCGCGAGCTGGCCGAGCAGCGCGGCGTCCCGCCGTACGTCATCTTCGGCGACAAGACGCTCCAGGAGATGGCGCGGAACTTCCCGCAGAGCCTCGACAGCCTCGCGAACGTCTTCGGCGTCGGCAAAGAGAAGCTGGCCCAATACGGCGGCCGTTTCCTGCGCGTCATCTGCGAATACGCCGAGTCCAAAGGCATCGAAGAGCACGTGCCCACGACCACGGTCTTCAAGTCCAAGCCGAAACCGACGGTGAAACGCGCCATCTCCGAAACCGTCTTCGCCACGGTCCAGCTGTTCCAGGGCAAAAAATCCCTGGAGCAGATAGCGCTCCAACGCAAACTGGCCGTGGGCACCGTCCTCCAGCATCTCGAAGAGGCCCAGCAGCGCGGTATGGAGCTGGATGTTTCCCGGGTGGATTTCCCGGAGGGCCGGTTGAAGACGATCGCCGCCGCATTCCGGAAGGCCGGTACCGGCATGATCGTCCCGGTTCGCGCCATCCTCGGCGAGTCGTACGGCTATGACGAGCTGCGTCTCGCCCGCATCCTAATAAAAGCCGGAAGGAACGGCGGTTGAGTGGAGGCTGTCCAAATGAATGACCCGCGAAGTATTTCGCGGGTCATTAAGTTCAAGTCAGGTGCGTTCGCCGGGCGCGCACGGCTTGGACGATGGTCTCGATGCGCGCCATGGCACCGATACCGGTGTCGCCGCAGGCCAGGCGTTTCTCGATCGGCTCGACGAGCGTGAGCCTGTCGCCGTACCAACGCTTTAGCTTGGCGATGTGTTCAGCGCACGCCGGGTGCCGCCACATGTGCGTGTTCATGGCCGGAGCGATGATGATGGGTTTCTCGTTTCCCCAAGCCCGCACCGTGCAGGTCAGGAGGTTGTCAGCCAGACCGTTCGCCATTTTAGCCAGCGTGTTGGCCGTGAGCGGAGCGATGACGAGGATGTCGGCCCACTTGCGTAGCTCGATGTGCGGCACGGGCTGGTCTTTGGTGTAGACCACGCCCGGCCACTCGTCTTCCTCGGACCAAGTCCTGCAGCTGACCGTCTCCGGATTCCAGAAGTACAGCGCCGGGCGGGTCGTCACGATCTGGACTTCACCGATGTCAGCGAGACCTTCCGCCAACCGTGGAGTGAGTGTAGCCGCGACCGAACCCGTGACTCCGAGCAGGATATTCATGACAACCTCCCGAGCAGTGCGAACGGAAGCGTTTTGCGCGTCACGCGTTCCGCTTGGTCGTCCGCGCCGATGATGTATGCGTATTCCTTGGCCCATTCAAGGCAGTTGGCCACGATGATGTCCGCTTCCGAGTCCCGTCGGCTTTTCCGCGCGATGGCGATGAGCTCCTCGTCGGTGATGCCGACCTGGAGCTTGAATTTGACGAGCTGTCCCTTGAATCCCCAAGGCGAACGAATCTTGTCCACCAACTTGGCGGTCGGCACGAGCTTGAGCCACAAGGCTCCATGGTTCGAGCCGATCTTCGCGTCGTTCGCGACCTCGGCCGTCGGCTGTTCGCCGTCCATGACCGACGCGACCCGGTAATCGCTGACCGCGGCCGAATGGATCACGCTGTCGAATTCACCGGAGGTGATTTCGTGTTCCAGCTGTTCCGCCAGTTCATCGAACGTACGGAACCTGCGGAGCGTGATTTGGTTGCGGATACGCCTCGGGTCGCGGAACACTTGTCCCGTGACGCCAGACTCGTGCGATGTCAGGATCGTCACTTTATGGCCCAGGCTGGCCGCGACCCTGGCGATCTCGATGCCCGTCCGTCCCTTGAAGATGTTGGAGATGACGCGGACCTGGTCGATCTGGACGCAGGTCGAACCGGCAGTGACGAGGATATTCATGTCAGCTCCTTCCCCTTTGGATATCGATGGTGATGCATTCCCCGAACGGTTTTCCGCAAGCCGGCCCTTCCCGGCTCCACGTCTCGAACTTCGACCATTCGCGATCCGCCCTGACGATCATGGACAAAATCGTCTTATGGAATTCCCTCGGGTCATGCACGCAGGCCGCGGCTTCGGGCGTTCCGTCGCCATGGAAGTTGAGCAGGGCGTCGAGCTCTCCCGGTTCGGGAGAACCGATGCTTCGCCACCGGCGCATGATTCCGCGCGCCCGCGGAGCATGGGTCGGCCCATGGCCATAACCTGTGATGATATGCACGCCGGAACCCAATGTGCAGATTCCGGCGCAGACTTCGGTGTAGACGACCAAGTAACAGTCGTCGCCATCTGCCAGCACCAGGTTGAATCCGTTGTATCTCGGCGGTGGGCTGAAGAACCCGATATCGCGGTCATCGAGATGTCCGTCCAGCCAGTCTTTGGCCGACCTGGCGGATGGATGCCGCAGGGCATTAGCCAGCAGTCGGCCGCGAGATCCCAGGCCTTTCTTGTGAGGCGTTCCGTCGAGGTTAGTCAAAGCGGCGAATACTCCGTAACGGTTCACGCCAATCCACGTCCCTCCGAGCACCAGGTCCCGTGGCGCAAAGATCTTCGGATCGTCTGTCCAGAACTTCGGAGCCGCTGACGGGCGTTGGGGGTGCTCGTCGCGGTTCGAGGCCACGACCAGCGGGTATTCCTCGAAGACATCCTTCATCACGATGAGCGTACACATGTTTGCCTCTTTTTGAAGGTACGTCTCAAGGCTAATCCAGTCGCCAAATATTTATAATAACTATTCATAACCGATTATGAACACTTGTAAAATGGCTAGAAAAATCGGCCTTATTATTTCAATCCAATGTTGACATTGGCTGAAATGGGGCTATATTAAGGCTATATGCAGGATATCGGCTCGATCCTCTCCGAACTTGGTCTGACGCAGACCGAAGTCGCGGTGTATTTGGCTGGCTTGGCGCGTCCTTCCGTCGGCGTGCACGAGATCGTGACCGTGACGCGCATCAAACGCCCGACCGTGTATCACGCCATCGAGACGCTGATGCAAAAAGGCCTTGTCTCCAAGCACGGCACGGCGCGCCGTCTGGAGTTCGTCATGACCAAGCCGCGCCAATTTGAACATCTGGTCGACCGCGAAATCGGACGGCTGCAGGAGCAGAAGCAGAAAATACTTTCCGCGCTCCCGTTTCTCGAGGCGCGTCTGTCCTCCGAGGCCGGCAATGGCGTCAAAGTCTCACAGTTCGACGGCATCGATGGCGTGAAGGCGGTCGTCGAGGAGGCTCTCTACTGCAAATCGCGCCACTGGGACATCCTGGCGCCGCGTAAGAATTTCTTTTCCGAATTCGATCCGGTTTACCGAAAATATTTCCTGCGGACCAGGGAACAGCGCGGCATCGTCGCGCGTTCGCTTTGGGAAAAAGGCACGGCCGAACACGACCGGCTTTTGACCGCCGACGAGATACGGCGGCGTAACCCGCGGTATCTGCCGGAGTCTCTCCATGGCAAGTTCGCATCAGTCGTGATCCTGTTCGACGATAAGGCGGCCATCATCACTTCGCTCGAGACTCATTCCGCCATCCTTATCGAATCGGAGGAGGTAAAAAACCTCCTCGCGACCATGTTCGAAGGTTTGTGGTCTTTTGCCGTCCCTTACGGCACAAAGGATGTTTGAATGTTTTAGAGGTGTTATAATTTCCGCATGAAAAACCCCTTCGAAGGCCTGTCGGCCCCCGCAATCGAGGCGTCTGACCCGCCGCGGCGCGTGCCTGAATCCGAACTTCGGATAGAATTCGTGCGTTCATCCGGACCTGGCGGGCAAAAGGTCAACAAGACTTCGAGCAAAGCCGTCTTGCGTTGGGATGTGGATTCGTCGTCCGCCTTCACTCCGGAGGAAAAAGCCGTCATCAAGGAAAAGTTGGCCAACCGCATCAACAAAGCGGGGGAGTTGTATCTGGATTCCGACACCCAGCGTTCCCAGCACCAGAACCGGGCGAATGTCGTGGACTTGCTCGATCGCCTCATCGCCGAAGTCCTCGCCCCTCAAGCCGAGCGTAAACCAACGCAACCGTCCCGCGGCGCCAAAGAGCGCCGCCTCGAAGACAAAAAACGCCAAGCGCTCAAGAAACAGTCGCGCCGCGAAGAGTGGTGATGCCTGTCGACGCTTTTTAAGCTCTCATTCCACAGCAGCCGCCAAGCCGGCGCGGGCATGGTATTGCTGAGGCAACTTCGGCGGACGTCGGTGCACAATCAGCGAATTCAGTCGCCGCAGGAATTCAGTGATTTCTTTCTTCGCGATTTTCTTGGATGCCTCCAGGAGTTTCCCGTCAGGACCCGTGCGTTCATGGAGTAGGCTGTAGGTGTCGTTCAAGGCCTTGAACGCGTGTCCTTCCTTGACCCTGGGCGGAAGGTCTTTCGCCTGGGCCGGATCCATCTTGCCTTCCAGGAAGGCTAGGTGGTTTTTAATTTCATCGAACAGCGCTTTCAGGCCGTTGACCGCCTCATCGTCCAGGAACCAGTCTTCGTGGATTTCGGCGATCTCCATCGGATAGGAGTGGTAGGGGTCGACCGGCACGTTCGTCGGCTGGCTGCGCCCATCCGGCCCTGGGATATTCACCGTGCGGGAATATCCGTTCGAATAGCCGTTGTCGATGCCGCTGAATGTCTGTGTCGCCGGATCGTAGAACAGGTTATTCAGATGCCTGTCGGTCGAGTTGATGAGGTAGTCCATGCACGCCAGCCGCATGAAGGATTTTGCGCCAGGGTGCGCCGGGCCTTTTTCGAGCAAGGCCACGACATCTTCGTAGGTTGGGGGTCCGCCCGGAGCCGCTTCCTGGACCGTCGCCAAGGTCCCGTTTTCTTCGCGGAGCGCGGTATTCGGGATGACGCCCAAGCCGGTCAGCCGGTCGATGGCGCTGGCCGCATATTCCGCCCGGGACGCGTGTCCTGGGTCGATGCTGCGCAACCCGACCTCGGCCGGATTGAGCGGCATCTCATGCGGTTGGATGCCGTAATGGTCCGCCAGCTCCAGGCGCGTAAGGTCGTCGAGCCCCGCTCGGGCTTCGAGATGGTTCAGCAGTTCGTTCGATTTCCTGCCATGGAACGGCTTGTATTCGGTCTGCATGACGCCGTTCGCGTCCAGTGACTTGATTACGCGATAGGGGCGATTGTTGCCGTTACGCGGATCCGCCATCAGGATGAGGTCGAGTTCGCCGTTTTGCGGTTTGAGGTAAGCCCGGACGGTTTCGCCGAATTCGGTCTCGACCGTTATGGCTTCCGTCGCGTTGACGCCCGGTTCGCCCACTTCTCGGCGGTCGGTTATGGGGCTGTTGCGCAGGGCTTCCATCACGCGCGCGTTCTGGGGCCCGTCTTCCGATTCGGTCTCGATGTTGCGCAGAATCATGCGCTGATTGAGCGCTTCGTCGATCCCGGCCGCCAAATTCCAAAGCCGCGCTTCCTCGTGGCGGCGCGAGGCTTCCTCCTGGGGCAGCATGACGTCCGTTTCGGGCCGGTTTTTCCGCCGTTCCTTTTTCCGGCTTTCGCTCGCCGTTCCTTTTTCCGGCGCTGGCGCCAGGGATGGGATATCGGGGTTCATAGCGGAGTCAGGAGGATTTTTCCGGCGAAGTCCTGAAGCGCCAGGGGCCGTTGCTGGCTTCGAGCAGGCACTCCAAAAAGAGCTCGCCGTCATCCGGCATGACCTGGCCTGTGTGCGTCAGGTTGCGGACGCCGAAATGCTTCAGGTGTCCGCGGACCGCATCCGGCAAAAGCGAGAGGTCGGCGGAACCGTCCGGTTCAAGCGTGATCGCCGCCGGTTCGGATTCGCGGCCGTCCTTCCCGGCCATGAAGAAGTAGACTTTGGATGGTTCCGCCATATGCCGCCAGTGTATGCAGATGCGGGTCAATCGTCAAAATTAAAGAGCCGACGCTTTTGGCGTCGGCTTCAAGTCTCCGGCTGGGTCACCGGCGGCGCGGTTTGCCCAGGGTGCGGAGGGATTCGCCGGCCATCAACCGATGGATGGCCTGGGCCAGCAGGTAGCCGATCGGGATGACCTCGATTTTCCCGTGTTCCACGACTTCCTGCCGTTGCAGGATGGATGAGGTGACGATGATGCGTTCGATGGCGCTCTCGTCGAGTCGGCGCAAGGCCGCCCCGTTGAACAGGCCATGCACGGCGCACACCAGGATGCGGCGCGCCCCTTCCTTGTGCAGGACCTCGGCCGCCTCGCAGATACTGCCGGCCGTGTCGATCATGTCGTCGATGAGCACGGCGTCCAGGCCTTTGACTTCGCCGACGAGCTGGAGTGCCTTGGCCTCGCCCGGTGCCGTCCGCCGCTTGTCTATCCAGGCGATGGGATGCGGAGTGCTGAGCATCCCGGCCAGGGCCGAGGCGCGTTCCCAGCCGCCGCGGTCCGGCGACACCACGCAAATCTTGTCGGTCTCGGTGAACGCCTGTCTGACGTGCGGCACGAATTCATGGATGACCGGGATGCGGTCGACCGGGCTGTCGAAGAACCCTTCGATGTAGACCGTGTGCGGTTCGACCACGCACACCCGGCAAGGCGCCGCTTGGTTGAGCAGGCGTGCGAACAGCTCGGCGGTGATGGCCGTGCGGTCCGTGGTCTCGCCGCGCCTTCGGTCCTGCCTCGCGTACGGCAGGTAGGGGAGGATGAGCACCTCGATTTCGGCGTCGGCCCGCTTGAGCGCGTCCAGCAGGACGAACATCTCCATGGCGTGGTCGTTGACCGAACGCTTTTCGCTCCGCGCGATGCAGCCGACGACGATGCACTTGCGGCCTTCGCCGCGCCGGACGTTATCGATGATCTCGACGTACGGTTCGTCGTCCGCGTGGAACCGGAGTTTCATCTCGGCTTGGTGGCAACCCGAGAATGTCGGGATATCGCTCAGTTCGTCCAGCAGGTCCTCGACGAGCCTCGGATTCCCCGTGTTGGCAAAGAGCAGCAGATCCATTCCAACCTCCCACGATTCCGTCCCGGAACGCCACCAGCTAACACCCGAACGTCGGAATCCGCAAGTCGAAGGAGGTCGCCGGGATGACCGGATTTTTCCCTCAGCTTGCGGAGAGGATATACTCAAGCCGATTTCCGTATGCACCATCCCCGCAACTTCGCGATCCTGGCCGTTTCGTTGGCGCTCTTGGCCGCCGGTTGTTCCAAGTCCGCCGATGCCCAACCGAAACTCGGGAAGACGGTAAGCGCTTGCGCGGCCTTGAGCCAAGCTGACGCCGTTTCGGTTTTGGGCGGTGAAGTGACCGTGACGACCGGTCCCGAAGCGACCCAGCCCGACGGCAGCCTATACGTCTCCAATTGCGCGTTTTCTTCCGACGAAGCGCGGTCCGCCAACGTCCTGATCCGCCAAGCGGCCGATGCCGGGTCGATCAAGCGGCAATTCGCTGACGCGCGCGCCGCCGTCCCGGGGATATATTCCGTCGCTCCGCAAGACGTGCCCGGCCTGGGGGATGCGGCTTTTTGGGTCGGCGGTTCCGCCAGCCAGTTGAACGTGCTCAAAGGCGGTCGCTGGGTGACGATAATTGTCCTGGCTTTGAAATCCGATGACCGCTTGGCCATCGCGAAAAATACCGCCTCGGCCATCCTGAAGGGTTTTTGATGGCGTTATGCCGTAACGCCCCGGCAAGAATAGGGTATTTTACGCATATATCCGTCAAATATATGGAAACATTTTCAGTTTGGTTCAAAGCGCACCGGAAAGAGGTGTCGTGCGCGATTGCGGCTCTGGTGGCGACGATGTTGATGTTTGTCGGGCTTTTCTACGTTCCTCGCCCGATGTTGGTCGATGCTCCTTCCTCGACCAAAGAAGCCACGGTTGATTTGCATGGCAAGGCCAATCCGCATTTAGGTATCGCCGTTTTCGACAAGGCTGGCAATCCGCTTGTCCTGGTCGGCAGCGGTGAGAACGGGGAGTTCTCCATCTCCGGTCTGCCTATCGCCGAAGGCGAGAATATCTTCCGATTACGTGCCGTGGCTTCCGGCTGGCGGGCGTCTTTCCCCGTCATCGTCAGGATAATGAAGGATGGCCAGGCACCCTTGTTGGAGGTTTCGCGTTTCGACGGTGCAACCGTGACCGGTTCGAACACCGTGGTCAACGGCAAGGCAGAACCGGGTTCGACGGTCACCGTCAATGGCGTCAAGACGACCGTCAACGGCGACGGCACCTGGAGCGCGACAGTCGCTTTGCAGCCGGGCGAGAACAAACTGCTCGTTGTCGCGACCGATGCGGCCGGCAACTCCACCACGAATACCGAGACCATAAACTACGCGCCCTCTGCCGCAGGCAGCCAGACCGGGACGGCCACGGCTGCGACCTCGACGGTTTCCTACAGCGCCGGCTCGCTGCCGCCATCGGCCACGGGCACCGTTTCAGGCGCTCCGCCCGCGTCTTCGGCCGCCGTAACGGCCGTAGCGACTTCACCGACGGCCACGTCTTCTGCCGCGGCGTCACCAACGACGGCTACGCCGACCGCCGTCAAACCCGCGACCACCACATCGCCGACGACGCAAACCCCGCCGCAGGTTCCGGTTGAGCAGAAAATCGTCAACATCGCGGCTAATGCCTGGGTTTCGAATCCATCGCCGAACGACCGGGCCAACGAGACGATCTATGTCTCGGTGAAGGATAACTTCGGTCGACCGGTTGCGGCCGCGTCCGTCGTGGCCACCGTCCAATACAAAACCGGCGCGCAGACGTACACCTTGTCTTCCCAGGGTAATGGGACCTATGCCGTCAGTTTCAAGCTTAACGACAAATACGCATCCGGTTATCGCGTCCAAATCAGCGCCACCGCCAGATACCAAGGTTTCATGTCCACCGCGTTCACAGCCTTCACGCCCAATTGATTCCTGATATCGAAAAGCCGCATCCCAAACGCCCGGGATGCGGCTTTTAGGATTGACGCGACCGCCGGAAGCGTGCTTAGGTTAAGCCGTTCCTTTACACTGGAAGGAAAGATATGTTGTCAGATCCTCCGGACCAAAAGAAGTTCCAAGCCCGCATCGTGGTCTTGGGCGGCGGCACCGGCACATTCACCGTGCTGACTGGCCTCAAGCGCCATCCGGTCGAACTCTCAGCCGTGGTGTCCATCGCCGACAACGGCGGCTCGACCGGCGTCCTGCGCGACGAGCTCGGCGTCCTGCCGCCCGGCGACATCCGCCAATGCCTGGTCGCCCTGTCGTCCGGCGACGAGATGATGCGCCGCGTCTTCAGCCACCGCTTCTCGCGCGGCTCGCTCCAGGGCCACACCCTGGGCAACCTGTTTTTGTCTGCATTGGAGGAGCTGTGTGGCAATCCCCTCGAAGCCGTCAAACAGGCGCAGCAGATCCTCCGCGTCCGTGGCCGGGTCATTCCGGTTTCGTCGCAGGCCTCGAATCTGTATGCCGAGCTCGAGGACGGTACGGTCGTCGAAGGGGAGCATGCCATCGACGAGCCGAGCGCCCAGCGCGCCGCCATCGACCGCTGCTTCCTCGATCCGCCGGTCGTGGCCAATGCCGACGCCGTGGACGCCATCCGCCAAGCCGACATCCTGGTCATGGGCCCGGGCGACCTGTATACGAGCCTTATCCCGGTGCTCCTGGTCGACGGCGTGGTGGAGGCTATCTGCGACAGCCGTGCCCGGCGCGTCTTCGTCGTGAACCTGGTGACCAACCGCGGGCAGACCGATGGTTACACCGCCTCGCGCTTCTGCCGCGCGGTCGAGCAGTACATCACGCCGGCCAAGCTGGACGCGGTCATCCTGAACACGGCCGTACCGTCGCCGGAGATCCTGAAACGCTACGAAAAGGCCAATGACCAGCTGGTCGAGGATGATCTGCCGCCTGACGGCTGGCCGGTCCTGCGGACGCCGCTCATCTCCGAGCGCATCGCCGGCAAAGTCGCCGGCGACAAGCTCAAGCGCAGCGTCCTGCGTCATGACCCCGCCAAGCTCGCCGCGGCCATCCTCTCGGCCATCTCGCCTGACCACGCAGCCAACGCATCGACGAGGAACGCATGAACAAGGCAGTCCGGATCTACTACGACCTCGACTTCACCCTCTACGATACCGCGCAGCTCATGGCTAACCTGCGCCAGGACCTCCGGCGGATGGGCTATTCCGCCGAAAGCATCGACGCCGGCTTCGACCAGCTGAACGATGTCGGCTATTCGCTGGAAGGTCATCTGCGCCTGCTCGGACATCGGGAAGAGGATATCCCGTACCGCGCCAACGAACTGCAGTACCATCTCACGTACGGGCATAAGTATCTCTTGCCCGGGGTATTCGACGGATTGGGGATGCTGTCGCATGCCGCCGAACAATTTCTGCTGACCTTCGGTTTTCCGCCGTATCAGCAGAATAAGTTCTTCGGTCTTGGAGAAGCGCGCCTTTGGTTCCAAGGCAAGCATTACGTCTGGAAAGGGGAGACGAAAGGCGACGTCATCGTCCAAGCCGGCCAGGCCGAGACGGTCTGGTTCCTGGACGATTCGATTGCGCATCTCGAGGATGTCTGCCAGAAGGCTCCGTGGACCAAGGTTGTCCGCATCGCCTGGCCGCAGTTCAACCCCAAGCCCTACCCCGGAGACCACATCCGCTGGGACGTGGTCCGTTCCTTCGACGAATTCGTCGCGCTCGTGAAGCGCAGCATGTAAGAACCAGGCCGTCCGGCGCTCCCGGACGGCTTTTTCGTATTTGCCGAATTTCACGGCCCGTGTTTCCATATCCTTAATCCTAATCCCTAACTCCCCATCCCATTTATGTATCCTCTGATAGTCCTCGCGATCATCCTCGTCCTGGCCATGATCCGCCAGGTCAACCAGTACGAACGCGGCGTCAAATTCACGTTCGGCCGTTTCACGTCGCTGGTCGGTCCGGGTTGGCGCCTGATAATCCCGGTCGTCCAGTCGATGCGCAAGGTGGACATCCGCACCAAGGCGGTGGAGGTCCCGTACCAGGACGCCATCACCAAGGACAACGTCTCGTGCAAGATAAACGCCGTCATCTATTACCGCATCTCAGATGCCGGCAAGTCGGTGATCGAGGTCGAGAACGTCTGGTATGCCGTGTCGCAGCTGGCCCAGACGACCATGCGCAACATCGCCGGCGAGCTCGCGCTCGACGAACTGCTCTCCGAACGCGACCAGGCTTCGGCTCGCATCAAGGAGCTCATCTCGACCCATACTGCGAGCTGGGGTGTTGAGGTCTTGGGCTGCGAGCTCAAGGACATCGCCCTGCCCGAAGAGATGAAGCGGACCATCGCGAAGCAAGCCGAGGCCGAGCGCGAGAAGCGGGCCGTCATCATCAGCTCCCAAGGCGAAGTGGCCGCGGCCGAGAACCTGCGCCAGGCCGCCGAGATCCTGTCTTCATCTGCCGGCGCCTTGCATCTGCGCACCCTCAACACCATCAATGACGTGTCGAGCGACGAATCGAACACCATCGTCTTCGCCCTGCCGCTCGAGGTCTTGCGCGCCTTCGAACGCTGGAACCAGCCGAAGGCTTGAACATCGGAATAAACAAAAAAGACCCGGATGGGTCTTTTTTGGTTTTCTCAGTCCTTCTTCTCGCTCGCCGTCATGACGGCGCGGAGTTGGCCCATCTTTTTTCCGAATTTTTTGCCCAGCTCGGCTTCGTTGTTGGCGAGTATGAGCGCACGGACTTCCGCGGTTTCGTCGGCAGTCAAGGCGCCTTTGTTTGTCAGTTCAGCCAGCATCTCGTCCAGCTTCGCCGGATCGTACTCCGTCGGCCGGCACTCCTTCGCGAGCCTGGCGAGTTCAGCCGCGAAATCTATGGGCTTGCCCGCCTTCTTGAGCGCCAGCAGCGCTTTTTCGACTTTCCGTTTTTCCAGCTTGTCGTCAACCGCAAGCTTCTCCGTTAGTCCTTTGATCGCTTCGGCGTTGGATCGCGACACGGCGAGGGCGAGGAAATTGGAGGCGTCAGCCGTGCCGTCCGGCCTCAGCGATGACATCGAGTCGACGAAGCTCGCGACCATCACCAGGTTTCGCTCTTGCTCGCTGAGGCTCCCGAAGAATTTCTCGTAGGTATCGACGTTCGGTGCCGTGAACTGATAGGCCACCTCGTGGTGGGTGATGGTGGTGAGCGTCAGTTCGTCCACGCCCGTTTCGCCCAAGTTACGGATGGCTTCGGAACCGGACTCGCCGTGCATCCGTCCTTCCGCCACCTTGCCGCCCGACGGGGTCTTGTCGCCGGCTTTGTGGAAATACGAGATGCCGATGATTTTCCGCGCTTGCCCTTCGCCCTGCATGAATTCGAGCAGTTTGGCCGGGTCGCGCCTGACTTCTTCCGGCACCATCGCCTGCCATTCGGCCAGGGTATAGGCGATGTCCTCCCCTTTCGGGCCGTCAGCCGTCTGTTCGCTGAAGCTCAGGCGCAGCGTGTCTTTCTTGGCCAGGTCATGCAGGAAAGTGTAGCGCTCCAACGCCTCACGGTTTTTCTTGACCGTATCCTCCAGGATCCGGCGCGTGCTCTCGGGCATGTCGGCGGGCCACTGGTATTTGCCTTCGGCGATGTCCTGGATGGACGTCAGTATGCCGTCCAGATGCGTATCCATGAGCATGCCCTCGTTATGGAAATCGCCGACCTGCGGCACGTCGAAAGACGTCTCTATTTCCTCGCGCAGCTTGGCGTGCTCCGGGTTCGGGAAAAGCTTATTGACCCTAGCCTTCAGTTTTTCCACCCGTTCGCCGCGTGTCTCCGCCTCGTTCTTCGCCATCTCCATCTTTTGCGCGTATTCCTCCGGGCTCAGCGGCCCCTTTTCCTTCTTCTTCGGCTTTTCTGGCCCGCCTTTCGGCATGTCTTGTTTGCCCATATCGTCGCTCTCCCTACGTTAGGATTTAATCAAAAGCATGGATTCGTCGACATTTTAAGGCGGGATGGTGGGTTTGGCAAACCGTGGTTATACTGTGGCGCATATGTCGCCGCTCTCAACCTATCTCTCGAATCTGAAGGAATTCGTCCTGGTCGTCACGATTTTGTACTTCTACGGCTTGGCTTTCGCGATGCAATTCGGGAAATCGTTGTACAACCTGGACCATCCGGCCGTTTTCTTGACGATGTGCCTGCTGTACCTCCTGGCCGTCGGCTACGAAATCGTCTTCAATTGGTGGAAAGCCCGGACCTTCCTGGTCTGGTTCCTGCTTTGGGTGGTGTCTTACGGCATCATCGGCCTGTACTTGGCGCCGGCCATCTTCGGCCGCTGGATCCTGACCTACGTCTTCATCGAACCGCTCGTCATCGTCTTCATCGGCGGCTTCGCGTTTTCTGTCGGCCGCGTGCTGGCCCTGCATTTCACCCAGCGCAGCACTTTGACCCCCGGTGAGCTCGAACGGGCGCTGCAGGATCTGCCCGGTTGGAACACCGACGGCCAGAGCTTGGCGAAATCGTTCGAGAGTCGGGATTTCGAGGATGCCTTGAATTTCGTCAACCAGGTCGGTCGCATCGCGATCGGCATGCGCCACTATCCGCGCCTCAAATTGTCGGGCGCGCACGTGACCGTCCGTTTGAGTTCTTGGCACATCGGCGGCCTGACCAAGACCGACATCAACCAGGCGCGTAAAATCGACGCAATCTAAAAGGCCTCCGGACGACCGCTTGGGTCCTGGCTTGCGCCGGGACTTTTGGAAAGTCGGTGTCCGAAGGCCTGGATGAATATAGCACGGAATCGACCGGGCCATCGAGGCGCCCGTGGGACGCGCCGGTGGCCTGGCGCAAACGTCGAAAGATGCTCGTCGTTTGCGCAAGGAGGTGGGTCTTGGGTTCACTCTTTCTTCTCCGCTAGGCCGCGCGTTCGAGCACGGCCGTGATCATGTACCGCCGGTATGCCCGGCCCGCCATGTTCAGCCTGGCGGGGACCGTCTCGGCGGTGGTCGTGGCGCTTGCGATGCGCCACCCTTCTCCCAGCTCATCGACCTGGCTGTACAGGTCGTCGACCGGCGGTTTGTCCGTCCCTTCCACGATGATGATCCTCTGTTTCCCGTTGGTCTGCATGGCCAGCCTCCTTTCGGTTAGCAGTCTGGAGTCGTGATTCCCTCGCGGACAACGGCGGCGGACGGATTTCCGCTGCCGGGCACTCCGGAGGATGCTGCTGCGGGTTGCGCCCTGCGCCCGTGGCGTAACGTCAGAGACGTCCCGACATCGTCGGTGGGCTTGTCCGGACCCAAGATTTTTTCGAAGGTGCGTTCGCTCGGCGGTTCACCTCCTTTCGCCGGTCGATACCCACAGTAAACACCCCCGCGAACGGCCGAGCAAGGGAAGCAGGGAGCCCTATCCAAGCTGATTTTCCGCGTAGTATACTGCCGTCATCAGTCTTTCTTCTAACCGTTTTATACATGCAAGACGAAACCCGCGAACGGGCCTTGGAACAGGACTTGGAACTGTTCCGGCGCCTCAAGCAGGATCCGTCGGCCGTCGGCGAGCTCTACGACAGGTACGCCGACAAGCTCTACGGATTCCTGCTCAAGCGCTGCGGCCACAAGGAGACGGCCGAGGATTTGGTGTCGCATACCTTCATGCGGCTGCTCGAATCCCTGCCCACGCTCGAGTGGAAGAACGCGCCGCTCTCGGCCTGGCTCTACCAGGTCGCGTCCAACGCGCTCATCGACCATTACCGCAAAGCGTCCACCCGGCGCGACACGGACCTGGACACCGACGAATGGGATCCGCCCGGCGCCGACGATCCGGCTTGGAACGTCGAACTCAAGCTCGAGGGCGAAAGCCTGCGCCTGGCGATGCAGCAGCTTTCGCCGCGCGACCAGCAGGTCCTTGACCTGCGCTTCTTCGCCGAGCTCGAGACGCCCGAAGTCGCCGACCAGCTCGGCATCACCTCCAACCACGCGGCCGTCCTGGTCTACCGCGCTCTTGGGAGACTGCGCCAGGTTGTCGCCGCTAACCCACACCAACAGGTATGAGCATGAAACACGAACAAGACGCTTTGGGCCTCGATCAGGCCCTCGGACGCAAGCCGGAGGAGTGTCATGACCCGGCGCTTTTGCCGTTTCTGCAGACAGCAGAAAACTTAAAGCGCGAAGCCGCCGGCGGCGAACATCTGGCTTCGGATGTCGCGGCGCGGCAGCGGGCGCAACTCATATCTATGGCCGAGAAAGCCAAAGCCGGACAAGAAGCGCCGGCCGCATCCGGAACGTCGGATGCGCCCCGCCGGAAATTCAACCTGCCCGACATGAACCGCTGGTTCTATTGGACCGGGGGAGTCATGGCGGTCGCCGCCGTCATCACGCTGGCGGTCTTCCTCGGCCGCGGACCGGCCACGGTCCAGCTCGCCAGATTCACGGGCCAGGCTTTGCCGGCCGTCGGCCGCCTCATCATCCCCGAGGTCCATGCCGCGGATGCGTTCGCCCTGACCGTCGAATCCCAAGACAAGGCCGGCGCCGACACCACCACTTCGTTTATCGTCTCGTCCGATCTGGAGGTCGCCGCCGATGAGCTCCAGGCCCATCTGAAGATCGTCCCGCCGCCGGAAGATGCGACCGCGGTCGCTCCGCCGTCAGTCGTCGTCGAGAAGCTCGGCGCCGGCCGTTTCCGGGTCAAACCCTCCGACGAACTTTCCCCGGGCAAGGTCTATAGCCTCAAGCTCGACACCGCGGTCAAGAAAGCCGACGGTTCGCTCGTCGCCCGCGAGTTTTCCTGGGCCGTCCAGACCAAGCCGGTTTTCCGCGTCCTGTCTTCCGTCCCCGGCGATCGCGCGACTTATGTCCCGGTCGATACCGGCATCGAATTCACGCTCTCGTCCGAAGGCTGGCAGGATGCGACTTCGTCTTTCTCGATCGAACCGAAAGTCGCGGGGCGTTTCGAGACGCATGGCCGCTCCCTGGCTTTCATCCCGGAAAAACCTCTCCAGCCAGGTCGCATCTACACCGCCAAGTTGGCTAAAGGCCTGAGGCTTGAAGGCAGCGATCGCGTCCTGGAAGAAGACCGCGTCATCCGTTTCGAGACCGCGCCCGTCAGGCAGGCGGAGGCCGTCAAACCGTCGCTCATGCCGATGAACGACCTGAACGAATCCTCGCCGGGCAAGGATGCCTATCTGGCCGTCTACTGGCAGAGCGGTTCCGGCCTGGGGGAAGTCGACGTCACCGGCTATAACTTGAGCCAGGACCAGGCGAAACGGTTCCTCACCGAATACTCGAAGATCCCAGAGTTCGCGACCGAAACGCGCAAGCGCGGCGATATCCTGAAAGAATATGCCAAGCAGAAAGCGTTCGACGCCAAGGGCCAGCTTGAGGAGCAGGAATATTCGCTTTTCCTGCGCCTGCCCGGAGGCGTGGCCCGCGGTTGGTATATCCTGAAGATCCAACCGGTCGGAGGCGAGGCTACCTATACCTTCCTTGAATCGACCAACGTCGCGACGTATGCCATTTCCGACAAGCAGACCTCGGTCGTCTGGGCGATGAATATCGAAACCAGCCGTCCGCTCAGCGATCTGCCGGTGCGGTATTCCAACGTGGATGTGCGCACCGACAAGGACGGCTTGGCCAGATTCCCGACGCCGCCCGAAGTCCTGGTTACCAGCACCGACGCCTCGGCCATCGTGACCGTCGGTGAAGGCATGCTCGTGTCCTTCTTGCGCCTCCAGTCCCAAGGCTCCAATCCTTGGCGCTACGATTGGTACAACAACAGTTCGGCCAACGACCAGACCGTGGCTTACGTCTATCCTGACCGTCCGCTCTACCGTACGACCGATAAGCTGTTCGCCTACGGCGTCGTCCAAGACAGGGCGAGCAAGCAGCAGGCCCAGGGCAAGTTGACCATGGAGCTCTCGCGCGGCGGCTGGTACGACTGGTGGACCGGCGAGACCAAGGTCTACAAGCGCGTCGAAGTCCAGACCGACGACCGCGGTTTCTTCAAGGCATCCTTGGATTGGACGCAGCTGACTCCCGCGTATTACACCCTTACCCTGAAACGGGACGGCGAAAGCGTCGCCACGCGGACGTTCGAGATCCGCGACTTCGTCAAACCGACCTATACCGTCGACGTCAACCTGCGCCGCATCAATCTCTACGCCGGTGAGGATATCGAGGGCGAGGCCGTGGTCAAGTTCTTCGACGGCACGCCCGTGGCCGGGCTCAAGGTCAACCTGGATCCCCAGAATTGGGGCGGGGCCATCGACCGCGACCGAGCGGCGCAGACCCTGACGACCGACGCCGACGGCCGCGCCGCTTTCAAGATAGCGACCCGGGTTTGGGACTGCTCGTCTCGCGGTTGCGAGGGCAGCCAAGGAGTCACCGTCAACGTCAGTCCGAGCGAGGGCGAGGAGGCCCAGATCCGCGGTTCTTCCTGGGCGAATGTCTGGCGTTCCCACATCTCGCTCGAGACCAAGACCGCGACCAAAGGGGATACGGCTACGCTGAGATTCCGCGTCCGTCGGGTCCAGCTCGACCGCGCCGCGAACGAAATCGACGGCGACGTGCTGGGCGACCCGGTCCCTGGGACGAAAGTCGCGGGCAAGATAACCGAACGCAGATGGGAGCGCGTCGAGACGGGCAACCATTATGATTTCATCGAAAAGAAAGTCGTCCCCACATACCGTTACGAGATGAAGGAGCGGGATGTCGCGGCAATCGACCTGACGACCGGCGGCGACGGATGGGCGCAGACCGAGTTCAAGATGTCCGATGACGTCAGCTATCTCCTGCAGGTTTCGGCCAAGGACGAACGCGGCATCGAGGATTATTCCTCGGCTTGGTTCGCCAAGGGCTGGTGGGGGTCTTGGGGCGACGGGTCGCCGAGCGATGATGGTTATATCTCTCTTGAGCCGACCATCCCCCTCAAAGACCGCAGCGGTTATCGCTTGGGCGAGACCGTCGACCTGTCGTTCAAGCGCGGCAACCAGCCCATGCGCGACCTCGACAATCCTAACTACCTGTATGTCCAAAGCCATCTCGGCCTTCGCGCCATGCAGGTGACGAACAAGTCGAGATACAGCTTCGCTTACGACGAGGGCCTCGTGCCCAACGTGACTGTCCGCGGCGTGGTGTTCATCGGCGGCGGTTTCCTCGAGCGCCAGACGACCGTGGATTACGACAATGAGGAACGCAGGCTCAAGCTGACGATTACGCCAGACCAGAAGGCGTATGCGCCGGGCGGCAAAGCCAAGCTGCACATCATGGCCAAAGATAAGGACGGGAAGGCTGCGGCCAACGCCCGCGTGGGCTTGGGTCTCGTTGACGAGGCGCTCTACGCCGCGGCCAACGATTCCAGCGTCGAGGACCCGCTTTCGACCCTGTATGCCTGGGTCGGTGACGGCGTCATCTTCAGCAAGACATCTCACTTCGCCAACAAGCTCGAATCCGCCGCCATGATGGGCGGGGCCGAACGCGGAGGATTCGGCGGAGACGGCGCGGTCCGCCGCAACTTCAAGGACACGGCCGCTTTCCAGACCCTGACCTTGGATGCCAACGGCGAAGGCGACGTCGAAGTCACCTTGCCCGACAACCTGACCAGCTGGCGCGCCACGGCCGTGGCCATCACGCCCGACCGTTCCGCGGGTTCCGAGCGCGTCTCCATCCCGGTGACCAAATCCGTATTCGTGGACGTCGTCGCCCCGCAATACCTCCTGATCCAGGACAGGCCCGTGCTCAAGCTCCGCGCGTTCGGCGTCGGGCTGCGGACCGGGGATGAGGTTGAATATTCGGTCGACGCTCCGACCCTCGGGCTCAAGGGTGAGAAGGTCAAGGGCAAGGCTGGCGAAGCCACTTATGTCCAACCGACGGCTTTGCCGGAAGGGGAACATACGCTCATCATCCGCGTCAGCGGCAAGAACGGCCAAGACGCGTTGGAAAAGCGCCTGACGGTCGCCTCCAGCCGTTTCACGCGCCCCGAATTGGTCCAGACCGAGCTCGGTCCTGGCGCGGGTTTGCCTGATCCCGGCCAGTCGCGCGAAATCGAGGTCAGTTTCCTGCCCAAGACCCGCGCCCAATACCTGTGGCGGACCCGCGATCTGGCCAATCCCTGGTCGCAACGCCTCGAAGCGCGTTTCGCCGGACGTCTGGCCCAGGGTATGCTGCGCAATCAGTTCAACGAGAAGGTCGAGACTCCGGCCGAAAACCTGTCCCGCTACCAGAAGACCGACGGCGGCTTGAGCCTGCTGCCTTACTCCTCATCCGACGCCGAACTGACCTCGAGAATCGTCTTGACCGACGCCTCGCCGTTCGACCGCGCCGCGCTCATCCGTTACTTCGCCGACATCTTGGACCGCAAGGACGTGACGCGCGAGGAGCAGATTCGCGCCGTGTCGGCTCTGGCGGCTTTGGGCCAGCCGGTCCTGAACCAGCTGCGGGGCTTGGCCGACATCAAAGACCTGGGTTGGCGCGAACAGTTGGCCATCATCCGCGGTTTTGACGCGGCCGGTGACCGCGAAGCGGCCCGCGCCAAGCTCGAGGATTTCCTGAAGCTCGCCCAAGAGAAGGATGGCCAGATGCAGGTGCGCGTAACCGAAGACAAGCGCTCCATCGTGGAGGCGACGGCTGAAGCCGCCGCCATCGCCGCCTCGCTCGTTCATCCTTCGGCGCCGAAAATGGATGCCTGGCTCGACAAGAACTGGAACGAAGACGCCATGACCGACCTTGACCGCGTCGCATATCTTGCCCACGCCGTCCCGGCCGCGATCGGCGGTGACGTAACCATCGGCTATACCCTCGGCGAAAAGGAAGAGACCATCAAACTCACGGACGGCAACACCCAGCGCCTGACCCTGACTGCCGACGAAGCCAAGCGGTTCCGCGCGACCAAGGTGGACGGCCCGGCCGTCGCCCTGTTCTCGCGCTCAGTGCCCGGCAAACCTGTCCAGAGCGCCGATTTGGCCCTGGCCCGCAGCTACGCCAAGGACGGCAACCAGCCCATGTCCGACCTCAAGGAGACGGATTCGGTCATCGTCAGCCTGGAGCCGCGTTGGCAGAAGACGGCGCCGGACGGCTGCTACACGGTCCGCGACTTCCTGCCGGCCGGTCTTGCCCCGGTCATCGGGATGTACTATGAATCCTGGTACGATAAGATGTGGTATCCGTCGGAAATCGACGGCAACGCCGTGTCGTTCGTGGTCTGCAAACCATCCGACATCGCGAAGCCGATGCCGCCGATAACCTACCGCGCCCGCGTCGTGTCCCGCGGCACCTACCAGGCTGAGTCAGCCATCATGCAGAGCATGGACGCGCCCTCGGTCGCGGCCCTGACCGAGACCCAGTCTGTCACCATCAGATGAAAAACAG
The DNA here is from genome assembly GCA_964415965.1 of uncultured Gammaproteobacteria bacterium. Taxonomy (GTDB): domain Bacteria; phylum Patescibacteriota; class Patescibacteriia; order 2-12-FULL-60-25; family 2-12-FULL-60-25; genus CAIKNB01. The sequence continues at coordinate 86,618 of CAYQCK010000004.1, forward strand.
GATTGCGTTCGGCGTATTGATCGCGGCGGCCCTAGCGGCCGCCGCTTTCGGAATCCGGAGGCTGTTGATTAGAGGGGAAGGGGTTTCATCTTATGCACGATCTTCGGTCCGGAGTCCAGCGCCAATCCGTCATTCCAGCGAAAGCTGGAATCCAGAACCGGTCGCCGCATCCAAGCCAATCTCCACATTGCCGTTCATCGAGCCAAGGCAGTTCGAAAAGTCCTGGTCCGCGGCTGAATCGGTGAAGGCGCTTGTTGGGAAGCCTGTCGCCGGCGTGGTCAATCATCACTTTTTGGCGGCTGACCTGATGGCCAGGTTTTTCCGGACTCTCCGCCTCTCGCGTCCTGGCATAAAGCGTTTCATCATCATCTCGCCCGACCATTTCCGCACCGGCCGCGGCGCCGTCTCCGTCACGGACCGGGTATATTCGACACCTGATGGTGACGTTCTTGTGGCGTCGAGTTCGGTGCGTACGCTCATCGATTCCGGCTTCGCGACGCTGGAGAACGGAGAAATGTTCGAGCTTGAACATGGTAACGGCGCTCTCGTCCCGTTCATCCGGCATGAGTTTCCAGATGTCGAAATCGTGCCCATCGCGGTCCGCGGAGATATCGACCGCAAGGCGGCTATGAATTTTGGTCAAGTCATGGTTGACACATTCGACGACTCAACGTTCATCCTCGTCTCGTCCGACATGAGCCATTATTTACCCGAAACGCAAGCGCTCAAGAACGACGAAGCGACCATACGAGCCTTCGGTTCTTTGGATGCGGATTTCCTATCCACGGCCACGGACGACTTCGTGGACAACGGAGTCGGCTTGCTCATCCTCAAGACCGCGCTTGGTGAAGATGGGCGGCGGCTGTCGTTCAGGCTTATCGACCATTCGATCTCTTCGCGTTACGTTTCCGATGAAACATCGACCACGAGCTACATAAACGGATTTTGGATAAAATCAAACGACCCCTAGGGGGTCGTGAGTTCGGTTATGGCCGGTATTCCTCTAGTCTTGAATCCGGAATACGGTTCGGCTGCTGGTGTTTTCTACCAGCGTAAAATTTATGCCGAGGCATCCGATGAAATCCATCAATCGCATCGGTTCGAGCTTTGGGGCTGCGGGTGTCGCCCCGAGCCGGAAGGCATTCACGAACAAATTCCTGTCTTGCGTCCACGGCTCCAGCTTCAGGCGGTCGCGGGGCTGGCCATCCCGAGACTTGAAGTAGAGTTGCGTCCCATTGGCCGCTATCAGTTCGACGGAATTGGTTTCGCGGTGGAAGATTATCGAATCGCCGGGTTGTAGGCTGGCTTTATTGCCCCGACCGTCTTGAATGTGCATTTAGGCCTCCTTTTGGGGATTCTCCAAGCTAGCAAAACTCCGTCCGTGAGTCAATGGGGCGGACTGGTTACTGGGCACGAGCCGTCCTGAAGGCATCCGATAAAACAAAACCCTCGATGTCGCTCGAGGGCGTGCCGCACCGAAGAAGCGGTATGGAGTTGGACCATGTCTTCTTCGATGGATTCGTTGTCTTGGGCCGATATCGGTCTCGACTGCCGTTTTACGGGCGCTTGAGACGAAAGTCAGCGCGGAACGATTTCGTACACCGACTTGTCGTCCGTTTTCTCGTGTCGCCGGTAGTCGAGACCGGCAGCGCAGCAGATGAGCTGGATGACGGCTTCCGGGTCGAGACTGCCGCTCGGGCGGCCGGGGCTGTGAATGAGCAGGGTACTCTCGTCGGCATCATCCAGGTTGCAGCGGCAGCGGAAGGACAGCGTGCCTTTGCGCGGATTTTCGATGGTGACCCTGCCGGTCGTCTCGATGGTCACCATGTCGCCGAGGTTGAGCTTGGCTGGGTCGCCGAGGCGGTCTTGAAAGTCCATGGGTTCCTCCTGCCGGGATATTCATCCGAAACGGCCGTGAATGTCAAGACGGAAGCCTATACGTCGGTCCAAAAGCAATGGATAAGGAAATTGAACAAAATAATTTTCGCTTAGTATAGCCAGAGTTGACCAAGACCCCAAAAAATGCTATACTGTTTTTGTGAGTTGAGAAATCGAGAGTTCCAACCCACGGCATCTGTTCCTTACAAACGCGACGTAATGGATTCCGATCCGCAAGGATAGAAATCCATTTGTGGACCATCTGAAACAACCCGAAATCCCCGAATAAAATCGGAGAAAAAAATAAAAAAACGGCAACCCGAAAGGGAAACCGAAGGCAAAAACCATGGAGGCGTAAAAAACCGAAATGATTTAGCCAGGGTTGGAAAAATGAGGATGATCCCGCGAATCCGGACATGAAAAACCCGGAACCTGAGTCGCCACCATGCTCATAAGACGCGAACGTTCTGCGAAATAAAGAACTCAAACAAGAGGAAGCCCGTAAGGGAAACAAACGCAGACAATACGAGAAAACAAAACAACAGGGAAACCTGTAAATAAACTTCTCGAACGCCCAAAAAGCGGAAAAAAGGGAAAGGTAGCGAGGCTAAAAGCCGAACCAACCGCCCGATGCCCCGGAAAAAGAACTCGAAAAAAACGAGGATGCTCGCAAGAGAAAAAATCCGAGGAAAAATAACGGACAAATTTCCAAGGGAGACCAAGGAAGAAAAACCGTAACCGCGAAAGCGGTAAAAACAGGGAAAGGAAAACCAAGCTAAAGACTTGGACAAAAAACCGCCCAAAAACGAACGCGCGCAGCATAAAGAGCAAAGCAGGTAAGAGCCATCAAAAGCCAAAATAAAAACAAAAGGCAGTGATAGGCTCTTTTTCATTTCCGCCGATAAAACGAAATCCCCGACCAGGTCGGGGATTTTTGGCGTCGGACATGTGTTCCGACGGAATCTTCGGGGCTGTCAGCCTGCCAGCAGGCGCCTCACCATCTCGACCGGCGCTTCGTTCATCAGGTCTTTGTCGAGCTTGCGGCCGATCAGGGTGTCGACGTCGCTCGGCAGCTCGTCGACCAGGGCGTGTTCGATTTCGGCCGGCATGATCAAGTCCAAGTGCTCCAATTTATGCATGCGCATCAGGCTGATGACGGCGGTCGCCATCTGTTTGATGAACGACTTGAGCCGCGGTGCGTCATCTTCGTCCACCGGACCGGCTACGCGCGAACCGTCGGCTGACGCGAACGAGCCCTCGTTGTCCTGTTTCCTTTCACGGGGCAATTCGAGGGACGATATCTGTTCCAGGCTGTCGCCTCCGGCCAGGAAAATCTTGGCGGTCGTACTGTCGGCAACGACGATCAGCGTCGGCTGCGGGAACTTCTGCAGGTCTTGGGGTATTTGCATATCACTTCAGTCTTAATTCCTTAAGGTAATCGGCGAACGGTTTGGAGAAATCCTTCTCCGCCGCCAGGCATTTTAGCACGGCGGCGAAAAGCGGCGCTTTGAGTTTGTGCTTTTTGGCGAGTTTGTCGGTGATGGGTGCGGCTTTTATGCCTTCGACCGTGGTCAGACCCATGGTTTTCGGGTCCTTGGATTTGGCTTTGACCAGCTTTTCGCCGTAGGTTCGGTTGCGGCCGTGGGATGAGAGTCCGGTGACCATCAGGTCGCCGAGTCCGGCCAAAGACATCGCGGTCTCAGGTTCGGCGCCGCAGGCTTTGAGGAACATGCCCATCTCCATGATGGCTTGCGTCAGGATGAGCGCTTGGGTATTCATGGGATAGCCCAGCCCTTGGGTCAGGCCGAGGGCGATGGCATAGACGTTCTTGAGCGCCATGGCGTAACCGACGCCGACGACGTCATGGCTCGTGCCGGCCTTGAACACGTCCCCTTGCAGCGCGGCCGCCAATTTTTTGGCGGCTTTCATGTCGTCGCCGGCCACGACGACCGCGGACGGCATGCCCTTGGCGATTTCATTGGCGATGGCCGGCCCGCCGATCAGGCAATATTCGCGCCGGACGTGCGGCGGCAAAAGATCGCGAGCGGTCGCACCGAGCGGCAACAAAGTCTCCGGGTCCAGGCCTTTCGTGATGCTGCCGATGACGACGCCCTTCCCGAGATGCGGCGCGGCTTTGGCCACGACCTCCTTGAGCGCGAAGCTCGGCACGGCCATGATGACGCCCGAAGCGCCCTTCAGGACTTTGCCGATGTCGTCGTCGGCCGTTATGTTTTTCGGCAACGCGGATCCTTTCAGGTATTTCGCGTTGCGGTGGCGGCGGTTGATGTCCTCCGTCACTTCGGGTTCGATCGAATACATCGTGACCGGGAAACCCCGGCCGGCCAGGACGAGCGCGAGCGCGGTGCCGACGTTGCCCGCGCCCAAGACAGCGAATTTTTTCCCCATAATGGGGAGAATATAGCACGCCGCAAGCTAGATGTTCAGCTGCCCGGCGCGGTCCAGACCATGACCGGATTCCGGTCGAATGTCTTGCGCCAACCGGCTTCCTCCAATCCGGCTGACAGCTTTTCCTGCATCCCGGTCTTCGTCAGGATGAGATGGGTGATCGAATTCTCCGCGAGATAGCGGAGCGCCTCGTCCGGACCGCCGCCGATGAGGCGCAGCCGCCATTCGTCCGCCTTGCGCCCGAAGTCCGGCGTCTCGTGGTCGTTCCCGACGATGACGCGGCGGCCGGTATAGGCGGGCGTGAAGCTGTTGGTCCAAAAATCGTCGGCGACCAGTATCGAATCCCGTCCGCTCGATCCCTTGATGGAGCTCCAGGCATCGAAGAGCGCGGTCGGCCGGTAGAGCCAAGTGGCGCGTGCCGGGTCATGGCTCCAGGCGAAGTTTGAAGTCAGCAGTTGGAACGACCCGAAGCCCAAGCCGAAGGCCAGTATCCCGACCATCAAGCCCTTTACCCAAGCAGGCGATGTCCCGGCCATCCGATCGCGCAGCCCCATCCAGAACGGCGCCGTCAAGAGGATGAGCGCCAACGAAACCCCTTCCGTGAACTTCCGTTTCCAGGGGAAGGGGAGACAGACGCAGATGGCGGCGGCGACGAGCCAGGCGACGAGCCAGTGCTCTTCTTGCCGCAGCCGGTCTTTGCGCCGCCAGCGCCAGGCGAAAGCCGCGGCGAAAGGGGCTAACGTGAAAATCCAGGAGAGCCACGGCGCCAAAGGCAAACGGTTCACGTCCAAATGATGGGTCCTGAAGGTCTGGTCGAAATACAGTGGCACGTACAGGGCTGCCGCCGGCAGCATCCCGCAACCGAGGAGGCCGAGCGTCAGGGCCAAGCGCTTGGCCCCAAGTTTCCGCCAACGGAACATGGCAAGGCACCAGAAGACCGCCAGCACGGGGATGAAATACGGATGGAAAGAGGCCAAGGGCGCCGTCGCTAAGGCGGAAAGAACAGCTGTCCGATATCCTTTTCCGCCGAAGGCCGACCAGGCTGAATCGAGCGCGGTGGCCAAGAGCGCGATGGACAGGATGATGTGCGGTCCGCTGAGCAGCGCGGGGAAGACGGAAAATTCAGTCGCGATGTCGGGGGCCAGCCTGGTGCCGATGGTCCATCCGCCGACGGCATAGATCCAGAAGGTATAGAGCCACCCGCCGCCGACCCCCAAGACCATCAGCCAAGTCAGGAACGATCGGTCGCGGCCATCTGCCGCGAACCTTTTCGTGAGGCGGAAAAGGGCGAACGCCAAGACTATGGTCATGCACCAACGCGCGATCTCGAGGATCAGGATCGGCGGCAACCCCGTCCTCGCCGCTAACCCGAGCGTCGACCAGAAAATATCCAGCCGCCGTGCCGCGGGCTCCACGGCGTAAAGGTTCTGCAGCCGGACGCCGCCTTGCGCGCCCTGTTCGATGTAGGAAAGGTAGACCGCGGTGTCGTTCGGGAAAAGCAGGGTGTTGCCGAGCCAGCACTGTCCGTCCGGTGCTCCGCTCCAGAACATGGCGGCCGTCAGCATCTCCACGGCTACCAAAGCCGCCCCTGCGAGGAGCGGCGTCCGGTGGTCTTTCAACCAGGCTTTGATGCTCATTGCGCCAGGAGCGGGGCTACGACGCTGTACGCCTCGGTCTGCCCGTCGTTCCGTGTGCGCGTCCCTTTGCCCATGATCGACGGTACGAGGTAGACCGAGTTCGGCTCGGTCGACTCGTCGGTGACGCGGAGGAATACGAAATCCACGGTCGTCAGCTCGATGTCCCCGGTGGCTCCGGACAGCCCGCCGCGTTCCAGCAGGGCGAGCGTCTGTCCGTTCGTCAAAGACGGGTAATCGGACCTCTCGGGATCGTAATACAGGTTGATTTTTCCGGACACGATGGATTTGTTCGAATGGTCCACCACGATTTCGGCGCCGTTGACATAGCTGCCGTCGGCCCTGACGATATCCCGTTCATCCAGCAGGGCGTGGTAGCGCACCGCGGTCCGGGCCGGGAATTCCGGTTTGGCGCAGCGGCCGGAGTCGGTCGCGAGCGCCGGCGGACCGCCCGCCAACAGCGGGTCGGACGCGGCGCGCGCCCTGACTTGCCTGACCGTCTCGGCGTCCATGCATTTTTTGTTGGCCGTGCCGTTGGCCCACCAGAGGTACCAATCGGGCGAAACTAATCCGGGACGATAATATTGGGGACGGAAACCTCGGGTGAAGATGAATGAGTTGGCGGTCACGATGAGCTCGTCGTACGGCCTCAGCGAGGCGACCGTCAATGGCCCGGATGTCGCGGTGTTCCAGAACTCGAGGATCCGTTCGGAAGCGCGGTAGGACCAACGGTAGCCTTGGTCGTCGCTCCATTCCATCACCATCTCCTTGGTCCGCGGGAAATTTCCTAATATCCCCGCCGGGATGTCGAGCGCACCCGTCAAGCTCTTCAGTTCGACGTCATTCGGCAAACCTTGGCGCAGCTTCAGCACCGTGATGTTCGGCGGCAGTTTCGGCAAGGTCGCCTTGACCGTGACCTTGGCTTGGCTTTGCGGGATGGTGATCTTGGGGAGCTTGCCGAAGCCCCGGTTGATGTCCACGGCTTGGTTCGCGGCTTGGTTCGCGAAGGGCTGCGCGACCTTCAGTGTCTTGGCTTCCGGCCAGCAGCCGACTCCGGCCAGGCTCAGGCAGGCGGGCAGCAGCAGGATGAGTCTTTTATCCATGACCGGATTATAGCCCGAAACACTGCCTCTGGCGACGCCATTTGACCGTGCCATCGCCTTTTTAGCATACTGATTGAATCATGCTGGCCACGCTGAAAGCCTTGGTTATCGCTTCCCTCCTGACGGGCGGGTTGTTTTGCCCGTTCCAGCCCCTGATGGCCGGCGGCATCGGCCATTGCGGTGATGACGAGGCTGGCCAGACCGCGCTCCAAGCCTCGTTGGACATGATGCCTTGCTGTCTGGACAGCCACCGGGCGGATTCGCCGGTCGTCCAGCCGGTTTCGCCTGCCGATGTCCCGTCCGCGTCCCAACCGTCCTTCGCTCCGGTCCATGACGATTTTTCCGGTGAACCGGGCTGCTTCGGGCTGCGCCAAAAATATCGCGACAAATTCGAAGAGAGAAGCTGCGGCAAGCGGGAGTGAGCGGACAGGGTTCCGTCGGCGTTCGCTTATTCCCTCAATCACATTTTAGGTATGCCCAGAGTCATCAAATGGCAGGTCACCGGCATGCATTGCCGCTCCTGCGAAAAACTCATATCCGACGTCCTTAAGGATGTTCCCGGTGTTTTGGATGTCGAGGTCTCGCTCAAGATGTCCAAGGCCGCGGCCAGACTGCGCGACGAAGCCAAGGATCCCGATCTGGACCTGATCAATCGCCAGCTTGAAGCGCATGGCTATCGCCTGTATCCGGAAGGCTGCCGTTTGCCGTCATCGGCCGAACCGTTCACGCGGCGTCTGCGGCGCGCCGTGGTCGCGCTTCTTGTCGTGGGCTTCGTCGGCTATTGCGCATGGTTGCCGATCCACGGCCTATTGCCGGACGTGAAGACCGGCGCTTCGGTCGGCGCGCTCTTCGTGCTCGGCATCGTCGCCTCGCTCTCCTCGTGCCTCGCCACGACCGGCGGCTTCATGCTGGCCTACAGCGCCGAGACCGCCTCGAAACGGAAGACCGTCCTCATGCATCTCGGACGGCTGGCGTCCTTCATGGCTGGCGGCGCGCTGTTGGGAACCCTGGGCGGGGCTTTGCCGTCCGCATCGACCGGTTGGTATGGGGTGTTGGCCATCATCCTGGGTGTTGGCTTCCTGGGTGTGGCCCTGAACCTGCTTGACCTGTTCCCTTCGTGGTCGAAGCTGGGTCTCGCCTTGCCTCCTTCATTCCAGAGCTTCGCCGACAGGGTCAAACGGCGGCCCGGCGGCCTGACGCCGTTCCTCGTCGGCGCCGTGACCTTCGTCTTGCCGTGCGGTTTCACCCAGACGGCCCAGGCCTTGGCCCTGTCCACGGGTTCGGCGGCCCAGGGTTTCCTTTACATGGTCGCCTTCGCCCTGGGCACGCTGCCGGTGCTGCTCGGCGTCACGGCCTTCGCCGCCAAAGTCAGCTTCAAGCAAGGCCTGCTTCGTCTCGCCATCGGCGCCGTCATGTTCTTCTTCGCCCTCGGCCAGTTCAATTCCGGCATGTCGCTGTTCGGCATGTCGTTGGATTTCGGTTTCGGCAAGTATCCCGGGGATTCGGCCGTTGCCGTCGCTGTGCCTGACGCCAAAGAGCAGGTCGTCCGCATGAAGGTCACGTCCTATGGCTACGAGCCGGCGGCGTTGACCGTCAAGAAAGGCGTCCCGGTCCGTTGGGAAGTCGACGGCACCGCGGCCGGCGGCTGCACCGGCGCCATCGTTTCGCGCGAACTCGGCATCTCCAAACAGCTCGAGCCCGGCATCAACACGTTCACCTTCACCCCGACGCGCACCGGCCGCATCGCCTTCAGCTGCGGCATGGGCATGGTGCGCGGCACCTTCAACGTCATCGAATGATATGGAAAAAATCACCATCCCCATCCGCGGCATGCATTGCGCTTCGTGCGCCGTCACGACCGAGAAGGCATTGCAGAAGACGGCTGGCGTCGTCACCGCCAACGTCAATTTCGCGACCGAACGCGCCACGGTCGAATTCGACGGGTCTCGCGTCGACCGGGCGAAACTCGCCCAGGCCATCAAAGACAATGGTTACGAACCCGTCATGCCCGAGGAAGGGGAGTCGCACGGAATGCATCACGGCCCTCACGAGGCGAGGACAGAATCCCACCTTGCCCATGGCGGATATGTTGACCTGAGAGGCCTGGTCGCGGCCGCCGTCCTCGCGGTCCCGCTCGTCGTCAGCATGTTCGTGATGCCGGATGTCGGCATCATCCTGGGCCGTCCGGCCTGGCTTGTATTGGAATTCATCTGTGCCACCATCCTGGTCGTCTGGCTGGGCCGCCACTTCCACCATGGCACGTGGAACGAATTGCGGCATGGTCGCGCCAACATGGACACCCTGGTCACGGTCGGCACCGGTTCGGCTTTGGTCTGGAGCGCGTACGCGCTCATCGCCGGCAAGCTCGAGCAGGTCTACTTCGAGACCGCCGGCATCATCGTCCTGTTCCTGCTGTTCGGGAAATACCTCGAAGCGCGCCAGCGCAGCCAAGCGGGCGCCGCCATCCAGGCGCTCCTGAGCCTCCAAGCCAAGCTGGCGCACCGCGTCGCGGCCGACGGCACGCTTGAAGATATCGAGCCGTCGCGCCTCAAGCCGGGCGATGTCTGCCTCGTCAAACCAGGGGAGGCAATTCCGCTTGACGGTGAAGTCGTCGAAGGCGCGTCGAGCGTGGACGAGTCCATGCTCACCGGCGAATCCATCCCGGTCGAGAAGACTGTCGGCTCAGAAGTCTTCGGCGCGACGCTGAACGGACGCGGTTCGTTCCGGCTGCGCGTGACCGTCGAACCCGGAAAGTCGGTTCTGGATGCCATTGTCGCCACGGTCGAGCATGCGCTCTCCACCAAGTCGCCGGTCGAAAAATTGGTTGACCGCATCTCGTCGATTTTCGTCCCGGCCGTCATCGCCGTGGCGCTCGCTGCCTTCTTGGGGTGGTGGTTGTCCGGCGCTTTGCTGGGCGACGCCATCCGCCATGCGGTCGCGGTCCTGATCGTCGCCTGTCCGTGCGCCATGGGTTTGGCCACGCCCGCCGCCATCATGGTCGGAGCCGGCGCCGGCGCCAAGCGCGGCATCCTGGTGAAAGACGGCTCTGCCCTCGAAGCGGCGCGCCGCATCACGACAGTGGTTTTCGACAAGACCGGGACTTTGACCCAGGGCAAACCGGCCGTCACGGACGTCGTGCCTGCTGCCGGGACGGATGCCGCTTCGTTGGTCCGCGTTGCCGCATCCCTCGAGGCCGCATCCGAACATCCATTGGCGCAAGCGGTCATGGCCGAGGCTGAAGCGCGGAATATCCGGTCGACTGATGTTGCGGACTTTATCGCCGTACCAGGCGAAGGAATAAAGGGTATGGTCGACGGCCAACCGTCCTTGCTCGGCAAGCCGGAATGGGTGTTTGAATCGGTAGGGGCGACGCATGCGTCGCCCGTGCAGGAACTGCGTTCCGCGGCCAAGACCGTCATCGCTGTGGCGCATGGCGGAAAACTTCTCGGCTTCATCGCGGCCCAGGACAAACCCAAGCCCGACGCCGTCGAAGCGGTCCGCCAGCTTACCGACCTGAAGCTTGAAGTCGCGCTTTTGACTGGCGACCACCGGACCACGGCCGAAGCCATCGCCCGCGAACTCGGTATCCCGCAAGTCTTCGCCGAGGTTTCGCCGACCGGCAAGGCCGACAAGATAAGAGCCCTCCAAGCTGAAGGCAAGAAAGTCGCGTTCGTCGGCGACGGGCTGAATGACGCGCCGGCGCTGGCTCAGTCCGATTTGGGTCTGGCCATGGGGACGGGCACGGACGTGGCCATGGCCGCCGGCCAAATGGTGCTCATGGGCGGCTCGCCGGCCAAGGCGCCGGAAGCTATCCGTCTCGCGCGCCTGACCTTCTCGGCCATCAAGCAGAACCTGTTCTGGGCCTTCGTCTATAACGTCGTCGGCATCCCGCTCGCCGCCTTCGGCGTCCTGAACCCGATGCTTGCCGGACTGGCTATGGCCTTCTCGAGCGTGAGCGTCCTCACGAATTCACTGCGCATCGCGAAGCGCCTGCAGTGACCGATCGTCCAGTAAGCCCCCGCTCGCCGCGGGGGCTTTCGTATCCTTGACATTATCCTCGGCTTGGCCTAGTTTCTTTGCCGGAGGTGCACTTTGAACGACAAACCGCTCTCGGTCCCGCTTGCCCGCCTCGTCTTCGCCCTTGACTACATCGAGTTCCTGGACCGGTCCTGGACCCAGGTCCGGCGCCAGAAATGGGGCTTCGCCCAGGTCAAAGGCGAACTGAATCCCCACGGCTTCGCCGCCGACCGGGCGCGCGACGTCCTGAAACGCTTCAACCTGCGCTGGGTCCCGCCCATCTCGCAGGCATTCTTCGCCCCGCGTCTGCACGAGGTTCTGCGTGCCGCCCGCGACCAGAAGTCGGACTTCACGGTGCCGTGCGACCAGCTCATCGCCGACCTGGCCGATGCCACCTGCATGTGCACGACCCCGCCGGAAGTCATCAGCAAGGACGAATGCGGCCCGTACGGCTACGATTACCGCGGCGCACTGCGCAACTTCTTCGCCGCTTTCGCCTGCGGTGAGATCGTGATGCAGGATCTGCGCCCGCATCTGTCCATTTGATCTCGGCTTCCCGCCGTCAGCCCCCGTTTCCTCTCGGAAGCGGGGCGTTTTTATTCTGATATGGGTTGACCGACTGGGTTATTCGTGGTAAGCCGCCGCTTCGGACCTTTGAAAGGAGACTGTATGAGCCTTTTCGACCTGCTCGTCTTCGGCCAGGGTGTTGCAGTGGGCGTCGCGTTGATGTTCCTGGTGGCTACTTCGAAGTGGTATAAGAATCGGGCCAAGAGGAATCGTGAGCTGCCGCACAGGTCCCGCATGAGCCTCAAGGAACGGATGGCCGACTTGGGCTTGGAGTTCAAGCACCGCCCCAACATCAACTTTGTTCCAGTGGAGCTTCGGGGCGCCTTCGGTAGGAACAACAATGACGAGACGTTGTGCAGACATTGCCACAACTTTGTCGATGAGATCGTGTTGAAAAATCCAGCCATCAATCCCTGCCATTTGGGGTACTTCTGCACCAACTGCGGCGAAGGGCGATTGTTCGCCAGTGTGGATCTTGTCCGTCAGGCGAACGGTATGCCGTGTTTGCCCAACGGAAACCTGTTCTCCATCGTGAAAGTCTTGGAGCGCGTTGCGTTCGAAAAAGGCATTCTCCGCGAGCCGACAACCGAACAGCCGAAACCCGAGTCGTTCGACGTGATCCTCCAGGAGACCGCCGGTTACCGCGGGCCGCCGCTCAAAGCGAGGGTGGATATCGAGTCGCAGACCGTCACCCTGGTGGATGAGACCGCCCATTCGGGCCAACCCCTCCGGCTCGTAAAATAATCTCCATGGCCGACCCCGTAAGGTCGGCTTTGTTTTGACTTCTTTCCAGGATTGGAATATATTCCCAGTCAGCTACTAGGAAATTATGCCAGGACTCTTCCGCATCTCGGCACGCGACCATGGCGCCCTCATCCTCATGAGCGATCTGGCCGCCCGCCACAAGGCGGGGAGTTTTGTTTCTCTGCAGGATATCGCGGACCGCATGCATCTTTCGCAGGGCTATCTCGAAGAAATCGCAGGCGCGCTCAAGAAGGCCGAACTCATCACGGGCAAACAGGGTCCGGCCGGCGGCTACCGCTTGGCCCGTCCGCCGTCCAAGATCTCGATGGAGGAGATCCTAATCGCCGTCGAAGGGCCGATCGAACTCGTGGAATGCCAGGGTAAAGCCAGCCTTTGTCCGGTCGCCGGCAAGTGCCCGTCGAAGAACGTCTGGGGCGCACTGCAAGCGGCCATCCGGTCTTCTTTGCGCCAGACGACATTGGCCCAAACCATCAAACCATGAAATCCGTCTATCTCGACCATGCGGCCACGACGCCGCTCGATGAAATGGTGCTCGAAAAGATGCAACCCTTCTTTTCCGATATCTTCGCCAACCCGTCGTCGTTCCATTCACCCGGCCTCGAGGCCAAGCGCGCGGTCGACGAAGCGCGCCAATCCATCGCCGCGCGGCTCAACGCGCACGCCGACGAGCTGGTGTTCTGCTCCGGCGGCACCGAATCCGATAACCTAGCTATCCTCGGTCTCGTCCGGGCGGAAAAGTCCAAGGCTAAACACGTGATTACCACGGCTATCGAACATCCTGCCGTGCTCGAACCGTTGAAGCATCTCGAAAAGAACGGCGAAATCGAACTGACCATCCTGCCCGTCGACAAATACGGGCTGGTTAAGGTCGAGGACGTGGAAGCCGCGCTTCGGCCGTCGACCGTCCTGGTCAGCGTCATGTACGCCAACAACGAGATCGGCACCATCCAACCCATCGCCGACATCGGCCGGGCTATCCTTAAATGGCGCAAGGCCAACAAGACTCCGTTTCCATATCTCCACTCCGACGCTTGCCAAGCCGCGGGCGCGCTCGACCTCGATGTCGAGAAACTGCACGTGGATTTGCTGACTTTGAATGGCTCCAAGATCTACGGCCCCAAGGGCGTGGGCCTCTTGTTCGTGCGGCGCGGTGTCACGCTCGAGCCGATTGTCTTCGGCGGAGGTCAGGAAAGGGGAGCACGCTCCGGCACCGAGAATGTCCCGGGCATCATCGGGCTGGCCGCGGCGCTCGGGATCGCGCAGGCCGGAAAGGAAAAGGAGAACGCACGACTCACCAAGCTCCGCGACCGTCTGGCCGAAGGTCTGCTCAAGATTCCGAAGACGCGGCTGAACGGCCATCCGACCGATCGCTTGCCGAACAGTGTCAATGTCTCGTTCATGGATATCGAAGGCGAGGCCGCCGTCCTGTATCTCGACGCCCAGGGCATCTACTGTTCGACCGGTTCTGCCTGCGCCTCGAGTTCGCTCGACCCCTCGCACGTCATCCTGGCGACCGGTGTCTCGTACGAAGCGGCTCATGGTTCGCTGCGTTTCACCTTGGGCCGTTCGACCAAGCCGGCGGATATCGATTACGTCCTGAAGACCATCCCCGGAATCGTCGAGAAGCTCCGCCATATGAGCCCGGTGGATCTGGATATGAGATATTTCAGCTAACGAAAAGCTGTCGTCCTCGAGCGAAGTCGCATCCAACGCGACGAAGCGAAGGACCTTCTCATCGGAAGATTCTTCGCTCCGCTCAGAATGACATTTCTTATATATGAATGACGACAACAATAAATCCGGCGACATTGTCTCGCGCTCCGGCGACCAGAGCTGGTTCTATTCGGATACGGTCAAGCGGCATTTCTTCGACCCGCAGAACTTCATGCGCGACGAAGCCGCGTACGGCGACGCGGCCCTGGGGCTGGTCGGCAGCCCGGCCTGCGGCGACGCCATGAAGGTCTGGATCAAGGTCGATCCGGCGACGGAGCGCATCACGGACTGCAAATGGAAAACGTTCGGCTGCGGCTCGGCCATCGCTTCGACTTCGATGATGTCGGTCATGGTCACGGAGAACGGCGGCATGACGCTCGACGAGGCGCGGCGGCTCCGGCCGCAGGACATCTTGGAACGCCTCGGAGGTTTGCCGTCACGCAAGATCCACTGTTCGGTCCTTGGCGACAAGGCGCTGCGCGAAGCCATCAACGATTGGTACCGCAAAAACGGCCGGCCGGATAAGGTCGAGGAAGAACGCGGCCGCGTCATTGACCCGGAGACGAAAGTGACGGACAAGGATATCGAACACGCGGTGCTCGACGGCGCCGACACGCTCGAGAAGGTCCAGGCCAAACTGAAGGTCGGTGTCGGCAATCCGGCTTGCGTGCCCGAAGTCGAGCAGCTCATCCGTTTCTATCGCGAGAAATATTTCGGCGGCAAATGAAAAACGCCCCGGCTCGATGAGTCGGGGCGTGCTGTTTCAGGGAATGTGCATGGCGGCGCTGGCCGTCATTTCTGTTTGTCCGGGGGCATCGCCATCGTCGGCATGACCGCGGTCTTGATTCCGGCCGGTTGGGCCGGGATCGGCTGCGGCCGGGGAGGCCTGACCGGCTTGAACGCCGGGATGAGCGGCGCCGTCTGTGTGATGCCGGGTCGTGTCGCCACCTCTCGGCCGAAGCATTCCTGTGTCGCGTCCAGGTCAAGCGTCATCATTGGCGCCCGGGGTCTGGCTGCTGTTTCGGGCTGCGGACACGAGGCGGGCTGTTGGACCGCAATCAGGATTTGGGGGTCGGCGCTCGCGTCCCACGGCGGGATGAGGGTCGGCGTGTGCGGTTCGTCGTCCTCATCGGCATCGCCGAAGTTCAGCGACGAGTCCACGTCCTGGCCCGTGATGTCGGGCGGCTCGGCCGACGGCAACGCATCCGCTTCTTCCTCGGACGCTACGCCGAGCAGGATGCTGATTTCGTCCCGCGTCAATTGCGGGTTGCCGAGCCTGACGAGCAGTCGCTCGATGGCGCTCCAGCGCTGCCTCTCGCGCCGCTTGTCGAGGTCCCGCAGGGAGCGGAGTTCGCTGTAGCGTTCCTTCGACAATTGGGCGATGCGCTCGATCTCCTCTTCGTGCGAGAGGCGCAATGCCTCCTGGGAAGTCCGCAGGTCCTGGTTGGATTTGCGGAGCGTCTCGACCTTCCTCTCGCTGGCCGCCAGCGCCTTCTCGAGTTCGGCGGCCCTCGCTTGGAGGGATTCGGTCTCGGCTTGGGCCTTCTGCAGGTCGCCCAGGTCCATCTGCATGCCCAGGTTCTCGTCGGCCAGCTCGTCGATCTTGCGCTGCGCCGTTTCGGTCTGGCGCCGTTGTTCTTCCAGCTCCTCGAGCTTCTGCTGGTTGCGTTCGAGTTGGCTGAACAGGGCCCGGCGCAGGCTGTAGATGTGGTCCGAAGCGATGCGTGCGTACGAGGCGAGGAACTGCGGCCTGTCCGCCATGCGTCCGATCAAGGCGACCGGGAATTCGCCGATGACGACATCCGTGTCGGCGAAGAACTGCAGGTCCGGGTCGTCCTTGGCCCCGGCGATGAACCGGCTGGCCAGGAGCGGCGCGTCCTTGTCGAGGAAGTCCACGGTCACGAGGTTGCGTCCCCCTTGGGTCGGCATCTCTTTCCGCACCCTGACTTTGCCGATGCGGACCGTGTAGGCGACCGACGGATCGTCGCAGTTGATGCGCTCTCCCTTGCGGTAGGGCGTGTCGTAGATGCTGGCCTCGAACTGGCCGGACCTCTCGGCCCGGTGCTGCGTCAGGCTGGCCACTCGGCCTTCTTGGCTGATGGGTTTGGGTTTGTCGCTCACTCGGCATCCTTTCTTGTGCAAGGTGCTGCTGGTTCGGTTAAGAGCCTCGCCAACGGCGTACCCTAGCCGAAAACAGGCGTTTTGTCAAGGTACGACGCCTGTATCTCGCGTATCCGAATACGGTCGGAGCGGCGGAGCATTACATCTTGTCCGCCGACGCTCGGTTTATTATTGCTCAATCATCACGATTCTCCGCGATACGTGTTGGTCCGGCCGTTTGTAGACCATCGCTGATTTTGACGGGGTCTTGCCGCCGCAGAACGGCACGAGGCGATATCCGAGTCCTTCGAGCTTCGGCTCGAGATTCACGAATGCGTGGCCATGGGCCGTTTGGTAGCCCGGCCAAATTGCGACGATGCGGCTGTGTTTTTTGAGCAATGGCCTCCAGGCTGCGAGGCTCTCTTCCCAAAGCTCCGTAATCTGGTCTGCATTCCGCTTTATCGTTTCGTACGTTTCGTGTCCGGTGAGCGGCGGTCCCAGGAAGCCTTCGGTCACGATCGTATCGATTGAAGATGCCGGCAGATGGCTCGCCAATTCCCGCGCATCAGCCATGAAGGTTTTGAAACGTTCCGAGTCTTCTTGGCCGATTATGCGCTCTTTCAAGAGCCATTCATTGTTGCGTACCGTGTCCGAAACCTGTTTCGCTTCGATATCGCTGCCGATGATGTGGGATGCTTTGGTCGCCAGTGCTGCCTCCATCAGGATGGTGCCGCTGCCGCAGAACGGATCCAGTAGCGTGCCGTTTTCAGGGGTCCGGGCCAGGTTGACCAGGATGCGCGCCAATTTCGGGGGCAGCATGCCGGCGCGCCCTGAACGTCCAGGACGGCCGTAATCGCGCAGGCTCCAGGCGTCGGCGTCTTGGACGTCGGTCGTGAGCCCAATGGCTACCTGTTTGCCGAAGACGAACAGGCAAATGTCGAGGCCGGTGCTCGTCAGGTCCAGTTTGGCCACGGCGGCGGGCGATATCCCGCCCTTGTCTTTGCCGGTTACCCAGCGCGAGGGGATGCCTCGGCTCTTCAGCTCTTTCTTGAAGGGGAGCGCCAGGCGTTCGAGTCTTTGCCTGTCGGCTGGCGCGCCGCCGAAGACCGACCAGCCGAAATCGATCGATTTTCCCGTTAGGCGTTTCGCCAGGATGTCGGCGACGGCTTTGGCGGAAACGTCGCCGATTCCGGAGATCACGCTGATTTTGCCTAATTTCACCGTCCCGCCCAGGAGGTTCATGTATGCCATCCCGTCCCACCCAGGATCATTGACCAGGGCCGCCTGGCCGCAAACAAGGTGGTCTGCATCGGGACGTAGGGCACAGAATTCGGCTAAACTCAGCGCCGGATGGCTGCCGAAAACGAGGAAATTTTTCATGCGCATATGCTACACCGATTGACAAAGGCCGTCACTTGACGCGACGCCCATTGTATGATGAGGTATGCCATCCGCCTTTGAGGCTTAACACAGCCGGAAACGGCCATGGGGGCCTTGGGTGGAGGGTTCCTTCGACAAGGAATGTGGCATGGAAAAAACACGAACTAAGCATCCTGTCTTGGGTGTTTGGAGGGTTCAGTCATGAAGCGGACCATTTTCCTGTTTCTTCTTCCGCTGCTCTTCGTGCTGGGCATCGTCCGGACGGCCAAGGCCGACGGCGAGCCCGTGCAGGGTCGCGACTTCTGGATCCTGCCCCAAGCGCAGTGCGACTCCGGGACCTGTGTCCGGATCGCTCCGGGCATCAACATCAACACGCCGCTCCTGGCCGAAAAGCTGGGGGTCAAGCCGATCGATATCCGTCGGGACAACCCGACCGGCACGATCGCGCTCTGCCATCGCGTCGGCGACGGTTATCACATGGGCCGGATCGCCCGCGTCGAAGACCGCGCCAGCGACGAGGTGTGGAAGAAGTGCCCCGATCCAGCCCTGCAGTACGTCTACGTGCTGCCCGGCCAGGTCATCAAACTCTCCGGCGTCAAGCACATCTCCTATCAAGAGGAGATGCAGGGCTTGTCCGACATCAAGAAGTGCACCACCTCCGACTGCGTGACCGAAGTCGCGCGCCGGTTGGGCGCCAAGATCTCCGGGGCTGCGGTTTCCGCCACCCCGGTCCACGGTTCCGACCCGATCGTCGCCGAGCTGACGGCCTGCACCACCGCCGATTGCGCGGTGGCCGTGGCCAAGAAAGCCGGCGCGCCGATCGTCGTCGCTCCGCCGTCCGAGGGCGACAAGCTCCTTTCGGAGCTCAGGTCCTGCGGCGAAAACGACGCCTGCCGGAACGCGGCGCTCCAGGCCCGCGGCCTGATGCCGCTCAAGACCGCCGTGCCGCCTCAGGCGCCGACGGTCGCGGCGACCGAAGATTCCGCGGGCTTGCGCAGCCTGTTCGCCTGGGTCCTGGCCCTCGGTTTCGCGGCCATCGTCCTCGCGATCGCCTGCCTGGTCGTCGCCCTCATCTGGCGTGCGCGGTTCGCGGCCCTCAAGGCCAAGTTCGACGAGAAGGTCGAGGCCGCTCTATCTGTCCTCAAGGAAGGCTTCGAGAAAGAGCTGGCTTCGGTCGCCGAATGCCGCGACCGGTTGAGCAAGAAGCTCGACGAAGAAACGGCGGAGAAGAAAGGTTTGGCCGAGAAGTTCCAGAAGGTGTACGGGGCTATCCGGGAATTCGGCGGCAAGCACAAGGTGCCGCTGCCCCAGAACCTGACCCTCATGGAGTCCTGGCATCTGGTCGAGCAGCACTTCGCCGGCGTGGCCGCCGAAAGCGTGAAGATCGGCCGGGCCAACGAAGAGCTCAGCCAGCTCAACCAGACCGTCGCCGCCGAGCGGCGCGAGCTGGAAGAGAAGGCCGGCAAAGCCGCCGAGTTCGAGAGGCTGTTCAATTCGCAGGTCGCCGCCAATGAGACCCTCGGCAATACGGTGGTCAAGGTGCAGGCGGATCTCGGGGTGGCCAAGTCGTCGCTCGACGACGTCCAGCGCAACAAGGAACGCTGCCGCCAGCTGTTCGGGATCGTGAACAGCAAGGCCGCCGAACTCATCGCCATGGACAACGAGCTCACCGAGCTCCATGAGCCCCACGAAGAGAAGGTCGGGTTGTTCAGGGCTCTTGAGGCGACCGGCGACAGCCGCGCGGAAGAGGTCAAGACCGAAATCCTCTCGATCGAGCAGCGCATCGTCGATCTATGCGGCCGCCGCGACGGCCTGGAGACCGAACTCGAGCCCCTCAGCCAGGAACTCGATTCGCTCCATGAGCAGCTGACCGGCTTCCGCATCGACGAGTCACGCCTCTACAAGGAGGCCCAGCGCGACCGCAATGACGCGGCCAAGGAGCTGGGTGAAGCCAAGGCCGTCAAGACCTTGGCCCGCGCGCAGGCCGAAGCCGAGCGCCGGGCCATCGAAGCGGACCGCAGGCAGCTCGATTCCGAGTTCGCCGCCCGCGAGACCGAGGCCGAGAACAAGGCGCAGGAGCTGGCCGAGCGCGAATGCGCGCTGCTGGCCAAGCGGGACGAGTTCGCCGAGCGCGAAATCAAGCTGGTGGACCGCGAGGCGGCCTGCAAGCACCTCCTGTTGCCTCTGCTCCAGGCGCTCGACATCGACCAGAAGACGACCCTGGCCCAGCTCAAGGAGATGGGCGGCGTCGAAGGCCTGATGCAGCGCCACGCCGCGGCTTACGAAAAGTTGCGGGCGTCCTACTTCGAGCTCAAGAAGCGCTTCGAGCAGCTTGAGGCCGGACAAGCGTCTGCCCCGGTGCCCTCGCCGGATGCCTCTCAGAACGAGATGCTCAGGTTGGCTGTCCTCCTCGAGGATCGGGACAACTCGATCCGGGAGAAGGACGCTCGGATCGTCAGCCTGACGAACGAGCTGGACCTGGCCAAGCAGGCTGGCACGGACTGCCTGGACACGATCGCCAAGCTGGAACAGCGCGTATCCGAGCTGGAACCTTACGAACTGGCGGCCAAGGGCTCGTTCAAGCCCTCGCCGGTGCCGCGCGAGTTGGCGGCCTCGGACGAACAGCCGCTGATCACGGTCCAGCTCCAGGAGGAGGTGGCGGAAGAACCGGTGCCGACCTCCATCACCAGGCAGACGGTGGCCTACACCCAGAAGCCGTTGGACCGGAATCGCGCGCCGTCCGGCGCCGGCGAACCGGCTGACGGCCTGGTGATCGATAAGTTCTTCGACTTGGCGGATCAGCTGGTCAAGTCGGGCCGCAAGATCCTGGTGGATTCGACCGCCAAGGTGAGGACGCTGCAGCTGCTCTTGACTGAGGTGCCGGTCGAGTTCGACTTCGACCGCCTCTTCAAGAACGGCTCGCCGTTCAGCGCCGACGCGACGCGCCTGATCCACACCCGTGGTGAAGATTTCGTCAGGAGCCGGCTGGCGAGTTCGCGCAGCCTGCTCATCGGCATCCAGTGGTTCCTGGACGCCTGCGGCATCCCTGAAATGGGACCGCCCCAAACCAATCGGGCCTGGAGCCCCGGATAACCCACAGTGACGTCCGCCATTCCCACATTCCCACGGTGACACTCCTCTCGCCCCAGCGGCGAGTCTGAACGCCCCCATCTTCTGGAGGGCGTTTTCGTTTGTCGGTCTTCATGTTGACTCTGGCGGATTCGTGTGTTGAACTTCCGCTGTTCTCGCGCCGTTTTTTGTGCCGCGGGACGCGCTCTTTCCATCAACGAAACCGTGGAGGATCCGAGCTATGAACGGAATATTCGGCCCGTCGGTCGCACCTCGCCGCAGGGGCAGGTCGCCGACCAGGATCGCGTCGGCCTTCTTCATCTGTCTGGCCACGCTTCTTCTCTGGGTTGGGTCGGCCCACGCCCAGGGGACCAAGCCCATCAAGGGCATCCATTACGTCGTCCTCGACGAGAGTGACCCCAAGGTCACGCTCATCAGGATCCTGCCCGATGTGAACATCCACACTCCGGCCTTGGCCGAGATCTTCGGCACGACGATGTTCCAGATCCGGGAAGACAACCGGCTTAACACCATCGCCCTCTGCCACCGCAAGAACGGGCGCTTCGACATGGGCGTGGTCAAGACCGACAAGGACCGCGCCAAGGACACCATCTGGGACAGCTGCCCGGACGAGAAGGAGCAGTACGTGTATGTGCTGCCCGGCCAGACCATCCGCATGACGCATAACAAGAGCTTGATGCGTAGCCAGAAGGTCGAGCTCGTGGATCAGGCTTGGAAGTGTCCGGATGCGCAGTGCGCGCTGGATGCCTTCGGCAAGTTCGGCAAGGAGTTCGCCGGCGGGCTTGCACCGTCCGGCGGCAAACCTCCGACCGAAACCGTTCCGCCGCCAATCCCGCCCGATGCCCAAAAAGCGTTGGCCCTGCAGGCCGCGCTGGAGGCGTGCCAGGGCGACGCGGCCTGCGCCGACCAGGCGCTGCTCGCGGCTGGCGTCATCAAGCCGCCGGTCGTCTGGCATGACCTGCTCAGGCGCTGGGGCTTCTCCGGTGTTCTGGCCGTATTCCTCCTCTTGGCCGTGGGTGATGCCGTGCGGCAACGCCGTGCGCGTCGGGCCAATCAGGCCGCCACGACTGCCGACGAGGCGGTTAGATCGCACGAAATGACCGAAAACGTGTTGGTCCACCAGATGCTCAGGAAGAACGAGGAGCTTGCGGCCTACGAGCAGCGGATCGCCGAGTTGGAGCGCGATAAGTCCGGCCTGGCGGCCGAGATCAAGTCGCTGTCCGATATCCTCCAGACCAAGGATGGCAACCTGAAGGCGCAACGCGAGCGCAACAACGAGCTTGAGAACCGCGCCGAACAATTGAGGTTGGACAAGTTGGGCCTGCAGGAGAGGCTCGATGTCTACCAGCGTTCCGGGCCCCCCTCATCCATCCCTTCGCCGGCCGTCCATATGCGGCCGCCGGCGCGTACCGAGACTGTGCCTTGGCTTGGCGGACCGCCGGCTCCGGTGGCCGCGCCGTCAGAACCGTTCTTCGACGAGCTGCAGAACCTGCTGGCCTTCGGCACGCGTCTGGTCGTGGATACGCCGAGCAAGTTCTATCTGCTCCTCGACCTGCTGCAGTGCAAAGTCGACATCCGCCTCAACCGGCTGTTCCCGGACGGTCCGCCCAAGTCCCTCGCGGCCCACAAGTGGGACAAGCTCGTGGCCGATTACCAGGACGTGATCCTGGGCCAGGCCCGTTTCGCCTTCGTCATGGACGAATTGGGCCTGCCTCGCCCGGCGGACTACCGCAAACCGCGCGTGTTGGCGGGCGGCTGACCTATGGATGTCTTATCTCGACCCTCATACGAGGTATCCCACGGTGACGCAACAAATGATCAATCCCTCAGTGACGACCTTCTCGCCCATCCGGGCGAGCTCATGAAGCGCCTCCAAAAAGAGGCGTTTTCGAATACTCTGGGCATTTTTTTGCTCTGTTCAGCCGTCTTCCGGGTATTGACCGAAATCCATTTTTAGCCTAAGCTCAGGACACTTAATCCTAACCATGGGTGGCCAAGACCCGTTCAACGGGTCGGCCCCGAACAGGGGTCCATCCTATGCCATATGGAACAGACGACTCGCGAATACGAGTTGCTGTACATCATCTCGGCGTCCTTCACGGACGATGAGATGGGCGCGGTCGAAGGCCGCGTCAAAGCGCTGCTCGAGAAATACGGGGCGACGGTCTCGACCACGACCCGCTTGGGCAAGTTCCGGTTCGCTTATCCGATAAAGCACCAGCGCCACGGACACTATGTCCTGGTCCGTTTCAGCGCCGACACGCAGGCCATGCGCCAGATCGACGAGGCCCTGCGCATCTCGACCGACGTGCTCCGGCACCTGGTCGTCCTGGCCGAAGAGGCCGGCAGCGAGAAGTTCGACCTGGTGCAGTTCGCCGAGGTCAACATCGACGCCAAGCTCGACGCCCGCGACGAACGCCGCCGCCGCGACGACCGCGGTGACGACAAGGCCAAGGCCGACATCAAGTCCGGCGTCGCCGCGCTCGAGGGCAAGGAAGAGGCCGAGAAACCGGCCGCTCCCGCCGACGCCAAGATCTCCGACGAGGAGCTCGACAAGAAGATCGACACCGCGCTCGGCAAGGAAGCCTAATCCATCATCCTTCATAAACAGGTATGAACCTCAATCGCGCCATGATCATCGGGAACTGCACCCGTGATCCCGAAAGCCGCACCACGCCGAACGGCCAGAACGTGTGCAACTTCGGCATCGCCACTTCCTCGCAATGGACCGACACCCAGGGCCAGAAGCAGGAGCGCACCGAGTACCACAACATCGTGGCTTGGGGCAAGCTGGCCGACATCTGCACCCAGTTCCTCGCCAAGGGCCGCAAGGTCTACGTCGAAGGCCGGCTGCAGACGCGCGAGTGGGAAGGCCAGGACGGCGCCAAGAAACAGCGCACCGAGATCGTGGCCGAGAACATGATCCTGCTGGACCGCCCGGGCACAGGCCCGGCCCCGGCCGCCCGCCCCGCCGCGCCGTCATCGGCGGTCGACCAGGGGACCGGGGAACAGGAGATCCGCGTCGAGGACATACCGTTTTAAACCATGACTATGCATAAGCCCAAACCGGTGGATCGGCAGTGCCCGTTCTGCCAGCAGAACCTGAAAGCCGTCAACTACAAGGACACCAACGTCCTGCGCCGCTTCCTCTCGTCGTTCGGCAAGATTGTGCCGCGCAAGCGCTCCGGCGTCTGCATGTGGCACCAGCGCAAGCTCTCGAACGCCATCAAGCGCGCGCGCTTCATGGCCCTCCTGCCTTACCTGGTGCAGTAAAGATCCGAAGGACCGCCCCGATACCCATCGGGGCGGTTGTGTATTCCGGCCATATCCGGCTAAGATGGACCCAATATGGATACCAAACCGGCCCGCCAACGTCCGTCATGGGACGAGTATTTCCTGGCCATCTGCCACGTCGTAGCCACCCGTTCGCACGACGAGGATACGCAGATCGGCTGCGTCATCGTGAGTCCGTCGCGGCGCATCGTCTCGACCGGCTACAATGGCCTGCCGGCCGGCGTCGATGACGCCTATTGGGCCACGAACCGCGTCCAGAAAGTGACCCTGCCGGGCGTCTTTTCCGACCAGCTCGTCTACGAAGTCGATAAGTACGACACCGTGACCCACGCCGAGGCCAACGCCATCGTCTCGGCCGGCGGAGACCTCCACGGCTGCACGCTCTACTCCACGCTATTCCCATGCAACGAATGCGCCAAACTCGTCATCACCGCCGGCATCAAGCGCATCTGCTACCGCGACCTGCGCGAATGGAAGGCTAACGCCATCGCCCGCAAACTGTTCGAACAGGCAGGCATCGAGACGGTGCGGCTGGGCGAACCGGAAGCGGCGCAAGGCTGAACTATGGATACCGACAAAATCAAGATCCGCTCCCTCGTCGTCAAGCTCATCCGCCGTTGGTTCGACGAGCGCGGTTTCACCGAGATGCACACCCCGCGCCTCGTCGGCTTGCCGGGCCAGGAGCCGTATCTCGAGCCGTTCTGGACCGAAGTGATCGAGGAGTCCGGCGTCCGGCATCCCGCCGCTCTCATCACCTCGCCGGAATACATGATGAAGCGTTTGCTGGCGGCCGGGATGGATCGGATATACGACCTCGGGCCGTGCTTCCGCAACAACGAGCCGTGGGACGGTACGCATGATCCCGAGTTCCTGATGCTCGAATGGTACCGCCGCGACGCGGGCCTCGAGGATCTGATGCGCGACACCGAGGAGATGGTGAAGTGGGTTACGAAAGAACTTGTCGTCCTGGGCGGAGAGCAGCGGAGCGAAGGACCTCTCCAAGAGATCCTTCGCTTCTCTCAGGATGACGGGGAATGGAGGCGCCTCACCGTCGAGGAAGCCTGGAGGGATTATTGCGGCATCGAACTCGCGCCGCTGCTCGGGGACCGCGAGGCGCTGGCCAAGGTCGTCAAGGGCAGGGGACAGACGGTCACCGACGGCGACTCCTGGGACGACCTGTTCTTCAAGGTTTTCCTGTCCGAAATCGAACCGAAGCTCGGCGAAGTCCCGACCTTCCTTTACCGCTATCCGGCCTCCATGGCCGCCCTTGCCCGGAAAACGGAAGGTGATCCGCGCTGGGCCGAGCGCGTCGAGCTGTACGTCGGGGAGCTGGAGCTTGCGAACGGCTTCGCCGAATTGTGCGACCCGGTCGAGCAGCGCCAACGCTTCGAAGAGGAGAAGGCGCTCCGCGCTTCTCTCGGCAAGCCGACTTGGGGCATCGACGAGAAGTTCATCGCCGCCTTGCCCAAGATGGGGAACGCGGCCGGCATCGCTTTCGGGGTGGAGCGTCTGGTCATGCTTTTGGCTGGCGCGGACTCCATCAACGCTATCCTGCCGTCCTCGGCGCGCGAGCGGTTTGCCCGTTGAGGCGGAGCGGATTCGCCGTTCCGCGGGGATTTGCTACACTTCAGCCATAACCAACCGAATATGATGCCGAAATTCGAATACAAACCCTTCCTTGTCCCGGGGCAGGAGGTCGCCACCGGCAAGGTCGAGTCTGACGAGTCCTCCGCGGAGCATCAGGACATGTTGCTCCGTTTGCTTGAGGCTGAAATCGAGGCCCTGCGCCAAAAGATGAATGAAGGCCGGGCCGGCGCTTTGGACAAAAAACGTCTGGCTGAACTTGAGGCTGAATTGGCTGAACGCAAGAAATCAGTGCGGACCGACGCAGTCGGCCACAAGGTGGAAGAACCCGGAAAATAAACGCCCCCGGACATCCTGTCGGAAGCCCTGCGCCAGCGGGGCTTTTGCTTTGGTTTCGGGTCGCGTATTGACGGAATGCCAATAATCAAGCAAAATCTGGCCACTATGTCTTCCCCCTCAGATATCAAGAAAGGCGTCGTCGTGCTCCAGAACGGCGAACCCTGGGTCGTGACCGAATTCCAGCACATCAACCCGGGCAAAGGCGCGGCTTTCGTCCGCACCCGCATCAAGAACCTGAAGAGCGGCCGCACGCTCGAGCAGACCTACAAGGTCTCGGAATCGATCGACATCGTCGAGGTCGAGTACCGCAACATGCAGTACCTCTACCATGACGCCACCGGTTACACCTTCATGGACAACGCCTCCTACGAACAGGCGACCATGGATGACGACGCCGTCGGCGACCAGGGCAAGTATCTCAAGGAAGGCCTCGAACTGACGGTCACGATGTATGAGGGACGCCCCATCGCGCTCCAGCTGCCGCGCAAGATGAATTTCAAGGTCGTCGAGACCATGCCGGCCGTCAAAGGCGACACGGCCAGCGGCAACGTCACCAAAGAGGCCAAGGTGGATGCGGGTTTCATCGTCCATGTGCCCATCTTCATCAAGGAAGGCGAAGAGATCGTGGTCAATACCGACAACGGCGAGTACGTGGAACGCGCCAAGTGATCTCCGTCAGGATAAAAAACGCCGCCCCGATGTCCATCGGGGCGGTTTTGCGCTCAAGATGCGCAGAGCAGGCCGCCGGAGTATTCGTGCATGAAGACGCGTTCGGCCCAGAATTCCGGATTCGGAGCGTTGGGCAGGCGCTTGCGGTCGAGCCGGTCGATGAATTCCTTGCCATCGAACAGCGCGAATCCGTTGCGCGTCGGCCAGTTGTGGTAGCGGTACTCGCCGAGCCCGCCGGTTGTCTCCTGGGTCTCGCCGCGCCCTCCGTTGAAACGCCGCATGCGGTAGGCCTGGAGCAGGACTTGCTTGAGTACGCTGATGGCCCCCTTGTCCAGGCAGTAGCCCCGGTATTGCATGGTCCAGACCGGGATATCGTCCTGCCAAATGAGGGTTTGGCCGCAGCTCACCGTCCCGTTCACGAAGTATGTATCGACGTAGAGGAACGGTCCATGTCCGAAGCGCAGGACCTTCGACCCCGGCAGTTCAGCGATCGACGTCGTGGCGCCGTCTCCGGCATAGGTCGCCAACCCGGCTTCGAAGAAGAAGTCCAGCAGCTGTTTGGTGTCGACCATCCTCCCGTTCTCCTTGTTGAAGTTGCTGCGCCGAGTTAAGCACCGCTTTCGGCTCGTGTCAACGGCATTTTCGATAAACCTCCTGACCGAAGTCCTGACCGGCCATTCGTGGATTTTTTGCCCAACCCGGAGGTTAGATTTTTTTCGATATATCCAAGTGGTGCCGCGGGAGGGACTCGGACCCTCAAGCCCTTGCGGGCACTGGCTTCTAAGGCCAGCGCGTATACCAGTTCCGCCACCGCGGCGTCACCTGGAAGCATCGGATTTTACGGGTTGGAGCATAGCTTAAAATGCTCAGGCTGTCATCAGTTCCGCCCCTGCAACCTTGACAATTTCGGGGTTTTATGGCAAAATCGCTAATCGTAACTTCAATCCAAACAAGCCTGAGGTGATCATGAGCTGTGCGGTCATGCACGAACAAGACCCTGTCTCCGAAGTGCGGTCCGTCTTGGCCGCAGCCAAGCGCATCCTGGTCCTGACCGGTGCCGGCATCTCGGCCGAAAGCGGCGTGCCGACCTTCCGCGGCGAAGGCGGCTATTGGCGGAACAAATCGTTCGAAGAGTTGGCCAATCCTGCGGCGTTCGCCGAGGACCCGCGGCTGGTCTGGGAATGGTATCTCATGCGCCGGCAGACGGTGGCCAAGTGCCAGCCGAATGCCGCGCACCGCGCCCTTGCCAGGTGGACCGAAATCGCGCGCTGGACGCGCGACGTGAACCTGTACACCCAGAATGTGGACGGCCTCCATGAGGCCGCCGACCATCCAGGTGTCGAGCGTCTCCATGGCTCGCTCTGGCACAACCGCTGCACCAAGTGCGGGCAGGAGCGCGAAGATCGGTCGCTTTCGTACAAGCGCCTCCCCGTTTCGACTTGCTGCGGCGCCTTGGAGCGTCCGGCCATCGTCTGGTTCGGCGAGGAGCTGCCGACCAAGGCCGTGGCCAAGGCCTTCCTGACCAGCCTGGCCTGCGAAGCGGTCCTGGTCATCGGCACGAGCGGTTTGGTCATGCCTGCCGCCGGCTTCGTCTCAAGGGCCAGGGAGCGCGGCGCGGTCGTCATCGATGTGAACCCTGAGGACGACGCGGTGCCGGCGCACATCAAATTGCGCGGCCCGGCAGCCACGCTCATCCCGGCGGTCCTCGCTTGATCAAAGCCCCGTTCCTATCTGGAACGGGGCTTCTTCATTTCTTCATCTTGTCGATCATTTCTTGCCACGTCCGCGCGTTCGGATGCCCGGGATATCTCAGGGCCATGGCTTGCAGCGCCCTGAGGGCTGTTCCAGGGCTGGATACCATGAGGCCGCGGATTTGGCACTCGGCCAGGCTGACCGTCTCGGTCGAAATCGCGTCGAGGTCTTGCTGCTCGATTTCCGGCGTCGTGCCCATCGAGACTTCGTGGAAATGCTTGTCGCCGGTGATGACTCCGTCTTTGGTCATGCTGCAGCCCTCCTTGCTGGTCATCTCCTTCGGCGGTTGTTGGTTCTGTTCGAATTTATTCGGCATATCATTGGGTGGTCTTGCGTTTGCTTCGGGCGGCTTCTGCCGACCGTTTGGCTTTGGTCCTGACGGCGTCGAACTGCGCTCCGCGGTTG
Source organism: uncultured Gammaproteobacteria bacterium (assembly GCA_964415965.1). Lineage (GTDB taxonomy): Bacteria > Patescibacteriota > Patescibacteriia > 2-12-FULL-60-25 > 2-12-FULL-60-25 > CAIKNB01. Next base: position 115,314 of record CAYQCK010000004.1, read on the forward strand.
GCTTTTCCGTACCAGCCGCTGCCCAGCAGGCCGAGTTTGCCTGCATGGTTCTCGCGTATGCCCGCCTTTTTCCGGTCCAAACCGTTCTTTTCGGCCTCCGCCAATTCGTCCTTGGTGTACCAATTGTTCTCCTCGTCGGAGTAAAGGGTGAATTTTCCCCGACCGACCAGGGCGATGTCTTGGGGCGTGATCGTCAACAGCTTGTCGGGGATCTTTGATTCATCCATCAGTTCATCGAATTCCGCCAGGATTTCGGCTACTTCCGGTCGTGTCACGTCAATTTCCTTTTGCGTCAGCTTCGCGGTGAATAGCGTCTTGGCGTCATCGATCAGGTTCTTGACGAAGCCCTTGTAGAGCTCGTTTTTCTCCTCATCGGGCGTGCCCTCGAATTCCTTGATGGTATCCATGCGGATGCCCGTCACCTCGCTGGAGCTCAGGGCAGAGCCTTTCTTTTTGCTGGCTTCGGAAATCCGCTTGTTTATCAGCCTTAGTTGCGCGTTTTTGTCCTTGTCGAAGCCGAATCCGCTGCTCGCCCAGGTGTATCCGCCCACCGTGTCGTTCGCCTTGAGCGATACGCTGTCGACGCCCATCTTTTCGTATTCGGTGAAGCTGTCGTTCAGGAGCTCGGCGGCCAGGCCCGACCCCTGAAGCTGATCGGCCAGGACGAAACTTTCGTGATGGACCATTTTCTCCCTGGCGGGTTGGCCGTCGACCCGCGACTCGTTCAGCTCGAAATTCCTGACGACCTGGTTGCCGGATCCGCTCGGGTCGTCGAAATACAGCTTTGCATCCAAGGTCGTCGTGATGTCGCCCGTCGCGTCATCAAAACTGAGGGTATCGATCTTGAGTATCGGGTCCGGATTCTCGATATGCTTGAGGTCCGGGGTATGGCGGGTCAGGTTCATGGCGTTCAGGACGTCGCGCAAGGAACTTCCTTCGCCCGATTCATTGCGGAATATCTCATGCATGGCCACCAGGTTCCTGAGCGAACGGGCTTCGCAGATTTTCGGGCCGCCGCCCGACATGCTTCCTTCCAGCACTTCGGTGGTCTGCATCAGGCTTTCGCGATAGGCCTTGTCGGTCAGGAGTTTTTCGGCGAATTTTTTGCCGACGCCGGAAACGCTGTCCGCCATCTCCTTCTTCACGGCTTCCCCCGGTCCTTCGACGGACGCCAGCTCGACGAGCTTATCCAAATCGGCCATCGAAAATGCGCTGTTTTCGATCGCTTCGCGGGCTTTATCGGCGATCCGATCGATGGCATCCTCGCGTAGGCCGGGCTCCAGACCTTCTTGGCCGAACCATCCGGATAATTCATTCTTGTCCAATTCGGAGAATGTGAGGCGGTCGATCTTTTCCCCGAGGTCGATCGTCTCGGTTCGGCTTTCCGCTCCTTCGGCGGCCGCCGTACCCCAGTCCGCATCTATCTCTTCCGTCCGGTTATCTACCGTACGCTTCGCCTGCTCCAACCCGGTCTTGAGTTTGGCGTATGCCTCATTCACCGCCTTCTTGATGTCTCCCAGCTCCTCCATCAGGGCGATATCCCCCGAGTCCGTCGCGGCCTGCTCCTGGTCGTCGATCCAGCTCAAGATGTCCGTGACCTGCACGTCTCCTTGGCGCAGCATTTCGCGGGCCAGCGTCTCCGGTTTTTCGCTCCTGCTCTCGAAGGCCTGCTTCAGCCTTTCTTGGCTTGCTTTGGCGATGGCGTTTTCTTGCATATGGTCGTTCTTCGGTTAGCGGTGTTCGTCGATGGCTTGTTGGATTGATTTGAGCTTGGCATCGCGTTCTTTGTTGTCCTGGCTTGTCTTGAGCTTCGTTATCCGGCCCTTGATGTCATTGAGCTTGCGGCTGAAATCCGACCATGCCCGGCTCATGGCCTTCATGCGTGCGCCGTCGGCGGTCGGCGTGTTCGTCCTGTCGTCATTCATAGTGTTTCCGCTTGTCGGTGAGTTCGCCTAACTTGGTCCGCAGCTCCTCCAGGCTTTCCTGGAAATCCTTCCAAAGGGACGCCAACGCCGCGTACGCATCCGGCGTACCTGGTGGTCCTTGCATGTCCTCGTTTTGCTCGGAACTCCGCATAACCCAAAGATTATACCTCTTTGCCGGCCTTTGACCCACCCGATTAAGGCCTTGACAGGCGGGCCGGTTCGGATATGCTTCGGGGAGTCCTTTCCAGGAGCTGTCCGATGGCCGAAATCAAGGATTTCATGGCACCCGCCCTCCAGCGTTCGTTGGGTGCGGTCCGGGACGTCAGCGTCCGCTTCGACGTCGATACGCTGATCATCGGCCTCAGGGCGTTCAGCGGTTTCCGGCCGCACGCCTTGCGGGGCCACGAGGTCGTACTCAGGACCGATACCCTCGAAGGCTGGCGCGATATCCGCGGCCGCCTCGTGCCTGACCCGAGACAGCCGCGCCACGGCACCTGGTACGACTACCGTTTCGTGCCCGATATCCCCCGAGAGATTTTCCACGTCATCGACAGCGATCGATGCCACTGGACCAACGTGGAAAGGATCGAGTTCGCCGCCCCATCGGGCGGCCGCTCCATCCGCAACCGCCTATACCGTCCCGAATCGGGGAAGGATGGCGCCAAGGTCCGTTAAGACGAAGACTTCCCCTAGCTCGGGGAAGTCGTTTTATTTCCGTTCCGTTTTTTGATCCGCGCCTTGACGATGGCGATGTCGTCATCGAGTTTATACGTCCGTCGGTGTTTGGCCAGGGTCCGCAGGTTGTCCAGGCGTTCTTCCGGGGTGTTCCCGGTTTCCATGTCGATGCCGAGTTCGGCCAGGTCCGTCGTGCCCGTCGCGGGGTCTTCGTACTTGTCGACCAGGCCGTCGGTGCAGAACAGGATCTCGTCGCCGTCCCGGACTTCGACGATCTCGAGTGAGGGGCTGGGCGGGGTCGGGCCGCCCAAGGTGTCGATGACCGTGACCATCAGGTCGCCGTATGTCCAATGGATCGCCGTGTCGCCACGGCCCTTCCGGGCTTCGTATTCGCCTTCGCCGTAACCGAGCGCCAGGCAGTTTTCCTGGGTCAGGGGAATCGGGATATCAAGGTTCTGGCTGACCTTGTCGCTGATGGGGTCGCGATGCAGGTCGATGTAGTCTTTGATGCCCAGCCCGTCGATCAGTACGCCGCGGCGCACCAAAGACTCGTAGGCCGAGTCTTCATGCGTCAGCCTCTCCATCCGACCGTCGGCGCGCCGCACGTAAGCCGCGCTGTCGCCGACGTTCGCGACGACGGCATAGCGTTTGCCGTTGCGCGCTTCATGGATGAGCCCGATGCATGCCGTGGTCATGCCGCCCGTGTCGCTGACCGCCTCGCTGGCTGCCTGCAGCGCTTCGATCAAAGCCAGGCCTTTCATGACCAGCTCCGGATCGACTCCGACGACCGTCCGTATCATCTTTTCTGCGTCCTTATGTCTCCGTTCCTCTTCGGGCAGGCCGCGGAGTTTGCGGCTTTGCGTTTCGAGCAACATCCCCGCCGCTCGTTCGGGTCCGAGTTTTTCTGCCTTCACCAAGGCATTCCTGAACTCACCCGGCATCACCTGCTCGCAGACCAGGCTGGCGAGATCGCCGTTCCGCATCCCTCCCAGTCCGTCCATGACCCCCATGAGACCCGTCTCTGGATCTACCAGGACGTTGTCCTCGTTCTTCTTATGCAGATACTTCCCCAGCTTCTTTTTCTCAATCGTTAAATAGACCTCCGCCTGATCGAAACCCGGCATCTCTTCGGCCGCAACAATGTCGTCGGCCTGGAGTTCGCCGGGCATCCGGTCAGGAATCAGGTCTTCGGGCTTGAGGATGTTCGTTGGCGGAGGGATGTTCGGGTTACGGTTCATGCGGATATTATCTCCGCAGTCCGGACGGCTGTCCAATCGATCGGCTATTTATGGTACGCCTTCCCGGCCAAGATGCTGTGGGCGCGGTATATCTGTTCGGCCAGGATAAGTCGGGCCAGGCCATGGGGGAGCGTTATCTTTCCGAGGGACAGGGTCAGGTCGGCTTTTTTGAGGATTTCTGCACCCAGACCCCATGATCCGCCGATGGCGAAACAGACTGTTTTGCCCTCGGATTTCCAACTGGCCAGACATTCTGCGAGGCCGGCCGAGGTGAGCGATTTTCCGGTTTCGTCCAGCGCCACAAGGGCAGCATCCGGCGGCAACCCTTTCGATAGGGCTTCGGCCTCGATATGTTTGGCTTTTTCGATATCCGGCTTGGCCGAACCGCCGTGCCCTTCCGGAAGCTCGATAATCTGGAGATTGGTGAAAGGTTTGCACCTATCCACATACATATCCACACCTTCGCGTAGCCAGGCTTCGTTAAGCCTCCCGATAGCCCTGATTAGGGTCTTATTCATACGCTGATTTTGGCTTATTTACGCCACTTGACAAGTAGTCCGATATCAATTATTATAGGCGCACTTTGATACCACCTCC
>CAYQCK010000005.1:0-10682 GCA_964415965.1 uncultured Gammaproteobacteria bacterium
CCATGATGTTGCCGCTGGAATCAGCGGCATAGACGATGACGGTCACGGCTTCGTTCTCTGCGAAATCCGCCTGCGGATCGATGACGAAGGTGGAATCATTCACCGTGCCACTGCGGGAGGTCGTGTCGCCCGCATAATTGCCGCCATTGTAGTTCAAACTCGAGGCGAACGTGATGCGCGTGCCGTTGGTCGTGACGCTTCCCGCGCCGCCCGTATTGGTGTAATAGACGCCGTTTACGTAGATGACGGTATTCGATAGATCGACGCCGACGCCGTCGTCTTTGATGTGCAAGGCGACCGTACCGGTCGGAGCGACGACCTGGTCGTTAGATGGCACGGTCGAAGTCACATACGGCGGCTGGCTGTCGGCGGTCGTGAAGGTCCAATTATCCGTGACCATCACGTTGCCGGCGGTATCGGCGCAATCGTAAGCGCTGACCGAAACCGTCTCGTTCTCGGCGAAATCCGTCGCCGGATTGATGGTATAGGCAAAACCATAAGGCGCGACATAACCCGATGGGGTCGAGGTGGCGACGATCACGACGGGTTGCCCCTGGGCATAGGTCGTGAGCGCGAAGCTCGGGGAAGAGATATTGAACCTGCAGGTCGCGGGATCGATGCCCACGCCGGACGGACCGTTCGGGTACGTCTTCCGGTCTTCGACGTAGACCGTGATATTCGTCGAAGCGCTGTTGCCGCCGGAGCCGCGCGTCGGCAGTTCTCCGACGACAAGAGGTCTGACCGTATCGGCCTCGGTGGTGAAGGTAAAAAATTTCTGATCCATTGTGTTCGGACCGTTCGTATCTCCGAGCTGGTCTTGGTTGGGAGACGCCAAGTCGCGATAACCGCCCACGGTCACGCTGTAAAGCGTGTTGTACTGCCAATTGCGGGAATCGCCGGCCATGCCCGAGGGCGACGGCGGATTGATCGTGATGCTGCAGGAGTTGGTCCCCCAGATGCCGGAGCAGGCGTAGGCGTCGTAGCTCGTCGGCGCGAAATGCGTCGGCGCGAAAACGATCGAACCCGGGGGCGTCGCGGTGTTCACGCCGGTGCCGACGCCGCCGGCTCCGAACGCCGTATTCGTAGAGAAACCTTCACCAAGCTTAGTGTCGAACAGGCGGAATAGGTAGTCGCTGTCTATCAGGACGCCAACCGTGCCGCTTGCCGGGCTGTTGTCCTCGGCAAAAGGTTTTTTGGTATCCGCCCAAACGTGGTAACTAAAATCTTCCGCATCATCCATGATATCCGTTCCATCATATGAGATGTTGCTCTCGGTCGTGTTGCCGACGGTGCCGATATTTATGTCGAGCGTCCCGGGGCTGGCCGTGCCATAGCTTGCCGCAGTCGGGCGCTTGAACGAAAAATTCACGGTGCCGAAGTTGCCCAATCCCGTGGCATAACCCGTGGTCCGATAGCCCGTCGAATAGACGCGGCCGGCCGATGAATCAATGTTCTGGCTGGCCCAATTAGGGAAAAAAGTACCGTTGGTCAGACCGGTAGACGAGACCGTGGTCGTCGAGAAATCCACCCAGATGTTCGAGGCGTTCGAACCCGAAGGGCTGGAGACGTTGATCTGCATCGTGCCGGTAAAGCTTTGGCCCACGTAATAGTAGTTGTAATCGGCGGCATTACCCGTTCCACCGTCGCCGGTATTGTCGTTGCCGGTCGCAGGGCTCGCCAGCAACTGGAACCAATCGTTGCCCGCCGGCGAACCGGCAAAGGCCGGCCAACCAAACGCCAGCGCCAGCAACATCAGGCCGAACAGGAAAGGGAAGCGGAGCGGGATGCGCATATTTTATTTTTCGCCTTGGATATCTAGATTCTTGAGCAACATGCTGAGATCGACCGAATTGATGACGATGTCCTGATTGAGGTTGGAACGTTCGGCATTGCCGCTCGGATCCGAAGCGTCGAGTTTCGGGATAAGGATGGATAGATCGACCGAATTCACCACATCGTCGCCCAGGGTCGAGGTCGATGATCCGTTGCCGCTGATATCGCCAGACAAGAGGCGCTGCGCGCCTTTAGTCGAGGTATTGGAGGTGTTGGTGAAATTCAGGACCGTCGTCGTCCCGGACGGGAGGCTGACGTCCTGGATAAGCTTGGTCACATGTTGGCTGGTCTTGATGCCGACGTCATAAATGCCGACCGGGACGGACAGCAGAACCGACGTCGCATACGTTCCGTCGACTTCCGAAGTCGCCAGGTCGGGCAGCGTGTATACAATCGTATCGTCAGCGTCCCCCGGAGTCCTGACAGTCAGGAAAAAGACCGAATCGTCGTTCGTCTCGCTGGCGCCGACGCGCAGCTCAGGCACGGCCCAGCGGATCGAGACCCTGACCCCAGTCGCGCTTTCGAACCAGACGGTACCGTGGTCAAAGACGTAATTCGTACTGGTCGATTTGCCGACGCCCGGATGGCCGATTTCGGCTTTGAAATCGTAATTCGCGGAAGCGCCCGAATACTCGACGGTTCCCCCTCGGTCCTGGTTAAGATCAAAATTCGTGCTGGTGGCAGCAAAAGCCCTGGGCAAGCCGGATAAACATAATGTGGCGACCGCAGTCACCGCACTGAGCACCAAAGTTATTCGCCAGGTCGATAAGGACATATCCCGGCGGATATTTTACCACATTCGTGGCTCAATAAATATAAAAACCGTCCCGAATGGTTTTGACGGTTTTGGTCCAGCCCACCGCCCGGAATCAGGCCGGGCGGTGGGTCGGACTAACTGGCTATTTGTTTGTTTTTGTTTTGACCGCTTTTTGCGGCTAGCTCGTTCGCCTTAGTGGGTTGGGTGGGAAATGAAAGAGCGACGGCGAACTTTGCATAACCATTGTATAGCGATTTTGCCCAATCCCAGAAATTCCTTCTTGTTGAGACAAAAAACAGGGATATGCTCCCTGTGGACAAACTCGGATATCCTGTGGATTACCTGCTCATTACCCAGTATAGCTTATAAAGATGAAAGCCACGACGCATGCCAACAGGGCGCACCAATTCAGGGCGTGGAACAACCAATAACCCAAACCGGTTTCAACCGGAAGGCTTTCGGCCTCCAGTTGCTTCAGGCTCATACCAGCCCTCTTTACCGACCTCTTGGACGACTTCCGCATGTCCGAATTATACCATTTAGAACCGAAGTGCCGCCTTAAAGCCTGGGCTCGAGTGTGTATAAGTAGTACAATCAGTGAGTCATGAGCATATTCACGGTCAAGCGCAAGCTAGCTGACTTGCGCCGTTTGCGCCAAATCGTCGGCATCGTATCGGAAGCCGGAGGCGGCGTGCTGCTGAATGAGCTGGATCTCGCCTACCTCATTCCCCTGAAGAACCGTCTGCGGTCATTTTTCCGCTCAAGCCAGCAAACCGAACCGCTGATCCAACAAAAACCCAGCGGCTTGAAGGTCTCGCCGACCGTCCTGCGCCAAACGCTGGAGAAATTGGGCCCGACCTACGTCAAATTTGGCCAAGTCTTGAGCCTGAGGACGGATCTGGTCGGCGAACGCATAGCCAAAGAGTTTTCCAAGCTCCAAAACCAAGTCGAACCCTTCCCATCAGCGGAAGCCAAGCGGATCCTGAAGGCCGAGCTGGGTCGGGACCCGGATGTGGCTTTCCTGGCCTTCGATCCGGAACCGATCGCCGCCGCCTCCTTGTCCCAGGTCCACCGGGCATTCCTGCCGGATGGGCGGAAAGTCGCGGTCAAAATCCAAAGGCCGGGCATCCGCGAGACCATCGAGGCCGATATCCATATCCTGCTGCACTTCGCCGCTTCGATCGAAAAACTGATACCTGAATCCAAGACACTCAGGCCGGTCAAGTTGGTCGAGGAATTCGCCGATTGGACCGTCCGCGAGTTGGACTTCGGGGTCGAGGGCCATAACGCAGAGCGCTTCCGCGCGATGTACGTCGACAATCCGCACGTGAAGGTCCCGAAGATCCACTGGGACTACACGACCCCCCGCGTCCTGACCATGGAATTCATAGACGGCGTGGCGGCTGACGACCAGGAAGGGATGCGCCGCCTCGGCATCAATCCCCAGACCGTGGCCCGCCACGGCATCCGGGCATTGCTGACGCAGTTCATCAAGGAAGGATTTTTCCACGCCGATCCGCATCCCGGCAACTATTTCGCCCTGCCCGGCAACAAAATCTGCTTCCAGGATTTCGGCATGGTCGGCTACCTCAACCAACAACAGCGGCAAGAGATGGTCAGCTGCTTCCTGGCGTTCACGAACAAAGACGCCGAATCCTTCCTGCGGCACATCCTGCACCTGGTCAAACCGGAGGCTGCGAGCGATGTCGCGGGTTTCGGCAAGGACGTCTTCGAGGTCCTGAACGAATTTTTCTTTTCGCCCAAGACGCCGAGCGTCGCGCAGAGCATGTTCAAGATATTGAACAAGGCGCCGGCGCGCGGCATCAGCGTCCCGGCCGACATGGCCCTGTTCGCCAAGGCTTTCGTCACGACCGAGGCCATGGGACTGAAGCTTTGGTCGGACTTCAACCTGAACGACGAGTTAGCGCCCTTGGCCGACCAGGCCAAGAAGGATTTCCTGAACCCGCTCAAGAGACTCGACCAGCTCAAGGCCAACGCTTTCGACTACCTGGACTACATCGAGCGCCTGCCGGAAGAAAGCATGCGCATGCTCGACAAAATCCAGCGCGGCGAACTCGGCGTAAAAATCGACGCCAGCGACATCACCGGACTGAAAGAAGAATTCGACCGCCAGAACGACGTGCGCATCCTGGGTGCCATCACGGTCACGGTGCTCATCGTCACCGTGTTCCTGCGCGTCTCGGACGGCATCCGGACGCTGTTCGGCCTGCCCCTCAGCAGCCTAGCCTCCGGCTTGAGCATCATCCTGATCATCTGGCTGGCGCTGAAGGTCAAAAAACGGCCGAGTTGAGAGACGCGAAAAAAAGTCCGCCTTACGGCGGATTTTTGGTTTTACAGGGCTATTTTTTTCCTCAATACCGAGACCTTTCTTTCATCCGCGCGCATATGCGCTGACTTCACCGCATTCTTGGCTTTTTTGCCGATTTCCTTGAATCGTTTGTTCAAAACCTTAAGTTCCGAGGAAACTTCCTTGAGCCGCTTGGCGAGCTGGACTGGCTGATTTTTGGCGTTGGACATATTTCAAGGCTTAGGATAGCATATGTTCTGAAATCATCAATTTTTACCATTCCGATTATGCCAGGATTTTCAGACAGGTTGGCCGCAGCCAAGGCCAAAAATACGGAGGCCCAAGAACGCAAGGCGGCCGAAAGCAAAGCAGCCGAAGCGGCGGAAGCGGCCAAACATGAGAAGTTGGGCGAATTAGGCAAACAGCGCGAAGGAATCCAGGCGGAATTGAGCAGGGCTGAAGCCGGAGCGGAGGAAGCCAGGAATTCCGTGGCGGAGGCCGATGCCTACGTGAAAGAACAGGGGGATGCCCTCGACGCCGAAGCCAAGGCTGAGATAGACGCCATTAAGGCCGAAGCCGGCGAAACCATCCAGAAATTCGAAGCTTTAAAGGCAGAACTGGCCAAAATCGACGCCGAAATTTCGGCCATGGAAGGAACAGGAGAAGAGCCGACCAAGGCTAAAGTCGCCGAGGCCCAGGAACAATCGGCTGAGGCAGCTCCGGCAGAACAGGCTGCCGCCGCGGAATCCGCCGAAAACAAGGCCGAAAAAACAGCGGACGAGACTTTCGCCGAAAAAAGACAGGAATTGCTTGGCGCAGCGGTCAAAGGAGTCGAAGATATCCCGGATTTAAGCCAGGACGTCAAAGGAAAGATCGCCGAGGACATGAAAGCGGCGAATCGGATTGATGTCAGCACCAGCTACAGTCCCGACCTGGTATCGGATTCGCGCTGGACGAAAAATGAACGCTTTCCCAAGCTGATGCAACTGATGAATCCAGAAATCGCTCGATTCGCCGATAGGGTGACGGAAGCGGATACCAAACTTGAAAGCCTGCAGGCCGGCATGGGTCCGGATGGGGGCGTGTTGGCCAACAAGATTCCGGCGGACATGAAGGCAAGCCTGAGCCAAGAGGTCGCGGCCATCTACAAGCAAGACATGCCCGACAAACAAAAGGAGGAAGAAGTCAGGAAATTGAGGACCGGCAAGTATGCGGAGATGCTCAACCAGCGCATCCAGTCAGCAAGGAACGAACGCGGAAGCATGATCAGCGACGCCAAAAGCCTGATGAAGAATCTGGCCGGAGACGAAAATTACATAAAGATTTCGGATTCACTGATAAAAATCCAGCAGAAATGGAACAGGGAATTCGCCAAAGCCGCGGACGCATACCACGCAGCCAAAAAAGAAGAGCGGTAAGGCGTAAATCGTCCAAAAAATCAGACCCGGAGAGATTCCGGGTCTTGCGTATCAGGGGCGCAGCGTGAGCGCCTTGTCCGCGATATCGCACAGGCGCTCGCGGGCGAACTTGTTCATCGGGTGGAGCGATCCCCAAGAACTCAGCAAGGCCTCAAGGACGTCGATAGGCTCGACGATCCGCCAGTCCAAACCGCTTCCTTTAGCGCCGTCCGATCCGGCTTTCGGACCGTAGCACACCGCGCCGTTCGCAATCCTGTTATCGATAATGATCAGCAAATCGGCGTCGAAGAACTGGCAACGGAAGGCGTCCAGCCGCTCGAGCACGAAACGCAGCCCGGATTCAAGAGCGTTCCAACATTGGAGCTGCGAGGGACTGCGCAATGAGGGGGCGCACTGCAAGATGTTGTGCGCCTCATTGCCGCGAAGCAGGTGAGCGATTTCCGTGCGGAAGAATGGAACGCCTCCGTTCCAGAATACGGACCAGCTTTGCCTTTCAGGCCGTGCCGCCGAACGCTGGCCGCGGATCCAGAGCGCCAAAGCGTCGCGCTCGTCGGCGGAAAGAGGCTGCCTCATAGGCTCGGGGACAGACAGGCTCGTCTCATGCCGGCACCTTGCCGCAAGCTTCCCGAAGACGTCCATGTTCACCTCCGAAAAAAGGACTGTGCGCCAGCTTGCCGTCCAGGGTGGACGCTGTCAACCGATAGTCAAGGAGGTTGACCGCACCTGCGAGAAATGCTTCAATATCGCTATCACGCCGGTATGGCCCGGCGCGATCCACCGACCGAAGCCGGATGGGCCAATCCATAAGTGGACCCCGACGGTTTCGGCGATAGGAAGGAGAATAGCCATGAGCCTGTACATTTTCCTGAACGAAGAGGCGCATGCGGAAGTGGCGAAGAAGCTGGGTGGCCTGAGGCTCTCCAGCAAAAACGAACGCCTGAACGGCATCGAGGTGACCTTGGATAGCGACGGCCGGATCTACTACGAGGTCAGGAACGAATCCGGACCCGCGGTGAGCCTGGTGCCCATCCCGCTGCGGAAGTACGTCGAGTCCATCAGCTGGCAGACGCATCTGCCGCCCGACTCGCCGACCAAGACCCTCGGCCGATACATCCACTTGAGCGCCGAAGCCATCGTGGACCATCGACGCGACAAGCAGGGCTGGCGCACGGTGCGCATCAGCGGCCCGGTCATCGACGACGTGTACCAGCTCTACTTCCAGCTGCGCGCCGGCACAGCGGCGCTACTCGAGCCGTGGCAAGAGACGATCGAAGCCGAAGAGCCGGAAGGCAAACAGGAACCGGCGGCGGCCAACGACGCACCCCATCTGCCGTCCGTGAACCTTTCATGCCCGAAGTGCCAGGCCAAGTACACCATCGCCGGAGACAAGGTCTCGGGCAGGCGGGTCAAGATCCGCTGCCGGAAGTGCGGCGGGGTCATCGAGGTCAACGGCGACGAGGCCCTTCGACAAGCCGAGGCGGCCAAGAAGCCGGTCGGTGCCAAGCGCGGATTGCGCCTGGTTAAAAATCCGGACCCTGACAAGTCCAACTAGCGGCACGTACTTTAGCCGCTGAAATCGCTCCCAAAGGGCAGCCGCTGTCAAGCGCGCTGCCCAATATTTATACAGGACAGGCGAGCTAATCTTTTCAGAACAACATCCGCAGCGTATCGTCCATCTCGCCTTGGAACATGCCGCTGGCGAAACGGAGCGCGGAAAAAAGAAGAAGAGATGTGACCAACAGCCAGAACAATATCCCGGCGATACGGCCGATAACTTTTTTTCGTTTGGCCAGCAACCTCAAAACCAAGGCAACACAGAACCAAAGAGGCAGGCTCAGCAGGACGAATAACTTGTGGAACAGGAAGACACCGGGCAATGTCCGCTTGTCGTTGCGCAAAAGCTCTTCCGGTTTAGGATATCGGTCTTCGATGGTCTCATTGGAATCCAGCCGGAAAGAATACGGACGGCTTACCATCCCGAATGCGTAATCAGGGCTGCCCTTGAAATACCGATATGAGAGCCCGGCGGTCGGTGAGATATACGGACTGGATTCCGACGAAAAATAGTGATCAACCGTCCCGTCGTCGGTAAAGGACCGGTTTAAGCCGGAACACGGCGAGCTGGCGCAGACGCCGCCTTTGATGGCCGACAAATCTGCGGCCAAGAACGCGACAAGGCAGAAGACGGCGATAGATATCCAATCCCAGCTGGAGAACCGTTTGAAGATGGACATGTTCGTATGGTACACCGAGTTTTGTTATAAGGTAACTTCCAGGACGGATACAAAAAACCCGCATTTCTGCGGGTTTCCTGTTTAGTCCGGCAGTGGGCTACTCTTCCAGGACCGGGTTGGGTCCAAGTACCATCGCTGCTGAGAGGCTTAACTTCCGTGTTCGGAAAGGGAACGGGTGTGACCCTCTCGCTTTAACCACCGGCTAAGATCATCGATGATTCGATAGTCTGAGCCGAAGGCAAAGGTTCCCGACTTCCTGATGAGGAGGTCGTACGTGCAAGGCAATTTTGTGATGCAATTTTCGATAACACCTCCGGTCCGTCCGGTTTCATCCGGAAGGCCGAAGCATCTGGCTATTAGTACCGCTCGGCTCAAACCCTTGCGGGTCTTACACCTACGGCCTATCAACCTCCTAGTCTCGGAGGGCCATGATGACGAACATTAATCTTGAAGACGGCTTCACGCTTAGATGCTTTCAGCGTTTATCCGTTCCGAACGTAGCTACCCGGCGGTGCCCTTGGTAGGACAGCCGGCGCACTAGAGGTTCGTGATTCTCGGTCCTCTCGTACTAGAGAATCGCCTTCTCAATGTTCCACGCGCACAGTAGACAGGAGACCGAACTGTCTCACGACGTTCTGAACCCAGCTCGCGTACCGCTTTAATTGGCGAACAGCCAAACCCTTGGGACCTTCTCCAGCCCCAGGATGCGATGAGCCGACATCGAGGTGCCAAACCGGGTCGTCGATGTGGACTCTTGGACCCGATCAGCCTGTTATCCCCGGAGTAGCTTTTATCCGTTGAGCTTCCGCCGTCCGATATCGTACGGTCGGATCACTATGTCCCGCTTTCGCGTCTGCTCGACTTGTAGGTCTCGCAGTCAAGCCAGCTTATCCCATTGCGGAACCGGTGCGATTTCCATCCGCACCTAGCTGACCTTTGTGAACGCCTCCGTTACCATTTGGGAGGCAACCGCCCCAGTTAAACTACCCACCAGATACTGTCTCCCCAACCAGATTCATGGTCGAGAATGAGAATCGCGATAGTGCAAGAGTGGTATCTCACTGGCGCCCGAAGGCTCCCACCTATGCTGAACATGCAAAACCGCGACCCAATATCAAGTTATAGTAAAGCTTCACGGGGTCTTTTCGTCTGACTGCGCGTACAGGGCATCTTCACCCCACTTGCAATTTCACCGAGTCCCATGTGGAGACAGTCGCAAACTCGTTATGCCATTCGTGCGGGTCGGAACTCACCCGACAAGGAATTTCGCTACCTTAGGACGATTATAGTTATCGCCGGCGTTCATCAGCGCTTGGCTTCAAGGCTGCCGGGGTAAACCCCATGACCTCTCCGCTTGACGTTCTGACACTGGCCAGGCATCACTCCCTATACATCACCTTGCGGTTTAGCAGGGAGCTGTGTTTTTGGTAAACAGTCGGTTTGCGTCTTTAGCTGTGGCCGCGTTTAACGCGGCAGGCCTTATCCCGAAGTTACGGCCGCTGTATTGCCGAGTTCCTACACACGGGTTCTCTCGTACACCTTAGCACACTTATGCCCACCCACCTGTGTCGGTTTACGGTACGGTTGCCTGCAGATTAGCTCTAGAAGGTTTTCTAGGTGTCACATCCTCTCCCCTTGCCCGACTTGCGTCAGGCTCGCGATCGCGACGAGGCTTGTGCCGGGCGGATTTGCCTACCCAGCACCCCTTCGCGCCCGAAGCTCCATTCCGGGGACCTCGGGAGATTCAACAACACGTCACTCCATCGAAATCTACAGGCAGTGCAGGAATATTAACCTGCTGTCCATCGGTTACGCCTTTCGACCTGGCCTTAGGACCGACTAACCCAGGGACGATTCTCGTTGCCCTGGAAACCTTGGGTTTATGGTGGACAGGATTTTCACCTGTCTTTTTGCTACTCATGCCGACATTCTCTCTTCGCAACGCTCCACGACGGCTCACGCCTTTCGCTTCAGCGCAGATGCGAATGCTCCCTTACCGATACACCGTCCCGAAGGACGATCGTATCCCGCGACTTCGGTACCGTACTTAGCCCCGATAAGTTTTCGGCGCAGGGAAGCTTGACCAGTGAGCTATTACGCTTTCTTTAAAGGGTGGCTGCTTCTAAGCCAAC
>CAYQCK010000006.1:0-9216 GCA_964415965.1 uncultured Gammaproteobacteria bacterium
GTACTTGGGATGGATTTCGGCCTTCATATTCGTGGCAGGAATGTACCAGAAGCCTTGGATTTTGGCAAGCCCTGTCGCTTGCGGACGAGAAGGCGAACCGCGGCGGCCGCCTCCCGGATTGCCCCTTTGGGGGCCATATGGCAATCTTTGGCCCATGCAGACCGCCGATTTCGACTACATCCTGCCCCCGGAGCGCATCGCCCAAGAACCTGCCCGGCCCCGCGACGCCTCGCGGCTATTGGTGCTGGACCGCCAAACCGGCGCCATCGAGCACCGACGCTTTTTCGAGATCGGCGATTTCCTCAAACCCGGCGACCTGCTGGTCGTGAACCGGAGCAAGGTCTTCAAGGCACGGATAATGGGGACTGTAGGGGCGCATGCCATGCGCCCCGGGCGTGTGGCATGCGCCCCTACGCCAATCGAGATCTTCCTCCTCCGTCCCGAAGACAAAAACTGGCTTGCCCTGGCCAAACCAGGACGCAAACTCAGACCCGGGACCGAAATCCGCTTCGGCGACGGAACCGCATGCCACGTCATCGACAAGCGGGACGACGGCACTGTCGTCCTGGATTTCGGCTTGCCGCCTGACGAAGTCCTGGCTTTCAGCGACCGCGTCGGCCAAGTCCCGACTCCGCCGTACGTAGGCAAACCGATTTCCGACGCCGCCGACTACCAGACCGTCTATGCCAAAGAGGTCGGCTCGGTCGCGGCCCCGACCGCCGGCCTCCATCTTACCCCCGAACTCATCGCCAAGCTGAAGGCCCAAGGGATCAAATTCGCCGAGATCATCCTGCATGTCGGCCTGGGCACGTTCCGTCCCATCAAGACCGACACGCTCGAAGCGCACGAGATGCATGAGGAATGGCTCGACATCCCGGAAGAGACGCACCGAGCCATCGCCGAAACCAAACAAGCCGGCGGTCGCGTCATCGCCGTCGGCACCACGACCGTCCGCGCCCTCGAATCCGGCCTCGACCACGGCTTCACCAAAATCTTCATCACCCCCGGCTACAAATTCAAGACCGTGGATGCGCTCATCACGAATTTCCACCTGCCCAAATCTACCCTAGTCGTGCTCGTCTCGGCTTTCGTCGGTGAACACCATGTTGATGCGGACTGGGGCCGCCGCACCGTCCTCGACGCTTATTCCGTTGCGATTTCCGAAGGCTATCGTTTCTACTCATTCGGCGACGCGATGTTCATAAAATAAAGCCCCGCGGGTAGGCGCGGGGCAACGGTCCCTCAGACCTCGAACGGTTCGCTCTCGATGAACCTCGCGATCTTTTCTTTGATTCTTTCGGCCTCAGATATATCCGGCGGTCTCGAGCAGACGACATACCACCCGAAATTGCCTTGTTGGTAATGGACGATGGACGGACACGCCCCGCCGAACACCGCGTTGAGCGCCCGGTTCAGCTGCTCCGGCCGCGGCGGCAGGATATCGTCCCCGCCGTGGCAATACCGCAGATCGTACGGGAATGCGATGCACTTGAGGGGTTTCTTGGCTTGTTCCATGGCGGCATCCTTGCTTGGTGGGATAGAAAGTTCTTGCTGAATTAAACACACTTCGCCCTCCAGGTCAACCCGCCGGTCCTGGATAAATGGAAGACCCCGGCCGCTGTGGCGCGTGCCGGGGTTGAGGAGGCATTCCGCTGTCGCGGAGCCTATCGGATCTTCACTTGAGGCTCGGCCTCGCGGAGGGCCAAGAACTTCTCGAGTTCCCGCCGCAGTTGGAGAGCGACGCTCCCCGACTCCGCAGTCGCGCCGTCGAGTCCGCGCACGAGGCCCTTGCGCTTCAGCATGCGCTTCAGCACGCCCTGCCCCTGCTCGTCCCAGCCTGAGGCCGTGCCGATGATGTAGGCGTCCTTGTTGAGGCCGCCGTCTTCTTGGGCAACATGACCCTCCAGGCTGTTCCGTATGTCGAATACGTACTCCGGACCCAAACGGTCGCCGTCCATGAGGTTGTAGTCCGCCAGGAGGATGTCATAGCGGACGGCCGTGAGCCGCGCCACGGCGGATTGACCAGCCTTCCCGTCATGGCCCCGGATCGCGAATGTCCTTGCCTCATGGATCGCGAACGATCCGGGAAACCATTCTTCGATCGAGCCGTAGCCCTTGGCCTTCGGCATGTCGTCGTCGATGATGAGCATCAGGTAACGCATCTTCCCCTCCTCATAGCCGTTCAGAACATGTGCGAGTAAGGCGCCAAGGCCGTGCCGCCGCGGGCGGCGATAAGCTGCTCCAGCTCGGCTTTGACCTTGAGCGCGGTCATGGACGCGTCCTTCACGCTGCACGACCACTTCCTTTCCGTGAAGATGCCGTGCAGGACGTCGATTCCGCTCCGGGGCATGCCCGGCATGCGCGGGATGACGTACCAATGGACGTGCCGGACGACCTCGCCGAACGAACAGATGTAGACCTTCTCGGGCTGCAGGACCTTCTGGACGGCCATGCTTACGTCCTTGAGCAACAGGCCGAAATCCGCCTGCTCCTCGTCGGTCAGCAGGTGGACATGCTCGACGTGGCGGACCGGACAAACGATGAGGAAGCCGTTCAGCGGAATTGGTTCGTCCGGCTTGAGGCCGATGGCGTGGTCGACCGCCCAACGGTCGTCGCGGTGGATGAATCCCCCCGGGGTCGTAGCTTTTCCGGCATTGACGTCGCAGGCGAAACAACTTGTCTTGGGCATGCTTCTGGCCCTCCTTGCCATGTTGCCGAAGGTGCCCGGCAACCTAACCACGGACCAAGGCAAGAATCAAGACATGGGCAGCCTAACCTCAAGCGATACCCGGCACGTAATGGAATTCCGGTTCTTTGCCCGGCGCCAGCGTTATCGCCAAGGCATCCGCTTGGTAAGCGCGCGGTCGGGTCGGCGCCGCGAGCAGATACGTCTCGATGGCGCGGCCCAGGTGCTCGAGCTTCCGCCGCGTTATGGCTTCCTCCGGATAGCCGAAGGACGTTGTGCGCCGGGTCTTGATCTCGATGAAGTGCAGACAGCCGTCGCGTTCCATGATCAAATCGATTTCCCCGGCCCGGCAACGCCAATTTCGCGCCACCTGCCGGAAACCGCGGGCCGAAAAATACGCCACGGCCAAATCCTCGCCGCGGTCCCCGAATCGCCTCCTCGCGTCCTTCGCTTCAGTCACGGTCCCATTTTACCAAAAAGGACGCGCCCTGCACGTCCCTATCGTCCCATGGGTTGGGCGAATGATTATTCGCCCCTACATTACTTTTTTTTTCGGCAACCACTTCTCGAACTGCTCGCGTTCCGACTGCTTGGCCCTGATGGCCGGGACGGTCTTGGTGGCGTAGCGGTAGATGGACCAGGCCCAAGCCAAAGCGCAGGCCGCCCAGACCAGGTAGAACGCGCGCATGCTCAAGAGATAGACCTTCTCGTAATCCAAGCCCCGCAAGAGCAGGCCGACCAGGCCCATGGTGACCAGCGCCGTGGCGACGCGGCCGAAGATGCGGCGCTTGAGCTTGTCCCAGCTCACGCGGCGCAAGACGACGAGCAGGACGACGCCGGCCGCTGACAGGAGCCCGAAACAGACCAATAACGCCCAGTGCGCGGGCGGCATGAGCGGCGTCGGCAGCGGGGCGAACCAATAACCTGGGGTGAGCAATGATGGCAGCGTCATATTCGACGGGAATCCTGCCAGAATCGCGGCCAAAAATCAAGGACCGCCCTGTCCCGGCGGACGAAAAATCCCGGCATGGGGCCGGGAGGTTCCGCTCGGTGCGGCGGTTTCGCGTTCATTCGACCGCCTTATCCGAACGATGGTAAATCATGCCGTAATGGTACGGCCCGGCTTCGAACTCGTCATGGAACTCGATGAGCGGGCTCTTCAGGATTTTCTTGGCTTCTTCCTTGCTCAGGCGCTGGCTGGTCGCCGGCCCGATCGGGCTGGCCGTCGGCTTCCATTCCACGACGACGATCCGGCCGCCGGGCTTGGCCAAGCGAGCCATCTCGCGGATCAGGCCCGGACGGTTCTGCGAGAGGTAGAGGTTGTTGACCAGGAGCGTGAGGTCGAGCGAGCCTTCGTCGATGCGGGTGGCGCGGAAGACGTCGATGTCCGACCACACCGGATAGACGTTCCAGAACTGTCCGTCCTTGGCCCGCTTTTCGATATGTTCGAGCACTCCGCGCTGGATATCAACGGCGAAGACCGCGCCCTTGCCGCCCACCAGCTGGGCGGCCGGGAACACGAAATGCCCCAAAGCGCCGCAGCCCAAATCAGCCACCCGCTGCCCCTCGCGTATGCCGATGCGCTCCAGGAGCTTGAACGGGTTTATCAGTTCTGTGCCGCTTCGCGGGATCATATGTCGGTTTTAGCCTTCGGTCGGCGCCTTCGGGAAAAGGGCCGCGCCCACCGTCGCTTCCAGGAACGCGGTCCAAAGGTTGGTGGCGTACATGAAGCCCACGAAAATCAGGATGATGCCGATGGTCTTGTACATGATGCTCGTCCCTCCCCCGCCGAGCTTGGCGTCGGCCCAGGCGATGGATCCGAAGGTTTCGATGAATTTCCGGGTCTTCCAGACGATGACGAACCCGATGGCGACCAGGACGATGCCGATCAAGATGCGCGTAATCATATTGCCGACAGTATATCACGATTGCGCCGTGCGGAGTCAGGCGCTTGTTCCTGCCGGGGAACCGGCCTCATTTGATTTCCAACCGGTCGCCGTCCAGCGCCAGCCGCGCCTCGCCGAAGAAACCGGCCGCCCGGACCTCGGCCAGGACCGCCTCCGGCTCGTCGATCCCTGGGTAGTGCGTCAGCCACAGCCGCTTGACCCCGCCTTTGAGCGCGATGTCGCCGCACTGCCGCGGACCCATATGGCCGTAGCCTCCGGTGTATTCCTGTCCGACCCTGACCTGGCAATCGGCGATGAGCAGGTCCGCGCTCTGCGACAAGACGCGCACGCCCTCGCACACGCCCGAGTCGCCGGTGTAGGCGAAGATGCCGTATTTCGTCTCGAGCCGGAAACCCATGGACGGATGCCGACCGTAGCCGTGGTAGACGTCATAAGACTTCAGCGTCGCGCCTGGCCACAATTCGATCTTGTCGCCGTCGGCCAAGCCGACGTAGTCCGGCTGGAAGCCCTGCCAGTAGCCGCCGTCATTCTCGGGCTGATGCCAGTTCCAGACCTGAGGGAAATCCCGGCCCAGCAGCTTCGGCAGGTATAAGGAAAGCTTCCGCGACCGCTCATCCTGGTCGCCATACATGTGGCGGCAGAACTTCGCCTGGATGAATTGGGGCAAGGCGGCGTGGTCCGGATGGGCGTGGGTCACGGCGACATGCGACACGTGCCCATAATCGTAACCCGCGGCTTCGATGCGGAACCTGATCCCCTCGCTGCAATCGAACAGGACCAGCCGCCCGTCGACATCGACCAGAAAACCCGGCGGCTGGCGGTCAGGGACCCGCTCCACGCCGTTGACGCACACCCCGGTGCCCAAAGCCACGACTTTCATCGCCATATGCCGCCATGATACGCGATGGGCACCGCTTGGTGTAGAGGTGAGGCGAATCAACCTTCTACAGGCTTCGCCATCCCAGCATCTTACCCTCCCCATCGAACTCGAATCTCATCTTGACCGTCCCGCCGGCGAGCAAACCCGGCAGCCAAAGCGAATCGCTTTCCCACATCTTGCCGAACGGCAAATCCTTGATCGGGAACCATTCCGGTTTCATCTCCTCAGTCTCCCTCGGCTCGTCTTCGATGCCCCGCGCCACGAAGATGTGGCACTCCTGGTCCCAATCGGGCTTGCCGCCGAACCTGAATTCGATGATGCCGCGCGGCTCCAGGCCAACAAGCTCCACTCCGACCTCTTCCCGGACTTCGCGGCGGCAGGCCTGCTCCGGAGTTTCGCCCGGCTCGAACTTGCCTCCAGGACCATTCAGTTTGCCGGCCGCGAAGCCGCGCTTCTTCATGGCCAGGAGGACGTTGCCCCGGCCATCCAGCGCGTAACACAAAGTGGTGAGTTTCATGGCTTGGGGTTGCCGGGCTCCAGGTTCTTGAGCACGGCTTCGAGCGCGCTCGGCAGTTCCGTGACGCCATGTCCGCCGATGGAGACGAAATGCTGTTTCTTCTCGGTCACCAATTCGGCATCGAGCTGCTCCGCCAGCCAGACGCTTTCGGCATACGGCACGAGCGGGTCGTCGGTCGAGGCGAGGCAGGTGAACTTTTTGCATTTGCGGCGGATGTCAGCGAAATCCAATGGCTGTTCCAGCCAGTGCAGCAGACGTTGCTGAAGATGCGACACGCGCTCATGCAAAAACCGACGGCCGAAACCCGCGACCAAGACGGCTTGCGGGAATCGGTCAGTGCCGCGGTATTCCTGCAGGTAATGCAGGATCGTCGGGCAGCCCAAAGAATGCCCGACCAGGATGGTGTCGGCCGGTTCATCGACCGCCTGCGTTAACGTCTTGACCCAATCCTCGCGCACCGGGAAAGCGGGTTGCGGCAAATCGATGGATTTCGCGGGAATACCGGCTTTCTCCAGTTCCCGCTTCATCCACGGGAACCAGCAGTTATCGGCATGTCCCATCAGGCCATGCACCAGGATGGCTCGCATAGGTTTCAAGCGTACACGAACCGTCCCGGCAAAACAAAAAGCCGCGCCGATCCGTGTGGACGGGCGCGGTAGCAGGGTCAGCGGACCTGGGTCCGGCAAGCCCGGGTGGTGGAGCCGGGCAAAGTGCTGGCCACGACCCCGTTCATCACGATGACGAGGTCGGCCGTGCAGTCGGAGTTGGCCCGGATGATGCGGACATGCCAGCCGTCCGGAGCCATCCGCGAACCGCGGAGGATGAAGCGCGCCGTCTGCGCGCCGTCGCACGCCAAGGGGTCGAGCCGGAAATTCCGGCCGACGATACCCGTGGGCGTAACCGAGATGCCGCTCGCCGCCAGGGCCTGCGCGGTCTCGGCCGTCTCATAGACGATATCGATGCCGTCGGCGTCCTGGCCGGTGCCGCCGTTGGGCTGGCCGCAGCCGGGGACGAAGACCTGCTGTATGAGGGGCGGAGGCGGCGGGACGTACTCGATGGTCGTCCTGGTCCGGGTCGTCTGGTTGTAGACGGTGGTGGGCTGGTCGCCGGGTTCGGCCCGGGCAGTCGCGCAGCCCATCAGGGAAACGAGGCAAACCGCGATGGGGAAAGTACCTTTCAGCATGCGTCTCTCCTTGGTTGCTGATACGCCATCCAAGCATTTTCCGGCAGCCGAGTCAAGGTCTCCGCCAACGAAAAGCCCCGCCAGAATCGGCAGGGCTGCGGCACGAGGGTCGTGCCGTGATGCTTCTCAGTTGTAGCCGTGGATGCGCGGGTTGGCATCCCGCAAGCCGCGCTGGGTCAGGATCTCGTCCAGGACCAGGCAGCGGCTGAACACCACCTCGTCGATGTTCGGATCCAGCGGCCGCGCGGCTCCGATGAAGTCTCGCTGCCAGCGCAGGCGTTCGAGCTCATGCGCGAGCTGCTCGATGCGCCAGCGCCGGTACGGCCGCGGGTCATGCCAGACGATGGGCTTGGGCGGCAGCGCGGTCTTGCGCAGCCGGATGACCGCGCCCAGCGCCGCGTCGAGGACGGTCTGCACGAGCTGGAACCAAATCCGTTTGATCACGTTCATCCCTTGCCTCCTCGGTCGGCCGACCTGGATGTCTCGCGCGCGCCCTCGAGGGATGCGCGCCAAAGGCTCTTGAGAAAGTGCCGCATGTCAGGCCACCAGGGACAGCCGCTTCACGAACGTGATGTCGTTCGGGGCGTATCCTGTCGCGGCCAACTCCTTGGGTCCGTACGCATACTTGGCGAGCATGACGTGCCACGGACCGCCCCTGAAGTCGCAACCCAGGCTCGGCCGGTAGGAGCTGAGCTCCACCCCGTCCGCCCGGCCTTCGAGCCGCGACGTGAGCTCCTCGTAGAGGCAGTGCAGGCGCTCGGCCCACGGCAGGCGCTCGAGACGGCTGGCGTGCCTGTCCAGCTCGCGCTCGCACGCCCGGATGCTCTGCAGCAGATCCTCGACCGAGGCGCCGGCGTACTGCTGGCGGACCGCGTGGCAACTGCCCAGCGCAACCCTGATTGCCTCCTCGAGGCTGACTGTCCGGTACTCGTACCGGCTGTCGCGCCAGATCCAGGCATCGAGACCCAGACCGTCGTCTGAAGTCTCTTCGATGCGACATCTGCCGTCGACATACACGACCGAAAAAACCTTCTGCATCTGCTTCTCCTTGGGAAAGTACTTGGCTTCTTCCCGGTATCACCCGGGATTCGTCGCCTCGACTCCACCTCCGATGATTCGGCGATGCGGTCGATGGGAGGACCGAGATGCCGGTCCTCCTCAAGTGAAGGGGCTTCAGCTGGCTTGCGCTTGCGAGAGGACCGTCCGGTCTTCATCCCGGTCATCGGCCGCTATCGCGCGGCGCTCGATGATCTCGTCGATGTACCGCAGGCGGTCGTTGGTCCTGAGCATGTAGTGCTTGCAGGAATCCGCATCGTGGCCGTGCCGCTCGACGAAACGCGCCAACTCGCTGACGTAGTCGTTCCGTACCGCCATCAGCTCCGTGACCGTCCGCGCCGCGTAGTTGTTGAAGTCGCAGCTCGGCGGATTCAGGATGGCGTCGCGCATGGCTGACGGCAACCTGACCACGTTTTCCGCCGCCATCGCCCGGCGCACGAGCTCCGCGCCGATCTCTCGGATTTCCGCTTCGAGCTCCGCGAGGCCGGACTTTCCGTCCAGCCCGCTGCTCGTCGCGAACTCGGCAAACTGCCGCTTCTCGTCGACCAGCTTGGCCTTTTTGGCGATCAGCTCACGCGCGGATGGTTTCCGTGTCGTTTTCATTTCTATCTCCTTGCGAAAGTCCATGGCTTCTTCCCGGTGTCACCCGGGATTCGTCGCCTCGACTCCGTGGTCGACCGAGGTCGACCGCAGGGCTGAGGCGAGGACAGAATAATTCTGTCCTCGACGCTGGAGGGAAAGTGCTACTGTGAGTCGAGCATGTCGAAGTACCGCTCGACCGTCGCGGTGATCCGTGCGAGCTCGCAGAAGGACGACGCCTTCACGAACTGCCTGGAGCCGTGGACCGGACCGCTCATCGGGCGCCCCTTCCCGTCCTTCTTGTCGGAGAACGGGAAGCCTTCGAGTCCGAGCGACTCGCGGAAGGTGCCGATGAAGAAGATGCCGTAGGCCGGGTTGTACTGCACGGCCCACGCGTGGCCGGCGATG
>CAYQCK010000007.1:0-3327 GCA_964415965.1 uncultured Gammaproteobacteria bacterium
GCCCGTTTGGCGGGCGCCGGAAATGTAGCAAAAGCAGCCGATTCTGGCAAGAGTAAAAGAAAAGCCCCGTACGCTCGGCACGGGGCCCGTCGGGCCGCAGCTTCCGCTACGGCGCGATGAACGAAAGATCGAGACGGCCCTTGTACGCGACCAGCTTGAGGATGCCGCTGGCCGTGCCGTTCTGCAGGCTGCCGACCACGGCGCCGTCCTTGTAGACGAACACCTTGCCGCGGCAGGCTTGGCCGTCGCAGGCGTAGCGTCCGGGGACGGTCGGCCCGTTGGCCGAACCATGCAAGCCGGGCGCGAACTGCACCAAGGTGCTCTTGGGCGCCGGCGATTGGCACAGGACCGTGTCCTGTCCGGCTGCGGTCGCCATGCACGGTCCGCCGACGACGATCATGGGATCGTTGTAGTACGGATCGACGGCTTGGCCTTGGGGAGGGTTCCCTCCGGCCGCGCCGATGAAACCGCAGGTCGCGTCATGCGCTAGCACGATGCAGATGGCGAGTCCGGTGGCCGGAGGCTGTCCGCAGTCGACTGGACCGCCGCTGAGGATGCCGCCGTCGGGGCAGATTTCGGCATCGGCCGCGTCGGGCTCTTCCGCCGCGTCGGCTTCGGCCGCATCTGCGGCGTCGGCCGTATCCGGTGCGGCATCTTCCGCCGCGTCCTCTTCTCCGGCGTCGGCGCTGGCGCCTCCGGTGCCGCTCGAGCCTCCGCTGCCGGATGAACCCGAGGAGCCGCCTGTCGTGGTGCCGCCGGTGCCGGATGAGCCGCCGACCCCTGACGAACCTCCGGTGCCGCTTGAACCGCCTTGCTCGGCGCTGAATTCGTCGCCCCCGCACGCTGGCGTCAGACACGCGACGATGAACGTCATGGCCAGCATCAACTTTTTCATTTAGCCTCCTGGTATGAAAGCGCCCCCGTATCTTCCAACACGGGGGCACGTCGGTTTCAGCCGGATCCCCGTCACGGGACCATGTAGTCGATGAACGCCGGACTCAACGGATCGGACGTCGGCGCGAGCGCGCCGTCGAACTTCCCGTCCTTCAGGGTCCCCACGAGCTTCTTGCCCACGCAGGCGAAGTATTCGCCATAGTAGACCGCCTTGTCGCCGTTGATCTGGGAGAACCAAGCCCCCAGTTTCTCGGTCGGGCCGCCGAACTCGTTCATCCCGAGGATGAACGTGATCTTGGTGCCCGGATAGGCCAAGCCGAAGCCGCAGGACAGCGCCTGGTCGGTCGCCTTCTTGGCCACGCATCCCGGGAAGGGATCGGCCAAGGGCACGTCGGGCTTGTTGGCCAGCGACGCGTATCCGATCTTCGCCGCAGCCGCCAAGTAGCCGTCTCCGCGGAGCGGAGCCTTGAACAGCACCGCCGCTTCCTGGTCCTCGACCTCGGAGCATTCCGGGTCGGACACGGGCTTCGCCGCATCGGGCTTAGCCTCGACGTCGGCCGCTTCGGTGATCGCCGCGTCCGCCGCCGTTTCGGCTGGGGCATCGGCCGCCGCGTCCGCCGCCGGAGCGGGCGGGGGCGGGTAGTTCTCGGAGTTGTCCCCGGAACAGGCCGCGATCGCCAGGATTGCCATGATGAACGACAGGTACTTCGCGCTCGAGTTCGCCATCTTATTCCTCTTTGAGGGTTAAGGTGCTTGTTTTAGCCAAATTCCCCGGTTTCCCAAGGGAATAGGGTATCCAACCATATTTTGGCCATTTTGTCAAATGGTCCATCTCCAAAAACGCGGCACCTACCCCAAGGGTGACAGCCGCGTTTTTCCTAGGTTTTTCGTTTATTCCTCGTCTTCTTCGGCAGCCTCGCCCCGTTTGCCGGCCTTCAGTTTGGCGATGACGTCGGCCAAATCCCCGTCCAGGATGATTGGGATGTTGTGCCACGACTGCCGGATACGGTGGTCCGTGATGCGGTCTTGCGGATAATTGTAGGTCCGGATCTTCTCGGAGCGGTCGCCGTGCCCGATCTGCGCCCGGCGTTCCGCATCCAGCTCGCTGTGCTTCTTCTCTTCCTCGACCTCCCACAGCCGGGCACGCAGGATGGACATGGCCCGCTCGCGGTTCTGCGCCTGCGACCGCTCGTCCTGGCAGGTGACGACCGTGTTGGTCGGGATATGCGTGATGCGGACCGCGGAATAGGTCGTGTTGACCGACTGCCCGCCCTTGCCCCCGGCGCAGTAGGTATCTATGCGCAGGTCTTTGGCGTTGATGGTGATTTCCGTCTCCTCGATTTCCGGCAGCACGGCCACGGTCGCGGTCGAAGTGTGGATGCGGCCCTGCTTCTCGGTCACCGGCACGCGCTGCACGCGGTGCACCCCGGATTCGTATTTGAGCTGTCCGTAGGCGCCGCGCCCCTGGATGCCGAAAATCACTTCCTTGAAGCCATCGGTTTCGGACCGCGATTCCGAGACGAGGGTCGTCTTCCAGCCTTGGCGCTCGGCGAAGCGGGAATACATGCGGAACAGGTTGGCCGCGAACAAGGCCGCCTCGTCGCCGCCCGCGCCGGCGCGGATCTCGATGATGACGTCGTTGTCGTCATGCGGATCCGGCGGCACCAAAGCGGATTCGAAAGCCGCCTGTTTTTCCTGCAGGTTCTTCTCGGCTTCGGGGAATTCGGCCTCGGCCAGCAATTTGAGCTCTGGTTCGTCCGATTTGAGCGCGGCCTCGAGGTCCTCCATGGCCCGCGCGGCGGCCACGTACTCGTTGCCCGCCTCGGCCACCCGGCGCTGCTGCTCATGGCTCCGCGACAGCTCACGGAACCGCTTTAGGTCCGCGGCCGCGTCCGGCGCCGCCAGCTGGTCCTCGATCATCTTCAGTTTTTCCCGGGCTTCAGCCGCGGCTTTGGTCAGGTCGGACATAATTTATTTCGTCATTCCCGCCCCGGCTCGGTGGCCGGGGTAAACTCCGGCGGGAATCCACCGTGAATAGATGGGGAATCCATTATAACAAAACCGCCTGGCTCGAGGCGGTTCGTTGATGGTAGCTAAACTTCGTTCAGCTGGGTCGGCTTCTTCTGCGCCTTCTTGGCTGCCTTGTGTGCGGCGCGCTTCTCGGCCTTGGCCTTCTTACCAAGCGTCGTGCCGGCCTTGTCGACCTTGGCCTGTTTGCGCTCGGCGAACTTCTCGACGCGGCGCGCCGTATCGATCAGCTTCTGCTTGCCCGTGTAGAACGGATGGCACTTGGAGCACAACTCGACGTGGATCTCGGGCACGGTCGAACCGGCCGTGACCACGTTGCCGCAGGCACAGACGATCTTGGCTTCCGGGAAGTACTTGGGATGGATTTCGGCCTTCATATTCGTGGCAGGAATGTACCAGAAGCCT